>NZ_RYYR01000019.1 GCF_003977595.1 Lysinibacillus antri | reverse complement strand
TCAAAGACGATGAGGTAGATAGGTTCGAGGTGGAAGTGTGGTGACACATGGAGCTGACGAATACTAATCGATCGAGGACTTAACCAAATCTTGAATACGCAATCAATGTCTTTATCCAGTTTTGAGAGAACGAACTCTCAAGTAAATAAAGGTTCTTCGCCTAAAAGCGCAACATCCATGTTGCAACGGCGAAGTCAGTACATCCATGTACAAGTCTAGTGATGATGGCAAAGAGGTCACACCCGTTCCCATACCGAACACGGAAGTTAAGCTCTTTAGCGCCGATGGTAGTTGGGGGCTTCCCCCTGTGAGAGTAGGACGTTGCTAGGCAATCAAAAACACCACTGAGTTTCAGTGGTGTTTTTTTATAAATCAATCGAAGTTTACTGATTTCTAGATATTTTCTTCACTGCGGGTATATCCGCGGGTGCAAAATTAAGTTTCTCAATTTCTTCTCTCGGAACCCATCTAACTTCTGCATGTTCTAACGCAACCGGTTGTCCTTGTACTAATGTTGCTTTATAAGTTTCTAAACGCACAACCACTTCTTCATATTCATAAGTAGTGTCTTCTACTTTTTTATCCACTTCAATAACACAATTGAACTCTTCCTTAATTTCTCGAACTAATGCTTTTTCAGGGGTTTCGCCTGATTCGATTTTTCCACCAGGAAATTCCCAGTAGTTGGCTAGTGACATGTCCGACCCTCGTAATGCACAAAAGATTTCTTTGTTTTCGTTTTCAATAATTGCTCCTACAACATGTACTTGTTTTTTCATTATTTTTCACCTAATTTCAATTGATACTTTAATATTAACGAATTTCCAAGTATTGATCATCTACTGTTTACTTTTTTGTGATGAGAACGTTAAATTAAAATAATATGAATAGGTAGGTGAAGTCGATGGGGGATCAATATAATCCGTTTCAAAATGCAGAATCTACGATGGAACAACTGCGTCAGCAAAAAGCGGCCTTAGCACGGAAAAGGAATCGTTACCAAGATCGACTAGATAAAACAGGGGAACGTTATCTTGAAAAGAAAAAACGAGAGCTTAGGAATCGTTTTGTAAAAATCCTAAAGAAAGATAAAAAGAATGCGGAAGTTCGCTATCGTTTTGGAATGTTTCTAATGGATTATAAGGAGTATTCACAGGCTATAAAACATTTTGAAGAGGCAATAAAGGTGCATGATAAAGTCAGGTGCACCTTCCCGTTAGAAAAGGCACAACTATTGAAGGCTCATATGTTTATTGGCTATTGTGCAGGAAAGTTAATCAAGGGGAGTCTCGAAAAAGTAGAAGAGTTAAATATTGAAGAAGCTTCAATGGATTACAATTTAAAAGTAGAAGGTCGCGATATCTATGAAGTGCTGATGATGCTAGAAAATGCTTCTGAACATTATACGGCTTACCAAAATGGTAAAAAGCGAATTCTTTCATTGGAAGAATATTTACAATATAAAGCAGGACTTCATGGAAATACGATTCTAATTAGTTTTGTAGAAAAAGAAACCTTTATCAAAGTTGGACAATATGAAAAGCGTAATGTACCAGCAGATTTGGCGGCATTGCTGCTTTTTCAATTGGAAACAATCTTTAAAAAAGGTATTGTGACGTATGATGATTTACGATTTGAGTATGAGTCTACTAAAACGTGGGCTACACATCGTCGGTATGTTTCACGAATAAATGAACTAGCAAAATTATCAGAAGAAGATGAAAATGAGAAGGTATTTACTATTCCTCAAGGTACATTCTATAATCTTTCCCCACAATGCTTTGAACTTGCTACAACGAACTATATTGTTGTATTACGACAAAGCCAATTTTATGAAGATATATTTGATCAATTTGAATAAGTGATTAAAGGGGAAGGAAAAAAGCACCTTCATTTTTTATCCCGCATTAACGGGCAGTAATTTATCTGTACCGAAAGCTTTAGCGACAGGTACAAGACTCCCACCTCAAGACTTAAGTAAAACAAAAAGGATAGGTGGGAGATCAACTGCTGGCATGCGCCCGATTAGTTCAACTAACAATCCGTGGGGGATGAAGAAAACCCCCACGGATTGAAGTTTCACTTTATGTAATGCCTTGCAATAACTCAATTCAAGTCGAGACAATCATTGTCCCAGCCATTTCTTATACTTACATTACAAAGTTCCACAAAAGGAACAACATAAGAAAAGGAGCGGGTACAATGACAAAGTTTACAGTGAAAGAATTAATGACGCATTTTGGGTTTCTAATGGAGGAAAGTGATTTAGGGATTCGCCTTAGTGATCCGAATGAACAAAACATCCTGCATTTCCATCAAGTACTGGATCAACTAAAGGGACTGTCATTTACAGATGAAATGGAAGAATCAACCTTCATCGGAGTGTTAGAGGAATTTTTCGAATCCACAGGTGAAATGCTTTATCCTTTTGATCAACTTGAGCTACATACAGTGGACATTTACATCCGTGGGCTAGTCATGCAATTGAATCGATTAGGGTGTGCCACTACAGGTAGTTGTGATGGTCATGACCGAAACAGAGCGCATATTTATTTTGTGAATTCACATGCAGCAAAGAAGGCAGCTATCCTATTAGATCGATTTAACGCACCATGTCATTTAAATCGAACGCATATTACATTCACGGAAAGCCGTTATGAACTACCTCAGCTTGCAAGTCAATTGGCAGGATTAACGGTTGAAGACGCCGAGGGTATTTTCAATCAAAATAATCCGTTAATGAAACAGTTTGAGTATTTCACATTGTTAGAGCAGTTACTTTCGATTAATGGTCCAAGTGGAGAAGAAGATAACATTCGCACATTTGTAATTAAGCAATTAACACCATATGTGGATTACTTGGAAGTTGATCATTATGGAAATGTTTTGGCACAAGTAAAGAAAGGGAATGGCCCAACTGTATTATTAAATGCTCATTTGGATACGGTCGATAATTTTGCGCCTGACCGCACGATTTTAAAAGACAACCATATTTGGACGGCAAGCGAGGGAATATTAGGAGCGGATGATCGCGCAGGCGTTTGTGTCATTCTAGCTGTTGCACAAACTCTTCAAAATAGCACTTTCCGTGGTACGATGAAGTTTGCCTTTACGGTAGAAGAAGAAATTGGTTTAGTTGGGGCAAGACAACTGGCAAAGTCTTTCTTATGGGGTGTAGATATGGCTTTTGTAGTGGATAGAAGAGGGATTGGCGATATTGTGACGTCTTGTGGGGGCTATATTTCATTCTGTACAGATGAGTTTGCTAGAAATGTTAAACGTATTGGTCATCATGTCCATCGAAATCGTTGGAACATTGTGGCAGGTGGAAGTAGTGACACACGTATCTGGGCGGAACAAGGTATCAATAGTATTAATCTATCAGCGGGCTACAATTATGAACATACAAGTAACGAAATTCTTGATATAAAAGCAAACTATGGTACTTATGAATTTGTGACGCAATTACTTGAAGAAAGCCGCTACTTAAAGCAAGTGATTAGAAATCGCAATGATCGAAATAGAATACGTACAGTCAACCGAGGGAATATCGGTTAAAAGCAACAAGCAGCTTGGACTAAAACAAGCTGCTTGTAAACTTATGAAGGTCTTTCATCAAGAAAAGGTCTGTCATCATAAACAACGACGTCATAATCCTCAAGAATTGTGCTGTAATCATAGCCCTTTTCATCCATAATACTCTCTAAGTATGTTTTACATTGGTTTAACTGACCTTGCATGGAATTGAGCATTGAATACATGTTGAATAAGGTTGTTTTATCCTGCATAACGGTTCCTCCAGCGTGTATTATTTCTATACGTAAAGAATCCCCTTAACAGTAGGTTTTATTCAAAGTGATAATGAGTTGGGATTTCGCAAAAGTTTGACGACAACAGTTAATTCATGTAGGGTTCAAAGGGAATCATGTCACAAAGAAAAGGAGTTTCCAAAATGTTACTAGCTCTATGCATCTTAGTTTTAGCCATTGTTTTGGCAATTTCCTTAAGTCGCAATCAACATCTAAAGAAGAAATTCATCATTTGGGGAACTGCAATAATTGTCTTCATTGCGCCGTCACTAGCCTGGACGCTAGGCATTCTCTTTGGTATGAATGAAGGGGATGGATTTATTGGCATGACGATTATGATTTATGGATTTGTATTCCTAGAAGTAGTGGGCTTTATCATTCTTTATTTTGGGATTTTCAAAAGAGAGAATATTAATCGCTACTAAATTAAAAGTAATTCTGCTATTGCTGATAAGAATGAAGCTATCGTATAAACAAAATGTTGGTATGAAAATCTAATACTCAGAGTAGAAATCTCGAACACTCACACTTTTTACTTAGCTTGAACTGATGGAAATAATCTTGTTAAAATAGTTTTAATAGCACGAAGAGAGAGTGAGAACATGGAAGTCAATACAAGAGAAAAAATCCTTATCGCTGCTTCAAGATTATTTCGTAGGCAAGGGCTATCATGCAACGACGTTAAATCAAATCTCAAAAGAAAGTAGTACACCGTGTGGATCGGTCTATTATTATTTTGAAAATAGGAAAGAACAGTTAGCCCAAGAAACCATTTTACGAACAGGATAAATTATTAAACAACGAATCAAACAAGCATTAGAAAAAGAGCCTGATGCAGCAACTGCTATTTCTGCCCATCTCAAGAATAAGGCAATTGAGATGGAGCAACAAAAGGAAACGACGGATATTTTCTCATTAGTCGCTATTGCGAGAGAGGTTTCTGACTCCAATGCACAACTTCGTAAAACATGTGAAGAAGTATATGATAGCTGGATTGCTATATTCGCTCAAAAAATAAAAGATTCTGGTTACACTGAGGAAGAGGCACAAAATTTAGCTGTTGCCATCCAAGCGTTAATTGAAAGTGCTTATGCACTCGTTGTATCTCACCAAAATGCTAAGCCAATGCACATCGCCAGTGAACAAATTTTCAAATTATTAAAGCGTTAATATTCTAACTTTTCAAAGGACTTTGCTCTAAATTGCAACGTCCTTTTATAAAGCGACTCTATTGAACTAGGTATCTAATGTTTACATTGGATAGGCATTCAACTATAATTGCCTTTAGAACAAAAATTTAATACGAGACAAATAGGTTTCTTAACAGATTTTAACAATTCTTTTAAGACTAAGAGGGAAGTTGGTGCAAGTCCAACACGGTCCCGCCACTGTAAGCGAGTAGGAAGGTTATAAGTATCCACTGTGTTTTAAACATGGGAAGGAATAACCGACTAATGATTCGTAAGTCAGGAGACCTGCCTATTATGTTGTTTAAACTTCCTCGAGGAAAGGAATGTTTAAAGCGCAGGTGCAAACAATTTTTTGCATAATAAAGTCTACTAGACGATTTACATAAAACTGCCTTTAACGAAACGCTTTCCATTCGAGGAGAAGCGTTTTTTTGTTTTAAAAAAAGAGGAGGCAAAATAAAATGAACGAAATCATGAAAAAATGGGGGCTTTTCTGTAGTACCCTACTATTAAGTATGGGGATTCTTGTAGGGTGTGGGTCACAAGAAGAAAAAGCGCAAGACGAAACGACGACGGATGCAAAAACAGAAGAAACGTCAAATGCTACAAATGAATCATTCCCTGTAACAATTACAGATGATGCAAATAGAGAAGTTACAATTGAAGAGGCGCCAGAAACAATTGTATCCATTCAAGCAAGTAATACGGAAATCGCATTTGCCCTTGGATTAGGGGATAAAATCGTTGGTGTTTCAGATTATGATAATTATCCAGCAGAAACAGCAGATATTCAAAAAGTTGGAGCACAAGATATTAATGCGGAGCTTGTCTTAACTATGATGCCAGATATGGCGCTTGTAACAGATTATCATTACAACACACATCCACAAGTTTTAGAACAATTTGAAGAAGCGGGTATTGATGTAGTAGTTATTGGCGGTGCAGAATCTTTTGCAGATGCGTATGACAACATTGCAATGATTGGTCAAGCTACTGGAACAACAGATGAAGCAGATAAAATCATTGCGGATATGAAAGAACGTCTTGAAGCCATCAAAGACAAAGCAGCATCCATTACAGAGAAAAAACGAGTGTGGGTGGAAGTGTCACCTGCTCCAGATATTTTTACAACAGGGAAAAATACATTTATGCACGAAATGCTTGAATCAATCAACGCTACAAATGTCGCAGAAGAGCACGATGGTTGGGTGAAATTAAATGAGGAAGAAATCGTTCAATTAAACCCGGATGTCATTATTACTACTTACGGCTATTATATAGAAGATCCTAAGGCTGAAGTGCTTGCTCGCGAAGGTTGGGCTGAAGTACCTGCTATTAAAGAGGGCAACGTATTTGATGTTGATAGTGACACTGTTACTAGACCAGGTCCTCGTTTAATCGAAGGAGTCGAGTCACTTGCGAAATTTATCTATCCAGAAACTTTTAAGTAATAAAATTATATGGCTTTATATTTTAAGTGGAGGGCTCTTACTAGGTACGAGCCTTCTTGGTTTATTTTTAAGTAGTGTAACAGTCCCGATCCCTACTATATTACATATTATTTCAGAAAAAGTATTTCATATTGGCTGGCTTGAAGAAGTACAAAAGAATGAAGAAATGATTATTTGGAATATCCGCTTACCACGAGTGGTGCTTGCCTTTTGTGTGGGTGCGTCACTTTCTTTAGCTGGTGCTGCATTCCAAGGGTTATTACGAAATCCATTGGCAGATCCTTATACAATTGGTGTTTCTTCAGGTGCTTCGTTAGGTGCAGTTATCGTATTATTTTTCCAGTTTTCTATTATTGGATTAGGAACGTTTACACTTCCAATTGTTTCAATTATTAGTGGACTACTTACGTTACTTGTTGTCTTTGGTCTTGTTCGTTTGAGTAGTCGAAGTTTAGCCGTTGAAACGATTATTTTAGCCGGTATTATTATTAGTTCATTTATTGGTGCTCTTGTTTCCCTCATTATTTCGTTAGGTGATAAAGATGCCATGACACAAATCATTTATTGGTTATATGGAAGTGTCGGTATGCGCGGATGGGATTATGTTCAGCTTATCATTCCGTTCATGATTGTGGGGGCATTTATACTGTTTTATCATTACCGGGAATTAAACGCCCTAGCACTTGGTGAAGAGGCGGCAGATCATATTGGGGTAGATGTGAAGAGAGGGAAAACCTTTGTGTTAATCGGTGCTTCTTTATTAACAGGTGCAGCCGTAGCGGTTTCAGGGTCCATTGGTTTCGTTGGATTAGTTATACCTCATCTTGTTCGTCTCATTGTAGGGCCTAATCACCGCCATGTACTGCCACTTTCGATGTTAATTGGCGGGTCATTCCTTATTTCAGCGGATTTGATAGCAAGGGTATTAATTGCACCGAAAGAATTACCAATTGGTGTAATAACAGCTTTAATCGGTGCACCAGTCTTTGCGTTTTTATTAATTCGAGAAAGAATCGGGAGGGGAAGTAACAGATGATCCATATTCAAAATTTAGTTGGCGGTTATTCGAAGACTCCCATCATCAAAGGCATTGATTTAGAAATAAATAAGAGTGAATTTTTTGCGCTTCTTGGACCAAATGGAAGTGGGAAAACAACTATTTTTAAACTGATTACTGGTCAACTTCCGATTATTAGCGGAAGCATCTCCATTGCGGGTAAAGAAATTTCATCATTCTCGAAGCTAGAAAAAGCAAAGAAAATAGCAGTTTTAACACAGGAAGTTCAAGTTTCGTTCGACTATACGGTTGAAGAGATTGTCAGTCTTGGACGGTACCCTCACCAGAAGGGCATTTTAAAGAATCTTTCAAAACATGATCTAGAAGTGATTGAAGAGGTTATGGAAATTACAAAAGTAAGCGAGTTTCGAAAAAAACAATTCCGTACAATTAGTGGGGGCGAAAAGCAACGCGTGTTGTTGGCCAAAGCGCTCGCACAGGAGCCAGAAATTTTACTTTTAGATGAACCGACCAACCATTTAGATATTAAACATACGTTTCAAATTTTGGATCTTTTAAAGACGCATCAACATGTAAAAGGATTGACGATTTTCTCTATTCTGCATGATTTGAACGTCGCCTCACTTTATGCAGATCGTTTTGCTTTATTAAACAATGGATCGCTATTAGAAGTAGGCGATGTTAACTTACTTCGAAACGAAGAGCAATTACAACACGTTTACCAGGTACAAGTGAACGCCCAATCACATCCAACTGTACCGAAGCCACAACTACTTATGACGCCAAAATTCGTTGAAGAAGCCAAGTCACCCTCTTTTGTAAATGGTTATGAAATCAAACAACAACATGATTTTGTGCATGTGCATTTTGAACAACCGCTACGCACCATTTCAAACGGCATAGTAGGTGATGGCATCCAGTGGCTACAACATTTTTGTCAAGTTCATGCAGCATATAATCCTTCTAATGAAGAGCTATTACAATGGTTCGAACAAAAGGATCTTCCATCAAAGCAAACTTCAGTCATGATGACGACGCAACGGTTAGAAAATATCGTTGTAGTAGAGCGTCAAGTAGAAGGGATTCAAATGATGATCATGGCCATGTCAGAAGTTGGAATGAAAGGTGCTAAAGGAAAAGTGAATATGATGCTTTTCATGGATGCACATTTTTCTGACGGTGCCTTAGTGAATGGTTATATGATCGCAACGGAAGCAAAAATGAAAGCTTTACAAGAGTTGAATATAGCTACTTCATCGGATTCGCTTTTACTAGGTCTGACACAAAATGGTGAGGTGCAATCTTCGGCTAGCTTAGAAAATCGTGTTGGAAAAGCGATTCATGATATGGTTTATAGTGCCACAAAAGAAGCGGTACAAAAAAATCTACAACTTGTTTAATTAGGAAGGGGCCCCGAGCAGTGACAGATAGACGAATAGTAATAGCAGGTACAGGAAGTGGAGTAGGAAAAACAACATTGACGATTGGCTTAATGGCGGCGTTAATGAAGCGCGGTCTCACAGTGCAAGGTTTTAAATGCGGTCCGGACTATATTGATCCGTCTTATCATACATCCGTTACAAAGCGAGTATCTCGTAATTTAGATAGCTGGATGCTGACAAAGGATGTCGTGTTGGATGTATTTACAAATGGTAGTAAAGGGACTGATATTTCAATCATTGAAGGGGTAATGGGTTTTTACGATGGAAAAAACCCTGAAACAAACGAAGGCAGTACTGCAGAAATTAGCGTCATCACCAAAAGTCCTGTATTGCTCGTTGTCAATTGTGCAAGTATGGCTAGAAGTGCTGCGGCCATCGTGAAAGGGTTTCAATGTTTTGCGGAAGGTCCAAATATCGTTGGGGTTATTGCGAATAAAGTTGGCAGTGAGGGTCATTTTCAACTTGTTAAACAAGCGATTGAGAAAGAGTGTGGCATACCGGTAATTGGTTATTTAAAGCGAGAACTTGATATCGAGATTCCAGAGCGCCACTTAGGATTGATTCCTTCTTTAGAAAGAGGGGAACTCGATCCGTTCTTTGATAAATTAGGAACGCTCATTTCAGAAAGTATTGATATTGATCGGTTACTGGACATTTCAGTTGCAAAAACCTTACCAAAGAACCAATCCTCTATTTTTGAAAATAACAAAGAAGCAGTCGTGAAAATTGCTGTAGCAAAGGATACGGCTTTTAATTTCTACTATCCAGAAAACTTAGAGTTGATGGAAGCAAGAGGGATAGAACTCCTTTACTTCTCTCCACTAGCTGACGAGGCTATACCTGAAGATGCGGATGGGCTCTATATTGGAGGAGGATTCCCTGAAGAATTTGCAGAAATTCTAGCGGAAAATGAAACATCAAAATATTCGATAAAAAAGGCGATCGAAAACGGAATCCCAACTTTAGCTGAATGTGGTGGGTTCATGTATTTAACACAATCTATTGAAACTACCGATCATGAAAAATTTAACATGGTAGGCGTTATTCCAGGAAAAGTACAAATGCAGAATAAACTTGCTGCATTAGGGTATAGAGAAATCAGTGGGCAAAATGCAAATTATCTCCTCATCGATTCAAAAGCAAAAGGACACGAATTTCATTACTCAACGTTCCATTCAACAGAAGAAGCAATTCCATATGCATATGAAACGGTTGGTATGAGAGGTAAGAAACAAGAAGGGTACTTGCTCCACAATCTCGTTGCAGGATATACACATTTTCATTTTGCTTCATGCCCTGAGATGGTGGATCGTTGGATTGAAAAATGTATAGAAAATAGACGGAGGTAGTATGTCATGGGTGAAAAGCAAAAGGGACTAACATTAGTGTACACAGGAAATGGCAAAGGGAAAACAACGTCATCGATAGGATTAGTGGTACGCGCAGTTGGTAGAGGATTGAATGCAAAAATCTTTCAATTTATTAAATCACCAGAACGTACATATGGAGAACAAATTGCCCTCAAGAAATTGGGTGTTGAAATGGTGCAACTCGGAATTGGTTTTACATGGACAAAAACACCAGAAGAACATCGAGAAGCGTTACGAAAGGCTTGGCCAATCGTAAAAGAAGCAGTGATGAGTGGAGAATATGACCTTGTTGTTTTAGATGAATTAAATAATGCATTAGCGATTAGTACATTCCCCATTGATGATGTGCTACCACTTAATGAAGTAACGGATTTAATTCAAAATAAACCAGCTCATGTCCATCTTGTCATTACAGGTAGAGATGCAAAGCAAGAAATTAAAGACGTAGCGGATCTTGTTTCAGTAATAGATGTCGAAAAACATTATTATGATGAAGGTGTACCTGCTGTAAAAGGAATCGAATTTTAAAAGTAGGAGTGAATCCATATGAAAAATTGTCTGCCTTTAATGATTCAAGGAACCCATTCAGATGCGGGAAAGAGTGCACTTGTTACAGCATTGTGCCGTATTTTCGTTCAAGACGGCTTTAAAACAGCTCCGTTTAAATCACAAAATATGGCGTTGAATTCCTACATCACAGTAGATGGTAAGGAAATCGGGCGTGCTCAAGGTGTACAAGCGGAGGCCTGCAGAATCGACGCGACAACGGATATGAACCCCATTTTAATTAAGCCAAGTGGTGTAAACCATTCTCAAATTGTTGTTCATGGAAAGCCATTTCGAAATATGGAAGCTGGGGAGTATCGACAAGATTTTTTTCAAGAAGGGTTAAAGTTAATTCGTGAATCCTACGAGCGACTAGCTTCTTCTTATGAACGAATTATTATTGAAGGAGCAGGCAGTCCCGCAGAAGTGAATTTAAATGATCGGGAACTAGTAAATATGCGAGTGGCTCAAATTGCGGATGCACCGGTCATTTTAGTAGGGGATATTGAAAAAGGTGGCGTATTTGCGAGTTTAGTAGGGACATTGCAGCTACTTGAAGCAGAAGACCGAAAAAGAGTGGTAGGAGTCATCATCAATAAATTTAGAGGCGACGTCACGTTACTACAGCCTGGACTCACATGGTTTGAAGAATATACAGGTGTGCCCGTTTTAGGTGTCGTTCCGTATATCGATAATTTATTTATTGAGGCAGAGGATTCAGTTGTGTTAAGTAGGTACACATCACAAAAGGATTCAACAAAAGATCTTGATATTGCAGTGATCCGTCTCCCAATGATTTCGAACTTTACTGATATTGACCCATTCTTTGAGGAAGAAGATTGTCATGTGCGTTTTGTGAAATCAGTTGATGAATTAGGGGACCCAGATTTAGTAATCATTCCGGGTAGTAAAAATACAATTGAAGATATGCAATTTTTACAAAATACCGGACTTGCTAACCGAATTTTGAACTTAGTAGATCAAGGTGTAGCGGTATTTGGCATATGTGGCGGTTATCAAATACTAGGTGAAATGATTTCGGATCCATATGGCGTTGAATCCGCACTTCAAAGTATGGATGGGCTAGGCTTAATTCCGATGAAAACGACAATGACTCAAGAGAAGACAACGGTTCGTTCAGAAGGAATTGCCTACGTAGGAGAAGAAGTGATTCCAGTTTCAGGTTATGAAATTCATATGGGGGAATCGCTATTTGAAAAGGAATGTCAACATTTGATTCACTTGTCGGATAGAAGTGAAGGGTTTATTTCGTCTAACCATCAAATTATCGGTACTTACTTCCATGGGATTTTCCACAATGACTCTTTCCGTGAAGTAATTTTAAATGAGTTGCGGCTAAAAAAAGGGTTAGAACCAATCGAAAATCGTGTCTCTTTTGCGCGCAAAAAAGAAGAAGGGTTCGATTTACTCGCTCAAGTCGTTCGGGAGCATGTTCAAATCGAGCGAATCTATCAAATGATGACGGATTATCAAGAGGGGGAATTGGATGCGGTTAATTTCAATATGTCCAAGTAATACGGAATTGGTCGGCTACTTAGGGTTAACGTCTTCGCTCGTAGGGGTAGATAATTACTCAGATTGGCCGGAAGAAATTCATAGTTTACCGAAACTGGGTTCTGACTTGGCAATTGATATGGATCAAGTAGAAGCATTACAACCTGATTTAGTATTGGCGTCGCTTTCGGTACCAGGGATGGAACGTAATATTGAAGAATTAAAAAAGCGCAATATCCCACATGTTATTGTCCCGAACCCGAAATCATTAACAGAAGTAGGGGAAAGTTTATTATTTGTTGGAGAAGTAACAAATACGTCGGACAAGGCAAAACAGTTATATGAGAAATACAATGGAATCATTGCACGATACCAATCCCTTAGTAAACAAATAGAAAAACCGACATCCCTTTATTGGGAATGGTGGGCAAAACCGATTTTTACCCCGGGTGCGGCGAATTGGATTACGGAAATTAGTCAGCTTGCTGGGGGAAGAAATGTATTTGAAGATCATCCACAGGCTAGTGTCAAAACGGATTGGGAAGTAGTAAAGCAAAAAAATCCGGAAGTGTTCTGTGTCATTTGGGTAGGGGTGCAGAAAGAAAAAGTAAATCCTAAGGTCATCCTAAAGCGTCCAGAAGCTGAACAAATGCAGGCCATTCAAAACAATCACTTGTATATTTTGGAGGAGCCGTTATTTTGTAGACCATCGCCCAAGTTATTAATGGGTTTAAGTAAAATTGCGAGCATTCTTCATCCACAAGTTTATCCCCCATATAACGAGGGTTTCGATCCGTTATTAGAAGAATAGTAAAGATGCGTTTTCCACGATTAAGTGGAGGCGCATTTTTTGTTTGGAGGATTAATTCCGAACAAATCTTCAAACTCCCATATTTCCATTATTTATGAAACCTCCCACTAGTATAAACGTATACATTAGGTAAAGGATATGTGAGGATATACAAGTAAATGAACCATTATAGATATCGTAACAAACACTTTCATTACCTGTAACTATTTCAGCAGCTATTCAAAAAGAAATTTATGTGAAAGACTGGATTCGACGTATAATAGCGTATTAAAAAAATATTGTATTAAAGAACATTCTTTACTGTTTCACTATTTTAAAGGGGTGTGTTGGATGAATAAATATTCAATTGAGGAATTTATAAAAAACACAGAGCAAGTGGATAAGGGACAAGGCTTTTTTGAATTAGAAACACCACGAATTTTAGAAGTGAATTTGGACGGACTTGTTTGGTCAAAGGCAGGTGCCATGATCGCTTATGACGGCAAAATTAAGTTTGAGCGTGAAGGTGTATTAGAACATGGACTTGGGGCAATGTTTAAAAAGGCGTTGACAGGTGAAGGCGCCTCCTTAATGAAAGCGAATGGTCAAGGGAAATTATATTTGGCGGACAGTGGGAAAAAAATCATTATTCTGCATCTACAAAACGAAGCGATTTATGTTAATGGTAACGACCTATTAGCATTCGAACCATCTATCAAACACAATATTAAGCTGATGAGAAAAGTGGCGGGAATGATGGCGGGTGGTTTATTTAATGTACGTTGTGAAGGGACTGGGATGGTAGCGATTACCTCACATTATGAACCACTTACATTACGCGTAACGCCAGGAAAACCAGTGATTACAGATCCTAATGCTACGGTCGCATGGTCAGGCAATCTTCAGCCGGAATTTCAAACGGATGTGTCTTTTAAAACGTTCATTGGACGAGGCAGTGGAGAATCCATTCAAATGCGATTTGAAGGTGATGGCTTTGTCATTGTTCAACCATATGAAGAAGTGTACATGCAAGCACAAAGTTAATAGGGATTGAAATGGAGCGATTGTAAAAGGTCGCTTCTTTTTGTTTTAATGAAAAAATGAAATCACAAAAAACATTAAGAATATGTGATAGCAGTCATAAATACTATAAAAGTAGTGATTGTCCAACTTGCCCGACTTGTGAAAGTGAACGTACACCTAAAAATGCATTTCTAGCCCTTCTGCACTAGTAGCAGAAGGGCTAGTGTTTGAAAGTAGGTAGGAATCAGCCTTTTGGAAACTTTTTCTATCGACGAATCGTTATAGATAAACAAATATTTATAGGGAGGTTTATATGGGAGAAGTAGATATTATTTTGTTGATCAAAATGATTATAATTGGGCTTGTACAAGGCTTTACAGAACCAATTCCCGTATCTTCAAGTGGACACGTAATGATTGCAAGTGAAATCTTAGGGGTAGGTGAACAAGGATTTACTTTTGCCATTTTAACAAATACCGCTTCACTTTTTGCGATTCTTTTTATTTATAGAAAAGATATTGTTAGGCTTGCAAATAATTCAATACAGTATTTGAAAACAAAAAATCGTCGCTATCAAAGTGATTTTCGCTTTGTTTGTTTTATTGTAATTGGGACGATTCCAGCAGGTGTTCTTGGTGTATTACTAAATGATTTTATCGCTGAAAATGTAAGTATGACAACGATTGCTGCTATGTTATTTGTTACAGGGATCGCTTTATGGCTAATACGTGATATGAAAGGTTATAAAGATGAGCGTGATGTTAAAACAAAGGATGCATTGATTGTTGGTTTAGGGCAGGCCGTTGCGTTAACACCTGGAATTAGTCGTTCAGGTGCTACAATTATTTCTGCGATTGCTGTCGGAATGAAACAAGATACCGCACTTCGTTTTTCATTCATGTTATATATTCCGGTGAGCCTTGGTGGAGTCGTACTAGGATTTTCGGATTTCTTGAATGAACCAAATAAAGCTGACTTAGCTATTCCTTATTTAGCGGCATTTATGGCTACACTTGTAATGACCTCTTTTGCAATGAAGTGGTTTATGGGGATTATGAAAAATGGAAAGTTAGTTTACTTTACATATTACTGCTTCATCGTAGGAATATTCCTTCTTATTTTCTTTTAAATGCCCTATTGTATTTCCTTGTTAGAACATTTAACATGGATATAAACTTTAATAAGGGTGTGTGTTTATATGTCACATAATATTACATTCAGAGATGCTACATTAGAGGATTTACCTACAATTGTTGAAATCTATAACTCAACGATTGCGAGTAGAATGGTTACAGCGGATACGGAACCTGTAACAGTCGAGGCTCGCTTAAAATGGTTTCACGAACATGCACCTTCAAAAAGACCTTTATGGGTTGTAGAAATGGATAATACGATTTGTGGCTGGGTAAGTCTCCAATCGTTTTATGGGCGACCTGCTTATGATGCAACGGCTGAAATCAGTATTTATATTGATGAAAACTTTAGAGGACATGGCCTTGGGAAAAAGATTTTAGCAGAAGTAATTGAATTAACGCCGAATTACGGGGTCGATACATTACTTGGATTCATCTTTGCACACAATGAACCAAGTCTACGTCTATTTGAGAAATTTGGCTTTGAAAAGTGGGCTCACCTCCCTGAAGTGGCAACTTTAGATGGGGTAAAACGAGATTTAATTATATTAGGGAAAAAAGTAATTGAATAATTAGTTTTGCCGGCGTATCTACTTAAGGGTGGGGCGCTTTTTTTAGTTATGGCGGGATTTTCCTTAGTTTTGGCGGAATTATCCAATCTTTTGACGGGATTTCCCCTCAGTTTGGCGGAATTATGAAAAAACTTGGCGGAATAAAAATTTAAATCCTGTAAAATGTTATACAAAGCGTAACATTGGAGGGAAATTACATGATAGGCACGATTGTAAATACAATTGCAATCTTAGTTGGCAGCGCTATAGGAAGCATCTTGAAAAAAGGGATAAAGGAAGAATATCAATCTGCATTATTTACTGCCATGGGTTTTGCATCTCTTGCTCTAGGTGCTAATGCAGTTGTTCAAAATATGTCCAATAGTTTGTATCCGGTATTATTTATTGCCAGTTTAGCAATTGGTGGTTTAGTTGGGACGATCATTGATATTGATGCCAAATTTAATAATATGGTCAATCGTTTTTCGAAATCTAATTTGAGTAAAGGGTTGTCCACCGCGATTTTATTATTTTGTATTGGAACCTTATCCATATTAGGTCCAGTCGAAAGTGCGCTCTATAACAATCATACATATTTATTTACCAATGCTACATTGGATTTTGTCACGTCCATGGCATTAGCAGCTACATATGGTTTTGGGATTGCTTTTGCAGCGGTTGTGTTATGTATTTGGCAATCTTCCATATATTTAAGCGCTCAATATATAGAGCCCTTTTTAACGGATGCTTTAATGACTGAAGTATCTATAGTGGGGGGGATTTTAATCTTAAGCGCGGGTCTATCCATTTTAGGTATTAAAGATAGTAAATCGCTAAATATGTTACCTGCATTATTTGTCCCAGTGCTCTGGTTTATTGGACTAGCGTTGTTTTAATAAAAGGGCTTGTAAACTTTTTGTAGGATGTTAAAATAAAACCAATTCAATAGCTAAACACTAGGGGCGCCATTTGGCTGAGAAGTACCCTTTGAACCTGATTTAGTTCGTACTAACGTAGGGAAGTGTACAATGATTTTTTCATTCAATCATTTTGCCATTTCCCCTGTTTACATGTTTATGTGAATAGGGTTTTTTCTTTGAATGAGTATCATTATGCCGAATTAGGTGAAGTGATTTAGCAAAATGGAAAGGATGAAAGAAATGAATAAAACTAGAAAACTAACGTACACGGCGATTATTGCAGCCATTACGACTGCATGTAGCACACTGGTGTATATTCCATTAGGATTTGCAAAAGCATTTCCTATTCAGCATTTAGCTAATGTGGTTTCTGCTGTATTACTCGGTCCTGCTTATGCCGTATTACAAGCGTTCTTGACATCAACTATGCGAAATCTATTAGGAACAGGTAGTTTATTTGCTTATCCAGGAAGTATGATAGGGGCACTACTGGCAAGCATCCTTTATGCAAAAACGAAAAATCTGGAGCTGACGGCAACCGGAGAAGTGATCGGGACTGGGATTCTAGGAGCCATGGCAACTTATCCTATTGGTGTGTTATTTTTAGGGCAAGAGGCGAGTCTTTTCGGCTTAATTCCGGCCTTTGTCGCAAGTTCCTTTGTCGGTGCAATCCTTGCCTATGTCGTACTTAAAGTATTAGTTCGCAATAAAGCGATTGATCAAGTTTTAAACTAACAAAAATCCCACAGCTCTTTGTCTGGAGTTGTGGGATTAGAGTTTTATTCTTCTTCTTGGAAATAGATTTTGTAAAACTTACGATTGGTTGCTTCATCAAAACCAACTTCTATCAGTTCATCAACTTGCTCAATATCACGCACGTTAACTTGAATTTCGATATTGGAATCGAGTTTAATTTTACGTTTGTACGTTTTTTCCACTTTCTCAATAGCACTTTCTGAAATAACCGTTTCATAAGGCTTTACCGTGTTCACGATAATATCCTTTTGCACGGAATCGGCCTGATTAAATACAGAATCAATGTATTCATTTACTTGGAATTCTTCTTCCGTTCGAAAATAATCAAGGGTTTTGTTTAAATATCCTAGCTTCTCCGTATTTGAAAAGGTCTCTTCTTTTAAAATATATTTTTTTACCTCAGTTAACGCGAGATTCGTTTTATGATAATGTTCATCGGCAACACGGATTTTTAAGAAACGCTCTTGCCAGTAAATCACATCTTCTTTTCGCTTCGTTTTAATAAAGACTGCAGGGGGCTCATCTTGTCCCATATCCACAATGACGGCCATGTTATTAAGTTTTTTCACATTAATACCGTCGATGCCATTAACAATCATTTTATTTTGATCGTTTTTTACATCTAAAAATATTTCTTTCTCATCAATTTTGACGATGGCTAGCACTTTTTTAGGCGCATTATTAAGTAGGCAATTTTCAAATAACCCAATAAATAGTTCTCCAGCTTTAATGTTTGGATGCTGGGAGGCACTGTGTAAGTGAGTAGCGATATGTTTCGATTGCTCTAGGAAGTTACTTTCAGAGTCAAAGATTGATTTTACATATGTATAGATTTCATTTAAGCCAAGATTGGATTCGTGGAAAAATTCGTATTGTTGGTCCCACTCAATTTTGTGAAAGGCTAATTGAGTAAAGGCCGCTTCGAGCATCACTTCTGGTTGAGTAAATGCTTCTTCTCCTAGCACTAACTGATCACTAACATGATGAACGACATACTGAGCTAATTTACTATCGGTTACTTCTAGCATAATCTTCTCCTTTGAATCATTCGTTATAGATAATCTACCTTATCATAACCTTTATCTATTTTCATATAGTAATTATTGTATGACCATGAAATTTAAGAAGGAAATTTGATATTTTTGTAGAATTTTATTTGGGCATAACACAATTTAATGACAGAAAGAGGAAACTTCATGTCGGTTAGTTTTTCAGAAATTATTATGCTTCTAATCTTTGTTGGTGGACCAATTTTATATCCGCTGCTAAAGAAAAAATGGGCGTGGTGTCTTACAGTACTATTAGGATATGTCCTTTATGGGTTATGGGGGTTTTATCTTCACGCCACGTCAGATATTACGGAATATGGAACCGGATATGGGATGTTTATTATTCCATATATCATCGTCATTACGATAATCGGCAAGTTTTTACAAAGGGCAAGCGAAAAAACAGAAAAAAGCGAGAAGCAATAGTTTGCTTACTCGCTTTAAATTATTGTATAGGACCTTTTGTAATTTCGGATAGTTTCTCATTTATGGCAAACACTTTTCCGTTAACACCCGTAATACCAAAGCCAGCTAAACGTTCTGTATGCATTTTAATATAGTTTTCAGCAGCTTCCTTTGTTTGAAACAGATAAATTCCGCCTGCTTCCTTTGTTTCCACGTTCTCTGTACAAATTTTCCAAATGAACCCTTCTTCTTCATTAATGCTTTGCGCTAAATCTGAGAAAGCCTCGGTCATTTCATCTCCAAAAGGGCCATCCATTTTAAAATCAACTTGTAATAAGTATGCCATTGTTGTTCTCCCTCAATTTAGATTTTTGTAATATAAGATTCCCCGAGGAGTTCTTTTATATCATAGCTATTTTGTAAAAGTTCCTTTTCAATAAATGTGTTGATGCTAGATTGTTCAGTATCGTACATGACTTCAATTTCTTTTGAAAATAAAAATTTCTCTTGATCGAACAATTGGGAAAGGGCAGGTAGTTGTGTTGGTTGTAGTTCTTCCGTATTCAGAACTTGTTTAAGAGCATCGATATACGATTCTAACGGACGGCTTCCTACGATTTTAACGCCTTTATTTTCTTCATTAATCATGACAATGGAAGGAAAACCTCTAACACCAAGCTTTCTCATAAGACTAAAATCTTCTTCTAATAATTGTTGACTACTTTGTGTATCTGCTTCATTAACAATTGTACCACCATCAAGACCTAGTTTAGTAACGATATCGGTTAAAACAGCTTTGTCCGAAATGTTTTTATTAAATGCAAAAAGAGCTTCGCGTGCGCGGCGTAAAAATTCATACGCTAACTCTTCGTTATGATTTTTTTGAATCACTTTAAATACACGAGAAGGAGGGTAAGATGATTGAACAGGATTGTTAATCATAAGTGATCCATCAATTGGCATGCGAGAATATTCGCCAACTTCTCTCCAGTGCCCCGCAACATCAGCAGGACCAAAAATGCCGTTTGCAGGATCTACTGGCCCGTCACCCCATTTTTCTAATAAACCACCCATTACAACATGAACGTTAAAATAATGACCATACTGCACTTTGAATCGACGAAGTACAGGTTCAAGTGCCCAACAATGCGAGCAGATAGGATCCGTTACATAATAAAGTTCAATTGTTTTCTTTGGCTGATTAAAATCGATAATCTCCATTTCTTCTTCACCCGCAACACCACAAATACCCGTTTCTAAATCACACATCATATTATTTTTGTTTGTCATTGTTTTCCCTCCAATTGATATGTCTAAAAACCATCTATTTGCTTTACAATTAAATTTTAGAACATAATGAAAATTAGCAACACCAATAGATTTTTAGATTTGTTGTTTATCCAACACATGTGTGAAATTGTTGAAAAAGTAGGAGGGCCTTGTCATGACACAATCAAAAACGGATCCCCGAATTCTTCGTACGCGTAAATTAATTATGGATGCTTTTATTGAGCTTTCAGGTAAAAAGGAATTTAAAGAAATTACGGTAAAGGATATTACAACAGAAGCAACAGTTAATCGCGCGACATTCTATTATCATTTTGAAGATATATATGATCTATTAGAAAAGGTACTATCTGAAGTATTGATGATTAATTTGTCAGGAGATAATTTTGAAGATACTGATTTAAATGAAGAAACGCTGATTCGTATTTTTACGGCCATTACGAACTTTCAAATCTCTTTATCCAACCGATGCCATAGAGGGTACGAGGATACCATTGCGCGTATCATTCGCGAACAGCTTGAGGTGATCTTTTACAAATTATTAGTAAAACAAAAGGGAACGAAAGAGACGCAGGCATTAAAAATGACTGCCATCATTTTAAGTTGGGGCATGTATGGTGCCTCTGTAGAATGGCGTAGAAATGGGAAAGAAGTATCTCCAGAAGAATATATTAAATCTGCTATACCTTACTTATTGTCTGGGGTTATTTAAGAGCTGGGTATTTTAATAGTAAATAGGCTAAAGAAGGGGTGTATTCGTATGAGAATCGTAATAGCAGGGGGTACTGGTTTTATTGGTGAGAGGTTAACGGATGTACTTATTGAGAAGGGGCATGAGGTAATTATTTTAACGCGAAAGGAAAAGCAACCATCAGCAAACAAATCCTATGTTGTTTGGCTTCGAGAGGGGGCAACACCAGAAAAAGAATTGGGAAAGGTTGATCTCATCATTAATCTTGCAGGTGTATCCATAAATGATGGTAGATGGACCCCAAAACACCAGAAACAGATTTATGAAAGTCGAATGATTGCGACAGATGAGTTAGTAAGAATCGTTAAATCGCTAACTAATAAACCATCAGTGCTTATAAATGCAAGTGCAATTGGCATCTATCCAGCCTCTTTAACTGTGACCTATACGGAAAATTCACATGAAGTTGCAACGGATTTTTTAGCACGAACGGTTAAAAATTGGGAGGCAAAAGCACAACAAGTAGAACAATATGGTATTCGTACAGCGTTTATGAGGTTTGGTGTTGTCCTTGGAAATGAAGGTGGGGCATTACCTCTTATGGTGTTACCGTATAAACTTTTTGTAGGTGGAACGGTGGGCGCAGGAAATCAGTGGGTGTCGTGGGTTCACGTAACGGATGTCGTAAGGGCAATTGTTTTTGCGATTGAAAATCCTCATCTGAACGGTCCAGTGAATGTAACAGCACCTCATCCAGTAACGATGAAGGAATTTGGAAAAACAATTGGAACGGTATTAAAACGTCCACATTGGTTACCTGTCCCGTCTTTTGCGATGAAATTAGCATTAGGAGAAAAAAGCCAGCTTGTGTTAGAAGGGCAACAAGTTTTACCTAACAAATTACTAAGTGAAGGATTTGAATTTGCATATCCTGAACTTCGATTAGCGCTAGAAGATCTGTTAAAATAATTCAATTGTGGCTTTAAAATAAAGTTGCATCGTTTTGAAAAAGAGGAACTGTTGATTGATAATTTGCTGCTTTTTAAGACTTTTGAATATCCCCATATGAAAAAGACCTTCCTTGAACAGAATAGAATTTAGATTAATAGATTTAATTAGCAGGAGCGTGAAAGGTGTATGTCATTCTACTTTGATACCTGCTACTCCATTTGCTTTAAAGTATAAAATAGGACATCTTACAGAATGGTGATGCAAAAAATAAAAAAGGACGAGGAGGATTTAAATATGATAAGTAATACAGATTTGAAGCACTTGCGACGTTGTGTTGAATTAGCAAAAATTGCTCTAGAGAAAGGTGACGAGCCATTTGGTTCAGTACTTGTTTCAGCCGATGGAGAGGTGCTTTTTGAAGATCATAATCACGTGGCAGGCGGTGACCATACTCAACACCCGGAATTTGCTATAGCGCGATGGGCAGCTAATAACATGGTACCTGAAGAAAGAAGCAAGGCGACAGTATATACCTCTGGGGAACATTGCCCTATGTGTGCTGCGGCTCACGGTTGGGTTGGTTTAGGTCGGATCGTTTATGCAAGTTCATCTGAACAGTTGGTACAATGGTTAGTTGAATTGGGTGTTGCTCCGTCGCGTGTTCGGAATCTGTCTATTCAAGATGTTATTAGTGATACCACAGTAGATGGCCCTGTTCCTAAACTAGCGGAGGAAGTTGGTCAACTCCACCGTCAGTTTTACGCAAGATGACAAGACCATTTTGTATCAAAGATTTATAGTCGTTCCCATTCTGGGGTTGTTGGACTGATTTGCTGCATAAGGGGGAGAATAATATGGAAATAGTATATTTTGCTGGTGGATGTTTATGGGGAGTACAAGCTTTTATAAAAACTTTACCTGGAGTTACGTTTACAGAAGCAGGAAGAGCTAATGGAACAAGTCACACACTGGAGGGTGATTATGATGGTTACGCCGAATGTGTAAAAACAGGATTTGATCCAACGGTGGTAACGATCAGAGAATTAATGGGGTATTTTTTTGAAATAATTGATCCATACAGTTTGAATAAACAAGGACAGGATGTTGGTGAGAAATATAGAACAGGAGTATATAGTGAAAAGCAAGAACACTTAAAAGAAGCGAAGGCATTTATTAGTGAGAGAAATGATTATGACCTTATAGTTGTTGAAGTATTACCTCTTACAAACTATGTAAGAAGTGCAGAAGAGCATCAAGATAGGTTAGCTAGATGTCCAAATGATTATTGTCATATCCCAGAAGCAATATTAAATAGATATAAGTAATATTAAGCAAACAGACGCGTTTTCAGAAATTAAATATAGTTCAAACAAAAAAGGTGGTAATCGATAAAGATTATCACTTTTTTTGCCATATGGTTTTTCAAATAAGAAATATAGGAATATAATTAAAAATAGCTATAAAAATAGATGTAAAAAAATTACATAATGCTGTTGAAACTAGATTGAAACGGGGAAAGAAAAATGAGTCCAGTCACAAAGCAAAAAACGAGTATAGCTAAAATCACTTCCAAAGCTATTTTAATTATTCTTGGGGGATTAATCGCAGCCTATGGATTAGAAGCGGTCTTAATTCCAAACCAAGTATCGGATGGTGGGGTTACCGGTCTAAGTATCGTAGGTTCAAAATTATTTAGTTTACCACTAGGTGTTCTAATCGCCATCTTAAACATCCCTTTCATTTGGCTAGGTTATAAACAAATTGGTAAAAGCTTTGCAATTTTTTCAGTTCTAGGGATTGCTTCATTAGCAGTTGGAACTGTTATCATGCACCATATTCCAATTATTGTTGAAGGGGACACGTTATTAGTAACCGTTGTTGGTGGGATTATCCTAGGTTTTGGTATGGGGTTAGCTTTACGTAACGGTGGAGCATTAGACGGAATTGATATGTTAGCCGTCTTACTTTCGAAAAAACTACCATTTGGAACAAGTGATTTAATTTTATTTTTAAATTTATTTGTCTTCATCATTGTTTCTACTGTATTTGGTCTTCAAGGTGCCTTTCTTTCAGGAATTGCCTACTTCATTGCCTCTAAAGTAATTCATATCGTAGAAGAAGGTTTAAGTGGATCTAAAACCTTTAAAATTATCACAAAAGAATCTGATGTTATGATGGAAACAATTCGCGATCGCCTAGGTCGTACTTCTACATATAAAAATGCATATGGTGGTTACTCCAATGAAGAGTTTAAAGAAGTGACTTGTGTCATTAATCGTTTAGAAGAAAGTAAAATGAAAGAAATTATTTCTGAAATTGATCCACATGCCTTTATTACAGTTTATGATGTTGCAGAAGTGAAGGGTGGAAGTTTCAGAAAGAAAGATATTCACTAAGTTATACACATCTCTTGTTTATTTAAGCAAGAGATGTTTTTTATTTGAAAACACTCGAATAGAATTGAATTATTTCTAAGAAGCTAATACTGGAAAATTGTGTAACGTAAATGCTCCCGCTAAAAATACAGTGGGAGTTTATTGATGTTCATTCTAAGAAACTCTATTCCATGCATGAATCCTCGAACAGAAAGATATCATGAAGTATCGTGAGGTAAACATGTAGGATTGGAGTGGATGGCGTGCGAGTATTATGTGTACTGCTTATTCTGTTCATGCCCCTTCTCTTGGCTTCCTGTAATTCAAAAGAGAATAATACCGCAAATTTTAAAGAAGAAGATATAAAAATTCAATTAAAGCAGCAATTTAACAATGAGTATTTCGTAGGTTATGTAATCGAAGTGAAAAATAAATCTGAACGGACTATTTCTTATTTAAATATGTATGTTAATCTACCTATTTTGACGAAGGAAGGTTCAAAAGAAAATAGTTTTGTTCTCGTTGGCACGCCTCACAAGGAAGGGAATCATTTAGAAAGTGGCGGAAAACTTGAATATACCTTTGAAGGATTTGTTGAAGTATTGGATCTAAACAAAATTGATGTGAAATCCCCTATTGTGAAATTTACGGGCTATGTTGAAGGAGAAGTTCCATTTACACTATCACATAGGCTTGAAACAACTAAGGTAAAAAAGAAGTGAATATATAAATAGCTGTTTTAACTTTTAAATGATGGAAAGTTACAAAATATCACAAAAATAGATAAATGAAACACTTATATATTCCTAAATGATGAATAGGTAATATGCTCTACAATTCAATATCCTTTGTTTGTTCACAACTATTTACCTAATATTGAAGGAAATTTGGTAAAATTAATAATATCAAATAAAATGACATGATTATGAATGTACGTTAAGGAGTTAACGGTCATGAAAACGATGAAAAAAATGATTGATGAACTAAATATTGAAGAAATTAAAGACCAGTTAAAAGAACTTTTGGATATAGAATACGCATTAGATAAATCCTCTATTATCGGTATTACAGATCAAAGAGGGGTCATTACCTATGTAAATGATTTATTTTGTGAATTGTCTCAGTACTCACGAGAAGAGTTAATTGGTCAAAATCATAATCTTCTAAACTCCGGTTACCATTCAAAACAGTTTTTTAAAGACATGTGGAAGACAATCGGGAACGGGAGAATATGGAAAGGTGAAATTAAAAACAAACGAAAAGATGGCGTTGATTATTGGGTTCACGCCACGATCGTCCCTTTTTTGAATGAAAAGGGAAAACCTTACCAGTATATTTCGATTCGAACAGATATTACAAAAGAAAAAGAATTAGAGGAACAGGTCATTCGGAGCAATGAAAAATACCGTCTAATTGCTGAAAATACGGTTAATCTCATTGCCTTAATGAAGGAAGGTGGCTCCCTTGAGTACGCTTCGCCATCATTTGAAACTGTATTGAGCCATAATTTAATAGAATTAGAAAAAGGCAATTTATTTGATCTGATTCACCATGACGATATTCTTTTTTTAAAACATGACTTGGAATACTTTTTAGAACAAGGTGAACAAAGTTTTGATAGCGAATATCGTTTGCGTAACTCTAAAGGGGATTACATTTATGTTGAAGCAGTCTTTAGTAAGACAAAAAATCATATAGAAAATTCATCAAAAGAACTTATTTTAGTAGTAATGAAGGATATAACAGGTAAAAGAGAAATCGAGAAAAAAATCTTTCATTTAGCATATCATGATAGCTTAACAGGCTTCCCAAATCGTCGTTCATTTATGAGTCATCTTCGAAATGAAATGTTAGACCGGAAAAAATCAAAATATAACATGTCTATACTTTTTATGGACTTAGATAACTTTAAAAATGTGAATGATCAATTAGGACATGATGTAGGAGATATGGTTCTAAAAAAAGCGGCAGAAAATATTCAAAAAATCATTCGTCCAACAGACATTGCGGGTCGTATGGGTGGCGATGAATTTATTGTGATGTTACGTGACGTGAAATATGACAATGAGACAGAATATATCGTTAAACAAATATTGCAAAGCTTCCAATCACCGATTCAAGTGGAGGGCCAAGACTATTTTGTAACGTGTAGTATTGGTGTTGCGAATTTTCCTGAACATGGTGATTCACCTGAGGAGCTTATTAAAAATGCAGATAATGCACTAGCTCATGTGAAAAGTGGCATGAAAAACGATTATCTAATTTTTAATAAAACAATTGAAACGCAATCAATCGAGCGTCGACTTTTAGAAAGTGCGATGAGAACAGCGATTAAAGAGGATCAATTTTATATAGAATACCAACCTAAAATTAATATTGAAACGAAGCGGGTAATTGGAATGGAAGCTCTAGTCAGATGGAATCATCCAGATCTGGGGACAATTTCGCCTGGTAAGTTTATTCCACTAGCAGAAGAAACTGGTTTAATTATCCCATTAGGTGAGTGGATTCTAAAAGAAAGTTGTACTCAAACAAAAAAATGGCATGATGCTGGCTACAATCCTTTAACTGTATCGGTCAATGTATCTGTCCGTCAGTTAGAAGATCCATTTTTTATCGATAAAGTAAGAACAATTGTCCAGGAATCAGGCCTTGATCCTACATGGTTAGAAGTTGAAGTAACCGAAAGTATTTTTGCCGACGTAAAAAATACAGTAGCCATTTTAAATGAAATCCGCAATCTAGGTATTCAAATTTCTGTGGATGATTTTGGTACCGGCTATAGTTCGCTTAGTTATATTAAAAACTTGCCAATTGATATTTTAAAAGTAGACCAATCTTTTATAAAAGATATTCACCAAAATGAAGAAAGTAATGCAATTGTGCAGGCGATCTTAAAAATTGCTGATTCAATTGGTTTACAAGTAATTGCTGAAGGAATCGAACTACAAGAACATGTGGAGAAATTATCTATTAATGGTTGTAAATTTGGACAAGGGTATTTCTTTAGCCGTCCATTAAAGGTAAATGCATTTGAAGAATTCATGGAAAGCATGCTTGTCATTTCTTAATAATATTTGCTTATATTAAATTATTGTTTAATGATTATGGACAATTGGCAAAATAAATACGATGAAAAAGAAACGTTGGAGGTTCTATATGAAAAGTGCAGCTCCTTATATCTTTGTAGACAATTGTCTTGAAGTGATGTCCTTTTATCGTAATTTATTTGGCGGAGAAATGATGAATATACAAGAAAGTGAAGATGGCAAGTGTTTGCATGCTGAATTAACGGTTGGACAAAGTGTTATCCATTTTTCAGATACTTTTGGAGAAACGAAACTAGGTGACAATATACGAATTGCTTTAGAATGTGAAAGTGAAGAAGAAATTCAAAGAGTGTATACTTCGTTGATTGTGGATGGCAATATTATCTATGAATTGCACGATACATCATGGGGTGCTTTACATGCCAATGTGATTGATCAATTTGGAATTGGATGGCTACTTAGTTATCAAAGGTAAGCTGGGTGCTAAAAATCACAAGAAGAATTAAAAAAATATTAAAAGAAAAAGTATAATTGCACCTATATTGTACAAATTAATAATAGACAGAAAAACGCAACACTAATCCTCACAACCCTCTTTCAAAAACCGATTTCCTCGCCATAGGGAAGTCGGTTTTTACTATTTCTCCTTTCTTTTTGAAGCAATACTAAAAAATTATGATAACCTAGTAAAAAATGTATCTGTTAGAAAGGAGGGTTTCGTGTTGAAATTTAAATCGATGGGATTGGTTGCGCTTATTAGTTTTATAGGTGCATATATTTTTGAATTGTCCGGCATGCCAGTTCCATGGATGCTTGGCTCATTGTTTGCCGTCCTCATAAGTCAATTTTTTATCCACTATGAATTATATTGGTCCATGAAATTACGCAACTTTGGACTTGTTGTTGTTGGAATATCAATCGGGCTTTCATTTCAGTTTGATCTATTAGCAAAAATGGGATGGTTACTAGTTTTTATGTTTTTACTTAATGTTGTACTTGTCATCATTAGTATAGTGATGGCTTTCGGGGTTCAACGGATTGGAAATTTACCATTAAAAACAGCATTAACCTGTACAATTCCGGGTGGATTAGCTCAAATTGTTGTATTTGCAGAGGAAGAGAAAGATATTAATCTTGCCATTGTGACCTATTTTCATGTAGTTCGTGTCATTAGCATTGTCTTCCTTGTCCCATTTTTTCTTTCGGGTCATGTAATTCAAACACAAGGGGGCACCGCCTTTACGATTGAGGGGATACTGCCGCTTGCCTTGTTGATTACTGCCGCATTAGGTTCGGCTAAAATTGGAAAGATAATTAAGCTACCGGTTCCATTCTTTTTATCACCGGTCCTGTTTGTCATTATCCTTAAGCTATTTTCTATTGAAGTACCTGAATTACCAACGCCCCTACTTCATGCCGCGCAATTATGTATGGGTGCATATATTGGTCTTCTATTAAAACCAGATATGATTAAACTAGGAAAACGGGTATTGTTTTTAGGAATTGGGAGTGCATTATTATTACTTACCATCACGTTTGGGCAAGGGGTAGTGCTTACACAGTTTTTACATTATTCTTTATCAACAAGCTTTTTAAGCACAGCAGCGGGTGGTCTGGATCAAATGAGTCTACTTGCTACGGCGATTGGAGCAGATGTGTCGGTAGTTACGGTATTTCAAATATTCCGTTTGCTCTTTGTGTTTTTAATCATCCTACCATTGTTAAAAGTAGCGTGTTCCTATATTGATAGAAAGGGTACAGCAGTCAATGAAAATTCACATTAACTTTTTAGAGAAGTCAATTGTTGAGAAATCCTTTCAATGGTATGATAGTGTATAGTGTGTACCTTTTGGGTAGCCTAACAATGAGGAGAATAAGACATACTATGCAAAACTACATGGATTTATGGGCAAAAACGATCAAGACGGGAATCATTAAATCAAATTTGATACCAATGATTGCCGCACTGATGCTTGCTCTATATACGTATGAACTAAGCTTTGTTGAACATATACCACATATTCTATTTGCCTTTATTGGATCTGCTCTTATAATCGGAGCAGCAGGAACGTTCAATAACCTATACGATCGCGATATTGACGCAATAATGGCACGTACAAAGTCAAGACCAACAGTAACTGGCGAGTTAAATCCGCGTATGGTTTTCGGTGTAGGGATTGTAATGCTAGTTGTAGGGCTTGCGTTCTTATACTTAACTACAGGACTTGCAGCATTTCTAGGATTTCTAGGTGTTTTCTTCTATGTTGTTCCTTATACAATATGGACAAAGCGTAAAACAATTTGGAATACAGAAGTCGGGAGTATTTCGGGTGCGATGCCTCCATTAATTGGATGGGCTGCTGTTGCGCCTGATATTTGGTACCCGGCTGCTTGGGCGCTATTTATTATCATGGTCATTTGGCAAATGCCTCATTTTTATGCCATTGCTATTCGTAAACAAGATGATTATAGCGCAGCAAATATTCCGATGTTACCAGTTGTCAAAGGAATGCGTAGAACATATCTCCAAACGAATATTTACTTAATATTATTAATGTTTACTAGCTTTTTATTTGTCCCTCTAAGCTGGGGATTAACGTGTGCTTCCCTTATTTTGGGTGGCATTTGGTTATGGATAAGCTTTGTCGGGTATCGTCAAATGGATGAGAAAAAGTGGGCAAATAAAATGTTTGTATACTCCTTAATTTATATGACCGCGGTGTTCGCAACGGTAATTATTTATGCATCTGTTGGTATATTGTTTCAATAATGATTAGAAAACTAGTCCGTCTCCTAAGTGGGATGGGCTTTTTCTTATATTTAGAGTACATTTAAGAAAAATGACCTAAAATTTTTCGAAAATGTGAACGTGTTTGTGATAATAATGTGACATCTATCGTTAGGGGATACGCGACTATTTCAGTAGATGCTATACTTAAAATATCATAAAGGGGCGAATCTTTTATGCTCCTTTATGAATGATTATTTAAATTAATAAAGTGAAAGCTTATAGAACCTTTAAAAGCTTGTTCGACAAGATATATAACCTCCCCTATGTTTATATACAAAACGCTTGAAAAGGTCATATAGAAGGAGCCGTCCAAAAAGTGATTTTGGACGGCTCCTTTGCGACGAGGATAGTGACAATTTATTGTTACTACCGCAGGAGCACAGCTTTTTAGCGATATTTTATTATTAGAAGCGTAGATGTCCAGAAAGTGTAGTGCTTTCTGGACATCCCCTTTTTCAATGGGTTTCTTATAATCTAGTAGATAGCGGGGCACTTTCGCTTTTCTAGTAACAATTATCGTTTGATAAGAAGACAATCTGATTGCGCCCTTGCTTTTTGGCTATATAAAGCGCCTGGTCCGCTACTTTAAATAGTTGAGTAAATTTTTTAACGGATGGGACACTCTCGGTACTCACTACGCCCATACTTACTGTAACTTGGATAACATCTTGTAAATGGGGGACTTTTAAGTTTGACAGTGCTATAAACAATTCTCGTGCTTTTTGTAATACGCGAGGGGGAGAGATGTTTTTTAATATTGCGACAAATTCGTCTCCACCATAACGCCCAATTAAACTATTTTGCTTATTTTCACAGATTACATTTAAACAGGTTTCCCCAACTGCCTTTATTACTTCATCCCCAACTAAGTGACCATATGAATCATTTATTACTTTAAAATGGTCGATATCTAAAACGATACAACATACTTGTGAATCAGTATGGTTTCTATCTTTTAGCCACGTATTACAAGTAGTTTCTAAATAATAGCGGTTATATACACCTGTTAATGTATCGATATTTGCACGTTTCTCGATGGCAGCCACGCTATGTTTTATGTCCAGTTCCTTAATTTTTGAGGATAAACGTAAAGCAAATAGTTTCTCTGAATAGTCTATATACCGTTTCCACATATTACATGCATTTTCAAAATCAAATATTAATTCATAAATGGAGGCGCTTTCTTTAGAGATCGACTTTAGCATCACTTGATCATTATACGATTCAAAAATGAGATAGGCTTCGTTCAATTTTAGAAGAGCAGTGCTATACTTTCTGCTTTTTTTATACAATTTTCCTAGTGCATAGTAGTAATTGCCTGTTTCATGTATGTTGCTATTTATGTAAGGGTTCGATTGAAGTGAATCAAGAATCTCTTTTGCAACTTCGATCTGCTCAAGTCCGATATAGGCGGAGGCAATGTTTATATAGATTTGACATTGTAACAATACATTACTTGGATAATGGGACTTTGCAAAGTTCATCGCAATTTGTGCGTATTTCAAGGCCGCTTCAAAATTGTTTTCAATTATTAAATAGGAACTATACGTGTTATAGCTTTCACATAAAGAATGGTACATTTCAAATTCTAATGCCAAATCGATGCATTCAAGAATTGCAGCTTTTGCTTCTTCGTAATTTTCTTCAAATTCATAAATAATGGCACTTAAATTATATAAGTAGTATTTATCACGGTCATCGCCAAATTCATCACATAGTTGTTTATATTCCAGAACATTTTCGAAAGCACTTTCTATTTGGCCTAAAGAATAATAACAACCAGCTAAATTCATATAAGCATTCATCATTGATTTTTTATCTTCAGCTTTTCCCGCACTTTCTAATAATTTATTTGCAAGTTCAATGGCCTCATTATATTTGCCATCTGAATAAAGATTAACGATGCGTGTTTCAAGATTATTTAATCGGTGCAGTTTAACATTCAATGTTGTCACCTCTATTGTCTAATGAGTATAAAATACTTTCTAATATTATGTCGTATAGGTATTATTTCTTACCTATATTATACTATGTACTAGATATGGACCTATAGGTAGAAATTTACAATTATATGGCAATTTTACTTTACCTTTTAAATAGAAGTAAACAGTTATAAATCCCTAATTTTCCCATTGAAAAAACCGATGAAAACAACTATTGTATTCATCGGTTTAATAAAAATTTTGCTTTCTTATTAAATTAAACTGAACTTAGAATGCGAAAAAAGAATAGAACCCAAATAGAAAGGATATTACCGCCAATACATGGTAGAGAAGACTAGCATTTTTATTATTTCGATTGGACTCATAAAGACCCATAGCAATAAACAAAGGACCTGTCAACATAAATGCCCAAGGAAGTAGATTAGGACTTCCTGCTACAAATGTGTAAAGAGCTATTAAAACTAGTAATAAACCTACAATCGGTTGAATTAAAAATACGATACTCCATTTAGATTCCATTTAATCACTCTCCTAAATAAATCTAGATTAGTAGTTAATAAGTGTATCAATTTCAATTCTACAAATATTTAGAAAACTCCTCTTTATTCCTAAAAAGAAATAATCTTAATATAAAAATCCCCTTCAAAATAGAAGGGGATCGAATAGGTTAAATTTTTAATTCGGATACTTCATGTAAGTAATCACTAAGTACGCGAAGTCCTTTGTCAAAGTTTTCTAAATGGAAGTGCTCGTTTGGTGCATGGAAGTTTTCGCTATTTAATCCAAAGCCCATAAGCACAACAGGTAAAGATAGAATTTCATCAAATGAAGCAACAATTGGAATGGAACCGCCGCCTCGGATAAAAGCAGTAGGAACTTGGTAGATCTTTTCGTAGGAGCGACCTGCTGCTTGAATTAAAGGGTGATCAAAAGGTGTTAAGTAAGGTGCACCTTTATCGAATTCCGAAACAGTGATGGATACCCCTTTTGGTTTGTGCTTTTCAATATGTGCTTTCAGTAATTGAACAATTTCATCTGGATCTTGATCTGGTACTAATCGACATGTAATTTTTGCACCCGCTTCAGCAGGGAGTACCGTTTTTATACCTTCTCCTGAAAACCCTCCAAATACACCATTCACTTCTAATGTAGGACGAGCCCATGTTTGTTCAAGGTAAGAGTAACCTTGCTCACCGAATAACTCATTAACCCCAACTTCTTCTTTTAATGCCTCTTCATCGAAATTTAGGTCACGATAGGCTTGGCGTTCTTCTTCAGATAATGGGCGAACTTTATCATAAAAGCCATCCACTTGAATTGTGCCATGTTCATCTCGGAAAGAAGCTAAAATTTCAGCAAGGGCATGAATCGCATTTTGCACACCACCACCATAAAGGCCGGAATGTAGATCACCTTTTGCCCCGCGCACATCAATTTGCACACCAGTTAATCCACGTAAGCCATAGCATACTGCAGGTTTTCCTGGAGCATATAAGCCTGTATCAGAAATCAGGATCAGGTCAGCAGCTAATTTCTCTTTATTGGCTTCTACATAAGCAGGGAGGTTCGGACTGCCGATTTCTTCCTCTCCTTCATAAATGAATTTTACGTTTACAGGAAGAGTACCTTCCGTCGCAAATAGTGCTTCAATCATTTTTAGGTGCATATAGACTTGTCCTTTATCATCAGAAGCCCCACGAGCAAATAGCTTATTGTCGCGGATTACAGGGTTGAAAGGTTCAGATTCCCAAAGGTGAAGGGGATCTACAGGCTGTACATCATAGTGACCATAGAACAGAATGGTTGGTTTTCCAGGTGCATGAAGCCATTCGCCGTAAACAACCGGATGTCCTTCAGTTGGATCAACCGACACGTTGTCAATGTTTAGTTTTTTAAGTTTTTCAGCAAGCCAGTTCGCTGCAGTGAGCATATCTGGTTTGTGTTCAGAAAGAGAGCTAATGCTTGGAATGCGCAAAAATTCAAATAACTCCTGTAAATGCTCATCTCGATGTTCAGAGAAATACTGATCTAACTTTTGTAAATGACTCATGTCCATCCCTCTTTTCAAAATTTTGAAGTAGCAGAAATAGTATAGCACATAGCAGCATATCGTATTGATGGTGAGCTTTTGGAGGGTGCCTGGCACGGAAACAATTCAGAATAGTGTGGGTGCCAGGTACGCAAACAATTCTGAAAATTCCCGGTACGAGGGCGCAGTAAAATTACAAGTTAGGACACTTAGTCTTACATGAATGTAATGAAATTGAAAGCAAATACGATAGAGTGTAATGAGATTTTTTGGGAAAATGAAATCAGAAGTTAGATATTGGAGGAAAATTAAAATGACTAACTGTTTAGCTGAAATTTACGAAGAATATAATCGTTATATATATCACTTATGTTTAAAACTAACACGCAACATTGCAGAAGCAGAAGACCTAATGCAAGAAGTATGGGTAAAGGTCGTACGCAATGAAGAACAAGTCGCTCAAGTTGATCACGTAAAGGCTTGGCTCACAACAATTACGATGAATACATTCCGCGACCGCTATCGCAAAAATGTAAGAAGAAGCAAATATATGATGAGTCAACCTGAAACATTAGACGTACCGATTTTAGATTTGGTTCCCAATAATGAAATATCAACGGAAGAGCAAGTTGAAAAAGTTGCTGTTACAAAGATTGTGCAAGAGAAGATGCAACAACTGGATGGCATTTACCAAAAAACGTTATGGTATTTCTATGTCGATCAATATTCATTAGCTGAAATCTCTGGATTAATGAAAGTATCGATAGGAACAGTAAAATCACGTCTATTCCGTGCCAAAGCCCGTTTAAAAGAAATTTTATTAGCCGATTCATCATTACAAGATGTTGTAGCAACGGCATAAAGCAAGGACTTCCTACCAAAAAGGGAGTCCTTTTTTCATGTATAAAAAGAAGAACGCTTGAAGATAAAAGACATCTCCAAGCGATAGTAAACAACTTAACTAAAAATAAACATAAGAATAAAGGCAAACAGGTTAGCAATAAAATGTGAAAATGCGCTGAGCCAGACATTGTTTGTTTTGTAAAATACGATACCGTACAAAATGCTGTTAATAAAAATAAAGAAAATATCGTAAGTCACTATTACCGTGTTACCGAATGCAAAATGACCAATTGAAAACAAGATAGATGTCACAATGAGAGCAGGAACGATTGGTATCATCTTACTTAAATTGCGTTGAAAAAAACCTCGCCATGCAATTTCTTCACCAAATGCTAATAGGGCAAGTTGGAGAACGAGTAACAATACCTTATCTGCTGATAGTACAAACTGAGTTCTTTCAAAAGTGTGTTCTATAAATTCGGGCAAGAACAATGTTGCTAAAATAAAACAGACTAGATTCATCAATAAGGGGAAACCAATCCACAAACAAATTGATTTATCTTTAAGATTATTTCTAATATCCCTTAAATTAAGTACTTTAGAGGAAGGATCTTGTTTGTTCAAAGTTCGGTCGATAAAGAAAAATAAAATACCGATCAAAACAGACAATCCAGCAATTCCTAATCCAAAAAAATTTGAAAAGGAAATAATGGTCATTGCAATCATTGCAATGAAAGAAATACTTTTAATCGAAGACAAAATTATCCCTCTATCCTTAAAATTCTATTAATACGCTGTACCATTATATGAGTATACAATAATTCACATTTATGGATAGACTTTATTACTAAATAAAATCTTTATTTTTAATAATTGTAATGTCTTTCTACTGAAGTTTTCATTGAACTGGCGAATTACATAAAGCTTGAAAAATTATGAAATGCTACTAGCTTAGTGACATTTAGATACAACTTTTTTGGATATGCTTTTAATGAGCTTATTTGGAAAGAGTGGGGAGTATGTGTGGAAAATGCATTGTCCGATTTTCAAATTTCATTAAAAAATATCCAATTTATATCTCCAAAAATAAATAAGGGACTGCTTCTCGTTTTTGTTGTTAATGGTGAAATCACGATTGAAATTGATAGTCGATTTTACAAATTAAATGAACAGGATTTATTGGTTATTAATCGGAATCAACTATATCAAGTACAAGGCAATGAACATAATTACGTACTATTATTAAATATTTCGGATGCCTTTATGGATCACTATTATTCAGAATATCGAAACATTCGATTTGAATGCTTTTCTCAAGAAGTTGATATGGGAAGAGAAAAGATGCTGAACAATATAAAAAAAATGCTCATTGAATTAATGCTATCCAATAGTCGAAAAGGCGAAAGCTATCAAATTGAAATGCACAGTCACATATGCAAAATATTACTAATCTTAATTCGTAGCTTTAAACAAAAAGGTGGCGCTATTGAAAAATTAGATACAGATGATTTGCGATTGAAAAAAATAGTGGATTTTATGGAAAGGAATTATCAGCATGTCATTACTTTAGAGGATATGGCGAGTCTATCGTATCTTTCTACAGGTTATCTATCTCGTTATTTTAAACAAAAGATGGGAATGGGTTTTAGTCGATTTTTAAATAATATTCGATTAAAGCATAGTGTGAAGGATTTATTGTACACAAATGATACCATTTCACAAATCTCGATGAAAAATGGTTTTGCTAATTCGAAGTCCTTTACAAATTTATTTAAAGAAATGTATGGCGTTACACCCCAAATTTACCGTGAAAATAATTCAAAAGAGCAAATCGATTCATTTAAAAATTATCAGATAGAAGATGTTGAAACATTGATCAACTCACCTGAAATATTAACGAAATTAGGTGACTTGCTAAATCAGCATGATCAATCCTATAGAAATGCAGAGTCTCAATTTGAAGAATTGCGATTAGACCTTTCCCACTCATTGAATGCCAGTTTATTACGTCCACGGAATATATTAATTATTCGTGAATTAAAAGAATTGCTAAAGGAAGATGTAAGATCTCAATTGCTCATGGTGAAAGATGAAATGCGTCTTGATTATGTTGGGATCAGTAATTTATTAAAAGGGGAAACAATTACAGCGGATGTTGAAACAGATGAGATAATAGCGACGAGCTCTCCGTATTTTAAATCAGATATAGCTTTAAATTTTTTACAAAGAAATAGTCTTGCCCTATTTATAAAAATTGAATATCAAGAAATTACTGCTGATGAAGATAAAAACTTTCAAAAGCTTTATCAGTTTTTAAGACATTGTTTACAATTATATGGGGCATCCTATTTAACTTCGTGGCGTTTTCTGTTCTATGAGCCCTATCATACTGCTGTCGAAGCAAAAGAAATAAAACGTGTTTATCTAAAAATGCGTGAGTTACTAAAAAAACTTATCCCAAATAGTCAAGTGGGAGTATTTTTACCATTTTCCTATAAAGATGAAAAACTAAATAAACCTCATGATTGGATGTTAGTAGATGAGGAGATGATCGACTTTTTTGGATATGATTCCAATCAAAATGATATGGTGGATTTTCAAGAATTAAATGAAGATCAGTTTTACAGTGTAAAAGATTACTTAAAAGAAAGAACGATGAAAATTAAAGCCTTTTTAAAAAATCACGCAATCGAAAAACCACTCCATTTAATTACTTGGAATACACTTTCGGGAAATACACGTTTTACAAATGGTACATTCTTTCGAGCTGCTCTAGTATTAAAAAGTGTGCTAGATATTGTAGATGAAGTAGAGTCGATTGGCTTTTGGATTAACACTGCACTACATGAAGGTGAAAGTAACGGGCAGAGATTTCAAATTGAAGGGTTGGAATTATTTCACTACTTCAGTGGAAAACGTCCGGCTTATTTTGCTATGGTATTTGCCAAAAAGCTAAACGGAATAGTGATTGCAAAAGGGTCGGACTATGTCATGACAAAAAACGATCGAGGATATCAACTTGTACTAATGAATTGCAATACAATCAACCCTTACTTTTCAATCGAGGAAACGTTTCTACAGAAGTTAAATAAGGAAATATTAGTGAAAATAAAGGGATTAGAAGAAGGTGAATACCAAATACGTAAATATGTTTTTGATCGGGAACATGGAGCATTGTATACGAAATGGCTGAGTTTAAATAGCAAACATGGCTTAGATTTAGAAATTATTGATTATATTAATCGAACAAGTCATCCCAAATTAGAATTGTTTGATGAAACAATAACGGACACTTGGTCTTTTTATTCCTATTTGACGGTCAATGCCATCCATTTTTTCGATATGAGAAAAGCGATTCTTTAAATAGTAGCGAGCAGAACGCAAGAATGTTAATTTACGTTAGCATTCTTGCGCTTTTTATATTTGGATACGGTTCGAAGTAAAAAATTCACCGCTATTTTTTGATGTCCAAAATGATAAAGTCAAAAAAGTCATTCAGGGATAATTGTTTTCAGTAAAATAATGACTCTATTTTATGTAGTAATTTTTTTATAATTTACTTGTAAATAAGAACGAGGAGAGGTGAAGGAAAAAGAAAAGAATATGGAGATTAAAGTAATGAGAATAGCCATTATTTAACGATTTGATATTAGAATCATCCAGTAAAAATCGGGGATATTATTTGAAAGTATTTACATAAAAACATCAGGAGGTTTCATCATGGATACTGGTTATAAAGGTACAAATAAAATGATTATTGGAATTGTGTTTGGTGTTATTACATTCTGGTTATTTGCACAAGCAATGGTCAATGTAGTACCGGAAGTACAAAAAGATCTAGGTGTATCACTTGGAACATTAAACATTGCTATTAGTTTAGCTGCTTTATTCTCAGGGTTGTTTATTGTTGCTGCAGGTGGGCTAGCAGATAAAGTTGGGCGTAAAAAAATTGCTGTCATCGGTTTTATATTGAGTATTATCGGTTCCCTTTGTCTTGTATTCGCTCAAGGTGCAATATTGCTAATTATCGGTCGTATTATACAAGGGATTTCAGCTGCATTTATTATGCCATCAACAATTGCGTTAATTAAAGCTTATTTTGAAGGCGCAGATCGTCAACGTGCATTAAGTTTTTGGTCAATCGGTTCTTGGGGTGGTTCAGGTTTCGCTTCGTTCGCAGGTGGTGCAATTGCAACATCATTAGGCTGGAGATGGATCTTCATTTTCTCCATCATCTTTGCAGTAGTCGGTTTATTCTTACTAAAAGATACGCCAGAAAGTAAACAACAATCAACGGGTAAATTTAAATTTGACTATGCTGGTTTAGGTATCTTTATTGTAACAATGATCGCACTGAACTTATTTATTACTTACGGTGCGGATTGGGGATGGACAGGTGTTCCTACACTTATCGCATTAGCTGTTACAATCATCGGATTAATTGTGTTTGTTAAAGTTGAAAAAAGCAAAGAAGTTGTTTTGGTCGATTTTGCAGTATTTAAAAACAAAGCTTATTCTGGTGCAACAGTTTCAAACTTCTTACTGAATGCCATTGCGGGTGCACTTATCGTAACAAACACTTACGTACAAGTAGGTCGAGGTTTCAATTCTTTACAATCAGGTATGTTATCTCTAGGTTATTTAGTTGTAGTGTTAGCGATGATTCGTGTTGGTGAGAAAATCCTCCAAAGAGTTGGTGCGAAATCACCGATGATTTGGGGTGGTATCATTACAACAATTGGTGTAGCAATGATGGGCTTAACATTCTTACCAGGCTTAACATATACAGTTGTCGTATTTATTGGTTTTGCCTTATTTGGACTAGGTTTAGGTCTTTACGCAACACCTTCTACAGATACATCTGTTTCAAATGCACCTTCTGATAAAGTGGGAGAAGCTGCTGGAGTTTATAAAATGGCGAGCTCTTTAGGTGGGGCATTTGGTGTAGCGATATCAGCAACAGCTTATAGTGCGGTTGCAGCGGGCGGTAATTTAGAAGCAGCAGCTATGGTTGGAATTATTGTGAACGTTATATTCGGTGTACTTTCAATTGTATCTGTCATCTTCTTAGTACCAAAAAACGCAGGTAAAACTTCTACGACTAAGCCAGTAAAAAAAGTAACACGTAAGCCAGCTGGAAGTAACGCTTAAATACTCGCTGAAGAAATGCAGTAACAAATCTAATAAGGAAGTGGCAAAAATGAGAGCAAAATTAATGGAGATGTTAGAATCCCGTAAAGATGAAATGATTGAAATCCGTAGATACCTGCACCAAAATCCTGAAATTTCTTTTAAGGAAGAAAAAACGGCCCAATACATTATCGACTTTTATAAAGGAAAAGATGTAGAAGTTCAAACAAACGTAGGCAATGGATATGGGATTATTGTCACAATTAAAGGAGGAAAACCCGGAAAGAATATTGGATTACGTGCGGATTTTGATGCACTACCAATTGTAGAAGAAGCAGATGTGCCATTTAAATCAAAAAATGAAGGCGTGATGCATGCTTGTGGGCACGATGGACATACAGCGTACTTATTAGTGTTAGCTGACTGCTTAATTCAATTGAAAGATGAACTGCCAGGAACAATAAAAATCATTCATCAGCACGCAGAAGAAGTTCCACCAGGTGGGGCAAAAAGTATTGTAGAATCAGGAGTTCTTGACGATCTGGACAATGTATTCGGCATTCATCTTTTACCAATGGGGCCATCGGGAGTAGTTGGGTATCATGCGGGATACTCCTTTAATGGTAGAGCGTATTTAAAATTAAAAATTCAAGGAAGAGGGGGGCATGGGTCTTCACCTCATCTAGCAAATGATGCAATTGTTGCGGGTGCGCATTTTGTCACAGCTGCTCAAACAATCATTAGTCGTCGCTTAAGTCCCTTTGATATTGGAGTCATCACGATCGGTTCATTTGATGGGAAAGGTACATTTAATGTCATTAAAGATAGTGTGGAACTTGAAGGGGACATCCGTTATATGACGGTTGAAACAAAAGAAACAATCGAAAAAGAAGTAAGACGACTTGTAAAAGGTCTTGAAGAAGAATTTGGTGTTACATGCGAGCTCACTTATGAAAATGATTATCCACCATTGTACAATGACCCTGAATTAACAGAGAAAGTGGCGACGATCCTTAAAAATGCAAATGACCAAGACATTAAGGAAGTGAAGGAATTCCCAGCAATGTCACCATCAGAAGACTTTGCGTACTATGCTGAAAAGTTCCCATCTTGTTTCTTCTATATTGCCTGTACGCCAAAAGGAGTGGAAGAGCCATACTTCAACCATCATCCAAAATTCGAAATTGATGAAGATGCACTCCTTGTAGCAGCTAAGGCTGTTGGGCACGTAGTTTGTGGGTATTATGATATGAAGTAGGAGGGTTATAATGAATAAACGCAAGTTGCTCAATGTAGCAGCTTGCGTTTTATTTTGGAATTAAGTTAGTCATTCTGATTTTGTTGCCCATTTGCACTAACTAAGCATTTCTCAAATATCGTATGTAGCGTTTTAATTTCATCCGTTGTGAGCATGCCAAACATGGAGTTAACCATAGCTGTCACTTGGGCTTGAGATTGTGCTAACATTTTTTCGCCTTCAGAAGTTATGGCAATTTGAGCAGCACGACGATCCGCACTATTTTGGGTTTTCTCAATAAAGCCACATTTAATCAATTTTGTTGTTAAAACAGTCACGCCGCCAGTTGTTACTTTTAAGCGCTCTGCAATAGCAGAAGGACGTTTTGGCCCTTCTTTCGCCAACAAATCTAAAAGTAATATATGAGACTTTGAAAATCCTAAATGATTTTGTTGATTCCATTCATTTGCCCATTTTCGCTCTAATGAAGAAACCACTTCAAAAAGCGAAGATAGAGTATTATATCGTTGGTTGTCCATAATGTTTTCGCTCCACTTACAAAGTCTTTCGCATGTTCAGGAAGTAACGATTAACCTTGTGTTGCTAGCTGTTGCATTGCATTTAGTTCATAAGCACGTACTTTACGCGGAATAAAACGACGGATGTCCATTTCGTTATAGCCTACTTGAATACGTTTTTCATCAAGTAAAATAGGGCTACGTAACATACGTGGGTATTGCTGAATGATGTTGTACAAATCTTGAATAGATAATTGGTCAATGTCTAAATCAAGATTTTTAAAGTCATTTGAATTTGTTGCAATAATTTCATCTGTTCCGTCTTCTGTCATTCTTAATATATTTTTAAATTCTGCTAATGTTAAAGGTTGAGATGTTATACGTTTTTCTATAAAACTAATATTATTTTCTTTTAACCATTTGATGGCTTTTCGTGAAGAGGAACAGCTTGATTGTGTATAAATTGTAACTGTCATGAGAACTCCTCGCTTTCGTTTTTTAGAAGTAACTTATTTGTAAGATAATTTGTTGTTATAAATATCTTATCAGTAAGATATTTATAAGTCAATGAATTTGATAAGTGGGCTCACATACATTTATAACCGTTTTTCTATAAATATATACGTTTTTGGCTAGAAAAAGTTTCAAAATTTTGAGGGTTTGTGAGAATTAATGTGTATTGGAAAATTAATTTTGGTTTTCATATTTGGGGTGAATTTAGATTTTGAGAGTTTGGGTGATTTAGAGAGTTCCAATTAAAATACGGTGGAGGAGGTGAGCTCATGATAATGTTGGAACGCAAGGAACCCAGTACAATTGCGGTGCTTGAAGCTATTTTGAGAAGGTTGCCAAAGGAGGATGTGAATTACGGATACTACGAGGACAAATTGGCCCGCGAAAGATCCGGTTACTATGGGGAATTGCGTGTTGACCGAGAGTGGGAGGATTTTACGTTAGGGATTCCCTATATTTTATTAAATGGGTTGCATTTAGAAAATGACGCTGGTTTTTCCCATCAAATCGATTCTTTTTTTCTGTGTCCCTATTTTGTTTTCGTAATTGAAGCGAAAAATATTGCAGGCCGCATTGAGATAGATGAGGAAACGAACCAATGTATCAGAACACGCAATGATGGGATTGTAGAAGGGTTTACAAATCCTGTTGATCAAGTTAGAAGGCATGGGCGGTTTGTGAAGGGGATGTTGCAGAAGTTTGACATGCGGTTGCCGATCGAATGTGCCGTAATCTTTGCGAATTCAAATTCTGTCATTGGTAAAATTAATGCAAGAGATGTGTTAGTCTTCCAGGTGACTGGGCTGCGATATAAGTTGGACAATCTACTAAGGAAGCATCGCCAGCCACTGATTGTAGAGGATCAGATATATCAGCTGGGGAAAGATTTGAAATCTTTGCAAACAGTGCGAAAATGGGAGCCGAAAATCAATAGGGCAAAATTGAGGAAAGGGGTACTCTGTAAGGCTTGCATGTACCGTATGCCAATGCAATTTAAACATGGGAAATGGGTTTGTTTTCGGTGTGGAAATATCGATAATCTAGCATTTTTAGAGGCATTGAATGATTATCGGTTGCTTTGGAATGAGTGGATTAGTAATTGCGAGTTTCGGGAGTTTATGGGGATTTCATCTAAAGATACCGCAAGTCGAATTCTCCGATCATTGGGTATAGAGAGTGTAGGTACTTATAAGGATAGAAAGTATTTAATACCGGAGAAAATCAAAGTGCGAGTATTTACTAATAAACCGCGAGTATTTAGTTGAAAAGTGCGAGTATTTTTAATAAAACCGCGAGTATTTCAGTTAAAAACGCGAGTATTACAATAAATTTCCAGGTAAAAAGAAAAAATCTCTAAAACTGCCAAAATAGTTTTTTCGATATCCCCATAAAATATCAAAATTTTATCAAAAAACGGTTTGAACTCCTCATAAGGTGTTCAAACCGCTCTCACTTTTTATAAATCCGTCTTACCAGTAGTAAACCAATCCTGTACATTCCACACTTTTGTCGCTAGTCCTTCATAAAATTCCGGTTCGTGGGAAACTAAGACGATTGTACCTTTATATTGTTGCATGGCGCGTTTTAATTCTGCTTTTGCATCTACATCTAAGTGGTTTGTCGGTTCGTCAAATACTAACCAATTCGATTCTTCCATCATTAGTTTACATAAACGAACTTTCGCTTGCTCGCCACCTGATAATGAATTTAATGGGCGAGAAATATGTTCATTTTTTAAACCTGCACGAGCTAACGCAGCACGAACTTGATGTTGATCCATGCTCGGGAAAGCATTCCATACATCGTCAATCGGTGTAATATGGCCAGCTTTTACTTCTTGCTCGAAATAAGAAGGAATCAGGAAGTCGCCACGGCTCACTTTACCGTCAAGAGATGGAATTTTTCCAAGCATCGTTTTTAATAACGTTGATTTTCCGACACCGTTCATTCCGATTAAAGCGATTTTTTCCCCACGCTCAATTGTGAAAGAAAGCGGTGGAAGTAAAGGTTTTGCTGAATCATACCCAATTGATAAATTTTCTGCCTCTACAACAAAGCGACTAGATGCGCGGGCTTCTTTAAAGCCAAACTCTGGCTTTACTGCAGTTTCCGGGCGGTCAATTCGCTCTAATCGATCAAGTTGCTTTGCGCGGGATTTGGCACGACCCGTTGTAGAGTAGCGCGCTTTGTTTTTCGCAATAAATTCTTCTTGTTTTTTAATAAACTCTTGTTGTTTTTCATAAGCATCAATATGTTGGCGCTTATTGATTTCAGCTAACTCTAAAAATTTATCATAAGTTGCTGTATAGCGAGTCATCTTAGAGAACTCTAAATGGAAAATAACATCGACTACACCATTCATAAATTCCGTATCATGGGAAATTAGTAAGAAAGCATAAGGGTAATCTTTCAAATAATGTGAAAGCCATGTAATATGTTCTTCATCTAAATAGTTCGTCGGCTCATCTAGTAATAATACTTTTGGTTTTTCAAGTAAAAGTTTTGCTAGTAAAACTTTTGTACGTTGACCACCAGATAGGGCAGCTACATCGCGATCTAATCCAATGGCATCTAAACCAAGACCACGAGCAATTTCTTCAATTTTCATATCTAATGTATAAAAATCACCCGCATCTAGAGCATCTTGAACGTCGGCCATTTGTTCTAGTAGTGTTTCTAACTCTTCAGGTGTCGCATCAGCCATTTTCCCAGTAATTTCGTTTAACTCTTCTTCTTTTTTATAAAGAGGGAGGAAAGCGTCACGTAATACATCACGCATTGAGCGACCTGCATTTAAAACAGTATGCTGGTCTAAGTATCCATAGTGCGTACCAGGTAGCCATTCCACTTTACCAGTATCGTGAATTGTTTGACCTGTAATGATGCCCATTAATGTAGATTTCCCCACACCGTTCGCACCAACAAGACCGATATGATCGCCCTCTACTAGACGAAATGAAACGTCTTTAAAAAGGGTACGATCGCCAAAGGAATGCCCTAAGTTTTCAACAGTTAATATTGCCATAAAAATATGTTCCTCCGATAATAAAAATGATTTCAATGTTTCTTTTTGTAATTCAAAAGTGTAAACCGATGTCGGACTCCCGCACCAATCCACTTAGTTTTTAATCCAAAAAAAACGCGACAAATTATAATGCCGCGAGCTGCTTATTCAATTCAGCAAGTTGCTTTTCCATATTGGCAAGGCGTTCTTCTGCTTTCGTAACGGATTCGATATGCCCCGTATTTTCAAGCTTTTCAATATCACCTTGTAAATTAATGTAATCCATCTTAAGTTCTGCAATTTTCTGTTGAAGTTCTGATTTGGTTAACATGCAAGCTACTCCTTTATTTAATTGTTCGTCGTATATCAGGAACAAATGAGATCATCATTTGTGTGTTTCTCAAAATTACATCTAATGAACATTGTATCATAGGAGACTACGCTTTTTCATTAATAATAAGTTGCCTTTGGAAGGGGGGAGAGGGGGGATTAGAAAATTGTAGTTAATTTTCGGAATTGTTTGAGTGCCAGGCACCATAGTAAACCCCCTGCATCGAATACACTTCATACAGGGGGGGGAGATTATACTGTTTGAGTTCCAGTTGCAGATTCTACTGCAATATTAGATGGGTTGTCAGAAAGTACTACTTGGAATGCGCCTTTTGAAGTGTTTACTGTCACTTGGAAAAGATCACCTGAAACAGTAGCGCTTTCAAATACTTGTTGAGGTTTCATATCTAATTCTGTACCCCAGTTCGACATATTCACAAGGTAGATGCCGTTATGTAAGTTTAAGAATTCGCTAACAGCATCTTTTGCTAGAGCGTCAATTTCTGTTAATTCTTCTTCTGCATAAATAGAAGCTACATATAATAATGTTTCATCATTGATACTGATGCCTGTAAATAAAGGGGAAGTACCAACAACGTCTTGTTTAATTAACCAATTTCCTGGTGTAACATTATTAGTCTCTGAAACTTCTAGATATACTTGGTCATCGATGAAGCGGATCATGTTTTTCGCAAATAGAGATAAGTATTTTCCGTATTTAGCTGCTTTTTCTTCGTCATAGGCAACAAGGATTTTTTCAACTAATGTATCGACATTACCGTTCCGGATTGCTTCAAATTGTTCATCGGATAAACTGTTATCTTTTTTGTACTCATTAAGAGCAGCACCAAATTCGTCAATTGTCATATATCCGCGGTCTACAAGTGCTTGAGCTAAGTAAAGGTGGCTTTGCTTTTGGTGAGAGATTAGGGATTCAACTTGTTCTTCTGTTAAATAACCAAGCTCTACTGCAATTTCACCAAAACGTTTGTCCATTTGACGTTGTTTTTCATGTACTTCTTCTACTTGAGCAGTTGTCATAAAACCTTCATCTACTGCAATAACGCCAAATTTAACATGAACTGTTTTTTGAAACTCTAAAGAATCCGCTAACTGTTCGCGCGTAATTAAGCCGCGATTTAATAGATAATGACCGAAGTATTGACTAAACATTGGCACTTTCCTCCTTCAGAATTTTTTCGATTAGTAGAGTAACAGATTCGAATGAAACTGGTTTTTGGATAAAGTCATACGCACCGTTTGAAAGTGCTTCTTTTAAATGGTCGCTAGTCCCCGCAGAAGAAGCCATAACAATTTTTACATCTGTGTTAAATGTTTTAATTTCTTTTAGCGCCTCGATCCCATCTTTATCAGGCATAACGATATCCATAAAGATTAAGTCAGGATTAAGTTCTTTTGCTTGTTCAACAGCGATAGCACCGTTTTCTGCCTCGAAAATTTCTTCAATTTTACATTTCTCTAAAACAGATCTTAATTTTTTACGGATGAGGATTGAATCGTCACAAATTAATACTTTTAAATTCTTTTTCATATTTACAACTCCTTTTGCCTTAATCAGTAATACCTAAAGTAATCTAGTTCGACATTCCCAAGAATATTTCCTTTTAATTGTAATAGAAAAAATAAAATAGTTCTTATTATACACGTAAAGTGTAACAAAAAGTTTGAAAATTTACATTAAATTAAGTACTTTTTAATAATTTACTTGAAATATAAAACCAGCCCATTTAAGGACTGGCTAAACATCAACATAGAAGGTGAGTACCTTTGGACAGTGTCTCGCTTTCCGCATTTCTAATTAAAATGTCGCAATATTATGACGCTCGTACACGAAATCTAAAAGGAGGGACTTTAGTACTTCGTTGTTGTCAGAAATCTCTAGTTCAAATTGTTTGCGTACAGCCCGTTCTCGTCTAGCTTCATGTAGTAACAATTCCATCACGGCATTTTGAATATTGGATTGCTTCATTTTCCGACCTAAGCCGATATGAATAAAACCATGGTGTTCGCGTGGGAAAGCATTATTAAGCTCTCGTTCATTCTGTGCAGCAGTAATACAAGGTATTCCGACCGTCGCTACTTTATATGGCGTATAATTTGCATTACAAATGACGATATCTGCTTCAGGTAATAATTTTTCTAATGCTTGTTCCTCTTTTAATAGTTTAGTATTTCGACGGCTAAGAACCATCATTTGCAAATCTTCAACCGAGTGCTTATATTCTTTATCAATCGCAATGGTCACCTTTAATGGTATTTGTAGCTGTGTTAAATGACGTAATGTGCGGTATGTTAAATTATTTTCGTCCCCATCTTCATAGGCAACAACAATATGTGGTGGATTGGATAGTTCATTTGAAACGCGGGACTCTGCAACCGTTTTTAGTGAATCTTTAACTGCGAATGCATAAGTACCACCTAAAATATTTCGTGCAGTATTTTCTCGCACTTCTTCAAAAAGTGCATGGATATTGCAATCCGCTAACAGTCCACCTTCTCCAAAATCATCGAAATGAACTAGAGTTTTACAATGTGGTCTTAGTTGTTCAACGTGCTCAACTAAAGTATCTCGACCATCCTGTACAATTAAGTCGGGTTCAAGACTACGAATCTGCGTTTTTAATTCTGCATAACTATCAAATAGAATTGGAGAAAGTTGTAAATCAGTAAATATCTCAATTGACTCTTGTCCAGATTGCTTTAAAAAAATATATATATTTTCTTCTTCCTTTAATAGTTTTGCTAAAATAGCCGCTCTTTCAAGGGGATAAAACCCTTTTACTACACTATGTTCAACAATAAAGGCAATTTTCTTTTTTGAATTGTTCGTCACTAATTCATTTTGCATAATATCCCATCCTTTCCCAACTATTAATTAAATTATGGTGAAAAATTAGAAAGTATGTGTGAAAATTATCAATATGATAATTTCGATAAATAGTTATAGATTTTCAAGTGTATGCAATTGTTAACAAAAACATGAAAGGTTGTTGTATAAAAGTGGAAATGCGATCTGCAATTGTTGTAGGAGCTACAGGTCTTGTTGGTTCAGCTCTTATAAAACTACTCTGTGAAAGTGAAGAATATGTATCCATTACCGCTATTGCTCGTAGAAAACTAGATTATGAGCATCCGAAACTTACGGTAAAAATTCGTTCATTTGATGAATTAGGTGAACAAGATATCGATTATGCACAGGAACTTTATTGTTGCTTAGGAACAACGATGAAAAAAGCTGGTTCGAAAAGTGAATTTGAAAAAGTAGATTTTGAGTATCCTTTACATATTGCTTCATTGGCCAAAAAACGTGGAATTATGCACTTGATTGTCATTTCTGCCATGAGTGCAAATGACAACTCATCCATCTACTACAATCGAGTAAAAGGGAAGTTAGAGAAAGAATTAATCACATTGGATTTGCCGCAGCTGTCCATTGTTAGACCGTCATTATTAGTAGGAGATCGAAGCGAATTTCGATTAGGAGAAAAAATGGGGGAGTTGGTACTAAACGTTGTAAATCCTCTTCTTATTGGACCGGCGAAAAAATTACGTTCCATAGAAGCAAATCAAGTAGCGCTAGCAATGAAAGTAATTGCTTTGCATGGGAAAAAGGAACCAGTTTCCATTTATGAATCACAAGAACTTGCAAACATGGCAATGCCACAACCAGAAGAAGAAGAGGAAATTTCACGCGAGCAGCTTTTTAACTGGAGTAAATTAGAGCAAGAACAATTGCCACCTCTAGATGATGAAGTGATGTTTGACCATGCAAAATTACGGGAAAAAGAAGTGAAAAGAAATAATCGCAACATCGAGGATTAATTGAATGAAAGACCGCCCTCCGCAAATACTACAACAAGGTGGAGGGCTTTTCTCACCTTAAAAGAACTTCGCAGGCAACACGTTATATACAAGTATCTTCATAATTCCAAATCCGAAAAGGCAAATACACCAATTGATTCACAAATTACTTACAACTTTTCTATATTAATTACACGCTTATTTTTAAGAAAGGAGATGGCACAATGTTTGAAACAACTCTTTTCCAATTAACCGCCGTTATTGTACTCGGTATTTTGTCGCAATGGATTGCATGGCGTTTTCGATTACCCGCAATTGTTGTGATGTCACTAGCTGGTTTAATTGTGGGGCCATTTTTAAACCTTTTTAACCCGCAAGAAAGTTTTGGGGAAGTATTTAGCCCAATTATTTCCCTTGCTGTTGCCATAATCCTATTTGAAGGTAGTTTAAGTTTAGATTTTCGCGAAATTAAAGGTTTCCGACACTCGATTTATCGAATTTCGACACTTGGGGCTTTTATTGCATGGATATTAGGATCCCTCGCAGCCCATTATTTAGCTGGGTTATCTCTAGATGTCGCATTTGTTATCGGTGGACTCTTTATAGTAACAGGACCGACAGTTATTTTGCCCTTATTGCGTCAAGCTAAGTTAAAAGAACGACCTGCTACGATATTGAAATGGGAAGGTATTGTAGTTGACCCATTCGGAGCGCTTGTCGCATTATTTGCGCTACAAGTCGTATTTTGGGTAAACGACTTCATTACAGGAACATCCCTTCTATTATTTTTCGGTGCATCAATTCTCGCAGCCATTATTGGTGCCGGGGCCGGTTTTTTACTGGGCCGATTATTAGAACATGGTTATATTCCGGAGTTTTTAAAATCGCCTGTAGTATTAACAAGTGTACTTTTGGTATTTGTCGTATCGGATATGGTTATGCATGAAACAGGACTTCTTGCTGTAACGGCAATGGGAATTGTTATGGCCAACATGCATCTAACATCTATTCGCGACCTTCTGCATTTTAAAGAAAATATATCCGTATTATTGATTTCGAGCGTATTTATCATGCTGACCGCTTCTTTAACAGTAGATACGTTGCTAGACATATTAAATTGGAGAATGTTGCTCTTTGTATTAGCTATGATGTTTGTTGTAAGACCTATCTCCATTTGGCTTTCAACAATTGGCGTTGGGTTAACAAATCAAGAAAGAACATTAATTGGATGGATTGCACCAAGAGGGATTGTGGCACTAACGGTATCGGGTTATTTTGCAGATGTTTTAACAAATGCCGGTTTTTCAGATGGCAATATACTAACAGCCCTTACGCTAGCTCTTGTTTTTGCAACAGTATTAGCCCATGGATTTTCAATACGTTGGCTATCAAGAAAACTTGGTTTACAAGCAACCGAGGAAGCAGGAATAATGATTGTAGGGGGAAGTGCTTTTACAGCAGTTTTAGCTGAGGCCATTCAATCCTTTAATAAACCTGTTTTAGTAATGGACCGTTCTTGGGGGGCTTTATTTGAGTCTCGCCAATTAGGCATAAAAACTGAAGTGGGGGATATTTTAAGTGAACATACGGAATATCATGTTGATTTAACGCCATATGAGGTGTTAGTTGCAGCAACAGAAGATGATGCTTATAATGCATTGATTTGTCAGCGTTTTGTACCAGAACTCGGCAGGGAACATATATTTCAAACCCCAATTCATATTGGAGACCCAAGTGATTACAGTAAATCATTTGGTGGACGAAAAATGTTCGATCAAGAATATGATATTCATACATTAAATCGTTTTGTTGAAGAAGGATATATGATTCGAAAAACACAATTAACGTTAACCTATACAATGGACCATTTTCTACAGGATGATGCTCATAAAACAATTCCCTTATTTGCAGTAGATGAAGACAATCATTTATTCTTCGTAGCTGATGGGAAAAAGCGTGCTATAGAACCTGGAACAACCATTGTGAGTTTAACTTCACCAACTCGTAAAATGGAGAAAGCACTTGAGAAGATGAGTAATGTAGAAGTTCCGACAAAAGACTGAAATTTTTATATGACAAACACGTTCCCTATTCGACAATTGTCGCATCTGTTACAATAACGGATGGAGATTTAGAAAGGGTGGAGGAAAGACTGATGAAAATATTACTCGTAGACGGCACGGTGTTTGGCACAAAAACAGGCGAGTTATTACGACAAGTTCAACAATATATTAAAGAATATAATCATGAATTAGAACTTGAAATATTATACTTCTCGGACTTAAAGCATCAAATTTTAGATGGAAGTCCGTTAAATGAAGATATGCGCATGATGATTGATAAATTTGAAAATGCAGATGGCTATATTATTGCAACACCAATCTATCAAGCATCAATTCCAGGTGTTTTGAAAAATGCATTTGATATGCTTAATCCTAAAGCAATGCGCTATAAACCGGTGTCAATGATGGCGAATGGTGGTACGTACCAACACCATTTAGTAGTGGAAAATCAATTACGACCAATTCTAGATTATTTCCGCTGCCTCGTTACACCGAACTATGTTTATACACATTCTTCACACTTTGATGCAAACAATCGTATATCAGACGATGAAATTAAAGATCGACTTCGAGAACTTGCCCGTGTATTCGTTCAGTATTGCAAGCTTAGCCAATCAATTCCGAAAGAACCTGTGGATAAACATTAAGAAAATGGACTTCCTGATAAAAAAGGAGGTCTTTTTTGTTTGAAAATGGTTAATTATCGTGATACGGATTTTAATTGCATTCATCCTTATATAAAAAGAGCACCCATACGAGTACTCTTATTTTACATCTTCTTCTTCAGTTTTTGGTGATACTAAAGCAAAATGCTCCCATTTTCTACTTTTCCATCTAAATAGTACGATGATAGCACGTGTCCACTCATCTGCAGAAATGGCTAACCAAACACCAACTAAACCTAAATCCAATACAAATACAAGTAAATATCCTAATGGTAAACTCATACAGACCATTGAAAGGAAACCAATCTTCACAGGGAAGCGGGCATCCCCTGAAGCACGTAATGTATTAATGATAGTAATGTTAATCGTTCGGCCTGTTTCAAGTAAGAGACTTAAAAGTAAAACGGATGCACCAATTTTCACCACTTCAGCATTATCAGTGAAGAGACTGATTAAAGGATAACGGAAAAGAGTAACAACGAGTGCTAAAGTGACTGTAAATAGTAGAGCGGCTTTTACACTAAACCACAATTGCTTGTATGCCGTATCCTTTTCTCCAGCACCGACTAATCGACCGACGATAATCGACGTTCCAAGACCAATAGCAATGGCAAAAAGATATGTAAACATCGAGATATTGTTGGCATATTGTCTTGCAGCGAGAGCTTCCGATCCTAGATACGTAACATAATATAAGAAAACAATTTGGCAAAGCTGATACAAAATTTGCTCTAATGCACTAGGTAAGCCGATTGATAAAATTTTACGAATATACTCTTTAGAAAAAGTAAAATAATATTCAAGCTTCACTTTTACGTCTAGTGCTTGGTATAACAACCAGAAAAATACAAAAAGAGCGATTAAACGGCTAACTACTGAAGAAATAGCCGCACCTTGTACACCAAGTTCCGGAGCGCCAAAATTACCGAAAATTAACATGTAGTTTCCAATGACATGAATAACGTTCATACCAAGAGATACATACATCGTTTGCTTCGTCCATCCGTGAACACGAATGATAGCGGCCAAGGAATTGATAACGGCTTGAAGGAAGATCCCACCGCCTACAATGATTAAATAGCTTTGGGCATGCTCAAGAACTGCTCCTTGTAAATTCATCATGGACATTAAATGATTCGATGATAATACAAAGACGACCGACATAATCAGTCCGACACATAAATTTAGTGTAACGGCTAGCGCTGATATTTTGGCGGCTTCAAAATACCGTCGTGAACCAAGATATTGGGAAACGACAATCGCAGCCCCATTTCCCACAACTTCTAATATAAGAATGGCAATGTGGATAAACTGATTGGCAGTGCCCACACCGGAAACGGCATCATCTGATACGGCACTTAGCATAAACGTATCCGCGAGCCCCATTAACATAAATAAGAAAACTTCTAAAAAGATGGGCCAAGTTAAATGAAATAAACTAAGCTTCTCCGCGGGTTTTTTGATTGTTTCACTCATGATGTTCCTACTTTCTAACAAAGGCGATAAGAAAACATCTTACCATAAGTTTTAAGTGAATGGTGAAGTGTCCCATAAAAATAAATTTGTGTCCCATAAAATCAAAAAACTGTCCCATAGCGTCCGAAATTTGTCCCATAAGAAGATGCAAATTAGAAGTGTCCGTCTTCCTTAGTATGTTAAATTGAATGAATACAATAGAGTAAAAAGTATAATTCAATATATGAGGTAGAAAATAAAGTGAAATCAAACTATAGAGAAGAGGATTCGAATGGGAATTGGATGGAATTTTGATAATAGTTATGCAAGGCTTCCGAATTCTTTTTATGCAACTATTGAATTAAACCCTGTGCGCTCTCCACAATTAATCAAACTAAATAAACAACTTGCAAAAGAGCTTGGACTAGATAGTGAAGAGCTACAAAGTGAAAAAGGTATAGCAATTCTCGCCGGAAATACGGCTCCAGATGGCTCTCACCCTTTAGCACAAGCGTATGCGGGACATCAATTCGGGCATTTTACTATGTTAGGAGATGGACGCGCACTTTTATATGGGGAACAGATTACACCAAAAGAGGAGCGCTTTGATATACAACTAAAAGGCTCTGGCCGTACATCATTTTCCCGTGGTGGGGATGGGCGTGCAGCACTTGGCCCGATGTTACGAGAATACATTATTAGTGAGGCCATGCATGCATTGAAAATCCCTACAACTCGTAGTTTAGCCGTAGTATCAACAGGGGAAAGAATTATCCGAGAAACAGAACTACCGGGTGCTATTTTAACGCGAGTAGCGTCCAGCCATCTTCGCGTGGGAACGTTTCAATATGCCGCAAATATGGGCTCCTTTGAAGATTTAGAAACATTAGCCCATTATGCAATTATCCGGCATTATGAAGAGATCCCGAACAGTGAAACCCGTTATCTTCGTTTCCTTGAAGAAGTTATACGGCGCCAAGCAGCCTTGATCGCAAAATGGCAATTGGTTGGCTTTATCCATGGAGTAATGAATACGGACAATATGACGATAAGTGGTGAGACAATCGATTATGGGCCATGTGCATTTATGGATACGTATGACCCTGATACTGTCTTTAGCTCGATTGATCGCCATGGCCGCTATGCGTATAAAAATCAGCCGGTAATTGGTGGGTGGAATTTATCTCGCTTTGCTGAGTCACTCATCCCGTTAATTCACGAAGACCCGGAGCAAGGTGTAGAACTTGCGCAAAAAGAAATCTCAAAATATATGGATATTTATGATGAAAACTGGCTAGCGGGAATGCGGTCAAAACTAGGATTATTTAATGCGGAAGAACAAGATAAAGACTTGGCGGATGAATTACTAAGCCTCATGCATACACATCGCGCGGATTATACGAATACATTCCGTGGATTAACGATGGAGGATATGAAGGATACACCACTTCACGACAAGGATGACTTCAAAGCATGGTCTGAAAAGTGGCAAGCAAGACGCGCTAGACAAGAACAATCGAAGGATGAATCTGCACAACTTATGAAAGAGCATAACCCGGTTGTCATTCCTCGGAATCACCGTGTAGAAGAAGCACTTGAAGCAGCAGTGAATGATGGCGATTTTAGTGTGATGGAGCGTTTGTTAAAGGTGCTTTCGAATCCATTTGATTACGATTCAGAACAAGCAAAAGAATATTGCTCATTACCAGCACCATCGAATTTACCGTACCGTACATTTTGCGGGACATGATCAGTTATTAATTGAAATTGTTAATCTTTAGCAATACAATGAATGCTTACTAAGTTATTTAAAAGGAGACGGTGTTATGGAAAAGATTGAAGTTGGCGAAGTATTTACAATTACAGATGAAAACGATGAGGAGCTTGAAGTTGAAGTTCTTGCGGGTATCAACATTGAGGGAATCGAATACGTAGCTGTTAGTTTTGTAGAGGATCTTCAAGAGGAAACAGAAGAAGATATCGATATTTTCTTTTTAAAGCTAGATGAAGATGGCGATTTTAGTGCAATCGATAGTGATGAAGAATTCGATAAAGTATCTGCTGCTTTTGATGAAATCATGGAAGAAGAATAGGGAAGTCCTCTTGTAGGAATTTCCTGTTCAATGTCGGAAGCACCCGACTTCGTAACAAATTTTTGCTTGAATTGTAAGAATCTATTGCAACATGAAAAATTCATATTAAAATTACTCTATTAAGTAGGAGAGAAGGATTTTAATGTGGATTGTGGCTGCAATGGTAACGATGTTTTGCTTTGGCATTAATAATATGATCTTCAAGATTACTTCAGGTAAAGGGCTTTCCAAAGTTCATATGCAATTTTTCTTTTACTTGATTGCATTGCTATTAATGCTTGGCTATGGAATGGTAATTGGGCTAGCGTCGTTTAATCTTTTAACGATTGTACTCGGAGCAATCGTTGGCATATTGAATACAAATGGAAACATTCAAATGTCTAAAGCGTTTGAAAAAGGTCCAGCGAGTATAACGTCACCGCTCATTAGTACCAATACGGTAATCCCAATACTAAGTGCGGCACTCATTTTCCATGAGCACATTACGCTACTTCAGTGGGTTGGTATTATCGTCATGCTTGCGTCTGCAGCAGTAATCCAATATGTACCGAATAGTGATGTGCTAATCGATTATAAACCGTGGATGTACCGAGTATTGCTAGCGATTGTTTCATTGGGTGTACTCGGTGTACTGATGAAGGTATCTTCCAACTTACATATCAATTCTGTTAATATGCTTATTTGTATGTACGCTGGTGGAGCGGTTTATTTAATGATTAATAGCATTCTTTTGAAGGAAAAATGGCAAAGGAAAGAACTGCGATTAGGCGCCATCATTGGATGCTTTAGTGTTGTAGGGTATAGTAGTTACTTTTTTGCGCTCGATACAGGGGTAGCCAGTATTGTGTTCCCTATCGTTAGTTTAAGCTGTTTAGTTGTTGTTCTTGGAAGCTGTTGGTTTTATAAAGAAAAGCTTAAAATGTATCAAGTCGTTGGGGTGATCTCAGCTCTTGTTGGGATTGTATTAACGAAGATTTAACAAAGAGTGGATAAAAATTGCACCTAACGAAAGCGAAGTCGCACGTAAATAGAGAAAAATCGCTCGTAAGCAGTCGAAAGTCGCACGTAAACAATGCAAACTCGCTCGTAAAATAACAACAACACAACGAAAAAGCGTCTCCAACATCATGGAAGACGCTTTTTTTATCCTAAAGCCACATCTAAAATCATCATAATCGTAAATCCGACCATTAAACTCATAACGGCTAAGTCTTTATTACCTTCTTCTTGGGAGCTTGGAATAACCTCTTCCGCCACAACAAAGATCATAGCACCGGCTGCAAATGCAAGGGCAAAGGGTAATAGTGGCTCGATATATGCGACAGCGAGGAAACCAATAATTGCTGAAACCGGCTCCACCATTCCTGAAAACTGTCCAAATAAGAAACTTTTTTTACGTGAAAATCCATCTCTTAAAAGCGGCATTGAAACGGCTGCTCCTTCTGGAATGTTTTGAATGCCAATCCCAATCGCTAAAGCAAGTGCACCTGCTAATGAAGCAGAAGGTGAACCGATTGCAACAGCGCCAAATGAAACCCCAATGGCAAGTCCTTCAGGTATATTATGTAACGTAATTGCTAACACCAATAAAGTACTTCGTTTTCTCTTTTTAGGTCGAATTCCTTCAGCAGATTTCATAGGTGCATTTGGATGCAGATGTGGAAGCAATTTATCAATGGCAAATAGAAATTCACCACCTAGCAAAAAACCAATCGCAACTGGGACCCATGCTGGAAAACGCCCACCTTCAGCCATCTCAAGTGCGGGAGACAGTAAGGACCAAAAACTTGCCGCAATCATAACCCCGCCAGCAAACCCTAACATCGCGTCTAAAAACTTTTGGTTAAAGGTCCTCGTTGTGAAAACTAATGCTGCACCTAGCGCGGTCATGCCCCATGTAAATAATGTCACCATGATGACTTGTACAATAGGTTCTTGCTCTATGATAAAATCAAACATCCTATTCACCCCCTTAATATCAATGTATTTGTTCTTTTCAAAAAATATAATTCTTACAAGAATAGAAGTCAAAATAATATTCGTTACAACTTCTTAAAGTTTTTGCTCATACTACATAAAGAAGGGGGATCATACGGATGAATCAAAGTACACCAAAGATCTTCATCTATTCCTTCGTAGGGATATTCATGTTGGAAATCGTCTTCATGGTTTATTTACATCGTCAAATGGTGAATCAAAAAATCCTAAACGAGTTCGAAAGTTTAATGGCTAGTGGCGCAGAGCATCGAGATGCACTGATTGAAAAGTATTCACCAATAAAAATCCATCAGTTAATTGCAGAGAATAAGGAACAAGAAATATTTATTACAAATCTTAATGGATATGTATTAAACAATGCTGAAAATATAAAAGTACTTAATAATAATCTACCTTTAGTTCAAGGTCTTGATACGAAAAAAGATCAACTTGTTATCGATAATTGGAAAGACGTACCTTATATTGCAAGTGCGCATTATTTTGAAAATGGTCAGATTTCAGGGTTTGTGGTCATGTTTCAAAGTACAGGTCCTATTCACGAAATGATACAGTTTATGAATATCTGTTCCATCATTGCGATCGCTACAAGTTTGATCTTCCTTGCAATGGTTTATAGCATATTAATTAAAATTCAGTCATTGCAAAAACGGTCTGAGACAATAACATTCCAATGCTTAAATTCTAATAATTTGTGACGGGTAAAAGTTATAAATAGACTTTCCTCTCTATAATGCTAATCCCGAAGTAAGCACATTTTATGGTAAACAAACTTCGGGATTTTTTTATTTTCTTTTTTAGTTGACATACCATATGGGGGTACCATATACTAAGTATGAAGAATGGAGGTCGAGTAAACTGGATAACATGAATGAAGAAGTACAAAATTCAGAGCATTGCAGAAAAAGTCACCATCCAGAACATGTAAAGAAGGATTTAACGAATCGACTCAATCGTATCGAAGGTCAAATTCGCGGCATTAAAGGAATGGTGGAACGTGATGAGTATTGTGATGATATTATTACCCAACTTGCTGCAACTCAATCTGCTTTAAATAGTGTGGCCAAAGTTTTACTTCAAGGACACTTAAGGGGTTGTGTAGTAGATCGACTTGCAGAAGGTGATGAGGAAGTACTTGACGAACTACTTGTTACGATTCAAAAATTAATGAGGAAATAAACGTATATTTTTTTCAAAAGAGTATACCCCTATATCGTATAAAACTAAACATTAAAGGAGAAATGAATGGTGGAAAACGTAACGTTAAACGTAAAAGGTATGTCTTGTGGGCATTGTGTAAAAGCAGTAGAAGGTAGTGTTGGTGCATTAGCAGGCGTTGAACAAGTGAAAGTGAATTTAGAAGCTGGTCAAGTAGACGTTGTATTCGATCAAGACAAAGTAACAGTGGACCAAATTAAAGAAGCAATTGATGACCAAGGTTATGATGTAGAGTAATTATTGTCGGGATTTTCCATATCCACTTATATTATCGAACTGGGTGCTAGTATTAGCACTCTCTTTCATATCTAAAATATACCCCGTGAAGGTATATAAACGAGAGGTGAGTTACATGAGTAGTGAAATAAAAGAAACTAGTCTTCAAATTTCAGGAATGACTTGTGCTGCATGTTCGAATCGAATTGAAAAGGGATTAAACAAAATGGAGGGTGTAGAAGAGGCGAATGTTAACCTTGCCTTAGAAAAATCGACTATTAAATTCGATCCACAAAAAGTGACGGTACAAGATTTTGAAAAGAAAATTGAAGCCCTTGGTTACGGTGTTGTCAAAGAGAAGAAGGAATTTACGATTACTGGAATGACCTGTGCAGCTTGTGCTACTCGAATCGAAAAAGGCCTAAACAAAATGGAAGGCGTAACGTTGGCAAATGTAAATTTAGCCCTGGAAAATGCAACCGTTGAATATAATCCATCTCAAGTTTCGGTAGCAGACATTATCAGTCGTGTTGAGAAGCTAGGGTATGGGGCACATATTAAAGAAGACAATCAAAAGGCTACGGATCACCGTGAGCTAGCGATAAAAAAACAATTCCGTAAGTTTATTATTTCCGCTATTTTTGCATTACCTCTTTTATGGACGATGGTCGGGCACTTCTCATTTACATCCTTCTTGTATGTGCCGGATCTGTTAATGAATCCATGGGTGCAAATGACTTTAGCGACACCGGTTCAATTTATTATTGGTTGGTCATTTTACGTCAGTGCATTTAAAGCAATACGCAATAAAAGCGCGAATATGGACGTTCTTGTTGTGTTAGGGACATCAGCAGCATACTTCTACAGTGTTTACCAAGCCATTATTACAAATGGTCAACAGCATCATATGCCAGAACTTTACTTTGAAACAAGCGCGGTTTTGATCACACTTATTTTATTAGGCAAATTTTTCGAAGCAAAAGCAAAAGGACGTTCTTCTGAGGCGATTAAGAAGTTAATGGGTCTTCAAGCAAAAACGGCTTTAGTAGTTCGTGATGGAGTAGAAAAAGAAATTCCTCTAGAAGAAGTTGTGATGGGCGATGTGATTTTAGTAAAACCTGGTGAGAAAATTCCCGTTGATGGTGAAGTGCTAGAAGGTAATTCAGCAGTCGATGAATCTATGTTAACAGGCGAAAGCATTCCTGTGGATAAAGTACCTGGTACCGAAGTCTTTGGGTCAACAATGAATAAAAATGGTTTTATTAAAATGAAAGCAACGAAAGTCGGTCGAGACACGGCTTTAGCTCAAATCATTAAAGTGGTAGAAGATGCACAAGGTTCCAAAGCTCCAATTCAACGTCTGGCCGATAAAATATCAGGAATCTTTGTACCAATTGTTATTGGAATTGCATTATTAACGTTTATTGTATGGATTGTCATTGTGAAACCAGGTGAGTTCGCCCCTGCCCTAGAAGCGTTAATTGCAGTTCTCGTTATTGCTTGTCCTTGTGCGCTAGGCCTTGCTACACCAACTTCAATAATGGCAGGTTCAGGTCGTGCAGCTGAAATGGGGATATTATTTAAAGGTGGAGAGCATCTCGAGCAAACACACCACATTAATACAGTCGTTGTCGATAAAACAGGAACAGTTACAAATGGTAAGCCAGTATTAACAGATGTGATCGTTGTAGATCGCGTTAATGAAAACGAGTTTTTATCACTCATTGGTGCTGCTGAGAAACAATCCGAACATCCTCTTGCACAAAGCATCGTTCTAGGAATTAATGAGCAGGCAATTGAACTTGGGACTGTTGAAACATTTGAAGCAATTCCCGGCTACGGTGTCAAAGCCATTGTAAACGGGAAAGAAATTTTAGTTGGTACCCGTAAATTAATGAATAAATATCAAATTGAAATTACAAATGTTTTATCCATTATGGAGCAACTAGAGGCAAACGGAAAAACAGCGATGCTTGCTAGTATAGATGGTAACTACGCGGGCTTAGTAGCAGTTGCAGATACAATAAAAGAAACATCAAAACAGGCAATCGCGCGCCTTCAAGGAATGGGCATCGAAGTAATTATGATGACCGGAGATAATGAACGTACAGCGAAAGCAATTGGAGAACAAGTAGGAATCCAACATGTCATTGCAGAAGTGTTGCCAGAAGGAAAGGCAGAAGAAGTAAAAAAACTACAAGCTGCTGGCAAAAAAGTGGCAATGGTTGGAGACGGTATTAATGATGCGCCTGCATTAGCCGTTGCCGATATCGGGATGGCAATCGGTACAGGGACAGATGTTGCAATGGAAGCAGCGGACATTACGTTAATACGCGGTGATTTAAATAGTATTGCAGACGCTATTATAATGAGTCACAAAACAATGAAAAATATTAAACAAAACCTATTTTGGGCATTTGGCTACAATACGTTAGGCATTCCAATTGCGGCAGCAGGTTTCCTTGCTCCTTGGTTAGCAGGAGCTGCAATGGCTTTTAGTTCGGTTTCGGTTGTATTAAATGCTTTACGACTACAACGCGTGAAATTGAAATAAGATATTTTGGAAAGTACTTTCTCTTTTAATTAATATGTGCAAAAAAATGAATAGAAAGTTACCTTAAGTTGAATCCTTACAATATACAACATGTTCAAACACATCTAGGAGGATGACAATGGGTAACAAATTGTTTTTAATGGCAATGTCAGTAGTTTTGGCTGCTATGCTTGCGGCGTGTTCTTCAAATGACACAACAACAGATGGTGATTCAGCTGAGAAGGGTAATGACGTAACAAACAATACGCAAGAGACAGATGAACAAATGACTGAGGAAGATGAAGGTGAGGAACACGCTAGTCACTCTTCCGAAATGGAACTACCTGAGGGACTAAAAGAAGCGGAAAATCCGAAATTCCCAGTAGGTAGTAAAGCAACGGTCAACGCAAGTCACACAGATGGGATGGAAGGGGCAGAGGCAACAATTGTAGCAGCCTATGACACAACAGTTTATTCTGTTTCCTACGTTCCAACAAATGGTGATCCTTTAGAAGAAAATCATAAATGGTTTGTTGAAGGGGAAATCCAAGGAGTAGATGATGCAACCCTTGACCAAGGAACAGAAGTAATCGTCGAGGCAGATCATTTGCCAGGAATGAAAGGTGCTTCAGGTACAATTGATACTGTAGAAGAGACAACGGTATACATTGTCGATTACACAAATTCACTAGGTGAAACAGTAAAAAATCACTTATGGTTAAAAGAAAGTGAGTTAGCAACAAAATAATTATAAGAATGTCCAATTAGTCCTTCTTGCTAGTTGGATATTTTTATTTTTTTGCACATATTTCCCTAATTTTTTTGATACTATAAAGTCGTATAAATTCACTTTGGAGGAATAAAATGAAAAAATTATTAATGGGATTTCTAACTGTCTTTGCGGCTATGTCCTTGGCTGCTTGCGCGGAAGAGTCAAAGGAAGTTGTCCAAACTGAGGAACACACAGGCCATGCTGAGGAAACTACGGATCACTCAGCACATTCTGGTATGGATCATTCTGGGTCAGGAGAGCTTCCAGAAGGATTAAAGAATGCCGAAAACCCAACATTTCCAGTAGGTACGAAAGCGATGATGCATGCAGACCATATGGAAGGAATGGATGGAGCAGAAGCAACAATTGTTGGCGCTTTTTCCACTACGGTTTATGCGGTTTCCTACACACCGGTTAATGGGGGAGATCCTGTAACAAATCATAAATGGGTAATTCATGAAGAAATTGACCAAGCAGGAACAGAACCATTTGAAAAAGGCGCAGAAGTAGTATTAAATGCGGATCATATGGATGGAATGAAGGGTGCCACTGCTACAATCGACTCCGCTGAAGAAACAACGGTTTATATGGTGGACTATACATCAACAACTGGAGAAGTCGTAACCAATCATAAGTGGGTAACAGAAAATGAATTAACTACTGAATAAATACCACTCTTTTGGTGTTTTAATAAATTTTTTTCTTAATCACAAAAGTTTAGAAGAATAATAGCAAAAGCGTGATAGATAAGTTGCTTTAAGAGAAATTATACGACCATTACAAAATCGTCTCTCTTTATTTTCTCCTATTAAATTAAAAATCTCTTTGAAATTTTTTAAATTATCTGATAAAATCGTGTAACACTGATTTCGATTGACTATATCGATTCAGCAACTATGCGAAAAAGAGGGAAAATGTAATGAAGTATTCTGACAAAATTTTAAACACTCCATCATCATTCATTCGAAATATTTTAAAGGTGACAGATGCACCGGATGTCATTTCGTTTGCTGGAGGTTTACCAAATCCAATTTCTTTCCCGATTGATGAAATGCAAAAATCGATTAATCACGCAATTGAAGAAAATGGTGCAAAATTATTCCAATATTCTACGACAGAAGGGTATTTACCTTTACGCCAATATATCGCAGCAAAATATAACAAAAGCTATGGACTAGATATTGCCCCAGAAGATATTTTAATTACAACAGGTTCTCAACAAGCCCTTGAAATTATTTCAAAGGTTCTTTTAGACAAAGGGGATGGTGTTGTGATGGAAGAGCCAGGTTATTTAGGCGCCATCCAAGCATTCACGATGTCTGAACCAAATTTCTATACCGTGCCATTAGAAGAGGACGGCTTAAATGTTGAACAATTAAAAAATACATTACAATCAAATCCAAACATTAAATTTATTTACGTCGTTCCAAACTTCCATAATCCAACGGGCATTACGTATTCAAAGGAAAAACGTGAAGCCATTTATGACGTTGTAAAAGATTATGATGTAGTATTAATTGAAGATGATCCATACGGCGATTTACGTTGGAACGGAGAATTATTACCATATATCGGTGCAGGACGTCTAGAAAATTCAGTGGTACTAGGCTCGTTTTCTAAAATAGTTACACCTGGTATGCGTCTAGGGTTTATTATTACGAAAAACAAAGAATTATTGCATCATATTAATACGGCAAAACAAGCAACCGATTTACACACAAATATCTTTTCACAAATTGTTGTGCATGATTATCTTGTAAATAACGATTTAGACGCCCATGTGTCAAAAATCATCGCGTTATATCAAGAGCAAGCAAATACGATGTTAGAAGCGATGGCAAAATATTTCCCTTCGACGATCAAGTATACAAAACCTGATGGCGGGATGTTCATTTGGGTAACGTTAGAAGAAGGAACATCAGCACTGGAATTTTTCGAAAAAGCAATGGAAGTAAAAGTAGCCTTCGTACCTGGTGACCCATTCTATACAAGTAAAACAAATGTAAATACATTACGATTAAATTATACAAACTCTTCACCAGAAATCATTGAAGAAGGAATTAAACGCTTAGGCGAAATTCTTCATACGATTTCTTCTGAAAAACAACTAGTTTAATCAATAAAGCAGGCATCGTCGAAATAAGACTTTGCCTGTTTTTTTGTAACTATTGAAAAGTGTTAACCGTCTAATTGATAAAGTGAAACTTCAATCAGTGGGGGTTTTCCTCATCCCTCACTGATTGTTAGTTGAACCAATCGGGCTTTTACGTGCCGTTAATCTCCCGCCTATCCTTTTCATCTTACTTAAGTCTTGAGGCGGGAGTCTTACGGCGCGTTAATGCAGGATAAAAGGGGATGGTAAACGTGAAAATCAAATTATTGCTCTTAATCTGTTTATTGCTTTTGGTTGTAGGGTGTACAGAAAAAGAAACATCCATTGTCCTATCTGAAGACGTCCCGGAATTTGTTAAAGAAAGTGATTTTACTTCTATTGATTGGGAGCAGAAAGCAGTTGAGTTCGAAAATTCCAATATGGTCGGAAACGAAAATAAGTCAGGAATCATTGGTGCCAATATGCCAAGTCTTAATGGGCAGAAGTGGATGTGGCATCTGTGGGGTGTTGAAGCGCTAGGGTCATTAACGGTAGTAGGGCTCCATAGAGAAACAAACGAGGTACACCAAATATTAACGACTGGTTGGAGCCTTCAATTGGGAGGGAAAAACAATGGCGCCGATGCACATGCCCCATCATCTGTAAAAATACCGAAAGAAGGGGAATGGGCAATTTTACTTTATGTGGATAAACACTTATTTGACACATTGGTAATCGAAATCGATGAATAAAACAAGAGAGTATACCATTCCAAAGCCGTGGGAATATCGGTCGAAAAGGTCTTCATAATTCGAAATTGATTTAGTTAAGTCAAGTTCGTTTGTTATTGGAAATAAGTTCCTCTATGATGGTATAAAATACATTCTGCGGGGGATGGTTTGTATGCGTTACTGGAGGCTATTGCTATTTATTAGTGTAGCTGAGTTATTTGCGATGAGCTTATGGTTCAGTGCATCGGCAGTGATTGAAAGCTTAGTACGATATTGGGACCTAACTGTTTGGCAAAGCTCTAGTATGACAGTTGCTGTTCAAATCGGCTTTATTATTGGGGCATTCGGTAGTTCATTATTGGGTTTACAAGATAGGTACAGTAGTAGAAAAATCTTTATATGGGCAGGTCTTTTTGGTGCGGGGATGAATGTATTATTAATCATTACCTCTAGTGCGAACATTGCAATCTTATTGAGGTTACTTACAGGTATCGCTTTAGCAGGAATTTATCCAACAGCAGTTAAACTGATTTCTACCGCCTATGAGAAGCAACGGGGATTTGCGATTGGTGTTTCGATTGCAGCATTAACAGTAGGATCTGCGATGCCGCATTTAATTCGATTTTTCTTTCAACAAATTGAATGGCAAATCGTTATCATATCTAGTTCAATCCTTGCACTATTTGCTAGTTTAATTATGTTATTCTTTGTTTCGGAACCAAGAAAGATAGCGCACACTACAGAGGTTTCTTTCAAGATATTTAAAGAGGTAATTTCCAATAAACCCGTAATGCTAGCCAACTACGGTTATTTCGGACATATGTGGGAGTTATATGCGATGTGGACATGGATGCCACTATTTTTAGGTGTGGCGATCACTAAAAGCCATTCTTCTATGTCATTAGCAATGAGTAGTATTTTAGCGTTTTTCATTATTGGGATTGCAGGGGGAGTAGGTTCAATTATTGGGGGATATGTTGCTGAGCGAATTGGCAAAACAAAATTGACCATTTATGCAATGGCGATTAGTGCAACTTGCGCGATCTTAATTGGTTTAACATTGCAGCGTTCTATTTGGCTAACTGTACTATTAGCTCTGATTTGGGGAGCATCTGTTATTGCGGATTCAGGGCAGTTTTCTGCTATTATAACGGAATTTGCGCAAGATCATACCGTTGGGACAGCTTTAGCATTTCAAATGGCAGTTGGTTATGTAATTACGATCATTTCGATTAATTTAATTACCGAGCTAGAAAAACTGATTGGATGGCAATTTGTCTTTACCAGCCTAGCAATAGGTCCAATTCTCGGGATGATCGCTATGGTACGTCTTCAAAAATATTAGACTTGATAAAATTAAATCCCCCAAATCAACAATTTGGGGGATGGTAATGCTAAGTGTTCATTTATATCAGTCTCACATATTACATTGCAGTCAATCCACCATCAATTACAAACTCAGAGCCTGTTGAATAGCTGGATTCATCTGAAGCTAGGAAAAGGACAAGATTAGATACTTCCTCGGATTGAGCAACTCTTCTAAGAGGGATATGCTTTGCGAATTCTTTAATCATCTCCACAGCATCACCTTCTGTTACCATTGGCGTTTCGATTACACCCGGGTGTACGGAATTAACACGAATTCCTAAATGTGCTAATTGAAGTGCAGCTGCTTTTGTCATTCCACGTACAGCGAATTTTGTATCTGTATAACCAACTGCACCGCCAACTAAACCGTTTATTGAGGAAATGTTGACAATGGAACCATTTCCAGTTTTTCGCATAGATGGAGCAACGGCTTTCATCCCAAGGAATACAGATACTTGGTTAATGTCTACGATTTTACGGTATTCTTCTTCTGACATTTCAAGAAATGGTTTACTCATACTGATCCCAGCATTATTAACCAATATGTTGACCGGACCAAACTTGCTTTCTGTTTCAGTAATAACAGTATCCCAATCAGCAGCGTTTGTAACATCGTGTTTAATAAAGACTGCGTTCTCACCTAATTCTTGTGCTAAAGCTCGTCCACCTTCTTCGTTTAAGTCAGTGAATACGACTTTTGCACCTTCTTCAACGAATTTTCTTACATGGGCCGCCCCCATGCCGCGAGCTCCACCAGTGATGACAGCAACTTTACCTTCTAATCTACTCATTGTTAATCCTCCCTCAAAAGCTATATGAATACGCTTTCATTGTAACTAAACCGATAAAATGAAATCAAATTCCTACTCCAATAAAGTGAAACTTCAATCAGTGGGGTTTTCCTCATTCCCCACTGATTGTTAGTTGAACCAATCGGGCTTTTACGTGCCGTTAATCTCACGCCTATCCTTTTCATCTTACTTAAGTCTTGAGGCGGGAGTCTTACGGCGCGTTAATGCGGGATAAATAGCAAAAAGAGCAAACAATCTACAAAGAGAATGTTTGCTCACAGGATTAACATTAGGTACTATTTCTCGAATTTCAAACCTTTTAAAGCCTCAGCTAGTGCGTTATTTATTGGTTCATCAGTATTGTGCTCCTGCGCTATAGCGGTTGCTCGTCGCAAAATAAAAAGTAACCTAATCGAATTTGAGTCCTTTTAAAGCATCAGCTAGAGCATTGTTAATTGGTTCATCTTCTTTATTTTGTTGTTTAAGATATTTTTGCACACTGCGTTTATCGACTTTTCCGCCGCCATCTTTTTTGCGTCGAGCTTCGAAGGCGGAGAGTTTTTCGCGATAGCCACATTTACATACGAAGATTTGACCATCACCTTCACCACGTAACTCAAGTTTTTTATGGCATTGTGGGCAACGGGCGTTGGTTACACGAGAGACATTTTTTCGATGGCCACATTCGCGGTCTTGGCAAACGAGCATTTTTCCTTTTTTGCCGTTCACTTCAAGCATCGGTTTTCCACAGTCAGGACAAGACTTTGTGGAGATGTTGTCGTGTTTATATTTTTTATTACTAGACTTGATTTCTGAAACAATTTCTTTCGTATAGTTTTTCATTTCAGAAATGAACACTTCTTTTTTCAGTTTCCCTTTTGCAATTTGCTCAAGCTTCATTTCCCACTCGGCAGTAAGGGTAGGGGATTTTAATTCTTCTGGTACTAAATCTAATAATTGACGCCCTTTTGACGTAATATAGATTTCTTTACCACCGCGTTTTTCAATTAAGAATGAATTAAACAATTTATCGATAATATCTGCGCGAGTTGCAACAGTTCCTAGACCACCTGTAGATTTTAATGTTTCCGCAAGTTGTTTGTTTTGCGTCTCCATATATTTCACAGGGTTTTCCATTGCAGAAAGTAACGTTGCTTCCGTAAAGCGTGCGGGCGGTTTTGTTTGACCAGAAGTTTGTGCGATTAGCTTCACATTTAATGTTTGCCCTTTTTCGATGCGCGGTAAAATTTGTTCTTTCAAATCATCGCCTGCATCTTCATCGTCATATCGATGTTCATATACTTCTTTCCAGCCACTTACTAAAATCGTCTTTCCGCGAGCGACAAATTGCTCATCGCCAATTTTCGCGCGTAATGTTAGTTGCTCATACTCGAAGGCAGGGAACAGCACAGCTAAGAATCGTTTTACAACTAAATCGTAAATTTTCCGTTCTTTATCATTAAAAGCAGAGAAGTTCACATAGCCTTCAGTTGGAATGATGGCGTGATGATCACTTACCTTGCTATCATCGACAAAGGATTTATTCGCCTTGATTGGTTTTGTTAATACTTTGTTTGCCAATTGACGATATTCACCAATGCCACAAGCTTTCAATCGTTCTGGTAATGTGGCAACGATATCACTGGAAAGAAAACGTGAATCTGTTCGAGGATACGTTAATACTTTATGTTGCTCGTACAATTTTTGCATAATGTTTAACGTTTCTTTCGCAGAATAGCCAAACAGCTTATTCGCATCACGTTGCAGTTCAGTTAAATCGTAAAGACCAGGTGCAAACGATTTTTTTGCTTTCCGTTCGATTTCTGTTACAACCGCATTGGTAACTCCCAATTTTTTTACAATAGTATCAATTTTATCCTTATTAAAGCTATGCGAATTTCCTTGTGCATCTTGCCAAGTAAGTTTTAGATTATCAGCAGTTTGTGCTTCAATTCCGTAATAAGTTTGAGCTTTGAAGTTTTTAATTTCATCTTCACGCCCGGCAATAATCGCCACAGTTGGTGTTTGCACACGACCACAGTTTAACTGTGCATTAAAACGAGTAGTAAGTGCGCGGGTTGCATTTAAGCCGATATACCAGTCTGCCTCCGATCGAGCAACGGCAGAAGCGTATAAGTTTTCATATGCTTTTCCAGGCTTTAAATTTTTGAAGCCATCTTTAATCGCTTTGTCGGTTACTGATGAAATCCATAATCGTTTAATCGGTTTCTTTACTTTTGCTTTTTCAATGATCCAACGAGCAACAAGTTCACCTTCACGACCAGCATCCGTTGCGATAATAATATCTGAAACGTCCCCACGTAAAATTTGAGACTTCACAGCATTGAATTGTTTTCCAGATTGTTTAATAACAGTAAGTTTTAATCTTTCTGGTAACATGGGTAAATCTTCAAGGCTCCATGTTTTATATTTCACATCATAACTTTCGGGGTCTGCTAATGTCACTAGATGACCTAATGCCCAAGTGACAATATACTGATCTCCTTCAAGAAAACCATTTCCTTTTTTATTACATTTCAAAACATTTGCAATATCTCGTGCTACAGATGGCTTTTCAGCGAGCACTAAGCTTTTTGCCATAATAAACATCCTTTCTATTTCCATAACAATAAATATAGCATAGGTAGAAGGCAGTTACAGTTTATAAAGCTAAGTAAATAAGTTAGAGTTATTTTACTTTTGTAAGGGCATACTTTTTATATGAAATAATAGAGGAATGCTCTTAATAAAAAGTCTTGAAACTTTTAATTATATAGCTTCATTATTATTGCAATATCAAATTAATGAACAAATTATTAATCAATTGTAAAGGTTTTGTAAATATTATATTTCAATTTTGTAATGATATTTACTTTCTTTGTTGAATTATGAATAATAGTGTCGAAGTTATCGAAAGGATGGAATATCAATTATGGATTGGCAGACGATGCTATTCGAGTTTTTAGGTGGTTTAGGTTTATTCCTTTTTGCCATTAAATTTATGGGGGACGGTCTGCAAAAAGCGGCAGGTGACCGACTTCGTGAGATTTTAGATAGATTTACGACCAATCCATTGATGGGTGTATTAGTCGGGATTGTCGTAACCGTATTAATCCAGTCAAGTTCTGGGACTACCGTTATTACTGTGGGACTTGTAAGTGCAGGCTTCATGAATTTACGCCAAGCAATCGGTGTAATCATGGGTGCGAATATTGGGACGACTGTAACAGCCTTTATTATTGGGTTTGATGTAGGTGCTTATTCATATCCAATTATGGCGCTTGGTGCAGTACTGTTATTCTTCTTTAAAAAGAACTCGATTCAAAACATCGGTCAAATTTTATTCGGGTTTGCAGGGTTATTCATCGGGTTAGAAATGATGGGCGATGGAATGAAACCATTGCGCGATTGGGAAGCATTTATTGATCTAACAGTAGGCTTCAGTGACCATCCAATACTTGGTGTAATCGCCGGGACATTATTTACATTAGTTGTACAATCTTCATCCGCAACAGTCGGGATTCTACAGGGATTATATTCAGAAGGATTGATTCCGTTAGGCGGAGCTTTACCAGTATTATTTGGTGATAATATAGGAACAACGATTACTGCTATTTTAGCATCATTAGGGGCATCGATTGCAGCTCGACGTGCAGCTGCTTCTCACGTGTTGTTTAACGTTATTGGGACAGTTATCTTTTTGTTAATTCTTCCACTATTTACAAACTATGTAGAGTGGATAAGTGGTGTATTAGGGTTAGAAGAAAAAATGCAAATAGCCTTTGCACACGGAACGTTTAATGTAATCAATACATTAATTCAGCTTCCTTTTGTTGGATTATTAGCATACATTGTAACAAAAATTGTACCGGGTGAAGATCGTATCATTGAATACGGACCAAAACATTTAGATAAAACATTAATTGAGCAATCACCTTCTATTGCGCTCGGACAAGCAAAACAAGAAGTTGTTCGAATGGGTGAATTCGCTGTAAATGGTCTTCAAGAATCAATGGAATTTTTACTTACAGGTAATACTAAGCATGTAGGCATTACAGAACAATTAGAAGAAGCAATTAATAATCTAGACCGTGTAACGACAGAATATTTAGTTGAGTTATCAAAAGAGTCACTATCTGGCAACGATTCAAAAGTTCATCATTCACTTTTAGAAAATATACGTGATATCGAACGAGTGGGAGATCACTTTGAAAATTTAGTCGAGTTAATTCAATCGCGTGAAGCAAATCGAGTGAAATTTAGTGATGAAGCAATGAATGAACTAAAGGAAATGTATGATTTAGTTCTAGATGCAGTAAGTGTGGCGATTATGGCTTTAGATAAACAAAGTAAAGACTTTGCAAAAGACGTAGTAACGAAAGAAAACCGAATCGATGAATTGGAACGTGTATTACGAAAACGTCATATTTATCGTTTAAATAAAGGGGAATGTTCAGGATCAGCAGGAATTATTTATGCGGACATCATTAGTAACCTTGAACGTATTGGTGACCATGCCGTAAATATTGCTGAAACGATTTTAGACGATAACCGTTATAATTCTTAAAAAATGGAAAAACTGTGCAAAAGGCGAATAGCTTTGCACAGTTTTTTGTTTTTTAAAATTAAATAGTTGTAAAAATTATTCGAAAATTTTACGATATATGTAAATTTATTTGCGTAAATTGAAGTGGGGGTGATTTGGTTGAGAATGATAAGTCTATTAAATGAAAGTAATGTTAATTTTGAAGAACGAAAACGTGCCATGCTACGAAGAGAAATGAACGACGCCTACAAAAAGCACGCTACGTTTACTCAAAAGAAAAACCCTATGCTTGAAGTGTTGGAAAATTTATTAAATGGAAAATCAGAGAAAGACTTAAACGAAGAAAATCTTTTAACCCTACTAGATGATGAGTTACAAGCTATAACACTGTCTGAACAAGATTACAATGATAATATACAGAATAGTCCAAACTTCCTTCCACACCCAGTATTCAATAACATTGGGCATGACCATACGACACTTCAGGATTTTCACCATGTTGAAAGTGGTGCGCATCAAATTCAAGAAGCCAAATCACAAATTGCTAGCAGTGAAGAGGACGAGCTGTTTGGAAATGAACGCTTTGATTTTGAAATACCTGAACGATTTTTAAAAAGCTTCAATCGCGATTTAAAAGATAGCAAGTCCTTTGAAGCAGATTTGGAAGGCCTTCTTGCAAAGAAAGCATTCCAGAAAGCCGTATCCACATACAGTTATCACATGCAAATGGCGCAGAACGGATTCCAATTAAATCAATCGCAATTTTCACTTATTGCCTAACAACTCTTAGCATATTGCTAGGAGTTTTATTATGTTCTTCATTAAAATCTGCTATGATGACTATACAATGATATGAAATGTATAAGGTTGTGATCAAATTGGCGAAACAAAAATTACCAAAAACAAATGCAGTTCGATTGCTAGATCAACACCGAGTTGAATATAAGTTGATGGAATATGATGTACAGGATAATCAAATTGATGGGGTGACAGTGGCTGCAAAAGTAGGTTATCCCGTAACGCATGTCTTTAAAACGCTAGTAACAACAGCTGGAACAGGAAAGTTTTTTGTGTTTGTCATTCCGGTTGCTGGAGAATTAAATTTAAAGGCTGGTGCAAAAGCGGTCGGTGAAAAGAAAATCGAAATGCTACCTGTGAAAGATTTATTAGCAACGACTGGCTATATCCGGGGAGGGTGTTCTCCTGTTGGAATGAAAAAGCTCTTTCCAACATTTATTGATGAATCTGCAAGTAACCTCGACTATATGGTAGTAAGTGCAGGGAAAATAGGGATGCAAATGAAACTTAGCCCGAACGAATTAATACGTGTTACAAAAGGGAGATTTTCTAAATTAACAGATTGATAGAGGATATAGAGAAAGAAGGCTTTTAAATTGAGTAGAACATTAAAGTGGAAATGGCTATTTTTCTTCGTAGGATTGGCAATTATGTCATTAGGTATTTCTATGATCATTGAAGGAAAATCAATGGGAGTAAGTCCCTGGGATGTACTGCATATCGGGTTATTCAAACAGCTTGGATTAACAATTGGTTCATGGACGATTATTACAGGTTTATTCATTATTATTACAACTTCACTCTATTTAAAGGAATGGCCGAAAATGGCAACATGGTTCAATATGCTCCTTTGCGGGACATTTATTGATTTCTTTACGTGGCTATTACCAAATTCTAAATTACTAGTTTTTGATATTCTTTATTTTTTAATGGGTGTTGTGGTTATGGGAATTGGTTGCGCAATGTATATTGCACCAAAGTTAGGAGCAGGTCCGCGTGACACAATTATGATGATCATTGTTGAAAAGTTCGGCGGCTCGATTCGTCTAGCACGCTTTTTAATGGAGACATTTGCTGCGGTAATAGGATGGATACTTGGTGGTCCAATCGGTTTCGGAACGGTGATCATCGCATTATTTTCTGGTTACATCATACAACCGGCTCTTCCGTTTTTCGAAAGACAACTGTCGAAACGCATTGCAGAACCTATAATAGAAGAAGGTGCAATAGATAACGCACCACAACGAGAGCGCGATCTGTCTATAAGATAGTAACCACTTAGTTATGTAATCTAATAATCTATAAGTGATAATTAAGAAAACAGGGATTACTTTATATGAAGTAATGTCTGTTTTTTTATTTTTTCTACATAATAATAGTTAGGAAACAAATATAATTTATTTTAGTGTTGACGTATTAAGATAATATTGTTATTATTACGTAGTTGTCGAAAAAACATTATGCATTAATTAAGGCTACTAACTAGAACTTATTAATGTAGTTGACAAACGGAAATATATCTTGATATAATAAAACTCCTGTCACTTTGATAGGTTGAAATAATATATCGAAAAAAGGTGTTGACAGAAATGATGACAATCTGATAAGATATAAAAAGTCGCTTAAAACAAGCAAAAATGAACTTTGAAAACTGAACAACAAAACGTTAATGAAATAAAGTTTCTCATTAAGTTGAGAAACACAATTTGGACATCATAATTGATGCCAGCAAGAAATTTGAGCTAATCAAATTTTCTCTTTTATGGAGAGTTTGATCCTGGCTCAGGACGAACGCTGGCGGCGTGCCTAATACATGCAAGTCGAGCGGACCTTAAGGAGCTTGCTCCTTAAGGTTAGCGGCGGACGGGTGAGTAACACGTGGGCAACCTGCCCTGTAGTTGGGGATAACTCCGGGAAACCGGAGCTAATA
>NZ_RYYR01000018.1 GCF_003977595.1 Lysinibacillus antri | reverse complement strand
TTAAAATAAATCGATATAATACCCAAAAATCCGGAAAAATGACAAAAGGCTTTCAGAATGAGACCATTCTGAAAGCCTTTTGTCGACAATCTGAAAGGGCGCATTTCTTTAAGAAATACGCCCTTTTGAGTTTAGATTGTTATTTAATTATTCTGATGGATATTCATACGTTTTGAGGTGTGTGTGATTTATCAATTTCACCTCAGGTCCAACTGAAATTTGATAGGTCATTCGGTCTCTCCCTACTGGAATATGGTGTCCACCATCTGTAGGTTCAATTTCAAATGTAATTTCCAATAAAAAGCTACGGAAATCATTTACTCTTCTTGTTTCAATCACTTCAATCATCCACGGAGTGACTTGAGGTGAAAAATCCTTTAAAATCTTAGGCTGATAATAGCTAATTAAATCTTTTTGGATATAAGGAGTAAGCATTAGCATAAGCATATCCTGTAGTCTAAGTTCTTCAGAGTCTTGCGTTGATTTGACTGATGAAACGGTTATTGTTTGAAAAGAAGTAATAAGTAAAAGGAGTAGTACAAAAGTGACTAACATCTTTTTCATTTTCCTCAATCCACCTCTTACACCTTTATCAAGATTAATTGTATTGTTTCCTCTTCTGAATAAAGTATGTGTTTATTGAGCAAACGGGCCAATTCTTGAAGAAGCATTGTGCCTTTTTGCGTTATAGGGCCAAATTCTTGGTGCGAAATGTTCCTGATTCAAATGAAATGTGGTCACACCATTTCGGTAAAGGTCAGGCAGTTTTAGGTTCTAAAACTGAAGGGTTATGTCGAGGAGTCGAATGAAGAAGTAACGCTCTGAAAGGCTCCCCCTGAGTCGAATAGCACGCTGCTCAGTAAGGAAAATCGTGTTATAGGCGCGAGAATTTACCGTAACAGTCCGGCTGACGAAATCCTACTCGATGGGGTGGTGTAAATCATGGTTCTTGGGTTGAATCGAGATGGTGAGAATGCAATGAATATAGAATAATAAACTATGTTGCTGGCGAACTTCTGAATGTACGGGTCTAGACTGGCAATACATAGAAATGTGTATATCACTAAATGTGAGGTTAGCTGTGGATGAGTAAGAATCAAGAATATAAAAGTCCATCTAGTGTTACAGGAACATGTAAGGCTAACAGGCTCATAGGGAGCACCTAAGTTTGGTTCCATAATAGATGTAACTCAATCGATTTGGGATAGACTGTTTCAACAGTGTATTTTACAAGTACTTGAGCCGATTTGTGAAGCGAGGTTTTATAAGCATAGTTATGATTTTAGACCAAATCGTAATACTACTCACCATGCGAAAGCTGGGTTTGAAACACTCATCAATCGGGCGTGCTTATATCATTGTGTAGATGTTGACATCAAAGGATTTTTCGACAATGTGGACCATGCTAAATTATTAAAACAAATGTGGTCATTAGGTATTTGAGACAAAGCACTACTTTCCATTATTTCGCGTCTTTTAAAAGCCGACATTATTGGCGAAGGCTTCCCAACGAAAGGCACACCCCAAGGGGGGATATTATCGCCCCTTTTATCTAACATTGTATTAAATGAACTAGATTGGTGGGTTAGTAATCAATTGGAAAGTTTTGAAACACGAAAGCTATATAAATCGTATGGTGGCAGATATAATGCATTGAAACGATCGGACTTGAAACATTGCTACATTGTGAGATATGCCGATGATTTTAAAATCCTGTGTCGCACTCGTTCACAAGCGATTAAAATGTTCTATGCCGTAAAGGATTTTCTTCAAACAAGGCTTCAATTTCAAATTAGTGAAGAAAAATAAAAAGTAGTCAACTTAAAGAAAAACTCATCAGAGTTTTTAGGGTTTCGACTTAAAGCACATCGGAAAAGGACAAATAAAAGAACTCTCTATGTCGCTCGCTCACATATGACAAGGAAAGCGCTCAAAAATGCACAGATAAAGGTCAAACAAGCAATCAAAGTAATTCAAAAACACCAATCAGCTGAGAATGTTTGGCGCTTTAATACCGTTATACTGGGAATCCAAAATTATTATTCTGCTGCGTCACACATCACAGATGATTTAATTGAGCTGAACAATCGTCTTCATAAAGTATTATATAATCGTTTAAATGAAATAAGAAAAGAAGCAACGTTTCAGGACCTCACAAAATCCTTACAGAAACGGTATAAGGGTTATAAATGTAAGCTCTATAAAATAAAAGAAATGGCACTTGTACCTATTCATGCCCAACGCTGTAAGGTAAATCTAAATTTCTCTCAAACTATCTGTAACTATACTACCGTAGGTAGGAATAAGATTCATCAAAACTTACGAGCCATTAATAAACAAACACTCGCTTACGTAATGAAACATTTTATTCCTAGGCGTTCCATCGAATATAACGATAATCGGATTAGTCGGTTTATTGCACAATATGGAAAATGCGCTGTTACAGGAATCGAATTAGGACTAGACGATTGGCATTGTCATTATAAAACACCATATCATCTTACAAAAGATGATTCATACGGGAATTTAATGATAGTGCATCAATCTGTTCATCGCCTCATTCATATGAATAATCGAGAGAAAATACAAGTGTTGTTAAACGCACCCAAATTAAATGAAAAGCAACTTAAAAAGGTTAATGAATTGCGTGAGCAATGTCTGAACGAGGCTATCTGATTCTACATTTTATCTTGCATACACATAAAAATTGAATGAATTGGGTTAGTTGGAACGCCGTATGCTGGGAAACTCGCCTGTACGGTGTGAAGTGGGGGAAACGCTGGTGATAACGTCAAAGGCTTACCTATAACTATCATAAAATTTAGTATTAAATTGGAGAATTATGTTAAATTATACAAAGGATATATCAGGGAGGGTAAATGTTTGATACAATTAAATTATTACCCAAAAATTGGTATTGGGAATAGACTTCACTTTAATATTAGTTAGGAATTAAGGAAGAGGGGGGCAATAATGAACGAGAATCCAATCAAAGTATTGTCAAAAAGTCGATTTTATATATTTATATCTTTATTCGTATTGTTCTTATTAATTGACACACTATTGGAGCTAAATATTATTGTAAAAATGCATGAAAACTGGTACGAAAGTACATATAGTATTATCACTGTGAGCCTTCTTACGGTACTCATGGTCGGATTTTTTAATAGTTTCATATCAAGAATTTATTTATACAATGATTTTATTTACATTAAAACATTATTTAAAAAGAAGAAAATCTATTATAAAGATATTAAAGAACTAGATTTTGGTTCTTCCGGTTCTCCACAAAATTTCTATTTTGTACTTTATGGAGAGGGCGGAAAAGTGTTAGGAATCATACAATTACAGTATGATCTTGGTAAATTGAATCAGCAAAAAGATTTTATTAATTTTATAAAAAATCACCAACCAAATATCAAATTGGATAAAAATTGCGAAAGATTATTACAGAGATAAACATCCTAATAAGACTATGTACCTTTTGAGCAATGATGGAATGGCTAAGCTGTTGATTTATCTTGTAATTAATTAAAGGGAGATTAAAAAGTAATACAAATGGAGGGACTTATGATTGCTTTAATTAAGTATTGGGGTGTTAGAAAAATCACTTCATTATTTTTTGTTGCTCTCTTTTTATATCTAGTATGTACGCCTATTTTAAAAGTTTTTTATTCTTTCATACAACAGACAAATTCTTATTTCACTTTCTCCACGCCATACATCACAAAAACAAATTATATCATTTTTCCCTTGTTCATTTTGGTCTTTCTTTATAAAAAATTAGAACTCACCCATTTTGGACGTATTTTTTTTCCTGTTGCGATCACAATTTTTATTCTTTTTGGAGTACTTACTAATCTTTATTTCAATACGACAGATGAAGACGGTATTACTTCACAACGAATTTTGATAAGAAATACCTATGGGTGGGAAGATGTTGAACATATAAAAGTTTACGCACAAAGTTATAAAAAAATAAATTTGTTCGGCAAAGAAGAAAAAATGTATAGAAAGAAAGGAAATCGTTACATCCATTTTTATGAATATCGAATTTATTTTAAAGATGGGCGATCTGTTAATGCTTGGGATGACCTGGATTCTTTATATCGATTAGACCAGTTTGTTAAGAAAATACAAATACCGATTGAATATGATGTAAACGAAAGCCTACGAACATCTGACAATGAAGAAGACAAGGGTAAAGAGAATGCTATATTAGGTCTTCATCAATTACAATAACTAAACAATCTGTTTTTAACAGTGGGAGTCATTGCTGTCATCTTCATCATAAAATCTATGACCAAACTAATAAGAGAGTTAGAAGTGAAGAAATACATTTCAACAATTAGGCTCAATTGTTGAAATAAGAAAAGCATCTTTTTTTCATGAGAAAGCTATTGATTAAAAATGAGTATTTTGAAATAACTAGTATTATTAATGAGAATGGAGTTGGGAAAATGCCTATTATTACAGTTAAATTGGCTAAAGGTAGATCCATAGAGCAAAAACAACAATTTGTAGAAGCAATTACGAATGAAGCAGTGAACACATTAAATGTAAAAAAAGAATGGATAACAGTGATATTTGATGAATATGAACGAGAAAATTGGGCTTCAGAGGGTCAACTACATTCGTTAAAATTTGGTGAAGGTTTTGGTAAGCAGGGAACTAAATAAGCTTAATCAATAATAGGATGATTTCAGAATAGAAATTGCGCTTTTTTGCTTTTAAGGACCATATTGTTGAGCATTGCCTTTAATGTACAATGTGATTAGGTGATGCGAAATTGGGGGGATATCAATGATATTAGTAAGTTCTTGTTTAGCGGGGCTAGAGGTAAGATATAACGGCACACATTGTTTAAATAATAAGATCATGAAACTAATAGAAGAGAAAAAGGCTATTACCGTATGCCCCGAATTACTTGGTGGCTTTTTGACTCCTAGAGAACCCGCAGAAATAATAGGTGGTAACGGGGAAGACGTATTGGATGGAAAAGCTAAAGTAATCGAAAAATCAGGGAGAGACGTTACGGAACTATATATAAAGGGAGCTTATACTACTCTAAAAAAGGCCATTGATGTTAACGCAACAGTAGTTGTACTGAAAGACTATAGCCCATCCTGTGGAAGTTCAATGATTTTTAATGGTGAATTTATAGGAGAGAAAATTGCAGGAAATGGAGTTACGGCTGCTCTATTAAAAAGAAACGGTTTACAAGTAATTTCGGAAAAACAGATTACCAATAATTTCGATGAGATAATATAATTATTGGCTCTATTCTTGAGCAAGGATAAGCACTCATTTTTCATTTAAGGGGTGAAAAGATCGCTTAAAATAAACAAAAAATCCGATAAATTAATTATTGTCGTTCACGAAATATATGGAATGGATAGGCTACACTGAGTTGGACATTTTGTATAAGAGATTAAGATCAATTCCTATGTCTATCAACGAAGAAGAGCTTTATATGGAGCAATGGGCATGATAGCCTCGTTTGGCTAAGACAGCCCAATATAGCTGGCTTTCTGGCGCAACGAATCATGCCCATAGAGGCTCCATGTCAAGCAACTTGTGCGCCCCTTATACGTTAAGAAGATAATTCAACCACCTTTAAAAAGTTGTCCAAAACTGTTGCCGTACCAGAATTAATCAACATATGTTGGATTTATGTGAATTGCTATCAGAACAAAATTTCAATGTCATTTGTCCAAATTTATTGGAACAAGAAATGCCTTTTGATTATTCTCAAGAGGTAATTGCTTACCACAATTTTATGGATAATGTAGGTTTCGAAAAAGGATTACACAAAGTAAGAAATATATTATTACATAGTCAAGGTGAGTATTCAAAAATATTTATCATTGGATTTAGTGTAGGGGCAACGGTTGCATGGTTGTGTAGTGAGGAAGAATGTGTTGATGGCATTGTTGGATACTATGGTTCACGTATTAGGGACTATGTAAATATAAATCCAAAATGTCCGGCATTGCTATTTTTTCCGAAAGTAGAAAAATCATTTAAAGTTAATGAATTAGTTTCAACTTTAGATAAACTAAATATAGATGTACATATATGTAGTGGTGAACACGGATTTAGTGATCGATACTCTTTTAAATATAATGAAGAATTAGCTCAAAGTACATTTAGAGAAACATTGTACTTCTTCAAAAGTAACTGAATTTTTTATTCCACGGGCACTTTTCTTTAAAAATTATATAAATTAGGAGTAAAACCGTATTTCATAATTGTGAGTGCGGTCTTTTTTATTTCTAAAAGTCAATAATCACCCGTACATTCTCAAGTTCTAACGCTTCAGCAATTTTACAGATTGCCTTCTTTGGAATTCGTTCGAGTTGATTAGTTACTAATTAATAAAGCCGCCTTTATAATGGTGGCTTTAACAGTTATACACGTGCAAGTTCGTAAAAGAATGGATTTAAATTCATATATCAAAAGAAGAATATTTAGCAATACCGAGCTTTATTCTTATTTTGCAGTGCTATCCATTATAGATATTTACGCCAATCACAAAGAATTGATACTCAAATTACAAAGCTGTATTGGTTAAACTGAAAGGGGCTTATTCAACAAACGTGCGCTTTTCAAAGGATGATTTTGCATCATTTTTTATTTAATCAGGACATGGAGCAATCTTCCGTAAACTAGCAAATAGAAGCTTCCGTTATTCAAGAATCGGGCGCGATCTAAGAGTAAAATCGCGCTCCATTAAATGCAGTTTTTTTTAAATAATCTGCATTAAAATTATTTATACCTTAAAATGTTTAATTCGTTGTTGGTTTATCAGTGCGGGGATAAATAAATATAACGCATAAGCAAAAGACATCCACGTAGTAAACGCAATAATTTGTGAATCATCTAATTTAGGGAAAATCAAATTGTGATTTGATATAGAAAAAGTATCTAATGATAAACCGATGATAGTCCCAATTACTCCAAATTTTAATGGTGCGTTCTTTGATTTATCAAAAAATAAATAGATATAAGTAACGCCCCACAATAAAAGTCCTGTTCCAAGTACTAATAACAAGATGCTGGTTGTAAAGTTTTCTTTACCAGGACTAAAGAGGACATGTTCTCCAAAAAACACAAAAAACAATGTTGCAAAGAACCAAATGAATACACCCCATAAGGTAGTGATTAAATAATTCTTCATTATTAAGCCTCCCTGTTAAGTAAATGAGTAAGACCTTTAAATAGTAGTTCAAGTTCTTCGTATGTTTTATCTACCGGAAAATCTTTTTGTACCAACGCTTGTAGTGCTATTCCATCGACAATTGCATTAATGAGAATTCCCCATGTTTCAATTGAGACACCATCAATCGGTGACTTTGACCATAAATTTAATAAGTTGTTAGTTAGTGCGTTGTTTTCAGATTGTGATATTTCACCTAATTGATCCCGCATTTTTTCATTGTTAAAACTCGAAACAATCAAAGTGAGAAATAACTTATGAAAGGAAGAGTCGTAGGAACACCGACTTTTAGCTGATTCTATCGCTTGACTAAGAATATATGGGTGACTTTGTTGTGAAATCTCTTGCCACGAATTTTTGCAAATATCTTCTACTATATCTAACAATAATTGCTCTTTTGTTCCAAAGTGATAATAGATTGTTCCTTGCGTTACCCCTGCTACGTCTGCCACGGATCGCAAAGTAAACTTTTCTATCCCGTTATTAACTAAACACTCTTTAGCGCTTTTAATTAACTCCTCTTTATTGATAACATTTGGTTTTGCCACTTTACTTCCTCCTTATTAGTTATTCAACTAACTAACTTAATTACATAAATTTTACCATCCGATATTTATAATTACAATAATTTCTTATTAAACTATATTAGCTGAAATAAAAAGCAGATGGTATAGAGGAGCGATAACGCAGCTCTAATTGACCATCTGCTTTTATTAAAATGAATTCTTATATTTTTTAAAGAATTCTTTATTCAAAGACTGAACTAATTGTTACTTGTATCTAGCTCACGATTGTTTTCAACCCTCTTATCAATTCTCTTCGTAGATTTTAGAGCGGATAATCCCATCATCACAAGAGAAATGACACCTATTCCTCCTATAACACCCATTCCGTTTTCAAAAATATCTTTGTTAAAAAATAAAATATCTCTTAATTCTTCTAAGCTAAAACGAAACGGAACCCAAGAATACAAATAATCTTTTGTGATATTTGGCAACATTTCTGGAGCCATCGTTAAAATTGGCATCGCAAATAAAAATAGCAAAATTAGTATCGGTGACGCTATATAGCCAATCAAATTTAGCAATGCACTTTGTAGAAGGAAAAAGCAAAAGCCTATAGTAAACATTGCAAAAAACAGACTAGTTCCATTAGATGTATCTACATCTAATATATTTACCGCTAAAAGTACTGCAATACTAGAAACTAATATTGTATAGAGGATACCGGATAAAATTTGGCCTGTAATTAACCCCATAGTCATAGATCCATTGTTTAATTTTCTAGCAATTGTAAAGAGTAACATAGCGCTTATAAATGTTCCAAGCCACAATATTTGTGTGAAAATTGCTGGTGTATTGCCATTAGCATTGTTTACAGGAACTGTATTAACTTTCTCTGTTTTGATGGTTATAGGATCTGAAATTAATTTCGCTAAATTAATGGTTAAAGGAACTTTCATCTCTTCAATTTGTGTATAAAATTGTAATTGAATTTGCTGATTAAAATTTGCTAATACTTCTTTTGCTATTTGGTTAGCTAAATTTACTCCTACTTGATTCATTCCTTCATTAATTATAATGTTAGTTTCTGGTTTGGTTGGACTATCTGTTAGTAGGGAAAAAGTGTACTGTGATAACTTCTCTGGTAACACAATCGTTACATATAGTTCTTTATTGTTCATAGCAGTAATAGCTTCTTCTTTTTCTTCAAAAGTTTTCCATTCAATACTTTTTATCTCCTTTTTGTTGATTTCCCTCAACAACATTTCACCAAAGTTAACTTCCTCTCCACTAGGAAGTTTTATTCCTTTATCTTCTATTACTACGGCAATTGGTAATTTCTTTGGTGTAGGATTTACCGAAGATCCCATAAATGCAAAGGTAATTATACTTGTTGCCAATATAATGATTCCTAACCCTATCCAAAGTAATTTGTTTTTGAATAATAGTCTCAAGTTATACCACTCCTTTTGATAGACACTTTGTTGATTATTTAACAAACTGTCGTATATAATGATATTATAGAAAATATTCCCAAGCATTCAATGTTTAATTTACTTCGTTTTGTATAATAGGCGATATTTTCAAAGTTATTGTTGTTTATTTTACAAATTGAAAAAAGGTGTGGAGAAATGACAAAAAAAACAGATTTACGTGTATTAAAGACGCAAAAACTAATAAAGGAAGCATTGATCTCCCTTATAGACAGAAAGGGGTTTGAATCTATTACAATTCAAGATGTTGCAGATGAGGCTCTTATTAATAGGGCTACATTTTATTTACATTACCAGGATAAATATGACCTACTTGAACAAATTAGCAACGCCTATTTGAATGAATTAATGGATGCAGCAGATATTACCTTTCATTTGAAAAAAGGGGAGGTTAACGTCAACAGATTCAAAATCACACTAAGGAAAGTAATTGAAAATATCGAGAAGAACAAATTATTTTATCAAGTTATGCTAGGACCAAATGGAATTCCTAACTTTACTAATAAAATTGAAAAATTATTATCAGATAAATTTAAGATGACCTTTAATTCTGTTTATGGGAACTTAAATCAATTGGAGGTTCCTGTGGATTTAATACTCAGTTTTATCAGCTCCGCGTATATAGGTGTATTAAAGTGGTGGCTTAGTGATGAAGGTAGTACTTATTCAGTTGATTTTATGGTCGAACAGCTAGCAACTTTAATTACAAAGGGGCCTATTAATGCCATAGGACATAAAATAATTTTTAATGAGGAAGATAATTAGATTAGATGATGGGAAACTAATAATTTAATTGAAACACCTAAAGTTCTCAAGGTATAGATATTATTATGTTCATTTGGAGGGGGAGTATGGAGAATACTCATAAAATAGCTATAATTGGTGGGACAGGAAAGGTTGGACGTTTTATTGCTACTAAAGCATTACAGAATGGGTACCAAGTTCGTATGCTTGTTAGAAATCCCGATAAATTAACTTTAAGAGATGATAAAATTGAGATAGTAGAGGGAAATGTACAAAACTTTGAGGATATTCGAAAACTATTAAAGGATTGTCAAATAGTTATAAATACTTTTGGTCAGCCAATTAAAGAAGAGCCCATTTATAGCAGTGTGACTAAAAAAATACTTGAAATTATGGAAGATTTACAGATAGATCGTTATATTGGTGTTACAGGCGGTTCACTCACTATTAATGGAGATAAAAAAAACATTATAAATAGAGTTGGAGCAAAAATGTTTGAAATTATCTATTCTAAAATGATGGTAGATAGGAAAAAAGAATGGCATATTCTTAACAGTAATAAATTAATTAAATGGACGCTAATTAGGCTTCCATTTATAGATGATGGCAATGAAATAGGATATATAAAAGAAAATCTTATAGATATGCCCGGAACAAAAATCACTAGTCAAGATATTGCGACTTTTATCATCAACCAAATTGAAAATCCAAAGTATGTACATAAGGCACCATTTATCTCAAATTAATAACATTTAACCATTTGAACTAATGTAAGGATAGATTAGAATATCAATTTCACATTGAAACATTAAATGAGTTATTGAGGATTACGAAAGAAGAAGTTCGTATTTTTCCTTTAGTTGACCTAGAGAGAAAACGTTATGAGCATTTAGATAAAATAGTAAGTTATCTGGTTGACAATAGTTGTACAGTTGTAGAAGTCAAAGTACCATATGAATTTCAGATAAATGCTAATTCGATGTTAAAAATTCAAAAAGGTTAGTAAAGAAAGGGGCAACATGGATGCGTTGTCCCTTTTTGAAATAATTTTTATTGAGCTTGGTGGAGACTTTAGTTGTTTTTTGTTGGTATCCACAACTCCAAGTGCTGGAAGTCCTGCGCGGATTACAACCAGTAACAACGCCGCTTCTAATAAAACAAATAATGGATAAATATGGAGACTCTAAAAGATGATCATCATTAAAATGCCCATTGTCCAGTAGGCAAGGAGAGAGGTTGGGTAATTTTAATAAAAGTAGGTACCATAACTTCTTTTTTTGGAATTTTACATATTATCCGACACTTTATATTACTTTAATATATATTCACGCACCAAATAAATATAAAACAATAAATTTCACACGTTTAAGTAATTAAGTAATCTTACATCTCACTCTCAAACATTTTGACCTTTGCGGATAAAGACAAAACTTTCGTGCATCAAAACATTCTCCTAAAATAAAAATATCCTACAAGAAAGACTTTGTTTAAGTGTCTATCTTGTAGGGCATATTTTATTAAATCTTAAAGTTAATCCAATGTAATAATGTTTATAGCTATTGGTAATGAAGATCCACCAGCATGCACAATATCAAATTCTATAAAGCCTTTGTTATCGGTAATTTTATAATCCACGAGATTTGCCACATCTTTCATCGGCTTTAAAGATGGAATGTTAATAACATCATCTTTTATTTTCAGAGAACCACTATAAATACCACCTCGACTTGCAATTCGCACTCTGACCGTCTTTTCTTCCGCAGATTCGTTTATGTATGGAACTTTTACTTTATAAACAACACCAAAATGTCCTTTATTTGCAACAGAGGTAGCATTTTTCATTAAACTAGTTTCGGCATTTAATAAATTATCTGTAATACCATTAGAAATACTGTAGGATACTTCGCCATCCTCATTTATTTTATACGTTGGGAATGTCGCAGAGAGTTCAGAACTGCTCCATACACCTCTAGAATGAAAATTGTGAGGATCTGTTGGAACAGGTGGCGTTTTAATTGCTGCTAAATCGCTATTATCCTTACTTACCACAGTTCGAATAATATAATTCATTTCACCTGCACCTGTTATTTTGGCAACAGTAAAGTCATTTACTAACCCTATTATTTCATTCGGCTTTAATGTAATACTTTCAAGCTGTATAGATTCACCAGGCTTAATTTGTTTGCTAGGTGTATTGGTACCAAACAATCGATTATGTAACAAAGCTGAAGAAATAGGGAGACCTATTTCATATGCATAAAAGCTATTTGAACTAATTTTATGAATGCCTTGCAAGTTTCTAATTTGAATCGTATTTGTTGGAGAAAGGTTTTCGATTGTAATTCCAACTTGGATCTTCTCAGCTAACTTATTGATATGCCAACCAAATACTCGATGATCTTGTCCATTACGTTTTTCCTCAAAAATATCCGCCGCAAGTGTAGCATTGTCCTCATTTATTGTATTGGAATCCAAAACTTCTGGGTTATCACTAACCATTAATCTTCTATTTCCAGACATTTTTACATTATCGATATTTTTAATGTTCGAAATGTTTATCTGCTCTTTTTCTAAAAAATCAATTACAACTTTCGGCATTGTAATATTGATTTTTTTACTAGTCGGATCATAATGAACTTTTCCATCAAAAGCTTCACCAACATAACGTAGAGGAATCATTGTTTTTCCTTTATATAAAATTGGTGGCGCTGTTAAAGTGATTTGTTGTTCATTCGTTAAAGCAGAAGTGGAATCAACGGTCATTTTTATTTCCGTTTCCCCTTTAGTAGCATATACAGCGCGTTCATGTTGAACCCACTTAACTGTTGCGCCCATCGCTTCAAAAGTTTCTCTTATTGGCACTAAAGTAGTTTCGTCTTTTACGATTGGTTTGATTGGATAATTAATTCTTTTACCATCCACAAATACTTCTGAACTGGATATGGGGTAATCTGGTTCATTGGCTTTTATCGTAGAGGTATTTAGGAATAATGATCCTATGCTAACAATAAAAACAGAACCAATCATCATCCCTTTCTTTACTAACCTCATTAAATGGAACCTCCTATTTGTAAAATTGTATTTATTTACCTCCCTCTATAACATTATACAAAAAAACAAAACGATCCGTTGCATTTAAATAGCTTTTGAAAAGATTTCCTAAAGTACTCTGTATTAAACAGAATGCTTTCCTCGTTTACATGCTCATTAGTAGACACCGTTAATAAAAAAATTTGCATTCATTATATAAGTTAATTATTATATAAGTAATTCGTTATATAATAAACGAAACAATTGTATGATCTTGGAGGAAATAGAAGTGCTTACTGCAGTATTAGCAACAATGATTTTTTTAGTAACATTAATTTTCGTCATTTGGCAGCCAAAAGGATTAAATATCGGCTGGACTGCTTGTGGGGGGGCACTACTCGCTTTAATTGTTGGGGTAGTTGATTTTCAAGATGTTTCTGAGGTGATCGGAATTACCTGGAATGCTACATTATCGTTTGTAGCCATTATTTTAATTTCATTAATTCTCGATGAAATTGGTCTATTTGAATGGGCCGCGTTACATATGGCAAGGGCAGCAAAAGGGAATGGCATTAAAATGTTTGTCTACGTCAGTCTTTTAGGGGCAATCGTGGCAGCATTGTTTGCCAATGATGGGGCCGCTTTAATTTTAACGCCTATCGTGTTAGCAATGGTTCGAAATTTAAACTTTAAAGAAGCCATGATCTTCCCATTCATTATGGCGAGCGGATTTATAGCAGATACCACGTCTTTACCATTCATTATAAGTAATTTAGTGAATATTGTATCTGCAGATTACTTTAGCATTGGCTTTGTTGAATATGCTTCAAGAATGATTATTCCAAATTTATTTTCGTTAGTGGCAACCGTAACCGTTTTACTTATTTATTTTAGTAAAAGTATTCCAAAAGAATATGATCTAACAAAATTACGAAATCCCCATGAAGCAATAAAGGATATCAAAATGTTCCATCTTTCTTGGTATGTCCTTGGTTTATTGTTAATTGGTTACTTTACAAGTGAATTTCTCAACATCCCTGTTTCCTTTGTAGCTGGGATTATTGCGATTTTCTTTATACTCATGGCTAGAAGAAGCTCTGTCGTAAATACGATCGCCGTTATTAAAGGGGCACCTTGGAATATCGTATTTTTCTCCATTGGTATGTACGTCGTGGTCTATGGTTTAGGTAATGCATGGCTAACGGATTCTTTAGCTCATGTCATTTCAATGTTTTCTGATAAAGGGTTATATGCAGCAACGATGGGAATGGGCTTTATTGCGGCTATTTTATCTTCCGTGATGAACAACTTGCCAACTGTCATGATTGATGCGTTAGCGATAGCTGAAACGAATACGACTGGAGTTATAAAAGAAGCGTTAGTTTATGCTAATGTGATTGGTTCTGATTTAGGGCCAAAGATTACCCCAATCGGTTCATTAGCGACATTAGTTTGGCTTCACGTATTGTCACAAAAAGGGATAAAAATTTCATGGGGCACTTATTTTAAAACGGGGATTATTTTAACAATTCCGATTCTGTTTATTACATTATTAGGCTTGTATCTGACATTATTAATTTTCTAAGGAGTGGTTACAACATGACTAAAAAAACACTTTATTTCTTATGTACAGGAAATTCATGCCGTAGCCAAATGGCAGAAGGATGGGCAAAGCAGGTTTTACCAACCGATGAATGGGAGGTAAAAAGTGCCGGTATCGAAGCACATGGATTAAATCCGAATGCGGTAAAAGCCATGAATGAAATTGGGATGGATATTTCAAAACAAACTTCAGATATTATTGACTTTGAAACTTTAAATAACGCCGAATTAGTTGTCACTTTATGTGGGGATGCAGCAGATAAATGTCCAGTCACTCCACCTACTGTAAAACGTGAACATTGGGGCTTTGATGATCCAGCGAAAGCACAAGGAACAGAAGAAGAGAAGTGGGCATTTTTCCAACGTGTTCGTGATGAGATTGGGGAACGAATTAAGCGATTTGCTAAAACAGGCAAATAAAAATGTAAGGGGAGGCGAACGCCGAAATGGATTATTCATTATTGGAAAAACAATTGAAGGCTGTTGCCGATTCAAACCGTATTAAACTTCTTGCGTGCTTGAAAAATGGGGAAGTGTGCGTTTGTGATTTTGTCGATGTACTTGGCATCTCCCAACCAGCAGTGAGTCAGCAACTTCGTAAATTGAAAGAAGCAGGGATTATAACTGAACGAAAAGTCGGTACATGGAAGCATTATCGTTTAGTAGAAGAACAAACGCCTCTTATGATTGGTATTTTAGAACAAATTAAACCGATGTCGACATGTAAATGTGAAACTAGCTGTTAAAGATTGAAAAGGGTGTATATCTCTATTGAAGTACACCCTTGATCTCTTTAATCTAATCCTACCAATATACTTCTTCTTTCTAGTAACATATTATCCTTCCAAACCCCATCCTTTTTTCCAATCTTCTCTCGTATACCTACTACTTTAAATCCATTTTTCTTGTGTAAATGAATACTTGCTTCATTTTCTTTAAAAATTTTTGCTTCCAATGTCCAAAAACCTTGTTCTTCAGATCTCTGAATTAAGTTTTGAAGTAGTAAATTTCCGATTCCCGTCCCTTTAGCCATTGGGTGAACATAGATACTAACTTCGCCTACACCTGCGTAAACTTTCCTTGCTGAGACAGGCGTCAATTTGCACCATCCTAAAATGTCTGACCCTTTTTCGGCAATTAATGTACATTCTCGATTTGCATTACCGATCCATTGTTCATATGTGACCGGTGCTTGGGCTTCGAATGTTGCTATTTTTGTCGCAATGCCCGCCTCGTAAATAAACTTCACTTGCTCCCAGTCATCTTCTGTAACTTTACGAATACTTATCGTCATTAGATTATCCTCCAAATATGGAAATGTAATGTAATTTTAAGATTATTTATTGCAATTTGCAAGTAAATTATGTATAACTAAATTAAGAGGTGAAGATATGGAAAACAAACGTGAAATCTTCCATGTGTTAACAAGAAGATTTGGATTACTGGATAAAAATTGCTGCTCGATAGGGAGCTTTGAGATTTCTCCAATTCAAAGTCATATTCTTTATGAAATCGACCAACAACATGAACCATCTATGCAACAGATTGCACAAAACTTAGCTATGGATATCACAACATTTAGTCGGCAAATTCAAACATTAGTGAAGATGGACCTAGTGAAAAAAACTCCTTCATCCGTAGATAAAAGGGTTTCCATTTTGAGTCTAACTGTACAAGGGAAATTTGTTGCTACAACCATTGATCACTCAATGAATGCATATTTAGATGAGGTATTTTCACATATGAATGAATTCGAAAGAGAAACGGTGCTTCGTTCTCTCAAATTGTTAAATGAAGCGATGTCAAAGTCATCTGTATGTTGTACACCGTTATATTAAGCAAGAACATTCTTGCTTTTATTTTTACCCAATACTTGCATATTACAAGTATTTGCATAACAAAATAAATAAGTGGGGGTTATATTATGAAGAAAGAATTAGTTATTCGAAATGTAAAAAGTTGTTGTGAATCGGTTGCCGAAGAAACTACGGTATCTCAAGATGAATTAAATGAATTACCGATTGCAGTGATTGGAGCTGGACCTGTGGGATTGGCTGCTGCTGCACATTTAGTGGAACGAGGAGAAAAATTTCTTCTATTAGAATCCGGTTCACAAGTAGGAAGCAATATTTTACAGTGGGGACATGTTCGTTTGTTTTCACCTTGGCAATATAACATTGATAAGTTAGCAAAAAAGCTATTAGAACAAAGTGGTTGGATTGCCCCACCTGCTGAACAACTTCCAATTGGCAAAGAACTAGTGGAGTTATATTTAGAACCTTTATCGAAACTGCCTGAAATCAAACCTCATTTGTTATTAAACGCAAAAGTAGTGGCTATTAGTAAAAAAGGCCTCGATAAGATGAAAAATGCTGGTCGAGATCAAAGCTCTTTTATTTTATATGTTGAACATCAGGGGAAAACGCAAAGAATCGAGGCAAAAGCAGTCATTGATGCAACTGGGACATGGGCAAATCCGACCCCAGTAAACGCTGATAATATTTGGACATCGGAGGAACGCGCATTAAATAAGCAGATTTATTATGGTATTCCAGATGTACAGGGAAGACATAAGAAAAGATATCTTGGGAAAAAAGTGGCTGTTATCGGAGGAGGTCATTCTGCAATAAATACCATTCTGGAGCTGGCACAGTTAGACGATCAAGTAGAGATTAATTGGATTATGAGAAAACAAAAAGTGGAAGAGGCATATGGTGGGGAAGAAAAGGACGCACTTGAAGCAAGAGGGGAATTAGGTAGTAGAATACACCAATTAGTAGACTCCGGTCGTATAAAAGTGTATACACCTTTTATAATTCAGCAATTATCTCAAAAGGAAGGTGGTATTGAATTAATGGGAGATTATAAAGGTGAACCATATACCCTGTCTGGAATCGATGAAATGATTGCAAACACAGGAAGTAGACCGGATTTTTCTTTCCTTCGAGAAATTCGATTAAGCATTGATTCAGCAACAGAAAGTGTGGAGGCATTATCTCCTTTAATTGATCCGAATCTTCATAGTTGTGGAACAGTTCGACCACATGGTGAAGAAATTTTGAGACAACCTGAGAAAAACTTCTATATCGTTGGCATGAAAAGCTATGGCCGCGCACCGACATTTTTAATGGCAACAGGCTATGAACAAGTTCGTTCCATCGTTGCTTATCTTTCGGGTGATATGGAGAGTTCTAAAAAAGTAGAATTAGAACTACCCGAGACGGGGGTTTGTAGTGTTAATTTAATTCCTAAAGTTATTTCTTCGTCTTGTTGCAGGTCGTAAAATAAGTCAGTGAAAAGAGATTGCGAATGTGCAGTCTCTTTTTTTATTTTTTAATTATTAGTCAAATATGGGAAGATATTAGACAAATCGCTCACCATATTAGTCAAAACTGCCCTAATATTAGTCAAAATCCCCCTAATATTAGACGAACAAAATTTCATATTTACATCATAATAATATTATGTAACCTAGAATCCAGAAGTTCATTTGGATTCTAGACTTTTTCATTTTGATCTAGGACTATTCCCATATAAATTTCACCATACTAATGTTGAGGTGGAACCAATGACAATTGTACGACTAGGCTATGTTGCGATGAGTATGCACCTGCAAAATGCATCGCCATCCCAAACGATGACGTTTTCAGCATTCCAAAAAATTAGCGATCAGGAAGCGGCCATTCGCAAATTAGAACGAATTGCCTTATCAAATTTAGAAAACACCCATCGACTACTGAAACATAATGCTTCACATGATATCCATTTTTACCGTTTAACCTCTCGACTCATTCCTTTAGCAAACCATGAGGAATTGCCCGATTGGAATTATATGAAACCATTAAAAGAGAAGCTGCTGGAAATAGGGGAGTTCGTAAAAAAACAGAACATGCGAATCGATTTTCACCCAGATCATTTTGTTGTTCTCAACACTTCTAAAGTGGACGTATTCAAAAATTCTATTAAAACTTTGAAAATGCACTATCTATTATTAAAGGGCATGAAAATCGATCCTTATCATCGATGCGTACTTCATGTAGGTGGCAACTACAATGATACCGAAAAATCATTAGAGAAGTTCGTTGATAACTGGATGGATGTACCGCGTTCCATTCAAAAGATGATCCTGCTCGAAAATGATGACACTTCCTTTACATTGGATGACACCCTTTATTTATGTGAAAAATTAGGGATCCCACTTGTGTTTGATTATCACCATCATCTTGCTCATCATACAAATGAACAGTGGGAAGAAAATTGGGAACGTATTATGGCCACATGGAAAGATTCACCTCTTCCAATCAAAATGCACATTTCGAGTCCAAAAAGTGAGGCGGAATTTCGTCACCATTCCGATTATGTGGATGTGAACATGTTTTTTAATTTTTTAAAAGAAATTCAAGGAACCGTTCCGGAAATTCATTGTATGATCGAAGCGAAAAAGAAAGATGAAGCCCTTTTCCATTTAATACAAGAAATTAAGGGGAGAGCCGATATTGAAATAATCGATGGGTCTTCCTTCTACTTAAAATAATTAGGTGAAGTTTTGGATTAATTTCTATTTTTCAGATGAGCTCTCAGACGAATCGAAATTTATTTTTTCGGGTAGTTGTCCGTCTCGAATCGTCTGTGCGGCCTTAAATAAAAATACAAATTATTCCTTTTTACCTGGTTATTTTTCAATTTGCTCATTTTGAATGCGAACTAATTATAAAAGTTCGCATTCGTAAAATCGCAGTAAACATTGTTATATCAACGTTTTTTGACATTTTTCAACATACTAAAACCAAGGCTATTTTTTTGAATGCGAAGTAATAGTATAATAGAAAGAAAGTTCACTTAAGTATATTTTTAGCGATTAAACCGCGCTAAATACTATTTAAAATTGCAATATGATCGTAAAGAAAGGTTTGAAAAAACATGGCAAATTTAAAGGCGAATGGAGTAAAAAAAGCAGCTCCCGTTTCTCCAATCAAACGGCCAAAAGATTTGAAAAAAATTTATAGTTATTTAAAGGGCGAAAATTTAAGGAATTTTACCGTTTTTGTTGTAGGGGTGAATGTCTTACTTCGAGCAGGGGATTTGTTATCGCTAAAATGGTCGGATGTATTAGACGAAGATCAGGACATCAAAAAGAAGATTATGATGACAGAAGAAAAAACCGACAAAAGAAGGGAAGTGCGCTTTAACGAAGATGCTAGGAGCGCATTGGAGCTTTATAAACAATCCATAAAACAACTCAATATGGAGGATTATATTTTTAAATCAAGAAAAGGGACTGGTCCCATTACAGTCAAAACATTACACCGAACAATTAAGGAAACTTGTATGGAATTAGGCATTAAAGGCAACTTCGGAACCCATACATTACGGAAAACAGGGGCGTATCATATTTACATAAATAATATCGCTGAAAACCCAAGTATTATTTCCTATCTCCAAAAGATTTTAAATCATTCGTCTCAGGCAACCACTTTACGTTACATCGGAATTGAGTCAGAGGAAATTGATGATATTTTTGATAACTTGAAATTGTTCCAATGATATTTTCGATGTATCGACAATTTTTGAAACTTTCTTTCTATATAACTCGTAAAATCTATTAAAACGAATGATTAAAAGGGGAATGTATGGATGAAGAAAAAACAAGTGAAAAAATACGCCACGCTTACCACAGCTTCTGTCATGACGATGCAACTGACAGCATGTAATACGACCACATCAGTTTCACATGAAGTAGTGGAAGAAGAAATTAACGTAGTAGATGAACTAAACGAACAAATAATTGAGCAGCCCATTGATGAAGTAGTTGAAGACGAATATCTAGCATCTGTTTATGATTCCGAATTTGCAGGTGCTTGCGATGACTGGGACGAACAAGATGATGGGTCATATGAATGTATCGATGAGAACTCAGACTATTATTCTGAACATTTTTTTGAAGGGGTAATGTTTGCCTCATTAGCAGCGATGGCAGGTTCGACAATCTATAAAACGTATAATTCGAAAAATGGGATAAATAAAAAGCCAATGAAGGTAACCGATTTAACTAACTCTAATTCAGGTGGTGGGACGAGCAGTAGCTATTCAAACTCAGGATCTAGTAGTGTAAAGGAAAAAACGCCAACAGTAAAACCCAATACGAACACGAATAGCACGAGCAGTACTAGCACTACAAAAAACTCAACAAACAATTCAAATTCATCTTATAGCACTTCAAGTAGCAGCAATAATTCATACACGAATTCTAGCACTAACAGTAGTTCGTCTTCTAGCTATTCAAGCGGTAAATCAGGCTTTAGTTCTGGCGGCACATCCCGAGGCGGTTCTTCTTCCTCATAATAGATTAACTATTTAGGAAAACCTTCATTTAGAAGGTTTTTTCGAATTAAGGTGGCTTACATATGACGAGTAAACATACATATAACATAAATCGAAAAGCATTTTATAGTCAATTCAATCAATTCTTTGCTGATTTCGCCGATCTCGAATATGCATTGTATGACGTAATGATGATGGAAAAGGAAAAAATTGAGGAACTTCAATATGCGACCAACATCTTATGGAAAGTGTTTTCGAAAGTTGGAAAACAGTTCAAAAAGTTAAGGAAGGAACAGCTACTGGCATTAGGGATACGAGAAGAAATGATCCCATATCTCCATCTTGATTACTTACCCCAGCAATCCATACTTGCACGTTTTGATTTTATTTGTACAGAAGACGGGAATATTAAGTTAATCGAACTAAATGGAGATACACCCTTTCTTATTCAAGAAACGTTTGAGATGAATCAAGTGCTATGTAATCATTTTAATGTTTGTAATCCCAATCAAGAGAATGTCGTTATAAAAAGTCTTTCTAGTGCGTTATTTTCTGCCATGACCTATCTCGAGCTAAAAGAGACACCTGTTGTCGTTATAACCGGAAAAGAGGAAACAGAGGATTTCGAGGAATATTGCCAAGTGCAATATTTAAAAAGAATATTACCTTTTGAAATAAAGTACGTTCCTATTTCGCAATTGATAATTTATCCAACAGATGGAGAGCAGATGAAACGCGGGCTCTATACACCTTCAATGGAGAAAATTGATATCTTATTCAGACCTGCTCATCCCATTGAATTTTTAATTGACGATGTTGCAGAAGATGGTGATCAAATAGGGCTTCATTTATTAGATTTAGTAAAAGATCAGGAATTAGCAATCATTAACTCCCCAGCCGCATACATTTTACAATCCAAAATTTTATTATGGCTTATATGGGAAAAACGAAATAACCCCTTATTATTCACGAAAGAAGAAAGAGAAGCCATTAACAAGTATATGCTACCAACCTATATGTCAGCTGATTCCTTCCTTCAAAGTGAACAGCCCTTTGTTAAAAAGCCTGTCTTTTCAAGAGAAGGGAATACGATCGAAATTTACAATAGTGAAGGTGAAAAAATCAATACTTCACAACATCAACATTACACAGACAATTTATACATTTATCAGCAATATATTGAAATGCCATCCATTACAATCCAATTAAAAGATGGTCAACATGAAAAGAAATGGTTAATTGGTTCGTTTATAGCAGATGATCAAGCTTGCGGCATTGCATGTAGAGTAGGGAACCAAATTACAGAATGGGATTCCCATTGGTTAGCAATCGGCTCTCCCGCATCTGATGCAAACTAGAATTTTACTAATAAAATACCCCCTTTGTTTGCAAACTAAAAAGAAATCTTTTGACAATTGCATACAGTAAATATTTACCATAAAATAGTAAGTAACTTACTTTTACTGGAAGGGGGACATTTTTATTAAAAAGCTAATCCCAATTATTGCATTGTTTATTTTAACTGGTTGCGCAAATAATTTGATGGATGAAAAACCACGAAATTATTCTGAAATGGAACAACCAAAAGTAGAACAAAAATCGCCAATCATAATGAAAGAACCAGAAACTTATACAGCATCTATTTCAGCAATTGGAGATATTTTACTCCACTCGTCGGTTTATAAAGATGCGAGTATCGGTAATAACCAATATGATTTCACAAAAATGTTTGTTCACGTTGCGCCTTATTTGAGCCAATCCGATATTACGATGGCGAATAGCGAAAGTATCATTGGCGGCCAAGAGCTTGGTCTTTCTAGCTATCCTCAATTCAATAGTCCTTATGAAATAGGTGATGCATTAAAAGAGTCTGGTATTGATGTCGTTAATATGGCCAATAACCATACACTTGACCTTGGGGAAAAGGCCATTCTAAATGCGACAAGCTATTGGAACAAACTCGATATCACTTATGTTGGTGCATCATCGACAGTTGAGGAAGCAAATCGAATTAAAACGTTAACAGTTAATCACATTACATTTTCATTTTTAGGTTATACATATGGCACAAATGGGTTAAAACCACCAGTAGGTAAAGAATATCTTGTCAACTACTTAAATGAAGAAACATTAAAAACAGATATCCTAAGAGCGAAAGAAATTTCAGATATTGTGGTCGTCAACCTCCATATTGGAAATGAATATGAACGTATGTATAACGACTATCAAGAAGAAGTAGCTCAAATTGCAGCCGATGCTGGGGCACATATTGTATTTGCCCATCACCCCCATGTACTTCAGCCTGCAAAGTGGTATGAGGGGATCAATGGCAATAAAACCTTTGTCATACATTCATTAGGAAATTTTTTATCCGCGCAAGATCGACTATACCGTCAAATTGGGGCGCTTGTAGAATTAGAAGTGACAAAAACCATCACTTATGATGTAAATGGAACTCCTTCTACGATGATCGAAATTCATCACCCTAAGATGTTACCGACGTATGTAAAATTTAGCAATTGGAAAAACTACGAAATTTTACCGTTATATCAAGTGACAGATCAACAACTACCGAATGCGCAAAAGATTTATGATGAAATAAAAAAACATCTTTCACAATTTATAACAGATCTTACTTTTATCGAAAATGAATCTTAGCAATCTTAGCCAGTTTAAAGGAAATACTCCTCTAAACTTGGCTTTTTTATTTAGACATAGTCATGTAATCATTTGTGAACAATAAAGATAATCTATTTTTCGCTTTCTGGAGGTTTCAATACATGCAGGAGTATAAAGTAACTTACTTTTTTGATGAACAACATTATGTAAGGAGATTTATACATGTGGAATCTCAAGAAGCAGCCATTCAACTGATTCAAGGGGAACGGGACCAATATATTTCATTTACGGATAGTCGAGGAATCTATCACGAATTAAACACAAGCACCGTCCGAGTTACTCAAATTTCAGAGTATCATCGAAAAATAAAGAAGAAGGAGTGATGATATGCCCTTACACCATTATATTGAACAATATTTTCAAAAATATCCTGATGCACGATGGAAAGGAATAGATGTTGACAATCCTCCAATCGAGAAGCGTCCCAAAGTACTAAACATTGAAGATATGACCGTAAATGCTGGAACCCATCAAATTCCCATCCGCATTTATACTCCTGAAGAATCAGCACCCTATCCATTACATGTATTTTTCCATGGTGGATCCTATATCAACGGAAGTCTCGAATCACATGATGTTTCTTGTCGGCTTATTTGTTCATTATCAGGTGTAAAAGTAATTGCCGTTGATTATCGAAAGGCGCCCGAACACCCTGCACCTGCAGCTTTTCAAGATTGTTACACTGTGACAAAATGGGTGGTTGACAATGCCGAACAACTAGGTGGCAACCAACACAACATATCTGTTGGTGGATCAAGTGCTGGGGGAAATCTAGCAACATGTGTGGCATTAAAATCCATCAAAACTGGTGATTTTAATTTGGCCAAACAGGTGTTACATTACCCAGCGACAGACTTAGATGAAAAAATTAAAGGAAGTGAGTATCAATCCCGTGATCTATACAATGCGAAATATGGTGTTGATATTACGCAAAGTCAAACCCACTTGAAACATGGAGAGCAAGAAAATAGCCCGTTTATATCTCCAATTGAAGCTACATCGGATATGTTAGAAAAAATGCCTGATACGTTAATTTTCACTGCAGAATATGATCCACTTTGTGACGAAGGGGAAGCGTATGCAGAAAAATTAAAAGAAGCAGGTGTAAATGTCCGACTCGTTCGATTTGATGGAGATATTCATGGATTTATGCAGTACTTCCCAGGGTCACCTGATTATATGCGTGGCTATGATATTACATCGGAATTTTTAATCGGGGAACAATAAATTTTAAAATAAAAACGCATTGATTTATATGAAGATCACTGAAATATTTTTTTCTTTAAGGAAATTTAGCTTTTCGGTGGCTTTGTTTATATCAAGTGCGTTTTTTTATGCACCTATTTTTCATCTGCAAAATTTATCTGCATATCAAAAAATGCCGAAAATCTATTATTCTTCTTTTTTTAAAGAGATTTCATAGCTTTCATGCAAATTTTATATGCACCAGTTCATTAATTTAATTCCAATAATAAAAATAGTTAAAATATTTTATCAATTGATTTTGCTGCGTTTATTAAGATTTAATCTTCAATTTCCGAAAAGTTGGCATGTTTCTTGCTTATATTAAGGTGTACAACAACAAAAGGGGGAAATTTATATGTCAAAACCAGAAATTCTTTATTCAGTAAGAGCTCAACGAGGAAACACATTACGCTGTAAGGGGTGGCGTCAAGAAGTAATCCTTCGAATGTTAGAAAACAATATGGAAAATGCTGAAAAACCTGAAGAATTAGTTATCTACGGAGGAATTGGTAAAGCTGCTCGCAACTGGGAATCATATCATGCAATTGTAGATTCTTTAAAAAATCTTGAAGATGATGAGACATTAGTTGTTCAGTCTGGAATGCCTGTTGCAGTCTTTAAAACGCATAAATATGCGCCAACTGTTGTAATGGCTACAACAAACATTATGAAAGCTGATTGGCCAACATTTTACGATTTACAAGAAAAGAATTTGACAATGTATGCGAATTATACAGCTGCTCCATGGGAATATATCGGAACACAAGGTGTAATCCAGGGAACTTTTGAAACACTCTCTGCAATCGCTCGCAAACATTATAACGATTCATTAGTTGGTAAAATTCTACTTACTGCTGGAGCAGGTGGTATGGGTGGAAACCAAACACGTGCAATGACAATGCATGGTGGTGTTGCCATTTTATGTGACTCAAATATTGATATCATTAACCGTCGTATTGAAAAAGGATTCATTGACGTAGTAGTGGATTCATTAGAAGAAGCAATTGCCCTTGCAAAAGAAAAAGCTACGAAAAAAGAAGCAATTGGTATCGCAGTTGTTGGAAATGCAGCGGATATTTTTGAAAAATCTTTAGAAATTGATTTCTTACCAGATATTGCAACATCAATGACTCCTGCACATGATCCTATTTCATACCTCCCTTCAGGTTTAACTGTAGAAGAAGCTGAGGAACTACGTGACAAAGATCGTCTAACTTATTTAGAAAAAGCTCGTCAGACGATGATTAGAGAGTTAAAAGCATTAATTGCATTTATGGACAAAGGTGTAAAAGCTTTTGAGTATGGTACAAGTATACGAAAAGAATGCATTGATGCAGGGTTTGATGAAGTCGAAGCAAAACGTTTACCTGGATTCGTAGCTGAATATTTACGTCCATTATTCTGTGAAGGACGTGGACCATTCAGATGGATCTGTATGTCAGGAGAAGCGGAAGACTTAAGAAAAATTGATGACATGATATTAGAGAAATTTAGTGATGACCTACTTGTAACACGTTGGATTAAATTAGCGAAAGAACATATTCCGATTGAAGCTTTACCAGCCCGCATTTGTTACATGGGATTCGGTCAACGTAAAAAGTTCGCATTAGAAGTAAATGATATGATTCGTCGTGGTGAGTTAAGTGGTCCTGTAGCATTCTCCCGTGACAATTTAGATTCTGGTTCAATCGTAAACCCAACATTTGAATCTGAAAACATGAAAGATGGTAGCGATTTAATATCTGACTGGCCAGCACTGAATGGTTTATTAAATGCAGTAGGAATGTGTGACTTGATTGCATTACAAGCTAACTATTCCATGGGGGAAGCTGTACACACTGGGGTAACAATGATTGCCGATGGTACTGCTGAATCTGATATGCGATTAGAAGTTGCAATGACAGTTGACTCTGGAATCGGTGTTGTTCGCCATGCACAAGCTGGGTATGATATTGCTCGAGATGTTGCAAACGGAAAAGGGAAACTTACTAATGAAAATATTAAAATTCCTTTATGGTGGGAGCCAACAGCTACATTCGGACCAAAAGACTTAGAAAAAGAAACAGTAAATTAATTTAATGAAAGGGCCTTAAGATAGTAACTTAAGGTCTTTTCAATTCTAAATATCTGCTCTTCTAGAATTACGTATTTCTTGTTGTAAAGGAGATCCATAATGAAAAAAATAAAACCTCAACTTGTAATTCTAAATGCTAATCAAATCGTTACTTGCACGGAAACAAGACAAGAAGGCTTTAAAGTATTTTCCGAGCAAACAATTGTTATTCAAAATTCATTAATCATTGATATATGTTCAATATATCATGCAACGCAAAAATACATTATTGACGATTCGAATAGTATAGATGCTTCAGGAAAAGTGGTTGCTCCTGGATTTATTGATTCTCATACACATCTCGTATTTTATGGAACGAGAGTAGAAGAGTATGTTGCGAAATTACACGGTGATGTGGAAGCAAACTTAAAAAAAATTAAGCTTAGAACTGGTCCAAACCGAACAATTGAATTAACTCGCGATACATCCGAACTAGAACTTTTTGAACAATCGAAAAAACGTATTCTATCCATGTTAAAACATGGTACGACAACTGTTGAAAGTAAGAGTGGCTACGGACTGACAACTGATAGTGAAATAAAGATTTTAAAGATTGGCAGACGCCTTCAAGAGGAAACTCCACTTGATGTCTATAATACTTTTTTAGGTGCTCATGGAATCCCTGATGGCATGACAAAAGAAAAATATTTAGACATCATTATTAACGAAATGATACCTGCTGTTAGTGAACAGAATCTTGCTGAATTTTGTGACGTTTGGTGTGATAATGGATATTTTACTGCAAATGAATCTCGCCTAATTTTAGAAGCTGGCTTAAAAGTAGGAATGTTACCAAAAATTCATGCAGACGCGTACTCCAATATTGGGGGATCAAAACTTGCTGCTGAAATGAAGATGGTATCAATCGACCATATGAACTATACCCCAGAACATGTTTTAAAAGATCTTAAAAATGCTGGAGTAGTAGGAGTTTTAATGCCAGCATTAGATTTTGCAGTTAATCATAAACAACCATTTCAAGCTAGAAAGATACTAGATAGTGGAATGGATATCGCCTTAGCAACAGATTTATGTCCAGCATGTTATACACCGTCAATGCCATTTGTTATTAATTTAGCATGTCGTTTGTACCAATTGTCCGTGGAGGAGGCAATTGGTGCTGCTACTATTGGCGGTGCAAAAGCTTTAAATTTACATGATCGTGGAACAATTGAAGTCGGGAAATTAGCAGATCTTCAAATTTGGGATGTTCCAAATTACATGCACATTGCTTATGAATTAGGTGTAAATGTTGTTGATACTGTTGTTAAAAGTGGGGAAGTTGTCGTACGTAAGGGTTCTCTCGTAAAAGTAAATATTGAAGTTTAATGGAGGTAAGGAAAAATTATGACTGTTAAATTCATATCAAAAGCTGCTTCAAAAGTAAACGAGGAGAGATTACTTAATCTTTTTTTAGATTTAGCCAAAGTCAATGGTCCTAGTGGAAAAGAACAGCTTGTTGCGGATTATCTTCTAGAAGAACTACCAAAGTTAGGTTTTTCCGTCACATTTGATGAAGCATATAAAAAGTTTAATGGGGAAGTAGGTAACTTAATCGCCTGGCATGAAGGAAGCGACAATTCAATTCCTCCATTATTTTTCTCAACCCATATGGACACTGTACTACCTACCGAAAACTTAAATCCAATTATTAAAAATGGCATTATTTCTTCAGACGGAACAACAATTTTAGGTGCTGATGACCGAGCTGCCTTAGCATCATATATCGAGGGTTTCCGTGCAGTTATAGAAAGTGGTATACCACATGGACCAATCGAATTTATTTTAACAGTTAATGAACAGGCTGGATTAGTAGGAGCAAAGTATTTAGATTACACAATACCAAAAAGTAAAGCAGGCTACATTTTTGATAGTAGTGGAGATGTAGGTCAAGTGATTTTACAAGGACCTTATAGTAGTCGTATTTGGTTCACTGTTCATGGAAACTCAGCGCATATTGCATTAAATTCTGAAGTTGGAAATAATGCTTTTCTAATCGCTGCAGAAGGCTTATTAAAGATGAAGCTTGGTGAAATCGACAATGAAACAGTAGCAAATATCGGCATAATTAAAGGCGGGGAACTAACTTCAATCATTCCAGGAAGCGTCATTTTTGGGGGAGAAGTTAGAAGTTTTTCCCAGGAAAAGCTAAATCGTCAATTAGATCATATGAAAGGAATCATGGAGGAAGTTGCGAATAAAAATAATGCACGATTGGATGTGAAAATTGAAGAGAAATATTTAGGTTTTAATGTTTCGGAGGATAATAAATTGGTAATAAACGTAAAAGAGGCTACTAAAAATATAAATGTTTCACATTATGTGACAAAAACACTTGGTGGTGCTGATACAAATATATTAAATGAAAATGGTTTAACTTGTATTACTCTAGGAAACGGCTTCCAGAACATTCATACTTTCAATGAATATATCAGTATTGAAAACTTAAATAATACAGGTAGATTAACAGCTTCATTAATTGAACAATGGTATGAAAATCATAAACAATAATAATCAAGGCTACTTAGAAATAGGTAGCCTTATATAAAGGGAGTGTGGGTCAATGTTTGACAATCCTGTTTTAATCTCCGTAATTGTTTTAACGATTTTAAGTTTATTAAAAGTACATGTTATTTTTGCTTTAATACTTTCTGCTCTTGTTGCTGGATTAGTAGCTGGATTACCATTAAAGGAAACAGCATCCATATTTATTAGTGGAATGGGTGGACAATCGGAAACCGCACTAAGCTATATTTTGTTAGGTGTATTTGCAGCGATGATTGCACATTCTGGCATCTCTAATCTATTAATACAAAAACTATTAAAAATCAAAAAACCAAATAAAATTTTACTATTATTATTAATAGCTGGTTTAACTTGTTTATCAGGAACATTAATCCCTGTGCATATTGCGTTTATACCCATTTTAATCCCACCTCTTCTATACTTTTTCAATAAATTAAATATTGATAGAAGAGCAGTAGCTTCTGCATTAACTTTCGGCTTAAAAATGCCATACTTGTGGATTCCAGTAGGGTACGGATTAATTTTCCAAGGCATTATTGCAACTGAAATGACATCAAATGGTATGGAGATTGCTACATCAAATATTCCTATTGCAATGGCAATTCCTGCAATTGGTATGTTTGTTGGATTATTTATTGCCGTATTTCTAACATATAAAAAATCCCGCACTTACAACCAATTAGCAACAGCGGAATTAGCTGCAGTTTCTGAAGATGAAGAATTGATGAAGAAATTTGAACCGCGAGACTGGATCACAATCCTTTCAGTTTTTATCGCTCTTGGGATGCAATTATGGTTTGGTTCGATGGTTATTGGTGCGATGTCGGGGATTATTACTATGTTCCTAGGACGAATTATTACATTAAAAGATGGGGAAGAAGTGGTTCAAGATGGGGTCAAATTAATGGGAGCCATTGCATTTGTTATGCTTATCGCTTCGGGCTATGCCACAATCCTTAAAGAAACAGATGCTATTAATGAATTAGTAAATGCAGTAAACGGAGTTACCGGTGATAGCAAATTTATTACAGCAATATTATTGTTACTCATTGGGTTACTTGTAACAATGGGGATTGGTACATCTTTCGGTACAGTTCCAATCTTAGCAGTTGTTTTTGTACCTTTATGTTTAGCAGTTGGCTTCAGTCCATTAGCAACAGCAGCGTTAATTGGAACTGCAGGAGCTTTAGGAGATGCTGGATCACCAGCGTCTGACAGTACACTTGGACCGACAGCAGGGTTAAATGCAGATGGACAACACGATCATATTTGGGATACATGTGTCCCAACATTTATTCACTATAATATACCTCTATTTATATTTGGAGTAATCGCAGCTTTAGTACTTTAATTAATTTAATTTTGGAGTGATGAAAATGATAACTGTTAATACAATTGAATTAGACGGAAAATCACTAACGCGACAGCAGATTGAGTTAATAGCGCAGGGCAATACTTCTATAAAAATTTCAAATGAAAGTTTAGAACGTGTTCGAGAAAGTAGAGCTCGCATAGAAAAACGACTTGATGCAGGTGAAATTATATACGGTGTTAATACAGGATTTGGAAAATTAAGCGATGTAAAGATTAATAAAGAAGACAATGAGCTTTTACAACTTAACTTGCTTCGTGCAGATGCGGTAGGTGTAGGAGAACCTTTACCTACAAATATTGTTCGTGCAATGATGTTACTACGAACAAATGCCTTAGCTAAAGGCTTTTCAGGGATTCGTGAAGAGACATTGCATTTATTAGTTGAGTTAATTAACCGCAATGTGCATCCAATTGTTCCTTCACAAGGTTCAGTAGGTGCTAGTGGAGATCTTGCACCCTTAGCACACGTAGCAATGGTGCTAGTCGGTGAAGGGAAGGCTGAATACGAAGGTGTAGTATACTCCGGTGCTGAAGCTTTAGAACGAGCAGGGTTACAACCTGTTGTATTACAAGCAAAAGAAGGCTTAGCTTTAATTAACGGAACACAGGCAATGACGAGTATAGGAATAGTAACTTTAAATGAAGCGGAAAGACTTGGATACGCAGCTGATATGGCAGCATGTTTAACAATGGAAGCATTAAGAGGGATTATTACTGCATTTAACGCAGATTTACTAGCAGTTCGTCCACATCCTGAATTAGAATTTGTAGGAGGAAGAATACGCCGTTGGTTAGAAGGAAGTAAGCGGGTTACTGAGCAAGGCCAATTAAGAATGCAAGATGCGTATTCTATTCGATGTATACCACAAGTTCATGGGGCATCATGGCAAACAATACGCTATGTTGAAGACCGTGTAAATATTGAAATGAACTCTGCAACTGATAATCCAATTGTATTAGAAAATGGAATGGTCGTTTCAGGTGGCCATTTTCATGGACAACCAATAGCTTTAGCGATGGATTTCTTAAAAGTCGCTGTATCCGAATGGGCGAATATTTCAGAACGAAGAACTGAACGATTAGTAAATCCTCAGTTAAGTGGATTATCGCCATTCCTTGCAAATGACCCTGGACTAGATACTGGTTTAATGGTTGTTCAATACGTTGCAGCTTCATTAGTATCTGAAAATAAAGTGCTTGCACACCCAGCAAGTGTTGATTCTATTCCAACATCTGCAAACCAAGAGGATCATGTAAGTATGGGGACAACTGCAGCAAGACAAGTTCGTCAAATTGTTCAAAATGCTGCTAATGTTATTGCAATTGAAATGATTTGTGCATCACAAGCAATTTATTTAGAGAAAGCAGAAGACCAACTATCTCCAACTACAAGGTCATTCTTAGAAAAAGTTCGTGAAATTTGTCCACCACTACAACAGGATCGTTCTATTTCAGAGGAAATTGAAGCAGTTGCAAGATTCTTATTAAGAACAGATACGCTTGTAAACTTATAAAATCTAAGTATTAATAGGGATGGGGTGTTTTATTGAATGAAGTATTGGACTTAACATCTGCTATACAAAAAATAATTCCTATCGTAGTGAAGTGGAGAAGGTATTTTCATGAACATCCCGAACTTTCTTACGAGGAATTCCATACATCGGATTTTATCTATGATCAATTAATTTCATTTGGAAATTTAGAGGTTACTAGACTGACTAAGACAAGTATAGTCGCAAAACTTATTGGCTCAAAACCTGGAAAAACAATTGCTTTAAGAGCAGATATGGATGCATTACCTATACAAGAAGAAACAACATTTTCATTTGCTTCGAAAACACCAGATATTATGCATGCATGCGGACACGATGGCCATATTGCAATACTTTTAGGTGTTGCAAAAATTGTTTCGCAGCTAAAAGATCACATATATGGGGAAATTAGATTTATTTTTCAACATGCCGAGGAAGTATTTCCAGGAGGGGCTAAAGAGTTAGTCGATTTAGGTGTATTAGAAGGAGTAAATCAGATTTTTGGAATCCATTTATTATCATCAATTCCAACAGGAAAAATTGGTATAACAACAGGTTCCTTCACAGCAAATTCAGATACGTTTGAAATTGAGATTATCGGAAAAGGTGGTCATTCCGCTGAGCCAAACAAATCAATTAATCCCCTGTTAATTGGTGCACAACTAATTAATAATTTACATCATATAATTTCACAAAAAGTGGATGTTGACGAACGTGCTATTTTAGCAGTTACAGAGTTTAACGGAGGCAGTGCAAAAAACATTATCCCAGATCGTGCATTCCTAGGTGGTGGAGTACGTACTTTTTCAAGTATAGTACGTAAAACCATCGAAAGAGAAATTGAGCAACATGCAAAAAATATTACTGCGGTATATGGGGCAAACTATATTTTTGAGTACACTTATGGATACTCATCCATCATAAACGATACGGAACTTTCGTTAGAAATCGAAAAAGTCGTTTCTGAGTATTTTGGGGATGATGCAATTTTACGAAACTCCCCAATCATGGTTGGGGAAGATTTTAGTGCATATCTAACAAAAGTACCTGGCATTTTTGTAGGTGTTGGCGCTGCCTTTGAAGACGAGACACTTAACTATCCTCATCATCATCCTAAATTTGCTATTAATGAAAACGCTTTAGAAAATGGGTTGAAGTTATTTATTTATACAATCTCACGATGGAATATGAAGTGCTAAAAAAACGTGTGCAAAAATTTTACAACTTTTTGCACACGTTTTTCTCATTTCTATTTTGTGATTCCTAATTTTTTTATATGATACTGCAACGATTGTCTCGAAATATTTAAATGCTTAGCAGTTAATGAAATATTCCAATTAAATTGTTGTAAAATACTCTCGATATATTGCGCTTGATTTGTTTTCATTAATGATTTTAATGGTCGTGCTGTACTTGTCATTACTTTAGTTGAACTAGTTACAATTTTTTTTCGTAAATAGTGTGGTAAAAGATCGACAGTAATTTTTTCATCATTTTTAGCTTGGATAACCAAGTTTTCTATTAAGTGTTGTAACTCTCGGGTATTACCTGGCCAACTATACTCTATGAGTAGGGAAAGTAGAGAAGGGGCTAAAGTAATATTTGATTTTAAATATTTATTTTGATAATTTATAAGAAAATGATTAATGAAAAATAATATGTCTTCTTTTCGTTCACGTAATGGTGGAATGAAAATACTTGAATGAGCAATACGATAAAATAAATCCAGTCTCATTCGATTTCCTTCTGTTAATAATTCAGGATCTTCGTTAGACGCACTAATAACGCTACATGAGATTGGAATTAATTCATTACTTCCAACTCTACGAATTGCGCGTTCTTGAAGTACACGCATTAACTTTGGTTGTAAATTCATTGGTAACGAGTTTATTTCATCCAAAAAGAGTGTGCCTTCTTTTGCATACTCAAATAATCCTTCCTGATCTATTGCTCCTGTAAACGCACCTTTTACAGAACCAAATAAGGTACTTTCTAATAATGATTCTGGAATCGCTGCACAATTTATTGCAACAAATGGTTTATTAGCCCTTGGTCCATGATTATGCATACTTTGTGCAAATAACTCTTTTCCTGTACCAGTCTCTCCAACAATTAAAGTATCTGTATTATAAAAAGATGCGTTTTGTGCTTCAGATATAACTTTTTTTAATGCAGAACTTTCGCCCTTTAAATCATGAAACGTATAAATTGTTCCATTATTGTATTTTTCTTCATTAGAATCTTTTGTAATAGCTCGCCTTTTAAGTTCAATTGTTTCATGTAGTCTTTCTTTCAAACTTGCTTCAGTTCTACTTAAGGAGAAAACTGCAATTGTTTGTCCATCTTTCTTGATAGGGTAGGAGCTATAACCTACATATTTGGGTCCTTCTTCACTTTTTGCATGGGCATGGTATTTGGAATAAATTGGCTTTCCTGTTTTGAAAATATGTGCATGTTCTGAGTTTTGTCTTTCGTATTTGTAACCTTCCCATAGCTTCTTATGAAGAATATCTTTTTTTTGTATTCCTTCCATGTTTTCTTGCGCTGCATTGTAATAAATCACATCGCCTTCTTTATTACTAACAAGTACTCCTTCATCAAGCTTTTCAATAATCTCTTCTAAAACATATAAACGATTTTGTAAATTCTTTTTTACATCAAACATGTTTTCTACAAACACTAAATGATATATTTTATCAAACTCAAATCTTTCAATTGTTATTTTAAAAAATTGATTGTCTACCTCTACTTCTTGAATTACTGAACATAAATGTAAATCTATTGGTAGAATAGAAGAAATTGAAGTTGAAATATCAATAGGAAGCGTAATTGAATGATCAAGCTTCCAAAAAATAATATGAAAATGCTCATTTGTAACAATTACATTTTTACAACATAAATTTACAAATCGCTTTAATTCCTTATCCATTCTATCACCCCCAAAAAACGGAAAATAATCCGATTCTCTAATTAATGCAATAATATCATATCCCAATGGCATTTTGCAGAATATTAAAATTACTTTGTTCAGTATTGATTAAAAAAAGTTGTTTTTTGTTATGGGTTTACAGTTTTTAACGTATATATAAAAGGAGACTAAGAGAGGTGTTCGAATGGATATATTATTTTTGTTAGTGTTAGTTCTTCATATCCTTGGCGCAATATGCGGACTAGGAGCTACCTTTGCTTCTCCATATATAATGAAGGGCGCTCGCAATGTGCGAACGGCTACCTATGCCCATGCTGTTAATGCAAGAATAGAAAAACTCGCAAAAATGGGGAGTATCACACTACTCGTTACAGGTTTGATCATGGCAATCATCCATCCGTATTTATTTACAACAGGATGGTATATCGTTTCTATCGTACTCTATATTTTAACTCAACCAATTGTCGCTTATTTCATACCGAAACATACGAAAACACTCGTTTCTATACTCGCTACAGCAAAGGATGATGAACTTCCTAGCGAGTATATCCAAGTACTAAAAAAAATAGCTCCGCTAACCGTTACTACACAAGTACTGCTCGTTATTTTAGTGGTACTTATGGTATTTAAGCCTTTCTAAACTAGCTATGCTTCTAATAATATAATTTCGCTAAAAATATGTGCTCCTGCGGTAGTAACAATAAATTGTCACTATCCTCGTCGCAAAGGGAGAGTTCGAAAAACACTTTTCGGACTCTCCCTTTCCTATTAAAATACAACTTTAGAGAGAATAGGAAGAGGTTCCTATTAAAAATAAGAAGGTATGGGGATATGTATTTTTCTCCATTCATTCTATTATAAGGTTACATTACATTCATGGGCAAAAAACGCCAACGTAAATGCTCCTTAAAATGCGCTAGACTGCATCAGTTAAAACATATACCACAACGAAGTGAACTATATAAAACAATGATCGAACCCATTTACGAATTATGGAAGGAAGTTAAAGACATGACTCTAAATTTCAATTTGTTTAATACAAATAATCCTTTAATGTCTTCTCTTATGACTGGTGTGTTAAACACGTTAACAGATTTAATATATATTATGAAATTTGAAGATAATAAATTTACGTACGTTTTTGCTAACACTTCAGGATTATCCATGATTGACGAGGAGCTAGTTGGAAAATCCATTAACGATGTGTTACCACAAGAAAGAGCAGAACTTTTACACTACTTCATTAAAAAATCCGTAGACAAAAATTGCGATGTAACTTTTACAGAAAAAATTTATGCAGATCATGATCATCAGTATGTTTATGAATCCACATTAACACCCATTCATAATGATGGAGAGGTATATGTTATTTCTGTAAGCCGTGATATTACAGCGCAAACTCAACAGATGAAGGAACTATCTCGAGTAAAAAACTTATTAGAGAAAAGTAAACAACAATTCGCGACTTTAATTGAACATCATGACGATGCTATATTTGCACTAGATACGGACGGTTATTATTTAGATTCAAATTCTGCATCAGAGGAAATAATGGGCTATGTCCCTTTTGATTTAATTGGGACAAGCTTTGCTCAAATTCTTTCAAAGAACGAAATCCCAAAAGTGAAAGAAATTTTCCAACGTGTCATCAATGGTGAAACGATTCAATATGAAACAGTTGGGATTCATAAAAATGGTCAAGAAGTGCATTTAAGCGTTAAAAACTTCCCAATGACAATGGATGGAAAAGTAATTGGTGTTTATGGAATTGCTAAAGAAATCACAAAAGAAAAAGAACTATTGCAAACATTCTACGTCGATATAGACTCAACGGATAATGAATTTGAAGACCGTTTACATTCCCAAGCTTTCTCGAAATTCTATCGTGATTCTGATGCTCAAAATGATGAATTCCTACAGTTTATTCAATTACTAGAAGAAGACGAATTGTTTATTGATAGCGAAGACGAACCACTAAATGAATCAAACCGCATTTATGAACAAATCCGAAACGGCATTGACTGGAATAGGCTATCAAACGATTCTCGAAATATAGATGATTTATTCAATCTTAATCAAGAAATGACGATTACCTTTTTGGACAGAAGGAAATTTACGAAATATGACGAATTATAAAAAAAGTAGCAGGGACAAATTTACTACTTAAAAAGTATTTTTTAATATAAAAACAGCCTATTCCAGTTGCAAAGTCAATAAATAACACGCAATCGGAATAGGTTTTTGACGTTTCCCACTAAGAATGCATTTCTAGGATAGTCATAATTACTCATGCGAATAGAGTTTGCCAATTTTTATCATTATTACAAAGTACTCACTATTCAAATAATTTTATGGTATTCTATTAATCTGTATAGATTATTTGATTATCTATTTTGGATGGTGAAGAATATGTTCAATGAGAAAATAAATATTTTATTAGTAGATGATCGCCCAGAAAATTTACTAGCATTAGAAGCCATTATTGAAAGAGAAGAATACAATTTAATCAAAGCCTATTCTGGAGAAGAAGCACTTCGATATTTACTAAAATATGAATTCGCTTTAATTTTACTTGACGTCCAAATGCCCGGAATGGATGGTTTTAGTACAGCCAAAATCATCAAAACTCGCGAGAAAACAAAAAACATTCCAATATTATTTGTAACCGCCAACCACATAGATTCTAAGCATATTTTTATGGGGTATTCGGTAGGAGCGATTGATTATATTTTAAAACCCTTTGATCCAATGATTTTAAAGTCGAAAGTAGAAAGATTTGTTGAAATTTATACATTAAGACATAAATTACAAATGCAATCAAATGATTTAGAAGAGAAAAATAAAGTAATTGAATATATGGCCTATCATGACGGCCTTACAGATCTCCCCAATAAAAGAATGTTTAATGATGAATTAAGTAGAAAAGTAATTAAAGCTAAAAATTCTAATGAAACACTTGGACTGATGTATTTGGATTTAGATCGGTTTAAAAATATTAATGACTCGTTAGGACATTTAATAGGAGACAAGCTGCTTCAACTTGTGGCAAAACGACTTTCCAATGAAATGCGAATGGATGATTTTGTAGCACGGGTTGGGGGAGATGAGTTCATTATTCTACTTCCAAATAGCGACCGTGAAGTATGTTTAGAAATTGCAGCTAACATACTCAATGCATTTAAACAGCCATTTTTCATGGATAGTTATGAGTTCCATTTAACCACATGTATTGGTCTAGCCATTTTCCCATTTGATGGTGAAGATTCAACTGTGCTAATGAAAAATGCAGATGCTGCTTTACGTCGTGCAAAAGAACAAGGTAAAAATAACTTTTTCGTCTATCACTCCGGCATGAATATTCAAACTTATCGGACTTTTCTTATGCAACAGGAATTGCGCAATGCAATCAATCTTGGACAATTCAGCCTCGTTTATCAACCGAAAATCCAATTACCGTCCGAACAAGTAATGAGCGCTGAAGCCCTTTTACGATGGAACCATCCAACATGGGGACCCATCTCACCAGATGAGTTTATTCCGATTGCAGAAGAATCAGACTTAATTTTTGAAATTGACGAGTGGGTTTTAGAAAATGTCTGCAAGCAAATTAATCTATGGAGGAATGCCGGTTTTCCACAAATGCGTATTGCCATCAATTATTCAGCACACCATTTTTTAAAACGGAATGTCGTCAATCAAATTAAAAAAATATTACAGCAATTTGAAGTAAATCCAAATCAAATCGAGATTGAGATTACCGAATCGGCCATTTTAAAAAACGAAGACATTGTAAAGCAGGCGATTCAACAATTAAAAGAGCTTAACCTTCATATAAGTCTTGATGATTATGGAACAGGGTACTCTTCTATAAATTACTTAAGAGATTTTCCATTAGATACAGTTAAAATTGACAAGTCCTATATTCAAGAGCTAACAAATCCACAAAAGAATAGCCATATCATAGTAGAATCTATGATTTCCTTATTAAAGAAACTAAACATTCATGTAGTTGCTGAAGGTGTGGAAACAGAAGCTCAATTATCCATATTAAAAGATTTTCAATGTGAAGAAGTGCAAGGTTATATTTATAGTCGCCCTCTAGCATTAGTTGAATTTGAACAATATATTCGAAATGTGAAGAAAAGAGAAATAACCGAGATCACTTCATCAACCAAGCATATAACAGAAAATGTTATCAACTTAAATTCAAAAGATGAAATTGGTATTAATCGAGAATTATTATCCGATGCCATTTCAGAAATAAAAAAAGAATATTCTCTTTCAACTCGTGAAGTCGATGTATTTTCGTTAATCGTTGATGGCTTAAGTAACAAAGAAATCTCTGAAAAATTATTCATTAGCGAACATACAGTAAAAAACCATATCACCAACATCCTATCAAAATTACAAGTATCAGACAGAATGCAAGCAATTGCGTTAGTCTATGAAGCATGTATTAATAAATCCAATGCGTGACTACCAATCTACATAAGATTCAAACGGAGCGTGTTAACATGAAAGTTCGTACAAAGTTGTTGCTTACACTCAGTTCACTACCTATTCTCTTAATCTTATTAATAGTTAGTGGATTTTCTCAAACTTCTTATATTGATGATTCAACAGAGCATATCAAAACAGATTTTGATTCATCTGTTTTAGCTGGTCAAATCCGAGCCGATTTAAAAGATGAAGGCATTATCATACGAAACCTCATTATTTTTAAAAATGATGACATGATTAATAAAGAAATGTCGAAATTACAAAATGAACGGGAAAATATCCAGGCAAATGTTCTTCTTTTACAAGAAAATGCAAAAACCCCTGATCAAGAAGAATTAGTCAATGCTCTAAAAAATACAATTGAAACTTATGAAGTTTATTTAGATTCGGTCATCGCATACGTTAACCTTGATAATATTGGTGCTGCTCAAAACTTAATGGAAAAAAATGCAGATAAACTACATGAGGAAATAACCCTTGTATTAAGAAATATAACGAACGGCTTTGATCAACAACTCGAAAACTCACTAATTACATTAATAAAAAATCTTGAGCAAGAAATTATCCTTTCTGGTATTATTTTAGGCGTTTGTTTACTGGTGATCATTGTTATCTTTATCAAAAGTATTTTCTCTATTTTCAATCGAATGTCTTCGATGTCTAAGCTAATGAGTGACATTGCCAATGGAAAATCGGATCTTTACACAAAAGTAGAAGTCATTGGAAATGATGAATTTGACGAAATTGCCAATTCTTTTAACCGAATGACAGAAACACTAGAATCGCAAATGAACAGAGAGAAAGACTTAACTTGGATTAACTCAAATATTACCGATATTTCCACAAACTTAACAGGAAAGCATGATTTGGAATGTTTAGGGAGTACATTATTATCAAAATTAGTTCCACTCGTGAATTCAAATCAAGCCGTTATCTATATAAAAGATATTGAAAATGCAAATAATCAATCATTTAAGTACCTTTCTTCATATGCTTTTCATGAGAAATCGATTAAACAATTCATTCGACCAAGTGAAGGTTTAATCGGACAAGCTATTAAAGAAAAACAAATGCTTCATGTTACAGAAGTGCCATCGAATTATTTGATTTCTTCCGCATTAGGTGAAGCGAAACCTTTAAATCTACTTATACTACCAATAGTATTTGAAGATGAAGTGAATGCCATCATTGAAATTTCTTCCTTTAAAGATTTTAGTCAAGTTCAATTACACTTTTTAGAGGAGCTTGCTAGTAAATTAGGAATTGTAGTAGAAAGTGTCATAGGGCGAATCCAGTTAGCAAAATTATTAGAAGAATCTCAAACGCTTATGGAAGAAGTACAAGCCCAATCAGAAGAATTACAAAATCAACAAGAAGAGTTACGGGCAACTAACGAAGAATTAGAAGAACAAACCCAAGCGCTACGTCAATCGGAGCAAAAACTTCAATTACAGCAAGTCGAATTAGAACAAACCAATGCTGAATTAGAAGTAAAAGCAAAACATTTAGAAGAGCAAAATCGAAAATATGAAGAGGCTAATCGCATTGTAGAAAAAGCAAAAGCGGAACTAGAAGTAAAAGCTGAACAACTGGCCCTTAGCTCGAAGTATAAGTCAGAATTTTTAGCGAATATGTCTCATGAACTACGAACACCGTTAAATAGTTTGATAATTTTGTCAAAGTTACTAGCCGATAACGCTAGTAGAAACTTAACTGCAAAACAAGTTCGATACGCCAAAACCATCTATTCATCAGGCAACGACCTTCTCGTTTTAATAAACAATATATTAGATTTAGCAAAAATCGAATCTGGTAAAACGGAGATTCTTCCTAGTGAAATAAACATCTCAAACATTGTCGATTTTGTTGAAAATAACTTTAAGCCTATAGCAGAAAATAAACGGTTAGTGTTCCAAGTAAATGTGAAAAGTAATACGCCATCCATTATTTTTAATGATGAAGTACGAATCCAACAAGTATTAAAAAATTTATTATCAAATGCATTTAAATTTACAGATTATGGTCAAGTGGTGCTTGAAATTTCTTTAGACCATACACGTACAGAAAAAAATGGTCAGCAAACACTTGCATTTTCTGTCATTGATACCGGCATAGGCATATCAAAAGACAAATTAGACCTCATCTTTGAAGCTTTCCAACAAGCGGACGGAACAACTAGCCGGAAATTTGGTGGTACAGGTCTAGGGTTATCAATTAGTAGAGAGCTCGCTACACTTCTTGGTGGAGAGATTGTAGTTGAAAGTGAAGATGGCAAGGGAAGTAAATTCACTTTCTATGTAGGGGATTATGAAGCCCAGCACACGAAAGAAGTTGACTTAACTTATAATGAAGCTGCGGTTACAATACTTGAACCAAAAGAACGTGAAAACATCCAAACTGAACTACCAAATCCTAAGAATCAAGAAAAAAATAGTCATATTAAAAGACTTTTAATCGTTGATGATGATTTAAATCAACGAAACAGCATTATGGAGCTCATTGGAAATATGGATTTCATTATTAAAGCTGTGTCAACTGGAAAAGAAGCCATTGACTTATTAAAATTGGATCATTTTGATTGTTTGATTTTAGATTTAGGGCTTACTGATACAAGTGGGTTTGATCTACTTGCTGAAATTAAAAATAATCCAGACCATCAAAAGTTAAAAGTTTTTGTTTATACTGGTCGAGATTTGTCGAGTAAAGAAGAAATTGAACTAAATAAGTTTGCTCATACAATTATTATTAAAAATGAACATTCTCCTGAAAGATTAGTGGCAGAACTTCAGTTATATTTATCGGAATCGATTCATACGACGAATGATGAAACTTCATCTCAATTAGAACAAATAGCATCCATGCTAGATTTACTGGGAAAAAAAATTCTGCTCGTAGATGATGATGTTCGGAATGTATTTGCACTTTCTAGTGTGCTTGAAATGGCAGGTGTAGAAGTAGTGTTTGCAGAAAACGGCGTAGAAAGCTTGCAAATGCTAGAGGAGCATCCAGATGTGGATCTCATCCTAATGGATATTATGATGCCTGAAATGGATGGATATGAGGCCATTACTCGAATTCGCACAAATACTGCTTATCAACAATTGCCGATTATCGCTCTTACTGCAAAAGCTATGAAAGAGGATCGTGAAAAATGTCTTGCGATTGGTGCATCTGATTATGTTGCAAAACCTGTAGAGCCCGAACAGTTACTATCCATTATTAAAGTATGGTTATATTAAGTTAAAGAGGTAGCCAAAGATGAATCAATTTATCCCAGTTGAGAAAAATATTGATGAAGAACTAGAAAAAATCGAAATACACCTGTTACTTGAGGGGATCTTCCTTCACTATGGATATGATTATCGAAATTATGCCTATCCATCAATAAGAAGAAGAGTTTGGCATCGTGTCCATGCGGAAAAACTACTAACCATTACGAGTTTACTTGAAAAAGTATTATATGATTCGGCATGCTTGCAAAGGTTGCTAGCTGACTTTTCAATAAATGTCACCGAAATGTTTCGTGATCCGAGTTTTTTCCTAGAATTTAAGGAAAAGGTCATTCCATTATTAAAAACTTATCCTTCAATCCGAATATGGCACGCTGGTTGTTCTACTGGGGAAGAAGTATATTCAATGGCCATTCTTCTCCATGAAGAAGGGTTGTACGAAAAAACAAAAATTTATGCCACAGACATTAATACCGATGTATTACGCGTTGCAAAAAGTGGTCAATTCCCGTTAGAAAACATGAAAAAGTATACGAATAACTACTTACAAGCGGGTGGAGAAAGAGCTTTTTCAGACTACTATAAAGTAACGGATACAGGTGTGAAATTTGATTCATCTCTATCAAAGAATCTTGTTTTTGCTCAGCACAATCTTGTAACGGATAGCTCATTTAATGAATTTCATGTAATTCTCTGTCGAAATGTTTTAATTTATTTTAATCGAGAATTGCAAAATAAAGTACATCAATTATTTTATGATAGTTTAGGAATGTTTGGGGTACTTTGCCTAGGTAATAAAGAATCTATTAATTATACAAACATGAATGATTATTATGAAGTAATTAGCCAATCCCAAAAAATTTATAAAAAAATTAAATAACAAGCAAGGGGGCGTCCGAAAAGTGATTTTCGAACGCCCCCTTTGCGACGAGGATGGTGACAATTTATTGTTACTACCGCAGGAGCACAGATTTTTAGCAGAATTATATCATTTGAAGCATAGCTGTCCAGAAAGTGCAATACTTTCTGGACAGTCCCTATTCTCTAAATCCTAACTCCTATTTAAATTAGGACTACCAAATTCTTACGAAAACTAGAAATATATGAAATGAAGGTTTAAAATTCCTCTCACCAATACAACTTCCGATTCGATCAGATGTTTTGTATCAATTTGAAACGACTATCTTAAATAAAACAGCGATATTACTAAAACATTTCTCATGGCAAATAAAAAACAATCCTTCCATACCAAAATGTCGATTTATTTCTGCAGATAAATTTACTTATTTAAATACACGGCAATATTAATACGTGAATCAATATATAAACTGTTTACCATTCTCATTGCGTCATTGAATAAGTATATTGCAATCAGAATAATTTTGTGATTATACTACTATTTCACCACCGTTATATACTACTAATTATTCATATCTCTCACTCTAAACGCTTCTCTCAATTAAGACCTTCTACTCACCATTAACATACTTTTTATGGTATCCTGATAATCTATTTAGATTAGCAATATCGATAGAGGATAGTGATAAAAATGTGCAATGAAAAAATTAATATATTAATAGTAGATGATCGACCCGAAAATTTATTAGCATTAGAAGCAATTCTAGATGAAGAAGAATACAACCTAATTAAGGCATTCTCTGGGGAAGAGGCACTTAGATTTTTATTGCAATATGACTTTGCGGCAATATTATTAGATGTCCAAATGCCTGGAATGGACGGGTTTACGACAGCAAAATTTATTAGAGCTCGTGAAAAAACAAAAAACATTCCTATATTATTTATTACTGCAAATTATATGGATTCTGAGCATATTTTCATGGGTTATTCTGTAGGTGCCATTGATTATATATTAAAACCCTTCAATCCTATTATTTTAAAATCAAAGGTAGAACGTTTTGTTGAACTCTATTTATTACGCCAAAAACTAATTATACAATCCAACAAATTAGAGGAGAAAAATAAAGTCATAGAATATATGGCCTATCACGATGGGCTAACGGATCTTCCAAATAGAAGGAAGTTTAATGAAGAGCTTATTCGATTTGTGAACATTGCTAAGAGTACGAACGAATCGCTAGGGTTAATGTATCTTGACCTAGATCGATTTAAATATATTAACGACTCTCTGGGACATTCGATGGGAGACAAACTTCTACAACATCTAGCAAAAAGGCTTTCTATGACAATTCGTGATAGCGATTTTGTTGCGCGAATGGGTGGAGATGAATTTGTTGTCTTACTTCCGAATAGTAATCGGGAACAATGCCTAGAAGTAACTGAAAATATATTAGATGCTTTTAAGAATCCATTTACTATTCATTCCTATGAATTTCACCTTACAGCATGTATCGGATTAGCCATATTTCCATTTGACGGGGAAGATGCAAATACTCTATTAAAAAATGCGGATGCAGCACTCTACCGCGCAAAGGAACAAGGGAAAAACAAATTTTCAGTCTATCATTCTGGTATGAATCTTCAATCTTATCGAACATTTCTCATGCAAAATGATTTGCGTAATGCCATTGAAAATGAAGAATTTACTTTAGTCTATCAACCAAGAATACAATTATCATCTGAACAAGTAGTGAGTGCAGAAGCGTTCATTCGATGGAATCATCCAAAATGGGGGACGATCTCTCCAAATGAATTCATACCGATTGCAGAAGAATCCGAATTAATTTTTGAAATTGATAAATGGGTACTCCAAACTGTCTGCAAGCAAATAAATAGTTGGGATCACTTGGGTTTTTCACCTACTCGAATCGCAATTAATTTCTCAGCAAAACATTTTTTACAACAGAATTTTATTGAACAAATTAAAAAGATCTTACATGATTCGAAAATTGATCCTAAACGAATCGAAATTGAAATAACAGAAACAGCCTTATTAAAAAATGAGGACATTGTGAAACATACTTTAAAACAACTAAAAGACATGGATATCCATGTAAGTCTAGATGATTTCGGTATTGGTTATTCTTCAATTAATTATTTAAGAGATTTTCATTTTGATACAGTTAAAATTGATAAATCTTATATTCAAGAAATTACTCTACCTCAAAAAAATAGTCATTCTATTGTAGAGTCCATGATTTTTTTAGGGAAAAAATTAAATATTAATGTGGTGGCAGAAGGAGTAGAAACAACTGAACAATTACAGCAATTAATAGAACTTCAATGTGATGAGATACAAGGCTATATCTATAGTCAACCACTACCTCCTAACGACTTTTTACACTATTCAAACAGTAAAAATAGCAATAATATGGCGACAAATATTACAAAGACTGTAAAAGATAATGTAATTGTACTTAATCCGAAAGAGGAAATTGGTATTAATCGAGAAATTATTCAACACGCTGTTCAACAATTTAAAATCGACTTTGCTCTGTCAAACCGTGAGCTAGATGTATTTTCATTAATTGTAGAAGGCTCAAGTAATAAAGTCATCTCTGAAAAACTTTTTATTAGCGAACATACAGTTAAAAATCATATCACAAATATATTGTCCAAATTACGTGTAGCTGACCGCGTCCATGCAATTGCATTAGTATATGAGCAATGTATCAACAAGAAAAATGTTCAATAATGAAAAACAACTATCCTATTGAACTGAGGTATAACAATGAAAATACGGACACGCTTATTGATTGCGCTAAGTACACTACCACTATTTTTCTTTTTCGTGATTGGTAGCGGTTGGTTACAAATTTCGCACATCAATAACTCTTCAGAGGAGATTAAATTAAAATTTGATTCTTCAACTTTAGCTGGACAAATTCGAGCAGATATTAAGGATGAAGGCATTATACTAAGAAATCTCATCATCTATGATGACGAAGCTGCACTGAAGGCTGAACTGAGAGCTTTACAAACGGAAAGAGAAAATGTTCATACTAATATTCTGTTGTTAGAGCAAAACATTCAATCTCCGGAACAAAAAGCATTAGTAGATACTCTTAAAACTACAAATAGTGAATTCGAGAACTATACGGACCAAATAACAAGCTTCATTTCTGAGAATAGAATAGAAGAAGCTAGAAATTTAATGGATGAAAATTCAAAATCGATCCATGAGGAATTTACTATAGTTTTACGAAATATTACAAATGGCTTTGATACACAATTAGAAAGTTCATTGTTTTCATTAGTGGATAATGTAAGAAAAGAAATTGTTATAGCCGGTTTTATTTTAGCATTTGGCATTATACTAGTAACTTTTATCTGTATGAAAAACATTCTTTCCATTTTCAAACGTATGACTGCTATGACGGATGTTATGAAATCTATTTCAAACGGCCACACAAATTTAGGTACGAAAGTGGAAGTCATTTCAAATGATGAGTTCGATGCAATCGCCACATCATTTAACCAAATGACAGATACTCTAGACATTCAAATGAATAAAGAGAAAGAATTAACGTGGAAAAAATCAAATATTAACGATATTACGACACATTTAACAGGCAAATTAGAGATTCCGATGTTTGGACAAACATTACTATCAAAGCTAGTTCCTCTAGTTAAGTCGAGTCATGCCTTGTTTTATGTAAAGGACATGCATACAAATAGTAATCAGTTATTCAAACATGTTTCTTCCTACGCCTCCAATGAAAAGCTAGCTAAACAATCCATCAAACTGGGAGAGGGATTAATTGGCCAAGCCATTATAGAGAAAAAGATGCTACATATTACAAATGTACCCTCTACTCATATCATTTTATCAGGTCTTGGGGAGTCAAAACCATTGAACTTAATTGTTTTACCCATTACTTTTGAAGGGGAAGTCAATGCAGTGATTGAGCTGGCATCCTTTCATCCCTTTGACGAAAATCAACTTAGTTTTTTAGAAGAACTTTCCGATAATTTAGGCATCGTCCTTGAAAGTGTTTTAAGCCGCAATCAGTTAGCGATGTTATTAGAAGAATCTCAAACCTTGATGGAGGAAGTTCAAGCCCAGTCAGAAGAACTACAAAATCAGCAAGAAGAATTGCGTGCAACAAATGAGGAATTAGAGGAGCAAACACAGGCTCTTCGTCAATCTGAATTAAAATTACAGTTACAACAAGTAGAATTAGAACAAACGAATGCAGAGCTTGAAGAAAAAGCTAAACGACTAGAAGAACAAAATTTAAAATATGAAGAAGCGAATCGAATCGTTAAAAAAGCAAAGGCAGAACTTGAAGTAAAAGCTGAACAACTCGCATTAAGTTCAAAATATAAATCAGAATTTCTCGCAAATATGTCCCATGAATTACGAACACCATTAAATAGTTTAATTATTTTATCTAAGCTGTTAGCAGACAATTCAAATCGTAACTTAACAGAAAAACAAGTGGAATATGCAAAAACAATTTATTCATCGGGGAACGATTTATTAATTTTAATCAATAATATTTTAGATTTAGCTAAAATTGAGTCTGGAAAAACAGAAATCATCCCTGGCAACATCGAAATTCAAAATATAGTGGAATTTGTCCAAAGTAACTTTAACGTAATTGCAGACAATCAAAATCTACTATTGAATATTCATGTATTAGACGGAACACCCCCAACATTGTATAGTGATGAAGTTCGAATTCAGCAAGTATTAAAAAACTTATTATCTAATGCCTTCAAATTTACTGATGAAGGGGAAGTTCGACTTGAAATTAAGCCAAAACAACATCCGACCGAACAAGGTAAATTAACACTCGCATTTTCTGTAATCGACACAGGAATTGGGATATCAAAAGATAAACTAAATTTAATTTTTGAAGCATTCCAACAAGCAGATGGAACGACAAGCAGAAAATACGGAGGGACAGGATTAGGTCTTTCGATTAGTAGAGAGCTTGCGACGCTTTTAGGTGGCAAAATTGTTGTTGAAAGTGAAGAAGGCAAGGGAAGTACCTTTACTTTTTATGTAGGCAATTACGAGGCACAACCGCAAGAAATAATAACTCCTGTGGAACTAACTCAAGTTGAAGCTGCCGTAACTTTTGTTGAACAGACGCAAGAAAACAATAAACTAAGGATGGCACAAGATATTCAATCTATCTCAACAACGAATAGCCATATCAAACGAATTTTAATTGTCGATGATGATTTTAACCAACGAAATAGTTTGATGGAATTAATCGGAAATATGGATTTTGTAATAAAAGCTGTTTCTACTGGAATAGAAGCTAGAAATCTTTTAAAACTTGAGCGATTTGATTGTCTTATTCTGGATTTAGGACTAACAGATACAAGTGGCTTTCATCTACTAACCGAAATTAAAAACAATCCAATTCATAGCGATTTAAAAGTGTTTGTTTACACGGGTCGAGACTTATCCGTTAAGGAAGAACTTGAACTAAATAAGTTTGCCCATACCATTATTATTAAAAATGAACGCTCGCCCGCACGATTAGTTGCAGAACTTGAGCTCTATTTATCAGATTCTAACAATAGATCTGTTGAAGAATCATTCTTTGTCAATAAAAAAATAGATTCAAATTCAGATCTTGTTGGAAAAAAAATACTACTTGTTGATGATGATGTGCGAAATGTTTTTGCACTATCAAGTGTATTGGAAATGGCCGGGTTGACCGTATTATTTGCTTATAATGGAATTGAAAGTATCCATTTGCTTGAACAACATTCAGATATTGATTTGGTGTTGATGGATATTATGATGCCTGAAATGGATGGTTATGAAGCTATTAGTAGAATCAGATTAATGCCTCAATATACCCAACTACCCATTATCGCGCTCACTGCAAAAGCAATGAAAGAAGACCACGAAAAATGTTTAGCAATCGGGGCATCCGATTACATTGCAAAACCTGTTGAACCAGATCAGTTAATTTCAATTATGAAAGTATGGTTATATTAGAAAAGTATAAACACCCTGTTTAGCCACAATCAATGTAAACTTTTTAATGCTTAAAAAGAGCTCATTATATGGGTGGTACCATCCACTTTTGAGCTCTTTCCTTTTGGTAGAAACTGTTCATATACTTTTAAGTACCCTGTTGGTAAATTAACAATAACCATTAATTATGTTTGAGTGTTATTAAAAATAGGTAATTCTTTACAAAGTATATTTTGGTCATAAAGTTTCCTTTAATTCCAAATATTTTAGGTATATAATATGTTCGCAAAGTCCTAGTAGAGTAATAGACAGTAATCCATATTTTAATGAAAAGGAAATATTATGATGTAAGGAGCAATTTAGATGAGTTCAAATCAAACTGAACAAAAAAGGCAAACAAGTATTCGATTGAAATTTATAGGCGCATTTCTATTAATCTCAATTATCCCGCTACTTATAGTAACTCTCTTTGTTCAGTATAATAATAGTAAAATATTAATTGAAAAAGAAGAAACCGCAATGCAAAATCTTGTTATGAATAAAGTAACGTCGATTGAGCAATGGTTTAAAGCACAAATGTCTGAAATGCAAATATCCGCTTCAAGTAATAATTTAATTTCACTGGATCCAGCACATATGATTCCATACTTAACGATGTTAGAAGAGCGGTCTGAAGTATTTGAAACAATGTTCGTTATTGACCCTAATGGAACTGTAATCGCCCATACAAAACCAGAAAGCATTGGTTCAGATTATAGTGATCGTAGCTATGTTCCTGCTGCATTAAAAGGGGAATCGGTTTATTCTGAAGTCCTCATCTCTAAAGCAACAGGTAATCGAATTGTCGTAGCTGCTACCCCAATTAAAGATAATTCTGGGAAAGTTGTAGCGGTACTAGCGGGATCAGCAAATTTTGAAATCTTAGTTAATACATATTTAAACGACGAAAATACTATTGAATCTACAAATATGATTACATTGCTCGATAACCAAGGAATCATTCAAGTAGCGCCACAAGAAGACGTCATAGGTAAACATGTAGAAGAATTAGATCTTGGTGAACTATCAACTTTATTACAAAAAAGTATGACGGATTCCGGGATTTCATCATTCCACCTTGATAATCAAGAATTCATTATTAGTTACGCGCCGATTGAGTCGGTAGGTTATGGATTAAGTATTAATACACCATCTAAAGTCGTATTAGCAGATTCAAAAACCATTCAAAATACAAGTTTCATATTAATTGGTCTTACAGCAATTATTATTATTTTCATTTCTATACTGATCGTTAGAGGGATAACAAGACCAATCTTAACGGTAGTTGAAGGGATGGAAAAAGTAGCCCATGGTGATTTGACCGTTGAAAAAATGAAAGTTAAAGCGCAAGATGAAATTGGTCAACTAGCACATAACTTTAATACCATGGTCGAAAATATTAAAAATTTAGTCACTGAAATTAAACATGCTTCCGATCAAGTTCACGCTTCATCTGAGGAATTGTCTGCTAGCTCCGAAGAAACCGTACAAGCAACAGAACAAATCTCGGCATCGATCCAAACGATTGCATCCAATACGGAAGCTCAGACGAACTTTACCGAAGATGCAAAAGAGGTTGTTACAAATATTTCAGATGGTATTTCAACAATTGCTCAAAACATTCAAAAAACAAACCAACTAACAGATGATGCAGTGCAAGCAGCCCATACAGGTTCAGAAGTGATTGATCGAACTGTAAATCAAATGAAAGCAATTGAAGAAAAAACAAGCAGTGCCTCTGTTACTATTAACGAATTAGGTAAAAAATCAAATGAGATTAATGAAATCATATCTGTCATTACAACGATTGCCGATCAAACGAATTTACTTGCGCTAAATGCTGCAATTGAAGCGGCAAGGGCAGGGGAATACGGAAAAGGATTTGCGGTAGTGGCAGAAGAGGTACGAAAATTAGCTGAACAATCAAGTACTGCTTCTGGTCAAATAAGCGACCTGATTAAAGAGATTCAATATGAAATTTCTTTATCGATTAATGCGATGAATGAAGGAAATATTGCAGTGAATGATGGGAAATCCTTTGTTGAACAAGCTGGTACTGAATTTGGAAATATCTCGTTAGCTGTTCAAAGAGTGTCGGAACATATGCAAGAAATCCTTTCAGAAAGTCGATTAATTAAAGATTCGTCTGAAAAAATGGTAGATGATATTGTGCATATTTCCGAAGTTTCCTTAGAAGCAGTAGGTAACACACAAGAAATTGCCTCCGCATCGGAACAACAAACGAGCTCCATGGAGGAAATCGCTGCATCTGCGGAAAACTTAGCGAACATGGCAGAAGAACTTAGAATACATGCACAACAATTTAAACTTTAATTAAAATTTGCAAAAAAGCAATTCTCCACTAACTAAAAGGAGAATTGCTCTTTTATTTTCCGTATACTTTCTCCCTTTTCCGTAAATTATATCTGTATGATAAAAAATGGGGAGACTGTAATGTTTAACAAAAAAAAGAAAGAAAAACAGAAAAAACAACAAAACGATCAGCAAAAGAAAGAAGCAAAGAAAGAGTCTAAGAAAGAACCAATTTCTTCAAATAGATATGAATTCCTACAATCTTTGAAGGAGAAACTTCATTCACCTTCTGATTTAATTATTCGTTATGTTTCACCAACAACTACGGTGATTTATGTAGATAACTTAGTGGATATTTCATTATTAAATGAACAAGTTTTAAAGGAAGTACAAAACGCAAAACAAGGCGCTACACCTCAAGACATTCATACAAACCTAAAGTTACCGGAAGTCGATGTAATGGATGAATTAAATAAAACGATACTTGAAATGTTAATTGGCGCTTGCATTATCCATATTGAAGGCTTTTCTGAAGTGGTAATTGCTAAAATTTCTTCCATTCAATCTCGTGGTTTATCCGCTCCAGAAAACGAATCACAGGTTATTGGTTCTCAGGTGGGATTCAATGAAAGTATTGCAACAAACATTTCATTGGTTCGACGATATATTACAAATCCGGATTTATGTAATGAAAAATTTACATTAGGACATCAAACGAATACTTCATTGTCCCTGTTGTATATTCACGGAATCGCCACAGAAGAACAAGTAAATACTGTCAGACAAAGGATAACAGACCTCGATATAGCAGACATCATCGATAGTGCAGTACTAGAAGGATTAATCGATGATAACTCATTATCGCTCTTCCCGCAAATGCTCCTAACCGAACGACCAGATAGATTTTGTGATGGCTTATTAAGTGGTAAGGTTGGGATTTTAGTAAATGGCAGTTCGATGGCTATTCTTGGTCCACAATCCTTTATTGAGTTTTTCCAAAGTAGGGAAGATCAAAATTTACGGTGGTCAATTGCATCTTTTGTCCGTTTGTTAAGATTTATTGCCATATTTATTTCGATTTATTTAACACCCATTTACGTAGCTACACTTACCTTTCATTATGAAGTAATTCCACAACCATTGTTAGTACCATTAAATGAATCTAGGGCAATTGTTCCGTTTCCTCCAATCATCGAAGCACTTCTTTTAGAGATTATTATTGAATTACTGAGGGAAGCAGGGGCAAAACTACCGACTAAAGTAGGACAAACAATCGGGATTGTTGGGGGGATTGTTATTGGGACAGCCGCAGTACAAGCTGGGATTACAAGTAACATTCTAATTATTATCGTAGCATTAGGAGCGCTTTCTTCCTTTACAACGCCGAACTATATGATGGGGAATGCGATACGAATTATTCGTTTTCCAATTATAATACTAGCTGGATTTTGGGGATATTTCGGAATCATGCTTGCCGTTTGTTTTATTTTTACCCACTTATTACGCCAAACAACATTAGGTGCTCCATATTTAGCACCATTTTATCCACCAAGGTGGAAAGATTGGCCAGATAGTATTATCCGATTACCAAGTACATTCCTTTCTCGCCAAGGGATAAATAATCGAAATCCTCAAGGAAATAATCAAGGGGAAAATGAAGGAAATAATCAAAAATCTGAAAAGAAGGTGACAGAGTGAAAGAAACTCTTCATATAAGTAATAATCAAAAGATTAATGCTTTCCTTCTTTTTTTTATTGTTACAGCTACTCAAATCGGTGTCGGTATACATGGTTTTCAACGAGTTATTTACCAAGATGCCAAACAGGATGCTTGGATTTCTGTCATTTTAAGTTTTTTGCTTGCACATATCGTTGTTTATATTATGATGAAAACTTTAGATATGTATGACTCAAATGATTTATATGGAATCCACATAGACATTTTCGGAAAATACCTCGGGAATTTTTTAAATATACTGTACATTTTTTACTGTTCAAGTGCTTTTTTTGTCATTGTAAAAAATTACACTGAAGTTATTAATACATGGGTTTTTCCCTATTTAAGTTCGATGTTTCTTTGCTTATCAATATTATCAATTATTATTTATACATTTAAAGGGGGATTTAGGGTAATTATTGGTATTTGTTTCTTTAGTTTTTTCTTTCTTCTATGGATTCCACCAATATTAATTATCCCCTTGAAATATTCGGATTTAAATTACCTTCTACCTATTTTGGATAATGAATTAAAAGGAATTCTTAAAGGTGTCATGTCTATGTCCTTTACAATTGTTGGGTTTGAAATTATCAATTTTGTGTACCCTTTTTTGAAGAATAAAACTAAGTATAAACGATATGTTCATCTAGGCATGCTCTTTACTTTATTCCTTTACCTATCCATTATGTTTGTTTCTTTAACCTTTTTTAGTGGCGAACAATTGATGAAAACAATCTGGGCAACATTAACATTATTTGGTTTTATTCGGCTGCCATTTATTGAACGAATCGAAATTATTACAATCTGTCTTTGGATGATTATTATCTTACCAAACCTTTGCTTATATATGTGGGCAGCATATCGAGGTGTCCAGAGAATGGTCAATATTTCAGTAAATAAGTTTTTATTGATTTTCAGTAGCATCATGTTTGTCTCTGGTATTTTTATCAATAAAAGAACAGACATTAACTTACTAAATGATTGGTTTGGAAAATATGCCTTTGCTGTCGTTTTTATCTACCCATTTATTTTATTTCTTTGTGCTTTACTAAAAAGACAAATTAAAAAAATGCAGGTGAGTAACAGTGAAAAAAGTTAAACAGCTTCTACTAATACTTATTTTCTGCAGTTTCCTGATTGGTTGTACAGAGACAAAAATACTTGAAAGAATTAGTTTAGCTACATTAATCGGCTATGATGTTGCAAACGAGAATGATGAAAACGTGACAGCCACAGTCATTATTCGCCAAGTATCCCCAGACAACAAAAGTACCTTAGAAACACAAACAAATACAGAAGCTACAAATCAAGGAACTCGAATTAAAGTTAACCTGCAAACCGCAAAAAAAATGTTGGCCGGTCAAACACACACCATATTATTTGGAAAGAATTTAGCAGAAAGAGGGTTAGAGGAACCTCTACATGGCCTAATGATGAATTCTGAACTTAGTAGTAGTATTTATTTAGCCGTTGTTGATGGCGACGCAAAACCTTTAATCGAAGGAAATTATAAAAATATTACCGATATTGGTCAGCATGTTTATAATCTTATTGATCATAATGTTCAACGGCAACATACAGTTTCCTCTACTTTACACGAAGTCGTCCGGAACAATTACTCGCCACTTCGAGATTTAGCGATTCCGATTATAAAGAAAGAAAAAGATATAATAAAAATTAATGCTTTAGCAATTTTTGCCGGTTCTAAAATGGTAGGTCAACTGACTTCTGAGGAAGCTTTTTATGTTATCATGCTTCGGGATAAATTTAAAGCAGGGGCCCTGGAATTAAAATTACCAGGGGACACCTTAGATCAAGAGAAAAATACAGATGAAAAATTACATGTTGCTATTGACTCCATTCAATCAAAACGGACAATTAAATTAGTAGACAAATCTACCCCAGAGTATGATGTTGAAGTCGATCTTGCATGTCGTATCGTTGAATTGCATTCAAATGCAAATGTTGGAAAACCTGACGTTACGAAAAAACTTGAAAAGGCAATTGGAAAAGAAATAGAGAAAGAACTGAAACGAATCGTTAAATATACTCAGGAAAAGAATTCAGATATTTTTGGATTTGGGGATGACTATTATGCCAGTGTACGAAACTCTAACTTAACTGAAGAAAAATGGAATGAACTATATCCAAATGCGAAAGTGAATTTTAAAGTGAATATAGAGATTGTGCGAAATGGTGTTTTTGAATAGTAATGAAAGTATTTATTAATTCTCAAATATCCTTTGACAATATTACCAATTATAAATAACTAGAGAATGGGAACAGTACATATAAGTTATCCAAAATTGCGAAGAACAAGGTTGGGTTATAAATTGCTTAAAAAATGTACTGTTTTACTTTTTCTCACCGTTCTATTTATTTTCCATTGGCAAAGTTCAGCTTTTTCTTATGAATTTACTCCCTTTACAGAAGACTTATTAGAAAATCAAACCATTCAAATTATTAACCCACTAACTAATAGAGTCGTAAAAACCATCATTCCAAATGATTATCAGCTTGTTACAAATATGGAGGACTTTAAGAAGGAAATGGAAATTTGGGCACGCGATTTTGCAAAAGGCTTCAATACCCAGCACGGTTTTAATAAGCCCCTTCTTTTAGATCGGATAGACGAAAATGGGAATATTATTAAAGGTCGACCTATGATAACGATTGATGAACCGCAATTAGTGGAAAATATATTGCAGCAATCCTTTACAGGTGGAAAAGTGGATTTGCCCATCATTTTTACGGAAAGCGATTATAAACAGGAGGATGTCCCTTTTTTAGATGAGGTTACGTTATCCTCTTTTACAACGATTTTTAATGGCGCAAATTTTGGTCGCAGTAAAAATATCGAACTCTCTGCTATTGCCATTCATAATATCATTGTCGGCGTTGGTGATGTTTTTTCCTTTAACTTAGTTGTTGGTCCAAGAGAGGTGGCAACAGGCTATCAAGTTGCTCCAGAAATTGTAAAGGGCAAATTAGTGAAGGGCATCGGTGGTGGTATTTGCCAAACTTCCTCTACGTTATTTAATGCCGTGGATTTTCTAGACGTCAAAACGATCGAAAGGCATCATCATTCTAGAACGGTTGGCTATGTACCTGAAGGAAGGGATGCAACAGTATCCTTTGGGGGCTTAGATTATCGTTTTCAAAATACAACAGGCATCCCATTTCTCATTAAAACTATCTACCGTAAAGGCTCCATCACGGTAATGATTACGACATCTCGAGAATATGCAAACATCTTAAAAAATGAATTATCTTATGAAAAGAAAGGGGAAACTCTTTCTTTTTTCGTTTTTATAGGATTTTTACTATACAACCTTGAATACATACATGTAGAAATTTTTTGGAAGGGGTAAAACAAATGAATTCGCTAGCAACTTTCATGGATTGGCTTAAAACGTCACAAAAAACCGTCGTCTTAACAGGAGCTGGAATGTCTACAGAAAGTGGAATTCCAGACTTTCGCTCATCTTCCGGGTGGTGGAAAAATATTGACCCACATACAGTAGCTACAGTCACTGCCCTTGAAAATAAGTATGATTTATTTCATGAGTTTTACTCGATGCGTTTAACTGGGTTAGAACAATGTCAACCTCATGATGGACACTATATTTTAGCTGATTGGGAAAAAAGAGGATTCATTCATTCCATTGCCACCCAAAATGTGGATGGATTTCATACGAAAGCTGGTAACAAACATGTTCAAGAGCTCCATGGATCCATTCAAACATTTCGATGTCATCAATGTAATGAATCCTCTACGAAAGAAGCGTTTATTCAGAAAGAGACTTGTCAGGAATGCGGAGGGGTATTACGTCCGAATGTTGTCCTTTTTGGTGAAGCCCTGCCTGAAGAGAGCTGGACGATTACTTTAAAAAACATTCAACAAGCTGATCTAGTCATCGTCATTGGCACAAGTCTTGAAGTATATCCAGTCAATCAATTACCTACGATGACGAAGGGAAAAACCGTTTATATTAATAAGGATGCTAACCCAAATGCAGCCTATTTTGATTTAATTATTGAAGGAAAAGCGAAAGAAACGTTACAACACATGCAAACACTACTTTGATAGATGAGGGGATTATTCAAATGAAGCAACTTTGGTACGGTGGTCCGATTTACACAATGGAGAAAGAAAATGAAACAGTTGAAGCCGTTCTCGTGGAAAATGGAAAGATTATTGCACTTGGAAGCTATGACGATTTAAAGGATAGATGTGACGAAAAGTTCGATTTACAAGGTGCTGCCATGTACCCAGGATTTGTCGATAGCCATTTACACATCATTTTTCAAGGGCAAAAGTTAACTCGACTGGACCTTTCACAAGCAACATCAGCAGAGGAAATGCTCGAACTAGTAAAGGTTGCTTCACTTCATACACCAAAAGATCAATGGTTATTTGGCGAAGGGTGGAACGAAAATCATTTTGCTGATCAACGCATACCAACGTTAAAGGAACTCGACGAAATTCGCAGTGAACCAATTCTTTTAACACGGGTATGTCATCATGTTGTGTTAGGGAATACATCCGCGCTACTTGCAGGAGGGATTACAGATGAAACGATCTCTCCAACTGGCGGCCAAATAGGTACGGATAAAGAAGGTCATCTAAACGGATTATTGTACGATCTTGCTTCCAATTTAGTAACAGATGCTATTCCACGTGAGGGTGAAAGTTATATTAATTCATTAGAAGAGGCGCTTACGCTTTCGATTAATGACATGCTTTCTAAAGGATTAACGGGGGCCCATTCTGAAGATATGAGTTACTTTGGTCATTTTACAAACCCACTTACAGCATATAAACGAGTTGTTGGAGAAAAGCGTCATTTTCGTGTAAATTTACTCCGACACAATGCAGTTTTTGAAGAGATGATGCAAGCAAACATTCAATTTGATGAACCTTTTATTGAACCAGGGGCAATGAAAATATTTGCTGATGGCGCATTAGGAGGTTCGACGGCAGCTTTATCACTTCCATATGCAGATAACCCCAAAAATCATGGGCTATTAATTCATACCGATGAAGAATTAGAACGATTAGTGAAATTGGCTCGCAAATATAATGAAGCAATTGCCGTACACATGATTGGAGATGCGGGGGCTGAGCAAATTCTCAATGTCATTGAAAAATACCCCGTCCCACATGGAAAAAGAGATCGTCTCATTCACTGTTGCGTATTGCGGGAAGATTTAGTCGAACGGATGGCCAAATTACCAATCGTATTAGACCTACAACCTGCATTTGTCCCTTCCGATTTTCCTTGGGTCATAAATCGACTTGGTGAAAAACGTCTAGATTATGCATACGCTTGGAAAACGTTACTCCATCGTGGATTAATGTGCGCTGCAGGTACAGATGCACCAATTGAAGAGATTAATCCACTTGCTTCGATCTACGCTGCTGTTGAGCGGAAGAAACCAGGTGAACATCATGAAGGATATTTACCGGAAGAAAAATTATCACGTTTTGAAGCCATTCGAATGTATACAGTCGGAAGTGCTCAAGCAATTGGCAAAGAGCATGAAAGAGGGTTAATCAAGAAAGGGTACGATGCCGATTTTTCAATATTCGACCGCGACCTTTTTAAAGGAACTTCTGAAGACATGTTACAAGCAAACGCAGTAAAAACAGTCGTTGCAGGAAAAATCGTATTTGAACGAGAGAATAACAGTTGATTTCGCGCGAGGAGGTAGATGTTGTGGGCACTTGTGATGATTTGCGGGCGGATGGACGATTTTATGGGCACTTGCGATGAGTTGTGGGCGGATAACCGATTTTATGGGCGCTTGCGACGAGTTGTGGGCGGATAACTGATTTTGTGGGCGCTTGCGACGAGTTGTGGGCGGATAACCGATTTTGTGGGCGCTTGCGACGAGTTGTGGACGGATAACCGATTTTGTGGGCGCTTGCGATGAGTTGAGAGCGGATACTAAATTTTGCGAGCACTTAGCCGAATTCGCGGGCGTTTGGTAAAACACACTTACGGAAACGAAACCCTACCGAAAAAGTAGGGTTTTGCATTCCCATTTCAGACCTATCCTCATTTGAAATTATACGTCACGCCTGTCAATGTTTCAGAAAGCTTCCAAAGATTACATGCTACATGCTCATTATACAATTCATCAATAATATCTAGTTCAATTGGATCTCCTTTACTCCCACCTCTACCATCAGGACCAATGTACTCGCCACCACGCACTCTTGCTTCAGTCGCTGCATAAAGAATTGGATAAGCCCCCGTTTCAGCTTCTTGACCAATCAACTTTAACGAAGTACGTGTGAGTTTTCGCGTCAATTTTCGTGATCCTTTTGCAAATAAATTTGTTTGTGAAATCCCGGGGTGACACGCGACACTTTTGGAATCGATTTGATGTTGGCGGAATCGATATTGAAGCTCCTTTGCAAATAACATGCACGCGAGCTTACTTTGCCCATAATACTTTAGCGCTTTATACTTTTTCGTTCCTTTAAAGTTATGAAACTCCGGTTTGATTTTATGGGCTGCTAAACTTCCTAATGATACAACCCGAGAATTTGGTGTTTTCTTTAAGTAGTCTAAGAGGTGGCCTGTTAATGCAAAATGACCAAGATAGTTCACACCTACTTGTGATTCAAACCCATCCTTTGTTTGTTGAAAAGGAGGTGCCATAATGCCCGCATTGTTAATTAATATGGATAAGGAGTTAAACTTAGATTTAAAAGATTCCACAAATCGTTTAACACTGGCTAAATCATTTAAATCTAATGACATCGCATGTAGGTTCGCATTGGGATAATGGACTTTAATTTTGTCAATGGCATCTAATCCTTTATTCAAATTTCTTACCGCTAGCACAACAGTGGCATCTTTTTCAGCTAAAGCAAGGCACGTTTCATATCCTAAACCACTGTTTGCCCCGGTTACAATCACTACTTTCCCTGATAAGTCACCAATATCGCTTTTTGTCCATCCTTTACTCATTTATCACACACTCCTTTAGCGTTTCATATAAATAGAGAAAGCCACGGCGGTTGTCACAGTTTTCGCTAACCATAACTCATCTTTACAAAAGCCCGAAATTTGCAATTATTACGCCGAGCAAAATTATTTAGGTCACACGTCTCATAAGCATTATATGTTGGGAAGATTATTGTGATTAGACTTGTCTATGTATGAAACATCACATTTTCTGATGTTTTTACAGTGTCTAGCTATAGGCGCTAGCATCTTGGAAGTTTCCAGTTTTTTCGGAGCTGGGGGAGCGTATTAGCTTTTATTTTCAAAATTTTAATAGAAAAGAGGTACTTTATTGGTTAGTTATCATTGGGGTGTGGATTCTTCTCAAAGTGTAACCAAAGAGTTATATAATACTGTTTTACAATCTTATGGAAAACCAGAGTATTGGGGAAGATATTTAACACGAGTGGATGGCGCTTCAGAAGGATTAACCAAAGAAGAAATCCAATTGCTTCATAGTAACGGAATAAAAGTGATGCCGATTTATAATGATTTTTCTAGAGCAGTTGGGGAAGCACATGCCAAAGTCGTAGCTATGAATGCTACATATCAGGCAAAACGATTAGGTATTAAAAAGGGGACACCGATTTTTGCTAACGTTGAACGCTTTTTCGAAATCGATAGTCATTGGATCCGGGGGTATGTCGATTATTTATTTAATACAGACTATAAACCGGGCTTTTATCACGACCCTACTGAAGGCGGATTTAATGAAGCTTACTGTGAGGCTGCAGCACAAGATAAGAAAGTAGGCGTTCAGACCATACTATGGAGTGCTGAACCAGAACATGGAGTGACGAAAGCAAAAGATGCACCCGACTTTACTCCAACATTCCCAAACTGTGAAGCGAATGTGTGGGCGTGGCAATATGGACGGGATGCAGGGGATATCCCAATTAATACAAACTTAATTGACGGTCGAGTATTAAACATGCTCTACTAACATTTGTGGGCGGTCACTACATAAAGTGAACCGCCCACAAATGATTATCTCAAAAAATCCGGATCTAAATATTTTGGGTTTGGATACGTATAAAAGCCTTCTTTCGTTCCTGTCCCGAGTTTCCCTTGATCGATGTACTCTCGTTTTAAATATTCCGCAACTTTTTTCGACCCTTCATTACCAGCTTGTCCTTTTGCATACGCAATGTTATAAGCTGTATTGATTCCGACAACATCTAATATAGCAAATGGTCCTTTTGGCGAGCCTGTTGCAATTATCCACGTTTTATCAATCGTTTCAGGATCGGCAATACCCTTTACTAATAACCCTTGTGCTGCCTCTAAGAACGGAACGAGCAATGAATTAAGAATATAGCCCGGCTGTTCCTTTTGGAGAGGTAACGCAACCATACCAATTGCTTTGGCAAATTCAATGACATCTTCAAATACTTTTGAATCTGTATTTGGATGCATCATAATTTCAGCTGTGTTATTCAACCAAATTTCGTTTGCAAAATGGAGTGCTAAAAACTTTTCTGATCTTCCAGTACTATCGGCAAATTGACTTGGAAGCATTGTCGATGAATTCGTAGCAAAAATCGTTTTTTCAGGTGCAACTTCACTTAATTGCTTATAAAACTTCATTTTGATTTCTGCTAATTCAGGAACGGCTTCAATGACTAAATCTGCGTCTTGTACAGCCTCTTTTAAATCCGAATAAAAAGACATGCGATTATAGGCAGAATCAACCGCATCGGCACTCGCTCTTAAATCTTCCTTATATCGTTCCTTTAACGACATCATACGACTTTTAGCCTGCTCAATGGCTTCCTCATTAATATCATAAACAGAAACCTTGAACCCCTTATATGCTGTTTGAAATGCGATTTGACTTCCTAAAACACCACTACCAGCAACCGTTACATTTTGAAAATTCATATTCAATCTCCTTTGATAGCATAATTATGTTCCTTATAAATATTTACATGCTATTATGGATTTAATCACAGTCACATCAGCTTCGGGTGTTTTGGTTATTTTATTGATTGTTTTTGAATACTATTTAATAAAGGAGCGAGTGCGTATGTCAATTGCGGTTATTTTCGGGAGTACTCGAGAAAATGGAAATACAGAGATGCTCACTGAACAAGTAATTAAAGGCATTCCTGTAGAAAAGATTTATTTAAGAGAATACAACATTTTACCAATAAAAGATGAACGGCATTCCGAACATGGTTTTCAAGACGTAGATGATGATTACAATAAGCTGATTGCACAGGTCATGAAACACGATATTTTGATTTTTTCTACACCGATTTATTGGTATAGTATGTCTGGAACGATGAAGCTGTTTATTGATCGTTGGTCGCAAACGCTAAGAGATCAAAACTTTCCAAACTTCCGTACAGAGTTAGGGCAAAAAAAAGCCTATGTTATTGCGGTTGGTGGAGATAAACCGTACATAAAAGGGCTGCCACTCATTCAGCAATTTCAATACATTTTCGACTTTTTCGGCATGACATTTGAAGGGTATGTAATTGGCCGGGCAAGTAAACCTGGGGAAATGATTCATGACAAACGCGCTTTATCATCCGCTCAACAACTACAACAACATTTAAAAAATATAGTTGAAAAAAACTAAGGGGAATCAAAACGATTCTTCTTTTTTATTTTGCATAGCACCAAAAAATCAAAGCAAACTAACTACGTACTTAATAAAATATTTTTGGAGGCTATTATGTCTAAACAAAACCAACCAAACCCAGATAACAGACAAAACAATGTGGAACGATTGCAGGAAATGATAGAAAATACGGAAAATAAAATGCATGAAGCTGAAATTAGTATGGAATTTGCGAGTCCTGAAGAGCAACAAAGAATGAAAGAAAAAAATGCACGACGCCAACATTCCATTGCTGCCATGAAAGATGAAATTCAGGATGAAATGAATGCACGAAAAAACTCAGGAATTTAAGACGAAGCAAAGACTGTGATTAGAGTCATTCAATCACGGTCTTTTTTATTTTACATAAAGTGAAACTTCAATCCGTGGGGGTTTTCTTCATCCCCCACGGATAAGTAGAAGAACTCAGGCTAAGAACGCCACATCGTGTGGCAACGCCTGAGTGACCAACATCCTGTTGGTCCGAACCAATCGGGCGCATGCCAGCAGTTGATCTCCCACCTATCCTTATTGTTTTACTTAAGTCTTGAGGAGGGAGTCTTACTGCCCGTTAATGCGGGATAAAATTGTAATTCAGCTGTTGATAACTAACACTCGTTAGTATATAATAACTAACGAACGTTAGTATATAATGAAAAAGGGGAAAACTATGGGGAACAAAAATATTTGGATCGCTTTAAGTATGAGAACTGGATTTTTTCTTCTATTTGGTTTGGTGATGATTTTTTTATTTCAAGTTTTAGGTGTGAATGAAGCTATGAAGGAAGCAGAAAAATGGTGGCCATTTCAAGCCATTCTTGCAAATGTAGCAAGTTTTATTGTTTTAAAGCATTTGCTCAAAAAGGAAGGAAAATCGTTCAATGCAATTTTGCAATTTAACAAGGAGAAATTAGGAAAGGATTTTTTAAAGGGCTTATTTTACTTGTTCATTAGTTTTCCATTTGCAGCGATAGGCTTATATGGTTTCTCATTCTTAATTTTGGGCGATTTCCAGCCTCCTACAAACATGATGCAAGGAATCCCTTTAGGAGCTGCCATTATCGCTTTAATCACTTTTCCAATTAGTAATGCCTTAGTTGAACTACCAACCTACTATGGCTATGCTTTTCCAAGGATTGAGAAAAAATGGGGTATTGCCCTCGCCATGATATTACCTGCATTGTTTCTTTCAATTCAACACGGTCCTTTACCAATTGTATTAGAAAGTTCTTATATCACTTGGAGGTTATTAGCATTTTTACCTTTAGCATTTGTTGTTGCATTGATCTTTCATAAAACAAGAAATATTACACCGCTAATTATTGCCCATTTTGTGATGGATTTTCAAATGGTTGTTTACGTATTATTAGCTTCACTCGGTATTCCAATCGCTTAATAGTAAGGGAAATACGATTATCTTTTAAGAAATTATTTTCTGGAAAATAGTGAAATTTAGACATAAGTCGTCAATTATTTCTCAAATTGAACCTTAGTAAAGTTTTTTAGAAAACAGGGAAATATAGCTTGGCAATTACACAATAGAGAGCTTTTCTTGATGATTTCTTTCATAAAAATGATAAAATAAAAGAGAACATAAATCCTTTAAAACTTATCATTTAAAAAGGCATTACTCGTTAGAAAGGTCGTAATATTGATGGAACCATTACAATTGATCGTACAACAAGGAAAAAGTGTATTGGAATGCACGAAAGATTTAAAACGCATTGCGCACAAAAAAGGGAAAGATCGCTCAAAGGTTTTTGAACGATTCACTGCGAATAAACATTCCGTTCAAGTATATACAAACATAGATGCTTCGATTAGAGAAAATAATCATGTACAAAACTTCCTTCAAAAATTACAAAGCTTCAGTAATGAATTTGAACCAGCTCGTTATGATTTTGAAGGCGAAGTAAATGTTTCGCAAGTAGAAGAACTATATCCCCAAGTCATTGAGGCATATAATGCGATGGTAACTGAACTAGGTCAATCTAGTGAAGTCGTAAATTTTAAATACTTTAAATAACTTTTAGACTGTCAAGGAGCATATTCCTTGGCAGTTTTTTATTGTATAGGTGTCCAATGCGTCTATTTTTAAGAAATTGGAAAACAATTCTTGAAAATAAACCGTTTATCATTTATTTTAACTCTATAGACCGTCTCAATTTTTTGAGGCGGTCTTTATTATTTTTAAAAATTTTCCAAAGGGTGTCACTTTTCCAATTTTCTTACGACATATTTGAATGGGAATAGATTCAATTGACTCGCCACCGAAAATCTAAACTATTTATTCAGCATCAACTATTTTACGAGTTACATTTAGAAGGTTTTACACGTCTTATTATGAAATACAGGAGTGGGATAGATGGAAGATAGCTTCCTAGATATGTATGACCATTATTTTAATGATGTTTACCGATACGTGTATGTAAAAACGGGGAATAAGTGGGATACAGAAGATATTGTAAGTGACATTTTTCGTAAATCCTATGAAAAATTCCATCATCAAACAATACAAAATCAGAAAGCATGGCTCTTTGCAATTGCAAGAAATTCAATAGTGGATTATTACAGAAAAAAGAAGGGGGTACCTGTAGAAGATTTAGAACTTTATACAGCACCAGTTCCTTTTGAAGATTCTCTTGAACTTTCGGAAGAGATGAGTTGTTTACAAAAATCTTTACATGTTTTGCATAAAGAAGAGCAAGAGATTATTAATTTACGATTTTTTGCTGAGTTGAAGTTTAAAGAAGTCGCTAGTTTACTAAACAAACCCGATAATTCCATTCGAGTCAAAACTATTCGAATAACGAAGAAGCTAAAAATACTTATAAATAAATGTTTGGGGGAAACATAATGGATGAGGAAAAAGTGGAAAGTCTGCTCCATAAAGCAAAGGATTTGATCCCTGTTGATGACCATTTAAAAAAACAATTGCGAAAATCGTTTGAAAGTAAAAAAAAGAAAAAGATAAATAGCACCATCCTATATGCTATAACGCTTGCTGCAATTCTTTTTCTGTCGTTCGTCTTCGTATCGCAACCACCAAAAACAGTTAATGCCATTGAACTGCTTGTAACGAATGCTATTTCCTTTATAGATGTTGCTAATGGAGATATACAAACTATTGCAAATCATGAAGGTCGTTTATATGTCACGATGAAAAATCAAGAAGTATACACGCTGAATACAAGTGGATTAGGATTAAGTAAAATTGCTACTAAGGAAGCGGAAAATCTTAAGCATCTTTTAGAGAAAGAAGATTTAACTATAGAAGGACGTTTTACAATTTATGAAGACAAAGGAAACATCCTAATAAAGGATCTAAAAAAGAACGAAACGACCATAGTGGATAAAGGTCACTCTCCATCCATTAATCGAACGGGTGATTATATTGCCTATATAAAAGAAGACAATGGAATGGACCAAATTTGGATTGCTGATACCAATTTAAAAACGAAAAAACAGTTAACAACAAATCTACTACAAAGGGATTCTACTAAGCCTTTATACCAATACAGAACACCTGTTTGGGGAGAGGAGAATGCCATTTATCTCATTAAAGAACGAATGTTTGATGACGAGATTGAGGAAACACGATTAATGCAAATCGAACTTAGTACAGAAAAACTCACTTCAGAACAAACCGTCCATCAATTTATGCAAGCCTTAATGGTAAGAGACGATGATTACGCAAAAAGTTTAATGGTCTCACCACCTGACTTTTTAACCGTTTCTAACCCAAGAATTAGCAACTATAAAATACTTTCAACAACTGAGGGAAAACATGTAGATGAAGTTCGGGTAGAAATAACTCGGACAGATAGCCACTTACCCTATCTAAATAACAACCTTTATACATTTAAATTAAATGAAGTAGACGGTAGTTATAAAATTAAGGAAGTTACGGAAGATCAGTCAACTACTATTTCATCTGTAGATATGAAGACAATTCAACTTATTCAAAATGGGGAAACGAGAGCGTTATTTACATTAGATCAATTGAATAAACAAGAGATCAAAACTTCCGAATATCGTTTTAGCTCTATTGCATTTGACGACGACAATAACCGCATTTATTTCGGCATACAAGAAATGGCAGCAGAAGAGTCCATTTTTGGCGTTTCGATTTGGGTCTATGATATGAGGAACAATGAATTGACGTTTTTAAAAAGAATGGAACAAATCCAAGACGACAGCAATCTTGTTCTTGAAAGTATGCTCGTTAGTACGGATCAAAACTACATCGCTTTAAATATTTTTTCAGAGTCAAATTTGATTCCTTCTGTATATATCCTTGACCTAACGAATCTACAAAATGAGTTCTATCTAGATCAAAGTTACGCAACATATTGGCGCGGAGAAGAATTGATATACGAGAGCATAAATCCGCTGTTTACTACATTGCAATCGATAAAGGTAAACGACTCGAAAACACCTAAATAATCGATTTTAACTCAAGAAACAATGAAGGGACTACTCAAACACCGAGTAGTCCCTCTGTTATTTTATACAACTAGATACTTTTAACTCTTTCGATTAATTGGTTAATCAATTGACTCCATTCTTTTCCTTCTTTTGACTGTTCATTTTCACCATATGGATGTTCACTAGGTGCTACATAATAGATAGTATCATTTTTATTTTTCCCAATAAGTGTCATAAAAGGATGCTCTTGATAGTAACTCGATTTTAAGTGTTGTTCAGATAAGTGGAGTAGTGCAAAAAGCATCACATTTTTCTTTTGTTTTTCGTCCTTGTAATAAAAGAAGGTGCAAGGTGGATTACTTTCTTCATTTGTACAAGATCCTTCTTCAATGTTTATTTTGTTCATGATTTCTTCAGGCAACTGAAGTGTTACCCCTCGTGTACTGGTATAGGTTTTCATCGTTTGAAATTGCTGTTCAATATGGGACGTATCTACCTCATTATAGGTTTTCCATATTCCTACAGATTCTTTTGTAGCCCGTTCAATTTTCTTTATCAACCATTGCTCCCCTGATTTTTCGAGAGTGAGGCGAGCTAGATCAGTTCCTGCTTTTCCTGTTGAAGTAAAGAGATTAAATTCAACAACATATTCCATTTGTTTTTTACTTTTCAGTTCTTTTTCACTAATAATTTTGTACGTTTCAACCCAAGGACTTGATACGCCTGTTACCCAATGATTAGTAGCTAGTGTTGTATAAACTTTTTCTTGTTCATCTTTAGAAAGAAGGGCATATTGGACGGCACCATTTCTCTCTTTTACAGCTTTTGCAAACACTTCGACCGTTTCTCTTGGTGTTGTCGGAATTATGCTTAACTCTAACATTTTTATTCGTTCTTCATATACGGACTGTTGACTAATCCCTTCCTGATATTCACTTTTCACTTCCATTTTCTCCAATGGTTCGGCACTTCCTACAGTTGAAATCGTTAATGCTAGGACAGTACCAATTAATGATTTTTTAAACATTTCCTACATCCTCCTATGATTCAATATGGCTGACCGGATCCTTTGTCATTCCATATATAAAAACGATTGAGAATTAAGTTTGTAACATCCTTTGGGAATTTTTTAAATAAAAAGGGAAGTACCTTATAATCTACAAGGTCTCCCCAATTTTTATTCTTGAACATATTCATATTTTAATTCATCTAAAGTCGAATCCACTTTTACAACGAGGTCATGTTCATTGAAAAACCACAAATCATCTCTTTCAATATAAAAACGAATTCCATCTATTTCTGTTTCGACGCCAATATCGTGCGGCTCCTCACGATTCATCCCTAAAGAAAAGGCTTCATGAAATGGGGAAGAACCACCGTAACGTGCGTAAAACCGAATTTGATCTCCATTTTTTGCTTCCATCTCATGTTTAAACCAATGTAGTGCTTCATTTGTTATGACGAGTTTCATACGTACATCCTTTCGCAAACACTGTTATAGCCATTTTACTTTTGGTTCCGTGCCTTCCTTAATCCGTTTAATGTTAGCACGGTGACGGTAGAAAATAAATGCAGCTAACAGTGTGACTAAAATCAATAAGGCATAATCACCTGTTACGATCACATAAATGATACAATAAATGACTCCGATTACCGATACAACCATTGAGGATAAACTTACAATCTTTGTGATTTTCAATGAAATAAAAAATCCTACTATTAAAACTATGAATAACGGCCATGCATAGCCTAATAAAACACCACCGGAAGTTGCAACGGCTTTACCTCCGCGGAAACCTGCAAAAATTGGGAACATATGACCAACAACAGCAATTGCACCTAAAATTAAAGGGTGAATGGATGCGTCGTTAAAATACGGGATGATGGGAAGTATTGTTGCCACTGTTCCTTTTAATATGTCTAAAGTTGTGACAATAATTCCAGCTTTTTTACCTAGAACACGAAAAGAGTTTGTCCCTCCTAAATTTCCGCTACCATGTTCGCGGATATCTGTTTTATAGAAGAGTTTGCCAATCCATAACCCAGATGGAATTGACCCGATTAAATAAGCACAGATTATAATAATTGCATTAATCATAAATTGGTCCTTTCAAAAAGATTATTACTACTAAAGAGATGTAATGTACTACCATTTTACTCTTTTTTTAACGTGGTCGAAAGTATATTTTCCATCTCTTGAAAAATGATTACATTTATCCTACAAAATAATTTTATAAGAATATGCATGAAGTTGAAGGAAAAAGTAAAAATTATCGTGAATAAAGACAAGAACAACACGATTATTTACTGTTTTGTAAATACGAGGGAATAGAGGAAATTATAAATAATTGAGAGATAGTTTGTATTCCTTGACTTTTGTTTGATACAATAAATGAGCTTGTTCGATATGCGAATATTGACAGAACAATCTATTGAAAGTACGATTAAATAGAGTAGAACGGACGTTTGTATTTTGGAGGGGATTTGATTTGGCAATTAATCAGCCAGGGATCGCATATAATGACGATGCCATTCAAGTATTAGAAGGACTAGAAGCAGTTCGAAAAAGACCTGGTATGTATATTGGCTCCACTGACAGTCGTGGCCTTCACCACTTAGTTTATGAGATTGTAGACAATGCTGTGGATGAAGCTCTTGCTGGATTTGGTTCTCATATCATCGTTAAAATTCATGAAGACAATTCCATTAGTGTACGAGACCACGGACGCGGTATGCCAACAGGGATGCATAAAATGGGAAAACCTACACCGGAAATTATTTTCACGATTCTCCATGCAGGTGGAAAATTTGGACAAGGTGGCTATAAAACAAGTGGTGGTTTACACGGTGTTGGGTCTTCCGTTGTTAATGCACTTTCACATTTTTTAGAAGTAACCATCTATCGTGACGGACAAGTATTCCGTCAACGTTTTGAAAATGGTGGTAAACCGGTTACAACGCTAGAAGTAATAGGAACAACAAAAGAATCCGGTACTCTTGTACACTTCCTTCCAGATAAAGACATTTTTTCAACTACAAAATATAACTATGATACGCTAGCTGAACGCCTACGCGAATCTGCGTTTTTATTAAAGGGATTAAAAATCGAATTAATCGACGAACGCGGTGAAGGTCAAACTGAAGTATTTCATTACGAAAATGGTATTGAAGCCTTTGTATCTTATTTAAATGAAGAAAAAGATGTGTTACACCCTGTGAAATATGTTGAAGGTACTCAAGATGATATTGAGATTGAATATGCTTTCCAATTTAACGATGGGTACACAGAGACGCTTCTTTCTTTCGTTAACAATGTGCGAACTCGCGACGGCGGAACTCATGAAACTGGTGCAAAATCAGCCATGACGCGTGTGTTTAATGAATATGCAAGAAAAGTTGGTCTTTTAAAAGAAAAGGATAAAAACTTAGAGGGAACGGATATTCGTGAAGGTCTCTCAGCAATTATCTCGGTTCGTATCCCAGAGCATCTTTTACAATTTGAAGGACAAACAAAAAGTAAGCTTGGTACAACGGAAGCTCGGTATGCTGTTGAATCGGTTGTCTCTGAACAAATGCTCTATGTATTAGAAGAAAATGCAGAGTTATCAGCTTCCCTAGTACGTAAAGCCATTCGTGCACAACAAGCGCGGGAAGCAGCACGTAAAGCGCGAGAAGATGCCCGTAACGGCAAAAAGAAAAGGGCTAGCACATTGCTTTCCGGTAAGTTAACACCTGCACAGTCTCGAAATGCTGCGCGAAACGAACTATACCTTGTGGAGGGTGACTCTGCCGGTGGTTCGGCAAAACAAGGGCGCGATCGTACATTCCAAGCAATTTTACCTTTGCGCGGGAAAGTAATTAATACCGAAAAAGCGAAACTAGCTGACATTATGAAAAATGAAGAAATCGCTACAATTATTCATACGATTGGGGCTGGCGTTGGGGCTGATTTTAATGTAGAAGATGCCGCATACGACAAAGTCATCATTATGACCGATGCCGATACAGACGGTGCCCATATTCAAGTATTGTTGTTAACTTTCTTCTATAAATATATGCGTCCATTGATTGATGCAGGGAAAGTATTTATCGCATTACCACCACTATATAAAATTTCAAAAGGTGCTGGTAAAAAAGAAGTGATTGAATACGCTTGGACAGAAAAAGAATTACAATCTGCCATAAAAAAGGTAGGAAAAGGCTATATTCTTCAACGCTATAAAGGATTAGGGGAAATGAATGCAGACCAATTATGGGATACAACCATGAACCCTGAAACAAGAACATTAATCCGTGTCACAATTGACGATGCAGCACGTGCAGAACGTCGTGTGACTACGTTAATGGGCGATAAAGTAGAGCCACGACGTAAATGGATTGAATCAAACGTCAATTTTGGTATGGAGGATGACTTGAATATTTTAGATAGCGAATTCATCCAACATGAGGAGGAATTAGAAGTATGACGTCTGCTGAAACATTTCAAGAATTACCATTAGAAGAAGTAATGGGCGATCGATTTGGTCGTTATAGTAAATATATCATTCAAGACCGGGCGCTACCTGATGCCCGGGATGGTTTAAAACCGGTTCAACGACGAATTTTATATGCCATGTTCAATGAGGGGAATACAAGCGAAAAACCTTTCCGTAAATCTGCTAAAACAGTCGGGAACGTTATTGGTAATTTCCATCCCCATGGTGACTCTTCCGTATATGAAGCAATGGTTCGTTTAAGTCAAGATTGGAAAATGCGCCACATGTTAATTGAAATGCATGGGAATAATGGTTCTGTAGATGGTGATCCACCTGCAGCAATGCGTTATACAGAGGCACGACTCTCTGCCATCGCTGCCGAAATGTTACAAGATATTACAAAACGAACAGTAGAGTTTGTTCCGAACTTTGACGATCAAGATATGGAGCCAACTGTTTTACCAGCTCGTTTTCCAAATTTACTCGTAAACGGTTCAACAGGGATTTCTGCCGGGTATGCAACGGATATTCCTCCCCACAATTTAACCGAGGCCCTTGATGCAGTTTTAATGCGTCTAGATAAAAAGGACTGTACAGTAGAAGAACTGATGACCGTCATTAAAGGGCCAGATTTTCCAACTGGTGGCATTATCCAAGGTGTAGATGGCATTAAAAAGGCGTATGAAACAGGTAGAGGGAAAATTATTGTTCGCGCCAAAGCAGAAATCGAACAAATTAAGGGCGGTAAAGAACAAATTATCGTAACAGAACTACCGTACGAGGTAAACAAGGCGAACTTAGTTAAAAAAATTGACGAGCAACGTGTCGACAAACGTCTTGAAGGAATTGCAGATATCCGAGACGAATCAGACCGTACTGGTTTACGAATTGTAATTGAATTAAAGAAAGATGTTCAGGCACAAGGGATATTAAACTACTTATATAAAACAACTGAACTACAAATCAATTACAATTTTAATATGATTGCCATCCATAATCGTCGTCCTACAATGATGACGTTACCGTTAATGTTAGACTCCTACATTGACCATCAAAAGGATGTTGTCACAAAACGATCTAAATACGATCTTCAAAAAGCGAAAGATCGCTTACATATCGTTGAAGGTTTAATTAAAGCCATTTCCATTTTAGATGAAGTCATTACAACAATCCGTTCATCAAAAGATAAACGAGATGCAAAAGATAATTTAGAAACGAAATTTGGCTTTACGGAAATTCAATCAGAAGCAATTGTCAGCTTACAACTATACCGTTTAACCAACACGGATATTACAGAGCTACAAGCCGAACAAGATGAGCTTGAAAAATCTGTGGCAAAGCTAAACGATATTTTATCCAATGAAAAACAATTAATTAAAGTTATTAAGTCGGAATTACTCGACATTCGAAAAAGATTTACAGAGCCACGTCGTTCGATCATTGAGGCTGAAATTGAAGAGATCAAATTAACACTCGATGTTTTAGTTCCGAGTGAGGAAGTTGTCGTAACCGTAACAAAGGATGGCTATGTAAAACGTACAAGTACTCGTTCCCATGCAGCATCCAATGGGCAAGATTTTGCAATGAAAGAGTCCGATTACTTGTTATTTGAACGAAACTTAAATACCCAACATTTTATTTTACTATTTACGAATAAGGGGAACTATATCTATCAGCCAGTTCACGAATTACCAGATATACGTTGGAAAGATCTTGGGCAACATATTTCAAGTATTGTCCCGATTGATAAAGACGAGGAAATTATCGAAGTCATTGGGGTAGAGAAGTTCGATCAAGAAAATGTCTTTATTCTAACAGCTACGAAAGAAGGACAAATTAAACGTTCAGCCCTTTCGGATTATGTCGTAACCCGTTACTCTAAACCAATTAAAACGATGAATGTAAAAGATACTGATGAAATGATTTTTGCAAGCTTAGTACATTCAGATAAAGAAAATGAACTACTGTTAACGAGCCACCTAAGCTATAGTATCCGATTTGATCTTGAAGAAATCCCAGTCACTGGTGTCAAAACAGGTGGCGTAAAAGGGATGAACCTAAAAGACGGTGACTATTTAAAATCGGTGAATATTTTAAATAACGAAACGAATGAAGATGTAATCGTTGTGACGCAGCGAGGAGCTGTAAAACGCATGAGCATCTCAGAAGTCGAAAAGAGTAGCCGTGCAAAACGAGGCGTTGTCATTCTTAAAGAATTAAAATCTAATCCTCATCGAATTTTTGCAGTTAAAGTGGTCTCCACTGATAGTCTAGTACATTTAGAAACTGAAAAACATGTACAAGAGACAATTGAAGTATCTAATCTTTCACGAGCAGACCGTTATTCAAATGGTTCTCTAAAAATTGATGTGACAAATGATGGCGAATTGACTTTCGTAAAAGTCGTTTCCAAAACTCAAACAGAATCCTAAATGAGAGAGATGTAAAATTCACATGATGTGATTTTTACTTCTCTCTTTTTCTATTGTTCCATTGCAATTCATTTCCAATAATACTAATATAGTGTTCATAGGTTTAAGAGGAGGTCTATATGGCTGAAAAAAATCGATCAAAAGGAATTGTTCTTGTTTTAACAGCTGCATTGTTTTGGGGAATATCAGGTACCGTATCCCAATATTTATTTCAACATTTAAAAATCAGTACAGAGTGGCTAACAACTGTTCGATTGCTAAGTGCAGGACTATTGCTTACTTTAATCGCCTATAAACGAGAGGGGAACCGTGTTTTTGACATTTGGCGTAATAAGGTAGATGTAGTAGGAATTATTATTTTCGGTATTGTGGGAATGATTGGTGTTCAATATACATATTTAGCCGCAATCAAACATGGAAATGCGGCAACGGCAACCATATTACAATACTTAGGCCCAGCTCTCGTAACAGGCTATTTTGTGCTTAAGGCGAGACGTTTGCCGACAAGAAAGGAAATCATTGCAATTGGATTTGCTTTAGTGGGAACATTTTTATTAGTTACTCATGGTAATTTACAATCATTATCGATTTCAAAAGAAGCATTTGTATGGGGGATGCATTTGGCAATCAAAAAATGTAATAAATGGTCATTAATTTTGCGACCACTTGCCAACACTATTTTTACTTATTTTCGAATACTAGAATTACGG
>NZ_RYYR01000017.1 GCF_003977595.1 Lysinibacillus antri | reverse complement strand
TAAAATAAATCGATATAATACCCAAAAATCCGGAAAAATGACAAAAGGCTTTCAGAATGAGACCATTCTGAAAGCCTTTTGTCGACAATCTGAAGCTAGTAGATGTAAAGTACATCTACTAGCTTTTTGTTTTTATTGGACAAATTATTACTTTAATAAAATAATTTAATTGCTTTTGAGCTTTATATAATTTATAAAACTAGCTATCTAACGCAATCGAGAAAAAAAGTGCGTGAGTAAGCTAAAATAAGAAAGTTTTATAAAAATAGTTTGAAAGCCTAGTACATATCCATTATAATAATTGTAAGAAAATTTAAAAATTTGAACCGAAGGGGATGATTTTCATGAGTGGAAAGGTTTGGCTTTCGCAATATCCAGACGAGATTCCTCATAGCTTAACGTATGAAGAAGTTCCAGTTCAAAGCTTTTTAACAAAGGCGTATGAAAAATACCCAAATAAAATTGCCATTCATTTTATGGGCAGAGATGTAACTTATAAGGAGTTGTATGATGCCTCCTTAAAGTTTGCCAATTATCTTAGGCGACTTGGTATTGAAAAAGACGATCGTGTCGCAATTATGCTACCAAACTGCCCACAAGCTGTAATTGCTTATTATGGCGTTTTGTTTGCTGGTGGCATCGTGGTGCAAACAAATCCGCTTTATACTGAGCGAGAATTACAATATCAAATGGACGATTCAGGGGCTAAAATTATTTTAGCACTCGATATTTTATATCCGCGTATTACGAAGGTATTAAAAGCTACACAAATTGAAAACGTTATCATAACGGCAATAAAAGACTATTTACCGTTTCCTAAAAACTTAATTTATCCATTTATTCAAAAGAAACAATACGGATTTAGTGTAAAGGTAGAGCATAAAGGTATGACGCATTTATTCACAGAAATTATGCGCACACAAGAAGCTTTACCAATTGAAACTTCCTTTAATTTTGAAGAAGATATCGCGCTACTTCAATATACAGGAGGAACAACAGGTTCGCCAAAAGGAGTTATGTTAACCCATAAAAACCTAATTGCCAATACATTAATGTGTGATGCCTGGATGTATAAATGTAAAGATGGAGAAGAAGTACTATTAGGCGTTTTACCTTTCTTCCATGTGTATGGTATGACAACGGTATTAATTTTATCTGTCATGAAATGTAGTAAAATGGTTTTAATACCTAAATTTGATATTGACCAAATGTTAAAAACAATTGATAAACAAAAGCCAACATTATTCCCGGGTGCACCGACCATGTATATTGGTCTATTAAATCACCCTGACATTGGAAAATATGATTTGTCGTCCATTAAAGCGTGTTTAAGTGGCTCAGCTCCTTTACCAGTGGATGTGCAAGAACGCTTTGAGGCAATTACAGGTGGAAAACTTGTAGAGGGGTATGGTTTAACGGAAACATCGCCGGTAACGCATGCAAACTTTATTTGGGGTAAACGAGTGAGAGGCTCAATTGGTGTGCCGTGGCCAGATACAGAAGCAACGATTATCCGTTCTAGTGATGGTGAAATAATGCCGTCTGGAGAAATAGGCGAAATTGCTATTAAAGGTCCACAAGTAATGAAAGGCTATTGGAATCGACCAGAAGAAACAGCTATGAACTTTGTAGATGGTTGGTTCTTAACGGGCGACTTAGGCTATATGGATGAAGAAGGATATTTCTATGTGGTCGACCGTAAAAAAGATATGATTATCGCTGGTGGATTTAATATTTATCCACGAGAAGTTGAAGAAGTACTATATGAGCATGATGCCATTCAAGAATGTGTCGTAGCTGGTGTGCCAGATCCATATCGAGGCGAAACAGTTAAAGCTTATATTGTATTAAAAGAAGGAAAATCGGTAAAAGAAGAAGAATTAAATAAATACTGCAGACAAAACTTAGCCGCCTATAAAGTACCTCGAATTTACGAGTTCCGAAAAGAATTACCAAAAACAGCAGTAGGTAAAATTTTAAGACGAACGTTAGTAGAAGAGGAGAAACAAAAAAATTTTGAACTACAGGCAAAATAATCAAGGTGATCTTATTGACAGAATGTTTTCTAAATTATAATATGAAAATATGAATGAATGGTCATTCATATTTTCATATTTTTTTGGTGGTGATCAACTTGAAACGAGACAAACCTAAATATAAACAAATAATTGATGCCGCCGTAATCGCCATTGCAGAAAACGGCTATCATCAAGCACAAGTTTCTAAAATTGCCAAACAAGCCGGCATTGCAGATGGCACAATTTATTTATACTTTAAAAACAAAGAAGATATTTTAATTTCGGTATTCCAAGAGAAAATGGGTGTCTTCGTAGAAAATTTGCAAGACATTATACAAAACGGGGAATCTTCCACAGAGAAATTATCGAATATGATTGATAATCACTTTACTGTGTTAGCTAATGACCACCATCTTGCTACAGTTACACAATTAGAACTAAGACAATCAAACAAAGAACTCCGTTTAAAAATTAACATGATCTTAAAAGAGTACTTGAAATTATTGGATGAAATTTTAATTGAAGGTATGGTAAAAGGTGAATTTGATCCAAACATGGACGTAAGAATTGCAAGACAAATGGTTTTCGGAACAATAGACGAAACGATTACGTCTTGGGTAATGAACGAGTTCAGATACGATTTAATTGAAGTTGCTCCAAAAGTTAGACAATTACTGTTAAATGGATTGAAAAATTAGGGGTGTGGGAGAATGGAGTTTCTAAGTTGGAACATTGATGAAGGGGTAGCGATTGTTACAATTCAACGACCACCTGCAAATGCATTATCGCAAGGAATAATACAAGAAGTTGATCAAATGCTAGATGCACTAGAGAATGATAGTTCAGTGCGTGTCATCGTTCTCCATGGTGAGGGTAGATTTTTCTCAGCAGGAGCCGACATAAAAGAATTTACTGAAGTGACATCTGGTGCAGAATTTTCCAAGTTAGCTAGTAGTGGACAGCGAGTATTTGAGCGTTTAGAAACATTTCCGAAACCAGTTATTGCAGCGATTCATGGCGCAGCTTTAGGTGGTGGGTTAGAGCTAGCAATGGGTTGTCATTTGCGCTATGTCGCAGAAGATGCAAAATTAGGCTTACCAGAATTAACACTTGGTTTAATACCTGGATTTGCGGGTACACAAAGACTACCAAGGTATGTTGGCATGGCAAAAGCGGCTGAAATGCTCTTTACAAGTGAACCGATTAACGGTATTGAAGCTGTTGAATGGGGGCTTGCAAACAAAGCATTCCCAGTGGATGAATTACTGCCAAAGACAGTTGAAGTAGCGAAAAAGATTGCTTTAAAGAGTCCAATCACATTAAAAGCTGCAATTGACATGCTTCAATATAGTAAACATGCATCGTACTATGATGGAGTAAAGGCCGAATCCGAAAGCTTTGGTACAGTCTTTGAGTCACAAGATGCACAAGAAGGAATTCAAGCATTTATTGAAAAGCGTCAACCAACATTTACAGGAAAGTAATTTTACTCTAGGAGGTCAGTGATATGAATATTTTTGTATTAGTAAAACGTACATTTGACACAGAAGAAAAAATTGTCATTACAAATGGTAAAATTCAAGATGATGGTGCAGAATTCATCATTAATCCTTATGATGAGTATGCGATTGAAGAAGCGATTCAAGTACGTGACGCAAAAGGCGGAAAAGTAGTCGTTGTAACAATTGGTGGAGAAGATGCAGAAAAACAATTACGTACTGCATTAGCTATGGGGGCAGATGAAGCCGTTTTAATTAATACGGAAGATGATTTAGATGAGTTAGATCAAGCATCTGCAGCTTACATTCTAGCAGAGTACTTAAAAGATAAAGAGGCTGATTTAATTTTAGCTGGGAACGTAGCGATCGATGGCGGAACTGGTCAAGTTGGCCCTCGTGTTGCAGACCTTTTAGGAATTAACTATGTGACGACAATTACGAATTTAGAAATTGATGGTACGAACGTTAAAATCGTACGTGATATTGAAGGAGATTCAGAAGTAATTGAAACTTCATTACCATTACTAGTAACTGCTCAACAAGGTTTAAACGAGCCGCGCTATCCTTCTTTACCAGGAATTATGAAGGCGAAGAAAAAACCACTTGCAGAACTAGAACTAGATGATTTAGACATCGATGAAGATGATGTAGAAGTAAAAATTGAAACGGTAGAAATCTTTTTACCACCTCAAAAGTCAGCAGGGCGTATTTTAAACGGTGATATAAAAGACCAAGTGAAAGAACTTGTAAATTTACTTCATACAGAAGCAAAAGTAGTCTAAAAATGTGAACGGGTAACGGAGGGATATCATATGGCAAAGAAAGTGTTAGTGTTAGGTGAAGTTCGTGATGGCGTTTTACGTAATGTTTCATTTGAAGCAATTGCAGCAGCAAAACAAATCGCTGATGGCGGTGAAATCGTTGGGGCTTTAATCGGAAATAATGTTTCTCAATTAGCTAGTAGTTTAGTAGAGTATGGTGCAGACCGCGTAGTCGTTGTAGAACATCCAAATTTAGCTTCTTATACATCGGATGGCTTTAGCCAAGCATTCATGGCCATTAATGAAGAAGTAAAACCAGAAGCAATTGTTTTTGGACACACTTCATTAGGAAAAGATTTATCGCCAAAGCTTGCTTCTAAACTACAATCTGGCTTAATTTCAGATGTTACAGTTATTGAAGGAAATGGCGACGACGCATTATTTGTTCGTCCGATTTACTCAGGCAAAGCATTTGAAAAGGTAAAAACAAAAGAGGGAATTGTTTTCGTGACAATCCGTCCAAACAATATTGCACCACTTGAAAGAAATACATCTCGCACTGGTGACGTCGTTTCAATTTCCGTTGATATTCAAAACTTACGTACAATCATTAAGGAAGTTGTACGAAAAGCAGCAACAGGTGTCGATTTATCCGAAGCGAAAGTCGTTGTAGCAGGTGGCCGTGGTGTCAAATCAGCAGAAGGTTTTGAGCCATTACGTGAACTAGCCAACTTACTAGGCGGAGCAGTAGGTGCTTCTCGCGGTGCTTGTGATGCAGACTATTGTGACTACTCTTTACAAATTGGACAAACTGGGAAAGTCGTAACACCTGACTTATATATTGCAGCAGGTATTTCTGGAGCAATTCAACATTTAGCAGGTATGTCCAATTCAAAAGTAATTGTTGCCATTAATAAAGATCCAGAAGCGAACATCTTCAAAGTGGCAGATTACGGAATTGTAGGCGACTTATTCGAAGTCGTTCCGTTACTAATTGAAGAGTTCAAAGCTTTAAAAGTAAATTCATAATTTCACTGTGCCTCACCAACGATTTGGTGGGGTTTTTCATTTTATATTGATTCCTTATACGTCATTTTTGTAAATTTAATGTAACAATCACAGTTCAATTTACTGTTACTCTTTTTTTCAACGTGCTATACTACTTTAAGAATTGAGATTTAAGGAGGCTATTTAAAATGGCAATTGTACACGCAACAGATCAAGACTTTTCACAACAAATCGCTTCAGGATTAGTATTAGTAGACTTCTGGGCTACTTGGTGTGGACCATGTAAAATGATTGCACCGGTTCTTGAAGAAATCGATGCGGAGTTAAGCGACGAAGTAAAAATCGTAAAATTAGACGTTGATAATAACCAAGCAACTGCTGCTGAATATCAAGTAATGTCAATTCCAACGTTACTATTATTTAAAGACGGTGAGCAAGTAGCAAAAACTGTAGGCTTCCAACCAAAAGAAGCTTTAGTTGAGTTTATCAATAACTATAAATAATCATTTAAATATGAACCTAGGCATTTGATCATGTGCCTGGGTTTTTTTGCGTTTCGGGAAGGGGGATTTGCGAATAAACCAATCTGATTTGCCATGAATCTAAAAGTTAATTTTCTACCTTCAAATTCACCCTTTTCCTCGCTTTTGTATCTTCTCACCTCTTATAATAATAAAAAAAGATAAATAATTAGGTGATGAGATGAATGAAACCATTCAAAATAAATTAGCTATTTTACCGGAAGAACCGGGCTGTTACTTAATGAAAGACCGACAAGGAACGATTATTTATGTTGGGAAAGCAAAAATCTTAAAAAATCGCGTCCGTTCGTATTTTACAGGTTCCCATGATGGCAAAACACAACGATTAGTAAGTGAAATTGAAGACTTTGAATATATCGTGACTTCTAGTGATTTAGAAGCGTTAATTTTAGAGTTAAATTTAATCAAACTTCATGATCCAAAATATAACATTATGCTGAAGGATGATAAAACGTATCCTTATATTAAAATAACGAATGAAAAATATCCGCGCATTTTAACGACACGAAAAGTGAAAAAAGATAAAGCAAAATATTTTGGTCCATATCCCAATGCATTTGCGGCCAATGAAACAAGAAAATTATTAGATCGAATTTATCCACTTCGAAAATGCGCAAAGCTCCCGGATCGCGTCTGCTTGTATTATCATCTTGGGCAATGTTTAGCACCATGTGTAAATGAAATCGAACCACATATTTACTCGGACATGATCGATGAAATTACGAAATTTTTAAATGGTGGCTATGAAGAGGTGAAGGAAGAATTACAAAAGAAAATGATGGATGCGGCTGAAAACTTAGAATTTGAACGAGCAAAAGAGTTTCGTGATCAAATTTCCCACATTGAAACGATCATGCAAAAACAAAAAATGATTTCAGTTGACCTGTCCAATCGCGATATATTCGGTTTTGCAGTAGAAAAGGGTTGGATGTGTGTGCAAGTCTTCTTTGTACGTCAAGGAAAACTAATTGAACGAGATGTTTCTATTTTTCCAATTTATCGAGATCCAGAAGAGGAATTTTTAACATTTATCGGGCGCTTTTATGAAATTGCAGAACATATTAAGCCAAAAGAAATTTTTATTCCAAATGAGATCGATGTGACGATTTTAGAAAAATTGCTAGATGTAAAGGTTGTCATACCAAAACGTGGTCCGAAAAAAGAACTAGTGGACTTAGCAATGAAAAATGCCCAAATTGCGATACATGAAAAATTCCAACTTATTGAAAGACAAGAGGAACGGACAATTGGCGCATGTGAAGAGCTAGGCGATGCAATGAACATTGAAGCTCCTTTACGTATAGAAGCATTTGATAATAGCCATATGCATGGAACAGATGCAGTATCAGCCATGGTTGTTTTTATCGATGGAAAACCTGCCAAAAAAGAATATCGTAAATACAAACTGCGTGAAACTGCAAAACATGATGATTATGGTGCCATGCAAGAAGTAATCCGCCGCCGATACACACGGGTGTTAAAGGAAAATTTACCTCTCCCTGATTTGATTATCATTGATGGTGGGAAAGGGCAAATGGAAGTAGCGCGAGAAGTAATAGAAGATGAACTAGGTCTTTACATCCCGATTGCAGGGTTAGCAAAAGATGAGAAGCATAATACATCGCAACTTCTTTTTGGCGAGCCTCCAGAACCGATTGAGATGAAAAGAACGAGTGATGGATTTTACTTACTACAACGCATTCAAGATGAAGTCCATCGTTTTGCCATTACGTTCTTGCGTCAACAACATCAAACGAACGCAATTCAATCGGTATTAGATAACATAGAAGGTGTTGGTCCAAAACGAAAACAACAATTGTTAAAACATTTTGGTTCGATTAAAAAAATAAAACAATCAACAGTTGAACAATTGATGGAAGCTCAAATTCCAAGTGCAACTGCTCATGCAATTTATAACCATTTCCATAATGACACATTGTCAAAGGAATAATTGTATGATATTGTAAGCACAAGTAAATTGAATAGAAAATAGTAGAGGTGCAGGGATCAAAAGTATCTAGCTAGAGGACGAACAATTCCGTAGAAAGCTAGTAAAAGGGAGACTTGCCGAAGCAATAAATCAATTGTTCAGATTTATTTGCTGGTTTTGCATTGAATAAATGTAAGACTGTCAGAAATAGTATAGATTTCTGGAGGGCTACTCAAAGGACATGTATCTTTTACTATGTTTGAGGCAGCTTTTCACAACTTGTGGAAGTTGCCTTTTTTGAGATGCAGCAAAAAACGTCTATGAAAATCCTTCAATGAAAAGGGAGTGGTTAACAATGGTAAGTATCGTAATAAAAATTGACAGTTCTTCTCTATCAAATCCAGAACGAATTGAACAAATTGCCAAGAGAATTATTGATGAAAAAAAGCGCGGCCGTAATGTCATTGTAGTAGTGCCTAATATGGATTTAATGGAAGATAAATACTTACAATTGGCAAAACTTTTATCTGATAAGCCTTCAAAAAGAGAGTTACACGTAATCGAATCAACAAATGCTCAAATTGCGAGTAGTCTTTTAGCGATCGCGATTCAAAAAAGAGGTTTTAAGGCAATCTCTTTAGCAGGCTGGCAGGCGGGTATTGAAACGATTGAAAGTAATAAAAACGTTCTCATTGATCAAATGAACCCAGAATATATTATTGATCGACTAAAAAATGGAGAAATTGTCATTGTAGCAGGCTCACAAGGAGTCGATCGGAAAAACAATATTCTTACGCTAGGTGAGGGGGGAGCAGAAACAACTGCTGTAGCAATTGCCGTAGCACTTGGGGCAGAGCATATCGAAATTTATACGGAGCAAGATGGGATTTATACAGCAGACCCTTCCATTGTAAAAGAAGCACGAAAGTTAAAACAAATTACCTATGATGAAATGCTAGAATTAGCAAATTTAGGTTCCCGAATCGTACATCCAAGGGCAGTGGAGCTAGCAAAAACTTACGAATTACCTTTGATCGTCCGTTCAAGTTTTGGAACAACGCAAGGTACGTTAATTAAAGGAGATGTTGATATGGAAAAAAATATTGTGGTTCGTGGTGTCGCATATGAATCAGAAATCATTCGTTTAACTGTTGGATATGAGTCCTACGAGCAATCGTCTCTTGCCAATATTTTTACAACTCTAGCAGACTATAACATTAACGTTGACATTATCGTACAAGCAGTAATCGACGGGGTAAAACCTACCGTATCCTTCTCGATTGCAAAAGAAGATTTTGCGGAAGCAATTAAAGTACTAGAGAAAAATAAAGAACAATTAGGATTTAGCTTTGCGGATTTTGAGGTAGGGTTATCAAAAGTATCAATTGTGGGGTCTGGAATGGTTTCGAATCCAGGGGTGGCTGCACGTATGTTCGATCGCCTACGCAAGGAAAATATATTGGTGAAGATGGTAAGTACATCAGAAATAAAAGTATCAGTTGTCGTTCCACAAGACGATATGGTCCATGCAGCGAATGTATTACATGATGAATTCAATTTAGTAGAAGAATTGGTTTAAGATCATGAGAAAGAAAATCGCCTGCAAGGAAAAGTATCCTGCAGGCGATCAATTTTTTCACAGTTGAATGAGTCACTTCCACTATTCCATATTATATAGAAGGAAATTATATCTTTATACTATTTTTTCCTTATGATCCCATTTCACTGTGAATACTATTTTTTGTTGTTTTTCCAGTTTTTCATCAAAACATTCCGTTAGACAGCCTTGCATTGTTTGAATTTGCTCTGCGATGAACCCAGCTTCAAGTCGAAAAGATCGATCATTTACTTTTAATAAGTCTGCATCATTGGATAAATGAAATAGATAGCCGTCCTTCTCTTCTTTTTCTAAGGATAATAATCCCCAGCCTGTATCTTGAAAGAAGGCGATGAGAAGTTGGATGTCGGTACACGGAAACTTTCTAGCTAGGTCTTTCCCTGCCCAATAAAGGACATCTTTTTCATGTTTTCCTAAAATTGAAGGGAGAATATAATCCCTTAATAATTCATACCCGAATGCTGGAATGGTTTTGTTATGAAGTGAAGTCATTTAAATTTCCTTCTTTCATGATTTTTCTATTTTTTCTAAAAAAGAGCAGAAAAACGATTTTCTTAGAAAATTATGCGTTTAATAAGCGGATATTTAATTTTTTCAGCTTTATAAAATAAAACATGCAACCTTGACGCTAGTGGTTGTTGAGAGTACAATGGACATGTCATAATATTGTACCATGATGAAATACGCAGTCAATTAACGAACGTTTACAAAATCGTGACGAAAATTGGCTACAGTATTTAAAGTACTAAGGGGGGTAACAGTCTTGTCGAAAAATCGAGAGTTTCAATGGCGACGCTTACATTCACTACTAGGTATTATCCCTGTAGGTCTGTTCTTAGTGTTCCACTTATCGCTGAACTTCACTGCTACAGGTGGTGAAGAAAATTACAACAATTCAATTGGAATCATGGAATATGTTCCACACTGGTTACTATTGATTGTTGAATGGGTAGTAATTTACATACCAATTTTATTCCATGGTTTGTATGGTGTTTATATCGCCTTTACTGCCACACATAATGTGAAGCGTTTTGGTACATTCCGTAACTGGATGTTCGCAATTCAACGTTTTACAGGGGTATTCCTTGTAATCTTTATCGCTTGGCACATTTTCCAAACACGTATCCAAAAAGCACTTGGTACAGATGTAGACTTCAATATGATGGAAGAGATTGTTGCTAATCCATTAATGTTAGCATTCTACATTGTAGGTATTTTATCAGCTACTTTCCATTTATCTAACGGTATTTGGTCATTCTTAGTTAGCTGGGGTATTACACAATCGCCAAAATCACAAAAAATCGCATCATATGTTACAATGGTATTCTTCGTAGTACTAAGTATCGTAGGTGTAGCTGCAATTCTAGCATTCGTTTAAATAACATAATAGAACATCCAACAAGTTCTTAGCAAAAAATGAGGAGTGAGGAATAATCATGGCGAAAAGCAAAATCATCGTCGTAGGTGGCGGTTTAGCCGGCTTAATGGCTACGATGAAAGCTGCTGAAGAAGGCACTGAAGTTGAATTATTCTCATTAGTTCCCGTTAAACGTTCACACTCTGTATGTGCGCAAGGCGGTATTAATGGTGCTGTAAATACTAAAGGTGAAGGGGATTCTCCATGGATCCACTTTGACGATACTGTATATGGTGGAGACTTCTTAGCGAACCAACCACCAGTTAAAGCAATGTGTGATGCTGCTCCTGGTATCATTCATTTATTCGACCGTATGGGAGTTATGTTCAACCGTACTCCAGAAGGTTTAATTGACTTCCGTCGTTTCGGTGGTACTTTAATGCACCGTACAGCATTCTCTGGTGCAACGACTGGTCAACAATTACTTTATGCATTGGACGAGCAAGTTCGTCGTTATGAAGTAGATGGTTTAGTAACGAAATATGAGCACTGGGAGTTCCTTGGTGCTGTTATTGATGACGAAGGTCACTGCCGTGGGATTGTCGCTCAAGATATGCAAACAGAAGAAATCCGCGCATTCCGTTCTGATGCTGTAATCATGGCAACAGGTGGTCCTGGTATTATCTTCGGTAAATCAACAAACTCAATCATTAACACTGGTTCTGCAGCATCAATTGTTTACCAACAAGGTGCATCATATGCTAACGGTGAAATGATTCAAATTCACCCAACAGCGATTCCTGGAGACGACAAAAACCGTCTAATGTCAGAATCTGCTCGTGGTGAAGGTGGACGAATCTGGACTTATAAAGATGGTAAGCCTTGGTACTTCTTAGAAGAAAAATACCCTGCTTACGGAAATCTAGTTCCTCGTGACATCGCAACACGTGAAATTTTTGATGTTTGTGTAAACCAAAAATTAGGTGTTAATGGTGAAAACGTAGTATATCTAGACCTTTCTCATAAAGATCCACATGAATTAGATATTAAACTAGGTGGTATTATCGAAATCTACGAGAAATTCGTAGGGGATGATCCACGTAAATTACCAATGAAAATCTTCCCTGCAGTTCACTACTCAATGGGTGGTTTATGGGTAGATTACGATCAAATGACTGAAATCCCTGGTCTATTTGCAGCTGGTGAATGTGATTTCTCTCAACATGGTGCGAACCGTCTTGGAGCGAACTCGTTATTATCTGCTATCTACGGTGGTAGTGTAGCTGGACCAAATGCTGCGAAATATGTTAAAGGCTTAAAGAAACGCGCAGAAGACCTTCCACAATCTCTATTTGATGCTCGTGTGAAAGAAGAGCAAGAGAAATGGGATGCAATTCTTAAAATGGATGGTACTGAAAACGCATACCTACTGCATAAAGAACTAGGCGAATTAATGACTGATAACGTAACAGTTGTACGTTACAACGATCGACTAGAAAAAACGTACGATACACTTACAGAAATGTTAAAACGTTGGGAAAACATCAACATCAATGATACGCAAAAATGGAGTAACCAAGGTGCTCACTTTACGCGTCAGTTGAAAAACATGTTATACCTAGCACGTGTTATTACTAAAGGAGCACTTTTACGTAACGAATCTCGTGGAGCGCACTACAAACCAGATTTCCCAGAACGTGATGATGAAAACTTCTTAAAAACAACTATGGCGAAGTTCAATCCACAAACTGGGGAGCCTGAAATTAGCTACCAAGAAGTAGACGTTTCATTAATTCCTCCACGTAAACGTGACTACTCATCAAATTCATAAAGGAGATCACTAATCATGACAACAGCAGTAGGAACTGGTAAAACAGTTAAACTTGAAATTACTCGTCAAGACACTCAAGGTGGATCTACTCGTGTAGAAAAATTCGAAGTTCCTTACCGTCCTGGAATGAACGTAATCTCTGCATTAATGTTCATCCAACAAAACCCAGTTACTTCGGATGGTCAAAAAACATCTCCTGTAACTTGGGATATGAACTGTCTAGAAGAAGTATGTGGTGCTTGTTCTATGGTAATTAATGGTCGTCCACGTCAATCTTGTTCTACATTAATCGACCAATTAGAACAGCCAATTCGTTTAGAACCAATGAAAACTTTCCCAGTTATCCGTGACTTACAAGTTGACCGTAGTCGTATGTTTAACGCTCTTAAGAAAGTTAAAGCATGGGTTCCAATCGACGGAAGTTATGATTTAGGTGAAGGTCCTCGTATGCCTGAACGTAAACGTCAATGGGCTTACGAATTATCTAAATGTATGACTTGTGGTGTTTGTATGGAAGCATGTCCAAACGTTTCTGAAAAAGCTTCGTTCATCGGACCAGCTCCACTTTCTCAAGTACGTTTATTCAACACACACCCAACAGGTGCGATGAACAAAGATGAGCGTCTTGAAGCAATTATGGGAGATGGTGGCCTTGCAAACTGCGGTAACTCACAAAACTGTGTTGCTGCATGTCCAAAAGGGATTCCATTAACTACTTCAATTGCATCACTTAACCGTGCAACAACTGTACAAATGTTCCGTAACTTCTTTGGTTCGGATCGTATGGTTGACTAATATATTGGGATAATATTAGTTTGAATAACAATTTAGAAGTTTGATTACTTTTAAAATATTTCAGGGGTATCTGGGTCATTTTGAATGACTTTCAGATACCCTTTTATTATTGCTTGCATAGTATAGAACGATGTCACTTCAGTATTAGTAAGTGCTGGTTTAAATTGTAGGTCATTTAAGCAATCGTTTACTTCGAAATTTTTACCACTTTTGTTATAATGAATGAACCACTATTCATTTTGAATGGGGAGCAGAAATGACGGAAGGGGTATGAAGATGAAGGCAAATTATATTCAAAATCCAATTGAATGGGAATCAGAATTTAAATTTTATGCTGAAGTAAAGGTGCGATTTTCAGAGACTGATATGTTTGGCCATTTAAACAATACGGTACCATTTGCATACTTTGAATTTGCACGTATTGAATTTTTGAAACATCTCGGTTTTATGACTGATTGGTCTACAGAACAACAAGTGACGAAAATTCCTGTTGTGGCAGACTTACAATGTGATTATTTGAAACAAGTATTTTTTGACGAAACTCTTCGAATCTATGTAAAGGCAGCGAGAATCGGTACTACTTCTATAGATCTTCATTATTTAGGAAAAAACGAAAAGAATGAACCTTGTTTTACTGGTAGAGGTACAGTTGTACAGATTGATAAAGAAACTGGTAAAGCCATTCCTTGGGATGAAAAAGAAAAATTTATATTGCATGGGAAATAGTGAAAATGCCCTCACAGCCTAACAACTCTTAACATACTTTACATAGAAGAGGAGATAGGAGGGTGTTGCCTTATGAATAGCCCGCAGCATCGTTCACTTTTGACGAAAAGAGAACGGGAAATATTCCAATTATTGATACTAGACTATTCTACAAAGGACATTTCACAAAAGTTGGGCATTAGCGAAAAAACGGTGCGTAATCATATTTCAAACACGATTCAAAAACTGGGCGTATCCAGTAGAGCGCAAGCGTTAATTGAATTATTGAGGCTAGACGAATTATCTTTACACTGAATGGATGCTTGCTATTTCATAAAAAACACTTCAAAATAGAATTATCATCAAAATAGTGTTTGTCTGCCAAAATAGTAGACAGACGAAGCTATAGAAGGATTTAATTCTTGAGGAGTGGACGCACTAAATGAGTGAAATTGAAAAGCATACCCATGAGACAGTAGCGTTTTTAGAAAAAGAACTGCGTTTTATTTCGCATATAATTAAGCAAAAAGGAAGAGAAATATTAAGTAACTATACGATTACACCTCCACAATTCGTAGCGCTTCAATGGTTACATGAATCGGGCGATATGACAATTGGGGAATTATCGAATAAAATGTATTTAGCTTTTAGTACGACGACAGACTTAGTCGATCGTATGGAAAAAAATGAATTAGTAGTGCGTATTCGTGATGAACAGGACCGCCGAGTAGTACACATCCATTTACTTGATGAGGGCGAAAGAATCATCCAAGAAGTTATCGAAAAGCGACAAAATTACCTACATGAATTGTTAGGTGATTTTGGTAAAACAGAAGTAGAAACCTTATCAGAATTACTGCACAAACTACATTTACAAATGGAAGAGGATTGAGGCGGTTATTGTGAATGCCCCGATAGGCGTTATTGATTCAGGTGTTGGCGGTTTAACGGTAGCCAAGCAAATAATGAATGTTTTACCAGAAGAAACAATCTACTACATCGGTGATACTGCAAGATGCCCTTATGGATCTAGAGACAGGCAGGAAGTACTTACGTATACATGGCAAATGGCATCAGTATTAGAGAAAATGAATATCAAAATGCTTGTCATTGCATGTAATACGGCCACCGCAGTAGCATTAAGAAGTTTACAAAAGAACTTATCAATTCCAGTAATTGGTGTCATTAATGCTGGTGCACGTGCTGCCGAGAAAAAAACGAAACGAAATGAAATTGTTGTTCTCGCGACGGAAGGTACAATAAAAAGTGGCGCATATGAAGATGCACTACTTTCTTTAAGTACGAAGGCGAAAATAATTCCTCTTGCATGTCCGACATTTGTTCCTTTAGTGGAAAGTGGAGAATATGAAGGACAATTTGCATTCGACCTTGTAGAAAAGGGTTTAAAGCCGCTAACAAATAAAAAATTTGATACAGTGATTTTAGGATGTACCCATTATCCAATTATTCAGCACCATATCGAAAAAGTAGTTGGGCCTGACGTTCATGTACTCTCTTCGGCCGAGGAAACGGCAAAAGAAGTGAAAGAGTTATTAACCTATGAGCACAAGCTAAATACATCTGGGAAAAAACCGGAACACATTTTTTTCGCAACAGGTTCCGTTCCCATTTTTCGAACAATTGCTGAAAATTGGCTGAAAAAGTCACATTTAGATATCCGACGAATCAAACTGTAAATTGCCAGGTATTCAAACATCTGTTTGGATACCTGTTTATTTTTTTGGTGCCTGGCACTCGTTTAATTATGAATATTCAGAATTGTATGAGTGCCAGGCACCTGGTACGATGATTTGATTTATGTTAAGATGATTAGCGCGAAGTATCAAGGAGGACATATATGACAAGACATGATGGACGAGCTATAGAGCAATTAAGAACAGTGAAAATTGATTCAAATTATTTAATGCATCCGGAAGGGTCTGTATTAATTGAAGTAGGGAATACAAAAGTGATTTGTACGGCAACCATTGAAGATCGTGTTCCTGGATTTTTACGTGGTCAAGGGAAAGGCTGGATCACAGCAGAATACTCTATGTTACCTAGAGCTACTGCCGATCGTACACAACGGGATGCATCTCGTGGGAAAATTAATGGTCGTACAATGGAAATTCAACGATTAATCGGTCGTGCATTACGTGCGATTGTCGACTTAGAAGCGCTTGGAGAAAAGACTGTTTGGATTGATTGTGATGTCATTCAAGCAGACGGTGGAACACGCACAGCATCCATTACAGGGGCGTTTGTAGCGTTAACACAGGCCTTAGCACAGTACAATGAAGCAAAACCATTTGCAAAGTTCCCAATCGTGGATTTCTTAGCAGCTACTAGTGTTGGTATCGTCGATGAAATAGGGGCAATTTTAGATTTAAATTATGTAGAAGACGTAGCAGCTACAGTCGATATGAATCTTGTCATGACAGGCAATGGTCGCTTTGTTGAAATTCAAGGAACAGGAGAAGAAGCAACATTCTCCCGAGATGAATTAAATACATTATTATCACTTGGTGAAAAGGGTATCCTAGAGCTAATCGCAATTCAAAAAGAAGTACTAGGGGACGCAGCAAATTTAGTTCGTTCTGCAAAGGAGGATGCTTAAATGAAGCAAGTAGTAATCGCCACGAAAAATAAAGGGAAAGCAAAAGATTTTGAAGCATTATTTACACCACTTGGCTATGAAGTGGTGACGATGTTTGATGTAGCACCCGATATGGAAATTGAAGAAACAGGTACAACATTTGAAGAGAATGCAGTATTAAAGGCAGAAACATTAGCGCAGGCTCTTGGAAAACTTGTAATTGCAGATGATAGTGGCTTAGCCGTCGATGCATTAGGAGGAGAACCAGGCGTTTATTCAGCTCGATATGCAGGAGATCATGATGACGAGGCGAATATAATAAAAGTAATGGAAAAAATGAATGAAGTGCCAGATGAAAAGCGTACGGCACGTTTTTGTTGTGCACTAGCGATTGCCGGTCCAGAAATGGAATCACATACGGTATTTGGGACGTGTGAAGGAGTCATTCTTCGTGAAAAACGCGGAACAAACGGATTTGGTTACGACCCAATATTCTTTGTACCCGAGCTGAATCGTACAATGGCCGAATTAACACCAGAAGAAAAAGGCGCCATTTCACATCGAGGCAATGCGATTCGTAAACTAGCTGAAGAGTTACCAAATATAATGTAAGAAAGAATGTCCGGTATTTTGTGGAAAAATAAATATCGGACATATTTTTCATGGTGGAGGTTTTGTATGAAACTATTAGTAATGAGTGATACCCATGGAGATGCAGAAGTCATTAATCGAGTTCGCAAGGCGCATGAAAACGTGGACGCCATCATACATTGTGGTGATAGTGAATTGCCCTTTGATCACCCTTATTTAGAAGGTGTGAAAAAAGTACGCGGCAACTGTGACCGTGATACAAGATTCCCAGAAGAAGAATTGTTTGAATGGAATGATGTAAAAGTTTTTATAGCGCATGGTCATTTGTTAAATGTAAAAGCAACAACAATGAATTTACTTTATCGAACAAAAGAACTTGAAGCAAACGCCGCTTTTTTTGGGCATTCTCACGTATTAGGTGCAGAACTTGTGGACAATATACTATTTGTGAATCCAGGAAGCCTTTTAAAGCCTCGTGGAATCGCTGAGAAAAGTTATGTCATTGTTGAGTTTCAGGACGGAAAATGGACAGTTAAAGCTTTTAACGATGAAGGAGTCGAGTTGTTTTCAAAGCAGTTTGAATTAACAAAATAAAGGTTCAAAATGGATAAAGAAAAATTTTCTTAAAATGTTAATCAAAGTGTTGACTTATCTTCTAGATTTGCTATAATAAATATTGTCCTTAAGGAAATCATCTTAAGTGATCATGTCTCAGTAGCTCAGCCGGATAGAGCATACGCCTTCTAAGCGTACGGTCGGGGGTTCGAATCCCTCCTGGGACGTACTTTTTGCGGTAGAAACCGCGTTATATAAGCCTTCTAGCGAAGTTAAAGCGACGGTCAATGAGCGGTCAAACTGCGAATTGTGTACGCCTTCTAACTTACGTTAGGAGGTTTTTTTGCGTTGTCTAAAAAGAGAAACGGACTAACTGTTGCGGCAGATTTATCGGAAATGTTTAGCGTGGAGAAAGACGTCGAACCGATCGTAGTTAATCGTAAAGCCTCGCTATCAATCGAGAAGGCGTTAGAAATTATCGTGAGACAGATGCGGGCGAGCGGTCTGCGTGAGCGAACCATTCATGATTATGAAACGTATGTAAACGACTTTATAGAGAAAACCAACGTCGAATTCTTACTCGCAATAGATGCGGATGCTATTTACGACTGGCTATCGTCAATGAAAGTTAAAGATACTACGAAGCGAATCCGTCTTAAATGTTTTAATGCGTTTTTGACTAAGTGTTTTCATAACGGTTGGCTTGCCGATATGTTTTGGAAGAATATTCGTATTAGAGTAGACGAGCCAATAAAGGAAGGCGCTACGGATGAAGATGTATTTAATGTTTTACGTCTATTAGATTTATCGAAATTTATAGAGTTACGAGATGCTACTGCGATTCTTACGATGTATCAAACGGGCATAAGGCTCGCAACATTATCCGCACTTGAAGAACGTCACGTTGATTTAGAAAATAGAGTATTACGGATTGAGGGCGCCTTATTAAAGAATCGTAAAGTTATCTTGTTACCATTCGACGGTCGGCTCCAAAAGTTGTTTGAGGTTTTATTCGAACAAAATCGCCTAATTCGTGAAGAAAAGAATCTTGATAATAAGTTTGTATTTATAACGCAAGCCGGAGAGTCTGTGCATAATGAGCGTTCACCAAAGTCTAATGCAATAGCCAAACGATTGAATTATTATAAACGGATTTACGGCATTAAAAATATTAATCCGCATGGTCTTCGACGTGGATTCGCTAAAGACATATATAAGCGGAGCAAAGGCGATTTAGCGCTCGTTTCAAAGGCGTTAGGCCATTCTGATTTTGCTATTACAGCGCGCTATTTGCATCTTGATCCCGAAGAAGTAGCGGACAAGCTGCGAGAGTTTAGATAAAAAGAAAAAAGCCGTAGCGCACCACCGCTACGACCATTTGACATACACACCCGTAAAAAATGAGTTCCAACACAAATTTAATACGAGTTCTGATGCCTTTATTATATCGAAAAAAAGCGATATTGCAAAGGTCTAGTTTCCTATTGTCTTTTTTAGGAAAACTCAACGTCGAGCAGCCGTTAAGCGACGTTAAAAAACACGTCAAGTAGCCGTCTACCGCACAAAACGGATATATCGCAAGTCAACCCGTTTGCTTGTTTACGGTTGCGATGAATTGGTGAGAGCGACCATTAAAGGCTCGGTGGTTTACTGGCGTGTTACGGCACGGGTAATCACATTCATGTGGACAAACAGTCGGACAAATCCGACCAATCAAGGACTGATTCACACGTATAGGACGGTAATTATACGAGAATGTGAAAGGTGAAAGCCTTCTACGAAACAAGACGACAGAACCCTCGGACGTCACCATGACGCTGAAAATAATCGCGTAGTTACTTATTGTCTATTACTCTATTTTGAGTTTTAGATAGTAAGGTAACTACTTCCCGAGCATTTCCTGGAGCGAGCAGCCATTCTGCTGAAAATGGGGGATCGGTTGTCAATCAATAAATTTATTAAATGCTTCTTGAAGTGTTTCACTATCAGATGGTTTATTATTTTCAACTTTATAAAACAAGTCATTTAAACGTTCACGAAGTTTTGAAATGTTTGTTTGTAAACTACCTGCGCTTCGATCAACATTTGAACCTAATCCGTATATACGACCTTCTTCTAGATTTTTCAGAATGTAATTTATTTCTCTAATTTCATGTTCATATTTTTCTCGTAATTTTTGTTGATTATTGCTCATTATCCTAAAACCTCCATTTAAAGTTATTGTATAATTATAGCATTTTATCTTTTAAATGGAATGATAGTGCAACTATAATCTTATTCGGATAGTGTTTTAAAGTCTAAGATTTCGCGTATATCATTAATTTCTAATACCTCAGCGATCTTACATATCGCTGTTTTAGGAATACGTTCTGTTTTATTCGTAGCCAATTCAGAGATAGTGCGGTTGGACAAGCCGGTAAGTGCTGCGAGTTCTTTCTGTTCCATGTTCCGCTCTTTTAATAGTTGCTTCAATTTGATTTCGAGTTCCAAACGATCACCTCACAACTTTTTCATTTCCGTTTAGCATAATTTCCGTTAAACGGAAATAAAATATTACCAAATACGATTCCTAGTCGACTTCTAGTTTCGTGTCTACTCTAGTATTTCAACTTGGAATATGCAAATTCCTTTAATAGCAACGATTAAACCGCCATTTAAAACATTCTCGATTGGTGCAACTCTTACTACGTAAGATAACCGTGACGCAAATATTTTGTGAAGGGAGATGTTTATGCTTTTTGAAATCGTATCAACTACGGTCTTTGGTGCAATCGCTATTAAAGCCTACACGTCAAAGAAAGGTTTATCGAATGATTCGGGCAAGATTCAACGGATAATGTCGCTAAGTGGTCTGAATGTGAAGGACGGAGAAGATACGCATACAACGCAGCTAATTAAGAAAAAGCAATATTATTGGGGATGGGAGTATCGTTACCGAATACCGTTAGGGCGTAGCTTTGACGATTATGCCAGTAAATTGCGCGTGCTAGAGGACGGATTAAACAATCGTCGTAAACGGATTACCTTTGCAGATTTAAAGTCGTTGCAGCTTGACGCGAATATTATCGACAATCTAAGAACGTTATGGAAAACGAAGCTGACGGAGCGTAAAGAGATTGAACTGGCTTACGACGGCTTACTGATCGTAAGAGTTTACGACAAGGCGTTGCCAACGCAAATTAATTGGAATGATGCGCTTTTAAAATCAAATACATGGTCCGTGCCTATCGGATTTACCCGAAACGGCGAAACTATCCGGCACGATTTCGATAAAGATAAGCATTTAATCATAGCCGGCGCAACAGGCTTCGGAAAGAGCGCCATTTTAAAATTGATTACTACAATGTTGATTGAGCAACAACCGGAAAACGTCGAATTGTCATTAATTGACCTCAAAGGGGGCTCGGCCTTCCATCGATTTAGAAATTGTAAGCAAGTAAAATACTACTCTCGCGATCCCAAAAGTGCGATGGACGTACTAACAAAAGTTCAAAATGACATGCAAAAATCATTCGAACATGTCGTTGATAGTGGCTTTGAAGATGTAAAGGAAGCGAAAATAAAGAAACGTCACTTTATTATCATCGATGAAGCAGCCGACTTATCAGACGATAAAGACGTTATGGAAATCATTACAGATATTGCCCGTCGAGGTCGTTCGGCCGGCTATTACCTCATATTCTGCACGCAATATCCTACCGCACAAGTAATCCCATCTCAAACCAAAAGGAATATTATCGCCCGATTATGCTATGTCGTTGATACAGATACCGCCTCAAGAGTCGTACTCGATGAATGTGGAGCCGATAAATTGCCCGATATACCAGGGCGAGGCATTTATAAAAACAACGTGAAACGATATACAGTCCAATCGCCGTTTATTTCAAACCAAACTATTCAACAGATAATCGAGCCTCACATCGTTAAGGAGGAGAGTTCGCATGAAAAAGAAGATTCTGACGAAGCGAGACGAACAGATTCTATTACTTTTGAAACGCTTTGACTTTCTAAGCCGCGAGCAACTAAACCGCTACTTTCACTTGGGGACGGTTCGCAATACGAATCGAGTCTTATCGGGTTTATCAGAATATCTATCGTCATTTCGAGATGGCTATATGACTGTTTATTATTTGAACTCTCAAGGTCGAGACTACGTAGATTGCGATAAAATCCGCAAGAAGGGCGGACATATAGCGCATATTCTTATGCGCAATGACGCCTGGCTTTTCTATAAATGTCCGCGTGATTGGAAGAACGAAGTCAAAATATCGAACGGCGCTATATCAGTTATAGCAGATGCAGTCTTTACACGTAACGGATTTTATCACTTTTTAGAGGTCGATCATTTGCAGACGATGAAAGAGAACCGAGCGAAAATTAATCGCTATAAATCACTCATGGAGAGTCTTGTAAAGCAATTCGGCTACTATCCAACAATCGTATGGATTACGACGACAGAACATCGTAAAAAGCAAATAGAAGGCGCTTGCGACGGATTGAAAACGATTGTTTATACGATTAACGATATTCGATAAGGGGGAAACATCATGTTTTTCAAGCGGAATAAAATCGAGGTCGTGCCAGTGAGTGAGTACACGGATTACACGGAACGATTCGCAGAGTTTGAGAAGATGCGTAGAGAAGAAAAGTATGCAACAAGAAAAACGGTCGCCCTGGCTACTGTGATTCCAACGGCTACAAGTATCGGGCTTGCAGTCCATCAATACGCAGAGAAAACGGCAACCGCTTTAACGTCTATTCCAGTGTATGCGCAAATTCCCGTAGTAGCACCGCAGCAGACTGGCATAATTGCTGACGCATCGCTTACGGCAATAACGACGATACTAGATCCTATCATCAATCTATTGGTGGCCATTAGCTTCCCTATCGCAAGTGTAATCGTTGTCTGCTCGTTTTTCTTAATTATGCTCGGTAACCAGGAGAAAGCATTCGATATGATGATGAAGGCGGGGTTAGGGTATATATTGATACAATTGAGCCCGATGCTACTCAACATTTTAAAGAGCGTTGGTTCATTATTATAAAATAAAAAGGCCTTTCTCATTGCGAGATAGGCCTTTATTTTTTGAAATCGATTATTAAGTCAACTTCTAACGCATTTGCAATCTTTTCTAAGTCATTAACAGTATAAGAGCCGTTTTTCATCTTTTTAGATAAGTTCGACTGTGTAGTATTTATTGCTTCGGCTAGTTGAGTTGCGGTCATATCTCGTTCAACTAGTAAGTGTTTAATTTGTTTTGTAATATCCATGAATAACGCTCCTTTCATAAGTTATATCCATAATAACATAAAATATGAATTTAATTCATAAAAAATGTTGACTCGGTAATAATACTCATATATTATGAATTTAAGGAATAATTAATGAATTGAGGAGATGGAGTTATGACGACGGTAGAATTACTAGAAATCGAAGAAGGTTATGTAATCGAAGTTTTCACGGTAGCAATTACAAAGGAAATTCGCTTGAAGGTCTATGACAACGAAGATGCGACGTTAATTTTAGGCAGAAGCGAGATCAACTTCGATTGGACGGAAGATGCAAAGGCGATATTCGACTCAATCGATACTTGCGAGCCAATCGAATTGTTAACAGCATTATCACAGTTAAAGGGGCGTTAGAATGGATAATCAAACGTTATTAAAGAAGGCAGCAGACCGCTTGCAAACTTGGCTAGACGAACGGAGCCAGGACGGTATAGCAACAGATATGCACGATGTAGAGCAGTATTTGAGCGCATATCTTTATGGCGACCTGGCGGACTTATGCAATCTTTATGGCGCGTCAGATGCACAAATTGGCAGCTACGTTAGAACTTTTAACGAATTTATCGAGGCGGAAATGACGAAGTTTTAAAACCGCATAGAAGCGTGAGGCAGCGTTTTACAAGGGCGAGCAAGCGAGTTGGTTGGCGACAATTCGCGAACATGAATGGTCAGGTAGCGGCAACTACTTGACTATAATGCGAACTATTGGCGGAGTTTGCTACGAGAGGCAGAGCGGCGGCAACCGCTCTTCTTTTTTATTTGTTCACAATTTCGTCATAAAGTGGGTGTGCTAAAACTGTGCGATATGTATTTTGTGAGTATATAAGTATGTAGCAGCGTAAATCGATAAAAAAATTTGTATAGAAGTATGTAGGAAGGAAAAAGTGGGAGGTTCACAAATTCGTCACATTTATTACAAAAAGTCCGTGGCAATCGGCCAACTTTTTTCGGGTATTTAAAGTAGGGATGCAAATCAGCGAAAACGCCCAAAGTTAAATTTTTTTGTATAGAAAAGAGTAGGGGAAGTTTTTTGTAATAACCGTTGCAATTTTAATGGTCTACTTATGCATTGTCTAGTAATGGAACTTTTTCAGAAAATCCGTCCCATTTTTTGAAGTTTTAGTGCGCCATGTGAAGTAGAGGGAATAATTTTTAAAAAACTTTCGCGAAATCCGTTATCAAATTTTGAGATTACCGAGCAGATATAAGTAGGAGAGAAAATTAGGTCCGATCAATCGGCGTTGACATACAACCAATAAAAACAACCAAAGGGAGAGATTTTATTATGACAATGACAAAAACTGAAATTCAAAATGGTATGAAAGAAATCAACGGGAAGTTAGCTTTTGCAACAGTCGCAGCAATTATTGAAATGCCGACGTTTATAAATACTAAAGAAGAGCAAGCCAAGAATGGTGACAATGGTGTGTTCAAAGTGGCATTCACAAAGAGCGAGCGCCTGGACGTTGATTGCTATGGAAACGTTTCGCAAATGGAGACATACCAAATTCAATTATACGAAATATATGGAGGTAACGACTTACTAACAGTCTACATTGAAGAAGGTGAATGTTATGTCGGAGACGAGAGAATGGAATTACAGAGTATTTCAGCCGAGGCGGTTAATGCAATGCTGACGTTTATTCATGGTGAAGGCGATCATATGGTAGGGGCCATGGAAGAAGTTGCGTTTAGTTCGCAGTTAGATGCTCTAGTTTCATATGACCGATTAATTAAGGAATGGATAATGGTATGGAAAACGTTAGAGTATGGCGAGATTTCAGACGATAAGAGAGTCGATTATATCGAGCGCTATCTTGAAATTTCAGATTTAGTTGGACAACTTCAAATCGATGTATTTATGGCACACGATTAATAATTCTTTTGCCCGGCATAACCGTCGGGCTAATAACTATTATTACCTGTAATCCTATCGTCCCTAATATATATATAGTTATTAGTACCGAAAATCGACATTTTTAGGAGGAAATCAGATGGGAAAGAAGTGTATATTGTCCCTTGGTGTTGCACGGAATCTATTATCAAGAGGTTGTAGATTAATAGACGTAGATAGTTCAACGGCTCGCCAAGGCAAACTCGTATTTATCTTTATTGCTGACGATCATTTTAACCGCACATTAGCGGAAATCTCACATAAAGGAGCGCATGCAGATGCAACGACAGAAACAGAACGACGCAATCGCCCAAATAAACCAACTTTATATCAGCACTCGAAAGAAGTACATCATTCAGACCGTTGACCAATATATCACATTGGACGGATTTAAACACCAAAATATATGGACCTTAAACGATGGTATGATACAACGCCATTTAGATGGAAAAACAACCTACGGAATATTTAACGGTAATACAGTTAACAAATTTATCACTTTCGATATTGATTATGCAGATGATTCGGCAATGGCTCGTTGGGCGACTTTCAATATTATTCAAGCGCTAGAATCCGAGTTTAATATAAGAAGTTCGGATATTCACGTTTCATTTAGCGGAAATAAAGGCTATCACGTTGATTTATATTTCGATAAAGCTATAAAAGCAGATGATGCTAAGTCGTTTTATGAGCGCGTCATTAATACCGCAGGACTACCGTCAGAAAAAGTAGAGTTCCGTCCATCTTATACGCAAGCAGTCAAGTTACCGTTAGGCATCCATCAAAAAACAGGCAAGCGTTGTTGGTTCGTTGATCGCGAAACATTAGAGCCAATCGAGTCATTCGACTACTTGAACGACGTTGCGTCGATGGACCATTCGTTAATATTGGACGCTTTAATCGATTTATCGCCCGAACAAGAAGCGGAGTTTCATAAAGTCGTGGAGCGAACAGATATTGATGTAAATGTTGTTACGCATCAGAAGGCGCAGCAAAAGGTAATTGACATAATAAATGCGGGACAATTATTGCACAGTAATTCACGTCATGAAACGACGCTATTGCTCGCGACATTTTGTAATACTCAAGGCTATGCGGAAGATGAAGCGGTATCGCTAATAATGGATATTTTGCATAATACGCCATCGGATTATTTTAGCGAAGGCAGCAAGCCGGAATTTTGGCGGCGTGAGGCGGAGCGTATTGTCAAAAGGGCGTTTGATTGTAACTATCAGCTCGGAAATGAAAATAAGCCGGTCACCGTTTACAAGTCGGAAATACTTGCCGTCCTTAGTGTCGGAACATTCCGTCAAAAGCAATTAGCTTACGCCATGTTAATGACTTCCAAACGATATGGCAACACGTTCTATTTAACGGTAAATACAGCTATGCGGATGCTTGGCACGACATCCAGGGAAACGGTTCAAAATGCGATAGAGAAATTGATCGAGGTCGGATTTATCGAATATGTTCGTAAAGGTGAATTGGATATGGCGCAAAGTAAGGTACGTGGCCATCCGTTTTACAAGCCGAACCGTTACCGAATCCTAATAGAAAAACCGAAAGCAGACGAGCGGAGCATAGACGTGACGGCCGAACAATCTTTAGTCGACGTTTCGTTTCAACTATTCGACACAAGAGAATTGAAGCGGATTATAAAGCGGTCAGAGTTTGGCGGTCGATGGGCGCGTTAGCCTCGTAGTATACCGTTATTAATATATATAGTTATTAGTACCGAAAATCAACACTACTAAAACGACAAAGGGAGTAATGTTTAAATGACTACAAAAACCACAAAGATTAAAATGCCATCCGTAGAACAGTTACAAAGAGATATATACGCATTTTGGAAAGAGTACGCCGGAAAAAAGGGGAAGTCATATACAACAATTGAAAAAACCACGATTGCCAAAGAGTTTCTTACCGAACAGCATCATTTGTGGAAACATCATTTAAACTACCTCCACGACAAAACACGCGATGACGGAAAAATTAAAGGTAAAAAACTTACGTTAATGGATATTGAATTAAAGCACCCGGCTTACTACCGTAAAGGGAGCGTACGGAAAGCGTGTATTTACGATATTATTGCTGACTTTATCGCAACTGAACACGACGCAATAATTGAAGATGTGCGTAAATATCCTGTTTATAGCGAAGCGCAAGAATTAAGTCGCCAACAAATGCGTTTGCGTCATGAAATCGCGATATTTGACATCGATTCAGACGATGAAGACGCTCGACAACCGTTCGGCACGATCTCAAGTGATGATTTAGCGCAACAAGTGGCGGAGCGTCCAGAAACATACGAGGTAACAAAAGAAATGATGTACGAGTTAATTGACGACTGGAAAGCAAATATTGACGAGATTGTAGCAGACTTGCTTAAAATGCGTGAATGTACGCTCGACAAGCGATCGTTGAGACGTAAAATCAGTCGCTTAAGTTATGACAGCGTGAAAGAGTGCAAAGAGTGCGGACAAGTCTTTTATGCAAAGGACGCACGAACGGAAGTATGCGATTTAACTGTTAAATATATCGTCAAAGACAATATATTAATACCAACTAAAAAGAGCGTATGTTGGCAACGTAGAAATGCTTATAAAACTCGCAAAAGCAAAGGGAAATGCGCAATTTAGCGATACCTATTTTCATAGTGAAGTAGAGGGCGAAGTTGAGGCTACTTCGTCTTATTTATTTCGATATTTAGCGTTAAAAATGATAAAAAACAATATTTGAAAGGACGTGAGCAAATGGACTTTAGCGAGTACGTTCGACATACAAGGTTATTTTACGGGCTAACTCAAAAAGAGTTTGCAGAAAAATTAGGCTATAAACAAACGACAATCTCAGACGTAGAGAACAAGCGCAAGAACGCCAGTGATCGGTTGCGAGCAGCATTAATACGCAACTATCCGAAATCACCGGAGTTTGAGCGCTTTTTATATGAAATAAAACAAGGAGGAGTAAATAATGGCAGCTGAATTATGGCGCTTAGACGGTAACAATTTTGCTCTTTATATCGACGGGTTGCACAGTAAGGAAATTCGTAATATCAAACGATCGCGAGACTGGCAGATTATTGCGACATATCAAAAGGGCGGGCAAGTAGTCGGTTTGCAATGGCGCATACCTGAATCAGAATATCGAAAGGCACGGAGGATTGTAAATAGAGTTAGTAAAGGCGTACATGATTGCACAATATCAGAGCCTACAAGCGTTAGAAAGACAGGTTAGGATAAATCCCATTAGGAAAAGAATTTAACAACTAAAATACTACTAGTTTTATAGAATCATGTTCATATATGTAGCTAAAAAACGAGAGGGACGGTGTTTTTAAATGACAAAGAAAACGAATAAAGAGATTCGTGAAAGTAAATTAAAGCCCGCGCAAGTTCGACGTAAAAAGCGCGCCAAGCAAAAAGAAGAAACTGCGATGGAATACGCATTTAGACAAGCGATGAAAAAGGAGTGATCCGATGCGCTTCGGTCTACTATCAATTGTTGAATTGCGTGAGCAGCCGTTTGTGAGTCTACTAATCTACGAGACAGACGAGCAAGGCATATCGGCACTCATAGCGGACATTATAAAGCCTTATGGCGATTTTATCGACTTGCTTGACGATTTACACGACTTTCAGATAAATCAAGCTGAAACGGACAGTCAAGCGCTCTACCGAGACTTAGTGAACGTTAAATTTCCCGTGATATATCGCAGAGAAATCGAGGATACAAGGCGAGCAGTTAAGCAAAGCGAGGCCATGCTCGTTGAATTATACGAATTAGATAAAGAAGTGGAACAAGATGCGCCAGTGCTTCCGGCTTGGCGTTTATGGTGTATCGATAAGTTAGAACGTTTAATAAAACTACTACAAACAAAGGGAGTTAAAACAAATGCAAATTAAAGAATATGAGTTATTAAACCAATACAAAGAGCAAAACACAAAACGAGCAGACGCCTTGCAACAGTACCAACAGGCGCTAACTGACGCAAAATCACGCTTGCAAGAACTTGAGACGCAGTATGACTATACATTTACTACTAGCGTTTCGAAAGGTGAGGACAAAGCGAAGGAACTCGACAAGATTAATGACGACATTTCCTTACAACGTGAGGTAGTTGCTAGACGTGAGCATGACTATAAACTCGCAAACCAGGCATTGCCCGACGGCGATATTACGTCGGTTGACGTCGTAAACGAGTATAACTCTACGTTTAGAAAGGAAATTCAATCGGAGTATGTGCCGCTAGTCGAAGATAAGTTAAAGTTGGCGCGTGATTTAATCTTATCGGCAATTATGGATCATCGAGAGTATTCCGCTGCTTACAGTGATTTATCGCAAGAAATGAAGGAAATCACAATGGCGAATCATTCGAGCGGGAAAACATCTCTTATTAATCCGGCTCATCATCCAACAGACGAGGCTCACGTCTTAGGCAAAGCGGGCGTCATTAAAGCGGTACAAGGCGTATTAAACGACGTCAGCGGCTTCACGTATGGGAAAACGCCTTACAACTTCCAGTACATCGCAAAAGCACCAAAACTAGAAAAAGGAGCGAAATAAAATGGCAGACATTCGAGCATTTAAAGCACAATTACAGCAAAAAATCGCAAGCGGTACAGTTACAATCGACGATTTACAAACGTTAGCGACGTCAGCAAGGCGTACCGGCAGCATGAGCGACCGCTTACTGTATGCACGGGCAAGTCGTTCTTATAAACTATCGCAAGAAATTGAAAAACTAACGGAATCAGAGCAGTCGGAAGAAGAACAATAAGCCGATTGCTTTTTTAATAAAAAAACTTAAACGAATGGAGACAATCAAATGGCATTAATTATTAACCACACAAACGAAGGCGTAAAAGTTCTAGGTGACGATTATTTAAAGACGAAATTACCGGCGGACTTCAACGTAAACGAAATCGACTTAACAGGCGAGCGGATCGGTGCGGGTTTATTGGCAGTAGCTTATAACGATGCAGAATCAAAGGGCATTGACGCAATTAAACGATACTTTGCAATTAAAGAGAAGTTTATGGAACAACAAAATAAACAGTAGCACATCAAAGCATCCCGGATTAAATTTCCGAGGTGCTTTTTATTATCATGTCCGACTTCACTCGGACACCTATGGTAAAAGCATTTAGTATGACGTCATATTAAATTCCTCCAACGCTCGCTCGACCGTCAATCGGGCGGGCAATTATTTTTAGGAAAGGAGAACGGTAAATGAAAAGAACACCGGAGCTACAAATACAGTTAGGTACGATTACCAACGCAGCAATACAAATTTATGAAGTTGAGAAACAACACGGCAAAGTATCTCGATTATTCATTCAGCAAATGGAATCGTACAAGTTGCCGTTATTAAGGATTATTGCTGCTGACAATGAATTAAAGCATTACGCATCTCGCGAGCTGGCTGCGTTAAATGCTTCCATTGAATACGCAAAAACAGGAGATAAATGCGTGCGAAAACGAATGATCACCGAGTTTAAGGCAGCGGAAAGAGTTGCAACTAGACTTTGGAAGGAGATTGAGGATTAATGATCGATTTAGTTGCACGATTACGCATGAAAGACGACTTTAGCAGTCCAATGCAAAAAGCCATCAAGAAAATGGAGCAAGCTTCAAAATCGGCTGAAAAACTAGAAAAAGCATCTAAAAAATCTGCGAGTAGTTTTAACGGTTTCGGCGGTGGAGTTAAGAGTCTAGCAGGAGGACTAACGTCAGTAGTATCGAAATTAAATCCAGTAGCGATGGGAATAGCAGCAGTCGGGGCGGCTGCGGCTAGTGCGTATGCGTCCGTAAAGGTATTTAATGCGACAGTAGGCGAAGCAATGAAAATGCAGCAGTCACAGGTAATGATCGGCGCTATGTTTGATAACGAGAAATTGAGCAAAGAGTACATGAAGATGATGGACAGTCTAGCGATTAACTCTCCGCTTTTAGATTCGCAGACTATGTACGGAAACAGTAAATCCTTTGTAGCTTTATCTAAAGACTCTAAAGAGTTATCGAAGATGTGGAAATTGACTGAGAAGTTAGTGGCTTCCGATCCATCGCAAGGTGTCGAGGGGGCTGTATTTGCTTTACGTGAACTATTCTCCGGCGATGCAATTTCGATTGTAGACCGCTTTGAGATGAGTAGAGACGTAATGAATGAGATTAAGAAATTGCCGTTAGAGCAGCAGCTAAAGCGCTTAGACGAATACTTCAACAAACTAGGATTCTCAGATAAATTAATCGCTGATATGGGCGAAACAGCACTCGGAAAATGGACGCAAGTAAAAGAGCGTTGGCAACTAATTATGCGTGATATAGGTGAGAAATCATTAGGAACGGTTAGTGATTTCTTAAATAAAACGTTAGCACGACTAGAAGGCGAACCTATGCGCAAATTCAGTGAGTTCGGCGGTAAAATTATCAGTCAAATGGTATCGGGACTATCGAATGGTGCCGTGAAATTGTACGATTATTTAACGCAACTAACGTCCAGTCCGGAGTTTAAGAAGCGGACTACTATTACTGGCAAGGTCGATTTTATCGTGTCCGACATTGCCGATAAAATTTCAGCATGGTATGAAGGCGGAGGCAAGACGAAAATTGAAACGGCTATTTCAAAAGTATCCGAAACCATTATCGGCGTACTTAATAACTCGGATAAATTTGCGACACTTGGCGTTAGTTTAGGTAATTCATTAGCAAGTGGTATCATGCAAGGCGTATCGAGTTCCATTAAAGAGTCTTGGCTCGGTAAATACTTGGCAATCGATGGGGCGATGCTGAAATACACAAATCCCGTTACAGGCGTATTTAACGCTGCTAAAGATTTAATTAAGTATTCTAGCACTAAAAAGGAAAAAGGATCATATTACCACGGAATAGATTATGTACCTACTGATCGTGTTTCTCAACTACACAAAGGGGAAATGGTATTGCCTCGTCAAGAAGCCAAAGCATATCGTGAAGGCGGAGGAAATGGATTTACGTTCAACTATAACGGCACAATGCAGATACGTGAAGAAGCGGATATACAAAAAGTAGCATTGGCGCTATATACCGAATTTAGAAGGGAGGCTGCTCAACGTGGCATTTAAACCGGAATTCCCAACGGAAGGCAGTCCAATTTCAAAGTTGTTCGGATTGATGGGATACGTTGGTTACAATCCAGGAGGTAATATCGTTCGTGCGACAGTCGTAAAGGAGCCTCCTAATTTAGCGGTACGAGTTGACGGGGAGACAATTGATACATCAATAGATGGGCTAGTTTGCAATCCGGAATTGTTGCCGCACAGTGAGATCGTTACTATTAACGACGAACGAGTAGCAATTGAATACGATAATAAACTTAACGTTGGTACTAAGGTGTACGCATTTGAACCGGAACATCGACAACTACTATATATTTTAACGTTAGCAGAATAATAGACGGGCAGCATTCTTATTAACGGGGTGTTGCCTTTTATATTACGGAAGGAGTGGAACAGGTGAATATTTACGAAAAATGGCCAACGATTGAAGAGTTAAAAGCGGACATTGACCGCTTACAAAAGGAAATTGACGCAAGCAATTTAGAGCAAGGCTACTGTAAATTACCGCCGCCAGTAGTTAGTGACATATGGGCGCAAGAGGCGTTTCAAAAGCATTTGCCGGAAATAAAAGAGTTCTTAGCGGAGTATGCGGAATTGTTATTGACGAGTAAACAAGTAATCGTAATTGGCGAATCTGAAAAGCTGAAAGAGTGGCGCGAACTATTAGACGTAGCGAGTTATTGCGACGATACCGTCTTAAGTGCTACGTGTAATATTTACGCTAATGCCTTTATCAAGACGGCAATGGATGGCGGTTCATTCAAGAAGGGCAATAAATACGCAGAATTAGCGAGTATCATCGCGGAGGAATTGTCGGACTATCCGTACCATGTTTACGAGCCATTTACGGATGATTACGACGGCAATTTCGATAAATATTACGTACAAAAACAAGGAGAGATACGACTATGGCAAGAAAACTAGACGAAATTTTAGAGGATTTAACACCGGATCAAGTGAAAGCGGCACATTTACTATTTGAAAACGATATAATGGAGCCTAAGAATCGACGCTCTTATGACGCAATTGCAACAGAGTTAGGCGTAGATGTTAGGACGCTATATAACTGGCGCCAACTTGACGCAATGTTAGAGTATAAAGTCGTTATGACGGATATGTACACGAAGGAGCATCGAGCGCGTATCATGCGTGCAGTAGTGCGTGAGGCCGAGTTAGGTAACGCTTCAATGGCGAAGTTATTCATGCAGAATCAGAGTATGCTAGTAGACCGTTCGGAAATCGAAGTCAAGTCGGAAAAAGTGGATGAATCCGAAGTTATGGCGAAGCTACAAAGCATTAAAAGCCGTTATTAATGGCGATATAGCGTTAAATCGGAGTTGGCTACGGGCTGGCTCCGTCTTTTTTTGTGCCTATTTATGGCGAAGTGGATTCCGTTTGCTTCCGAAATCATCGGTTGTGAGGTAGTTATGGACACGTTACATCCGAAAACAAACGAATGTCTGACAATTTATATATCGGGTGTACCACTTATTTTATACATTCGGTCTGTATCCGTCTGTACTACTTACTATTCGTAACTATGCGGAAATACTGCGTTTGTTGGCGATGTATAAAATAATGTATAGGCGGTAAGTAAGTGGAAGTAGAGGAATCGCATAATGACAGGGGTTAGGATGTATATCTAGTTTACATAATCATTTATTATACGAAGTTGGCTCCGAATACTTACAAAGCCATATACATCGCAATTGATCGCCACAGAGTCGAAACCCCCAAAGGCCACCTCTCGCAACTCTCTCATCTGCTGCTCCGAAATTGCACATATCATTTTTGAAAACAGCCGACTTTACACTATTATACCTCATATTCGTTATTACACGTTATTAACGTACTTATCCGTTATTACGTTATTAATATATATAGTTATTAGTACCGAAAATCAACACTTTTTACGGTATTATATTAGTGAGGTGATCGCGTATGAAATCGTTAAATATGCAATTGGACGATAACAATTGGTTGGAAATAACGCCAGTTGGCGATGAATTATACGAAGTTAGAGTTAGCCAGGACGGTAAAGTTAGCGTATTTTATTTGACCCATCAGGAACTAAAAGCTACTGAGTATTATTTAACTATGACAAATAATTAACTTGGTAAATGTGTATGTATTTGTAATGGTGAAATTATTGTTACTTTACAAATTTTTACTTTATAATATATTAGAGTTAATTATAGAGATGATTAATAAAGTTGTTATAAGAAATGGGGTTTTTAAATGGCCAGAAGTAATTTATTAAAAGATACAGTTAGTGGTCAAGTTGATGTGGAAAATATTTTATTACGTTTAAAAATTATATTAAGTGATCTTGATGATGAGAATATATTAGGGTGGATTGAAGGGGAATTAAGAGGATATGGTGAAGAAGATATAGTTCCTGACTATAGAATAATAAAGGGGCGTCCGATGGGAACTTATGTAGTAAATGGGCATGCTAAATATTCAGAAGCCCTAGTACCTTTAAATTTTACGATATTGGGTAAAGAAATGATTGATGAAATGCTTACATTGAATGTTAGAGATGGTATTTCAACTATTGAAAAGAATTTAAACTCAAAAAATAGGGATAGATTAGGTAAACCAATTGCTACGGAAATTTGTCATACTATTTCTAATTACGAACTTCAAATACTCAGTATGACTATTAGGTATGCTGCTAATGATTTTGAAGCTATTTTATCTAAAGTTAAAGGTAAAATAGTAGATATTATTATGGTACTAGAAAAGAATTTTGGTTCAAGTGCTATTGATGAGATGGATATTTCTGAACAAGTGATAGATGACCCAGAAAAAAGAGAGGAAGCAGCTACGTATATTAATCAATTAGTTTATAATGAAAACCCCACTTCGATAGAATTAGGTAATAAGAATAAAATTAAAAATTCTACAATTGGAAAATTATTTGGGAGAAAATAAATGAAAATAAAAATTGGTAATAATAATAAAATAAAAGATTCTGTTATAGGGAATCAAAATATACAGGGCGAGCCTAATAAAAAATCATTTACAGAAAGACACCCGGTATTAATTTCAATAATTATTACATTTATTTTTGGATTCTTATTTTTATTTTCATTTTGGGATACTATCGTGGAATTTATAGAGAACTTATTTAAGTAGCGAAATTTAAGCATTAATCCTCTATTAATAGTTTAGGCTTTATAACAACAATTTCAAAATATTATAGAACAACTCGTTATCGTTATTTCAATGAAAAACGTTAACAAACGCATTAATGACGTAGTTTTACCGGAAATATTGTTCTTGAAATTCGCTAATCTATACGATATTGTTACGCATGGAAAGTGAGGATTTTTTATGTGGAACAATAAAAATATTACAAGATTAGAATTAGCGCATTATCTTGGATTAACTGAGGGACAAATAAATACGATTATTTCAAAACTTCGTAAACGATTGACGCAATTTGCTCCGTCAATAAGTGGTGTTAGTAGACTAAAAAAACATGAGGCTGCAGCGATTGAATTTGTTTATATTCGTATGAAAGAATACTCCCAAGATGAGGCTTGCGACTTAGCGGTTGAGGCGTTTTATCAACGTAGAATAACAAGAGTGAAAAATTAACTTAACTTCTCTTTGTAAAAATACTGCAAGTGTTTTCTAATTTCGATTGCAACCGTTTTGATAGTCGTTTATAATCGTATTTAATAGAAGTTAGATAGGCGGTCAATTCTACGAAATCAATGACCGTTACAAACTTCGCATTGTGTACGGATTATATAACGGCGTCTTAAACGGGTCGGGGGTTCGAATCCCTCCTGGGACGTACAGTTTTATAACGTTATACTTAGAGAAATAAGCACTTTCGCTTATGATTCAGTTTTACAGCACTCGATCAGCCGAGTTTCTGTACTAAAGAATTGTAGGTGGAGGTGCTTTTTTCGTTTGACTAAAAAGAAGGAAATGTTTGATATCCAGATTGAATAACAGATAATAAAAATTGAGGTGAACAAAATGATTTTAGCCGTGTTATAAGTAATTTTCGTTTTGTTATTGATCATTTATCGATTTTGCCAGCAAAGAGAGATTATGCATCGAATAACTTGGTTGAAACGAATATATCCAATTGCTCTATATGGTTTAACTATGGCAATGATTTATGGGCACTCTGCTATACATAAATGGTTTAGAGGAATTCTTCAATAAAGGGTCATATTCTAATAATACAATATTTGAAGAAAATCGTTATAGATGTAGAGATTGTGATGATTTTCACTTAAACTAGAGATGGTTAAAAAGGGAATTTAAGTTCCTATATTGAATATATGGGGATAACATGCAAAGGGAGATTATAAATATCATGCAAAATTACTATGAATCATTTATTGTTTTATCAAATAATCAGAAATTGTCGTACATAGGTTATGGCGATACGAATGAAAATACAGTTATCTTCCTTCATGGATTTGGTTCCTCTGCTCGTTCCATTCATCCTGATACAAAAATATTGGATAAATATAATATTCGTTTCTTCGCCCTTAATCGTCCGGGTTATGGAGAATCAGATTTTGATTTGGGGTATTCAATGGAGGATTATGCCGATTGGGTAAATGAATTCCTAATGGCTAAAGGAATTCAAAAGGCTTCTCTTATTGGGTGGTCAGCTGGTGGATTATATAGCCAAGTTTTCACAGGCAAATATCCAGAAAAAGTTACATGTCTTAACTTAGTTAGTAGTGCTATACCTCTAAATGGTAGTGAAACTAAGAGAATCTTACCAATGAATTGGAAAATGATTAGGATTATGAACAGGTACATACCTCTTATGACAAAGTTTTATTTTCAGAGTCTCAGTAAGAAAGTAGCCAAAAATATGGATGCTACCATACAAGAATCTATAGAGCAAATGGTTGAAGAGGACAAGAAGGTTGTAAATAATCCTATAATGCAGGCGGCTATTATAAAAGGTACGGTAGAAGGTTACAAAAATAGTGGGATCGGTGTATATTATGATGCTCTTGCATTGTGCAAAAAATTTAAAGTATTTAAAAATCCTATTTCAAATATAAAAGTAAATATATGGCAGGGTGGAAAAGATACGATTTGGACTGCAGAAACTTCAAATTATCTTCGAGAAAAGTATCCTAATTCCACTTATACTTATATTGATAATGCAGGACACTTACTTTATTTATCTCAGTGGGATGAAATTCTAAAAAGTTCAGTGGGTTAAGAACTGCATTTATTAAATGGTGTTATTCGATCGGGCAGTGATTTTCAAGAAGGAGATCCTCTTTTTTTGCGTGGCGTAATCTTTTTGCATATTAGAAGTAAAAAAATCCCATCTATAATGAAGGGCTAAGAAGAATATTCTCCTGAAAAAGCATATGAGACAGAACAGGGTATTCTAAACTTCTTCAACAAAGTAAAAATACATTTAATAGATATAGCTAATAGATGTATGGGGAAGTTTTCTTTAAACGGTAATCACTGCTGCTTTAACAAAATCACTTTAACTCTAGAAGTGATTGTGAAAGAATGTACGAAACTAATGGCTTTTGGTATCTTTATTTACATAAATACGGTAGGAAAAATTATTTACTACTAAAGCGTTAATATAAAGATCTTCCCCAAACAAGCGCGTTTAAGACTATAAATGGAAATAACAAGGCAAATCTATATTGCTTATTTTTAATTTAGTGTTTATTACAGCCATTTCCATTATCTCGCTTTTTTTCAAACCAACCGAATGCAACTTCTGATTGAATAATTTCATTACTTTTTGCAATTAAAAAAATTATAAATGATCCGCCCGGTGGAAAAATGAATTTTCCATCTTCATCACTTGTTAATGTACTTTGTGGTGGCACAATTCGCTTAAAGACATTTACGCCTTTCTTTGGAAACCTCTTAACAAGTTCTTCAAATGCGATTTTTACTTTCGGCTTTGGAAGTGGAGATAGAGTTGTATTTGCAGGTGATACCATATCCGAAATCATTGGTTCCCCTAAAGGTATAGGATTAAACCAAATTTCAGCGACAATAGGTTGATTAGAATGATTTGTAATGGTAAAGGCGTTTACAAATAAATCCACATCTGAATTAGAAAGGTTAATTAGACCACCCCATGCATTTCTACCTTTTTCTAAACAAATAGTTTCGGTTTGACCAACAAAATATCGTCCCTGTAAAGATTGATATAAGGGGTTAGGTATATTGACAGATTTATTAAAACGATCATTACTAAACTTTGACATATGATTAATTCACTCCTTTTCTAAAGTTTATGTAGATAGATAGAGAATAGTTTGGGCAAGATAATTAAAATTTTATATAAATGGATTTAGCTATAACTAACAATAGTAGTCAAAATAATAGTGTATAAAATATAAAAAAGAAGAATTTTATCTTCAAAATGCTAAAGCTTGTAACGAGTTACAGGAAAAATTAAAGATTGATAAAAATATAGAGTGTATATAGTGTTTAGGTTTTGGATCTAGTGCTAGAATCATTGATGACGTAGCAATGAATAATAAGCAATTATGATAGGGAATTTGACAAAGCTAATAAGAATCAATCGTTAAATTTAGGTTCCGATTTCAAAATAAGTTGTTCTACACAGATTCTATACACAACGTCATACAAACCCAGTAAAAGAGTAAAAGCCGATGAAATTTTACGACGAGTAAAATTTCACCGACTTTTTATTTTAGTGAGGAGTTTTGTCCCAACTTCTTTATTTGTTGTGAACCATTGTATCCACAAGAGGGATTACTACCACAACAACTACAGCTGCTACAACTGTAAGGGCTTGTAAAATACCCACCACAACTTGATCAAACATCGTATCTCTCCTTTTCTCTCTATAATATAATCTATCTTACCTTATATTCTATTAATTATCCATCATCCTATGGAAAAGTTGAATTGTAATTTAAATTATCGGTATACGTATATATGTTGTTAGGATCTGCCACGTCTCATCTAAACAAGTTTTTGGTGGGAAATTATATGATCGTTCCATCTCTACCTCTTGTTAGGATAACCCGATAAGAATTTAACTTAATCTGAAACTTATTTTCTACGCCCCATTGGAAACGTTGAGCATGCCATTTCCCATTATTTAAATACAAATCATCCTCCCAATGGACAATTGCCAAATCTAATTCTAAACCTTGTGTATGAAACTCTGTTGTTGCGTAGTTTAACTTTTTACAATGAAACTCTGAATTTGGATAGTTAAAGTACTGTGCGACTTTAGATGGTTTCTCGTACCGCGTATCTCTCGGGATGACGGGCACCTCTTTTTGACCATTAGCACCGCTAGCACAAATTACGCCGGTTGGATACCACAAGCGCTAAATCAAAAAAAGAGGGTTATCCCTCTTTTTTTGATATATAAAATAATCTAGTTATTGTGATGTCGCCCAATTGGAATAACTAAAGGACTTTTCTATCACAACGCAGTTTAATTCAAATATTTCTTTTACTAAAGAATCCGTTAGACTTGTTGCGGAGGTCATCAGAAATATGCTTGCTATTTACACTAATAAGGTGCAATTTTATATTATAAAGATGCTAGAAGTGGAAAATAAATAGATATATCTTGAAATCTCTAATAGACTGCTAATAGGTGAAGGCATTTAATAAATGTGAGTATAATTGGATTAATTGTATGAAAAAATCCTTTAGGTAAAAAATATATTAGGAAATATACCTTAAGGGAGATTATCATGTCATTTTACCAATCACTCGCTTCATATTACGATCGGATTTTTCTATTAAACAACATGGCATTAACATTTGTAGAAAAGCATTTTCAACAAGGGGAATCGCTTCTCGATATTGGTGCAGGTACGGGGAATATGGCGCTTGCTTTAGCTGAAAAAGGTTTCATAGTGAAGGCTTCCGAACCAGATGAAGAAATGGTTGACATTATTCGTACCAAAGTTGAAGCGAAAGCCTTTCCGATTTCCATTTATTCTGAAACGATGCAACAAATTGAAGCAATCGGTGGATTCTTTGATGGCATTCTTTGTGTGGGCAACACGCTACCGCATTTGAAAAATTTGCTGGAGATTCAAGAGTTTCTCGGAGGCTGCTTTAATAAATTACATGCAGGTGGGAGACTCATTTTACAGCTTGTTAATTATGACCATGTTTTAGCGAATGATAATTTTACTTTCCCTGTAATTGAGAAAGAAGATTTTACTTTCACACGCCATTATACAAAACAGGAAGATAATATTCTTTTTACTTCAAAGTTGAAGGTGGAGGATGTGGAGAATGAAAATACAATTGCTCTGTATCCAGTTGTTTCAAAACAATTGCAAACGATTTTAGGGAATGTCGGTTTTAAGGATGTAGCGATTTATGGGAGCTTTAAAGGTGAGCCATACTCCAGCGATTCAAAGGCGATGATTCTTGTAGCTAGAAAAAACCATTGATGGGCTGCTCCGTGTTGGTATTTATCAGCGCGATGAAGACTGATTCGATTGAATTTTCGAGAGGTTTTGTCTGTCATCGAGGTGATGAAGCCCACTTCACCCAATTTTTCAAGCAGTTTTGTCCTTCATCGAGTTAATTGAAGCTCAAATTGCTCAAATTTCCCCTCGTCTTAACAGCGTTAGCATTGAGACTCCACAAAAAAAGCATCTATTGTAACAGTGACAACAGATGCTGGGAGCGATAGTGTTTAAAACGCCACGCTTATTTTACATTTTTGGGCAAATCCTATTGGCGTTCAATTTCCGTCAATCAGGATAGGACTTAATTGTAAATATGTGCATCAACTAGGTATTTCCGCCGTGGTTTTCACATATTTTTGGTTAAGTCGTATAAAGATGACGCTACTTTAAGATTCTACCTTTTGCTCGAGCGCACGAATTCGTCTTTCCAGTTCATCAATTTTTTCTTGTTGTTTCATCAGTAGCTGGTTTTGGTTATTGATAATATCATAATTGGTATCCGTTTTGGCAGTTCGATCTTTTCTATTTACTTTTTCCATGTTGCTTGTACTAACAACTATAATTTCAACAGGTTTAGCAAGCATTTCCTTTATGATTTCAAACAGCATATCTTCATAATGATTTTCTATCCAATCTCTTGCAAACGCGTTAGCTGCATAAATAGTTACTGTATCGTCATTCAGTTCGCCTGATGTTGATTTGAACCATGTTTCGTAACTAGGTTTTGAAATTTGATCGTGAATCTTTTGTAAAACGCTCTCCCATGAAAACTCCATTTTACGATTACTCCTTTTGGTTTTAGTCCTTGTTAAAAAGATACGTAAATCATTATACAGCAACCTATTTTTTCAACCAACTTATGCCGTTAAGGTCAAATATTTGTTAATAATCTAATATTTCTGTAAAATTAGACAAAATCCACTATTAGTATCTTTTCCACTATGTTTAAATAGAAAAATATAGTAACTAAGGATTTTGTTTACGGGTATTCAAAAATATCTTCGAGTAAAGGATGATACGATGAAATGGGATACTCCAGAAAAATTAAAAACATTACTTTACGAGCTTGTGAGTTGGGAAAGTCAAACATTAACAAAAGGTGAACAAGAGTTTTCAAAAAAATTAATCGCAAAGCTTCAGTTGTTACCTTATTTCAATAAAAATCGTGATTATTTACAAACTGTCGCAGTAGAGGGGGAAAGAGAAGTTGTTTCCGCACTTTACAAACATCCAAAAGCAAAGAAGACTGTTGTACTCATTAGTCATTTTGATACTGTTCAAATTGAAGAATACGGTGCGCTCATGCCACTTGCGACATTGCCGGAAGAGTTAACTCAAGCATTCCACGAAGCAAAAGGGATGTTAAATGAGCAAGCGCAGCAAGATTTACAAACGGGTGATTATTTATTCGGTCGTGGCGTAATGGATATGAAAATGGGGCTTGCACTTCATATGCAAGTATTAGAGCGAGCGATTGAAGAAGCGTGGTCGATGAATTTACTTTTAGTGACTGTTCCAGATGAGGAAGTAAGCTCTGCTGGTATGTTGGTGGCAGTGAAGCATATCACAGAAGTTGTGCAAAATTATGATTTAGAGCTTTGTTTGTTTTTAAATAGTGAACCATCCTTTTCCCAAGGACCCTATGATACACAGGAATACATTTATTCAGGTTCGATCGGAAAGGTAATGCCTGCAGCGTTGTTCTATGGAAAGGAAACCCATGTTGGCGAGCCATTAAAAGGTATTAGTGCACCATTTATGAGCGCCTATTTGGAAATCGAAATGGAATGGAACGATGCCTTTTGTGAAACGGTCTATGGTGAAACAACCCCACTTCCTGTCGCGTTGAAATTGCAGGATTTGAAAACTCAATATTCTACACAAACACCATATCGGGCAGTTGCGATGTACAATGTCTTTTTAATGAAGCGTAGTGCCTCGGAAATATTCGATATGTTTGAAGAAGTGACAAAAAACGCAATGGTCAAATGCCAAGCGCGGTATGATGAAGTTTGTGCGAAAATGAACGTCAATCCAATCGGGCAAATACGTACGATTCGTTATAGCGAGCTATTAGACTATGCCACAAACAAGTTAGGGAAGCCGTTCGTGGAAGAGTTAATTCAAGAAGTATTGGCGGTCCCAAATTTAGATGAGCGAGATCAATCTTTTACGATTGCCGATAAATTACTGATCCAGTGTCAAGAGTTAGCACCAGCCGTTGTCATATTATTTGTCCCACCATATTATCCTGCTGTGAATTCAAGCGACCATCCTCTTGTGAAAAAGGCCATTGACTTAGTATTAAATGCGTCAAAGCCTTATGAAATACCATTACAACAAGTGCATTATTTTAATGGAATATGCGATTTAAGTTACTGTCAACTCATGGATGATAAAGGTTGGCAAGCATATGAAGGAAATACACCGGTATGGAATCGTACGTACAATATTCCTTTTGAGCATATAGCCAAGTTTAGTGCGCCTGTATTAAATGTTGGACCATATGGGAAAGATGCCCATCAAATTTCAGAACGTTTACATGTGAAAAGTGCCTTTTATGAAATGCCAGATCTCATTTATCAACTATTGCGTTTTATTGACAAAGAAACATCCGCAAATTCGTAATAATCTGGTAAATTTACGAACCCTTTCCTCTTACTCATCGTTTAATAGAGAGAAGAGGTGAGTTTGATGAAATTTTGGCTAGGTGGAGGCATCGTGCTCCTGTTAATCGTTGGATGCGGGTATACATGGCTTGGTGAAAAAATTGAAAAAGGGAAGACGCCGGTTGCGGATGGGTCCAATGATTATATGGTTATTCTCGGGGCGAAAGTAAGACCGGATAAAAGTCCCTCGCTATCCTTACAAAATCGGTTAGATGTGGCGGTCGATTATTTACAAAAGCATCCCCATGTCCAAGTAATTGTATCAGGTGGGCAGGGAGCGGATGAACCGGCGACAGAAGCGTCTATTATGGCGAACTATTTAATGGATGCGGAGATTGACCCATTAAGAATTCAGTTAGAAGAGAAGTCAACGTCTACGTATGAGAACTTATTATTTTCAAAAGACTTTTTACCAGAAGGAGTTAAGAACATTACGATCGTTTCTAATGATTATCATTTAGCAAGAGCGAGATATTTGGCAAATGTAGTTGGTTTAGAGGCGGATGTCTTAGTTGCGAAAACGCCAAGAAGTGTAGAAGGTAAATCCAATATTCGCGAACGGTTAGCGTTATTAAAAACGTATGTGGTTGGCAAATAAAAAATCTTCCTTTTTCTTTTTATAAAAAGAATCGGGAAGATTTTGTTTTTTTATCTAGTAATAATTGTTTTAATATCTTCAATTAATTCAACGCAAGCCTCTTTTGAAGTTGCCCAAGATGTGACGAATCGAATGGCGATGTTGTCTTCTACTTCGCCCCAAAGTTCAAAATCATAAAGTTCTTTCAAAGCTGTGACTTGATCTTTATTGAAAATTGGGAAGATTTGATTGGTTGGCGATTCACTCAGTAATGGAATGTCCAATTTTTTTATTTCCTCACTTAAATAACGGGCTAATTCATTTTCGTGTTGGCCCATTTTAAAATATAAATCTTCTTTAAATGCGGCTTCAAATTGGATTCCAATCACAAACCCTTTTGCTAACATAGCCCCTTTATTTTTAATTTGATGACGGAACCACGGTTTTAATTGATCGTTAAAAATAACAATTGCTTCTCCGCTAAGCATACCAATCTTAGTCCCACCTATATACATGACGTCACAAAGGTCTTTTAACATGTTAAATTCAACATCACTTGCCGCAAGACCACTTGAAAGTCGCGCCCCATCAATATATAAATAAAGATTGTTTTTCTTGCAAGCTTCAAATAATGCCTTTAATTCTGCCACACTATAAACCGTACCAACTTCGGTTGATTGCGAAATATAAACCATCCCGATTTTTACCATATGCTCATCAATATGAACTTTAAGAGCATTTTCAATATCTTCTGGTGTTAACTTGCCATCTTGTCCAGGTGCCGTATATACCTTATGTCCTGTTGCTTCGATGGCGCCAGTTTCATGAACATTAATATGCCCAGACTCACAAGCTAACACGGCTTCATATGGACGTAAAATATGGGAAATGACCGTTGCATTGGCTTGTGTTCCACCCGTTACAAAATGAATATCACAATTGTCGCTTTCTAACTTAGCCTGAATTAATCTTTTCGCATTTTCTGTATGACTATCTAATCCATAGCCACTATTTTGTTCGTTTTTTGCCAAGATCAATGCATCTAATAGTTCTGGATGGCAAAGCTCACTATAATCATTTTGAAAACTATATTTTTTCATTGTGTACCCTCTTCTATGTAGATTTGTATTTCATAGTATAACACTATACTTTCTAATCGAACAACGAAATGACAAGTTGCATCATAAATTTTTCTAAAGAAACCAAACTACTTGTATTAGAGGAGGAATATAATTTGGGATCTACAAAATTAGATAATAAAGTACTTTCGATCTTAGGAGACAAGATTAAGCTTATCCGCACCGAATCCAATGCCATTTACTTAGTAGGTCCAGTCAAATTACCCGTAAATTTATATGGTGAGACAGTAACCTTTCAATGGTATTGTTGGTTAAATTGTAAGGAGGTAACCGAGCATTTTGAAAAGATTATAGACAAGTTGTCCTCAGTAAATTTAGCCGAAATGCAACAATCTAGTGTTCTGGTCTATGGAGATTTTGAACATGGGGAAGATGCTATAATTCGCATGCATTCCATTTGTCATACGGGAGATATTTTCGGAAGTAAACGTTGTGATTGTGGGTATCAACTGAAAGAATCGATGAAAATGATTGTGGATCATGGTACCGGAGCACTGTTTTACTTAGCGAATCATGAAGGAAGAGGAATTGGCTTATTTAGTAAAGCGATGGCATACGTGCTACAGGAAAATGGCTACGATACGGTCGATGCCAATCATATGCTTGGTTTTGTAAATGACTCGCGAGATTATGAAGATGCGATTCGTGTGTTAAATGCGCTACGAACAAAACCGGTGACGTTAATTACAAACAATCCAAAAAAATTAGAAGCGTTGCAACAATCTGGTCTTCCGGTTGCGGGAAGAAAACAGTTGTGGGGCGATGTATCAGAATTTAATAAAAACTATTTACAAACGAAAATCAATCGTTCGGGTCATTTAAATGAAGACGGGACATGTTGTAATGACTAAAATTGGTTAAAGGTTAAGCCCTGTCCACTTAAATGAGGAGAGGGCTATTTATGAATTAAAAAAAGAAATTCTTCAGATTCATCGTTCTAGAGAATACCCTCGCATCTCGACCCATTTTGCTATAAGGATTAATATATGGATATAAACATTGTTGGAAAAGTTCGTCGCAATATTTTCGATGGTGACGGCCATATTGGAGATAACATAAATCATGGTACATACAACAAACATCCACTTCATTTGTAGGTGCTCCAGGTCCACTACATCCAGGCCCACAATAACGATAACCAGGGTAACAAAAACCAAAATGAATAGGGGCCAAAATTCATCCCTCCAATCAAAGTAATAGTTACTGTTATTATATGGATTGCTAGAATGGAGGGGCGGGCAAATAGATTAAATGGATGTGCGTATAAATAAAAAATACACCTTTCTATCTAGTTACGGTTTGAAAGGTGTAGTATATCTCCATATATTTCAAAGGCTAATCACCGCCACCTCCTCCGTCACTACCACTATCTCCACCGCTGTCGCTAGAACTGCTGCTCCAATCAAAGGACCACCACGAATCGGAGGAGCTAGAATCCGATTGATATTTTCTTCTTCTACGTCGTTTGCGTTCTTTCTCTCTTTTAGCAGGAGTCATTGTAAGCCATTTTATAAAATAGACTAGTTTTTTTATGAGCTGGAAGATTAGCATGCATACGAAAAAAAGTAAGTAGCCCATCACTAAAATACCGATAATCCCACCAATGATTTCGCCCATTGATTCACCTCAAGTCTTTTCCTTAATTGTAACAATGTTTGGGAGCATTATTCGAATGTGGATGGACCTAAAAGGGAAATGGGGAAGAAGTATCTATCATACCGTGCATGAAGACCGAAAAAACGTGGAAAGTTGGATGAAATAATGTTCATATTCTTGTTGAAAGCCCGAATAGCGGGAAAAAGCGGTAGAAGAGGTGTTCATAGAGGCGATGAAAGCTCGAATAGCGGGAAAAAGCGGCTGAAGAGGTGTTCATAGAGGCAATGAAAGCCCGAATAGCGGGAAAAAGCGATAGAAGAGGTGTTCATAGAGACGATGAAAGCCTGAATAGCGGGAAAAAGCGGCTGAAGAGGTGTTCATAGAGGCAATGAAAGCCCGAATAGCAGGAAAAAGCGATAGAAGAGGTGTTCATAGAGGCGATGAAAGCCCGAACAGCGGGAAAAAACGATAGAAGAGGTGTTCATAGAGTCGATGAAAGCCCGAATGGCGGGAAAAAGCGATAGAAGAGGTGTTCATAGAAGCGATGAAAGCCTGAATAGCGGGAAAAAGCGACTGAAGAGGTGTTCATAGAGGCGATGAAAGCCCGAATAGCGGGAAAAAGCGGCTGAAGAGGTGTTCATAGGGGCGATGAAAGCTCGAATAGCGGGAAAAAGCGATAGAAGAGGTGTTCATAGAGGCGATGAAAGCCCGAACTACTGGAAAAATCAGCGGAAGAGTCCTTCATCCCCCGATAAATTACATAAAAAGAAGAGCACAATTACGTGCCCTTCTGTTACTAACGACGATGTTCTACTAGGTCAATTGCACCGAGTACAATATGTGCAAGTCCAAATCCAAAAATTGTGTTCGCTAACATTTTGTTCGAACCATGTTTTTGTTTCATTGCATAACCAGCTGCAGTTACAGCGGACCCTAATACTGTTGGGATTAAACCTTCACGTACGTTGTTCATTTGTAAATCCCTCCAAATCGTAGTTAGTAGGTGGATTTTCACCATCCTTATTATTTGTTAATTGAAGTGAGTTATACAGATTCCATTTATTCTTTCTGAAGTTGTTTAATTGTTTAGATATCGGAGGAAATTTGTTATCATACATTTAACAAGAGGAGGATTATAATGGTAACTAATTATAAGAAAATAGCAGTAGCAATGGACTTTTCGAATCAGTCCCTAAAAGCATTTGATCGTGCTGTTTCCGTAGCGAAAGAAAATGGCGCAATGCTACTGTTAGTCAATGTTGTGGATACGAAATCTTTCGGTTCTGTTGCTGCGTACGATTTAAAATATGCTGATCAATTAAAAAAAGAATGTGAAGTAAAGATTGAAGAGATTAAAAAACAAGCAATCGCTTCTGGTGTTAAGAATGTAGAAACGATGGTGGAAGCAGGATCACCAAAAGTCATTTTAACACAGCTGCCAAATGTGAATTTAATCATTTGTGGGGCAACAGGAGTAAACCAAATGGAGAAAATGGTCATTGGATCTGTGGCAGAACGTATTGTTCGAAATGCCACATGTGATGTACTAATTGTTCGATAAGAGTATTTCAATGAGACACCTTTTTTGAGGAAAAATCGCCTCATAAAAAGGTGTGTTTTTTTGCCAAAAATATTAAATGTATAATATATTCATATAAAAAGAGTTTGTTACAACTTTTTTAATATATTAAATCGCTAACTTTAAATAATAAATAAAAAATAGTATAAATTGTTTTAATTATTATCGTAAAAATCGAATGGGTAATTTTACAAGTTATTAAAAGCTATTTAATGTTTTTTATTTTCTTTTTAATGTTTATTATTTCTACATGGAAAATTACTCCTGGTGTAGTGTTTATCTACTACAAGTCGATCCTGCTATATGTGTTATCACAATTTGAACATTATTGTATAATACCTATTGATAATTTACTGAAAACTTAAAAAATAGTTGAATTCTGTTGTTTAAATAATTATTTTCTATCTTTTGCACAATAAATCTACTTTTTTTAAATAATTTTTTTTTGAAAACTATTGATTTTCATATAATGTAAATGTTATCTTGATAAAGTAGTTCACAACTTCTTCACATTTAGAAAGAAAGAGGGTAAGAGAGAAATATGAAGAAAAATCGATGGTTAATTGCACTTTCGGCGATCGCAATCCATTTATCGATTGGTGGAGCTTATGCATATAGTGTGTATAAGTTACCAATTGTTACTGAGATGGGTTGGACTGAAACAAATGTTACTGTAGCATTTACAATTATGATGGGGTTAGCTGGGTTTGCAGCAGCGCTCTTTGGAAGTTTAGTAGAAAAGATGGGTCCAAGAAAATCTGCAATGGTAGCAGCTGTTCTTTTTGGAGCAGGACAAGCAGGAGCAGGTTTAGCAATCATGATGGATTCAGTTGTACTTTACTGGTTAACATACGGACTATTAAGTGGGTTAGGTATGGGGATTGGTTATATTGCACCGGTTTCTACGTTAGTAAAATGGTTCCCAGATCGTAGAGGACTTGCGACGGGTATGGCGGTTTTAGGTTTTGGTTCGGGTGCTTTAATTACTGCACCTGTTGCAGCAAACTTAATGCAAGGTGTAGGTATTTCTACAACATACTTTATTTTAGGTGCATCTTATTTTGTTTTAATGATTTTAGGAGCTTCGTATATCGCACCACCTGAGCAAGGGTATATGCCTGAGGGTATGAAAGTGGCTACTGCTTCAGGAAAGAAAGTAAAACAAGATTTAGCACAAATGTTTGCACGTGAAGCAGTAAAAACGAAGCAATTCTGGATGTTATGGTCTATGCATTTAGTCAATGTAACAGCGGGAATTATGATGATCTCTGTTGCATCCCCAATGGCACAAGAAATTGTTGGTTTATCCGTAGCCGGTGCTGCTGCAATGGTTGGTTTAATGGGTATGTTTAACGGTGGAGGACGCCTGATTTGGGCTGCTGTATCGGATTATATTGGACGCCCGAATATTTTTGTTATTTTCTTTGTTATTCAAATTATTACATTTGCGGTATTACCTTTTACGTCCAACGTAATTTTATTCCAAATTTTAATTTTCTTAGTAGTTAGTTGTTATGGTGGTGGATTCTCAAATTTACCAGCCTACGCGAGTGATTTATTCGGTACAAAACAACTAGGTGTTATTCATGGATACCTATTAACAACTTGGTCTTTAGGTGGTATTTTTGGTCCGATTTTAGTAAATACAGTGAGAAACATGACAAATAGTTATATTCCTGTATTCTATATCTTCACAGGCCTAATTGCAGTTTCATTATTAATCTCGTTATTACTTCGTGCTGAAGTAAATAAACAGAAAAAACAAAACGAACTAAAGAAAAAAGAAGAAACAGTTGGAGATCTCTCAACTACGTATTAAATAATTAAGGAAACTTCCGAAAAATGTCATCTCGGCAAATGACGTTTTTCGGATTTTTTAATGTTAAGAAAGAAGTATGGTACGTTGTTATATAACAACGGAATCGATTCTATATAAATGTAATACAGTTAGTACTATACGTCAACTCAATGTAACAATTATTTGGAAATTCGAACGAAAACAAGAAAATTTCGTTCTGAACTAAAGAGACGTGTCATCTAGTAGGTAATTATGAAGGATTCATTCCTCATAAATCATTTTCTTCGTCATTCCACCATCTACGGTTAGATTAATGCCGGTTACAAAATCGTTTCGCTCATCTGTTAAGTAAAAACAAGCGCGGGCAATGTCTTCTGGTTTTCCAACGCGCCTTGATAAATGTTGTTCGTGGTCAATTTCACGCAAGCTTTCGTAATCTACGGTCTCAATCCATCCCGGGGAAATGCAATTAACCTTTATTCTGTCATGACTAAAGGAACTAGCCAATGCATGTGTTAATGCTACGATGCCTCCTTTTGTGGCAGCATACGATTCTGTGTATGGTTCAGACATCATTGCGCGGGTAGAGGCCATGGAAACAATTGCACCACCCTGTTTATTTAATCGCATAAATTTTGCTGCTTCACGTGAACATAAGAAAACACTTCGTAAGTTTGTGTTCATTACATCATCCCATTGCTCAACTGTAATGTCGTAGGGTGATATAGGTTTGAAAATGCCTGCGTTATTAATGAGAATGTGGATTGTTGCAAATTGTTCTACAGCCCGTTTCATTAAATTGGCTATATCCTTTTCTTTTCGTACGTCGGTCTTAACAAAAGTTGTGGAATAACCTGCTGCGAGAAATTCGTTATTCACCGTTTCACCTAATTCTTCATTTAGATCAGCTAGTACGACATTTGCACCTACCTTGGCATACTGAGTTGCGATTTCTTTTCCGATTCCTTGTGCTGCTCCTGTTACTATCACGACTTTATTATCAAACATAATCTACCTCCTAATTTCTCTCATTATAATGAATAGTATTACCATAAGAATCTAGGTATTTATTCTTATTCAAAATTTAGTAACAATTTAATAATTATTTACAAAAAAATGTAACTAATATAATACTTCACCTTTATAATTTAATTAAATAATGCAAGGGAGGGATTTGTTTGAGAAATAAAGTAATTTTCTTTGAAGTGCAAGGTGGAAATGATAAAGGTGCAGATGGGTATCGTAAGGATACAATGCCTATGGTGGACGCTCTAAAAGAAAGAGGGATGGATGCAGAAGTTATCTTTTTTGACAAAGAAAAAGAAGACGAAATTTACAACTATGTATCCACAAATGCACTAGCCTATGTATCTCGTATTAATCCAGGTAATTTAAAAGAAGAACAGGCGTATTTTGAAATGTTACGTCGTCTTTGTCAGGATGGGGTCATCGGTATGCCACATCCGGATGCGATGATTGGTTATGGATCAAAGGATGTTCTCGTAAAACTAAAATCAACAACACTCGTTCCGGATGATACATTTGCTTATTACAATATGGAAGATTTCAAACATCAATTCCCAAAATCATTAGCGAAGGGCGAACGTGTACTAAAACAAAATCGAGGATCTACTGGGGAAGGAATTTGGCGTGTGACGCTCGTGAATCCACAAGAACATCAGCAGGAAATTCCATTCGATGCACAAATTAAGTGTACCGAAGCAAAGGATAATCACGTAGAATTTTGGCAGTTAGGGGAGTTTATTGAATACTGTGAACAATACATTACAGGTGACAACGGGATGCTGGTTGATATGCCGTTCTTACCTCGTATAACAGAAGGCGAAATCCGCTTATTTATGTTAAGCGAAAAACCAGTGTATGTCGTTCATAAAAAGCCGGCAGAAACGGAAAATGCCTTCAGTGCTACGTTATTTTCTGGTGCACAATACCGATATGATACGCCAGATCAATGGTCAAACTTAGTAGAAAATTTCCTAAGTGAACTACCACAAGTTATGACATTGCTAGGTGGATATGACTTGCCGTTAATTTGGACAGCAGACTTTATTTTAGATACGGATGAATTAGGACAAGACCGATACATATTAGGTGAGATGAATTGTTCATGTGTTGGGTTTACATCACATTTAACCTTAGCCCATAATGTAGCCGAAGAAATCCTATCAATTATTAAAAAAAATAAAACGGTGACAGCATAGTTTAGAGAAAAAAGAATACATTGCAAATCAGATGAAAAAGGATAAAGCACAGTATTCAACTGTTCTCTATCCTTATTTTTGTGTGGAAATTATTCTATCTAATAAAAGGATGAATATGGTAATATAGGATTCTAGTTTCTCAATAATTTTAGGAGTGTTTTATGGACGTAAACAAGACAGTTCGTCAATATGATTTGGATTGGATTCGAGTTATTGCAACAATCGGTGTTTTTTTGTATCATTGCTCGATGTTTTTCAATCCATTTCCGTGGCATGTGAAAAATAATACCATCGATACAAGCGGGATATTGGTCTTTTCGCTATTTGTAGGGGTATGGATTATGCCCATATTTTTTGCGATTTCGGGGATGAATACGATTCACTCGTTAACGAAACGGAGTACCTTCACTTTTTTGAAAGAACGTTTTATTAGACTAGGAATCCCACTTGTATTCGGTGTTTTTATTTTATCGCCACCACAAGTATTTATTGAACGTATAACAAATCACCAATTTTCTGGTACTTTTCTACAATTTCTTCCTACTTATTTCGATGGCTTATATTTAGATATCGGTGGGAACGGGAATTTTGCCTTTTCAGGATTGCATCTTTGGTATTTGCTCGTATTACTCGTGTTCTCCATTGTTGCATTACCAATCTTTAAACTATTGCCACAAGTGAAGAAGTTTAGTGGGTTTCATTTTCTTCTCCTACCATTCATTCTGTTCTTAAGTGGTGTCATTAACACGCTCGGTTTAGGTGGATGGGATCTCGTATTTTATTTCATTATTTTTATCTATGGTTATTATTTTTTTTCAAGTGCTACCTTTAAACCGGCTCTAAAATCAAACTATAAAAAATTAGTTGTGATAGCAATCATCACTTCAGTAATTTATATCGTTTGGTTTATGATAGGCCTACCTGTAGCAGGATCGATACAAGATTACCTTTTTTATGGAGTTAAGGTTATTGCTTGTTGGAGTTGGCTATGCGTTATTTTTTCTTTGGCTGCTAAATATTTGGCATTTTCAAATCGCTTCCTAACGTATTCAAGTGAGGCTTCAATGCCATTTTATGTATTGCATCAACCGATCATAGTATTTATTGGCTTTTTAATACATGATCTTTCTTGGCCAATCCTTTATAAAATGATTTTTTTAATTTTAAGCTCGTTTTCAATCATTATGCTGATATATCATTTTGTTATTCGGAAAATAAATATTTTACGAATTCTATTTGGATTGAAGGGAAATTATCGGTAAATTTCAAATTGAAAAAGGATAGAAGCGGCTTAACATCATGCATCTCCTATCCTTTATAATATTTTGTCTAGCTACAGGCGCTAGCTCCGAGGGCAACTTCGCAAATCGCCTTCAAGGACAAAAAGCGTCCTTTTGTCGGTCAGTTGTTTTCAGAGCTGGGCGAGCGCCTTTCGCTTTTCTTATTATCTTTCGTCTTGTGGACTCATATGAAGTGGGGGAGGTACTAACCACCCTTTACTTTTATTTAAACGAAGCAATTTTGCTCCCATTTGTGCTTTTGCCATATGGAATTGAGCGTACATATAAGCAATATCTTCCCGTGTGCACATACTCATCGCAGTACTACATGCCACTAATCCAGCAGCTGCATTACCAGAAAGGATAGCACTAATTTCAGGATCCATATACTTTGCGCCAACAGGAATATCTTCAAGTCTTGCATTCGGACGTTCTGGTGGAGCAGGAGGTAGGCCGACACCGTTCACTTTTAGGATTTCTTTTAATTGCTTATTTTCTTCTTCCATTCCTACAATCGCTTCTTCAACTAATTTTGCTAAGTCGCGATCCCCAGTATGGTTATATAATGTTTGGTACATTGCAATCATACCGTTGTTCGTTAAAACGTTTGACCACATAGTGAATATTTCACCATAGTGTAATGGCTCTTCTTTTGGATTTCTACTCATAATACCCATGTATAGCACTCCTTATATTCCTTTTTTCCTTACAAAATCTAGATTAGACAAGTTTATTAATATTATTCAAAATCACATAAATGTAACAATTTGTAGACCTTCTTCCCTAAAAGGTATTTTCTTTTTGTGGTTTAGCTACTAACAAAAATGGGAAATAAAGAGTTCAGTCGATTAAAAATTACAATACAAGGTAAATACTTGAATAATTCCAAAAAATGTGGAAGGATACGTTTTATCTACCACTTAACTTTACATAAAAACGAAAGAGATTAGAGTTGTTTTCGTTATTCAATTCAAGGTAAAATATTAACGGAAATGGTGGAAATATTTTGAAGACATCCAGGGGTGAGACGTTTGAAGAGAAAAACAAAAAAATATACAACATTCAATAATGTCGTTATCTTTCCTGGGACAGCGGAGTTCTTATTAAAACAAGCGCATGATTATGTTGAAAGTTATCAATTTGATTTGGCAAATGAAAAATTTGAAGAAGCTCTCCAGTATGAAGAGGGGGATGAGTTTACTTTAAGTGTTTATGCGTATTCACTCTATGAAGCAAAATCTTTTGAAAAAGCAAAAGAAACTTGTGAACAATTGTTAAGTATTGGACCAACGATGTATTTGGAAATAATGGAATTATATTTAACCATTTGTATGCAGTTGAAACAATACAAGCAAGTGGAGCAAATTATTACGTCCTTACTTGAAGAAGGCGCTATTCCAAAAGAGCAAATCGATAAATTTGAACGATTAAAAGAAATCAATGCTAATATTGCTGAAAATAAAGAACAACAAGAGGATCTACAAAATAATTTAATTGAGATCGATAAAGATAAATTTTCGCTCAATAATTTTTTACAGCTTACTTCTCATGAGCAGCTAACTGCAGTGCATGAATTGACAACGACGAATATCCGCCCAATCGTTGCGGAATTGAAGGCGATCATTGAAAATGAGAAAACCCATCCATTTATTAAAAGTATCGTTCTAATATTGTTAGTTGAACAAGAAGTAAATATAGATATAAAAATAAGTAAATTTGACAAAGAAAAAATGGTCAATCCATCACAAATGGAATTACCAACAAAATTACCGCAATTTATAAATGTATCACGAATAATTTCTGAGAAACTTGAAAAGGAACCTTCTACATTAGAAATGGTCGAATACTTAATAGCAAAGCATGCGATCGTTACCTATCCCTTTGAATGGCTAGATTTTGATGAGGAGGATGTAGCATTAGGTTACATTGATTTAGTGCGCACAATGTTTGGGCATGTACAAGAAATGGATTATGAACTTGTCGATTTTTTGCAAAAGCTCGAAATGCTTACAGAACTACAAGAAGTATGAAAAAAGTTGAAACTCATGCTAACTATGTTATACTAAAATGGTTGTCAAAATCGTATAAACGAGTGGTTTGTCTAACAATTGTAAATTAATTTTGGAGGTATTATAAATGTCAGCAAAATGGGAAAAACAAGAAGGTAATATCGGTACTCTAACAATCGAAGTACCAGCTGAAGAAGTAAATAAAGCTCTAGATAAAGCATTTGCTAAAGTTGTAAAAGAAATCAACGTACCAGGTTTCCGTAAAGGGAAAATGCCTCGTCCGATTTTTGAAAAACGCTTTGGTGTAGAAGCTCTTTATCAAGATGCTTTAGAAATTTTAGTTCCAGATGCATACTCAAATGCAATCGATGAAACTGGGATCACTCCTGTAGATTACCCAGAAATCGATGGAACTGAAGCTTTCGCAAAAGGTCAAGCTTTCACATTTACTGCAAAAGTTACAGTTAAACCAGAACCAAAATTAGGTGATTACAAAGGTTTAGAAGTAACAAAAGCGTCAACTGAAGTGACTGACGAAGAAGTAGAAGCTCAAATCCAAGAACAATTAGCGCGCAAAGCTGAATTAGAAATTAAAGAAGATGAAGCAATCGTTAATGGCGACACTGCAGTAATCGATTTCGAAGGATTCCAAGATGGAGTAGCTTTCGAAGGCGGTAAAGGTGAAGACTACGCATTAGAAATCGGTTCTGGATCTTTCATTCCAGGATTTGAAGAACAATTAGTAGGCGTAAAAGCTGGCGAATCAAAAGATGTTGTTGTAACATTCCCAGAAGAGTACCATGCTGCTGAATTAGCTGGTAAAGAAGCTACTTTCAAAGTAACTGTTAAAGAAGTGAAAACAAAAGTACTTCCAGAATTAAATGATGAATTCGCGAAAGAAATCGACCCAGAAGTTGAATCTTTAGAAGCATTACGTGCAAAACTTAAAGAGCAAGCTGCTGAACAAAAGAAAGCAGATGCAGAAAGTGCATTACGTGATGAATTAGTAGAAAAAGCTGCTGAAAATGCAGAAATCGAAATTCCAGAATCAATGATCCATAACGAAATCCACCGTATGATTGATGAATTTGGTCAACGTTTACAAATGCAAGGAATGTCTTTAGATCTTTACTATCAATTCTCAGGTCAAGACGAAAATGCATTACACGAACAAATGCGTCCAGAAGCTGAAAATCGCGTACGTGTTTCTTTAACACTAGAAGCAATCGGCCAAGCTGAAAACATCGAAGTGACTGAAGAAGACGTAAATGCTGAGCTTGAAAAAATGGCAGGTCAATTCGGTATGACAAACGAACAAATCATTACAGCATTAGGCGGTTCAACTGAAATTCTTGAAAACGATATTCGCACTCAAAAAACAGTAGAATTTTTAGTTGAGAACGCAAAAATTACTGAATAATTTTCATTTTTCTAGTACAATAAAATTATTAGGTAAAATGTAATAATATGTTAAGTTAATAATTTAAATGTAATACAAGGTACGGCGTTTTACCGTGCCTTGTTTTAACATACTAATACATAAAGACAAAATGCCTATAGTAATGATATTATAGACAACTCAAAACAACTTATTTGATAATGGCATAAGAATCTTGTAAGATTGTTGCTTGAATAGGGGTGAAGCAAATTGTTCAAATTTAATGATGAAAAAGGCAATTTAAAGTGCTCTTTCTGTGGCAAACCACAAGAACAAGTACGGAAATTAGTAGCTGGACCTGGCGTATACATTTGTGACGAATGTATCGAACTCTGTTCTGAGATTGTAGTTGAAGAGCTTGGAGTAGAAGAAGAAATTGATTTTCAAGATATTCCAAAGCCAAAAGAAATATTATCAATTTTAGATGAATATGTAATTGGACAAGAGCGCGCCAAAAAAGCTTTAGCAGTTGCCGTGTACAATCACTATAAACGCATAAATTCTAACAGTAAAATAGATGATGTAGAGTTAGCTAAATCAAATATTGTGTTAATTGGTCCAACAGGTAGTGGTAAAACATTGCTTGCCCAAACGTTAGCCCGTATTTTAAATGTACCATTTGCCATTGCAGATGCGACATCTTTAACTGAAGCGGGATATGTTGGGGAAGATGTAGAGAATATCCTATTAAAGCTGATCCAGGCTGCGGATTATGACATCGAACGAGCAGAAAAAGGCATTATCTATATCGATGAGATTGATAAAGTCGCTCGTAAATCAGAAAATCCTTCAATCACTCGTGATGTATCCGGTGAAGGTGTACAACAAGCATTACTTAAAATTCTTGAAGGTACTGTAGCAAGCGTTCCTCCACAAGGTGGTCGTAAGCACCCACATCAAGAGTTTTTACAAATTGATACAACGAATATTCTATTTATTGTTGGTGGAGCTTTTGATGGGATTGAGCAAATTATTAAGCGTCGTCAAGGTCGTAAAGTAATTGGTTTCGGTTCAGATCCAAAGAAACAAGAAGATGACAGTGTATCATTACTATCACAATTAATTCCAGAAGACTTATTAAAGTTTGGTTTAATTCCAGAATTTATTGGTCGTTTACCGGTATTAGCTTCTTTAGAACAATTAAATGAAGATGCGCTTGTGCGAATTTTAACAGAACCGAAAAACGCTTTAGCAAAACAATATCAAAAAATGTTAGAGCTAGATAAAGTCGAGTTAGTATTTGAAGAAGACGCATTAAAAGCGATTGCAAAAGAAGCAATTGAACGAAAAACAGGTGCTCGTGGTCTACGTTCAATTATTGAATCGACAATGCTAGAGATGATGTTTGAATTACCATCTCGTGAAGATATTGTAAAATGTGTTGTGACGAAAGAAACAATTACAGATAAGGCTACACCAAAATTAATTCTTGCTGATGGAACAGAACTTAATAAAAATGGTAAGAAAACTTCAGCATAAGCTTTAGTTCAGCATTATATAGTACAAAAAAAGCTGACTTCGAACGTGCGTTAACCCGCTAAGTCGTAAGTCAGTTTTTTTAAAGATAAAATAGGAAAAATTTTCTTAAGGGTAATTGCTTTTGCTTTTCTTTTAAAATTCCATGATTTACATACAGATATAATTTTTTTCTCTACATAATAATAAGTAAAGCAGGAATTCTTCATAAAAATGAAATTCTAAAAATTACTATAAATTATGTTAGTGAAATGTTTTGTTTTTAACACATACTAAACACGGCGGGTTGTTACGGAAAATGTGGATGGAGGTGAATGCCCGCATGAGCAATAAGAAAGCAAATATTCCTCTGTTACCTTTACGAGGCTTATTAGTATACCCTTCAATGGTTTTACATATTGATGTAGGTAGAGCTCGATCAGTAGCTGCACTAGAATACGCAATGTTAAATGAAAACTTAATCTTTTTGGCTACACAAAAAGATTTACGAGTTGAACAACCTAAAAAAGATGAACTATATTCCATTGGTACCTTAGTCAATGTAAAACAAATGCTAAAACTGCCAAACGGTACTTTACGTATTTTAGTTGAAGGAATTAGTCGTGCACAAATTGTGAAATATACTGAGCAAAAAGATTTCACAGTGGTGGATTTAGAGATGCAGGAAGATGATACGGATAAGGACGTTGAAATAGAAGCTTTAATGCGTACACTGATTAACTACTTTGAAAAATATGCGAAGTCTTCGAATAAAATTACTACAGAAACAATTGATTCAGTAGTTGATATTGAAGAACCAGGTCGATTAGCTGATATAATTGCTTCTCATTTACCATTTAAAGTTGCTGAAAAACAAGAGGTCCTAAGCATCTTTAACATTAAAAAACGTTTAGATCATCTAATTATTCGACTACATGATGAACAAGAAGTGTTGAATTTAGAAAAGAAAATCAATTCAAAAGTAAAGCAAGCAATGGAACGAACGCAAAAAGAATATTATTTGCGTGAACAAATGAAAGCGATTCAGGCTGAGCTTGGCGATCGTGAAGGAAAAACAGGTGAAGTTGCAGAATTACGAAAACGGGTTGAAAGTGCAGGAATGCCAGAATCAACGAAAAAAGTCGCTTTAAAAGAACTTGATCGCTACGAGAAATTACCAGCAGCAAGTGCTGAAAGTGGTGTCATTCGTAACTATATTGAGTGGTTAATTACGATTCCTTGGACAGAAAGCACAACAGATCGTCTTGATATCCATCATGCCGAGGAAATTTTAAATCGTGATCATGATGGGCTTGAAAAAGTGAAGGAACGTATTTTAGAATATCTTTCTGTACGTCAGCTAATGAATTCAGTTCGTGGTCCGATTCTATGTTTAGTAGGTCCTCCAGGAGTTGGTAAAACTTCGCTAGCACGTTCAATTGCAGAAAGTCTTGACCGTAGTTTCGTTCGAGTGTCATTAGGTGGGGTACGTGACGAATCAGAAATCCGTGGTCACCGTCGTACGTATGTAGGTGCGATGCCGGGTCGTATTATTCAAGGAATGAAAAAAGCTGGGACAGTTAATCCAGTATTTTTACTTGATGAAATCGATAAAATGTCTAATGATTTCCGTGGAGACCCTTCAGCTGCAATGCTAGAAGTATTAGATCCAGAACAAAACAATTCCTTCAGTGACCATTTCATTGAAGAGCCTTATGATCTATCTCAAGTAATGTTTGTTGCAACGGCAAACGATCTAAGTACAGTGCCAGGTCCATTACTTGACCGTATGGAAGTCATCACAATTGCTGGTTACACGGAACTGGAAAAAATCATGATTACGAAAAATCATTTAATCCCGAAACAAATTCAGGATAATGGTTTAAAGAAATCTCAATTAGTCATTAAAGATGAAGCAATTGTGGATTTAATCCGTTATTATACGAGAGAAGCTGGGGTACGTAATTTACAACGTCAAATTGCAGCTGTTTGTCGAAAAGCAGCTAAAATCATTGTGTCTGGTGATAAAAAACGAGTAACAGTGAACCCGAAAGTATTAGAGGATATGCTCGGGAAACATCGCTATCATTACGGTCAGGCCGAAACAGAAAATCAAGTGGGTGTTTCAACTGGTTTAGCCTATACGGCTGTTGGTGGCGACACACTACAAATTGAAGTTTCCTTAACTCCTGGAAAAGGGAAGCTAATGTTAACCGGAAAGCTTGGGGAAGTAATGAAAGAATCTGCACAAACGGCATTATCCTATGTTCGCTCCTTGTCAGACCGACTTGGAATTGATGCAGATTATTTCGAACAAAATGATATTCACATTCACGTTCCAGAAGGTGCAGTCCCAAAAGATGGTCCATCTGCAGGGATTACGATGGCGACAGCTCTAGTTTCGGCGATTTCAAACAAACCGATTAAACGCGAAATTGGGATGACAGGTGAAATTACGTTGCGTGGTAGAGTATTACCAATTGGTGGTTTAAAAGAAAAATCGTTAGGTGCACACCGAGCGGGATTAACGACAATTATTATTCCGAAAGATAATGAAAAAGATATTGATGACATTCCAGAAAGTATTCGTGAACAGCTTACGTTTAAACCGGTGTCATCCGCAGAAGAAGTGTTGAAGATCGCACTTGTTGGAGGTTTTTAATAAAATGAAAGTCCATAACGTAGAAATGGTCATCAGCGCGGTAAAGCCAGAACAATATCCAGATGATGGACTACCTGAATTTGCTCTTGCTGGAAGATCAAACGTAGGGAAATCATCTTTTATTAACAAGATGATTGGCAGAAAATCGATGGCTCGTATTTCCTCTAAACCAGGGAAAACGCAAACATTAAATTTTTATAAAATTGAAGAACAGTTATTTTTCGTTGACGTTCCTGGATACGGCTATGCCAAAGTATCGAAAACAGAGCGCGAGGCTTGGGGAAAAATGATTGAACGATATATAACAGCACGTAGCGTGTTACGTGCTGTTGTCCTTATCGTTGATTTGCGTCATTCGCCTACAAATGACGATATCATGATGTATGACTTTTTAAAGTACTACAACATTCCTGCAATCGTAATTGCTACAAAAGCAGATAAAATCCCAAAAGGTAAATGGGATAAGCATAAAAAAGTAGTGAAAGATGCGTTGCAAATGGACAAAAATGATCCTTTGGTTGTATTTTCATCGGAAACAGGACTTGGCTATGACCAAGCTTGGGCTGAAATTGAAAAGCGTATGTGATTTATTTCTACATAATTCAATCTATAGATGTTTTATTAAAAATTGACAAATTTCGTCGGTTTTTAATAAAACATCTTTTTTTGATACATAATGTAATAAAGAGACTAAAAAAAATTAATAATAGGTAGTAATTATGTCGGTTTATGTATTACAATATAAATAAGTATTTTAGATATATGTTTAAATTGCGACAAATGAGTGACTACCATTGAAACGTGGAGCATTATTTGTTACACTTTTTTTAGAATAATTCTAATTTAAAATTTCTCAACATAATTTTTAAGATTACCCTGCAGAAATTGATTTCTTTATGATAGAATAGGCTTTATGAAATAGAACGTGTGAGGTGTAAAGTTCATGCATACACTGGTAGTAGGCTTGAATTATAAAACTGCGCCAGTCGAAATTCGCGAAAGATTGTCATTTATTGAGAATGAACTTCCGAAAGCGATGGCGGCGTTAAAAAAAGAAAAAAGTATATTAGAGGACGTAATTGTTTCGACATGTAATCGAACTGAAATATATGCGGTTGTTGATCAATTAAATACGGGTCGTTATTATATTAAACAATTTTTATCAAAATGGTTTAATATCCCAGTTGATCAATTCGATAAGCATTTATACATTCGTGAAGATGATGATTCCTTACACCATCTGTTCCGTGTTACTGCCGGAATTGATTCTATGGTGTTAGGTGAAACACAAATTCTTGGACAAGTAAAGAAAAGCTTTTTAGAAGCCCAAGAAGTAGGTACGACTGGAACAATTTATAATCAGTTATTTAAACAAGCAGTTACATTTGCAAAGCGTGCACATAATGAAACGACAATCAATGAAAATGCCGTTTCGGTTTCTTATGCTGCAGTGGAATTGGCAAAAAAAATCTTTGGTTCTCTTAAACATAAACATGTAGCGATTTTAGGTGCTGGGAAAATGGGTGAACTTGCGATCCAAAACCTTTATGGTAGTGGTGTTGGTAAAGTAACGGTCGTGAATCGAACATTTGAAAAAGCTGAAAAGTTAGCGTCAAAATTCCATGGTTCTGCAAAATCAATGGCAGAATTACAATGTACATTACTTGAGGCCGATATTTTAATCAGTTCAACGGGTTCAAGCGATTACGTGATTGATTTTGAATTAATGGAGTTTGTTGAACGTCTACGTAAAGGAAAACCGTTGTTTATGGTCGATATTGCCGTTCCACGTGACTTAGATCCACGTATTGGCGATTTACCGAATGTGTTCTTATATGATATTGATGACTTACAAGGAATCGTAGAAGCGAACTTAGCAGAACGTGAACAAGCTGCACAACAAATCACAGATATGATTGGACAAGAAGTGGTTCAATTTAAAGATTGGTTTGCAACATTAGGTGTGGTACCTGTTATTTCAGCGCTTCGTAAAAAAGCAAATCAAATTCAACAAGAAACAATGGTCAGCATTGAAAACAAAATGCCAAATTTAACTGAACGTGAACGTAAAATTTTAAATAAGCATACGAAATCTATTATTAATCAGCTTTTAAAAGAACCAATTCTCCAAGCAAAGGAATTGGCCAATGCTCCAAAAGCAAGTCAACAACTTCAACTATTCCAGCAAATATTTGGAATTGAAGAAGATGTACAAGAAGAAGTGAAAAATGCACAAACCCAACAAATTGTACAAGCAATCAGTTCACAAAATGAACCAATTTTAACGAAAAAATTGTCATTTTAAGTAGGAAGAAATTAAGGCGTTTTCGTATCTGTGTGGTAAACTAGATACGTAAAACGCTTTATTATTTTGAAATTTTACATATTTTTTACTTTGATATCTTTAAAATGGTATTACATTAGTAAAAGTTGTAAAAAATGAAGAAGGGTTGCAAAATGACAGAAATAGCGATGGCTAGATTATACGAAATCATGGTTGTCTTATATGCAACCGGGATCGTTTGTTATTTTATCGATTTTTTCTATAAACGTGTCAAAATACGTCGAATAGCTTTTTGGTTTATTTCCATTGTGTGGTTTTTACAAACAACTTTCTTTTTACTCTATATCATTGAGACAAGACGATTTCCTATTCTGTCGTTAACAGAAGGAATCTATTTTTATGCATGGTTACTTGTCACATTATCAATTATTTTACATTGTATTGTTCGAGTGGACTTGCCGGTGTTTTTTCTCAATGTCCTAGGCTTTATTTTTGTAACAATTCATTTGTTTGCGCCAAACAATGTAGAAAATCCATTAGTCAAATCGTTAGAATCTGAAATGCTCTTTATCCACATTTCGTTTGCGATTCTCTCGTATGCGGCGTTTACTCTTGCCTTTGTTTTCTCTGTTCTCTATCTAGTGTTATATAGAATTTTAAAAGGGAAGAAGTATTCGAAATTATGGTCGCGTTTACCAAATTTATATCAAACGGGTAAATGGATGTCCTACTCCATATTGGTTGGGATTCCTATGCTGTTTATTAGTTTACTATTGGGATTAGAATGGGCATTTTTAAAATTAGAGGGACTTTCCATATTAGATTTTAAAATTGTCAGTTCTTTTATCATCACTATTATTTATTTAATTATTTTAGTATTACATCGAAGTGGAAAGTTAACAGGTTTAAATTTTGCATGGGCACAAATTTATACGTTTTTACTTGTCGTGATTAATTTCTTTTTAGGAAGTAAGTTATCCAATTTCCATCTTTGGTATTAGCAGAAAGGTAGGATTAGATTGCGAAAAATTATTGTCGGATCAAGAAAAAGTAAATTAGCATTAACACAAACGAACTGGTTCATCAATGAATTAAAAAATGCAGGTGTACCATTTGAGTTTGAAGTAAAAGAAATCGTGACAAAAGGTGACCGTATTTTAGATGTGCAATTATCTAAAGTGGGTGGTAAAGGATTGTTTGTAAAGGAAATCGAACAAGCGCTTTACGATAAAGAAATCGACTTTGCGGTGCATTCAATGAAGGATATGCCAGCCGTTCTTCCAGATGGTTTAGTGATTGGTTGTATTCCACCACGTGAAGATGCGAGAGATGCATTTATTTCAAAAAATCACGTGAAATTTACCGATCTTCCTAAAGGTGCTGTTGTTGGGACAAGTTCTTTACGTAGAAGCGCACAACTTTTACAAGCTCGTCCAGACCTTGAAATTAAATGGATCCGTGGAAACGTTGATACACGATTAGCAAAATTAGAAAATGAAGACTATGATGCGATTATTCTTGCTACTGCTGGATTAAAGCGATTAGGCTGGAGTGACGACGTTGTGACGGAATTTTTAGACGTTGATCTTTGTTTGCCCGCTGTTGCTCAAGGTACTTTAGGTATAGAATGTCGCGAGGATGATGCAGAATTACTTGCTGAGCTAGCAAAATTAACGGACAAGATTACATGGAATGAAGCCCATGCAGAGCGAGCATTTTTAGCGGCAATGGATGGTGGCTGTCAAGTTCCAATCGCAGGCTATGCAACAACGAATGGTAGTGACATTACGCTAACAGGTTTAGTCGCTGCTCCAGATGCATCGGTTATTTATAAAGAAACGGTGACAGGTACGAATCCTGAAGAGTTAGGAAAAGAAGTCGCAAAAGTTTTAACAGAGCAAGGAGCCTTTGAGTTAATTCAAAAAGTAAAGGCTGAGCAAAATGCGTAACCTTCCATTAAGTGGAGCTACAATTGTTGTAACGGGTAGTCACATTACAACGTCTATCCTTACGCAAATACAATCTTTCGGTGGAGAGGCATTGTCCTTTCCCCTGATCGAAACAAGTGAAATAATTGAACCAGACGATTCCGTACAACTTGAAATGGCGAAAAGTTTTGACTGGCTAATCTTTACGAGTCAAAATGCAGTGAATGCTTTTGTGAATAAAATAAATCAGCATCACCTAAAAGCCTTGGATTTTAAAGGGAAAATCGCTGCAGTAGGGGAGAAAACGGCAAAACTTCTTGAACATCATGGATTTTCAGTAACTTTTATGCCTTCGATTTTTAGCGCGGATGTTTTTGTCAAGGAATTTCCACAAATGATTGAGGGCAATCCACAATGTTTATTCATTCGTGGGACAAAAGCTAAAAATACCATTAAATCTGGGCTCCCGTTTTTCGTAAAGGAATGGAATGTCTATGAAACAAAAGAAAACCTTTCGAGTACTGAGCCGCTAATTGAGTTGGTTCAACAAAAGGAAAACATGATCCTAATTTTCGCCAGTCCTTCTGCGGTAGAAGTCTATGCGGAACATATTGCCCCAGTTGTTGGGTGGGATAAAGTGCAGATCGCTGCAATTGGCCATATTACAGAAGCTGCCATTCAAAAGTATGGCGTTAAAGTTACATATAAACCTAAAACTTATACAATGCAATCAGTTATAGATGAAATCATAAAGAGAGAGGATCCTACACTATGACACAACTTAATTTTAAAAGACATCGCCGTCTACGTTCATCGGCTACAATGCGCTCTATAGTAAAAGAAACGTATTTACACAAAGAAGACTTAATTTACCCGATTTTCGTATTAGAAGGTGAAAATATTAAAAATCCAGTAAGCTCAATGCCTGGTGTTTTTCAATTTTCATTAGACAAATTAGGTGAAGAAATTGATGAAGTTGTGGCACTGGGTATTCCTGCTGTCATTTTATTTGGAATTCCAGCCGAAAAAGATGCAGTTGGAACAGGTGCTTTCCACGATCATGGGATTGTTCAAAAAGCAACACGTTTCATTAAAGAACGTCACCCAGAATTACTTGTTATTGCAGATACTTGTTTATGTGAATTTACAGATCATGGACATTGTGGCGTTGTAGAAGGAGAGAAAATTTTAAATGACCCTTCTCTTGATGTGTTAGCACGTACAGCCGTATCTCAAGCTCAAGCTGGTGCAGACATTATTGCACCTTCGAATATGATGGATGGTTTTGTTGCAGCAATCCGTGTTGCGTTAGATGAAGCCGGTTTTGAAGATGTGCCAATTATGTCGTATGCAGTAAAATATGCTTCAGGCTATTATGGACCTTTCCGTGAAGCTGCTGAAGGCGCACCGAAATTTGGTGACCGTAAGACGTATCAAATGGATCCAGCAAACCGTTTAGAAGCATTCCGTGAGGCTGAATCTGATATTGAAGAAGGAGCAGACTTCCTAATTGTAAAACCTGCCCTGTCTTACTTAGATATTATCCGTGATGTACGTAACAACTACCATTTACCAATTGTTGCTTATAATGTATCAGGTGAATATGCGATGATTAAAGCAGCAGCGCAAAATGGTTGGATTGAAGAAAGACCCGTTGTACTAGAAACATTACTTGGTATGAAACGTGCAGGTGCCGATTTAATTCTTACTTATCACGCAAAAGACGTCGCTCGTTGGTTGGAGGAGAAATAGAACATGACATATGAAAAATCGATTCAAGCTTTTAGTGAAGCAGTAAATTACATGCCAGGTGGGGTAAATAGCCCTGTGCGCGCATTTAAATCCGTAAATACAGATCCGATCTTTATGGAATCAGGGCAAGGCGCCATCATTAAAGACATTGATGGCAATGAATATATTGACTATGTTCTAAGCTGGGGTCCACTAATTTTAGGGCACTCGCACCCAGAAGTAGTAAAAGCAATTCAAGAGCAAGTTGCAAAAGGGTCTTCTTTTGGGGCGCCTACTTTACTAGAAACAAAACTAGCTCAACTCATTATTGACCGTGTTCCATCAATCGAAATGGTTCGTTTTGTATCATCTGGTACAGAAGCAACGATGGCAGCATTACGTCTTGCTCGTGGTTATACTGGTCGAGATATTATCTTAAAGTTTGAAGGTTCTTACCATGGTCATGGGGATTCGTTATTAATTAAAGCTGGTTCGGGTGTAGCAACATTAGGTTTACCGGATAGCCCTGGAGTTCCAGCAGATATTGCGAAAAATACGATGACAGTTGCTTATAACGACTTAGAAGCTGTTCAAGTCGTGTTTGAGAAGTTCGGTTCGCAAATTGCCGCAGTAATCGTGGAGCCCGTAGCAGGAAACATGGGTGTAGTGCCACCAAAACCAGGTTTCTTAGAAGGATTACGTAAAGTGACAGAAGACAATGGTGCATTACTAATTTTTGATGAAGTAATGACAGGTTTCCGTGTTGATTACCATTGTGCACAAGGGTACTTCGGCATCAATCCTGACCTAACATGTTTAGGAAAAGTGGTAGGTGGTGGACTTCCGGTAGGTGCATTTGCTGGAAAACGTGAAATTATGGAGCATATCGCACCAGCTGGACCAGTTTACCAAGCAGGTACTTTATCAGGTAATCCTCTTGCCATGACTGCGGGTATTGAAACGCTATCTCGTTTAACACCTGAGTCATATGAATACTTCACAAAACTAGGGGATCGACTAGAAGCGGGTATTCGTGAAGCTGCAACGAAATATAATATTCCACACACTGTAAATCGCGCGGGTTCAATGATTGGCTTATTCTTAACAAATGAAGAAGTAGTAGATTTCGAATCTGCGAAAACGTCTGATTTACAAATGTTTGCGGAATACTTCAAATTAATGGCGGAAGAAGGTATTTACTTACCACCTTCACAATTTGAAGGCTTATTCATTTCAACAGCTCATACAGAAGAACATATCGAACGAACAATTGAAGCGTTTCATAATGTCTTTGCTAAGTTAGCACGATAAAAATTTTAGCACTTAAACAAGGAGGGATGTCTCGGTTATGAGACACCCTCCTTTTTGGCATACTTCAAATTTCCGTGCATATTGTAGATACGGGAGGGATGTCATATGCAAAAGATTAATTGGGATATGATGACACAATTTGTTTTTCCAGAACAATTAGGGTTAGTTGAAGAAGTGATTTCTTGTGATATAACACCTCGTTGGCAACAGGTAGAGACGGAAGATTCAATTCAATTAAATGGAATCTATCATATTACGGCAGTGGCTAAATTTAATCCATATGAAATACCACAATATAGTGATGGCACTCTAATTGAAGAGTTAGAATTTGATGGGAATAATGGCTATTTTGAATATGCATTGCCATTAAATATTGACTTACCTCGTGATAAAGTTGCTCCGCATTCAAAACCTGAATTGCACATAGAGGATGTTTCCTATTTTGTCTATGACGGGTGTAGTTGTACGTTTAAATGGGATGTGAAATGCTCCTTTGAAGAGCCAGTAGAAGGTGCATTATTTCAACATGAACCAATACCTGAAACACCGATCGTAAACGACTATCGTACAGAACAAACACGAGAGTTTACTGAAGAAATTCGATTTGGTCATGATGCAATTTTCCCTGAAGCACCAACAAACGACGTCACGTCATCTTTAGAAGTTGAATCAGCTCCTAATGAAGGACAACCATTACAAGATGTTCCTGAATATGAAAACAGTGAAGATAGTGAGCCTTTGCAAAATTTAACTCCAGTTCAGAATGCTATTCAGGAAGAAGAAGTGGCACCGATACAGGAAATGTCAGTACAAGAAATGGTGCCAGCTTCTGAACCACAAGTGCAACAAGAAGCACAGTCCGTTGAAAAAGTGCAAGAGGTAGATGAATGGGTTGAAGAAGTAGAGAGTACGAGTTTGAATATGGCTACGGATGTCATTGTAGATGAGGGCATAGTTATTGAAGATATCGATAAAAAGAAAATCGTTGAAGAACCAGCAAAACGAGAAAAAGTTGTTTACTCCAATCAATACTTCCCAACAGATACAGATGAATTTTACAATGAACTTACGGAATCTTACACGATCTTAAATATTTCAAATAAAATCCGTAATGAATAGATAAGAAAGCCCCGCTAAAATTAGTAAGAAGAGAATATCCCCTGTGGTTGGTAAAAATAAAGTTCTTAATCCTTGGAATATGGTAATGGGAAGGATAATTTGTTTGCAAAAGAATCTTATTTTTCTTAGCCATGGGGGTAATAAATATGGATTATAGCCTCGACCTTTAAATCCTCTTTTTTTCAAGATTTTCACTCACCTTTCATGATATTCGTTGTAACTTGAAAACTGTTGTTGTAATATTATAAAATGTACACAGTTAATCTTTGGTTACCTATAATTATAGGGAACAAAAGTTTAAGCTTTGGTGAATTTGGTTAAACTAGACGAATGAAGCCAGGCGTAAATAAATATTTGATGCAATGAATAGGAAGAGTAGAGTGATCATTGTTGCCAAAGAGAGGAAACGGTAGCTGAAAAGTTTCTGCACGAACCACTTGAATGTAGCCTAGGAGCAGCATTTGCGAACCTTAAGTAGTGAATTGCCGGTTAAACGCCGTTATCGAAATGAGAGCCGAGAAAAATGGTGATTTTCAACCTGTATGAACTATTCTCGGAACTAAAGGTGGTACCGCGAAAAATAACTCAAAACTCCTTCGTCCTTTTACTAGGCGATAGGAGTTTTTTTATTTTATTCGCTACGAAATGTCGTTAATTTTATTAAGGAGGAGTCATTGTATATGACAGAACAGCAAAACATCTCAATGCCAACAAAATACGATCCACAAAGTATCGAAGCTGGACGCTATGAATGGTGGCTACAAGGGAAATTTTTCGAAGCACAACCTGACAGTGGAAAACAGCCTTACTCAATCGTTATCCCCCCACCGAACGTTACAGGGAAGCTTCATTTAGGGCATGCGTGGGATACAACGTTACAAGATATCCTAGTTCGTATGAAACGTATGCAAGGGTATGATGCGCTATGGTTACCAGGTATGGACCATGCAGGGATTGCCACACAAGCAAAGGTAGAAGGGAAACTGCGTGAGGAAGGTATTACAAGATATGACCTTGGCCGCGAAAAATTCCTTGAAAAAACATGGGAATGGAAAGAAGAATACGCAGGTCATATTCGTGAGCAATGGGCAAAACTAGGTCTAGGTTTAGACTATACGCGTGAACGTTTCACACTTGATGAAGGGTTATCCGATGCGGTAAAAGAAGTGTTTGTAAAGTTATATGAAAAAGGCTTAATTTACCGTGGTGAACGTATTATTAACTGGGACCCAGCAGCAAAAACAGCGTTATCGGACATCGAAGTAATCCATAAAGAAGTTGAAGGGGCATTCTACCATATGGAATACCCACTAGCTGATGGTTCTGGAAAATTGCGAGTTGCTACGACACGTCCTGAAACAATGCTAGGGGACTCTGGTGTAGCAGTACACCCTGAAGATGAACGCTACAAACATTTAATTGGTAAAACGGTAATCCTGCCAATCGTAGGCCGTGAAATTCCGATTGTAGCAGATGATTATGTAGATATGGAATTCGGTACAGGTGTAGTAAAAATGACACCAGCCCATGACCCGAACGACTTTGAAGTAGGGAATCGTCACAACTTAGAACGTATCTTAGTTATGAACGAAGATGGATCGATGAATGATTTAGCTGGCAAATATGCTGGAATGGATCGTTTCGAATGCCGTAAACAAATTGTGAAGGATTTACAAGATGCAGGGGTACTTGTTGAAATTGAACCTCATACACATCAAGTAGGGCATTCTGAGCGTTCTGGAGCAGTAGTAGAGCCTTATCTTTCCGCACAATGGTTCGTTAAAATGGGACCTCTAGCTGAGCAAGCTTTAGAAATTCAAAAAACTGAAGACGAAAAAGTAAACTTTGTGCCAAATCGTTTTGAAAATACGTATAATCGTTGGATGGAAAATATCCATGACTGGTGTATTTCTCGTCAATTATGGTGGGGTCATCAAATTCCGGCTTGGTATCATAACGAAACAGGCGAAATTTATGTTGGTAAAGATGCACCTCAAGACGCAGAAAACTGGACACAGGATGAAGACGTTTTAGATACGTGGTTCTCATCTGCGTTATGGCCATTTTCAACAATGGGCTGGCCAGATACAGAAAATGAAGAATTCAAACGTTATTACCCAACAAACACACTAGTAACAGGCTATGATATTATCTTCTTCTGGGTAAGTCGTATGATTTTCCAAGGTAAAGAATTTACAGGCGAGCGTCCATTTAAAGATGTATTAATCCATGGTTTAGTTCGTGACGGCGAAGGCCGTAAAATGAGTAAATCTCTTGGTAATGGGGTAGACCCAATGGAAGTAATCGCTCAATATGGTGCCGATTCATTACGTTACTTTTTAGCGACGGGTTCATCACCAGGTCAAGATTTACGTTATACAACGGAAAAAGTAGAATCGGTTTGGAACTTTGCGAATAAAATCTGGAATGCTTCTCGCTTTGCCTTAATGAATATGGAAGGCTTAACGTTTGAAGAAATCGATTTAAAGGGCAATTTAAATGTTGCGGATAAATGGATTTTAACTCGTTTAAATGAAACAATTGAACGCGTTATATCTTTATCTGAACGCTATGAATTCGGTGAAGTAGGGCGAGAATTATACAACTTTATTTGGGACGATTTCTGTTCTTGGTATATTGAAATGGCGAAACTTCCTCTTTATGGTGAAGATGAAGCGGCGAAGAAAACAACTCGTTCTGTACTGGCATACGTATTAGACAATACAATGCGTTTATTACATCCATTAATGCCATTCATTACAGAAGAAATTTGGCAACACCTTCCACATAGCGGAGAATCCATTACGGTTGCAGCATGGCCAACTGTGAAAGAGGAATTTAACTTTACGAGTGATGCATCGAGCATGAAGTTACTTATGGACATTATACGTTCTGTTCGAAACATCCGTGCAGAAGTGAATACGCCAATGAGTAAAAAGGTTCCATTATTCATTGCGGCAAAAGATGCAGAAACGTTAAAAGTTCTTGAAAGCAACCGCGCATATATTGAAAAATTCTGTAACCCAGAAAACTTGGAAATTGGTGAAAACCTAGAAGCACCAAGCCAATCGATGTCTGCAGTTGTTACGGGCGCTGAGCTATTCTTACCACTTGCAGGTTTAATCAATTTAGATGAGGAAATTGCTCGCCTTGAAAAAGAATTAGACAAATGGGCAAAAGAAGTGAAGTTAGTTTCAGGTAAGCTTTCGAATGAGAAATTCGTTTCAAAAGCACCAGAAGCATTAGTAGCTGCAGAACGTGAAAAACTAGCGGATTATCAAGAAAAACACGAAGCCGTTGAAAAACGTTTAGCAGAATTAAAAAATATGTAATAATAAGATGTCCTAGTTTAAACTAGGGCATTTTTCTATTTTGAACGATTCATAAAAATCAAAAAGGCTTTAGCCATTATGTAGGAGAAGATAGAATGTTTCACACGATTGAGGAATGTACAAATTTTATTTTTCAACTAAAGGCAAGTACATATAAAGGAGAGCCATTAGAGGCGATTGGAATCATTTTAACTGAATTGGGGAACCCACAAGAAACTGTAAAATTTATTCATATAGCGGGATCGAATGGGAAAGGATCAACAGTTAATGCGACGCGAGAAATACTTATGGAACATGGTCTAACTGTAGGTGCATTTACATCACCACATTTAGAATTTGTCAATGAACGCGTTACAATCAATAAAGAACCTATTTCGGATGAAGTATTCCTTCATTATGCCAATAAAATTTCGACTATTATTGATGAAAAACTACATGGACAGTACCCGAGCTTTTTTGAAATCATGACCGTCATTGCATTGCTTTATTTTTCGAAGAGGAACGTCGATGTTGCGCTAATTGAAACAGGCATTGGAGGACGGATTGATAGTACGAATGTCATTACGCCAGAAGTTTCGGTCATTACAACAATTTCGCTAGAACATACAGAGATCCTTGGAGACACCCTTCAGAAAGTGGCATATGAAAAGGCTGGGATTATAAAAGAAGGTAAACCTGTTGTTATAGGAGTAAAGCAACAAGAGGCACTAGATATTATTTTTGAAAAAGCAACCAATTGTCATGCACCCGTTTATGTTCTTAATCAAGAGATTGAACTATTCAATATTCGAAAAAATAGTCCTCAACTATTTGACTACAAATCACAACAAGGAACGATAAACGATATACCATTAGCCATGCAAGGAGCACATCAAATCGAAAATGCCGCTTTAGCCATTACGGCCGCGCTTGCTTTTGATTCATCGATTGAGGCAAGTACAATTCGTCAAGCACTAAAGAATGCTCGTTGGGAAGGGCGATTTGAACAAGTAACAGAGCAAGTTATTATTGATGGTGCCCATAATTCAGAAGGTACAGAAGCTTTACTTAATACATTATTAGAATTTTATCCTAACAAACATTATCACTTTATTTATGCTGCATTAAGTGATAAGGATCATGAAAAAAGTATTCATTTGATGGATGAAGTAGCAGCTTCCATGAGTTTTACAGAAATTTCAATACCTCGTGCTGCGAGAGCAAAAGATTTAGCAAACCAATCGACACATTCTTTTGTCTCTGTAGATGAAAACTGGCAACGCTTAATTGAAAAAATGATAGCGAATTTACAAGAGGAGGATTTACTCGTTATTACAGGTTCTCTTTATTTCATTTCAGATGTTAGACAATTTTTATTGGAGATGAGACAACATGATCCCCAAGCTTGATGACTATAAATCAAAATGGCAGCTAGAAAGTACAGATATGATTAAACCTGGTTTAGAGGCCATTACCAATGCATTGAAATTACTAGATCATCCTGAAAAGAAGCTCCAAGTCGTTCACATTGCAGGGACGAATGGGAAAGGTTCGACACTAACGTTTTTAGAACAAATCGCGCGGTTGCATGGACTTTCTGTTGGGAAATTTATGTCCCCGTGTATTGTGGATGTACATGATCAAATCCAAATAAATGGACAACCAATCAGTGAGCAGGAGCTGGATGCAATTTTTAAAGTGATGAAAAAGGCTGGCTTACATAATCGATTAACTGATTTTGAACTGTTAACCTGTGTGGCGTTTCTTCAATTTGCTCGAAAAAAGGTAGATTTAGTTTTGTTAGAAGCAGGAATGGGTGGAAGAGAAGACAGTACAAATGTTATTGTCCCTATTGTTTCCATAATTCCAAGCATCGCATTGGAGCATACGAAATTTCTCGGAAACACAATTGAAAGCATTGCAGCACATAAAGCAGGAATTATTAAAATAGATACCCCTGTTGTGATTGGTAGATTGCCAGAGGATGCATTGACCATCATTCAAAAAGAAGCTTCTGAGAAAAATGCGCCATTGCGAATAATTGGCGAACATTTTGAGATAGAGGCGTCGCTGGAAGGGGATAGTTATTCGAATCATGAGAAAGGGATCACAATTTCGCAACTAGAACGAAAACTTCCTGGTCGCCATCAGGGGGATAATATGGCTTTAGCAATCACAGCTTTCTTTGAGGTAGCAGACCATTTTCAATTGACGGTTGAAACTCAAAAACTGCGAGATGGAGTACGCGCTGCCCGTTTACCTGGCCGTTTCGAACAAGTATGGCCAAACATTTATTTTGATGGAGCGCATAACCCGGCAAGTGCACAAAAGCTTGTAGATACACTTCAGGCAGAATTTCCTAATAACAATATCCGTTTTGTCATTGGGATGTTAGCGGATAAAGACGTTGCTACTGTTTTATCGATTTTTGAAACAATCAGCGATGAATTTTATTTTGTGGACTTCTCTAATGAGCGTGCGATGGAAGCAGAAAATATGATAGGCATTTCGAAAGCAGCGAAGAAATGTATTTTAAATAAAAAGATAAGTGATTTTACTCATTGTGAAGGGATTACGGTTGTAACGGGCTCCTTGTATTTATTAACAGAACTTCGAGGAAGACAAGAATTTTTATGATTGAAATTAAATGAAATTGCAAATAGTGATAGGGAATGATGTTGAATGATATCGTTTAATCACGCTTTTTGCGAAATGTTTTTTAAGCGAGGCGACATTAGTTTCGCTTTTTTTTGTGCTTGATTTGATACGGTTACAATGAGGTGATGCGAATGAAATTTCCAAACGTAATTGGGCGAAGAGATCTTATTCATGCGGCAATAATTGGGTCAGTAGCTGGGTTAGCTGGCGTACTGTTTTTTATATTAATCCTTAGCTCAATGGATCCAGCAAAACAAGAGCAACAAGCGAGCTCAACTGAAGAAGAAGTAATACCAGTAAATTCAGAACAAGAACAGCCAGTTGTCGATAAAAATTCTTTTGTGGAATTTTTCGCAAACCAACATGGAGTATTTTCAAGTAATAAAGCTGCGTTAGATTTTATTGCAGGTTTTGGTTCATTAAATACGAGTGCAATTGTTGAAATAGATGGGAATTTCTATGTTTGGTCTTCTATTACTTCGATCAAGGAGGAGCTAGTGATTACAGATAATCCGACTTCCTTTGCCAAACCCTTTAAGCTTTCTGGTGCTGCATGTACGGATCCTGCTTTACAATCACTACCAGCACATCTACAAAGTAATGACCCTTCAAAATTTTATTTTGAGGATAGTCAAAATCAAGGCAATATGCCAAAGGATTGGCAGTCGATAACATCAGCATTAACAAGCCTTTCGGGGGATTTAAGTGTTGCAAGATTACACTTAATTGTCCATTACTTTACAAAAAACGACTGTATGAAAATTGAATTATAGTATGATGAATTCCGACCAAAATTTACTTTTCTACAAAAATGCAAAAATTTTCAAAAAGGCTTTTCTCGGCTATTATAGAGGGAGGAGGAATGGAAATGAATTTTACTACAAACGAACAATTTGTTTTAGCATCTGCATCACCAAGAAGAAAGGAATTATTTGAAAAACTATGTGTTCCTTTTGAAGTGATCACGAGTGATGTTGTGGAAACAACAGTTGAAGCAAATACAGCAATAGATTATGTGCGGGAAGTAGCGTTATTAAAAACGCGAGATGTAGCGAAAAAGGTAGTAGGCAAAACGCTCATCGGTGCAGATACCATTGTTGTCTTCGAGAATACACTTCTACATAAACCAAAAAATCATGAGGAAGCAATTACACATTTGCAAAAACTTTCAAATCGTATGCATCAAGTCATGACCGGTGTAGCTATTATTGAACCGAATGGAATGGAGCATACTTTTGTTGAAGTGACGAATGTGTATTTTAAAAACCTTCCTCTAAAACTGATTGAACGATATGTAGATTCTGGAGATCCATTTGATAAAGCGGGTGGTTATGGAATTCAAACGGATGGTGTATTATTTGTTGACAAAATTGAAGGGGATTATAACAACGTCGTAGGTTTACCATTAGCCAGTCTCTTTGAAAAATTAGTTGCATTGAAATTACTTGAACTATAAAGGAAGGGATGTTGTATGACAACAACTGCAGAATTTCCTAGCTTGATGTTACGGGATGTTCATGCAGACGAACGGCCAAGGGAAAGATTAATCCGTCAAGGTGTCCAAAGTTTATCCAATCAAGAGCTGATCGCTATTTTATTGCGGACAGGAACAAAGAAAGAATCCGTTTTAACAATTGCTAATCGTGTACTAAAGGAATTTGAAAAAATTCATGAACTAAAACACGCAACCTTTGAGGAAATTGTCTCCATTCGGGGGATTGGTGAAGCGAAAGCCGCTCAATTGCTTGCGGCAATCGAACTGGGTAGAAGACTAGCTCAAAAACAGGTCGATTCTCGCTTTACAATCCGTTCTCCACAAGATGCTGCAACTTTTTTAATTCCTGAAATGTCCTCACTTCAGCAAGAACATTTCGTGGTATTATTCCTAAATGTAAAAAATCAAGTATTGCACAAGCAAACCATCTTTATTGGAAGTCTAAACTCTAGCATCGTACACCCTAGGGAGATATACCGCGAAGCAGTAAAACGTTCTGCTGCTTCAATTATTTGTGCACATAACCATCGTGCGACACGTTCATAACTGAAAAGGTTATGCACGCTGTCCGAAAGTCAAAATGACAAGTAAGAGAGTCGTGAACTCTTCACTCGATAGGT
>NZ_RYYR01000016.1 GCF_003977595.1 Lysinibacillus antri | reverse complement strand
CCGTAATTCTAGTATTCGAAAATAAGTAAAAATAGTGTTGGCAAGTGGTCGCAAAATTAATGACCATTTATTACATTTTTTGATTGCCAAATGCACGTTGAAAACCGAATTGATAACTTCATTTTAAACGAGGAATATAAAATATTTGGCTTTGGTATGAGTGTTGTGAGTGAAATTATAGGGAATGTTTTTGCGGATGACTATTGTTTTTACAATCAACGAGATAGAGTCGCAGTTGAAAATATACTGAAATTAACACCTAATTATTCTCGAGGGGATACAGATGGTAAAAAGTTTATTAAATTTCAAAATTGCTTAAAGGAAAATCAAATTATTGAGCAATATTTAAAGGTTATTGGAAAACGTACAAATCTGCCAATTTATTATGAAGTGGATCAATTTTTCAGCTTCTTGTTCGAACGCTTTGGGAAAAATGGTAAAGATGGTGATGATGACATTCCACAATATTGGCTTCTTGCATCAGGTGAGCATGGCGTGATGTGGGATGATTTTTATAATAACGAAATTATTGCTATTGGATGGGAAGAAATTGGTGATTTGAAACAATATAATAGTAAACGAGAAATTACCGATGCCTTAAAAGAAGAGCTTCAACTGAACAACCCTACAAATGTTGCACTAGCCAATTATCAATTTGCTTATGAAATGAAGAGTGGGGACTATGTGTTTATTAAACGAGGAAAGAAACATATCATTGGGTTTGGTAAAATTATTTCGGACTATCAATATGATCCTTCACGCGAAATCTATCATTCTGTTCGAAAGGTAGAATGGTTAGCAACAGGAGAATGGAGTGTTGAGGATGAACCAATTCATACGAAAACTTTAACTAATATTACGAGCTATGAAGATTATGTTGAGCGTTTACTTGAAAAGGTGGGCATGTTGGATACTGGTACGAATCCTCCAACTGGTACCAAGCCTAATTATGAGGGGCCTGCACCTTATACATTTGAGCAAGTTCTTTCAGAGGTTTTCATGGAGGCTGAAAAAATTGAAGAAATTCTTGAAACCCTAGACTACAAGAAAAACATCATTTTACAAGGACCTCCTGGAGTAGGAAAGACGTTTGTTGCGAAGCGCCTTGCTTATCTTCATATGGGGGTAAAAGATGATAGTAAAATTGAGTTTTTGCAGTTCCATCAATCCTATTCCTATGAGGATTTTATTAGAGGATATAAGCCGAATTTAGAAGGGAACTTCACGTTAAAAGACGGGATTTTTTATACATTCTGCAAAAAAGCAATTGATGATCCAGAAAACAATTACTATATGATTATTGATGAAATTAACCGGGGGAATTTATCAAAAATCTTTGGTGAGTTAATGATGTTAATCGAGGCAGATAAGCGCGGGAATAAGTATGCTGTTAAATTGGCCTATAGCATTGGAGAGGAAAAATTCTATATTCCATCAAACATTCATTTGATAGGCACGATGAACACGGCTGACCGTTCTTTAGCTCTAGTCGACTATGCGTTACGAAGAAGATTTTCATTTATTAATGTCGAACCAGCCTTCCATACGGATTCCTTTAAAGAGTTTTTAATCTCAAAAGGAATTAGCAAAGGATTTATCGAAAAACTGATCATCTCCATCGATGAAGTCAATCAAGAAATTATCAATGATAAGATTAATCTGGGGAAAGGCTACGAGATTGGTCATAGTTACTTCTGTCCAACGATTGAAAGGGTTGACGATGAAGAAAAGTGGTATGAACGAATTGTTCGTTTAGAAATCGCACCTTTATTAAAAGAATATTGGTTTGATCGGGAGGATAAAGTTAGTGAAATTCTTAACCGACTCCAATAATATTCCAATCAAAAATCTTTATTATATGCTCTGTTATGCGTGGCAACATCTAGATGAGCGAGAATTTGTTTCGATTTCGCGTGAGGATGAAAAAGATATTAAACATCTGTTAACAAGAATTCTCTTAGTAAAATTGCGTTCGCTTATTAAACGTGGATTTTATAGGGAGTATCAAAATAACAGGGAAGAAACATCTACACTTAGAGGTAGAGTTCTATTTAAAGAGTCTATACAAAGTTTTTCTTTTAAACGGGCAAAAATGCATATTGAATTTGAAGAGTTGAGCCATGATATTCCTCACAACCAAATTATTAAATCTACTCTTTATCAGCTCCTTCAGCTACCCGGATTTGATAAGAAGTTGAAAGAGGAAATTCATCAACTGTATTCATATTTTGCACAGATCAAGCTAATAAAGTTGGATGGCTACATATTTAATACGATTCGGCTTCATCGAAGTAACCAGCATTATCGTTTTGTACTAGATATTTGTCAGTTGCTCTATGAAGCATTGCTATTAAATGAAGAGGAGTCGGATTCTAAATTTGCTGATTTTGAGCGCAATCCAAAAGCAATGGCTCGGTTATTCGAGGACTTTGTGCGAAATTTCTATAGAAAAGAAACACCGCAATTTAAAGTTGGGAGAGAAAATATCTACTGGGATGCAACTGGTGAAAATACATCTTACTTGCCAATCATGCAAACGGATATCTCTTTAGAAGATTTGAACCGGAAGATCATTATGGATACGAAATATTATCAAAACGCATTAACGCAAAACCGTGGTTCAGAAAAATTAATTAGCACTAATCTCTATCAATTGTTTGCCTATTTAAGCAATCACAAAGAAGTAAACAAAGTACTTTCAGGAATTTTACTCTACCCAAAAACAGGACAAGAACTGAATCTTTCCTATGAAATTAAAGGCTTCCCAATAAAGGTTTATACTGTGGATTTAAATCGGAGTTGGGATATCATTCATGATCGGTTGTTGGAAATAGTGAAGGAATAAATATTTTGAACATAAAGAACAGAAATAGGAACATTAAAAATAAAACGTCCTAAATGCAATTTACGGTTTTAGGACGTTTACTATATTGTAGGGTACATTTTGAGCGTATTGTGTATTAATTCGAATACACAATACTATCCGAAATAACTAAATCGGATTGGCCAAAATGCATCATCTCCCCAACGATGGGCATATGAGTCCAAGCTTCTAAAACGGGCTTTTGACTTGTTACTTCTAAAGCATGTGCATAGATTTGAAACTGCGGTAAATGTGACACCGCGTGTTCTTCCCATAATTCTTCACGGCCAGGGAATGTTTTATGGTCAATGATAATCCAACCATTTGACAGCTCAATTAAATAATCTACTAAACCAAATGCCTTTTGATTATTTAGCTTAATATGAATAGGGAATTCCTTATGAATGTTTACTTTCTCTCCATATGTTTGCTCGACAAAATGGTGTAATTGATTTGATGCGTCAATTAAATCAACCACTTTTAAGGCACTTATATCGTAATTTTGCAAAATGGATTGTGCAAGATGTTCACACTTTGTTTGATCTAATTGTGGTGAATCAGCGGCTTTCTTCTTATTGATATAAACTTTACTTAAATATGAACAGTTGTAAAGATCAAAAATAAAATAAGAATTAAAATCAATTGATACATTCCTTTATTTGGTGATTTCAATAATTAGAATTTAAACAAGGACGATTAGTGGTAAAATAATTAGGTTAAAGAGAATCATTTATGACGTATAAAAAATTAAAATAAATGAGGTACATAATATGAATGTAGTAGATAACCAATGGCAATTTTCAAAAATACCAAATATAGAAGAATCAAATTTTAATAAAATTCTAGAGCGATTTTATAGCTTAGGTGTAGCAGGTTTAACACGTGAAAATATACAAAATTCATTAGATGGAAGACTTACTGAATCAAATCAGCCTGTCGTAGTAAAAATTAAACTTGGCAAAGTAAACCGACAAGCTATTCCAGGAATGAACTCTATTGTGCAACGTATTGATAGTTTAGAAGGTCGCAACGGATATACGAAAGAAACGATTGCTCATATGAAAGCTTCTATGATTGCTGAGGAAGTTCGTTATATCTCCTTTGAAGATAGTAATACACGTGGGTTAACGGGGGCTAAGTACGGTCAAAGTAACTCGAAAGAACATACATGGGGCATTTATGCGTATAACAAGGGGGTTCATTTTGAAGAAAAGGACGAGTCTTTTGAAGCTTCACGTGGAGGATCGCATGGTGTGGGGAAAATAGCGTCTAATGCAGCTTCAGATTTACATATGATGTTCTTTGCCAACTGTGATGCAGAAGGTGAACAGCATTTGGGGGGCACAATTCAGTTAATTGAACATAAATTGGGAGATAATTATTACCGCTCAACAGGTTACTTTGCAAAATTAGAGGACTCGAAATTTATGCCATTTGAAAATCAATACGATCAAATTTTTGAGAAAACCACGCGTGGCTTAAAAATTGTCATTCCATTTTTAAGAAACAGCTTCTACAGAGAAGATGAAATTATCCGTTCGGTATGTGATAGCTTCTTTGTTTCGATTATTGAGAAGAAGTTAGTGGTCCATGTGAATGATTTAATCATTGATGCCGATTCAATCGATAGCATTGTGACAGATAGCCAATTTTACGTGCAAGAGATTGAAGCAATGAAAAAAGTGTTTACGCCTTTATACGTAAAAACATATAAAACTAAACAGCCTCGGTTAATTGAAATTACTCATAAAAATACGGTATTTAAATTCAATTTATATTTTAATTATGATGAACGTATTCCAAAAGGACGTGTTGGAATCATTCGAACAATTGGGATGAAAATTGAGGATTTTGCAGTGAAAAACAATGCAACGAAGCCATTTAATGCTGTGTTAATAGGTGGAATTGTGGAGGACAGTTATTTAAAATCTCTTGAAAATGAATCGCATACAAAAATATCAAGCGATGACATTAAAGATCCTGAATTAATAAAGCTTGCGAAGAAATTTATTAGCAATTTAAATAAAGAAATTTTAAAAGTTATTGATGAAGAAATAAGAAAACATAATCCAGTAGACGGGAAAATTAACACGTCGGATTTACTTTATACGATGGAACTGGATTTCAAAGAAAATTTATCGCAGTCGTTTGGAACTGTCAAAATAAAAAACGGTAAAAATATCGTAACGAGCGGTGAAGGGGATAATTCGGAAACAACGCCTGCTAAAGCAAAACGACAAAAGCGTGAAAACGGACCTACTCGAAAACCAAAAGAAAGTGGCATACGTAGAAAAGGAAAAACTCGGGATAAAGGAGAGAACGAAAGCGCGGCTGAGGATCAAAAAGATGAATACAAAATTAATCCATATCGTGTAGAGCGCCTATTATTAAATGATCAAGAATTTATTCAAGTAAATTTAATGGATAGCCCAGAAGTAGCTAAAGCAAAAAAATGCAATTTGAAATTTAACATTATAGACGGAATGGGCAAAGAATATATCGGTGAGTTTAATATGAAAGAAAATTATTCAAATGTCATTGATAAAAATAATAGTAATTCATGTGTCATTGAATCAGATGCTATTAAAAATGTATCAATTAAAAATGGCCTTGTTAATTTACAGCTTGCTCTCAAACCGAAATATAATCGCTCATTAAAATTTATTTACTACATAGAGGTGTAACATGATTTATAAAAAAGATGCCAATTTCCCTTATCCGATTCTTTCATCGAACACTCTAGCGTATGAGGAAAGTGATTTTACTATAAAAGTAAGTTTTGAGGAGGATGGGGACTTATACCGTTTTAAAATTGCAGCGCAACTAACTTCAGAGTTTGTAGAAGCATTACTGAAGAATGGAGAAGCTCAATATTTATTAGTTATTCAGTCAAAGGATACGAAATTTTTTCCATTAGATATGCATAATTTACAAGTAGAAATAGCCAAAAATCGTATGTCATTATCAAATCGCACTTCCATTCAACTTCATATAGTCGCAAAATCGGATATCCGGTTTGAAAATAATCGCGAATTAAATAGTTTCTATGATCAGTTAAAAGATTCGATTGTCGTTCCAAAGTTTTCAATGATTGGTTTTTCAAATATTGTAACATTTGAGGGTGGTATGAAGAACCCACTTGATTTATTTGAGAAACGACTAAATCCAAATTTAAGTTCAGCCATTAAATTTGAATTAGGGTCTGAATGTATTATTATCCATTTCCGAGATGAGGACATCCAATTCCAATCGATGACAAGAGCGAACGCCTTTATGAATCCGTATTTATATACAGGCTTGCGCATGGCTTTAGAGCGTTTTATTAGTAACTATGCTGATGAAGATGATGATGTAGTGGAATTATCACAGATGACACAACCAGAAGATTTACTAGACTTTAAACTTTATAACTTAATGACTAGCAAAGCAGTTGAAGAATTACATGTAGATAATATTGATGAAGTGATTGGCCGTATATCACATCAAATTATCGAGAAATACGTAAAAGCTGTAAAGGAGTTAGTAGCACATGAAGATTAGACTTTTAAAAGAAGGTTATAAAAAGGATGAGTTGCTCTATACAGCGTTTAAAAATGGTGAGGTAATAGATGATCTATTTTTCTCGGAGGAAATTGTTGAAATTGAGGAAGCACCAGATTTCCCGATTTATATGGGGAAAGGTTCTGAAATCCAAAAGAAAGCTGATTTTCTAGATGCATTCCAAGCCATTGCAAGTTCGTATGTGAATTTAGATCGTGACATTCATTTTAATGAACGTTTTTGGCATTCGCTTTTAATTACAAAAAAGCGTGATTATATTATTGAGAAATATCCTCAAGTTTTAGAAAGCTATCGAGAGTTTGGTAATATCGTCATCAAAAGTTTTGACTGGGAAAACTATATTTATAAATGTATTTTAGCAGTTGAATATATTGTGGACGCCAGAGAGCTAGTACTTTCTAAAGATCAGTATTACGAGCTAATAGTAGATAACTTAGATATATACAACTACATCATTAAGTATTCCATTTTTAGGAATGGCGAGTTTTTAGTAAAGATTTTATTGGTCATTCATAACTTAGGAATCGGTGAGCTACTGAAAGCGAAAATAACAGATCGTCCGGATTTAGGGAAAGATGAACGTTATGGCCGACGTGTTATTTTTGAGCTTAATAAAGCGTACCCAGTATTAATGAGTCCATTATTAGATATAGAGGCTTTGCAGGAAGAGTTTTTAAAGGCGTTGAGTAATTATTATGATGTATCGAATATTGAATCACAAAACAAAGTAGTTTTGTGAAAATACGAATTAATTAGCAGTAATCTTTATTGATTGTTCGCCTATTTAAACAATCACAAAGAAGTGACAAAAGAACTTTCAGGAATTTTACTCTACCCAAAAACAGGACAAGAACTGAATCTTTCATATGAAATTAAAGGCTTCCCAATAAAGGTTTTTACAGTGGATTTGAATCGGAGTTGGGATATAATTCATAGTCGGTTGTTGGAAATAGTAAAAGAGGTAGAGAGTTAGTCTGTAGTAACATAAAGATAGAAACAACAATTACAAAACGATTAGTCAGAGGCTCCCAATAAAATGGCCTTTTATTGGGCCTTTTTTGTATAATAATGTAAGTACAATAGAAGTGGAGTTGATTTTATGCCTGTATATAACAAACTAATTCGAGATGGTATTTTAGAAATTATTGAGGCTGAGGGACTTTCTTATAATTCCCGCATATTAGAAGAAAAAGAGCATTTAACAGAAATTAAAAAGAAATTATATGAAGAAGTAAAAGAATTTGATGAAACAAATAATACAGAAGATGGTATAGAAGAGCTTGCTGATGTTTTAGAACTAATTCATGCAGCTATTAAAGTATATAATCTATCCTTTGAAGACTTAGAAAAAGTTCGTTTGAAAAAGAAAGAAAAACGAGGGGGATTTGATAAAGGTCTTTATCTAATTGATGTAGAGGACAAATAAAATGAAGTTGATAACTTATAACTTGATAGATGAGCTTGTGAATTTATGTGAAGAAGCTATTCATATTTGTTTTATTACGGCATTTGCGATGAAATCAGGTGTTCAATTAATTCTTCCAACATTAAAAAAGGCACATGCTAGAGGTTGTGATATTCAGCTTTTGGTGGGGGATTATTTATATATTACACAACCGGATGCACTAAAAATGCTACTTGAACATTTACCGAATGCAGAGATTCGTATGTTTCATTCACACGGAAGATCTTTTCACCCTAAAGCTTATTTATTTAGAGAAGAATCTTTACAGCATGTCATTGTTGGGTCTTCAAACCTATCGAATTCTGCATTAACTAACGGTATTGAATGGAGTTTACATACTGTAAATTCGGCTACGTTTGAACAATCGATTGATGAATTTCATAAACTTTTTTATAGTCCACATACAGTACCGATTAACTTTGAATATGTCCAGAAATATAGTGAGAAATATAAAGAAGCTAATAAAGTCACTCCACTATCAACAAAATGGGATGAAGTAGAAGCTACTAATCTAATGTACGGAGTGAACCCAAACTCTTCAGTTATCATGGAAGAACCGTTACCATTAGACACTATTCAACCAAGGCCGGCGCAAAAACTCGCCCTAGCGGCATTAGATGAGACAATTGAACAGGGCTATGATAAAGCACTAGCTGTACTTGCTACAGGGTTAGGTAAAACCTATTTAGCTGCCTTTTTTGCAAATCAATTCAAACGTGTGTTATTTGTTGCACATCGAGATGAAATCTTACAACAAGCAAAAAGTGCATTCACAACAGTTCATCCAACAAAAACAACTGGTTATTTTAATGCAAATGAAAAGAATACAGAAAGTGATTTCATTTTTGCTTCTGTCTATACAATTTCGCAAGCGTATCATTTAAAAAAATTTACTCCAGATGCTTTTGATTTAATCGTTATTGACGAATTTCATCATGCAGTGGCTAAAACTTATACTCGCGTTCTAGATTACTTCCATCCCAATTTTTTATTGGGAATAACTGCGACACCTGATCGTATGGATAATCAAGATGTTTACAGCGTTTGTGATGGTAATGTAGCAATTCAAATTCATTTTCTAGATGCCATTGCAAGAAATTGGTTAAGTTCATTTCAATATTATGGAATTAAGGATCAAATTGATTACTCTCAAATTACTTGGTTGGGCAATCACTATGATGAGGAAGAATTAATTAAAGAGCAATTACAAGACAAGGTTATAGAAAAAATATTTTCAGAGTGGTTGAAATATAAACAATCAAAAACGATTGCTTTCTGTTCATCCATCAGACAAGCTAAATTTTTATGTAATTATTTTCGCTCTAAAGAAATTGAAGCTGAAGTGTTGACCGGTCAAAATTCTCGTAATGATCGAAATGCAATACGCGAGAACTTCATAAATGGTGAAATTGAAATTATTTTCACAGTAGATTTATTTAATGAAGGTGTAGATATTCCCACAGTAGATACACTATTATTTATTCGTCCTACAGAGTCCATTTCGATTTTTACACAGCAAATTGGAAGGGGATTACGACTGGCAGATGGCAAATCTCATTGTGTAATTATAGATTGCATTGGAAATTACAAAAACGCCGATCGTAAATTAAGAATCTTTAAACCTCAATTAAAATCAAATGAACGATTAAAAATACAGCGAGTTGAAACAATTCCAATGACAAACTGTGAATTGCACTTTGATGTAGAAGTAATTAATTTACTTGAAGAAATGGCTCGTAAAAATCGTAATTACAGACAACAAATTATAGATGCGTATATGGATTTAAAATTACAATTAGGACGCCGACCGACTTATTTGGAAATGTATTTAAAGAGTAATATTGTAGAGTTGAATTTATCTCGTGAATTTGGATCTTATGTTGGAATGCTCAATGAAGCTGGAGAACTAACAGAGGAAGAAGGGGTAGTTTTCAATCAATTTAAAGAAGTGCTATTGGAAATTGAAAAAACTGCTATGACTAAAAGCTATAAAATGGTAGTTCTAGAAGGAATGCTTCAAAGAGGGGCATCTAATTGGTATCAAAATATTACAGCTGAAGAAATAGCACCATTCTTCCTAAGCTATGTATCAGAAAAAAATAGAAATCATATTGATCCGATTAATCAAGAATTGAATAAGGTTGTTTCATTAATTGAAAAAATGCCTATGACAAAATGGTCTGGAAGTAGTAAAGGTATTGTTAATTTTACAGATAAGCAATTCAAATTTGAAATTGAAGTTCCCTATAACATGGAAGAAAAACTTTTCGTTTGGGTAAATGAAATTTGTAAATACAGACTTCATAAGTATTTTGAACGAAAAGCTCTAAAGTTGGAGCATTAATAACTTCGTAATCAAAAAGTCCTAAAGCCATTTTCAAAAGGTTTTAGGACTAATTTATTATCATTGTAAATACGGTTCCACTGTCTTAACAATCTGATCTCTAAAATCCACTAAATCAATAGGCTGCTGGAATTCGAGTGTTGTTCGTTCCTTATCAGTCGGCGCATCGTTTAGTACAATGTAATTTTTACTTCGTTCAAAGTAAACGCGGATAATCCATTTTCGAATCGAATTATCAATTATAATATTGAAGTAACTTTTGTTGTCTCTATAAAAAATTCGATCTGGGGAGATAATACCTTTTAATAATACTTTGACTACCGAATAGGCCTCAAGCTCTTCAGGTGTTGTTATCACTCCGCCGTCATCATCCTTTGACTCCACATTTTCTTCTGGGGGTTCAGGGAGGTTAACGGATACATTTGCATCTCCAGTAGATTTTAGGGCGGCATTTAATTTATCATTTACTTTTTCATTAAAAATTTGTTTAATTCCTTTATTGATGATCGGGGTAAACTTTTCAATAATATTTTTCGTTTTTGTACCTTCATAAATCTGGTTTACAAGAAATTTAGTAAATTCTTCACCGGGTGTTTCTAATTGCTCTGAAAGGTAAGACTTCAAGGCATTTAGATATTTTAATTCAGATGCAGTGCTTGTGATATTATCAACATCAAAGCTTTCTTTACGGAATTTAGCAATTTCACTAATTTGATTATCTCGTAACTCTAAAATATTAAACGAGAAAAATGGGGTAGTATCCATCTTATTCGTTTCTTCTAAATCCGTATAGAATCTGTACTCAAGGCCATTTGTAAGAATGCTGAATTTCGATGAAGTTGTCCCAAAATAGCGGAATAGCTGTGAATCGTGTTTTAGTAATTTCTCCGTTATACTCTTACATTCGATTAGTATGGTTGGTTCTCCATCTGCTAAAATTGCATAATCCACTTTTTCGCCTTTTTTGATTCCAACGTCTGCGGTGAATTCAGGGCAAAATTCGAGTGGATTGAAAACATCATATCCGAGTGCTTGGAAAAATGGCATAACAATAGCTGTTTTTGTTGCTTCTTCAGTTGTGATCGAATCTTTCATTGTCAAAATTCGGTTTGCTATGTTCTTCAACTGCTCAGTAAATTTCTCCATCTAATAACCTCCAATTCATTATTGCTAGCTGAATAGTGAAAATATATTACTCCCTCAGTTCTATTTCCTTACTATAATCATGTCCCTGTTAAATCTGATTAATAACATAATATTTACTAAAAGGTCACTTTAAGTTATTATATTTGAAATATATGGGAAATTTATGTAAATATGTGTTATTCTTCTCATTAAATTTTATTAACAAATAACTTTATATGCTGTCTTGTGAAAGATGATAAAATACTAGTAAAAGTTAGAAATTGAGGGAATTTTATATGAAGGAAGTATTTGTGGAATATATGGCTCTACCAGCTATAAAAGATGGCGTTGCTAGTTTTTATAGTTCATTTGAGGATAATAAATGTGTGGAACCTGCGAAAGACTACGTTTCTGGGAGATGTCATACGGTAGGGGAAGAATTAGATGCACTTGCTATAAGTGTGGGTTTTATGACACTTCAACAATTTCAAGAAATTCATGGTGTAAATTCATTGAATACATATGGCTATCAGTTATCGATTGCGATCGGCAGAGCACTCCTAGGGAAAGGCATAGTTCTAAATATCGATGGGGAAGATGTTCTTTTTAGATGCAATCAAAATAAATTTTATCTATGGCCAAAAAGTAAGCATGAATATTTATATTTAGAAGAAAAAATTCAAAGTTTTTAAAGTTAGAAAATGTTATGTGGTTCATTAAATGATTTTTCTAGTTCTTACTAATACGAATGAAATCAGGTGATTCCTTTGATCATATACGAAGCAACCAAAGCTGGATTTATTGATGATGTGGTGAATGAGAAGATTGTGGACCGTTTATATGAGGTGTATCAAAATAAGATAGGAAAGACGTCTCGGAGTGAGATTCGGTCGTGGGATAGTTCGTTGCAACGGATGGCGAATGTGATGCAAGATCGGGAAATTCCGAAAGATTCGAAGGTGGCCATTGAGTTTAAAATTCCGAATACGGGAAAGCGTGTGGATTTTATCGTTGCTGGCAATGACGGACGCCATGATCATGCGGTTATTATTGAGTTGAAGCAATGGGAGTCTGTAAAAAAGATTGAAACGATGGATGCGGTTGTTGTGGAAACTGCTTTAGGGGGAGGGTTACGCCAGACGACACATCCCTCTTACCAAGCGTGGAGTTATGCTGCCTTAATTGAAGATTTTAATGAAGATGTGCGAACAGTGCCCATTCATTTAAAGCCTTGTGCGTATTTACATAACTATCACTTACAAGAAAATGATCCACTAACTGACAACCATTATCAAGAACATTTAGAGAAAGCGCCTGTATTCACAAAAGGTCAACTAACGAAATTAAGAGAATTTATTAAAACGTACATTAAATATGGCGATACGAACGATATTATCTTGCGTATTGATCAAGGGAAAATTAAACCATCGAAATCACTACAAGATGCATTGTCTAATATGCTTGCCGGAAATGAAGAGTTTGTCATGATTGATGATCAAAAAGTCGTTTTTGAACAAGCACTAACCTTTGCGAAAAACTGTATCCAACAGAATGAGAAAGGCACCTTTATTATTCAAGGTGGACCAGGGACGGGGAAATCTGTTTTAGCGATTAATTTGCTCGTAAAGTATATTGAAGAAGACTACTTAGCAATGTATGTAACGAAAAACTCGGCACCGCGGGAAGTGTATGCCGCAAAACTGAAGAAGTCGATGAAGAAAACGGCGATTGATAACTTATTTAAAGGATCAGGCAGTTTCTATGCAGCCGAAGAAAATGAATTTGATGTTTTGATCGTGGACGAGGCGCATCGTTTAAATGAAAAATCCGGACTATTTTCAAACTTAGGAGAAAACCAAGTGAAAGAACTCATGCATAGCGCGAAGTTTTCGATTTTCTTTATAGATGAGGCACAACGAGTTACGTTAAAAGACATTGGTAGTGTGGAACTAATTAAAAAATATGCAGAACAGCAGGGTGTTAATGTATTTGAGGGCGAACTCGCTTCCCAATTCCGTTGCGCGGGTTCTGACGGTTATATTGCCTGGTTAGATGATGTGTTAGGCATTCGGGAAACGGCAAATACGAATGATTTAGGGATGGATTATGACTTTCAAGTGTTTGATGATCCAAATGAATTATTAAAGAAAATAGAAGAGAAGAATCGTGTAAATAATAAATCGCGTATCATGGCGGGTTATTGTTGGAACTGGCCAAAAGAAGGGCGCTCCAATCGTGATTTCTATGATATTGAAATTCCAGAACATAACTTCGGAATTAGCTGGAATCTGGATAACTCCATATGGGCAATTGGAGAAAATTCGATCAGGGAAGCGGGTTGTATTCATACAACGCAAGGACTTGAGTTTGAATATGCAGGCGTGATTATTGGGGATGACCTGCAATATCAAGATGGACAAGTAATCACAGACTATACAAAACGTGCCAAAACCGACCAATCTTTAAAAGGCATCAAAACCCTTGCAAAAGAAAATCCAGAAAAAGCTCAAAAGGTAGCGGACGAAATCATTCGTAACACCTATCGAACACTCATGACACGTGGACAAAAGGGGTGTTATGTGTATTGTACAGATCCTGCACTAAATGAATATTTCAAATCGCGGATTGATAAAACGTATGAGCAACAAGAACGAGTGAAGGAATTTTTACTGGTGGATCACAAAGAATTATATGAGGAGTAAATTAAAAGCAATTGCAATTTTACAAGTGCTTGTGCTAATCATAGTCCTTAATTTGATAGCGACACGATTTTTGCTTTTAAAATATAACTGAAATAACATGATAAAAAGTCCAATGTCTGCTACGCAATTCATGATTAAATATAAAATTATTATATTCATGACTTTATCATAGTTTTAAATTGGAGCCAATTGATTTTAAAAACTATCTTCAAACGTTCATTGGGACATCACAATCAATGGGTTTGTAACGCCATCGTTTATTGTAAAAGGATAAGAAATTACTCAAGGACGCTCCCTATGGCGAACTGGATAGTATTCAAGTAAAACTGAATGACATCCGTCTTACACTTGAATCTGGCATGCTGCTTCGTAAAGAACTGAAAGGTATGCCAGGTACGATGTCTTTGAAAAATTATACAGTTTATTTAAATAAGAGTTCGGATATGATTCATCATTGGTTGTTGGAAATAGTGAAAGAATAAATATTTTAAACGAGCTCTGAAAATAGAACATTAAAAACGTCCTAAATCCATTTATACAGGTTTAGGACGTTTCTTATTTTATAAAAACGGTTCCACAGTCTTCCCAATCTGATCTCTAAAATCCACTAAATGTATAGTTGTTGAAATTCGAGTGTTATTCGTTCCTTATCATTTGGTGCATCATTTAACACAATGTAATTTTTACTTCGTTCAAAGTAAACGCGGATAATCCATTATAGTATTGGAGGAACGATTAATATTTACAAGATTATACCTTTTATGTTAACTTATTTTGTAAATAGGTTAACATAAAAAGAGAGGGAATCTTATGACGCAACATTTTTGGATAGTGGGTACAGATACAGATGTCGGAAAGACCTTAGTAACTACATACTTCATGCGATATTTTCAAGAAAAAGGAGCTAGCGTTACACCTTATAAGCCTGTTCAAACAGGAATTATTGTAGAGGGTTCTAATCAATATTATGGAGATACAGCATTTTATCAATCATTTAGCGAACAAACGTTAGTAGAAGAACATTTGAATAGTTATTCTTTTAAAGAGCCTGCTTCACCCCACTACGCTGCGATGTTAGAAGGTAAAGAAATTCAAGAAGAAGTTATTCTACAACATATTCAACAACTAAAGTCTGAATATGACTATGTAATTTGTGAAGGGGCAGGTGGGTTGTACGTTCCATTAATTGAACAAGGGCACTATCATTTTCTTCATTTAATTAAACAATCAGGATTACCTGTAATATTAGTTGCTCGAACAAAATTAGGAACAATCAATCACACCTTACTATCGATCGAGGTACTTAAAATGAAGGATATTCCGATTGCAGGTGTTGTATTTAATGCATTTGAAGGTACTGAACTTGAAAAGAATAACATCAGTACTATCGAACAAATGACACGCTTACCTTCTCTTGTCATCCCTAAGTTTAAAAATTTATCCGATTTAAAAAATATCCAGCTAGAGAATACACAATTTTTCGAAAGGTTGGTGAGCGTATGATTCGTACTATTTCGGACTTACAAAAAAGAGATTTAAATCATGTTTGGCACCCTTGTTCTCAAATGAAGGATTATGAAGATTTTCCTCCTATAGTGATCAAAAGTGGGAAAGGTATTTATTTGTATGATGAAAACGGAAAGCAGTATATAGATGCTGTATCTTCTTGGTGGGTGAATTTATTCGGCCATTGTAATGAACGCATTAGCACAGCTTTAGCCAATCAGGCATTTCAATTAGAACATGCGATATTTGCTAACTTTACTCATGAACCAGCCATTCTTTTAGCTGAAAAACTTGTAGAAATCACGCCAGATGGTTTATCTAAAGTATTTTTTGCTGATAATGGGTCATCTGCAATAGAAGTCGCTTTAAAAATGAGTTTTCAATATCACATGCAAAAAAATAAGCAAAGTAAAAAACGGTTCCTAGCTTTAACAGATGCCTATCATGGTGAAACTCTGGGCGCTCTTTCTGTAGGAGGGGTGGGTCTATATAACCAGGTCTTTCAACCATTATTACTAGACACAGTACGCGTTCAAGGACCAGACTGCTTTAGATGTCCATTTAATGAGAAACCGAACAACTGCAATACGCCTTGTATAACGGCTGTTGAAGAAAAGTTAAAGTTACATCATGAAGAGATCGCCGCTATAATTATCGAACCATTAATCCAAGCGGCAGCAGGTATGAAAATGTATCCCCCATCTTATTTGAAGAAATTAAAAGCGCTTTGTTTGCAATATGATGTACATCTTATAGCAGATGAAATAGCAGTAGGATTCGGGCGAACGGGTACGATGTTTGCCTGTGAACAAGCAGGAATTACACCTGATTTCATGTGTCTATCAAAAGGATTAACAGGTGGCTATTTACCACTATCAGTTGTTCTAACTACAGATGATGTTTACGAAGCATTCTATGATGATTATCAAACTATGAAAGCATTCTTACATTCACATAGTTATACAGGTAATCCTTTAGCTTGTAGAGTGGCGCTTGAAGTATTACAAATTTTTGAAGATGAGCATTACATCAAACAGATTGAAGAGAAAAGTACCTACATGAAGGAGTTAGCATCTAAGATATTTCAACATCACCCATATGTTGGCGAATACAGACAAACTGGTATGGTGGGTGCAATCGAACTTGTAAAAAACAAAGAGACAAAAGAACCTTTCCCTAGTGAAGAAAGAATTGGATATCACATTTATCAAATTGCTCTAGAAAAAGGATTGCTCTTAAGGCCATTAGGAAACACCCTTTATTTTATGCCGCCATATGTGATCTCAAAAAAGGAAATAAGAATCATGATTGGTCTAACACATGAATCGATACAGCAATATTTCGAAAATGTCCAAAACAGTAAGGTGGTGCTGGAAGTTGAATAAAAACTCAACAATTGCCTTAGCAACAATCTCATTGTTTGCTGCGTTAACAGCCATTGGAGCATTTATTAAAATCCCATTACCGTATGTTCCGTTTACGCTGCAAGTTCTATTTGTTTTTTTAGCTGGGAGTCTATTGGGAAGTAAAAGAGGGTTACAAAGTCAGCTTGCGTATGTTGCAATTGGCTTAGCGGGGCTACCCGTTTTCACACAAGGAGGAGGGATTGGCTATTTCCTACAACCAACGTTCGGCTATTTATTAGGTTATATTGGTGGCGCCTTTGTGGTGGGCTTGATAGTAGAGCGAATAGCCAATCCAAAGACATATCATTTTATTTTAGCAAACTTAGCGGGCTTACTAGTCGTTTACTTAATTGGGGTACCTTATCTTTACATGGCATTGAATCTTTGGATGGGTATTCCAACTAGCTGGACCCATGTATGGATGATTGGTTTTGTCTATGCTATTGCTGGTGATGTGTTAATCTCAATGATTGCTGGCGTTTTAGCTACAAGGTTATATAAAGTATTTCATAAAATTCGAAACGAACAACCTATCAGTGTACAAGTGAAGAAAGCGATGTAAAGTGGTTACTCCAGAACATAACTTCGAAATTAGCTGGAACCTGGATAACTCCATATGGGCAATTGGAGAAAATTCGATCAAGGAAGCGGGTTGTATTCATACGACACAAGGGCTTGAGTTTGAATACGTGGGTGTCATTATTGGGGATGACCTGCAATATCGAGATGGACAGGTAACCACAGACTATACGAAACGTGCGAAAACCGACCAATCGTTAAATGAAAATAATCGTAAGCATAGATTGCTTCAGTTCAACGTTACATGAAAAAATCTAATAACATATTCTCAAAAAAGAAGCTGTCCCTTAGCTTCTTTTTTTGCATTTATCTAAAAGTCATACTAATTTATTACCCCAGTCACTATTAACTATGACTTTTCTCTAGTAGGATACATATAAAACTCTTGTAATCAATCATGAACTTTACAGCTAGGGGGGGACATTCTTTGAAAGAAGAAGTCATTAAACTACAGAATGGAACAGGCATCAATGTTTGCTATTCCGTTGACCGTAGTAAGGAAGCGATCTTGTTTCTTCATTTTAGTGGGGGGAATATTTCGATGTGGGATGGGGTGCTACCGCTATTTGAACAGGACTATTCGATTATTGCACCTGATATGAGAGGGCATGGTAAATCCGATCAGCTTGCGACAGGTTATCATATTGACGAGATGGCGAACGATGTGTATTTATTATTGGAAGAACTTGGTGTTTCAAGATGCCATGTCGTGGGGAGTTCGATGGGGGCAGAAATTGGGTTAAGTTTAGCGGCAAACTATCCAGAAATCGTTTTATCGCTTATTTGTGAAGGTGCATTATATAACGAGTTCGGGGAATATGGTTTGTTCCAAGGCAATGAGGAAGAAGTGGAGAAATATAAGCATCATGTACGTGCAGAGCTTTCGAAGCGAAAAAATCTATTCCGCACCGAAGAAGAATTCATTGACGTGCAAAAGGAAATATTGCAAGAACAAGGGATCTGGAATGAACATTTTTTACAATTCTTTAAGAGCGCCATCGAACGAACAGAGGATGGATGCTACACGTATCGCTATAAGAACCATGTGCGCAAGGAATATATCGAGAAATATTGGACGATTCAGTTTGAGGAGTATTATCAAAAGGTGACATGCCCTGTACTGTTCCTTCCAAGCGAGGAGGAGTCTGCTAATCCAATCATCCAAAATAATCTGAAGGTGTTTTCAAGCTGGTTGAATAAATCCCAAGTACGTTATATCAACAATTCCATCCATGCCTATGTGTGGATGCAGGATCCAAAGAGTGTAGTACATGCGGTAAAATCCTTTATTTCTGATGTATACCATTAAGGCGCAAAAGATTGAAAGACCGGGCGATTAAATCCGGTCTCCTCATCCACTAACTGTCTTCGCATCAAATTTTTCTTTTTATCATTGAATGGTACCTGTACTCTTAAGCCCAGAAGTAATGTTTAAATTGATCTCTGCATTTTTGTAGGCATCTTGCCACTCCTCCATACTCATACGCTGATTAGGAAGTGTTGTTGCCTTGTATTTTAATCCAAATCCAAGTGGGTCATATCCCGCCTCAAGCATTTCCGTAAAAAAATCCGTAATACTCTTTTTTGCTTCTGCTTCGAGTAGTTGATTATATTTCGGTAATGATTTCGTTTGCATCGATTGTTTTGACTCGGATACATAACCGAATAATTTTATATCTAGATCGAGTCGAACTTGATTATCATTTTGGACCTTTACTTTATACTTTGATTTTATTGTATCGATTTTTGCAATAAAAGAATGACCTTCTTCATTTACAATTAAATCACCAATATCAATATTCATAGATAGAAGGTTGTATAGCATTGTATTATGCGAGCTAAGTTCATGAGGCTTTTTCCCATCTGCCAATATATAAGCTTTATTGATTTTAAATTGTGATTCTTCCTGTTCCATTTCAATGATTGGTAAGATAGCGTCAATTCCGCTTTCTACCATCCTTCTACGGAAATCGAATAAAAATGTAGAAACGCTATATGGACTTTCCGTTCCATTATCATCAAAGTAGTTAAATATGGCTGGATACGCGGCTGTTTCACTTTTAGGGACCATTTTTATAATCTCTTCTGCATTAGGCCTTCCAATTGCAACCCATGATATTAATTGAATATCTGGCCTCCGTATTAACAAATCAAGGATCTCTTTTTCTTTATTCGCCTTCAATAGCTCTTCTCCTATGATAACCAGTTTTGCATGACCAAAATCCAGTTTTTTATCAGAATGTGTTTCTAACAGTCTAATTGCTTCTGATAATGTCTCTCCATTTTCAGTAAGGTATGCATATTGAGGTTTCGGAGATTGTTTGAAAGAACTAGTGGGTACATATAGTTTTACCGTTACTTTGAAAGGCTTGTCTGAATTATCGGATTGGTCGATTCCAATCATCGAAATAAACGTCACTTTATCGATATCTTTAAATTCACAACCTGAAAGAAGGGTGAGCATGGATAGTATAAGCAGGATGAATACTCTAGTTTTGTTCGTTGTTTTTTGCATATTTCATCCTCCTTTTTATAAAGAGAAATAAAATAATCATTAACGGGAAAAGAATTGATAGAGAATTGTAAAAAATACCTGAAAGTCGAACTAATTGGTACTCATCTAATCGCTTAACAAAATAAGTAGAGATCCCAATGAAAAATGGAAGAGGCAGGAATATTCCGATTTTAACTCCCTTCCACTTGATTTTTTCTAAGTGAAATACAAACTTGAAAAACTCGATGGATACATGCCAGTGAATGAGAATACTTAAAAAGGCAATACCTAAATAAAATAATAAAAATATAAATAAAACGCGTTCTATTATAAAATACTTCATCCTGATGGAATCACTTGTCGAAATCCACGGATAAATAAAATCTTTAATATGTTCAAAACCATTAAAACCAATAGGAATAAAATATGTGGTCGACAAAGCGAATGTTGATGTTACCATAATAAAAACAATCTGCTTCAATCCGAACTTTTGTTTAATGGTAAAGAAGCGATTAAAGATAAACATATTGGCAACTCCTAAAAATAAAAAGAAGCTTGCGGAGAATGCATAAAAGCTAGGTAATTGATTGAAATATAAAACCGCATCTTTTACAAAGTCCCATCTTAAATTTTTACTACTATAGGCTGCCAAATAAATGTAAAAAATCAAAGGAAAAGTAAGGATTAAGATAATTTCAATCGTATATAACACACGATTTGTTTTCATCAGACAACCGAAAATGACCGAAATAGTTAGCACTAAGCTAATTTGGGTGATCGGTGTTTCTGGTGTTAGGTAACGAATAAGTAGGAATGAAAAAGTAATTAGTGTAATCATTCCTGCAATAAACCAGAGAATACCCAACAAGAATATGAATGGATTGTAAAACCATTTGGCTGTAGTTTTTTGTAATAGTTCTGGTAGTGTCATCCCAGGGAAGTTATTAAAAAAGCGGGTGTACACTGTGATGATGATCGTCCCTACCACCACGGAGAGAATCATAGAAGAAATGGCACCCTCCTTGTGAAAATACAGGAGGATGACTGGAACAGAAGCAATAATATTCGAGACCATATTCACTAAAATTAAATAGTAATAAAAACGACTCAAATATGTTCCTCCGTTCTCTCCTTTTGTTTCTGGAAATTATAAAATCTCAAATAAGGCTCACCAAAGCTGCTTATACTTACCAGATACATAATTAAAACAAACAATCCTAATGCCAAACCAGCTAGACCGAATAAACTAGCGATTACTAATAGTAAAAAACGGACAATACGAATAGAAAAGGCCATTTCATTGACAGGAATAACAAAAGTGGAAATAGCCACTGCGGAAACAATAATCACCATGATATTTGATGAAAGGGAAGCCTCTGTTACTGCTGTTCCTAAAATAAGCCCTCCTACAGTCGTAGCAGTAGCACTCACCACCTTTGGAAGTCGAATACTCGCTTCTAATAAAAGCTCCATGAAGAAAAGCATAAAAAGCACTTCAACAAAAGAGGAGAACGGGACCCCAATCCGGCTTCCAGCTACAGTTAAAGCGAGTTCGGTTCGAAACACCTCAGGAGAATAGGAGGTTACACCTACATATAAACCTGGTAGAAGAAGACTGATAAATAGACCAACATATCTAAGGGTTTTTAAAAATATTGAGACCAATAAAGTATGATAATTATCTTCCATAGTCGTCATGAAATCAAAAAAGACAACAGGTGCAGCAAGTGACTGGGGATTTCCATCTTCTAAAAGTATTACTTTCCCACCAGCAATGTTATAGATGATGCGATCAGGGCGTTCGGTCATAATCATTTGGGGGAACAGGGAAAAACGCTTGTTATTTAAAAAATTATTTAATTGGGTAGTCGCTGATATTACCTGTTTATCGACAGACTGAAGCCTTTTTCTGATGATGTTTAATACATCTTTATTCACTTTTTCTTTATCATAAATCATGGCTACTTTTTGTTTATTAGCTCCCCCTTTTGTAAAAAATTCCGTTACTAAAGAGGGTTCATGGTAAGTGGAACGAATAACATTAATATTGGTCAACAGGTTATCGCTTAGAGCTAATTGAGAACCGTGTATTGTCGTTTCTACGGTTGTAGTGTTCACCTGATCATTTTTCGATAATTTTAAATCAAATAAAAATAAGTCGTCTTGAATAACGACTAATGTATACCCATTTGTTATTTCAAATAGAAGCTGTTCTTTCGACTCAACTTTTTGAAACTGTGGCAATGCAAGTAGGTAGGACCTTAATTGATGCTCATTGGCCATTTCAAAAAATGGTTTAATGATAATCTTTTGAAGCAATGCCTTATCAATCATTGATTTGACATAGAATAACACGATATATTTATTTTCATAGTCTAACGTTTTTTCTGTTAATTGATTTGTCCCTTTAAACTGTTCGTTAATCCACCGAAGCATTTCCTGTGAAGACATTTAATATTCTCCAATCTCCCATAATAGCTCGAACTAATTATTAGCTTATCCATTAATTGAGAAAAAATTCATCGTCAGCAACTTGTATCCAGATGACAAACTTGCATGCAAAAAAACAAAGATCGAATAGCAACATTCAATCCTTGTTTTTCAACTAATATATACCAAACTTTAATTTATATTAACGAACAATAATCTGTTTAACATTTTCTATAGAAGTTACGTATTTACTTCCTTTTTATTCTTTGAAAAGAACCAACCCGCTAATGCAATGAGAATTAACACAGTATAGAAGAAGAGTTTCCATGCAGTGGAATGCGCAAATTCATAGGATAAAACACCGATATCAGGATGGCCTAAAGTTAACACGGCAAGCTTTACACCTACCCAGCCGACAATGGCAAAAGCTGCAATTTCAAGTCCAGGTCTTGTTTGTAACAATCTTACAAACAGGTTGGCAGCAAAACGCATAATAATGAGTCCAATTAATCCACCCATAAAGATCACGAGAAATTTCCCTCCATCCATCCCACCAATTTGAGGGAGATTTGTGTTTGGGAGCGTCATGGCCAGTGCCACAGCAGCTAAAATTGAGTCGATTGCAAACGCGATATCTGCTAGTTCCACTTTAATGACAGTACCCCAAAAACCTGATTTTTTCTTTTCTTGATCCTCGTGTTCTTCTCCCTTTTTGAAGAATAATTTTCTAACAATATGATTGATTGAAATAAACAATAAATATAACGCGCCAAGAGCTTGAATTTGCCATACATCTACGAGGAAGGAAATAATAAATAATGAGGCAAATCGGAAAATAAAAGCTCCAGCTAATCCATAAAATAATGCTCTTTTTCGTTCTTTATCAGGAAGATGTTTCACCATAATTGCTAAAACTAGAGCATTATCAGCTGCAAGTAAACCTTCAAGCGCAACTAATAGTAACAACACCCATCCATACTCAAATAATATTGATAAATCCAATGATAAGCCTCCAAAGGTGATAGTTGTTAGAAAAAACTTGATTTTTATGATACGTTTCAAGTTTGTAAAAAATAAATTACTGCTATTCCATTTTGTTATTCCCATCATTATCAATAAATATTATCGATAAAAATTAAAAACCTCTCCTAAATCCATTATTCTTGGATTTCTAAAAAGGCTCTGTATAGTATTATTCAACTATAATTTTATCATTCTAAATCTCTTAATTTATCATTCCTACTCATATCTTTTCAACCGACATTTTTCTGTCGTATCCCGACAGAAAGATGTCGGTTACAATTGTTAAAAATTTGATATATTATATATACTTAGGAGGTGGGGATTTTGAATTATACACTAAACGATATTAGTACCACATTAGATGAAATGATTTCCCATGAATTTTTCATTGAAGACTCGTTAAGAGATATGTTAAAAACCTTCAAGAAGGAAAAAGACTCCATAGGTTACCCTTTTGGTGCATTGTGCGTTCTTCATTATAAAGAATATGCAGACGAGTTCGATGCTGAGATCTACAAAGTAGCTGCTGCGATTGAATTACTTGTTTTATCTTTTGATATAATAGATGATTTACAAGATAATGATACTGATTATGTATGGGTAGAGACACCAAAATTTTCTTTAAATTCCGTTCTAGCCATGTTAGTGATTGCGTTCAAGGTTCTTCGCCAAAGTCATTTTGTCCATAAAGAGCAAGCCATGCAAATCATCGAAAAACATACATTGCTTAGCATTAGTGGTCAACAGCTAGATTTATTAAATGTTTACAAGGATGAGAGATCCTATTTAAAAATGATTGAGCAAAAGTCTGGATCGCTCACTTCAATGAGTTGCTTAGTTGGTGAGGTACTGGCCCGAGGAAAAAAGTCCTTAGAAGTTGAAGATTATGCAAAGGCCATTGGGATTATAGGCCAAATAAAAAACGATATTCAAGATTTAGAAGAGTGGAATCAGAAAAATGATATAGTAAATAAAAGATATTCATTACCGATTATTTTTTTATTATCAATGGGAAGCGGCTTTTCGAAGGATTTAGAAAAGTATTATCATGGTAATGAATCGATCGAATTAGATGAATCGATTATTAAAAAAGAATTACAAGAAAGTGGAGCTATTCGATACGCGATCGCTGTAAAAAATCTATATAAAAAAAGAGCACTCAATACGATAGAAAAGATAGGAATGAGTTTAGAAGGAAAAGAGTCTTTACAAATTTTAATGAAATGAGGGATTAAACATGAACAAAATCATTCAGTTTTTAGTAGAGAATAAAAATATTTTAGACTTATTAAAAGCAGGAAACATATCATTAATTGGTGTGAACGAACTCGAAACCCAAGCAATATTAGATGCTTTTGAAGAAGATTTAAAACAACAGAGTACGTTTTGGAGCTAACAAATTCTAAACGAAAGTCCTTTTGGCTCATTCTTTGTACATATATTATTTTAGGGTTATACGTGCTATCGATTAGCTATTTAACTCCTTTCATAGACATTCATCTTAAGGAACATAAAGGCTCTTGGGAAATTGCCGAACTTACGTATGTAGAGTGGGCTAGTCAACGAAATATTTCAGTAGGGGACGTCATTTTGGAAATCGATGGGGTCCCTGTTCAAGAAGTGAAACGACTCGAGTATGATCCGAGTATTCGGGGGGGAAAACAGCTCGTCATTCAAAAGAATAATGGACAAGTTTTTGAGGTTCATGTAAGCCATGTAGACATACCACGACAATTATATATGCAACTTGTTATACCAAGTATTTATTTTGTATTAACGCTTTGTGTTACATTGTATCTATCGCGTCGAAAAAAGACGATCCCACTTGTAAATCTAATGATTGCCTTTATCTTTTCTGTATCCCTTGCTTATATTAGTAGTGGTGCCTCAGCTAGAGGAAATCATCTTGGGTTTTTAGTTAATAGTGCGTGCTTGATTTTATCGCTTGTTTTACTTCTACATTTTTTAAAGAATTATTTTAGATATTTGGGTGTAAAGTGGGTTTTTGTAGAGAATATAAAATTTTTATATGTATTGCCTGTTGTAGGCATTGTTTTAAGACTAATTCGATTCATACAACCGAAATTTACCTCCATTGATTCTTTACTAATCCTTAGTATATTTTTCTTATTACTGATCACGATTCTATGGGTAGTACTTCGCAGCTACTTCCTTTACAAGCTACCACAAATAAAACTATTATTTATCGGTTTGGTCGTTCCGTTTTTGCCATTTCTTTTTTTATTTGTCTTACCGAAAGTGTTAATTGGTCAACCTTTTCTAAATGCAGACATTGGTGCGTTATTTTTGCTGCTCATTCCGTTCAATTTAATGTTACATCAGTTAACAGAACGTCTTTTTGATATTGTTTATCATATTACTAGATTGCAATATTACTTTACCATTTCGTTCTTTTCGACTTGTTGGTTGGCGATTGGTCTATTTTTACTATTGCACTTATCTTCTTTTGAATTATTTGTTTCTACGTTATTTATCTTCGTTTCAATTTTTCTAGTATTATATATTAAAGAAAAGTTGGATTATCGCGAGCGAAAAGTATTATTTTCTTCTAAAGGAAATCATATTCATAAGCTTTATCAAACGATTGATAAGCTAGGGGATGTTCACCGTGTAGAGCAAATTTTATCGCATCTCGTAAATGAAGTGGCCAATCATTTAGAGGTTAAGGCAGTTAGTGTCATCACCTATGAGTTTGAAACAAAGGAAGTAAAATCAACCGGTGATTTAGTAGGGTCTTCAATTGATATTAAGTCAATTTTATCCTTAAATCCGGGTGAAATTATAAAAAAAGGTGATTTCTATATTGCTTTCATTCATCAAGATTTAAACACGAAAAGATGGCTCGCGATTGGGCATTATCATATGATTCGCTTAAAAGCAGAGGAATTATTATGGTTGGAACTTTTACTTACCTATACAAATACGTTTATTGAAAGTACAAAAGTAATTGAGGAATTAATGGATGAACTGCAAACACTTCAGCAATCAGGACTAAAAGAACCGATATGGCTAAAAAAATTACTATGGCTAAGAGTAGATGACGAAAAGTTTAAGTTTGCTCAAGAAATACATGATACGTTTTTGCAAGAGTACTTACATACAGCAAGACAGATAAACTTGCTGATGACGGAGGAAAATCAAGAAGTTACGCAAGCAAAACTAACTATTTTACATGAGCAAATGATTCACTCAATCGATAATTTAAGGGCTTACTGTGAAACGTTAAAACCGCCATTATTAACGAGTTTGGGATTAAATGCTGCATTAGAACGGCTTGCCGAGCGAACAACCGAGCGAGCAAACTTTGTGTTAAATACATCATTTGATCGATTATATCTTGAAGATGAACAATTGACCTTAATCATCTATCGTATTGTGCAAGAGTTATTGAATAATGCCGTAAAACATTCACAAGCCTCCATTGTAGATCTAGAACTTTATGAATTAGATAATGGATTTGGCATAATGTATCAAGATAATGGAGTCGGATGTAATTTGGATGGTATTTGGAATTCGAATTCGTTAGGTTTACAAGGAATTCGTGAAAGAGTAGAAGCCTTTTATGGAAATTTATTAATCGAGACAGAGCCTGAAAAAGGTATGTATATTAAAATTGATATTATGGATGGACGTGATGCAGATGATTTCAGTATTAATAATAGATGACCATCCAATCGTGTTAGATGGTTCAAAGCTTCTGTTTCAAGGTGTAGAAGATATTCATATTGAAACAGAAAGCGACCCGACAAATGTACTTTCTCAAATGCAAACTACACGTTTTGATGTATTTTTAGTAGATGTAAATATGAATGCGAAAAACGGAATCGTACTTGCTGCAGAAATTAAGGCATTCCAAGAAGACGCCTTCGTGATTTTATACACAGGAGATGACATTCGTTCGTATTATCCATTAATTCTAGAAAAGAAGATTGATGGAGTCCTTTCAAAGACAGTTTCTCGTGATAAGGTAATCCAAACCATTCGATCAATTGTACAAGGAGACTTAGTGTTACCGGTTGATTTTATTAATTTTATCAACAAGAAAATGCAAAATAATTGCGAGGCGCTCAAGTTAACGAAAAAAGAAACGCAATTGATGACAATGTTAATGGATGGCTATACAAACAAAATGATCGCCGAAAAACTCAATGTAACCCAACGTACAGTGGAGCGCTACCTGACGCAGTTATTCACTTTACTGGATGTGACATCCCGCGTACAAGCGATTGAAGTGGTGAAGGAGAAGAATTTGATTTAAATCTTTTTGGTAATATGTCGAGAAAATGGTCCAGCACAATTCATGTTGGACCATTTTTTTATATCGTTTAGTACAGCCTACTCCAGTAACGTTATTATTCCTGATGCGCTCTTACTTTTTCCTCATAATCATGGATCACCCAAACATCTCCATTAACACTAACCATTATGGAATCATTTTCAAAGTTAATGTGAATTTGTTTAGGTATGTTTAAATATGCTAAGCAACGGTGGAGGGCTTCATTGTACTGCTCATGAAGTTGTTCCCATTCTGCTGTGAGTTGCTCAATTTGTATACGTTTCATGTTGAGTTCATCGGATAAGTTACGAATGATTTTTGTATCATTTCCTCCAAAACAGCCTAAATAAATACCGAATTGATTTGTCAGTTCATCGTTTTTTTGCCAGTCCTTTGAGGCGATTTCGGAATAAGTCTTTTTAGAAAAGAAGTCGATTACATTCGATTGTTTCATATGAATTCCTCCAAATAGAATTGATACTAGCAACATACATAGGCGTGATGGAATTTGTTACGGATGTGGTGGGAGTACGGGGGAAACTAGTGGGATATTAAAAACATTTAATTTTTTTAGTGGTTTTGTACTTCATTCGGCTTATGAAGCCCCCTTCGATTAAATTTTTTCGTGATTGGGGTGTTCATCGGTGTGATGAAGCCCCCTTTGATCGAATTTTCCCGTGATTGGGTTGTTCATCGGTGTGATGAAGCCCGCTTTGATTGAATTTTTGTATGATTAGGGTGTTCATCGGTGTGATGAAACCCCCTTTGATCGAATTTTTCCGTGATTGGGGTGTTCATCGGTGTGATGAAGCCCCCTTTGATCGAATTTTTCCGTGATTGGGGTGTTCATCGGTGTGATGAAGCCCCCTTTGATCAAATTTTTCCGTGATTGGGGTGTTCATCGGTGTAATGAAGCCTTCTTTGATCGAATTTTCCCGTGATTGGGGTGTTCATCGAGGTGATGAAGCCCCCTTTGATCGAATTTTCCCGTGATTGGGGTGTTCATCGGTGTGATGAAGCCCCCTTTGATCGAATTTTCCCGTGATTAGGGTGTTCATCGGTGTGATGAAGCCCCCTTTGATCGAATTTTCCCGTGATTGGGGTGTTCATTGAGGTTATGAGGTTTACTTTGATTATTTTATAACGAGTAAATTAAATAACCTTATGCCAGTATAACTGTAATTGTTGTGCTGGCATTTTTTTATCTAAATTTACTTAAAAGTATTATGTGGAAATAATATTAGAATTGAGGGGAAATCAAAAATTTTTATAAATTCTTTAGAGGGAATCCAAATAAATCCAAGACTATCAACCAAAAGTAAGTTAACTAAACTATCTATTTATAGATATAATGATTTATATAAATATGTTATATTAGTCTGACAAATAGCTTACATATTTTTCTATTTTTAAAGGAGGATTTTTGTGGCGAAAACAAAAAAAGAGCTCCAAATCATTCTATTTGATCAAATGTCTAAATATGGTGATGACCTTTTCTTTGGTGAAGAGTTACAAAGTATACATAATCGACTAAATAATTTATATAGTAGCATCGTTGTAGTGGGGCAGTTTAGTGTAGGGAAATCCGCCTTATTAAATGCCATTTTAGGAGAGTCTCTATTATCTGCTCGCCGAATTGAATCGACCAAGGTGTTAACCCGTATTCGCTATTGTCCTACTGATCAGGCGCCAAGACTTGTTTTACAGTACCAAAATGGGCAATCAAAAGAAGTTCCGGTTGAAGATATTGCCGATTTAGAAACCTATACAACCTTCCAAGGGACCGATATTACGGACGAACTTCGCTTTGTAGATGTATTTTGGCCACTTTCAATTTTGGATGAACAGTTAATCCTCATTGATACACCAGGTGCGAACTCGCTTACTTCCACGGCATTTCAAGTAACGGAACATGCTTTAGTAGAAGCATCTGCCGTGATGTATCTCTTTAACGGGCAAAAAGGGATTGATCAAACAGACTATGACCTATTAAGCTCCTTAATCCAAAAACAAAAACGGATTTTCCTTGTGGCTACACATGTGGATGACCTTACAAACGATGATTGGTTACTAGTGCAACAAAACGTTCAACAAGAATTACAAGAGCATGTTCAACATATTCACGACACGAAAATTTATCCTGTTTCATCGATAAAAGCATTACAAGGAAAACAACAAAAGGATACTGCGTTACTAGTTGAATCCAATATAGGTGAATTAGAAGCTGATTTGTTTGCTTATATGGAAAAACGCGAATACGAAGAAGCAACATTAAAATCCATTTCCTATGATTTAGATCTATTACTCCATGAAATTTCGAATGTGGAAGCAGAGCAACAAGCCCACAATTTGGAAGTAGAGAATGAACGTCAGCAACGATTGGAACGCTTGATTGCTATTACGAAATCGCAATATCAAGAAGTACTAATCCAAGGAGAAAAATTAATAAAAGAACGCTACCGCTGTATAGAAAGCCAACTAAACTGTTTTGATGAGCCTCTCAAAAAGTTGAAAAACGAAATGAAAACACGAATACAAGAAGAATTTAAAGCATTTCGACAACAGGTTCATCAACAAATGAGTGCATTTCTTTTAGATGTTTCACCGATTGAACAAGCCTTTATGAACTATGAAAAGCAAGCTTCAAAATCTTATAGCTTATGGGAAGAAAAGGTGCAAGAAATGTCCCTTGACTACCAATCGAACATCATCCAAACGATGAGTGAGGAAGATGATGCATTTGTTGATATGTTAGAATCGATGAACACGAATGTTGACATTAATTGGAACGATTTTAAACAAAAGCTTATCCCATTAAAAATTAAACCCGTGGACTTGTATTTAGACCAAGGTTCACTAGGGAGCTATAAAGAAGCACTAGATGGAGTACAACGAAAATATGCAGGGGTTAAACGAAGTAATAAGCAACTAAAACAACAAGAGAACGAGCTAAGTTCTTATTTTGAAAAGGAATTGCAAAATACGAGCTTAAACGAGCAAAGTGAACTCCATCAACTCGGGGACATGCCAGAAGTTGAGCATTATATCGAGACGCAACGAAAGCTTTTATTCTTTAAGAAAACCGTTGCGCATTATGATGATTCACGGCAACGACAATGGAAGGAAGAAGTCGAATTTATTAAAGAAAAATATAAGCGAATTCGTGATGGAAATGAAGAGATGAAAGTTTCCGCCCTTCAAGAAATCCGTCAAAATATCGAAAAATTATCAAAAGCTTATGATCAAATTGGAGAAGAAGAAGATGAAATCCGCGATCAATTAATGAGAAGTATTGCAGAGACAATCAATAATAACTCTGCTCAAGTTTTACAAACGTATCGACATTTTGAAGAAGATGTAGACAGTGAGTGGAACTTGCATAAGCAGCATCATTTAGAACGTTGTGAACAGCATTTAGATGAAGTAAGTCAAGTTTTCCAAGATTTTGTATTATTAGCTGAAAAAGATCATGTCTCAAAACTTTATGTCAATTAATTAATAGAGGTGAAATTAATGGAATTACGTACGAAATGGAATGAAAAAACAGAGCTTGTTCAACAAGCCTTTGAACAAGCATTTACACTCGCTGAAAATGTCAAAGATGAATTAGGGCAATATGTCACGATTGAAAAGGAAATCGACATTTTAAAATCTCAACAGAAAAATTGGCAACAAAATCGTTTCGAAATTGTGATTGTTGGGGAATTTTCGACAGGGAAATCCACATTTATTAACGCCTTACTACGAAAAGAGGTGTTGCCATCAAAAGTGACTCCGACGACGGCCACTGTCAACTTTATTCGCCATTTAGATGATGGGCCAGGACGTGAACTTGCGGTTGTTCATTTTCAAGATGGGAAGACAGTGGACGTATCTTTTGATGAATTAGACGAATATGTAACGGAGATGAGTAAAAAACTAGAAGTCTCCTCCCAAGTGAAATATGTCGATATTTTTATCGACTCTCCGTACTTAAAGGATGGGGTCGTACTAGTAGATACACCAGGACTTCAGGCGTTGCATCCAGAACATGAACGCATTACAAAGGAACAAATAAAAAAATCAAATGCGAGTATTCTTCTATTTAACTTAGAACAACCGGGAAAACAAACGGAATTTAAGTTTTTACGGGAATTAGCGGATAGCATCGACCGCATTTTCTTTGTGGGCAATCGTTTAGATGGTGTGCCAGAAGATCAAATTCAAGAAGTAATCGACATTTTAGAAGGTGCATTAAAACAGAATGACTACCAATCTGTGCCTGTAGATCGCGCTAAATTATATCCTTTAAGTGCACTGCAAGCATTAAAATCCCGCGATACGAATGTTAAAACGAAACATTGGGAAAATACACCGGTTGAAGAACTGTTTTCTCAATCGCGCTTTGGAAACTTTGAACAGCAATTAGAAAGCTATTTATTCGATGGAGAAAAAGCACAAGATTTACTTCGTGCGCCATACCTTTCGATTTTAAATTTTTATAGTGAGTTAGGTAGAAAACTGGCCGAAGTAAAAGAGCTTGTTGCGGGTCAAATCGATATCGAGCAGTTAGAAGCACAACAACAACGACTTATGGACGAAATCGAACTTCGAAAAATCCAGTTAAAAAACGACATTATGCAATTAAAAAATCTGTTCCAAGATGAAATACGTGCAAGTGAACAAGATTTTAATTCTCGATTTGATAAGTTAGTTGACGATATTAAAGAATCGGTAAACCAAGTGATTTCAAACGAAGAGCTTGAAGAGATGATTCAACATGAAATTTTAAGCTTCAACAACCGTTATGAGCTATTATTTACCCAAAGTGTAGATGATTTGGCAGGTCGATTAAATGATGTGATGCGCCAAAGACTAGATGGTTTTGAAGTCAATGTGGATACGTCAACGATTCAAATTGATACATCCGTCAAAGCAAATCTAGCAATAAAAAATACAAAAAAATTAGATATTATGCAAATTCGCGAAGAAGTGGAAGCAAAATTTAAAGCACAGCAACAAGATATCGAAGAAGATAAAGAATTATTGAAACAAAAAATTGAAGCAGAAGCCAACTTGAAATTTAAACAAATGGAAATTGACGAAATGAAAAAACGTCACGATGAAGAGATTGCCTTCCGTAATATGCTAATCAATCGCACGAGTGCAACGAAAAAAGAATATGGCGTCATTAAAGAACGAACACTTTGGTTTGATAAAAAAGGGTTCCGTGATGTAAAAAATGAAGAATATGATTTACTCATTGAGCAACGCCGACGAATTATGAAAGAAAATGAAGAGAAACTAAGTACCGCGCGTCGTGAACAAATGGAAGCGATGTTTAGTTCCAGTGCCATCTCTTCTAACTTTGAAGATATGGAAGATTTCCGTGAGGCGAAACGTGAACTTCGCCATCAAAAGGAAGCGACTTACTTACAACAAGTATCTGAACACGTACAAGCAATGGATCGTGCTCTTGAAAAAGAGAAACGTCGAATTTTGCGCGATTTAGAAAGTGCGTTGTTAACAAAGAAACGTGATTACCGTTCATTCCTTCGCGATTTGGATGCGTTAAAGATTGCACAAGAACGCATCACCCAATATACAGAAGAGCAGGATCAATCCCTTGCAGAATCACAAAAGCATCTAGAAGAACGTAAACAATTAATCGAGCAAAATACGAATGAACAAGCTCGCATATCCGAAATCGTAAGTAATATCGAAAAAGTAATTTCAGCCGAAAACGCACGAATACAAATCGAAATCATTTAAAAGGAGAGGACTATATGAACATCGAGCAAATTTTGCAGCTACCATTAAACGATGCCGATCGAAACATTATTACATCGATTAGCCAGCAATTAGCCAAAAAAGAAGTGGTAATTGGCTTATTTGGTTCATTTAGCGTTGGGAAATCTGAACTTATTAACAAACTCATTCATCACGACAATTTACTCCCAACCCATGTGAATGAAACAACCGCGATTCCAACACATATTTCTGCGGGTCGAGAAGAGAATGTTGTATTAGTTTCAAAATCAGGAGAACGTCAAATGATTGACAAGGAGCAACTTCATTCTTATGTGGTGGGATCAACTGCTGATATTATTGATCGAATCGAGATTTCTTTACCCCGTCCAACTTGGCTGAATAGTGTCCAGTTTATCGACACGCCAGGACGGAATACGAAATTTAAATCCCATATCGAGTCCTCCGAGTCAGCCATGCTACATGCGGATGCCGTGTTATACGTGATGCCATGGCAAGGACTTACAATGGAAGACATCGTGTATATTAAAAAGATTTTAGTATACCAACCGAATATTTCTTTTGTTATTAATAAAGTGGATCGAATTGACGAATCAGAAGGGATTTCCATTGAAGACTTAAAAGAAAAAGTAGCGTCTGATATTGAAGAACAATTGGGCAAAGCATATCCTGTGTTTGCAGTAAGTGCAAAAACGGGCTTTAATATCGACCACCTGTACAATAACTTTATTTTACATATTGTAAACAATGTAGAGAAAATCAAGAAAAAACGTTTTAAACATAGTGTTGATCAATTTTTACAACGTCAAAAAGATACGATCGAAAACGAAATTACGTTCTTACAATTAGCGCTTTCCAATGATGAAGTGAAATTAGATGATGAAAAGCAAAAAGTGCAACTGGAATACTCCAAAGTGGAAACCCAAATTGCTAAGGAACTTTCCCAAACACAGCAACTATTAAAAGAAAACGAACTAGATATGGATCGCATTTTAAATGAAGAGATGTCTAAGTTAACAAAAGAAGTTGAAAAAGTAATACAAAACCATCAAAATGCCTCCGTTGAACAATTGGAATTATTACTTGAAAATGTATTGGCTTCATCGCGTCAATCTATTGTGTCTGTCGTGACCGCGCGTTTAGCAAAAGTTCTTGGCAAAGACTTATCTTTTCATCTAGCACCACTTGAGACAGCTGAATTGTCTCTAAACTATTCAGAGATGAGCTATGACGAACTATCACAACAATTTGAACGACAAAAACAACAACTTGTACGCAAATTCGAATCAAAATCAGATCAGCTTAAAAATCTACCACAACATGCAACGGAAGAGGAACGGGCGCGTCTTACAGAGGAATTGCAGGAACTCGCTGAACTTGCAGCAGAGCAATACGTTCCTAAAATTATTAAAGATGAAACACATGATCCTCGAAAAGCAGAAAAAATCTTACGAGGTGTTGGTTTCGTTGGTGATATTGCCCTCGCTGTAGGTTTGGCCATGGCAACAGCAGGTGTATCTGCAGGGGCGCAAGTAAGCGGAAAGGTTGCGGCAAAAGAAGGAGCGAAAATTGCAGGAAAAGAGGCAGCGAAAAAAGCAGCCGAAGAAGCGGCAAAAAAGGCGGCGAAAGAAGCAGCATTAAAAGCAGCAAAAGAGAAGATTAAGCAAGAAGTCGTTGAAAAAGGGTTGATTTTAGCTACTGGTGGTGGAAATGTACCAAACGACGAACTATCAAAAATGAAAAAAGGTGAGCAATCGCCATTACAAACCGCCATCAAAACATTGGATATGGTTACAAGTCCGATTGAAACATTGGCTGTGAAAATCGGAAAGTCCATTGATGGAAATCGAGCACCTATGGAAACAGAAGATATAGAACATCGCAATCAATTCTTTACGAAAAAATATGAAATTGAACGCCAATATCAAGAACGGGTAAATACATTAAGTCAGCTAGAACAACAAGCAAAAGAAAATGAAGCAATCCGTGTTCAATATGAAAGAAAACTAGAAAATCTACAAACGGATTTACAAAATCAATTGCAACAATTAGAAAAGCAACGTGAAGAAACGCTTCAACAACAACAGAAGAAACATTATCAAACGCAAATCCTTCAACAAGTAACAGAAATTCTTGAAGAACAAAAAGCAAACTACCGTGAATGGATTCAAACTGAATTTGCACGCATTTATCAAACCGTCGAAACGATGTTACCTGAACATTACTATGGAGAACTTGCCACTTGGGAAGAGAAGTTAAATGAAGTGGAACAAATGAAACGACACCAATCACAAGATGTGACATTAAAAATGGAAGAAATGAGAGCACATTTAGAAAAATGTGAATCTTTATTAGAGTCAGTGTATGAAGTTGAAACACTATAAAGAAGAAATCATTTGGCTCTTAAAAGCAATGGCAAAAGGGAAGACCACGGAGGATGTCCTTTCCTTCTGGTCAGCTCTTGTCGAATTACAGACGCCGAAAGTAGAAAAAAAGCCAGTTCACCATTCCCGTAAACGTGTTACCGTCATTGGTGAACCACATATAGTGTACGCTAACACGGACTTATTTGATCAACTTCCGGAAAAGGACAAGGCGGTTTTACTAACATCCGATGAGCAAACTCATTTGTCCATAGCACAATGGAGTTCTCATCCATTTATTAAGTGGGTGGATGTACTCTATCTTCCTCCCGCTTGTATAAAGGAACATCTAAATCAGTTTGAAAGTGCAACCCTGTTGATTGATGACAAATTACCGTTTTGGTCACGAAGTTTGTTTAGCGACAATCGTATTGCAAATCTTGTTGGAACGAAATCAATAAACTTACCGGCTGCGTATCAAACTATACGAGTTGTTCATTCAAAAGAGTTTATATATGATGTTTTACTCGATGATGTGATTGCTACACCTATTACAACGACGAGGTTTAATCGAATTCCAACTGAGCTTCCAAAAGATTTCATTACGAAAATGTATTTACAGGAAAATAATTTAGAGCAAAAACGAATCACGTTAATGGATGAAGCGGCTATGAACATGATTAATACGTACTGGCTAGCTAATAATCCGAACATTGAAAGCTGGCTACCGACATTACTTGAAGCAATTGAGCGACTGTTGTCAATTCGTAAATCATGTCATGAAAGTCCGGAGCACATTATTTCGATGATGCGTACATGGGGGGAGGAACTGACACATGTTAATGGAGCTTGAACGAAATACGCTTGTATTAGAAGAGCAGTTTCTTTTATACATTGCAAAGCATGCCCCTTCGTTATTAGATGTTGCAAAAGAATATATTCAACTCATTGTTGTCCTACCGATTGAAGAACGCATTGCCCAACTTGCAGAGGTTTCGGAGCACATTCTCCAATTACGAAAACGCACTCAGTTAGAGCAAGACTGGATGAAAATGAAAAAATCAATACTTAAGGAAAAACACGAAGACATTACAGAGAGCATGTTAACCATTTTTGAAAATAATTTAGAACATTGGTTAAATGAGAAATAAGGAGTTCAATTAGATGAAGCAATTAGATGCCATATTATTACCACTCGCGATTACTTCTTGGATCTGCATCTTCCTACCATTTAGTACAGGGTCCCTTGATTATCTATTGATGGGGATCGGTACAGTATTAGCGATCGGTGGATTACTAACTAAACGGAATGGGGAGATCAAAAAAGAAGGGCTCCTCCGACAAGCAGTAGAAGAACAACAAAAACAATTGTCACAAATTGAAGCTAAAATCCAAGCGACGAGCCAACAACAAATGATAGAGCAAAAAGCATGGCTATCCCAAATTGAGACTAAGATTCAAACTGTGAGTCAACAACAGATGGCGGAGCAAAGAGAAGGACTGTCTCACATTGGAACTAAGATTCAAACTGTGAGTCAACAACAAATGACACAACAACAAGAAGGGGTATCCCTTATTACAGGCAAGCTTGAAACTGTTAACGCCGATCAACTAATAAAACAACAAGAAGTAGTGGACCAACTGAAAGTATTGCAAACGATTTTGATTGATATGAAAGAAGCAATTATTCAATCAGCTACTCAAACGAAGGAAAGCCAACAAACCCAATCGAAGACGTTACAAGAAACGTTCAATGCTATAAAAACATCGATTCATGAATCTGTAGCACAAGCAAAAGTGCAGCAAGAGGCCCAAACAAATGAACTAAAAACGATTTTTGAGGCAAGTGCGAAACGAGAAGAAGAGATTTTAGTAGAGAATGGGACGAAGCTTATCGAAAGTCAACAAGCATTGGCGAACAGTTTCGTGGAAGGATTAACTAAACAAACAGAAACGTTAACATTTGGCTTAAATGATTTAAATCGACCTTTACAAGATTTGCTCGACGCTATAAGAGATGTGGAAGAGCGTATCAATTCAAAAACGAATGACGTGCTCAATGTAGTTGAAGATATTCCAGCAGGCTACCAACCGTTAATCAACCAAATCAGTTTATATAATGATCAAGTAACCGATTATACGGAACAACTGGAAAATATGCAAAACAGTGTGGTTACCTATACACAGAAACAAATTTCTGAGTTAACGGCTATAACGAACACACTGCAACAAAGCGTCTCAGAACTAGCAAGCTCCAAACATGCCGAACGTCAACAAGCAATGAAAGTCCAAAAGAAACTATTAGAACAATATGCAAATATGAAATAAGAAGTTTAGTAAATGGGATAGAGCGGAGATAATGCCAGCTATTTTGGTGTTATCTCTTTTTTGTTGTTTATGGGGGAGGGAAATTCATATGATGAAGCCCGCTTTGATTGAATGTTCGCGTAATTAGGGTGTTCATCGGTTGAATGAAGCCCGCTTCGATCGAATTTTCCCGTGATTGGGGTGTTCATCGGGGTAATGAAGCCCGCTTCGATCGAATGTTCGCGTGATTAGGGTGTTCATCGAGGGTATGAAGCCCGCTTTGATCGAATGTTCGCGTGATTGGGGTGTTCATGGAGGGAATGAAGCCCGCTTCGATCGAATTTTCCCGTGATTCTGTCTTTTATCCAACTGATAAAAGTGAATTAAATGCTCCTAAATTTAAACCCAACCAATCTACTAATAAGCTATGGAATATTGCTGTAGCAAAAAATTACATTAATATGATTCTTCTATTTTATTTCTATTAGAATCTCTCCCATCCAAGAATATTCTCTCCTCTCTCACATATAGTGTAGAAATAATTATGATTCATAGTTATTTTTACATTTTTGTGAAATTGAAGGGAGAACTATTAAATGAAAAATCGTGAACGCGTAAATCCGGAGTTTTTAACAACCTTAGATAATTTTCCAGGCTTAAGTTTAAATACGGATGCATTGGATCAAATTCGGGAAGGGCTTAAAACTTTAAATCCGCCTGTTGTTCAAACAGAAGTCATTATTGAAGATGTAACGATTAAAGGGCCTGACCAAAATGATTTACGTTTGCGCGTTTATAAACCACAAGACGTAAAGGGGATGCTACCGGGGCTTTTATGGATTCATGGTGGGGGCTATGTTCTCGGCACTGTGGAGCAAGATGATGCTCTTTGCTGCAAATACGTGAATGAAGCAAATTGTATTGTGGTGGCGGTGGATTATCGTTTAGCACCAGAACATCCATATCCAGCACCGATTGAAGATTGCTATGCAGCTGTTTGTTGGATGGTCAATGAAGCCGCGCAATTAGCCATTGATGTGAACAAAATTGGTGTGGCGGGTTCGAGCGCGGGTGGTGGTTTAACGGCTGCGTTAACGTTGCTAGCTCGCGACCGACAATTCCCGAAAATTCATCTTCAATTGCCATTGTATCCAATGATTGATGATCGCAATAATACACCGTCTGCTAATGAAATTACAGAAGGCATGATTTGGAACCAGCAATTAAACGAAGAAGGTTGGAAAATGTATTTAGGCGATTTATATGGTACGGATCATATTCCTTCTTATGCAGCACCTGCTAGAGCAACCGATTATTCGAATTTACCAACAACGTATACATTCATTGGCCAATTGGATCCATTTAGAGACGAAACGATTTCGTATGTTTCCAATTTGGTACAAGCTGGTGTGGATGTCGAGTTCCACCTATATCCTGGGGCGTACCATGCATTTGAAGGGCTTAATCCGGATTCTCCTATAGCTCAATATGCAACAAATGAATACATTAACGCCATTAAACGTGGGTTTGAACGCATTACCCAAAAATCGCAAACATCCGAACAAAAATCGAAATCGTAAATAGGCGATTAGGCAGAGCAGTTAATAATTGCTCTGTTTTTTTGTAAGCTCAATTATATAAGATTTCCAACTTTTCAATTTTTCTCAAAAATCAACTTTCAAAACATTAGTTCCTATGGTAGATTTTTAATAGGACTATTGACCGGAAGTTGAGTTGGAAATTGTATGAAAAAAGGGATAAAATTAAATGTCGTGATAAGTTTACTACTAGTTTTTGTCGTAGTCGTTGCAACGGTTGCCAATCTAGTTTATGCCACGAATGCACTTAGAACATCTTTAACTACAAATTATTTAGAAAATAACCATAATTATACAAATAAACTAGCAGAAGGACTCGAGTATGTTATAGATGATATGCAACAGAGTATTACAACGATTGCAAAGCTTGCTAGTTTCCCAGACTTTGAACAAAAAGATTTAGATATTTTTTATCAATCAGAACTTGAACACTTTAACTCCATCTTCGTAACGGATATCAATGGCATGATCAAATTGATTAGTCCTAAAATTATCCATTTTGACAATGGACAAATTGTACAAGCGGGAACGGTCATTGAAACGGATATAATGAAAAAAGCTTTGTCTACTAAAAAACCGTTTATTTCTGAGCCGTACATATCCGCAGTAGGGAAATTGCTCATGCTCGTTACAGCCCCAATTTATAATAAAAATGGTGTTTTTGAAGGGGTAGTCGCAGGGACGATTTATTTGGAAGATAAAAATATTATTAATCATTTGTTAAGCACTCATGAATATCAAGATGGTTCTTATGTCTATGCAGTTGATAAGGACGGAAAGGTTATTTACCATCCGGATCCAGAAAAAATTCAAACGGATTTTAGCGATCGACCAGCTGTAAAAATCGTATCAAAAGGAATTAGTGGCTATAAGGAAATTACCACTCCTGAAGGAATCGAAAATTTTGCAGGTTTTTCATATATTGAAGACTTGGGTTGGGGAGTTGTTTCGTTAACGCCGAAATCAAATTTAAATCGGCCACTTTTTAACCTAGTCATCAAAATATTAGCACAATCAGCGACGATATTAATGATTGTATTAATCTTAGCTACCATACTAGTGAAACGATTGACAAAGCCATTGACGACGTTAGCACAGTTTTCAGAAAACCCAAGTGCCAATAAAGAGCATCAAAACTCATTTAATATTAGCTCGAATATTTATGAGATTAATCAATTAACTCGTCAAATAAGAAGACAATTTGTGCAAATGAATAAGGAAATACAATTGGATGGTCTTACGGGACTTGCGAATCGTAAATCCTTTGACGTGAAAATAAAAAAATGGATGGAACGAAATGATGCATTTGCCCTCGTGATGTTAGATATTGATAATTTCAAGGCAATTAATGATACATACGGTCATATTGTTGGAGATGAAGTGATCAAATATTTGGCCAATAGCATTATGAAGTTTGCGACAATGGATGACCTCGTTTTTCGATATGGTGGAGAAGAATTTGGCATTTTAATGAAAGGCAAAACTGAAACAGATGCATTGCATGTTGCTGAATTAATTAGAGAAAACATTGCAATAACCGATAGTCCAACAGGCATGCCGATTACCATTTCACTGGGTATCTCTTCTTATCAAGGTAGTGAGGTGCATCCAAATGCCATTATCGAACGAGCAGATAAAGCCCTTTATCAATCAAAAGAAAAAGGGAAAAATCAAACAACGATCTACCAAGAGGAGTATATTACAAAGATCTGACAGGATTAGTCAGGTCTTTTTTCGTGGGGTAAAAAGGGGATTGTATATTTCGGTATGACTAATTTCATACTAATGAAGATGAAAAAAAGAATATGGAGGTTCGAAAAATGACAACAGAACCCATTATGATTCATTCAATTATTAATGGAGAAAAAATAAAAACAGAAAAAACCTTCCCACGAGAAAACCCTACTCATCCCGATCAAATTGTTGGGTATGCGCCAATCAATACGAGAGAAGAAACGATACAAGCAATCGACGCAGCCTATAACTCATTCAAACAATGGGCGTGGAGCGATGTGGACGAACGCATTGAAAGAATGCAGCGTGCGATTCAAAAAATTAAAGACTCTACGAAGGAAATTGCAGAATTATTATCGAGAGAACACGGGAAAGCATACTATGATGCAGAAGGAGAAGTGGGTCTCTCCTTAATGTATATGGAATATGCATGTAATCATGTAAAGGAAATCGTTACACCGGAAGTCATTGAAAATGAAAATGGTCGAACAATTATCACCTTTGATCCAGTCGGGGTAGTATCAGCCATTACGCCATGGAACTATCCACTTGCTCTATCAACAATCAAAATTGCCCCAGCATTGCTAACGGGAAATACAATGGTGTTAAAACCGAGTCCTTTTGCCCCATTAGCCGTTAGTCGTGTTTGTGAAATGATAGCAGATGAATTTCCTCCTGGTGTATTAAATCTTGTACATGGTGAAGCAGATGTAGGTGTCGAACTAACATCAAATGAAAAGGTCGCGAAAATCGCATTTACTGGTGGAACGAAAACAGCAAAAAGTATTATGAAAGCTGCATCGGAAACCATTAAAAAGATGACACTTGAATTAGGTGGGAATGATGCAGCAATCGTTCTAGAAGATTTTGATGTAAACGATGAACGAGCATTACGTCGAATGGTGATTTCGAACTTCCTAACTGCGGGTCAAATTTGTATGATTGCGAAGCGAATTTATGTGCATCGCTCGATTTATGATGCCTTTGTGGAAAAATACATTGAAGCGGCGAATAAGTGGATTCGTGTGGGGGATCCGTTTAATCCGGATGTAACCGTGGGCCCTGTCAATAATAAAAATCAAGTGAAACATGTACAAAATTTAGTAGCCGATGCCGAAAGTAAAGGGGCAAAAGTGGTGAAACTCGGTCAGATTCTTAATCCAGAGTTAATGGATAATGGGTACTTCCTTCAACCAACGCTCGTATTAGGTGCCAATTATCATGATCCTGTTGTCGTGGAAGAGCAATTTGGTCCAACTGTGCCAATCTTACCTTTTGATGACGAAGAACAAGTAATCGAATTACACAATGAAAGTATTTACGGTTTAACAAGTTCTGTTTGGGGAGAAGAAGAGCATGCCATTCGTGTGGCTCGTCGAATCGAAGCAGGAACAACGATGATTAATACAGCAGCTGTACAAGGGTTAGACATCCGTTTCCCATTTGGTGGCGTAAAGCAATCAGGGGTTGGACGCGAATACGGAAAAGAAGGCTTAAAATCGTACACGGAAACCCATGTCATTAATATGCCAAAAAATAAAGAATTACCTTATATCCCAGAATAATAATTAGAGAAGTGACTAACGATTTAGTTGCTTCTTTTTTCTTTCAATTAGTCCACTCGTCACAATACATTATTCCTTCTATTCGAAACATACTAAAAGAAAGGTGGTGTTCTAGTGATGTATTCTTTTGAACGGGCAGAATTAAAAGAAGTAAATGGACAAATGCAAGTCATTTTACATATGAAAATGCCGAACAATTCGCATCTTACTGAGTTTGGTTCAGAATTCTTTTTTGGACGTGCGGATACGTTAAAAAAATCGGCCAAACAATTTGTTAAAAAAACCTTCCCTAAATTAAAAATTGCGAGCATTGTGGTCGTAGCAGGTGCGGTGATATTAACGAGCATCCCGATGCAACAAGCAGAAGCCCATGAAGTGAATTTTAATATGAGCTACCTGTATTTTGGGAATACACAATCCTACATTTCTCAAATTGATAAAACTCAAGGAAATTTGAACCTCGTGTCTCCTAGTTATTTCGATCTTAATGCAGATGGCTCTTTAAACATTTCAAAACAATTTGACTCAGTTTTTGTTAACGAAATGCACAAGCGCGGGATTAAAGTCGTTCCTTTTTTAAGTAATCATTGGGATCGAACACTTGGCCGTGCTGCACTTGCCAATCGCGAAAAGCTATCAACTCAAATTGCCGATTTTATTATGAAAAATAATTTAGATGGTGTGCAAGTGGATATCGAAAATACAACGGAAATTGATCGGGCGGCGTATACCGATCTCGTGAAATTATTGCGACAAAAAATCCCTTCGACAAAAGAAGTATCCGTTGCTGTTGCGGCCAACCCAAATGGATGGACGAAAGGATGGCATGGGACGTACGACTACAAAGAATTAGGGAAATATGCGAGTTACTTAATGATTATGGCTTATGACGAATCGTATAACGGTGGTCCAGAGGGTCCTGTTGCAAGTTATCTGTGGGTGGACCGTTCTATTCAGTATGCGATAAATCAAGGTGTACCGGCGGAAAAGATTGTACTAGGTGTCCCATTTTACGGTCGTTATTGGAGAGAAGGTGCTCCAGTTAGTGAAGGGGGAGCCGGAATCTCGAACACAAAGGTGGACGAAATGATTGCAAAATACGGTGGAAAAGTCGTATTTGACGAAAAATCAAAATCACCGAAAGCAACTATTACCATAAAAGCAGGCGATCCACCAACGTCGATTGCAGGGAAGACTCTCCCAGCTGGAACGTACCATATTTGGTATGAAAATCATGCCTCGTTAAAAGCAAAATTGGAGCTCGTTCATAAATACAATATTAAAGGCACAGGAAGTTGGAGTTTAGGTCAAGAAAGTCCTTCTATTTGGCAATCATATAGAACGTGGTTAAGTCATGATGGGGTAGCAAAAGAACCAACCATCCCCACATATCCGAACGAAGGGTATGACACGTATGTTGTCAAAGCAGGGGATACGTTATGGAAAATTGCAACGGCTCATAATATGTCAGTGAACGAATTGAAGGCAATAAATGGGTTAACAAGCGATATGATTACAGTTGGACAATCGCTAAAGGTGATCAAGTCAGATACAATTTCTGCACCACCAATCATTCGTCCGCAGCAACCACAAATCGTAAAGAGTAATCCATTTACAGATATTGATGCATTTGATAATGAAACAAAAGAGCATATTTTAAACTTAGTTGACAAAAATATAATTTATGGCACATCACCGACAACCTTTTCACCAAACGATACCATCACCCGTGGACAAGTGGTCATGATGCTTGGTCGATTGTTAGTTAACAATAACATAGCAGAGATACCTGCTGATTGGGATAAGAACCCTTATTTTAAAGATGTTCCAATCGATACGAATAACAAAGAGTTGTTAAAATATGCTGCTGTCGTAAAGGCATCGGGTGTATTTGCTGGGAAACCGGATGGAACCCTAGATTATTCGAGTGCGATTTCACGAGAAAATATGGCTCTTGTTCTTGACCGCGCAACCGAAGCGATTAAAGGAAAATCCCTTATAGACATGGCAGCCAACAAACCAAATACAGTAGTTGATTTGGATCAAGCTTGGAAGGGGTCTCATGATGCGATACGGGCATTAAATGCTTTAGGAATTTCAAACGTGGATCGTTTTAATCCAAAAGGTGATGTGAAACGGGTCCATTTTGCTTTGTTTTTATCAAGAGCAATGGACTATATGATGCCAGAAAATCAATAAAATTTTAGGAGGATATTTATGATGAAAAAGATATTACTATTTTTCGTAACGATGCTATTTGTGTTGACCACGCAAAGTTTTACTCTTGCAGCAGAGGATAAACCGCCACTCCCATACTTTGGCAATGGTGCAACGGTTCAGGATTTGGGCAATGGTGAATATGTAGTAAAGACAGAAGGGGCAAAGGATGAAGAAGGATTTGTATACACTGCGCCTAAACCATTTACGACAGAAAAAATTCAAGTACAAGTTTCTTTAAAGGGGCAAGGGACAGTTATGTTGAAGATTTCTGAAACGACTGCAAGAGGTCAGTTTATACGAGAAGAACGTTTACCGATTCAGTTGACAGAAGAATGGAAGACGTACTCCGTGCCCTATGAATTAGCAAGCACAACCTCTCAAATTGATGTGTCAATCGTTACGCAATCAAAAGAGCAAGTGCAATATACATTCAAAGACTTAGTTGTGAAGGAACAATAATCGGATATTTTTTATGATAGAATAGTGTAAAAGCTATTCTATTTTTTTATGGGGGTCATGAAAATGGTAACAAAAATTACACCAGAACAATTATTTCAGAAATTGCAGGCTGAAGAAAACGTGTTGCTTTTAGACGTGAGAGCGGAAGAAAAATATAAGGATTTCCATATAGAAGATACAAATGTTCATAGCGTAAACATACCGAAAACTGAAATTTTTAAGTTGACTGAAGAGAGGGAAGCGGTTGTACCAGCATTACCGACAGACCAAGAAATTGTTGTTACATGTACAACAGGAAACTCCGCTTCAAAATGTGCAACTATTCTTGCTGAAAAAGGATTAGATGTGATTGTGTTAGATGGCGGTATTAATGCGTGGAAAGACTATTTGGAAAAGGAATAAAAGTCGGTACTTAGAGGGGAGGGCTTATCTTTTATTGAGAATCTCCCCGTAGTTGCCACTACTGTTAGTTTCCCATACGCAGAATCTAGCTTATGAAGTCTACTTTGATCAATTTTCCAAGTAGATTTGGTTTTCATCAGTGTTATGAAGCCCCCTTTGATGGGATTTTTCGGTGATTGGGGTGTTCATCGAGTTGATGAAGCCCCCTTTGATGGGATTTTTCGGTGATTGGGGTGTTCATCGAGTTGATGAAGCCCCTTTGATGGGATTTTTTCGTGATTCGGGTGTTCATTGAGTTGATGAAGCCCCCTTTGATGGAATTTTTTCGTGGTTTTGTCCTTCATCAAGCCGGTGAAGCCCACTTCAATCGAATTTTCACGTGATTTTGTCCTTCATTAAGCCTATAAAGAACTCTTTGACCAATTTCCCCACAATATTCTCCTACATCGTGGCTACAATCGTTTCAACCACCATCTACATTCCCCCGTCGTATTAGTTTCCTATTTTCTAAGATTCAAGTTGACAAGAACATGACAATCCCATAAATTTTTAAATTATACTGAGTGGTCAACATATTAAACGTTAAATAGAATAAGAGTTGGATAGATGTATAAGGAACCAAGACTGCCTCAAAATGCAAAAGAGGGTATTTTGTTTATGCTGATTATTTCACTTATATCAGTAAACATGATTGCACCAACAATCATATTTCTAGAGCGTGGATTTAGTTTAGATGTGTATGTAGATACGTTAAAAATACTACCGATCATGTGGATTATTGTCATGATACTCGTTCGATTTGTAGCAGGGCCTCTAGTAGGAAAAGTGATGCCAAATTTCGTGGGGAAAACAGATGGCTTTAATGCGCGGGTACTTCTTAATATCGTTTTAAATGTAACATGCCTTTCTATTTTATTGACGATCATTGGGACGTGGGTAGGAATGAAGCAAATTACGCTAGAACCAATCGAAAATTTTCTACGTGTATGGCCAAGAAATTTTGGTGTTGCCTTTTGGATTGAGTTACTCATTGCACAACCAATCGCCTGTTTTACTATGAAAAAATAGCACGAAAGACAAGACCGAAAAGCTGCAGCACAAGGGGAAAGTGTGGCATAATCTATTTACAATGCGTTGATTATCACGATTGGCGCATTTTTTTCATCACAAGAATACAATAAGGACAGTGCAAAAGACGTTTTTCGTAATTTATTTCATAAGTCAACAAGCTTGTGCGGAAAATTATTAACTATTAAAATAAGACAAGTAGAAGAATTTATACGAATTTTATATACTTTTTCTTGTACAGTAAGGAAAAATGGTATTAAATCAATGTTAGGCATATTTTTTAAAAATTTATACAATTTGAGGTGACTGCTTTGAAAACTATGAAGTTAAACGATTGGTTAAACAATGAGATTCCGAACATTGCAAAATCACTCGAGGATGTTCATAAAAATTATTTTTCTATTGATAAAACGATAGGATTTGAAGGGCAACAAAAGATCTATCAAATTTTGGAAAATTTCCGTTCTGCTCTTTTCCCTTGCCTATGTGATAAATACACAAATGAAGATGATCGAATTAATATAAATATTGGAAATAAATTAAGAACATCTGCGTTAGATTTACGTTTTTTAATTGAGAAGGTGTTACCAAAAGACCAATCTCTTGAAGAAGCAGATCAAATTGTTATTGATTTAATCAATAAGTTTCCAACTATACGTAAAACGATTCAAACGGATATCCAAGCGGCTTATAATGGAGACCCAGCTACTACTTCAACGGACGAAATATTATTTAGTTATCCTTCGATTCAAGCAATCACGATACATAGAATTGCGCACGAACTGTATAATTCAAACGTGCCAATTATCCCTAGAATCATGGCAGAATATGCGCATCAATTAACGGGGATCGATATCCATCCGGGCGCATCGATCGGGGAGTATTTCTTTATTGATCATGGTACGGGCGTGGTAATCGGGGAGACATGTACAATTGGTAAAAATGTTAAGATTTATCAAGGTGTGACATTAGGAGCAAAAAGTTTCCCACTAGATGAACATGGAAATCCAATTAAAGGCATCAAGCGTCATCCGAATATTGAGGACAATGTGGTTATTTATGCAGGTGCAACCATTCTTGGTGGCGATACAACCATTGGCCATGACAGTACAATTGGCGGAAACATTTGGTTAACACAATCGGTTCCACCAAATTCAAGAGTGTATAATTCACAACCATTACCAAATATTAAAAATGGTGTGTAATTTATTTTGATAAAAGGGCGATTTCTTAGCAATAAGAAGTCGTCCTTTTATTACTTACCTTTTTGTGAAAAAATTTTTGGGGTATAAAAAATTCCTCCATGACCATAATAATGAGCGTGGAGGTGAGAAACATGGCTAACAATAACAACAACAATAACAACAACAACCAACGCAACAACCGTCAAAACAATGACAACAACAACCGCAACAACAATGCAGAGTTTGCTGAAGAGCTAAACTTTGAACAAAACCGCAACAATAATAACAATAATAATAACAACAACAATAACAACAACCGTGAGAACCGCTAAGGTAAACACCTCACAATTTAGTTATTGAGAGTTATTAACAACTCTGAACTGAAAACCCCGAATGGTGACACTTTTTGAAAGTGACTATTCGGGGTTTTTGTATGTCGTTTTGTTTATCTTTATAATCAGCTGTCTAACGGTTTCCGTTTGCATCAGCAAGCATAGCCTCCTAAACAATAATATGTTGAGGGTTCATTCCGCCTAAGATGGCATTAATGAGTGGATTTTTTGCAGCTTCCTCTAAAGTAGGAAGGGGGCATCTTCTAGCAATAGAGTAATCATCGTTGCCAACATTTCGATAAGTGCCAATTCTTCCGTTCCCGTATCGAGTAAGAGGTCACGATATTTTTCATTTCCTCGTACATACCCCCTTGTCCACCTAACACTTCCTGTAGCATCCTCGCAAAAATCGGATCGGGTCGTTCTGGTTTTGCGTGATATTGTAATTCCTTAACATGATAAAACACGGTCGTATCACTCTCCTATTAAGTCAGTAAGAGTAGGGTATGCAAAGTAGGGATTAAGTGTTCGATCATCCAGAAAAGTGAAATTGAATAATGGTTTGTTTTAAGGACAATATATAATCAACATTGTTTAGAAAAGGTGGTTTAGTAGGTTGACGTTATCTGAACTAATCATAAGACTCTTAATAGCTTTTATCGTTTTATTTGTGGTAACACGAATTATGGGGCGTAAAGAAATAAGCCAAATGACCTTTTTTAATTTTGTATCTGCCATTGCTATTGGTTCTATTGCAGCAAGCTTAGCTATAGGTAGTAATGTAAGCATTCGGAACGGTGTTATTGCTTTAGTCGGATGGGCAGTTTTTACATTAATTATGGGGTTTATTGATATTAAATCGAAAAATGCTAGAAAGGTAACAACCGGTGAACCAATTATTGTTATAAAAGAAGGTAAGATTATGGAAGATGCACTCCGTAAGACCCAATTAGATATGGATTCACTAAACTCTATGTTACGCCAAAAGGATGTGTTCTCCTTAAATGATGTAGATTACGCTTTTTTTGAAACAAGTGGGAATCTTTCTGTTATGAAAAAAGAAAATAAACAACCTGTTACGAAAGGGGATCTACACATACCCAAGCAAAGTAAGATTTATCCAACAGCAACAGAAGTCGTTTCTGATGGTGTCATTAATACAAATAATCTAACTCGCTTAAATCTTGATAATGAGTGGCTAGAACAACAATTGAAAAATGCAGGTGTAAACTCTGTATCAGAGGTGTTTTTTGCAGAGGTTCAGCCTGATGGAAGTCTTTATATAGACAATAAGGACGATAATATGGTGAATTGAATACTTGTTAACAAGAAGAAGTGATTGCTATTTTTAGTGACCCCTTCTTTTTTTAATTACAAGGACAAGTTTGCGCTTAAAAGTCATTTTTAATGAGAAAACTTTACTTCAAATGAAATGATTAAGGGTGAACGCAATTGGAAAAATTTGATGTGATTGTCGTTGGTTCTGGTTTAGCTGGATTAACAGCGGGCTTGGAAATAAGTGAAGAGGGAAAATCCGTATTAGTAATCGAAAAAAACAAAGTACTCGGTGGTCGAACATCTTCCTGGAATGAGGATGGAATGATCGTGGAATCGGGCTTTCATCGACATATTGGGTATTATAAAAAGATGTCGGAAGTTTTACAAAAAGTGGGCGTGGATGTTGACGATATTGTGCAATGGGAAGAAAAGGTAGATATCCGGATTAAAGGAAAAAACGAAAATGCGGTATTTGGAATTTCACCGATTTTTGGACCCATTGCAACGATAAAAGGTGCACTAGGGAACAATGACATCCTTTCCCTTAACGATAAATTATCCCTCATTGCGTTTTTTACGAATGGCTTTTTACATTATATAAAAAATCCCGATGAATTGGATCAATTAAGTGTGCGGGACTATGCAAAAAAATTTGAGCTTAGTGAAAATGCGTTACATTATGCCATTATTCCGCTTAGTGCAGGCATTTTCTTTTTACCCCCTGAAAGATATTCGGCAAAAGTATTTTTTGGTCTGTTTTTACCGGGGATACCCCGATTTTATAAAATGCGTATTGGTGGCTATTTAGGTGGAATGACGGACATACTAGCCACTCCCATTGCAAATGCCATCAAAATGAGAGATGGGATCATTCGAGTAAATACAAAAGTGAATCGATTATTAGTAGAGGAAGGGGAAGTGAAGGGCGTTTTATTGGAAGAGCAGACGAAAATTTATGCAGATTATGTTGTTGTCGCTGCGAATTTAGCTGGAGCTAAGGCAATTTTAAAGGATGATTTTAGTACCCATCCAGCCTTTAGTGACATGTTTCAGTTACCAACCATGCCGGCTGTAACGATTCAAATGGAGTTTTCTGAACCAATTTTGCCATATGATCGAACAACTTTCACCCCATTAACGTCGATTGCCAGTTTAGCAGAGCAATCTCGCTCTACCTTTACACATGTTCCTGGGCGCTTATCACTTATTCTAACGCCACCAGAGAAATTTCTTCCTATGCAACCAGAAGAAATATTAAAAATAGTCCAACAAGATGGCAGGGAGTTAGGGTTAGATTTAGAATCGGGGTTAACCAATTACCGTGTCGTTAGCCATCCTGAAGAATTTCATAGTTTAGAACCGAATCATGATCATTTACGACCGGATCAACAAACGCCGATTAAACGTTTGGTCCTTGCTGGCGATTATACTCGACAACCCTTTTTTGCAACGATGGAGGGTGCTGTTATTTCAGGAATGAAAGCGGCAGAACTTGTTTTAGGAAAGTCCATCTTGTAAATGTCGTTTGGAATAAAAAAAAGGACATGACACACAATAATTGGCGTGGAGGTGATGGACATGGAACGAAAGCGAATGAATCAACAACACAATACACATCTTGAGAACGAACAGCTACATGAACATAATCACAACCGTAATCGTGAGGAGTTCGGGGAGGAAATCAACTTTACACGAAGCCGTAACCGTGAAGAATTCGCTGGAGAAGTGGATTTTAACAACAAAAACAATCGTCAAAACCGCTAATTGACTAAATTTAATATAAGAAAACCCCGAATGGTACTAAAATACTATCCGGGGTTTTTGATCGGTTAGAATCCGCCTTCATCGTACATTTTCTTTAAGACGTCCTTCATCGATAACTTTTTCGAATTCGTTTTGTTTGGGTGCGAAACTGTAATCAATCCATATTCTTCATTTTTTTTCAAACGAACCTCATTTGAGAGATCCAGTTTGTTTTTCTGATTCATGTTTCCATGTGATTGATTTGTGCTTGTCAAGTTGTCCATCTCCCTTCACGACTAATATGCGTATTTTTAGTCGCGATTATGTAAACGATATTATAGAAGGAACCGTAATTGATGGTATTTACATGAGGAGGGAGGTTTTTTTATGAAGAAGTTATTGTTATCATTATTCCTTACAGCTTCTACATTTTCATTAGTTGGTTGTGGAGACGATGAATCGCTTGAGGAAGGCGAACATATTGAAGAAATTGAGGAAGAAGATGAAATTGGTGATGGCGAGATTGATGATGAGTAGGCAACAAGCTACCGGTTGAGGGCGGATAAATCGAATTGAGGGTACTTAGCGATCATTTGAGGGCGGATGCAGCAAATTGAGGGCACTTGGCAATCATTTGAGGGCGGATATAGCAAATTGAAGAAACCTGCTCCCAATTATGTGAAATGCTAAAGTTTTTGAACAATTACCTCTTATATAGAAGTAAAGGGGATATCCAGAAAGCACTACACTTTCTGGACATCTACGCTTCTAATAATAAAATATCGCTAAAAAGCTGTGCTCCTGCGGTAGTAACAATAAATTGTCACTATCCTCGTCGCAAAGGAGCCATCCAAAATGACTTTTTGGATGGCTCCTTTTTTATTAGATGAGACCGATTTTTATTAAAATTTTGTATTATGGAAAATAAATGGTAATTTAATGGAATATATATAGAAAGGAAAGGGGTGCCACAATTACGAAAAAAATTCTTTTATTTTGTGATCCAGGCATTGATGATTCTTTAGCTATTATCTATTCATTATTGAATCCTGATATTGAACTAGTTGGAATTGTAACGAGTTATGGGAATGTGTCAAAAGAAGAGGCTACAGCAAATGCTGCTTATTTGCTCCATTTAGCTGGACGAAACGACATACCTATTATTCCGGGTGCTACCAAGCCTTTTAAACCGGAGAATATTGCGGTTTATCCAGAAATTCATGGGAAAGATGGGATTGGACCAATTAAGATTCCGAAAAACGTTCAATACGATATTTATACTTTTGATACTCTTCGTTTTATCTTAGAAAAAAATAAAAATGAACTTATTATTGTGGATACAGGTAGATCAACTACACTGTGTATGGTATTTACCTTATATCCAGAACTAATGAAAAACGTTCAAGCCTTTTATGTGATGGGAGGGGCATTTTTTATTCCTGGTAACATTACAGCCTTGGCGGAAGCAAATTTTTATGGTGATCCGACTGCTTCTAATTTCATATTGGAAACAGCACATAACTTGACTATTACCCCATTAAACGTTACGCAACATGCAATTATTACTCAAGATATTGTAGATGTTATATCTAAAAATATGAAAAATCCCTTTGCCTTCATGATGGACCCAATTTTTAAATATTACTACGAATTTTACAAAGAAAAAATGCCAGGTATACCCGGTGCACCCATTCATGATCTTCTTACTATCATGGTTATTCAACATCCCTCCATTGTGGATTACATTCACTATGATGCAAATGTTATTGAGGGGACAGAAGCAAAAGGAATGTCCTATATTGATTATCGTCCTACTAGTAAAAAGGGGAAAACCCGAATAGCTATGAAACTTCATTATGATTTATTTTTAAAAGAATTTAAGCGGGTTATGTTACCGGAATGAAAGATTAATTTGAAAGTAGTCATAAATCCTCCCTGAAAATAGCGTAACCTTAGTTGGAAGCCTTAAATTAACCAATCTTATAATTTCCAAATTGCAATCATTTCATTTATTATACAAAAGGTGACTTTCAAATTATTAAAATTGAATATGGAGGATTTATGAGTAATTTATATGAAAAGCGTAATCAAATCGTAATTCCCTTTTTGATTGCGGCGTTTATCGGTCTTTTCAACGAGACGGCTTTAAATATGGCCTTTGTTGAGATTGGTCGAGATTTTGGCATTGAACCATCTACTGTTCAATGGTTAACAACAGGCTATTTATTAGTATTGGGGATATTTGTTCCTGTATCGGCCTTTTTAATGCAGCGGTTTACAACGAGGCAACTTTTTACTGCTGCGTTAAGTTTTTCGATTCTTGGTACATTGATCGCAGCACTTGCCCCAACCTTTTCCGTTCTACTGATTGCACGAATTGTTCAAGCACTTGGGACAGCCATTATCATTCCATTAATGACAACCGTTATTTTAATGGTGTACCCAATTGAAAAACGTGGTGCAGCTATGGGGAAAATTGGACTTGTTATTGTATTCGCACCTGCAATTGGTCCAACTTTTGCAGGGGTCATTTTACAAGAATTTACGTGGCATTTTATTTTCTGGGTGACGATTCCATTTCTACTAATTGCAATATTCGTCGGCATTCGATTTATTGAAAATGTCAGTGAAGTACAGCCAACGAAATTAGATGTTGTATCATTTATTTTATCAACAATTGGGTTTGGTGGCGTAGTATATGGATTTAGTATTTCTGGAGATTTAGGTACATTTTTAGCGAAGGAAGTATACATAGCGGTAGGTTTGGGACTTGTATCATTAGTTTTATTCACAATCCGCCAATTGAAAATGGAAACACCAATGCTTAATTTGAAAGTTTTTAAATATCCAATGTTTACATTAGCATTATTTATTGTTTTAGCAGCGATGATGATGCTACTTTCTGTCATGGTTTTATTACCGATTTATATGCAAAGGGTATTGCTAATGGTACCAATGATTGCGGGGTTACTAATGTTGCCTGGTGGTGTAATCAATGCGCTTATGTCGGTAGTGGCAGGGAATTTATTTGATAAGTTTGGTCCAAGAGCAATGGTGCCAACTGGATTAGGCCTTGCAATCATTAGTCTATTTTTCTTAACTACTATCGATACGGAAACATCAAGTATTTTCATTATCATCATGCATATTCTACTGTTGATCGGTATTTCATTTATTATGATGCCTGCGCAAACGAATGGTTTAAACGAGTTACCACGTGAGTTATACATGGATGGTACGGCGATTATGAATACTCTACAACAAGTGGCGGGAGCAATCGGTACTGCAGTGGCCGTAACGATTATGTCAATTACAGCAGCAAAAAATCCGGATCCCTATCTTGGTTTAGTCGATGGTGTACAAAACTCCATCATATTCGGTTTAGTGTTAGCCGTACTCGCGTTTATTATATCGTTCTTTATTAAACGAGTGAGTACAGTACAAATGAAATAAGAGGTTTTGAAAATGTACGATTCGGTGGAAATTGAATTGTGCTTTTTTTATTTGTAAGGTGATGAAGGACGAAACAAGTAGGGGAGAAGTCGGTGAAATTGTTTTTCATAACCACGATGAAAACTAGTTCGTGTTAAATAGTGAGCTTCCAAGCACTCTTTTAAGGGGTGCTTTTTTGTTCGTATAGAAAGTCATTTATCATCCACAATAATAAAAGTGGAGGTGAATCGGTAATGGAAAACAATAACAACCGACGACGCAATGAAAACAACCTAGAAGAATTTGCTGAAGACTTAAACTTCAACCGCAATCGCAATCAAAACCAAAATACACGCGAAGAATTTTCAGAAGATCTAAACTTTAATCGTAATCACAATCAAAACCAAAATACGCGTGAAGAGTTTGCTGAAGATTTAAACTTTAACCGCGATCGTCAACAAAATAATAATGATTGTGAAGATTGCTAAACATTTATAAATGCTAAGGCCCCGAATAGGATCACTTCCTAAGTGAGCTTATCCGGGGTTTTTCATATACATAAACTTCTTTTCGCCGCTCATAATAATTAGGAATTTAGGGGAGGGTGTTTTGAATGGAACTTCCAGCACGTGCAGGAGGGAAAAGTGACAAAAACGGTGAAAGCAAATTAAAATGGTGGCAGCTTTCCCTTATCGGTGTTGGTTGTACCATTGGAACAGGATACTTTCTCGGATCTGGTATCGGGATTTCCAAAACAGGACCATCGATTGTTATATCCTTTATTCTAGCCGGATTAACTGCGATGATCGTATCCGAACTACTCGGAAAAATGTTTATACAAGATCCTCAAAAAGGCTCATTTCGATCGTATGCTAAAAAAGCGTATGGTCGTTGGGCAGGGTTTAGTAGTGGGTGGGTTTATTGGTTTTCTGAAATGTTGATTTCTGGGAGTCAGCTAACAGCACTTTCGATTCTTACCCGATTCTGGTTTCCCAATATTCCACTTTGGATATTAGCTTCGATCTACGCGATTCTCGGCATCATTGTTGTTTTAATTGGTACAAAAGGGTTTGAACGAACAGAAAACTTATTTGCAGTGATTAAAGTGGCTGCTATTTTTATGTTTATTATTTTAGCAATACTCGTGTTATTTGGATTTTTTGGTGGCGATAAAAATGACTTTAATGTACCAAACACGACCGATGAAATTTTTGCAAAGGGCTTCATTGGCTTATGGTCCTCGCTTATTTTTGGCTTTTATGCGTTTGGTGGCATTGAAATAATGGGTATTTTATCTGTAAGGCTCCAGCAAAAAAAAGAAGTCGTAAAGTCCACGACGGTCATGTTAATCATCTTAACGTCCATTTACTTAATTTCCATTTTCTTAGCATCCGGTTTTGTGGCTTACAATAAGTTTAATGCAAAGGAAAGTCCATTTGCGCTCGCTCTTGCTGATTATAATTTAGCTTTTTTCCCCCATGTTTTTAATGCAGGGATCATTATTGCAGGTTTTTCAACGATGGCGGCGTCACTTTTTGCGGTCACAAGTATGCTTGTTACAATGGCTGAAGATGGCGATGCACCAAAACTATTTGCAAAGAAAGGTAAATTAAAAGTACCGCCATTTGCCTTAGTATTAACAATTTCCGTATTAGTCATTTCGATTGTGATTGCAAGACTAATGCCAGATCGAGTGTATGAGTATATTACAACCGCAGCAGGTTTAATGCTCATTTACAATTGGTTTTTCATACTGATTTCATTCCCAAAACTGATGAAAGCTACAAAGTTTGACCATGTGAAACGCTATATTGCAATGCTTTTAATTTTTTTAGCAGTTAGTGGCACTGTTCTCGATAAAAATAATCGAATGGGACTTTTCGTCAGTATCGTATTTATAGCGCTCATTATTATTGTGGTCCTAATTATGCGAAAACGGAAGTCCAAGAAGAAAAACGCGTATCCAAAAGGTATTTAACGAGTTAGAAAAATAGTAATCGGATGGCTTGTACACCAAAATACACACCAAATCCAATTAATGAAAGTCCAGAGATGATGGAAATGCCACCAAGTAATTTGGAGGTAAGGATTTTTCTAAAACTGCTTGCGGTAAATGCCATTGTTACATCCCAAATAAATAGACCGACGAAAATTGCTAAGCTATATAAAATAATATGATCGAGATCATACGTGGAAACCGTTTTGGCTAGTACCGAACCAAAAATACCTAACCAAAACATCATCGACAATGGGTTAGAAATGGATAGAAGAAAACCGTAAAAGAAAGAGCTTTTAAATGAATTGCTTTTAATATTTTTCATTTTCACTTCTTTCCCAGCCGTTAAAATACTATCAACACCAGTATAAATCAGAACAAAACAACCAAATGACCATAGTAACGTTTGCATAAATGGGGTTTCAAGAAAATGGAACACGCCTAAATACACAATGAGCATATAAACTGCATCTGCTAACATTGCGCCTAGTCCAACTAACCAGGCATGTCCAAACCCACCATAAATACCTTTTGTTAATTGTGCTGCGTTCACCGGTCCAATTGGTGCAGCAAGAGAAATCCCTAAAAAAACATATCCGAAAAATGCACTCATTTTGTAAACTCCTTTAGTAACACAAAAAATGGTTTTTACCATCCTATTCATGTTGTACGGATAATAGGACAACTACTAAATGAATGTTGCAAGTTAAATACAATTAAGGAGTAAAGGCTATGACAGTGTATGTCTATCAAACCTTCGAAATAAAACAAGAAAAATTTAAAGAGGCCATCGAAAATTTACAAGAGATTAAAAAATTTCGCAACGAACAATATGATCACACGGTTGAAGTGTTAATTCCGATTACAGGACAGGATTATTGTTACGCTCTTCTTGCTACTTATGAAAGTTTAGCGGAAATGGAATTACAAGATAGAAAGATGTTTGACGATGACAACTATTTAAAGTTAGTTGGTGATTTTTTCTTAGAGCATGTCGTTCAAGGCACGATGAATACACAAATTTCTCGTGGTATTAATAAGAAGGTTTCAAAGAAAGAAGAGTAATAAGTGACAGGTGAAAGGGGATTGGTTCTGTGCACCTGTCCTTTTTTGTGCGAGCGCATGAGAGGCAAATTTATCCTTAAAATAGTATACTTAAACCGATAGAAGTTCGAAAGGAGCATATGAAAATGGCACAATCATTACAAGATAAAGTTGCATTTATCACTGGAGCAGCACGAGGAATAGGGAAAGCAACAGCACTTCATTTAGCAAAAGAGGGTGTAAATGTTGGATTAATCGCAAAAACGGAGTCTGCTTTAAAAGAAGTAGCGACAGAAATAGAAGGATTAGGTGTAAAGGTTGCATATGCGGTAGCTGATATCTCATCGAAAGAGCAAGTAGATGTAGCGGTTTCATCGTTAACTGAATCATTGGGCACTGCGGATATTTTAATTAATAACGCAGGAATTGCATCATTCGGTAAAGTATTAGAAATGGATCCAGAAGAATGGAAAAAAATCATTGATGTGAACTTATTGGGTACATATTATGTGACACATGCAGTACTACCTCAATTAATCGAAAAAAACGGGGGCGACATTATTAATATTTCGTCCACAAGTGGGTTAAATGGGGCAGCTACTTCAAGTGCATATAGTGCATCAAAATTTGCTGTGATTGGATTTACAGAATCATTAGCACAAGAAGTTCGTCGTAATAATATTCGTGTAACAGCCTTAACTCCAAGTACTGTCGCAACAGATTTAGCATTTGATTTAAGCTTAATTAAAGAAAATGATGATTCAAAACTAATGCAAGCGGAAGACATCGCTGAAATTATCGTCAACCAATTAAAGTTAAATCCACGTATTTATGTGAAAACAGCAAGTCTGATTGCAACGAATCCTTATTAATAGGTAAGGGTCTTCCAAAGCACTCTTTTAAGGGGTGCTTTTTTTGTGCGTTGCGCCAACTTATTGGACACATTTTCGGATTTATTAGACGAAATTGTGAGGTTATTAGTCAAACTTACGCAGATATTAGCCAAACATCCACACTTATTAGCCAATAGCCTTGACGAACCAAATGAGCTCATGTTATTATTATCTCGAATTAAAGATAATATATAACTTGCATAATATTGAAAGTAAGATGGCAAACTAAGATAGCAAATCAGCGCTATCTATATATTTTTATCATATATCTCGAATTCGAGATAAATTAGGAGGAAACACGATGAACGAATTAAAAGGGATCCACCACGTAACGGCTATTACAAGTAGTGCAGAAAAAATTTATGACTTCTTTACATATACTTTAGGATTACGATTAGTGAAAAAAACAGTGAATCAAGATGATATTAAAACGTATCATTTATTTTTCGCGGATGATGTGGGTAGTGCTGGTACAGATATGACATTTTTCGATTTCCCAGGCATTCCAAGAGGGGTCCATGGAACGAATGAAATTTCTAAAACTTCCTTCCGTGTGCTAAGTGATGCCGCATTAGACTATTGGGTGAAACGCTTCGATAAATACGATGTGAAGCATAAAGGCATTCAAGAACAATTCGGAACAAAGATTTTACCGTTCGTTGACTTTGATGATCAGCAATATCAACTTGTTTCGGATGAATTTGATGAAGGAGTAGCAGCGGGAACACCTTGGCAAGATGGTCCCATTCCTTTAGAGTTTGCGATTACAGGACTTGGCCCAGTTCATGTGCGTACGTCCTACTTTGATTATTTTAAAGAAGTATTAGAAAAAGTATTTTTCATGCGTGAAATTGCACAAGAAGATGCGTATCATTTATTTGAAATGGGTGAGGGTGGTCATGGTGCACAAGTGGTGGTTGAGTACAATACAGTCCTACCACAAGCACGTCAAGGTTTCGGAACAGTCCATCACACAGCTTTCCGTGTAGATGATCGCAATGATTTAGAAGCTTGGCAACAACGATTACAGTCATTCAAACTGCCAAACTCCGGCTATGTTGAGCGTTATTTTTTTGGTTCATTATATTCTAATGTAGCCCCATCGATTTTATTTGAACTAGCAACAGATGGCCCAGGCTTCATGGGAGATGAGCCATACGAGACGCTAGGTGAAAAATTATCATTACCACCATTTTTTGAAGATAAACGTGAACACATCGAATCACTCGTTCGACCAATCGATACAATCCGTAGCACAAAACATTTCGAAAAAGAATATCTATAGGATAGCTACAACTCTTAATCATTTTGTTACAATAGGTAGGAAAAGATGGAAAGGGTTGAAAAATGTTGATTTCGATAGATCCAAAGCAAAATAGTGAGCGTGACAATTATAAATTATTAATAGGTTCGATTGTTCCGCGTCCTATTGCATTTGTCACAACACAATCAGAAGAAGGCGTGGTCAATGGCGCTCCGTTCAGTTACTTTAATATCGTTTCTTCCAATCCGCCAATGGTTTCTTTATCTGTTGGGCGAAAGAATGGGGAATTGAAAGATACAGCTCGAAATATTTATCAAAATGAGCAGTACGTCATTCATATTGTCGATGATCAAAACTTGAAGCAAGTAAATGAAACAGCAGCAACGTTACCACCATCTAAAAGCGAAATCGAACTAACGCAACTTACACCAGTACCGAGTGTGAACATTAGTGTACCCGGAGTAAAGGAAGCGAAAATTCGAATGGAATGTAAACTTGTTCAAGCCATCCCTTTAGGTGGTGACCATCCGACTGGCGATTTATTTATTGGCGAAATTGTTTTATTCCACTTTGATGACGCCATTTATGACAATGGTAAAATTGATGTACGAGAATTAAATGCGATTAGCCGATTAGCTGGCTCGGACTATGCAACGATTGGTGAGATCATTACACTGGAACGACCTAAATAACTTTACACTAGACTTGTTATGAAATTTCAATTCATAGCAAGTCTTTTTTACATAATTTCTGCCGACTTATCTCACATTAACAATGAAAGGAGTTGAGAAAGCTATGTCAATTTTTGATAAGTTTAAAGGCAAAGACACAGTAGCGTTTATTAAGAATAAAACAAAACAGTTAGAGGAAATTGCAAAAGAAATTTTGCCAGCGAATGAACAAGGCAATAAGCAAGGGAATAAGCAAGACACAGTAGAGTTTATGAAGAATAAAAGAAACGAGCTAGAAGAAATTGCAAAAGAAATTTCGCCTGCGAATGAACAGGGCAATAAGCAAGACACAGTAGAGTTTATGAAGAATAAAAGAAACGAGTTAGAGGAAATTGCAAAAGAAATTTTGCCTGCGAATGGACAAGGCAATAAACAAGCAAATAAGTAAGGCACAAACGCTACCGGCAGCAATCATCATAAATCGCAGTAAAGGAGTTTTTTGAATGAAGAGTAAAGAACCTCATCAACATTTGACGGTGCAAGACAATCAAATGACAAAAACGCAAGAAGTGTTGTACCAAAAAGAGTTCAAAAAAGCAGACGCGGCAACGAAGAAAAATAACAATCAGTATACAGATAAAAAGTTTTTGAATTAAAAATAAAAGGAATCTTAACTAAAATGTTTGTTTTAGTTAGGGTTCCTTTTTTACCGTAATAGTGCATCAGAATTGCTCGTAGTATATAGGAAGGAGTTGGTTCATTTGATGGCTATTATAGAAAATTTATATGTATTCTCCATTGCTGTGTTGCTTTTAATTTCTATTTTCCATGCGCGGCAACTGAAAAAAATTAAGCGTGAAAGAACATTGACTAAAACAGAATTGTTGCTTTATTACATAACGCGCACGGCGATTTTTGTTTGGCTTGTTTCATTTTTAATCATTCAGTTAGGCACATAAAAAGGGAGACAAGCTTTTCTCCCTTTGGATTCATATTCAATTGCTCTCTGTTCGACCCCCATCATTTTCCCAACGATCGATGTCCCACAGTTCCTCGCCCCAGCTTTCCCCGCCCCCATAGTGATATACGAAACTTTCTATGACCAATGCCATTTAGGAATCATCCTTTTTAACTATAATATGTCATTTACATTATTTCGTTCAGGATCTATAAAATGAAATGTTTAGGGAATGATAACCATGATGTTGAAAAGGAGCGATTTCATGAGTAAATCAATCTTTGTATTCATTGCATTGTTTATGATTTTTAGTCCTGGACAAGTTGCGAACGCACAATCCATAAAAGAAGTAGAAGGTTTGTATGTCACTACCGAAGACATCATTTCAGATATTTTATTTCCAACCATTGATAAACGGGTAATGAAAGAATATGGACAGGACTCTTTTTATGACTGGCAGTGGAAGGGGATCGTTGGAATTACTTATAATGACAATCACTCGTATGATATACAGGTAAAAATTGAAATCCCGGCTGATAAAATGGAAGATTTTAAAGAAGATTTAGTTAAAATAAGGGTATTCCCACCCTGTGATAGTGAAAAGATCAATCAGGAAAAATGTAATCATAGGTTCAAAATCGAAATTTTAGATTATCAACATTTATCACCATAAAAAAAGAAGAACCCGTAATGGATTCTTCTTAATTGGAACTTTATAGATTTACTTTCTTTGCACCAAGATAACGTGCTTTCCAGTATGGATTGTTCATATCTGTAATCGTTACACCAGAAGATGAACCGGCATGAAGGAATTTGTTATCGCCAATATAAATTCCAGCATGGCTTGGCCCAGCTTTGTATGTTGTGTAGAAAACCAGATCTCCTTTTTGTGGTGAAGAAACAGCTGTTGTTGCGCTCCAAATTGTTTCAACTGTGCGCGGGATGGAAACGCCCACTTTCCCAAATGTATAGTTTAAGAATCCGGAGCAGTCAAATCCTTTAGGTGTGCTTCCTCCCCAAACATACGGGACACCGATATATTTTTTCCCCTCAGCAATTAAAGCATCGACATTAAGGGATTTTTCAACAACTGGTGCAGGGCTGCTTTCGTTTGTCAGTTTTAATACTTGTCCAACATTAATCACATTGCTCGTTAAACCATTAAACGCCTTTAACTGATCGACTGTTAATCCATTTTTTGTCGCAATGCCCCATAAGGAATCACCCGATTTTACAACATATGTTTTCGCAGTAGTAGGTTGTTCTACTTTTTCAGTGACCGGAGCATTTGGTACGTTTAAAACTTGTCCAATGTGAAGATTGTCTGAAGTTAACTGATTCATAGATTTTAGTTCAGCCACAGTTGTATTGTAGTTTCTTGCGATTGAGTAAAGCGTATCCCCAGATTTTACAGTATACGTAGCGTTATGAGTATGTGGCGCAATTAATGATAATTGTTGCCCGACATGTATTGTATTTGAGTTCAGATTATTCCACGATTGTAATTCCGCAACAGATACATTATTTGAATTGGCAATTTTCCAAAGTGTGTCGCCTGATTGTACTTGATAATTTATTTCATGAGCAGATGCTTGCATTGTATAAGCAGAGAATAAAATACCTACCGAAGCGGCCACCGTGAATAATTGTTTTTTCAAGTAATCATCTCCTAAGTTGTGAGTGTCTTGTTGTTTACGAGTTCACTTTATCACGGAATATACATGATAAAAACACCTTAAATATTGGTAACAAAACCTGTAATTACTCCTTGTGAACTTTCGGTTTGTCCGAACACGTGTTATAATAGGAAACTTAGAACATGAAGCGATCGCCTTTGGAGGAATAGGATAATGAATAAACGATGGACCATTGATAAAATTAAAGAATTTGTTGAAAAAAATTCCGATAGTAAATTATTAACAACGGAATATCACGGTTTCTCACAAAAGTTATTATTTAAATGTGCATGTGGCAGCAATTTTGAAAAAACATTTACGAAATTTAAAAACAATAATCAACGAAAATGTGATGTTTGCCAGCCACCAAAAGCATCACGCTAATTAGATAATGCATAAAGGATGGTGCCGTCTCTATTTACTAGATGGGGCGCTATTTTTTATTAATAAGCTTTTTATTGAGGATTATTTTCCATTAAAAACTAATTGCTTGCTATTAAAATAATAGAAGGCATCCTCTTAAAAGGGATACCTTCTATCATTTATTTTGATATGATAATACGATCGCCAGGATAAATTAAATCTGGGTTTTTAATGTTGTTTTCAGAGACGAGTTTAGCAACGGTCGTATTATATTTTTTAGCGATTGCATACAGAGTGTCACCGGATTTCACCACATATGTTGAAGGCGTAGAATTTTGTGTGCCGTCACTTGTAATACGCAATTCCTGTCCCGGGAAGATAAGGTTTGGGTTGTTGATATTGTTGAGTTCTACTAGATGCGCAACAGTTACTTGATAGTTGCGTGCAATACTTGTCAAGGTATCGCCAGCTTTAATTGTGTAGGTGGTAGTCTTGTTTGTTGATTCTTGAGGTGTAGGTGCCTCAATCGATGAATCGTTTAAAAATATTCCATCATTGAAAACATTTAAATCAACATTTCCGTTAACACCGTCGATCGTTCCCGTATCGGTATACTGCCAACCAGCCCATGTGTCCCAAATGATGTCATTAGACGGTTCGCTTGGTCCATATTGTGCTACCCATAAAGAATACTTCGTTAAAGATTCATCAAATACATTTGTCGCATTGCTCGCATTACTGTAGATCATAACGTCCTGATTTGTTAGTTTTACGACTTCTTCTGCAAAAGCGCGGGTGATTTCATTAATTTGTTCAGTTGATAGATTTCCGAAGTCTTCAAAGTCTACTACGGGTTTTGCTTCATAGTCTTTATCTTGAATAATGGAGACAAACCAGTTTGCTTCCTCAATGGCCTGTTCTACCGTTCGAGCAATGACGAAATGGTAGAATCCCACTTTAAGATTTGCTGCTTTTGCTCCTTCATAGTTTTGCTCAAAGTAAGGATCGACATAGCCAACACCTTCACTCGCCTTAATATAGACGACTTCAATGCCCGCATTTGAAACGGCCTCAAAATCAATATCTTCTTGATATCTACTTACATCAATCCCTTGAAATTCATGAGTTTCAGCTGCTGCGACAGTTTGATAAGCAAAGGTAATGAGCATCACGCTAAAGAATGCGAGTACTATTTGTCCTAATTTCTTCATCCCATTCACCTCCATTCTCTCAATCTCTCACTAAACTATGCGAGAGTTTCAGAATGACTTGAGCGAATGTAATGGAATGGGAAGAATACTTATAATTTTATAGGGGTTTTAGATTGGTAAGGGGGTAGGTGTTCATAGCCTCGATGAAAACCCAAATCGCGGTAAAAATTGTTCAAAGAGGTGTTCATAGCCCCGATGAAAGCCCGAACAACAGGAGAAAGTGGTCAAAAAGGTGTTCATAGCCCTGATGAAAGCCCGAACGACAGGAGAAAGTGGTCAAAGGAGGGTTCATAGCCCTGATGAAAGCCCAAACCGCGGTAAAAAATGTTCAAAGAGGTGTTCATAGCGCCGATGAAAACCCAAATCGCGGTAAAAATTGTTCAAAGAAGTGTTCATAACGTCGATGAAAACCCAAATCGGGATAAAAGTTGTTCAAAGAGGTGTTCATAGCGGTGATGAAAGCCCGAACGACAGGAGAAAGTGGTCAAAGGAGAGTTCATAGCCCCAATAGTTGTTAAATAAGTTGAGAAATCAAGTATTTAATAAATATAAAAATAAAAAATCTGCTCTTCAAACGTCAGAGCAGATTTAGTACAGTTAAATCTATTATGCAGCAAGTGCTAAAGTCGTGTAAGAAATGATGCCTGGTAGATCAGTAGCTTCTAGTGCTTTTACAGCTTCTTCTTTTGTTTCAAATTGGAACATACGGTAAGTGTCTTTTTCAAATATTGTTAGTACAAACATTTTGGTCGCCTCCGGTAATTTTATTATTTATCATCAAAACATAAGTTATATTTAAATTGTTAAAGATAATGTCTAGCTTCAGCGGCAAGCTCTTTTCGAAACTTCAACTTCCTCCTACGCATGCAAGCATGCTTGTCAGAAGTCTCCAGTTTCTTTCAGAGCTGAACGAGCCGCTTCCGCTTTTCTATCTATTTCGTAAAGGAAAGAATGGCAGAACCTTTAACACTTTCGAGCATTTTGTTTGCCTCTTTTTTGCTTACAAATTCAAACATACGACACGTGTTATTTTCAAAGATTGTTACTACCCACATTTCGATTCTCTCCTTTAACATACGTTCTTTCTGTTATATAACAAAAGGCTAATATCACTTGTTGTTTCACCTGTGTTATATATCAATTTGAATTCATTGTACACCCAATTACCTGAAAAGGAAATAGCTAGTGAATGATTTCACATATCGTTCATAATGATTACGTTTACATAATTATTTGCAAAAACTTCACACATTTTTGTAGAAACTCAAATAAATTTACTTTAACTTTTAGCATATTTTTATCATTATAATTTGGGTTAATGAGAAGTGGGAAGTCGGATTGTGAAGGAAGGGGATGTTCTTTGGTTTCAACATCTATAGTAGTAGAAAAAGAGAGTGTAAAAAAAACGGGTCTAATTATGTTACTTACGATATTAAGTATGGCCGCACCACTCTCAACGGATATGTATTTACCGGCTATACCTACGATGACAGAAGTTTTTAATACGAATGCAAGTATTCTGAATTTTACTTTGGTAGGCTTTTTCTTTTTCTTTGGAATTGGCATGCTGTTGTTTGGGCCATTAAGTGATAAGTATGGTCGGAAAAAGATCCTTCTCACTGGACTTTTCATTTATGCAGTTTCGAGCGGGTTATGTGCACTTTCTATTTCCATTTGGCAGTTAATCATTTTTCGCATTCTCGAGGCGCTCGGTGCGGGAAGTATGGTGGCCGTATCAACCGCATTGGTAAAGGACCTTTTCGAGGGGAGAAACCGCCGAGTCATCTTAGCAACAATTCAATCTCTTTCGATGTTGGCCCCAATACTTGCTCCCATCATTGGTGCTTTTGTGATTCAATATTCCTCTTGGCGTGCTTCATTTTGGATCTTAGCTGCAATAGGGGCTTGCTGTTTTATTGCAACCCTCTTTATGAAAGAAGCATTACCTCCTGAAGAACGTTACCAAGGGAAGGTTCTTGGAAGTTTGGGAAGACTATTGGAAGTAGGGAAAAATAAAGTTTTTGTAAGCTTGTTACTAATCGTTGCATTGCAATCCGCAGTGTTTATGGCGTATATCGCAGTCAGTTCGTATATTTATATCGATTATTTTAATCTCTCAGAAACTGCATATAGCATGTATTTTGCGATCAATGCAGCAGTTTTAATAGTAGGACCTATTCTATCTATTAAGTTAGGAGATAAATTTCCGATTTCTAAAATTTATACAACAGGATTTAGTTTATGTTTAGTTAGTGGTATAGCTGTAGTATCATTCGGAAAATTAGCCCCGATTGCATTATTACTATCATTCATCCCATTTTCATTAATTTCTAGTATCATTCGACCAATATCAATTAATACATTATTAAGCCAACAACAATCAGACAATGGCTCAGCTGCGTCGTTGATTAACTTCGGCTTTACTTTACTAGGTTCAATTGGCATGGTGATCGGAACATTGCCGTGGTCCAATTTTGTTACTGGACTCGGAATTCTTACAATAATCAGTTCAGTACTTTCGCTATGTGGTTGGATGTTATTTAGAAAATCAAATTTTGAAATAAAAGGAATATAACATATGAAAGCTACTGATCATATTCGGTCAGTAGTTTTTTCATTGAATGATGAAAGTTTCTAAAAATTTAGGAAACACTATTATAGGAGTGCGTTTCTATAGTCGTACTTACGTTTCTAATCATGAATATAAAGGATGATACACAATGGTAAAAGTGGCATTAATTAGTGGGAGTTTAAGAAAAGAATCGATTTCTACAAAAATTGCGAAAGCTGTTGGGGAGCTTTTCCCAGAAGGTTATGAAGCGCAATTTGTAGATATTGGAAGCCTCCCGATGTATAACGAGGATCTTGAAACGGATAATCCACCAGCGGAATATATTGCCTTTCGAAATGCAATTAAGGAATCCGATGCCGTTTTATTCGTGACACCTGAATATAACCGTTCGTTTTCAGGGGCAATTAAAAATGCGGTGGATGTAGGTTCTCGTCCTTATGGTCAAGCTTCTTTAGAAGGGAAACCAGCTGCAATTATTAGTCAATCAATGGGGAACTTAGGTGGATTTGGTGCAAACCATCATCTACGTCAAACATTAGTATTCTTAAACATGCCTCTTCTTCAACAACCAGAAGCCTATATTGGAAATTCTGGTGACTTATTCGACGAAAACGGCAAAATCAAAAACCCAGACACAACACAATTCCTGCAATCCTTTGTGAATGCCTTTGTGGATTTGATTAATCGATATAATCGTTAATAATAGGAAGAAGGGATTGGTCAAAGTAGACAGACCCTTCTTTTTATATGCATTAATTATTTCACTGCCACCCAAGTCCGATTTTGTTCATTGTGCACTGTTATGTCGTGGCGGAAAAAGTCAGATAAAGTTTCAGTCGTTAATAAGTGTTTACTTTCACCAGCGTCATAAATCGTTCCTTCACGCATTAATAATGTATGGCTAAAGCATGGTAAAATTTCTTCTACATGATGTGTGACATATAGTACTGTCGGGGCATCGGGTCTTTCGGCGATAGTTTGAATGGTTTTTAACAGCTTTTCTCGTTCAATTAAATCTAAATTTGAGCAAGGTTCATCTAGAATCAGAATTTTCGGGTTTGTCAATAATGCCCGCGCAATCTGCACACGCTGACGTTCTCCTTGTGACAATAGCGAAAACTTCTTCTCAATTAAATGTCCACAGTTCAACGTATTCATCATATCGATCGCTTCTTGTATTTCTTCATCCGTTACATCTTCAAAAAGTGGTAATGCCCCAAATTTTCCACTTAACACAATTTCAATACATGGGTCTTCCCAAGTAAAGTTTTCAATCATGGCATTGCTCACCCAAGCAATTTGTTTCCGTAATTCTGGAATATTCGTATTGCCGAAACGCTCACCCATGACGGTTACATTACCTTCATTTGGCCAAAGATAGCCATTTATCACTTTTAACATCGTTGTTTTGCCAGATCCGTTTAAACCTAAAATCGCCCAATGCTGTCCTTGTTCAACGGTCCAATTCACATCATGTAAAATTGTTGTTCCATTGCGATAGAGTAAAATATTTTCTAAATTAATCAATTCCATAACTCCTTTCTAATGCCTTCTCTCTAATAATAACAATCTTTTTATTGTTTTTAAGACTAACAAAACTAGTAATACTTGTAAACATTTCTACTCCCTTTATTAGATGATTCAGATTTTGTAATATTCTCAATTTGCTCATCATAATAGTGTGTTATTAGGTTGTATCTATTTAATAATCTAGTTTCTTAGGAAAGGCATGAATTCATAATCGAATCTACAAGAGCCCAAATAGAATTTAGATGGATAGATTCTACTAAAATAATGGAGGTTTATTCCAATGGATATGACAGAATTTTATCGAGAGTCCGTAGAAAAAGTGATGAAAGCTTTGGATGGCACACCTCAGGGATTAACAGATTATGAAGTTAGAAGAAGACAGAAAAAATATGGGTTGAATGAATTACAGGAAGAAAAGCGAAAAACTGCTGGAGAAGTCTTTCTCGATCAATTTAAAGATTTTTTAGTGATCATTTTAATGATTGCTGCGGTGATTTCCGCATTTCTTGGAGAAGTAGAAAGCTCCTTTGTCATTATTGTTGTGGTCATGTTAAATTCAATCCTTGGCACAGTCCAACATATTAAAGCGGAAAAATCGTTAAATAGTTTAAAGGCCATGGCAGCACCTGTCGCCAAAGTACTGCGTGATGGACAAGTAGTTGAAATTCCTTCGAAGGAAATTGTCGTAGGGGATATCCTGTTAGTAGATGCAGGGGACTTTATTAGTGCAGATGGTCGAATTATGGAAAGTCATAGTTTACTCATCAATGAAAGTTCATTAACAGGGGAATCCATTGCCATTGAAAAAACGGCCAATTCGATTTATAGAGAAGATGTCGCTTTAGGGGATAAGAAAAACATGGTATTTGCCGGTAGTTTTGTAACGAATGGACGTGGGAAAGTCATTGTCACATCCACTGGAATGGAGACTGAGATTGGCAAAATTGCACATTTATTAAATACTGCAAAGGAAAAGCGTACACCTCTTCAAGTAAGCCTCGATGATTTCGGCAAACGCCTCGCCATTGGAATTATCATTCTATGCTTTATTATTTTTGCACTCGATATTTTACGTGGTCGTGAGTTAGTAAATTCGTTTATGTTTGCTGTATCCTTAGCCGTTGCTGCGATTCCAGAAGCATTGAGTTCGATTGTTACCATTGTGCTAGCCTTTGGAACACAAAAAATGGCGAAAGAAAACGCGATTGTTCGGAAGCTCCATGCTGTTGAAAGTTTAGGAAGTATTTCAGTCATCTGCTCCGATAAAACAGGAACGCTAACTCAAAATAAAATGGCCGTTCAAAAAGTTTTTATTAATGGGAAGGTTAGTACGCATGATCAGATGCAGATTGGGGGACTCGAAAAGAAATTCCTTCAAATGGCTTTATTATGTAATGATTCGGTTATCATTGATGGGAAAGAAATTGGAGATCCTACTGAACTTGCCCTTGTGAAATTTGCAAAACCTTACAATGTCCATGAACTGAATATGCGGGCCCAATTTGAACGAGTTGGTGAGGTACCGTTTGACTCAGAACGAAAATTAATGAGTACGCTCAACCGAATGGATAATCGAACAATCATGATTACGAAGGGTGCGGTCGATGTATTACTTCCACAAATTGCTAAGGTGGAAACGGGTCAAGGCATTGCACCCATTTCGAAAAATCAAATTGCATCCATTCATCAAATCAATGAACAATTTTCTAGGGAAGGATTACGAGTTCTCGCACTTAGCTATAAAGAAGTGGATGCTAGTAAAATTACGAAAAAAGATGAGAAAGACCTTATATTCCTCGGTTTAGTTGCCATGATGGATCCACCTCGTGAAGAATCCAAGCAAGCGGTAGCAGATTGTATTAAAGCCGGGATTAAACCGGTCATGATTACGGGAGATCACAAAATTACAGCTACAGCGATCGCAAAGGAAATTGGCATTTTAAAAGATCCTTCTGAAGCAATTGAAGGGAAAGACATTGAAAACCTGACAGATAAAGAGTTACGTGATCTAGTAGAAAATATTAGCGTTTATGCTCGTGTTTCACCTGAACATAAAATTCGAATTGTAAAAGCTTGGCAGGATAAAGGAAATGTCGTGGCCATGACTGGGGATGGGGTAAATGACGGTCCTGCTTTAAAACAAGCAGACATCGGAGTAGCTATGGGTATTACAGGTACAGAAGTCGCAAAAGATGCATCCTCCATGGTGTTAACGGATGATAATTTTTCAACGATTGTGAAATCAGTGTCAAATGGTCGAAGTATTTACACCAATATTAAAAATGCCATTCAGTTTTTATTATCAGGGAATATGGGCGCCATTTTAGTGGTCCTTTATGCCACACTATTAGCATTACCAGCTCCATTTGCGCCGGTACATTTATTATTCATCAACTTATTAACGGATAGTTTACCTGCGATTGCAATCGGTTTGGAGCCACATAATAAAAATGTGATGAATGAAAAACCAAGAAATATTAAAGAACCGTTATTAAATCGGAAATTTGCCAAATATGTTGGATTGGAAGGCTTGCTAATAGCTGCAGTGACGATTATTGCATTCCAAGTAGGATTATCATCGAATGATCCAATGGTTGCAAGTACGATGGCATTTGCTACATTGTGTTTAGCAAGATTGTTCCATGGCTTCAACTGTCGCTCGAAACAATCCATTTTTAAAATTGGTATCTTTACCAATTTAGCAAGCTGGATTGCCTTCTTAATCGGCGTTATTTTATTGAATGCTGTATTAATTTTTGGCTTATTCGAATCGGCAGTGTTAACGACTTTCCAATTATTATTGGTTTATGGTTTGGCATTTGTCCCATTTATCATTATTCAAGTAGAGAGACTGTTTTTTTCCAAAAATAAGTAATAAATCTAGTAAGCTAAAGAAAATGAAAAATGTTGGAAACTATGTTAAGATAATTCCCGAAAAGTAGAAAGGGAGTTATTGTATGATGAATTATTTTGAAGCAATTAAAAATCGCCGTTCGATCCATGCATTGGAAGATGTAGCTGTCGTTTCCGATGAACAAGTTGTTGAAATTGTTGAAACAGCCCTTACTCATGTACCGACAGCATTTAACGGACAAGAAACTCGTGCAGTTGTTGTATTTGGAGATGAACATAAAGAACTTTGGAATCGTATAGAGGAAACAGCGAGAGAAAAAAATGGGAATGGAGATTTCTCTAGAACAGAAGCCCGCATTAATGGGTTCCGAAATGGGCATGGAACGGTATTATATTTCCAAGACACTGCTATTACAAAAGGATTACAAGAAAAATTCCCTCAATTGCATCAGGAATTAGATGAGTGGGCACAGCAAAATCAAGGGATGTTACAATATGCCATTTGGACAGGTCTAGAGGTAGTTGGTTATGCTGCATCCTTACAACATATGAAAGCAGAGTTAAAGGACGAGTGGAATATTCCAACTTCTTGGAAACTAATTGCCCAAATGCCTTTTGGAAAACAAGCCCAAGAATTAAATAATAAAGAGATCGTGCCAGTTCAAGAAAAACTTATTGTAATTAAATAACGACAGACGCCTCCTTACAAATAACTGTAGGGAGGCGTTTTATTTTAAAAGTATAAGAAAGTATAAATTTTCGGGCTTAGAACAGTGTCTAGCTTCAGCGCCCTAGCCCCTCGGAAACTTCAACTTCCTCCTACGCATGCAAGCATGCTTGTCAGAAGTCTCCAGTTTCTTTCGGGGCTGAGCGAGGGCGCTTCCGCTTTTCTTAAATAATATCCGTTACATCTAAAAAGACAATGATAATCACAAGCGGAATAATATAGCGCAGTAAAAAATACCAAGCTTCAAATAGGAAATTAACCTTAGTACCTCGTATCAATTCGCTTTTTAGAATATCTTTTTTAAGTTTATAAGAGACAAAAATCGAGATGAGGAAAGCACCTAAAGGCAATAAAATATTACTAACTAAGTAATCCGCTGCATCAAAAATGCTTTTTCCAAAAATCGATACATCTGACCAAATCCCAAAGGAAAGGGCAGATGGGACACCAAGAATAAACACGAAGATCCCCATGATCCATGCTTGACGATTACGATTATTGTTATTTTTTGAGCCGACTGCAACGACAATTTCAAGTAAAGAAAAGGCTGAAGTGAGCGTTGCAAATAAAAATAATACTAAGAACATTAATAAAAAGAATTGACCAAAGACCATTTGTTCAAAAACAGATGGCAACACAATGAAAAGTAAGCCTGGGCCAGCTGTTGGTTCAAAGCCCAGTGAAAATACGGCTGGGAAAATCGCAAGGCCAGCAAATATGGAGATAAACAAATTCATCCCAACAATCGAAATCGAGGGTTGAATAATATTATCATCGCGTTTCAAATAAGAGCTATAGGTTACCATAACCGAAACCCCAACACTTAATAGGAAGAAAGATTGTCCTAATGCAAATAATATACTTTCTGAATTTAACTTAGAAAAATCTGGCATTAGGAAAAAGCTAACACCTTCCATCGCATTATCAAGCGTAAGGGAACGGACAATTAATACAATAAATAATACAAATAGGGCAGGCATCATAAACTTACTTGCTTTTTCAATCCCCGCTTGAATCCCTTTTCCGACAACAAAGGCTGTCACAATTAAGAATAGCGCTTGCCCACCTATTGCTAATGCAGGATTCGAAACTGCATGATTGAAAAGCGCTTCGTAATCGGCATTTCCTGTCCCAACTTGTCCCGTCACACTATAGAAAATATACTGTACAATCCATCCACCAATAACACTATAAAAGGATAATAAGACAAAGCACGTAAACACCCCTAAGTATCCGATGTAGTACCATTTCGTATTAGGTGCTAAATGTTTATATGCGGCAATTGCATCCTTTTGTGTTTTTCTCCCAATTACAAACTCCGCTAGCAACAGGGGAAATCCGATTAAAAGGGAAAATAAAACAAATAAAAGAATGAAAGCCCCGCCACCACTCGTTCCTGTCACATAGGGTAGTTTCCAAATGGCGCCAAGTCCTATAGCGGATCCTGCTGATGCTAAAATAAACCCTATTTTAGAAGACCATTGTTGATTCTGTTCCAAAAATTAACTCCTCCTCTTGATGTCAAATTCTTTGTGTGGATTACCATTGATTTCAGAAAACTTATGTACTTTTACGTAGTCAATAAAAAAAGTCACAGCAATGAAAGAGCGTTCCCCTTAAATGCAGTGTGACTTTAAAACGACAATTGCATAACCTTATGAAAATGTTCAATATTAAAAAAATACGGGAAATACATTCATTAGTCAATATAATTTCAGAAAATAAATTATTTTTCCTGCATTCAGTTAAGTCAGATTTAATCAATTATTAAATTGGACCTGAAATCGTTTTGTTAATAATAAGGATACAATTAATAGCAATTCGAAAAGATTCATCATAGGGCTAAATTTAATCCACATATTTAATAAGCTACCAACCACCATGAGAAGTACTCCAACAAATAGCCATGGAAAGTGAAATTTTCGCAGTAATAAAAAGCCGATCAAGGCAAGAACAATGGTGATGATTATTACCATGATGGGATTACTTGATTGAACATTTTGATAGGTTAACACACCCTGTTCCCATTTCGGCTCTAGTTGTAGCCCTCTTATTGAAGCTAGGAGTTCATAACTAATTAACCCGATCGTTAAGGTAAAGAACAAAATTTTCCAATAGGTTTTCTTTGCCCAGCGTAAACCGAGATGAAGGCAAATCGCCCATGCAAAAAGAATCAAGGTAGGGGTAAAGAGCGCATGAAACCAATAACGTAAAGTGCTTAAAGTTTCAAGGAGGTGACCTTCACCAATGTATTTCCCTAATGCAATGATGAAGTTGTCGTAAATTAAGCCAAAGATCACGAGTAATAATAAGTTAGTTACCTTGAACAGCCCATCTTTTCTAGAAATCATGACATCCCAAATGAAAATACAAATATAGGAAATGGTAAGGAATATGTAAATAATCGTTTCCATTAAGTCACGTCCTTTATCCCGCAATAACTGGTTATAATTTTCCGATTAATCGGGAAGATACATATATTATTGTCACCTGAATGCAATGAATTAGACCTTTTTCTTAGAAAATAATTTTTGTGTTAGTAAAAATTATATCTAATTCACCATCATTTGAAATAGTTCATAAGGGATTCTATGGGTGAATAGAATAGAATGCTTGAGAACAAATTAGGGGTGACTAGATGGTCAATAAATTTGTAAGCCAATCGCTTGATGAAATTCGTTTTTGGTCAAGGATTATGAAGGAGCATGCTTTATTTTTAAGCCTCGGTTTCAGTTATAATGATTCGAAACTAATTCAAGAAGCGCAACATTATATTGATGTATTTGAAAAAGTTGAAGAACAATTAAGTCGATATTCTTCTAACACTGATCCTCAGGTGATTCGGAATTTTAACAGTCAGGTTTATCAGTCAGCTGTTTCCATTTGGGCGTACAAACGTAAAGTATTGGGATTAGTTTTACGTTGTGAAGTGCGGTCGAATAATTATCCATTATTAGTTGATCACATTAGTAGAGAAGCAGCTTATTTTGCGAATCGTTTAAAAGAGCTAAATGAAGGCCGGTTGAAGCCTTTACCTGAAGCCATTATTAAAGAAAACGTCTTTTTCCTAAAAATTATGGCGGATCATGCAAAATTTATTGGTCATTTACTTGACCCATCTGAAAGGAAATTAGTAGCCCAGGCGAGAGAATTCAGCCATGATTTTGATCAACTTGTTTTCCAAGCAATCGACTTAGATTCTATGCGACCACAATCTGAGACAAAACCAATTTTAGACCAATTCCTTGATCAAAACCGTGTATCGGTAGTTTCTTTACGGGACTTTAAAAAAACGGCGAGAGAACTAATTGAGGCATGTAAAATTAAAAGTAATATTCATCCATTACTTGCTGATCATACTTTCCGTGAAGCAGAGCGATTCTTAGCAATCATTGATATGTTTGAGGATAAGCTTCAATCAGGTGTATAACAATAATTAAGAACAACAACATATTAGTTTAAAACAAATGCTCCAATGCCTTCATCTGAAGGTGTTGAAGCATTTGTCATGAAAAGGTTACAAACTAATCGTTAATTTTGTTATTTTGGTATTCAATCTTTTTTAACGCTTTTTCAAAATTCATCTCTTGTGAAATTTCTTCACGGCTATTCTTTTTCTTCGGTGTTTTCATTTTTCTAAAAGTTGTTCGATGCGCCTTTTTCAATGTTGTTCACCTCCGACTTTATTTTGTGCATCTTCAAAAAAGAAATGCTTCCAAACCATTTGTAAAATACTGCATTCCTAACGCACGCATTTTTATCTAGATTTACAAATAGCCCTCACATCCTGTTTACAGTTATCATTAACTAGAAGAAAGGGGGTCTAGCGCAAATGGGTGAACCACAAAAAAAGAGTAATCGTGAAAAAAATAAACGGATTTCAATCGAAAGTGAAGTGATTTCAGATCGGAACTCACTAATTATTTCTCAAACCTTTTCAGTCAATGCGATTGTCGGCGCTGAACAAAAATTAGTCATTGAAGAAGTCACGATTGTTGAGGAGGAAGAATATGAATTAATTACGGATGATGAATCATCAGTATTTCAAGCTGAAATTGAAATTGCAGAAAATACAACGATTCGCCAGGACTATACCCTCATTTATGCCGCACCTGCTACCCCATTACGTTCTCCGTTATTAATGACAGTAATCGCGCGAAATAAATCCGACAATGATGTGTTGGTAAGTATTGAAGATGATCATGATGCAATTGTTGAGGAGATTGTCCCAGCCCATTCTGAACTTGCATTAACAGCTCAAAATGTAAACTTTGTTCGCGCTTTGGCACTTGAACCAAGTCAAGTACAGTTTCTAATTAGTGTTTTCCATCCAACCAGTTAACCTAGGCACTTACATAAAAAGAGTGCTTTTTATTTTAATCAAAATAAAAGACTGTAGAATCGAGTTCTACAGCCCAAAACTATGCACGTTCTTTTTTTGAAATATCGTTCTCCATAATTTGGAAAAATAAACCTACAACAAATAAATAGACACTGCCTTTCACAATTTCAATACCTACCCAATGTGAAAGTTGTGTGAAAAAGCTTAACCCAAATAATGCTAGACCTACCGTTAAAATTAATAAACTTAGAAAATTAAAAAAGTTATACATGTAAATTCCTCCTAAAAGAGTACTTATCTATTAATTCATATTCTATCACAAAATGTACATAAAATGTTCAATAAATATTCACATTTTGGTCAAAAAAAAGACAAATTTTTAAAAATTGAAACTTCATCAGGTCTAAGTTCGTATGTAAAGTAAAAGTATATGGAGGATTTATTATGTACGAACATAAATTTATTAAAGTACGTTTATCTACATTTAAACTTGAACCAGAAGAAGACTATCATCAAATTGTTTATGAGCATGAGCGGGAAGGATGGGAGCTTGTGCAAATCTTTGCACCTGGTTTAAGAGGTTATGGGACGCCAACATTTTTCGAATTAATTTTTAAAAGAAGAAGAGATTAGATTATTTCATACATAAAGAACCATTCGATTGTGAACTGCACCCCAAATTTTAGACACAAAATCTAAAATTTGGAGGTGCTTTTCTTTTGGCTAAATTTTCAAGGGAAGAAAAAATTGAAGCAGTAA
>NZ_RYYR01000015.1 GCF_003977595.1 Lysinibacillus antri | reverse complement strand
GCTTAAAATAAATCGATATAATACCCAAAAATCCGGAAAAATGACAAAAGGCTTTCAGAATGAGACCATTCTGAAAGCCTTTTGTCGACAATCTGCAACGTGTATAAGTTTCCTTATACACGTTGTTTCATGGATGGATGCTTACAGGCGTTCCAATGGGGATGGTTCTTGCTAGCTCTTCTACATCTTTATTGTGCATACGAATACATCCTCTTGATACTGCGTGCCCAATGGAGCTTGGATTATTGGTTCCATGAATTCCATAGCCTTGCTTGGACAGGCTCATCCACATCGTCCCAAATGGCCCCCCAGGATTAGGTGCTTTATTAATAATAATATAGTTTCCAATTGGTGTTTGGTTTAGAATTTTCCCAACTGCAATTGGGTATTGTTTTTGAGTTACGCCATCTCTTTTCAAGCGAAGCCATCTTCCATTAACAGATACCTCTATTTGATAAGGCAACGTATTCGGGTCAGGAAAGCCAGGTATTTCGATGGACTGACCTACATAAATAACATTCGGATTAATCCCAGCATTTGCGCGGACAATTGAAGAAAATGGTGTTCGATAATCCACAGAAATTTGATAGAGGGTTTCTCCTCGTTTCACGGTATGCTTCAACACAAACCAACTCCAAACAATGGATTTGTACTTATACTATGTTACGGATATAGAGAATAATCACAAGGGCAATGCCGGTAATTGAAGTACGAAAAAAGCACGCAAATGTGAAAATTTACGTGTTTTTATGAACAAACAAAGCGATTGCGTCCGCTTTGTTTGGCTCTATATAGATTAATATCAGCTTTATTAACTGTATGAAGTAATGTTGAATTATCTTCTAAACTAGCTAAACCAATAGAGGCCGTAATTTTAATATGTTGATACTCATCAATAATAAATTCGTGTTCTTTAATTTTTTTATGGATTTGTTCAATTAATTTCTTTGCATCTTCGTTTGTAGTATTTCCGATATAAATAATAAACTCTTCGCCACCATATCTTCCAACTTGAATAAATTTAGTTTCATAATCTTTTAGGATATGTGCGACATCTATTAATATTTTATCCCCAATTAAATGACCATAAGTATCATTAATATTTTTAAAATGATCAATATCGACCATAGCGATATAATGATTTGGTTTCAAAGATTTCACCTTATCAGTAACTACATCAAAGAACTTTCTCTTATTAAGGAGTTTTGTTAATGGATCTTCCCCAGCTTGTTTTTCTAGTTCATCATATAAATACTTCAGCTGTCGATTTTGCATAATAAATATGTACCAAATAATGCCTGTTATAATAAATGATATACTTCGAATAAATGCGATATCTTTAAAAACTTCAAGACCGTTTGGCATGGCAAATATTATCGGAATATCACAAATTAACCAACATCCAATAAGAAGGCTAAGTTTTTCAAGATAATTACTTTCTATATTTGCTCTAGAATGGAAAGCTAATGCAAGTAGTGTTGGACCAATCATTCCAAAAAGGATACCAGGGACCATTCCATCACCGCCCATTAAAAATCGCCAGAAACCTGCAATGATTAATGAAGAAATGGCAATTTTCCAGCCGTGGAAATAAGCAAAAAATACAAGTGGAATAAAGCGCATATCTAACCAAAAATCGCCGAATCGGATCGGTAAATAAAACATAGCGATGATAGAACAAGAGACTAATATGATAGAAAGTGTATGATAGGTGAAAGAGGTTATTCTCTTTCGATAATGCATAAGCATACTCATGATCAAATGCGTTAATAGGATAATTGCTAAATTGGAAAGAATGGATTGGAACATATGCGCACCTCTTTTCTATACTGAGCTCAAGTATTACTTCTTATTTAATAATATAACAATTTTAATAGAAACAATCACAAAAGTTTAAATGCTTTTGTAATGAAAAAATTGATATAAAAAGCTTTAATGAAATAAATATACCAATATATTTATCGTGTTGTATAATTATAAATTAGAATGTTTAAATACATAATTGGAGGCACATTATGCGGAAATATATTGGAGAGATCATGTTATGTATTACTGCGGTTATTTGGGGAAGTGGTTTTGTTGCGAGTGCGATTTCACTTGAACATTATACACCCTATCAAATATTAGCGGGTCGCTTTTTAGTAGGTTTTATTATACTAAGCATTATTTTTAATAAAAAGTTAAAAACATTAAACCGTGAAATCATAAAAAAAGGATTTGTACTGGGCTTCTTTTTATACGTCGCTTTTGCATTGCAGACGGTCGGACTACAGTTTACAACACCTTCAAAAAATGCGTTCTTAACAGCAGTGAACGTTGTAATTGTTCCGTTTATCGCATTCCTTGCTTACAAAAGGAAGATAGATAAATTTGAATTGTTTGGCGCAGTGTTAGCGATTATCGGAATCGGTTTCCTTTCTTTACAGCTATCTGCGGATGTAAATATTGGAGATTTGCTTACACTAGCCTGTGCAGTGGCATTTGCTTATCAAATTTTCTATACAGCCAAATATGTCAAAGATGAAGATCCAATTACTTTAACAATTGTACAAATGTTTTTTGCTGCAGTATTTGCTTGGATTGTCGTACTTTTCAAAGGCGAGTTTAACTTTTCGATGGAAACAGAAGCCGTATCTTCTATTCTTTACTTAGCGATTTTCTCAACAACGATTGCTTACTTGTTCCAAACAATCGCACAGAAATTTACGAACGAAACAAAGGCTGCCATTATTCTATCAACGGAGTCTTTCTGGGGAATGGTATTCTCAATCGTGTTGTTAGGCGAAGTATTAACTACTAGAATGGTAATCGGAGCAATCTTAATTTTAATTGCTATTATCATATCCGAAACAAAATTAGCCTTCTTGAAAAAGAATCGTGTGGAAAAATTAATATAAAAATTCAAGCAGCCGCCAAGTTTAGACGGCTGTTTTTAATTTGGTTCTTTATCTATGCCAGCTTGTGATGAAACTTGTTGTAATCCCACCAAAAATGATTGTTGTAACGGAAAGTATTAGCGATTCTTTAGAAATTAACAATCCCCCAAGGCCAATTACGTGAGCATCTATTATAAAAATAATGACGCCGACGTTGATGTTGATTTTATCTGCAATAAATTGGGCTAGTAGGTCGGTTCCTCCTGTACTAGTTTCAAAGCGTAACATAATTCCAATACCAAGACCGACAAAAATACCGCCGAAAATAGAACTTAGTATGGGATCAATTCGTATAAAATCGCGTAAAGGCTTTAAAATGTCGATTACGATCGACGAGATGAGCAATCCATGAAGGCTATTGTAAAAATAATTTTTATATTTATACCAAGCTAATATAAAAATAGGAATACTTAATACAATAATCATGAGGCCAATTTTTAGCTGAAATAGATAGTACGAAATAAGCGATAATCCAATAATTCCGCCATCTAATACTTCATAAGGTGTTAAGAATGCATTGATGCCTATAGATAGAAAAATGCTTCCTATTAAGATGGCTGAGCCTTTTTTTATGTAAACCATGTTATTCCCCTCACAATTGGACATGTTCCATTTTATGAGTTCTTTTCAAGCAACAGAAGTTTTTTCATTCCCAAATCATCTTTTGATTTTGGGATTTTTTGCGTTTAGTAACATGGCGAAAACTCCAATCGCATTTAGCTCTATTCCTCGCCCGTGTTCAAAATCACCAACAGGGTGTGATTTTGCTCACTATGTCAAAGTCCATTTCAAATTAGAATACAAGTAAGCAGTAAATTAAAGGAGGAATACCCCATGAAAAAGACAAATGAGGAGAACTCATTAAGAGGAACATTATTTTCAACCGTCGTGTTTGTTGGAGGAACAATTATTCTGTTTATTATCGTACTTCTAGTTTTATATATGGATAGAGTTTAAGGAGGAGTAAAGATGAAGATACATCGCATGGAAGAAATATGGCTGATATTTGGTGTTGCAATTATCGTTATTTCAATGGCCATTACAGGATATCAAGCGTTTGCTTTTGACATGGAACCACCAAGTGGCACGGAACACATCGATCCACAAAAGGTAGACGAAACAGCTCCTTTTGATAATCCGGGAGTTTTTAAAACAGGAGATAACACGTATGAAGTGGTGATGACGCTTCAAGTATTCTCGTTCACTCCAAATGAAATTGAACTACCAAAAGGTGCAGAAGTAACGTTTATTATGACTTCAAAAGACGTTGTACACGGTTTTCAAGTAGCAGGTACAAATTTAAATGCAATGATCGTGCCGGGGTATGTACAAAGAATCACTCAAACATTTGATGAACCAGGAGAATACCTCGTTTTATGTAATGAATATTGCGGTGCGGGTCATCAAGCGATGGCAACGACAATTACGGTGAAATAGAGGAGGGAAAAGAATGGCGACGATCACAGAAGGCGTAATGCAAAAAGCGTCTGTAAAAGATAAAGTAACGAAACTACTTGGCGTTAATTCATTGGATGCTAGACTTTCATTAGTGTTTATAGGAATTGCATTTATCGCATTTTTACTTGGAGGAATATTAGGGTTACTGCAAGGCCTTAACCGCGCGGGGCTTTTAGAATTACCAGCATGGTTAAATTACTATCAGGTACTTACAGCGCATGGAGTTTTATTAGTTCTCGTATTCAGCACAACATTTACGATTGGTTATTTTTATGCAGCACTATCCCATACACTCGGAGGACTTCTACCGAAAGTTCGAAAAATGGGCTGGGTTGCATTAGGGTTAATGGTGATTGGTGTTGTGTTTGTAGCAACAACGATTATTCGTGGAAATGCATCGGTTATGTACACGTTCTACCCACCTATGCAAGCATCACCTTGGTTTTATGTAGGCTTAGTATTTCTTGTAATTGGTATTTGGGTAACGGCATTTGGCGCATTTATTAATGTAGCACATTGGAGAAAAAATCATCGTGGGGAGCATCTACCACTACTAGCGTATTTTGCAACAGGCGTGTTCGTCCTATTATTCTTTGGTAGCTTTGGTGTAACTGCTGAAGTATTATACATTCTTCCATGGGCTTTTGGTTGGACAGATACAATTAACGTGATTCTGACACGTACGCTATTTTGGAGCTTTGGTCATACGCTCGTAAACATTTGGTATTTAACAGCGGTATCTACTTGGTATATTGCGATACCAAAATTAATTGGCGGGAAATTATTTAGTGATTCATTAGCGAGATTAGTAGTAATTCTTTTAGTCATCTTAAATATTACAGGTGGTTTCCATCATCAAATTATTGATCCAGGGATTACGCCACAGATTAAATTCATGCATGTATTTATGAGTTTAGCCATTGGATTCCCTTCAATGATGACAGCATTTGCTATGTTTGCCGTATTTGAAAGAGCAGGAAGAAAAAAAGGAGCAAAAGGTCTACTCGGCTGGTTTAAAGTATTACCTTGGGGAGATGTACGTTTCCTTGCACCAATGATTGCCATGATTTCCTTCATTCCAGCAGGTGCAGGTGGTATTGCTCAAACAAACTTCCAATTGAATCAAGTAGTTCATAACACGATGTATATCGTAGGTCACTTCCATTTAACATTGGGTGTATCAGTAGTTATGTCATTCTGTGGCGCGGTGTATTGGTTAGTACCACATTTAACAAAACGTGTTCTAACGCCAGCGATGAACAAAATAGGTGTTGCTCAAACAATTATTTGGACATTAGGGATGACGTTAATGTCAGGTGCAATGCACTGGGTAGGGCTACAAGGTTCTCCAAGAAGAACTTCCTATACAACATATGGAGATAACGCAACGGCTCTTGGCTGGGATCCATATTTATTCTTACTAGCAATTGGTGGTACGCTGTTAATTATCGGTTGTATCCTAATGTTCTACATCGTATTCAACCTAATGTTCTTAGCACCAAAAGGCGAAACGGAATTCCCGATTGCAGAACCTGAAGAAGACGCACTTCCAACACCAAAATGGACGGAGCGTTGGACAATGATTATCGTATTAATGCTAGCAGTGGTGGCAATGGCGTATGTCATTCCTTTAGTTGACATGATCTTCAACGCACCACCAGGATCACCACCGTTTAGAACGTGGTAACAAGAAAAGCGGAGAACGCCCGCTTAGCTCCGATACGCACTGGAGATTCCTGACAAACGTGCTTGCACGTGCAGGAAGGAATCGAAGTGCGCGAGGAGCTGGCGTTCGGAGCTAGACAGAAAGAAAACGGAAGATGCTTTTTAGATTAATAACTTATTAGGACGTGATTGTAATGTTCGCTAATAGAAAAAATACAATCGCTATCGGTATTGTTCTTATGTTCGGATTTGTTTTACTCTTTGTCGGTACTGATGGTTTTAGTGCGTATACGATGGAAACGGCAAGAGTGAATAAATTGATGAAGGAACATCCCGTTTTCCCTGAAGTGACGCTAGAGGATAGTAAAGAAAGGACATATCCATTTTCCGAATTTAAAGGGAAATATGTCTTTATTACATTCATTTATACTGGGTGTTCAGATGTTTGCCCGCAATTAGAATTAAATCAAGCAGAAGTGTATAAGCGCATTCCACAAAAGTATATAGGGGAAGAAATTGTCTTCTTGAGTATCAGTTTTGATCCAACAAATGATGACCCGAAAGTATTGAACAAATATAGAACCTATTTCCAAAGTGACGGAGAAACTTGGCGAATGGCAAGAATTCCAGATCAAACGGAGCTCGATAATTTATTAAATGAATTTGGCGTGATTGTCATTCCCGATGAAAATGGCAATTTCCAACATAACTCAGCTTTTTATTTAGTTGATCCAAATGGCATATTAATTGAAGTCATGGATTATCAGGAGATTGAAGAAGCGGCAAAAAGTGTAACGACAATTCTTGAAAGGGAAGGGAGCAAATAACTATGAAACAAGCAAAATATGGTCTCGTTTTATATATCTTTTTAATGCTCCCACCTGTCATTACATTTCTAGAATCAGTCATGGCCATTCATATGCACATGCAAATGCCGCTTTTATTGATTGTAGGTATGCTTTTGGCGCCCTTCTTTCAAAAACATTTTCCACAATTTTTTGGGACTTGGAATAAAAATGGGGTACCGGGGATTACCCTATTTATGATCATCGTCATTTACTGGTTAATGCCAAGAACAATGGATGAGGCATTAACTGAACCTATTGTTGAAGTATTTAAGTTTATTAGTTTACCTTTTTTAGCAGGTATTCCATTACGAGATAGTTGGTCAAAGTTAACTGGTGTAAGCAAAAACATCATTTACGTACTATTAAGCATGCTTTTCGGATTAATGGCATGGCTCTATATTGCTTCACCAACACAACTTTGTAATAACTATTTACTCATTGAACAAAAGGCTCTTGGATGGGGATTCTTATTATTAGCGGCAAGCATTGTGATCTATTTCTTATCGACTATATTTATTGATGAATCGAAATATGTTTAGTTAAATATTTCTTCTTTCAATTGCTCAATGTTTAAAATAAAATTACCGCTTTCGTCCGTATTGATAAGTGCTTTCTTTTTTAAATACGTTAATGTGCGGCTGACCGTTTCTCGGCTAGAGCCAATCATGTTGGCTAAGTCACGGTTGGTAAATTGAGTTTTAATACAATATTGTTCATCATCTAATTGCTCACCATGATTTTTCGCCAAACGGATTAATAGAAGAATAATTTGCTCGTACGTATTGTGTAAAATTTGTTCTTCTAATCGATTTTGAAGATCAACAATTTTATCACCTAAAATACGGAAGATTTTAATACAAACTTGCGGGTGCTTCACTAAAAAATCTTCAAATGAACGAATTGGAATATAAATTAATTCAGCCTCTTCCATCACTTGAGCATGTGCAGGATAATTCCCTTTTCGAAAGAATCCTTGATGGGGAAACATTTGGCCATCTTTAAGAATGTTAACAATTTGTTCTTTCCCTTGTGTGTCAGTACGGTAAATTTTGATGGCGCCATGATGAATAAAATATACATTTGTTAAAGGGTCGCCTTGCATAAAAATATGTGTCCCAAGGCGGTAAGTATGATGCTTTGCTATATGAACAATCGGTTGTATTTCTTGATCCGTTAAGTCTTTAAACAATGGAAAACGTTGAAGAAGTTGTTGAATGGATTCCTGATTCACGAAATCATCCTTTCTGCATTAAACTAATATTCTATATACTACTTTATCATAAACAGGAATAGTTCCAGTTAAAAATAGGAATTTTAATTATAAACGGATGTAACATTTATTTTGTGTAGTAAAAAAATAATAAACCCTACATATAAAAAGTTGGAGGAAATTAAAATGAATGACGTTCAAATGAAGCAAACACTACATGCACCAGACATCGAACCGAAAATACGTCATCGTAGTATAATGAAAGCTTTTGATGAGCTAAACAGTGGCGAATTTATGGAATTAACAAATAACCATGATCCTAAACCATTGTATTATATGTTTCTTATAGAAAGAGAGGGTCAATTTACGTGGGAATATCGCGAACAAGGACCTGATCTTTGGCGAATCGTAATCGGGAAAAATTAATTTAATATAACTTTATTTTAAGCTGAAAGAAATAAACAGTCGATTTCATCCATAGAAATAGACTGTTATGCGTTAAGATATACGCTCTCTTAATTTCGTTTGAACATGGTGAGACGCTTCTTTCTTCTGCGCCATTCGAATGAATATATTATTTGATACTAATGATAGGATAATAAAGATCGTCCCAATAATATCAAAGGTTGTTACAGGATTGCCTTGGAAAATAGAAATTAATAGAGTTGTAACGGGCACAAAGTTAATGAACAACAATCCATTTAATGGTGATAAGATGCTTACACCAATATTCCAACCAAGTAATGCAATAACGCCAGGGAAAATAATCATAAACAATAAATGCGGACTTACGGCTGTTATGTCATTAACTGATGGAATGGATGTATATCCAAAGAGTGTTGTTCCTCCAGTAATCACAACCGCTGTGATCGTTCCAAGTAAACAGCTTAACGTTGAGTATCGTAAAGCCGACCAGTTGCTAAATTCACTACCACCCATCGTATAGATCACCCATCCAATTACGGCAATGAAGATAAGTATAGAAGGAATAAAATTATTCGTTGCACCAAGGAATCCTTGAATATCGCCTTTTGTAATAACTAACATTGCACCGATAAAGGAAACCAATACACAGATTAATGTAAATAAATGCGGGCGATTTTTGAAAATGATCCATGCAATAACAATCGAAATCATCGGCATAAGGGATTCCATAATCGAAGCCACCATGACGCCTGAGTGACCTAATAAGTCCTCTCCCCAGAAGATAAATAGATTATAAATGGTAAACGCCATTGTACCGAAAAACCACAATTGAAGACCTTTTCCTTCAAATTTAAAGGATTGCTTTCCTTCTTTCCAAAATAATATCGCTACTAAAATAATCGAAACCGATCCATATCGAATGACTGTAAAATAGAAAGGATCAATATGTTTAAAAGCGTCATGTGCTACAGGAAACATTGCTCCCCATGACACAGCCGCAATAAAACATAAAACAGCTCCGAGTAATACATTATTTTTCAATGAATTTCTACCTCTTTCACAAAATTGTCTTATTTATCTTATATCTGTTTCGATATCTCGTAAAATGAATAAAAGGAATGAATACCATCATTTTTATTGATATCATAGAAATAGAGAGAAAATAGTAAGGGACTGAGAAAAAGTGGAATTTAAAGACTTGGAAATATTTCAAATGGTAGCGGAAAAAGGAACCATCACAGAAGTAGCCAAACAGTTTAGTTATGTACAATCGAATATTACTTCGAGAATTCAGAAGTTAGAAACAGAACTGAACACGCCTTTGTTTAATAGACACCGTCGTGGTATGAGTTTGACACCTGAAGGAAAAAAACTATTATCCTATAGTAAAAAAATATTAATGTTAACAGATGAGATGAAAAAAGCTGTCCAAAGTAATAATGAACCCTCTGGAAAATTAGAAATTGGAACTGTAGAAACAGTTTATCATTTACCGAAAATCCTCTCTTCCTACATAAAGAAATATAAAAAAGTTGATTTGTCCTTGTTTACGGGCGTTACGGAATTATTAGAAGAAGATGTGCTAAATCATAAGTTAGATGGAGCTTTCGTTACGGAAGCAGACTTTCATCCAGATCTTGTATCATATGAAGTGTTCCATGAAGAGCTTGTGGTAATTTCTGATATGCGTCATTACACATTAGAAGAGCTGAAAAACGAACCATTTTTATGTTTCAGTGAAGGGTGTGGCTACAGAGCTCGCCTTGAAACGTGGTATAAAGACGAAAACGTAAAACCGCAAAAGGTTATGGAATTCGGTACGTTAGAAACAATTCTACGGAGTGTTGCGATGGGTCTTGGGGTGTCCTTTGTTCCAAAATCATCCGTTACTCATATGGTACAAAGCGACCTCATCCAATGTCATACATTACCAGATAAATATAGTAAGATAAAAACGGTATTTATTAAAAGAACCGATACGTACTTAACATCTACTATGGAGAAATTCATTGAAACGATTGAAAGTAATAAGCAAGTATCAATTGAAAATATATAGTTGAAGGGGAGGGATAGAATGAAATATAACCTAGTTTTATATGTTTCAATTTGTTTGATGCAACTCATCATACTTACAAATATTACGTTGCTTAATGATGAATGGAATGGCATTACTATGTTTTTATGTACAAGTATATTTATGTTCTGTTCCGCTGTATTTGGTTTAAGTAGACAAGCTAAAAAGTCATAAGAGAATAAAAAGCATTCAAGGAAGTAACGATCCTTGAATGCTTTTTCATTTTCAATTATGAATCGCCTGTACTCGTCCAATTTGTCCATCCGTTAGTCTGACTTTTATACCATGGGGATGGGTACTTGAATTAGTAAGAATATCTTTCACAGTTCCTCTTGTAAGCTTTCCGGTTTTCTGATCTTTCTTTAAAACAATATCAACCACCGTACCAGGTACAATGTCTTTCCGATTCTTTCCGTTCATTACACACCCATTTTTCTACGAGTGTTACTTGTTTTTTTCGACTGCTGGCTTTTCATTTTTTTTGGTGAAAGGTCCATATTTGTATTTCCCTTACCATTAGAAGCTTTGTTCTTTTTATTTTCAAGTTGTTGTTTCACGGCATCTTGTAAGCTCATTTTCTTTTTCGGTGCTTCTGATTGATTATTTTCTGTCATCGGGAATTCTCCTTTTATAAAGATCATAGTGAATCCAGTATAATCGATTTTCATTTATTGTGAAAGAAAATGGTAGGGATATTTGCATTTATGGTTGAAATTGCTTGTTTTATAGAAATAACTAATTATAAACAACAAAAGTTTTTTAATATACAATATTTATTTATTGTAAAACGATAAATGTGGTGTTATTATCAATTTACAAAAAACTAAGTGAGGTGCTTTTTATGAAAAGAGGATCAACACTCTTTTTAAAGATTGCTGTCATTCTTATAGGTGTTCCCGTGCTTGCAGCGTGTTTATTTTTACTGCCCCAAATTGCCAATGAAGCACATGAAGCAGCAGACAGAGGTTCGGATATAGCCTTTGTGGTTTATGGTCTGTTAATGGTTATGTATGTTTCAGCAGTGCCATTTTACTTTGCTTTATATCAATCCTTTAACATACTAAGCTATATTGATAAGAACCTATCTTTTTCTCAATTTTCCGTTAGAGCTCTAAAAAAAATTAAAAAAAGTGCCATAATTATCAGTGTCCTATATGTAGTAGCCCTGCCGTTTGTATATATTTTAGCGGAGGTTGATGATGCACCGGGTCTGATCCTCGTTGGAATGGTCATGGTATTTGCGCCATTAGTGATTGCTGTCTTTGCTGCTGTTCTCCAAAGACTTTTACAAGAAGCGATTCATATAAAATCTGAAAACGATTTAACAGTCTAGGGGTGGTAACAATGGCAATCATAATCAATATTGATGTAATGCTAGCAAAAAGGAAAATGAGCGTAACCGAACTTTCGGAAAAAGTCGGCATTACGATGGCGAACCTGTCTATTTTGAAAAACGGTAAGGCTAAGGCGATTCGATTTGCTACATTAGAGGCAATTTGTAAAGCGTTAGACTGTCAACCTGGCGATATTTTGGAATATCGAAGTGAAGAAGAGTAATAAGCATAAATCTTTGGAGGCATAAATAATGAGAGCACTAAAACAACTTGTTCGTTTTGGGTGGGAGCAGGCATTATCCTGTTTGTTTCCTGTTGTAATTTTTGCCTCATTGGCTTTGACACAAATCTTGCCGCTCCCTGTCCTTCCGAGGTATGATTGGCTGCTTATCATTTGCCTTCTGATGCAGTGGTGGATGGTTCGTTCCGGTCTTGAAACAAAGGATGAACTAAAGGTAATCACATTATTTCACTTGATTGGCCTTACACTTGAAATATTCAAAGTGCATATGGGCTCCTGGTCTTACCCAGAGGAAGGGTATTTTAAAATTTTTGGAGTGCCTTTATATAGTGGATTTATGTATGCAAGTGTGGCCAGCTATCTTTGTCAGGCATGGAGAAGGTTGAAGGTGGAACTGATTAAGTGGCCGCCGTTATTCATGGTTGTCCCTCTTGCTGCTGCAATCTATTTGAATTTCTTTACTCACCATTATTGGGTTGATATTCGTTGGTGGCTATCAGGGCTCGTTATTCTTGTTTTTTGGAAGTCCTGGGTCACATATGAAGTGGGTGGAACTCGTTACCGCATGCCACTCACGGTTTCCTTCATACTCATCGGCTTTTTTATATGGATTGCAGAAAATATCGCAACGTATTTTGGTGCATGGAAATATCCAAATCAAGTGGATGCATGGAGTCTCGTTCATTTAGGAAAAGTGAGTTCCTGGCTTTTATTAGTGATTGTGAGCTTTCTAATTGTGGCGACGTTAAAGCAAGTGAAGGGAAAAAATCAATTAGAATAAGTATTCCTAGTAGTCGCTTCTAACCTCTTTAATTGCATTTTTTACCCTAAATGTTCAAAATAATGTTATTCTTAGAAAGAAAAATACAAAAGTGAGTAGGCGAACACATGATTGAAGTTAAAACATCTTCTCTAAGTGATGGAGAATTTAATAGAGGGGTATTTGCTACACGTGATATTAAAAAAGGGGAGCTTTTGCATGAAGCACCTGTTATTTCTTATCCAAATGAGCAGCATGAACATATTGAGAAAACCCTTCTTGCAGATTATGCGTTTGAGTATGGAATAAATCATACGGCGATTCTGCTAGGGTATGGGATGTTGTTTAACCATTCGTATGAACCAAATGCTGTTTATGATATTAATTTCGATAACCACACATTTGATTTCTTTGCTTACAAAGACATAAAAGCTGGTGAAGAGATTTTAATTAATTATAATGGCGAAGTGGATAATATGGATGAACTGTGGTTTAACAAAGACAAAGAGTAACAGGAATTAGGAGATGCGATTGCTAATTGGAGCGATCGCATCTTTTTATAATTAATTCGCCTTCATAAATGTAATCGTCCGTGCATCACTATCATACAAACACCATTCTCGGTGATCGACGACGGATCCAACGTTAATCCAATATTTTTTCTTAATTAACGGAAATTCTTCGCCAAAGAGAATAGTGAGTGGAAGCTTTTTTCCTTTACGATAAATACCGCTGCGATGACTATGTCCAAAAAAGAGCAAAGGGGTTTCAATTGCTACAGGTAATTCAATTGGCTCCCAATGTTTGTCCCATACGATTTGATGGCCGTGGAGCAGTGTAGCACCTTCAATGACAATACTTTCAGGCAGTGCTGCAAACCTTTCAATCCCTGTCACTTGGGTAATCCGTTCTTCTTGATTTCCTCGAATGGATGGAAAAGTAAGCAGCTCTTCAAATTCCTCCCTCACAATTGCAGCTTCTTCTAATGGTACATTGTTAACTGTACTCGCTTTTTTCTTTCCAATGGTACATTCGTATAAATCACCTAACCCTAAAATGGTAGCGGTTGGTGCTTGTTGTTGAATATGATTTAAAACCGCAATGGTATCTTCTATATTTGAATGTAAATCCCCTAAAAGTGCGTATTTCATTTGCTCACCCATCCATAAATTTACTACTCATATAATACAATGGAATGCCAAGTAAGAAAATAATGAGAACTCGTGAACTTTCAAAATAACACTTCCTTTTGTAATATAATGGATTTACTTAAAGAGTTTCTACCTAGGAGGGATCTTGATGAATCTAGTGGAAGTGAAAGATTTAACGAAAAAATTCGGGAAATTTACGGCACTTGATCGAGTGAATTTATCAATTGAGGAAGGGGAAATTTTTGGGTTTATCGGCCCAAATGGTGCAGGGAAATCGACTACTATTCGCGTGTTGTTAGGGATGTTAAAACCAACCAGTGGGCAAGCAAAAATATTTGGAAAAGATGTATGGCATGATGCCGTTGAAATTCATAAAGAAGTGGCATACGTACCAGGAGATGCAAATCTTTGGCCGAATTTAACAGGTGGAGAGGTCATTGATATTTTCCTGAAAATGCGCGGAAATGGCAGTAAACAGAAACGTGACGAATTAATCGAACGCTTTCAATTAGACCCTACTAAAAAATGTAGAGCCTATTCAAAAGGAAATCGCCAAAAAATCGCACTTATTTCAGCCTTTGCGTCAGATGCGCGGTTTTTTATATTAGATGAACCAACATCCGGATTAGATCCATTAATGGAGCGAACTTTTCAAGAATGTGTCTTAGAGGCTAAACATGAAGGGAAAAGTGTCTTACTATCAAGCCATATTCTTTCAGAGGTTGAAAAACTTTGTGAGAAAATATCCATTATTCGCGAAGGAAAAATTATTGAAACCGGTACATTAAGTGAAATGCGCCATTTAACTCGTACGAATTTTATTGTACAAACAAAACAGCCGATATCGGAATTGGCTAATTTTAAAGGAATTTATCATCTTCTTGAAAACAATGATGGTTTATCATTCCAGGTTGATTCAGAAAAAATTGATGAAGTAATCAGCTATATAAGTAAATTTGGCATTGTGAAATTAGAAAGTGCACCGCCTACATTAGAGGATTTATTTATGCGTCATTATGAAGGGACCACGGATTCGGTTGGAGGCGTATCGCAATGAATCGAAACCTTTACAAAGGAACTGGTCCATTAATTAAGCTTATTTTCCGAGCGCAACGCTTTAAAATGATTACATGGATTGTTGGGATTGTACTTGTAACATTATCTGTTGCATTTTCCTATCCAAATGTTTATCAAGATGATGTCTCGAAAAAAGGGTTTGCCTTAACAATGCAAAATCCTGCCATGGTCGCGATGCTCGGTCCGGGTTATGATGAGGCAGATTATTTAATTACAGTGGGGACTCAATTTGCCCATGAGATGCTTATCTTTACCATTATCGCAGTTGCAGTTATGAACATATTACTAGTAGGTAGTAGTACAAGAACAGATGAAGAAACCGGAAGAATTGAAGTGATACGGTCCTTGCCTATTGGTAGACTGGCATACTTAGCCGCTTCATCAATTGTGATTTCTATCGCAAATATTAGCATTATCCTCTTAACCGGGTTAGGAATTTATCTTTTAAATATTGAAGGAATCACATTTGAAAGTGCGCTTCTATATGGTGTTATTCTTGGAGTAGGTGGTCTACTGTTTGCTGCTATAACTGCATTTCTAGCCCAAATTTCGAGCACTTCTAGAGGCACAACCGGCTTAGCCTTTTCGGTATTAGTTGTGGCATACTTAGTGCGTGCTATAGGAGATGTGAGTAGTGAACCATTCGCGTTAATCTCGCCTTTAGGATGGCTAGTTCGAACAGAAGTATTTATTGAAAATGCTTGGTGGCCAATTATGCTTTCTCTATTATTTTCGGTGATCTTCGCGGTGGTCGCTTTTTACTTAAATTCTATACGTGATATAGATGCAGGCTTTTTACCAACAAGAAAAGGCAAAAAGAATGCAACTGCTTTCACCAAAACGGTATTTGGCTTAGCTTTCCGATTACAAACAATGAAAATGATTGCATGGGGATTGGGCATTTTCGCGCTCGGTGCTTCCTTTGGTGCCGTCCTTGGTGATTTAGAAACGTATTTTAGTGATATGGAATTTCTCGCGTTATTTATGAGCCAAAGCACGGACTTTTCCATGACAGAGCAGTTCATTTCTTTATTAATGGCGATTATGTCATTAATTTGTTCTATACCAGTAGTAATGACAATTTTAAAATTAAAAAGTGAAGAACATCATAATCGAACAGAAAATTTTTATAGCCGTGCCGTTTCGAGAAACCATGTATTAGGAAGTTACATGGTTTTAGCGATATTCGAGAGTATTTTTTACCTATTGTTATTAGCGATTGGTTTATGGTCTACAGGTATTACGATGATGAAAGAGCCGATTTCTTTAAGTACTGCAACATCAGGAGCGTTTGTTTATCTACCGGCATTGTGGTTTATGATGGGTCTTGCAGTAATGTTGTATGGCGTTAAACCTAAAATAATAAGCTTAATTTGGGGATATGTTGCTTTTTGTTTTATCGTTGTTTATTTGGCCGGTATGTTAGAATTCCCTCAGTGGTTAATGAATTTTTCCGTTTTTGAAGTCATACCCAATATACCTGCTGCCGATATGAGTTGGAGCTCTATCGCTGTGTTATTACTATTAACGATTGTTACGCTCGGTATTGGATTTGTTTGTTATAACAAGCGTGATTTAGAAGGTTAATGGATCTTTTCTATTGTTAAAAGCATTCACAAAAATATACTCTGATATAAAAATTTATTGGGCTTATAATTCTTTTGATTTTAAGCAACATAAAGCCATAACATTTTGGAGGTGTTTTTGTGATGCAAAATAATAATGGTAAACGCTACACTCAATCAGGTACTGATATTGAAGAGGTAAAACGTCAAAATGCACAAGCAGGACCAGCACAATCTTTTGGAACTAACCCACAAAAAGTGAGGGAAGAAATTGCTCAAGAAGCAGGGCCATTTAATCAACCTGCAGCACCGAGTCAACCAAGCCAATCTTTCTCAAATCCAATGGCAGGAGCACCTTTTGCAACAAATCCGCAAAAGGTAAGAGAAGAGATTGCGCAAGAAGCAGGTCCATTCAATCAACCTGCAGCGCCGAGTCAACCAAGCAAAGCCTTCTCAAATCCAATGGCGGGAGCACCTTTTGCAACAAATCCACAAAAGGTAAGGGAAGAGATCGCTCAGGAAGCGGGTCCATTCAATCAACCCGCAGCACCGAGTCAACCAAGCCAATCCTTCTCAAATCCACTAGCGGGAACACCTTCTGCAACGAATCCACAAAAGGTGAGAGAAGAGATTGCGCAAGAAGCAGGACCATTCAATTCATTTAAAAATCAATTAAATCAATCGATCTCAAATCAATCTAGACAATTTGGTACGAATCCACAAAAAGTACGAGAAGAGATCGCCCAAGAAGCAGGGCCATTTACTCAACCATTCTCAAATCAACCGTCAGCTGGTAAAACAGCATCTGGTACGGATATTGAAGAAGTACGCCGACAAAATCAGCAAGCAGAGCAAGGGAAAAATAAGTTTTAATAAAAGAAAACGCCTCTTTCATGGGGCGTTTTTCTAATAAGATGAAAATTGTCCCATAAAACGAAAAGTGTGTCCCATAAGGGAGGGTAGCAAGATGGAAAATAATCAACGCTTTACAGTAGCAGGTACGGATATTGAAGAAGTAAAACAAAAAAATGCACAATTCGGTTTATCCTATAAGGAAGTGCTAGAAGTTCTCGCAGCAACAGGTGGAACAGGGACGAAGCAATTTAGCAATACAGATGCGGAAGAAGTAAAACAACAAATCAATCCTCACTAAATAAAAAAAGGGCGTCCTAAGATGAAAGCCTTAGAACGCCCACTCATTATTCATAAATGTATATTTCTGAAATTTGATAATAACCTTCTTCATTAATGAGTACAGTATATTCTTTGTAACGATCGTAGTACTTTTCTTCGCCTGTTCCGTTGTAGAAATTAAACTGTTCATTTGTGGAGACAACAGCATAATCGCCATACATTTCGACATTCGTTACACTGTTGTTTAGGAAGTCAAACGTAAAATTTTGTCCAGCGATCTCATTAATATACTCTTCCATTTCAACGTAGGCGTTGCTATTTGGATCTAACATATCGGAAATCCAGTAAAATTCTTCGTAATATAGGGCTAATTCATAATATTCACGGAATGAAAGGATAAAATTTGTTAAAGATTCTTCATCAAATGAGTACGAATATTCATCCCAATAATCATTGTAGTATTCTTCATCATAATATTCTTCAGTACCATATTCATCCCAATAATCTGCATACTCTTCCTCGTAGTAGTAATCTTGTGCAGGGTCTGAGTAAGTAAATTCCTCATAAACACCGAATAAAGACGCAACCGCATTTTTACTCATAGGCTCATGAATCCAACCATCGACTAAAGAAGTAACCGTATACAAAGGTATAGAGAATCCGAAGCTATTGTTTGGTGTATAAAGTAAAGAATTGATGCCAATTACCTTTCCAGTTTTTCCATCCACTAATGGTCCGCCACTACTACCTTGGCTAATTTGTGCATCAATTTGATACAATTCCTCATAAACAAAGCCATATTCCATATTGCGATTTGTGCCAGTTAAATAGCCGATAGAAGCGGAGTTTTCAAAACCTTGTGGACTTCCAATGGCAATTACCTCTGTTCCTACAACGGATTTTTCCTTTTCTATTTCAAAAGGTTGCGCATTGACATAATCTTTTGCAAGGAGAAGTGCAACGTCTGATCGATCTGATATGCCAATGACTTGTGCAGGTGATTCTTGCCCTGCATGGTTTCGCACAATCACATCCGTATTGCCTGCAACAACGTGGGCATTGGTGACAATGTAGCCTCCTTGTTGATAAAGGAAACCGGAACCTTGGCTATCCTGAGAAATAATCGTGAAAACTTTTGGCATCGATTCTTTAATGACTTGCGTTTTTTCCTTCTCGGTCATTTCCTTTTCAGCAGGTACATTCGTAACTTGCTCTATTTTAGGTGTTTCAGGTTGTGTTGAAATTTGTGTCGCTTTGTCATTATTGTTTGATAGTAATATGAAAATACCAATACATACTCCAACTGTCGTAATTAAGGATATACAGACACCGACAATCAACCATGTATTTTTCGGATTTTTACTTTTTAAATTTTGGCCACAAGCTGCACAAAACTTCCCATTTTCTTCAGTTTTCGAACCGCAATTTGAACAGTACATGTTTGGCCTCCAAACTTTTAGGTATTTTGAATTATATTCGTACCTCTATTCTACTATTCAATAAATAGAGTTGCAAAGTTCAATGTATCGCAAAAATTCCAGTATGTAACATTTTTTAATAGATTCATATTTTTTTTATTCCCAAGGAGTATAATGTAAGGAACACGCATTGACTTTAATCGATGTAAAAAGGGAGAGGATATAAATGGAAGCATTATTAAACCGTGTAAAAGACACTCGAAATGTATTGCGAAAACATATTCTTGAAACTATATTGAACGAATTTGATGAACAATGTATGAATCTTGATTGCAACAAAAGAAAAATGAAGTACACGAAGATGATGGAAAGTCCATTCCGATTTTTTAGAGGGAGTGCTTACTTATTCTATTATGATATGACAAAAATCCCTTTTTCTTTCCATACAGAAGAGAGTAAACCAACATGGATCCAGGGCGACCTGCATATGGACAATTTTGGTGCCTTTCAAAATGAACAAGGTGAAATTGTGTACGACGTGAATGATTTCGATGAAGGCTACATCGGCTCCTATTTATATGATGTCTTGCGTATGTCGGTAAGTATTGCGTTGTACGCTGAAGCGCAAGGGTTTTCTGATGTCCAACAAAAGAACAGAATTGAAACCTATTTAACGGCTTACTATAAACAATTAAAGCGATTTAAAAAAGGGAAAGATAATCCTCTCACGTTAACCTTCACAGCTAGCAACACAAAAGGGCCGGTTAAAAAGGTGCTGAAAAAACTAGCGAAACGTCAAAGAGACCATCTACTAAATGACATTACACATATTAATGAAGAAAATAAACGAGTGTTTAGTTGGTCAGAAGAGATTGAACCAGTAAGTATTGAGGAACGCACATTGCTAGAGTCTTTGACACAAGCCTATTTTAATTCCCTTGATCACGAAGATAAAAAGGAAATTTCCTATTATACTATTAAAGATATTGCGAGAAAACACGGTACAGGTACGGCCTCAATCGGGTTAGATCGTTATTACCTTTTAATCGAGGGTGAAAAGGATGCACATGGGGTAGATGATTTAGTGTTAGAAGTGAAAGAAGTACGTACGCCAGTTCCTGCCTATTTCTTACCTTATCGTGATGAATTTTGGGCTAAGTATGAACATCAAGGAATGCGCGTAGTAGCTACCCAAAAAGCGATGCACCATTTAGAAGATCCTTATTTAGGGTACTTAACTATTGATGGACGTGAATTTTATGTTCGAGAACGATCACCATATAAAAAGAAAGTAAAAGCGACGCAAATTTTAACGCCGGAAGATTTCGATGCAACGGTTGAAATAATGGGGAAAGTAACAGCAAAAATTCATTCCCGTGCCGATGTAGATACAGAACATGAATTATTCGAACATGAAAGTGAAGAGGAAATATTACTAGCCATAGGAAATGATTTTGACGCGTTTAAAGAACAATTAACATTTGCAGCGATGACATATAAGGAACAAGTGAACCATGACTTTGATCTATTTTGTGAATGGGTTCGAAGCGAGATATTTTAATGAAATTGTAATGGGGATGTCCAGAAAGCACTACACTTTCTGGACGTCCCCTTTTTTCTTTTAGGGAAATTTCAAGCGAGTATAGGACTTTCCCTAATGTTAGCTTTTCTAAAATTCTCTAATAATGGGGGAATGAGATGAAGTTAGTTATTGATTCCCGTACATGCTAATTCATTCGAAAAGAAAGGTGAGACTGATTATGGCACGAAAGAAAATGGGATTGAAATATTTTAAACCAGTCGAGAAATATTCCGGAAATTGGTCTGTTCTCGAAGAAAAGAGTAGAGAATGGGAAAATATGTACCGCCAAAGATGGTCTCATGATAAGGTCGTTCGTACAACCCATGGCGTAAACTGTACAGGTTCTTGTAGTTGGCAAGTATTTGTGAAAAACGGCATTATCACATGGGAAAATCAGCAAACCGATTATCCATCTTGCGGTCCAGATATGCCAGATTTTGAACCTCGAGGATGCCCGCGTGGTGCGACGTTCTCATGGTATGAATATAGCCCACTTCGTATTAAATATCCGTATATGCGTGGGAAGCTATGGAAATTATGGCAAGCAGCCTTACAAGAACATGAAAGCCCAATTGATGCGTGGGCAAGTATTATAGAAGATCCAGAAAAAGCAAAAAGCTATAAAAGCGCTCGTGGTCGTGGAGGATTTGTTCGCGTAAGTTACCAAGATGCGCTGAAGCTAATTAGTGCACAACTTATATATACCATTAAGAAATTTGGTCCAGACCGTATTGCAGGACAAACCCCTATTCCAGCAATGTCGATGATGAGTTATGCAGCGGGGTCTCGTTTTATTACGCTTTTAGGTGGCGAGATGTTAAGTTTCTATGATTGGTATGCGGATTTACCACCTGCTTCACCTCAAATTTGGGGAGAGCAAACAGATGTACCAGTATCGGCAGATTGGTTTAACGCTGGTTACTTAATGATGTGGGGCTCAAACGTACCAATGACTCGTACACCTGACGCGCACTTTATGACGGAGGTTCGCTATAAAGGAACAAAGGTTGTATCTGTTGCGCCAGACTATGCAGAAAGTGTGAAATTTGCGGATAACTGGTTAGCGCCTCATCCCGGAAGTGACGCAGCATTAGCCCAAGCCATGACCCACGTCATCTTAAATGAATTTTATGTGGAACGACAAGAGCAAATGTTTATGAATTATGCAAAGCAATTCACAGATTTACCTTTCATAGTTCTTTTAGATGAACACGAAGGAAAATATAAAAGTGGCCGATTTTTACGTGCGAGTGACTTAGGACAGCAAACTGAAAATGCAGAGTGGAAACCAGTCCTAATGGATGAAACTTCAAAGACGATGGTCATTCCAAATGGGACGATGGGGCAACGTTGGGAAGATGAAAAGAAATGGAACTTAAAATTAGAACAAGAAGATGGTACAAAAATTACTCCGGCTCTTTCGGTTGCCGATTATAACGCGACATGGGAAGAAATTGTTTTCCCTTATTTCGATCCAGCTGGAAATGGCCAATTTAGCCGCCATATCCCTGCAATGAAAATTCAATTAGCAGATGGTACAACAAGATTAGTGGCAACAGTTTATGACCTAATGCTTAGTCAATATGGTGTCAAACGCATTGACAGCGAATTTAATGCAAAAGGATATGATGATGAATCTTCCATCTATACACCAGCTTGGCAAGAAAAAGTAACAGGTGTAAAACAATCCATTGTCGTTCAAATAGCGCGAGAATTTGCACAAAATGCCATCGATACAAATGGCCGTTCCATGATCATTATGGGTGCAGGAATCAACCATTACTTTAATAGTGACACGATTTACCGCGCAATTTTAAATTTAGTTATCCTTACTGGTTGTCAAGGTGTGAACGGTGGTGGCTGGGCCCATTATGTTGGGCAGGAAAAAGTACGACCAATTGAAGGATGGGGAACGGTAGCCTTTGCAAAAGATTGGCAAGGAGCAATTCGTCAGCAAAATACAACATCCTTCTATTACTTCCATACCAATCAATGGAGATACGATGAAGTGGATACGAGATCATTAAAATCTTCACTTGCAGGTGAACTTCGCTATGACCACCCTGCTGATTATAACGTACTAGCAGCGCGGTTAGGATGGTTACCGTCATATCCACAATTTAATAAAAATAGTTTATCCTTTGCCGATGATGTAGCATCAAATGAAAATGCAACAAATGAAGAGATTGTAAAAACTGCTTACGATCAAATTGTTTCAGGGAAAGTGAAATGGGCAATTGAAGATCCCGATGCGCCCGAAAACTCTCCAAAAACATTATTTGTTTGGCGCTCCAACTTAATTTCAAGTTCTGCAAAAGGGCAAGAGTTCTTTATGAAGCATTTGTTAGGGGCGAGTAGTGGCGTTCTTGCAAAAGCGAGTGAAACTTATCGACCAAAAGAAGTAAACTGGCGTGAAGAAGATGTAGAAGGGAAATTAGATTTATTAGTCAATATGGATTTCCGAATGACAACAACGCCTTTATACTCAGATATCGTCCTACCAGCTGCTACTTGGTACGAAAAAACGGATATTTCTTCAACGGATATGCATCCATTTATTAATCCATTTAATCCAGCAGTCGACCCACTATGGGAATCTCGTTCAGACTGGGATGCGTTCCGTTCCATCGCAGAGACATTCTCTAAAATGGCAGAGAAATATTTGCCTGGCGTTTATAAAGATGTTGTCGTGACACCTTTAGCCCATGATTCAAAGGGAGAAATGACGCAACCTTTAGGACTAATTAAAGATTGGCGTAAAGGCGAAGTAGAACCAATCATAGGGAAAACAATGCCGAACATCACAGTTGTTGAAAGGGACTACACAAAAGTTTACGACAAATTTATTACACTTGGTCCATTGCTTGAAAATGCAAAGATTGGTGCTCATGGAATTAGCTATTCTGTAGGTGAAGAATACGAAGACATCAAGAAAATTAATGGTACGCATTATGATGAAACGATAAAAAATGGCCTACCGATTCTATTTACTGCAAGAGAAGCAATTAATGCAGTCCTTCATCTTTCCAGTGCAACAAATGGGAAAGTATCGCAAAAAGCATTTGAAACGGCTGAAAATATTACAGGTGTCCCATTGAAAGATATATCGGCGGAACGAGCTGCAGAAAGAATTACGTTCCAAAATATTACGGTGCAGCCGCGCGAAGTTATTCCGACGCCTGTCTTTACGAGTTCGGATAAATCAGGTCATAAATACTCGCCATTTACCATTAATATTAAACGCGAAGTGCCGTTTCGAACATTGACGGGGCGACAACATTTTTATATTGACCATGAATTATTTAACCAATTAGGTGAGGTATTGCCTGTCTACAAACCTACTCTACCGCCAATGGTCTTCGGGGAAGGTGATAAGGAGGTTGTTGGCGGAAAAGACGCACTAATATTACGTTATTTAACGCCTCATGGTAAGTGGAATATTCATACAACCTACCAAGACAATTTAATTATGCTAACCCTCTTTAGAGGCGGTCCAACAGTATGGATTCACAATGAAGATGCGGATTCACAAGGGATAAAAGATAACGATTGGGTCGAGGTATTTAACCGAAACGGTGTCGTGACAGCAAGAGCCGTAGTCAGTCATCGTATGCCAAAAGGGACAATGTTTATGTATCATGCACAAGATAAACATATCAACGTTCCAGGATCGCAAATTACCGATCTTCGTGGAGGAAGCCATAATGCGCCAACAAGAATTCATGTTAAACCAACTCATATGGTTGGCGGCTATGCGCAATTAAGTTATGGGTTTAACTATTATGGACCAATAGGAAGTAACCGTGATGAATATGTAGCCGTACGAAAAATGAAGGAGGTTAAATGGCATGAAGATTAAAGCACAAGTCGCAATGGTCATGAATTTGGATAAATGTATCGGGTGTCATACATGTAGTATTACATGTAAGACTGCCTGGACCAATCGCCCTGGTGCTGAATATATGTGGTTTAATAACGTCGAAACGAAACCAGGTATTGGCTACCCTAAAAAATGGGAAGACCAAGATATTTATAAAGGTGGCTGGGAGCTTAGAAAAGGGAAGCTGGAATTAAAGTCCGGGACAAAATTAAGTAAAATCTCCCTTGGTAAGATTTTCTATAATCCAGATATGCCAGAGATCAAGGACTTTTATGAGCCATGGACATATGATTATGAAAATTTAACTTTAACATCTGAAGTAAATCACTCTCCGGTTGCGCGGCCGAAATCAGTGGTGACAGGCGACCCTATGGACTTACAATGGGGTCCAAACTGGGATGATGATTTAGCGGGTGGTACGGAAATCGCACCGCAAGATCCAAACCTTAAAAAGATAGAGGAAGAAATTAAATTTAACTTTGAACAAGCGTTTATGGTCTACCTTCCTAGAATTTGCGAGCATTGCTTAAATCCGGGATGTGTCGCTTCGTGTCCATCGGGTGCGATGTACAAACGAGATGAAGATGGAATCGTGCTTGTTGACCAAGAAGCATGCCGTGGCTGGCGCTATTGTACAACGGGGTGCCCTTACAAAAAAGTTTACTTTAACTGGAAAACAAACAAAGCGGAAAAATGTACATTTTGTTATCCACGTATTGAATCCGGGACACCGACCATTTGTAGTGAAACGTGTGTAGGGCGTCTTCGTTATTTAGGGGTATTATTATACGATGCAGACCGCGTTTTAGAAGCAGCATCGACAGAGGATGAAAAGGGGCTATACCAAGCGCATTGTGATCTTTTCTTAGACCCAAATGATCCAGAAGTAATCGAACAAGCTCGAAAAGATGGGATACCAGAAGAGTGGATTGAAGGCGCGCAAAAATCGCCTGTCTATAAGCTAGCCATTGAATATAAATTAGCATTCCCTCTTCATCCAGAATATCGAACGTTGCCAATGGTGTGGTATGTTCCACCATTAAGTCCAATTATGAATTACTTTGAAGGGAAAGATTCGATTAACAATCCTGATTTAATCTTCCCTGCAATCGATGAAATGCGTGTACCAATGGAATATTTAGCAAACTTGTTAACGGCAGGAGATGTACAACCTGTGAAAGAAGCACTTCAAAAAATGGCGATGATGCGTTTGTATATGCGAGCTGTTTCATCCAATAAAGAATTTGATGAAAAACGTTTAGAGCGCGTTGGTTTATCCGCACATCAAATGAAGCAAATGTATCGCCTACTTTCGATTGCAAAATATGACGATCGTTATGTTATCCCGAAATCCCATCGCGAACAGTATGTAGACCCTTATCATGCACAAGGAATTGCCGGTTTTGAAATGGGTAATAACGTGAGCTATGTTGGATCGGAAAATAGTAGCCCAATCAATAATACGCAAATGAACTTTAGCTCAGGTTGCGGGGATGGCTGTGGATGTAGTATCTCACCAGAAAGCACAAATACAGCTCCAATGTTTGCAATGCCGACTGATACTACGACTGCTAGCTCAGGTTGCGGGGATGGCTGTGGATGCAGTATTTCACCAGAAAGTACAAATACGGCTCCAATGTTTGCAATGCCAAATAGTACAATGGCCGCGAGTTCAGGTTGTGGAGACGGTTGTGGATGTGGTGATTCCAAACCAAGTACAAAAACAGCCCCAACTTTAAAAATACCGAATTTAAAAGAAATGATTAAGAAAACAGGTAAACAAATTTATGAAGAAAACTTCTATGGAGGGATCTGGCGTGATTGATTTAGGTAGACTGTATGACTTCAAGCCATCATTTGGATATTTTGCAAAACAATTAAGTTATCCAGAGGACGCTACTTATTATCAAGAGGTGGATGAGTTCTTTTCGCCAAATGACCCTGCGTACAACTATGTATCAAAATATATGAAGGAAATGAAACAAAAGAAACTTCAGGAACTTCAGGAGCTTTACGTTGAAACATTTGATTTTAATGAAAATGCCACACTTTTCATGACGTATTTTAAATTCAAAGATGCAAAAGAGCGTGGTCAAATTTTAGCGAAACTAAAAGTGTTGTATGAAATGTTTGGTCTAGAAATGGCGCAAGAGGAGTTATCCGATTTCCTGCCATTAATATGTGAATTTATGTATGAAGCCGAATGGTTAGGCGACCCTCGTGCAGAAGATAGCTTTTTAATTTTATTTGGAGTATTAGAAGATGGCACATATCACTTGCTTCAAGAGTTAGAAAAATCAAATAGCCCTTATTTCTCCCTCGTGAAGGGGTTAAGGGAAACGTTTAAAGCATGTCTATTAAGGGAGGCACTTGGATGAATACGCTGGACCAATTTTTATGGGTTATCTTCCCATATATATGCATCGTGATCTTTATCCTAGGCCACATTTTTAGATATCGCAATGACCGTTTCAGCTGGACGGCAAAATCCAGTGAATTCTTAGAAAAGAAGCAATTAATGATTGGAAGCATTTTGTTCCATTTAGGGATTATTCCTGTCATCTTAGGACATTTTGTGGGTCTCGTCATTCCAGCATCTTGGATGAGCAGTTTAGGTGTCAATGAGCATCTTTATCATATCGGAGCCGTCTATATCGGAGGATTATTCGGCATGATCACACTTGCCGGAATGCTAATATTAACTTTCCGAAGAATTTCGATAAAATCTGTACGCAAGCTGAGCTCTGCATCCGATATGATTGTCAACGGGCTACTATTATTTATCATCATTTTAGGTGTTTACGCAACGTTTGCAACGAATGCTATGAATCCAGATTTTGATTATCGCTCATCCATTTCGGTATGGTTTCGAAATCTATTCATACTCAATCCAAATGCAGCCTATATGGTAAATGTGCCTTTATCATTCCAATTGCATGTAATAACAGGGTTTTTAATTTTTGCATTTTGGCCATTTACGCGCCTTGTTCATGTGTGGAGTGTGCCATTTAATTACTCTCGAAGAAGTTATATTTTGTATAGAAAAAACGAACGAGTTAGTTAAAAAAGGAAGCGGATCCGTCACGATGAGTGGAGCGGGTCCCTTCTTATTTTTGCTTACAAATTTAGCGAGCGCCAGCAAACTGTGGCTAAGCGCCCGCAAACCGAGGCAAGCGCCCACAAAACCATGCTAAGCGCCCCAAATCAGGTAACCCCACACCCTCCGCTTCATTTTTTAGGTATAGTAGAAGAATTTATGACCTAAACTCACTATAAGCTCCATGAAAAATGTGGATATTCACAATCATAAGGAGATGTTGAGAATTGACGAAATCGGAGAAGGTCCCAAGTAGTTTATTATTTTGTGCCCAACTAAAAAAAGATATAGCGAAACAACTTATTCAAGTGCAGGAAGAAGAGCGAAAAAGAATTTCAAGAACTCTTCATGATAGCGTAACGCAAGATTTATTAGGGTTGCTCGTGGAACTTAGAGTATTGAAATATATGGACGATGCAGAGGAAATGAATAAAAGACTCCAAATTGCTGAACGTAATATAACAAATACCATAGCCAAAATAAAAAATCTTTCTGTCGAATTAAGGGATTCAAATCTAAGCAATGTAGGTATTAAAGAAGCGCTCCAACTACACTTCCAATGGGTGAAAAAGCATTATGGACTTACTATACATTTTCAATCAAACATTGCAGGTAATAGATTTTCAAATGAAATCGAAACCGTCATTTTCCGTATTTGTCAGGAAGCCATATTCAATGCTTATAAATATGCGGGGGTAAGGGAGATATTTGTTGAATTAAACCGAGCAAATGACAGGATTGATCTCAAAATTAAAGACCTTGGTAAAGGATTTAACCCAGTGGAGGAAGTCATGGGTACAGGTCTAGGGATTACTGGCATGGAAGAGCGCGCAGCCATCATTGGTGCAAAATTATCCATATTTTCCTCGATAGGTAATGGAACATTAGTGCAAATGAAGGTTCCGTTAAAAGAGAGGGGTCCAAAGAGTTGATTAAAGTTGTAATTGCAGATGACCATGCAGTTGTACGTGCGGGGTTTGCAAAGATAATTAATTATCAACCGGATATGGAAGTCCTTGAAACGGCAGCGGATGGTCATGAAGCGTATAGTATAGTGGCCAAAACCTCACCTGATATTTTATTGCTCGATGTAAGTATGCCTCCAGGAGAAAATGGATTGATTACAACGGGCAAAATAAGTGAGGACTTTCCGAATACGAAAATACTCATATTAACTATGTTTGACGAAGAAGAATATTTATTTCATGTCTTAAAGAATGGAGCATCGGGATATCTCTTAAAAAATTCAACGGAAGAAGAATTTCTTTCTGCTATTCGCACTGTCTTTCAAGGTGACATCTATATCCATCCTAAAATGGCAACGAGTTTAGTCAGAGAATTTGTGAACCAATATCAAGATGTAAAAAATGTGGATGATCCGTATACGTTACTGACAACACGTGAATTAGAAATATTACCGCTCGTCGCAAAAGGATACGGGAATAAAGAGATTGCAGAGAAATTGTTTATTTCAGTGAAAACTGTTGAAGCCCATAAAGGAAGAATCATGGAAAAATTAAATTTTAAAAGTAAACCAGAACTTGTAGAGTATGCACTTAAGAAAAAGTTGTTAAATTTCTAAACTTTAACAGTGTCTATCGAAGCTTTCGCGAGCGCCTTTCACTTTTCTTTAGGGAATCCTTCTTTATATTAAGGGAGTTCCCTAATAAAAATAAAAAGAAAGATAGGTACACTACACATAGGGAATCAGTAACTTGCTCATTACTTTGAAATGAAAAGGTGAAATATGTGATTAAAAAAATACAGTTACCGTTGCAAACATTGAACTTAGTAGTTGGATTCATGGTGTGGGTGATTATCTCTTCACTTATCTCCTTTATGGGGGAAGATATCAGTATTCCAGCTGATAAATTGGCTATCCTTACCGCCATTCCAGTTATATTAGGATCCATACTACGAATTCCCCTTGGATACTTTGCAGATGTCATTGGTTCAAGGTGGGTATTTTTACTAAGCTTCGTCGCACTACTATTTCCAGTATTTTATATTAGTGAAGCAAACAGTTATACGGATTTAATTATTGGTGGATTGTTTCTAGGGATTGGTGGGGCAGTGTTTTCTGTTGGTGTTACCTCTTTACCAAAGTACTATCCAAAAGAAAAAATGGGCTTTGTCAATGGGATTTACGGGGCGGGGAATATTGGAACCGCCATCACGACATTTTCTGCACCAATCATTGCAAATCAAATTGGTTGGTCTTCTACAATCAAGCTATATCTAATCTTATTACTTCTATTTATTGCGTTAAATTTCTTTTTAGGTGATCGGAAAGAAAAGAGAACGAAAACACCGATTGTGGAACAAATAAAAGGTGTGTACAAAAACGGGAAGCTATGGAATTTCTCGTTGTTTTATTTTATTACGTTTGGTTCATTCGTTGCCTTTACTGTCTATCTCCCGAATTTCTTAGTTTCCAATTTTGGATTAGAAAAAGTAGATGCAGGTATGCGAACAGCTGGATTTATTGTGGTCGCTACATTATTCCGTCCTATTGGTGGTTGGTTAGGTGATAAGTTCAATCCATTATTTTTGTTAATGTTTGTCTTTGCAACCTATACATTATCTGCAATTTTATTAGCCTTTTCCCCGTCTCTACTATTATATACAATTGGCTGTATACTCATTGCGGTCGTAGCCGGAATTGGAAATGGTGTTATCTTTAAGTTGGTACCGTTTTACTTTAATAAACAAGCTGGGATTGTAAATGGTATTGTTTCTATGATGGGTGGACTAGGTGGATTTTTCCCACCGATTCTATTAGCATCGATCTTCTCTATTACAGGGCAATATTCAATTGGATTTATGCTTCTCTCATCGGTTTCGTTAGCAAGTCTTGTTATTGTCGTGAGTATGTATTATCAAGATCGCCTTCGCATGTCGCAAGAAGTCTTTAATTCGACTGCACAAGGAATTCTAGTAACCGAAACCTCTGGGAAAATCAAAACAGTCAATCCGGCCTTTACGAAATTAACGGGCTATACAAAAGATGAGGTTATTGGAGAAACGCCAAGAATTTTAAAAACAAACCGTCAAAGTAAAGAATTTTATGATGCCATGTGGAAAAGTATAAAAGAAACAGGCATGTGGCAAGGTGAAATTTGGAATAAACGAAAAAGTGGCGAAGAGTATCTGGAATGGCTCACAATCAGTGCTGTAAAGGATGAAACCGGCGATGTTGTCCGATATGTTGGAACATTTTCTGATATAACGGAAGAAAATAAAAATGGATAATCTAAAGGGCTTAATCAATTGTTGTATTGACAAGGATTAAGCCCTAATCTGATTATTTTAAAACGTCATGGTCAACATAACGTTCACCATTTAATTCACTAATTAAGTTAATGGCAACTTTTGCTCCGTCACCAGCTGTAATGATTGTATGTACACTAAATCCTGCACAAGTTCCTGTTGCCCAAACACCTTCAACATTTGTTTTACCAGCTGCATCGACATCAAAAATTGTTTTAACACGTGGTTCTGTACCTGGTTTTGTTGCAAGGCCTAAGCTATCCGCTAAATCAGTTAAGAAACCAGTAGCTAAAATGATTTGTTTTGCTTCAAATTCACCGTTTTCAGTAGCTAATGTAAACCCTTCAGCATGCTTTGTAATGGAAGTCACCTTAGTTTCTGCAACTTCTGCACCGAAATGCTTTGCTTGATTTAAACCAACTGCTACAAGATCTGGTCCCGTAATTTCGACAACACCGTAATGGTTATAAAGAAGAGCGCGTTTTGTTACACCTTGATCACTATCGATAATAATCGTTTTTTTACCAGCTTTAGCAGTGTAAATCGCAGCACTACCTCCAGCAGGACCTCCACCAATAATTGCCATCATACATAAATAAATTCCTCCTTTCGTTCCTATTAGTCTATCAAAGTCTTGGAACATGTACCAAAAGAGTGCCTCACTGAATTGTACGAGTACCTGGCACCATTTCTGCACATACTACTAAAAAGGAGTGTAGATAAATGAAAAAAGATTGGGAATCATTACCGGATAAGAAAATGGCTTTTGCAGATTTACCATATACCGATAAACCAGACATGGTGAACTCTGAGAACATAAGCCTTTTTGATTTACATGAAGATATGCAGACAGTAGACGCTATTGCGGTTGAAGAGTTAAATAAACGGGTAAAAGCGGAAGATGATGAATTGATCACAGAGGTATTCAGAAAAGAATCACCTGATGAAAAAAAACATAATTAATATAATTTACAAGGTATTAACGTAAGCTACATAATCTGAGCATGTTAATACCTTTTTTTAATCAAAAGTTCATAAAATTACTTAAAAATACATAAATTTTAATCACTTCTTAACAATTTTATTATAAAATGGAAATAAATGCGTACCTATTTAAGAGGAGGATTTCCATTGTTCGGTAACCGTAGAAAACTGCAAAACTATGAATATTTTTCTAACACCAATCAATCCGACATTAATACAAATGAACGATTTAAAGAAAAATTAGACTTTCTTGCTCTAACCCAAATTCGCAGAGATTCTACACTTTGTTTAAGTGAAATCTATGAAGAGAACCGCGAATATATAATGGACATGTTTTATAAAAAGTTGTTAGATATTCCAAAGTTTCATCATATTATCAATACGTATTCATCCGTAGAGCGATTAAAAGTAACGTTAAATCGCCACTTTGTTAGTTTATTTGAAGATGATTTAACTATTGATTATGTTTTTAAGCGTCGTAAAATTGCCTATACCCATGCAAGAATCGGTGTTTTACCAAACTGGATGATCTCAGCTTACACACTAATTAATCAATTATTCATCCCTTTAATCGTTAAAAAACTTGGGAACGACCAAGTAAAGATGCTAGACGTGTTACTAACCTATGATAGTTTAGTAACAATTGATATTCAGATTATTACTGAGACTTATATAGAAATACAAGGTGGTTCTGTTGTTAATGGTCTTGGGGAAATCATTGAATACAATACGCAACTTGATCAAATTAAAGAGCTTGTACAATTCCAGGATGTCCAACAACAAGACGTAATATTAGCAAGTGATGCGATGCAAGAATTAGATGCAAGTATTGAAGAAATTGCCGCTTCTGTTGGAGATGTTGCCAGTCAAACACAACACGCATTAAAAGCTTTAAACAAAGATTTAGATTCATTGCAGCATGTAACGACAATTTTACAAAAGACTGATGTTGGTCAACAAAAAGTACAACAAGATGTGAAACGCTTAGTAGACCGAGTAGATAGCGTTGCAAAATTGATGAGCTTAATTCAAGAAATTGCAGATCAAACAAATTTATTAGCATTAAATGCATCCATCGAAGCTGCTCGAGCAGGAGAGACAGGAAAAGGGTTTGCAGTTGTTGCAGAAGAAGTACGAAAATTAGCAGATGATACAAAACATAGTGTTCAATCCATCAATGAAGATATTAGAGAATTATTAAATATAACAAGTGAAATCGATACACAAATCAAACAATCAGCCAATGAACTCCATGGAAGTGTAAGTGATGCGGCTCACGTTACGAAAACATTAACGGAATTAAATAAAGCGATACAACTACAAGGCGAGCGATTTGAGGAAATTGCAACAACGGCAAGACTACAAGCGGAATCATCGGCCGCCATTTCCGAACGAAACAAAAACATTGCAGAGAGTACTAAGCGAAGTAAAGCGATTACCTTCGAAGTGGGTTCTGCTATTTATCAATTAAGTAAAATGATTGATGATTATCGAACAACTACGATTTCTAAAAACTTTATAATTAGTCAAGAGGATATAATCGAAGTTGCAATAACAGACCACCTCTTATGGCGATGGAAAATATATAACTTATTACTAGGGTTTGAAAAAATGACAAGCCGTGATATCGGTTCACCACAAGACTCGAGATTAGGTGAATGGTATTATGGGAAAGGTCGAGAACTATTAGGAAAAGAACGAATATTCCAGGAGTTAGAAAGCTATCATAAAAAAGTGTATGAAGTTGCTAAAAAAGCAGTGGAAGCACACGAGAACGGTAAAAATGATGTAGCAGAACACTACATGGAAGAAGTATCGAAAGTATCGAATGTCGTAATTGGAAACTTAAAAGAGCTTCAGCAATTATTAATAGATCGAAAACTACAATATAATTAACGTCAAAAACTTGATTAAGATATTATTCTTGATCAAGTTTTTCTACTTTATACAATTAATATTCTAGAAAATGTACAAATATTTCTTTACTAATATATTGATTGTTCATAATTGGGTTGTTAAAATAGAGGTATATTTTTCTGAAAATTCTATATTCTGATAGGGGAGAATGGAATGGTTGTAGGTTTATTCACCGATGAACATGAGATGTTTCGCTCATCCCTGCGTAAAATGTTGGACAAAGAAGCATATCCTTATTTTGAGGAGTGGGAACAACAACGAGACATCCCAAGAGCGTTTTGGCGAAAGCTTGGGGAACATGGTTTTTTATGTCCACAAGTAAGTGAACAACATGGAGGCTTACAGTTGGACTTTGGTTACTCTATGATTCTAGCGGAAGAATTAGAGAGAGTAGGTGCTGGATTAGCAAGTGGCATCGTGTTGCACTCAGATATCGTTGTACCATATATTGAACAGTTCGGAACAACAGAACAAAAGGAAAAGTGGCTTCCGAAAAGTGTGTCAGGTGAGTGGATTTCAGCGATTGCTATGACGGAACCTGGAGCTGGTTCTGACCTTGCGGGGATACGTACAACAGCCCGACGAGAAGGTGACTATTATATTTTAAATGGAGAAAAAACCTTTATCACAAATGGAATTCATGCAGATTATGTCGTGGTAGTATGTAAAACTGATCCCCAAGCAAAGCCAGCCTACAGAGGAATCAGTTTAATTGTTGTAGAAACTGGCACACCTGGATTTAAGCGTGGCAAAAAGTTAAATAAAGTCGGCATGCATTCAGCAGACACAGGAGAACTCATTTTTGAGGATGCCAAAGTGCCAGCTAGTAATCTATTAGGAGAAGAAGGAAAAGGATTTTACTATTTAATGGACAAGCTTCAGCAAGAGCGATTGCTGGTTGCGATTGAAGTGCAAATAGAAGCTGAAGAAATGTTTCGGATTACAAAAGAGTATGTGACAACGCGCAAAGCATTCGATCGCACCATTGCAGATTTTCAAAATACCCAATTTAAATTAGCCGAAATGGCAACAGAAATTGATATCGGTCGAACTTATGTAAATTCACTCGTTTCAAAACATATTGCTGGGGAATCCATTGTGAAGGAAGTGTCGATGGCAAAATGGTGGATTAGTGAAATGGCCAAACGAGTAGCGAGCGACTGTCTCCAACTTCATGGTGGGTACGGCTATATGGAAGAGTACGAGATTGCAAGACGTTTTCGAGATATCCCGGTTGCCGCGATTTATGCAGGGACAACTGAAATTATGAAGGGGATTATAGCAAAGGAGATTTTAAAATAGTGGATTTCTGTAGAGTATATCGGAATTGGATTAGTGTCTAGAGATTTTGTATATAACATGGGGGGAATGTTTATGTTCGTTACGGATGTGTTAAGGCAACATGCAATGAGTAATCCAGATTCACTCGCAATTCAATTTGAAGAAAATCGATGGACGTATAGTGAACTTTACAAAAATGCACAAAAAGTGGCCTCTTATTTACATCAGCAAGGCTATAAACAAGGAGATCTAGTTGCACAATTCATGCTGAACTCAGACCTGTTTTTAGCTGTTTACTATGGTGTGCAGCTTGCGGGCTTAACGGTCATGCCTGTTAATACGAAACTAGCACCACCGGAAGTAGAATACATTTTCTCGCATTCAGAGGCAAAGGTATTATTCTATGATGAAAAGATTGAACAAACAATCCAAAACTCCCAACATCCTTTTCAGCAGAAAATCAGTACAACACAACTTCGTGAATTATTACAACAAGAAAGTCCCTACACAAAGCTTCCAACACTCGATGTGAATGATACTGCTGTAGTTATGTATACTTCAGGCACTACAGGTAAGCCAAAGGGAGTCATGCTATCTCACCGAAATTTATACGAAACAGCCGACATTTGGTCCCAGTCTATGAAGATGAGCAGAGAAGACAAAATGTTTATATGTACTCCGCTATTCCATTGTGCAGGAAGTCATGTATTTGCTGTTCCGACAATGTATAAAGGGGGCGCGGTTATTGTTGAGGAAGCGTTTTCTCCAGAACAAACATTGTCAAAGTTAGTAGAGACAAATGCCACAATTTTCTTTGGTGTACCAGCCATGTATACCATTTTACTTAATAAACCAGAGTTAAAAAATTATAGCTTCGATCACTTACGACTATTCTGCTATGGTGCAGCACCTATGCCGTACGAATTAGTAAAACGACTAAAAGATACATTCCCAAATGTGAAAGTACAAAATCTCTATGGGCAAACGGAAAATACACCTGCTGCTTCTTCTTTAACAGACGAACATGCCTTAACGAAAATTGGTTCAGTAGGTAAACCGTTAGCGCGGACTGAAGTGAAATTAGTGGATCCAGAAGGCGTAGAAGTACCTGTTGGAGAAGTAGGCGAAATTTGTGTGAAAGGCGCTCAGGTGATGAAGGGATATTTACGAAATCCTGAGGAAACAGCGAACACAATACAAAATGGCTGGCTCTATTCAGGTGACTTAGGCCGATTTGATGAAGAGGGCTTTTTATATATTGTGGATCGGAAGAAAGACATGATCAATCGCGGCGGGGAAAATATTTATCCAGTCGAAGTAGAAGAAGTATTGTATCAAATTTCACAAATCCTTGAAGCGGCAGTGGTAGGCGTCCCTCATGAAGTATATGGGGAAGTTCCAAAAGCATACGTCGTAACGAAAGGTGGCCAATCCATTTCGGAAGAGGAGATTCTAGAGCATTGCCGCACACAGCTGGCAAAATATAAAGTGCCGTTACAGGTAGAATTTTTAGAACAATTACCACGTAACGCTTCAGGGAAAGTACTTAAACATACATTACGACCTAGTATTTCCGAAACGACGAAAAGTCCATAGTAAAAAGGAGGATAAATATGACAAACGTATATATAGTAGAAGGTGCCAGAACAGCCTTTACATCCTTTGGTGGGTCCCTTGCTACAGTGAATGCAGTAGAACTGGGGACAATAACGGCAGTCGAGGCATTAAAACGTGCAAATGTAGAACCTGAAAAAATTGACCATGTGATTTATGGGAATGTCATTCATTCGGGTGTGAATGCAGCCTATTTAGCGCGGCACATTGGCTTAAAGGCCGGTGTTCCAAAAGAAGTACCAGCTTTAATTTTAAATCGCTTATGCGGATCTGGTTTGCAATCTATTGTCACTTCAGCTCAGCACATTTTATTAGGTGAGGGCGATATTATTTTAGCTGGTGGAGCTGAAAATATGTCCCAATCGCCTTACGCAAATTTTGAACAACGATTTAACGGTCCAAAAACAGGTAATATACAATTTGTTGATATGCTTCAAGCAACTTTAACGGATCAATATACAGGCTCAGGGATGGGGATGACGGCAGAAAAATTAGCCGAGCAATACAATATTTCACGTCAAGAGCAGGATGAATTCTCTCTTCTTTCCCAACAACGAGCAGCTAATGCAAGGGAGTCAGGTGTCTTTAAAGAAGAAATTGTTCCTGTCACTGTTAAAACGCGAAAAGGAGAAGTTCGCATTGAGGTAGATGAACATATTAAGGAGAATACAACAATTGAAATGTTAGCCTCTTTACGCCCTGCCTTTATAAAAGACGGAACGGTTACGGCTGGAAATGCATCGGGTATTAATGATGGTGCAGCTTCGGTAGTCGTTGCAAGCGAAAGCGCCGTTCAACAAAATGGATTAAATCCGATTGCACGAATTGTTTCGTGGGGAGTTGCAGGTGTCGACCCAACAATTATGGGAATTGGTCCAGTGCCAGCTATCAAACAGGCCCTAGAACGAGCGAATTTAACATTGGCGGATATAGATTTAATCGAAGTCAATGAAGCCTTTGCAGCACAATTTTTAGCGGTCGAAAAAGAGCTTGGATTAAATCGAGACATCACCAACGTCCATGGCGGAGCAATTGCCCTTGGACATCCGGTAGGGGCAAGTGGAACACGTATTGCTTTATCCGCAGCTTACGAATTAAAACGCCGCGGTGGGAAATATGCCGTCGTGAGTCTTTGTATTGGGGGCGGACAAGGAATTGCCATGGTAATTCAATCAACTTAAAAATTTCAAGCTGATCTTATACCGGATCAGCTTTTTTTAATGGTATGAAAGACAAAACATATAGTGACAATGCTTAAACGGGTGTTCATAAGCGTGATGAAAGACAAAACCACTAGGAAAACCACTCAAACAGGCCTTCATACAGACCATGAACGACATCTCTTTTAAACTACTTAACCCCTCTCCTAATAAAAGGCGTCACAATACACCAATTGTAAATACTCCTTCATTCTTCTTCTGTAATGAAAATAATACATAGAAGAAAAGTTTTAGTAATGTATCCTTATGACCATAGAAACAAAATGTGTTAAACTATCATCTATCTATACTAAAAAATTAAAGTGAGCTGAAACACAATGGAACAACCGTTTTTACCAATATTATTAGGGTCTGATATGAACGCATATGGAATGGCCCGAGCTTTCTATGAAGCGTATGGTTTAAAACCGCTCGTATTAGGACGCTCCCACTTAACTGCAACCCAAAATAGTCGTATTTTACACTTTCAAGCGATTGCGAACTTAAATGAACAAGATGTGTTTGTCCCAGCTTTAGAAAAGGTCGCAAAACAATATCCTGATAAAAAATTATTACTACTTGCGTGTGGAGATGATTATGCAAAATTAATCATTAAAAATAAACCGGAATTAGAAAAATACTTCACCGTACCATATATTGACGAATCATTAATGGATCAAATCTTGCTAAAAGAAAACTTCTATAAAATGTGTGAAAAGTACGATTTCAAATATCCAGGTACAACAACTGTTACAGCTGAGAATTACGAAGATTTTACACCGCCTTTTGATTATCCAATTATTTTAAAGGCGTCGAACTCAGTAGCTTACTGGGCTTGTTCATTCCCTGGTAAAAAGAAAGTTTTTGTCGCTCATGATGAAGCTGAAAAGTCGGCCATTCTAAAAGCAATTTACGCATCAACTTACCAAGATACAATGATCGTACAGGAGTTTATACCGGGCGATGATTCGTACATGCGTGTGCTAAATGCCTACGTGGGCAAAGATGGCAAAGTGAAGTTAATGTGTTTAGGTAACCCGATTTTAGAAGAGCATTCACCTGAAGGAATCGGGAGTTACGCGGCTATTATTACGACATTTGATGAAAAGCTCATGGATAAAGTACGCTACTTTTTAGAGGACATTGGTTATACAGGTTTTGCTAATTTCGATATGAAGTATGATGCCCGTGATGGGGAGTACAAGCTATTTGAAATTAACTTAAGAAATGGACGTTCAAGTTATTTTGTTACGGCTGCAGGCTATAACCTAATGAAATACGTAGCAGATGACCATATGTTGAACATAAAACAAAAATTGACATATGCTAACAACAAACATTTATGGATGATTATTCCAAAAGGTGTTTTATTTAAATATGCATCAAACGAAAAAATGAAAATTGAGGCAAAAAGTTTAATTCGCCATGGCAAATGGACAAATTCTCTGTTTTATAAACAGGACATGAATGTTAAACGCTGGTTAAAACTTACATTAAATAACTTAAACTATTATCGTAAGTATAAAAAATACTTTAATAAAAAAGGTTTGGAAGAATGAGAAAAACATTAGGTATTATTGGCGGTGTTGGTCCTTTAGCAACTATGTTTATCGGTGAAATGATCGTTCGTCGTACACTGGCAACAAAAGACCAAGAACATGTACACACCATTATTGATAACGATACGACGATTCCAGATCGCACCGCTTACATCTTAGATAATACAAAGGAAAACCCTGTGCCTTATTTAGTGCGTGATGCTAAAAAGCTTGCCAATGCGGGGGCAGAGGTAATCTGTATTCCTTGTAATACAGCGCATACGTTTTATGATGAATTACAACTGGGCTCACCAGTTCCTGTATTGCATATGATTCGTGAGACGGCAAAGCGAGCAGCATTGGTCGGGGCGAAACGTGTCGGTCTTCTTGCTACAGACGGTACTTTGGCTTCTGCTGTATACCAAAATGCATTAATCGAGCAAGATATCGAACCAATCATTCCTGATGCTATAACGCAAACACTGGTTATGTCGGTAATATACGATTATGTAAAAGCAGGTAAAGAAGTGCCTCTTCATTTGTGGCAGCGAATAGAACAGGCAATGCTCGAATCAAATTGTGATAAAATTATTTTAGGATGTACAGAGCTTTCCATTGTGAACCGAGATTTAAAATTAAATAACCACTATATCGACTCTCTACTCGTCCTTGCAGATAGTGCGATTGTCGCTTGTGGGTATGAATTGAATCATACGGTGAAAATATAGGCCCTCCTAGTAATAGGTGGGTTTTTTTGTTTGATTAGCGAAAAGTGTCCCATAAAAATTAAATTGTGTCCTATAGAATTCGAAATTTGTCCCATAAAAACATAAATATGTCCCATAGCCAAATTCCACTAGGGAAAATCGTGTAAATTCTTTAAATTATGGTACACTAAACGGGAAGTAAATAAAGGTGGGTTAAGAATGTCAGTCATTAATTTATTAAATGAAACATTACAAAATAAATGGAAATTTGAAACAACAATGAAGGTGCAAGACGAAATGATTCCAGCGATGCTTGAAGGAAAAGATATCGTTGCAGAATCTCCTACAGGTTCAGGAAAAACGCTTGCATATGTATTACCAATTTTAAATAAAGTAAATGGGAGCAAAAAACAAACACAGGCGCTGATCGTTGCACCATCTCAAGAACTAGCAATGCAAATCGTTGAAGTTATTCGTGAATGGACGGCTGGTACGGATATTACTGTACAACAATTAATTGGTGGAGCGAACTCAGCACGCCAAATTGAGAAACTTAAAAAGAAGCCTACCATCGTTGTTGGGACACCAGGTCGATTAAATGAACTAGCGAAAGCCAATAAGTTAAAGCTAAAAGAAGTTGAGACGGTTGTACTGGATGAATGCGATCAACTACTTAGTCGTGAATACCGTGTGATTGTGAAGTCATTTATTGAAGGTGCTGCTTATGGTCGCCAAGTGGTGGTCGTGTCAGCAACGATTACAGAAGAAATCAAACTGGTAGCCAATCGTTTAATGTTTGAACCAGTAAGTATCGAAATCAAACCAGAAGATATGGTGCAAGTCGGGAAAGTAGTTCATTCGTTTATTAAGGTGGATGAGCGCGATAAAACAGACATGCTCCGTAGATTATCACATATTGAAGGTTTGCGCGGTCTTGCATTTGTGAACAATATCGATCAGGTATTAATGAAGGAATCAAAACTAAAATATCGAGATGCAAAAGTAGTTACTCTTCATTCAGACATGAAAAAAGAAGAACGAAAAAAAGCATTGGACGCATTCCGTAAAGGGGATGTGCGAATTTTAATCGCAACAGATATTGCAGCTCGTGGACTAGATATTGAAGGTTTAACACACGTTATCCATGTAGACGTTCCGCATACGATTGAACAATATACACATCGTTCAGGACGTACAGGTCGTGCCGGTGCTGATGGCGAAGTATTAACATTGTTATCTTATAAAGATGAAAAAACGTATAAAAAATTAACGCGTGAAATGAATGTCAAAACAGTTCAAAAAGTATGGCATCAAGGGGAAATGATTGAGGGGAATTCAAAAACGGCGACACAAAAGAGAGGGAAATAATATGACGTTTGAGGAGAAATTAGAACAATATGCTGACCTTGCCGTAAAAGTTGGAGCAAATATTCAAAAGGGTCAATATTTATTAATTAACACTTCAACAGACACATTAGAATTTACGCGAATCGTTGTAAAGAAAGCCTATGAAGCAGGGGCTGGAAGAGTGCAAGTGAATTTAACCGATCCAGAGTTTACGCGCGCTTTTTATGAATTTGGAGCTGAAGAGGAATTTACTAATTTCCCAAAATGGATAGTGGCGCAACGAGATGAACTGATCGAGCGTAAAGGTGCACTATTGTGGATTGATGCGGAAGATCCAGATCTATTAGAAGGAATTCCGAGTTCTCGAATCTCTGCTCAACATAAGGCATCTGGGAAAGCATTAGCTCGATATCGTAAAGCGATTATGAATGATGATATTGCTTGGTCAATCATTGCGGTTCCTTCTCCAAAATGGGCTGCTAAAGTATTCCCAAACCTACCTGAAAATGAACAGATGACTGCTTTATGGGATGCCATTTTTAAAACAGTTCGTATCGGTGAGGGAAATGCAGTTGAAAATTGGCGTAACCATGTAGCAAATTTAGATACTCGCGCTGCCCAATTAAATAGCAAACGTTATGCAAAATTACATTATAAAGCGCCAGGAACAGACTTAACAATTGAACTACCAGAAAAACATATTTGGGTGTCAGGAAGTAGTAAAACTCCTGAAGACACAACATTTATTGCCAACATGCCAACAGAAGAAGTGTTTACATTGCCTTCAAAATATGGGGTAAATGGCGTTGTGAGCAATACAAAACCTTTAGCATATCAAGGTAATATCATTGATAATTTTACTTTAACCTTTGAAAGAGGGAAAATTGTTAAGGCTGAAGCAGAAGTAGGAAATGACTTATTACAAGAGCTTCTTACAAATGATGAAGGTTCCTGTTATTTAGGTGAAGTGGCGTTAGTACCGCACGAATCACCAATTTCAACTTCAGGGATTTTATATTACAACACGTTATTTGATGAAAATGCGTCAAACCATTTAGCCATTGGAGAAGCATATCCAACTTGCTATGAAGGCGGCCGCGAGCTTGAAGAAGGCCAACTCGAAGCACTTGGAATTAACGTCTCCATCACGCATGAAGATTTCATGGTCGGTAGTGGGGAAATGGACATCGACGGAATTTTACCAGATGGCACAGTAGAACCGATTTTCCGTAAAGGGAATTGGGCGTTTTAAATACGAGGACTACAAATTGAGAGTATCAATTTGTGGTCTTTTTTATATCGCGAGTATTTTTAAGGAAACTGCGAGTATTTTGTTGAATTCCGCGAGTATTTATCCAAAAAGCGCGAGTATTTACCTTAAAACCACGAGTAAATCAAAATATTGGAAACACTATACAATAATAGGAATGTTTGTTCGTAAATTGTAGTCATCTTTTAGCGAATGATGCTATAATGGAAAAAATAAATGAAGTGGAGGTTGTTGGATTGAAAATATTTCATACTGCAGATTGGCATTTAGGAAAGTTAGTGCAAGGTGTTTATATGACAGAAGATCAACGTCACATATTACAACAATTTATTACAGCCATCGATGAAGAACAACCAGATGTGATTATTATCGCTGGAGATTTATATGACCGTTCATTGCCTCCAGTTGATGCGGTCAATTTACTAGACGAAACGTTAGCAGAAATCGTATTGAAACGAAAAGTTCCTGTCGTAAGTATTGCAGGAAACCACGATAGCCCAACCCGTCTCCAATTCGGTAGCAAACTCATGAAAGAAAGTGGATTGCATATTGTTGGGGAGCTAAATTCAAACTTACAACCGATTGTGATAAATGATGAATTTGGTGAAGTACATTTTCATTTAATTCCTTTTGCAGAGCCTTCAACAGTAAAGCATATTTTTTCCGATAATTCGATTAGCACCTACGACGAAGCAATGAAAAAGGTTATTGATGCCATTGAAGAGAAAATGGACAAGTCCAAACGTCACGTATTGATTGGCCATGCCTTTGTAACGCCCCATGGAGAAAAAGAAGACAACACAAGTGATTCAGAACGTCCGTTAGCTATTGGGGGATCTGAATGTGTGCGTGCGGATTATTTTAAACCGTTCCATTACACTGCACTTGGTCATTTGCATAAAGCCCACTATGTATTAAATGAAACGATCCGTTATTCCGGCTCACCCCTAAAATATTCAGCATCAGAAGCGAACCACGAAAAAGGTTTTTTAGTAATCGATTTAGATAAAGATGGACAAGCCCAAATAACAAAACGTAAATTTATCCCAAGAAGAGATCTTCGCATTATTGAAGGGGCACTTTCCGAAATTTTAAAACATGATGAGAGTGAAGACTATGTGTTTGTTCGATTAACAGACATCACACCGGTCGTTGGTGCCATGGAGCAAATTCGGACGGTTTACCCAAATGCTATGCACGTGGAACGAAAAGCGCTACCGAAACTAGATAAAGATGAAAATGGTGAAGCAGTACGTAGAGAACAATTGGATGATCTAAGCTTATTTCATGCCTTTCATAAAGAAATTGTAGGAACAGAGCCGACTGATTTGCAGCGACAACTTTTTGAGGAAGTACTTCAAGAGCTGTTAACCGAAGACCGTGAAGTAAAAGAGGTGGTTACAAAATGAAGCCAATTAAACTAACAATGCGTGCATTTGGACCATATAAAAATGAAGAAGTAATTGATTTCACTGAGTTAAAGGACAATCGGTTATTTGTCATTTCTGGTTCGACTGGTGCTGGAAAAACAACAATTTTTGATGGGATTTGTTTTGCATTATATGGCTATGGAAGTGGGCAAGATCGCAAAGATACAAAAATGCTCCGAAGTGATTTTGCAGAAGAAAGTGTCCATACGGCAGTTGAACTAGTATTTGAGATTCATAACAAAACCTATCGAGTGCTTCGTCAGCTCTCCCATGTTAAAGCAGGACGAAAAACAGCAACAGGAGAAAAATATGAGCTCTTTGAAATTCAAGATACTCAAGAACTCCCTATTGTCGAACGTCAACGGGTAACGGATATCAATCAAAAATTAGAAGAAATTATTGGGTTAACCTACGACCAATTTAACCAAATTGTCATGTTGCCACAAGGAGAGTTCCGTAAACTTTTAACGTCGCAATCGGATAATAAAGAAGCGATCTTAAGAAAAATCTTTAAGACCAATCGTTATGGGGAAATGGCTCAAAAATTAGAGGAAAAGAAGAAAAAGGCCGATTTAGAACTACAAAAAGCACGTGCTCTAAAAGGAAGTATTGTTGAACAAATTATAGGACTACTTCCAAAAAGGGATTCTTTATTAACGGCTGTACTGGAAAAAGAGTCGAACATTCACCAAATACAAAAGGGCTTAGCGGATGAAATTCACTATTACCAACAAAAAATAAAAGAAGATGAGCAAATTCACAGTAAAGCTTATAGTGAGTATAACGAGAAGTACGAACTCTTTGTTAAAAATAAAGCGTTAAATGATCGTATTGATGAGTTTGATAGGAAAGTAAATAAACTCAATGAATTAGAGCAACAAAAGCCTCTATATGAACAAATGAATAAAGACTATGAAGCATCAATTCGAGCTAATCAAATTGAACCGTTAAATAAACAATGCCATGAATTAAATGATGAAAAAAGGCTACAACAAGCCCGTTTATCTAATGTGAAAGAGCAGCTGCTACAAGCACAACGCGACTTAGAAGCTGCAAAACAATTGTACGAAAAAGAATTAGCAAAGCAAGACGAGCGAGATGCTGCCATCCAACACGTAATGGAGCTTCAAAAATACCTGCCACTTTACGAACAAATTGAAAAACAAACACAATTGGTACAAGCATTATCGAAAGAGGCAAAAAATGCCCAGTCTAATCTTGAACTTGTAGATAGACAGCTATCTGAGCAACGTGAACAAATCGAACAATTAAATCAACAGATTGAACGGCTAGAAACTAAAACTGAAAAAATCAATGAAACAAAGGATGAGCAACGCCATCTTCAAGAAGTAGTTCAAACCTTTACAAAGTATAATGAACAGCTAGCAACCTCCAACAATCTACAAGCTCACTTTGACATTGTGTCTAAAGAGTACGAAGAGGCAAAACGTATTTATGAACAAGAAGAAAAGAAATGGTTAGGTAATCAGGCGGCGATTCTTGCAGCGAAATTAGTACAGGGTGAGCCGTGTCCTGTTTGTGGAAGCACAGAGCATCAAACCTTACTTCATCAAACTGAAAATTTAATCGATGAACAGGAATTGGATAGGTTGCAAGGGAAGGTTAGACAGATAGAACAAAAGAAAAATGAAGCTTACGTACAAGTCAATACGAGCAGCATTCAAGTAAAACAATTAGAAGAAACATTAACGACACTTCAAGCACCAATTCATGAACAAGCGCAATTTATTCAAAAATGTCATGAAGTGGATTCCCTTGTTCAACAATTACAGAATGACCTCGAAAAACTTTCACAATGTAAAAAACAATTGAAGCAGCTAGTCATTACTAGCGAACAATTAGCAGATAAACGAAAACAACTAGAGCAAATTAAACTAGAAAAAAATGAGCAGTTCGTTAAACAACAAACAATTTTAGATCAACAACGTTTAGCCATTCCGAGCGATTTACAACAGCTAGCCCAATTGCAACAAGCGCTACATCTAGCAGAACAAACTAAACAAACATTAATTCAGCAATGGGAGCATGCTCAAAAACAACTTCAAACAGCCGATAAGTTGGTAGCAACAAACGAAGAAGCAGCAAAGCAAATAACCCAACAAGTAGAACAACTAGAAGAAAAGCTAATTAGCGCAAAAGAAGAGTTTCTTACTAAAATGAAAGCAGCTGGTTTTGAAAGTTACGAATTATTCCAATCAGCAAAACGTACAGAACAAGAGCAACAACAGCTTCAAAACAATTTCTTAGAATTTACAAAGGCACTTCATTCACTTACAACTCAAGTAGCGGAAGAACGTACGCAACTGAAGGGAATGGTGAAGGTGGATTTAACTGTGGCACAAGAACAGTTAGACCAATTAAAAGAAGTATATGAAAAGGCATTACAAACACTCAATTTATCGAAGGATTATGAACGACAAGCAATTCGCTTTTCTGAAAATCTTGAAAGTGTAGCTGAAGAAATTAATAAGTTAGAAGAGAAGTCCAATCAAATTATCGATTTGTATAATTTGTTACGTGGTCAAAATAGTAAAAAAATTTCCTTTGAACGCTATGTACAGATGGGCTATTTAGAGCAAATAACAGAAGCAGCGAATATTCGCTTAAGGAACCTTTCAAATGGGCAGTATTATTTACAATGCTCAGATCGACAAGAATCTCATGGTCGCCAAAGTGGATTGAGTTTAGATGTGTATGATACGTACACAGGGCAATCGCGTGATGTAAAATCCCTCTCTGGCGGTGAAAAATTTAATGCCTCACTTTGTCTTGCACTCGGGATGGCCGATGTCATTCAAAGCTTCCAAGGCAGTGTACGCATTGACACGATGTTTATTGACGAAGGGTTCGGTTCTTTAGATGAGGAGTCCTTAATGAAAGCAATTGATACGTTAATTGATTTACAAAAATCAGGAAGAATGATTGGTGTCATTTCGCACGTCAATGAGCTAAAAGCAGCAATGCCGGCGATTTTAAACGTGGAGAAGTTAAAGGAAGGCTATAGTCGAACGTCCATTACTGTTAAATAACTAAAAACTAATAGAAAAAACGCCCAAAATTCACCGCTTCAGTGATCTTGGGCGTTTTTACATGCCATGAAGTTGAATGGAGAATTTGAAAAATCAGCTACTTTAAATTATCTTAAGTTTTTAAAATCTGAACAGCTTGCATTAAGTTCCAAATCATCAGTCCAATTGTTAGTAAAAAATAAATAATTGTAAACACTAACATTAAAATGACAAAGCCACTCATGCCATCAAAGCTTACTGTAAACATCCCAATGACGCTAAATACACCTAGTAAAACTCCGATGACAGTGGGAATGAGGTGTGAAAGAAAAGCGCGTTTTGCATGAAACTTCACTTCCAAATCCTTCACAATAAAATACACAATTAAAGGCAAAATAAACGGAGCAAATAATAAACTTATATAACAAAGGGCTGATATCATTTTGTTGTTTTCTAAAATATTACTGAGCATGATCCACTCCACTTTCGCATTTACTTTCTCTTACTAGGATGGTGATAAGCTGGAAAATTTAAACGGGTAGTTGAAAAAAAATAATAGTCTGATAAAATGAGAGTGTTCAAACAATAATTTAAGATGTATTACCCACAAGGGGAGCTGATAAAGTCAGCTGAGATTGTGCACTTATTGCACTAACCCTTTGAACCTGTAAGTTAGTACTTGCGTAGGGATGTGGATAGAAACCGACTCCAAAATGGCGTCAGGCTCTGTCCTGATGTCATTTTTTTCTTTTAGTATGAACTAAAAGTTTTAGGAGACACTACGTAACGATTTCTATTCCTTCTCAAATGTTCTACATCGGAATAATAGAGAGGAGACTTGTTATGAACAAATCAAGATTACTAATGCTGGTGGAAATTGCAATATTCGCTGCAATTGGCCTCGTATTAGACAAAATTTCGTTTTCGCTATGGGCACAAGGTGGCTCTATTAGCTTTGTCATGTTGCCAATTTTAATTATTGGCGTTCGTTGGGGCTTAGGTGCAGGTCTTAGCACAGGATTATTAGTTGGTGTTTTACAAATGCTTTCCGGTGCTTACATTTTACACTGGGCACAGGCGTTACTAGATTATGTTGTAGCCTTCTCGGTTGTTGGATTAGCAGGGCTATTCCGCCACCAAATCCTAGAGGCTGCGAACGCTTTAAATAAGAAAAAAATCAGTTTATATATTGTTCTTGGGATTGTTATCGGCGGACTTTTACGCTACGCAGCACATGCCCTAGCAGGAGCTATATTCTTTGCAGAGTACGCAGGCGATCAAAATGTTTGGGCATATACATTAATTTATAATGGATCGTATATGATTCCAGCCATTATCTTAACGGCAATTGTTGGTTCATTTATATTCTCTAGTGCACCGAGACTTTTAAAAACAGCTTCATAATTTAAACGAAACAGAGCAATCTACAAGTGGTTGCTCTGTTTCATGTTTTACCAAGATATATTGTGAATAAAATACGATAGATTAACAGTGGTGCAAGCCTAATATTCCTTTGTGAATATGATATAGTATATAGAGAGAAGCATATAGGAAGGACGTTTACCATGATTGTAAAAACAAAAGAAGAGTTAGAAGCGTTAAAAAAAATCGGACGCATTTGTGCTGAAATACGAGATGCTATGAGAGCTGCCACTAAGCCAGGTGTGACAACGAAAGAGCTTGACGAGATTGCGGGCAGAATGTTTGAAGAAAAAGGCGCCATTTCTGGACCAAAAGGCCAATATGATTTCCCAGGATATACATGTATCAGCGTGAATCATGAAGTAGCTCACGGAATTCCGGGGAACCGAGTTATTGAAGAAGGCGATCTTGTTAATATCGACGTTTCTGGTTCATTAGATGGTTATTTTGCGGATACGGGGATTTCTTTTGTCGTAGGAAACAATTACCCAGAAAAAGAAAAACTATGCCAAGTGGCGAAGTCTGCATTTGACCGAGCAATGACAAAAGTAAAAGCAGGTTCGAAACTGAATCAAATTGGGAAAGCAGTAGAGCGCGAAGCAAGAGACAATGGATTAACAGTCATTATGAATTTAACGGGTCATGGTGTAGGGCGTGCATTACATGAAGCGCCCGATCATGTATTAAATTACTATGATGCATGGGACACAACGATTATGAAAGATGGGATGGTATTAGCGGTAGAACCATTCATTTCAGAAAAAGCAGAGCATATTGTCGAATCAGGTGATGGTTGGACATTTATCACACCAGATAAATCTTTAGTTGCACAAATTGAGCACACAATTATCGTGACAAAAGACAAACCAATTTTAATTACAGAAATTGAAGACTAATTAGAAAAGCGAAAGGCGCTCGCCCAGCTCTGAAAGAAACTGGAAACTTCCGACAAGCATGCTTGCATGCGCCGGAGGAAGTTGAAGTTTCCGAAGATCTAGCGCCTGTAGCTAGACACTATCCAAACTTTAAATAAAAAATCCTGCAACGCTAGTTTAAGCGTGCAGGATTTTTTTTCATTAAGAATATACCAGCCATTAAGACACCCGTTAAAAATAGGGCAGCAGTGGTTACTAATAATTCATCAAAGCCATTCGCAATTGCTATTCCGATGTAGCACCAAATAAAAATAATTGGGTACGCAATATCATAGTGATGGTAGCGAAGGTGTAATGCAATTGCAGTACCGATTGTCATAATAATGACCGCCCATAAAGCATTGCTTAGTCCAAACCCATTCCAGCCAGTATGAACTAATATGTAACAGAAATGTAAAATAAATAAAAATGTCGTCCAACTAAAATAAATAGCTATAGGAATTCTTAACTTTAGCATCTCCATTTTTAATGGATAAGTTAAATATAAAGCAAATAATGAAATTAATTGAATACCTAAAAAAATAATCGATTGTATAAAATGTTCATGATGCCAACTGAATAGAGAAGCAATTTGTAAAATCAAAATAAATATAAAAATACTAGTTTGAAGTGTAGAAATAAACTTTTCAGATTGACGAAGAGTCCAATAATTTTTAATCCATAGGAAAAGAAATATGAACACAATGAACCATATAAAATAAACGAATGACGCTGGTGCGAATAAAATAGGTAATCGATTGATAATTTCTAAGGTAGAATGTCCTGCCAACTGTAACCAAAAAGCATTAATTGTAAAAAATATGGTTACAATGAGGAAAATGGTGATGGCGATTAACCGACTCATATGTTCCTCTCCCTTCTATAAAATTATATACATTAAAATAGTTTTGAACAACAAATTCCAAAAACATACAAACTTCTGTAAAATAAAAGAAATGATGTTGGGAGTGAATGGAATGAAAAAAATTCAAGAAATAGATTTAAGTGTGACACTTGATAAAAAGACGTATAAAAAAGAACTAAAAAAACTTCAATATGAAATGTTAAATATTCAACAATTTTTATACAATAACAAAATTGGTTTAATTCTTGCGTTTGAAGGTATGGATGCTGCTGGAAAAGGAGGCGCGATCAAACGTCTAACGCAAAGACTAGATCCTCGTGGAATCATTGTTCACCCGATTTCTGCACCACAACCCCATGAACTAAGATATCATTATTTACAAAGATTTTGGCGTAAATTGCCTCAACACGGGCAAATTGCGGTATTTGACAGAACTTGGTATGGCCGAGTGTTAGTTGAGAGAATTGAAGGCTTTGCAACCGAAGCTGAGTGGAAACGTGCGTATGAGGAAATAAATTCTTTTGAAAAAACATTAACAGATGAAAACTATATTATCATAAAGTTTTGGATTCATGTAGATAAAGAAGAGCAGTTAAAACGTTTTCAAGAACGCCAAACAAATCCTTATAAAATTTGGAAGTTAACAGATGAAGATTGGCGTAATCGTGATAAATTTGATGTTTATGTACAATGCGCGGACGATATGTTTGAAAGAACAGATACGCCTAATGCACCATGGTGTTTAATTGCAGGAAATAATAAGCAACATGCACGTATACAAGTATTAACTGAAACAATAAAGCGAATTGAAAAAGAAGCAAAACGAAGAGGTTTAACTATCTCACAGGATGGTAAAGAAGTAGTAAATGATAATATGGTAGAAGAAGTTAACTCTTAAAAATAAATTAATATAGGAAATGTTGCATTTGCGTTGGATTCTTACAATAAACTATTCTTGAGGAAGGCAATAGGGCATGATGATGGTCAAAAAATTTTTAAATTTATTACATAAAAAGGGTGATCATGTGGTAAAGCTTGATGGGGATCGTCTAACTTTGAGGACTTTTATAGAATCCGATGCAAGAAGTTTAGCAGAGCTCATGCGAAATAATAAACAGTTTTGGGCAACCCATGAACCGATGCACGAAGATGAATTCTATACAGAAGAAGCACAGTTTAAGAAAATCTTAGAGAGTATGCATTTACTTCGGGCTAATCGAGAGTATTCATTTGGTATATATCCTAAAGGGAGTAACCTTTTAATTGGGCATATTTCTTTATATGCAATAAAAAGACTGCCTTATAATAGTGGATTTGTGGGATATTCCGTAGATGAAAAATATACACGTAAAGGAATTGCAACGGAAGCAGTGAATGAAGTTGTAAAATTCGCCTTTAATGTAGCAAAACTTCATCGAATTGAGGCCTATGTTTCACCTAAAAACTTTGGCTCAATCAAAGTTCTAGAAAATGCTAATTTTGTTCGAGAAGGTTTATTAAGGGAACTATTATATATTAATGGTTCTTGGGAAGATCATTACCTCTATTCATTGTTACGAAATGATCGCTGGGGAATCTAAAGTACAGGTCTCTTACATTTGTGAGGGACCTTTTTAATTGGTTGAGGTAAATTATGAGAACTTGTACAAAAAAGCCGCAAAGTAACGCGATTTGCGAATTTTGCGACTTCTTTATTTCTATTTCGATGATTTTTCTTCTTTACTCTCTTTTGGTTCAAGGTTCTCTAAATAGGCATTACCATCTGAAAGTAAATCAAGCTTACCAGTTCCAGGATCCATTACAAGTCCATGAACAGGTGTTGATTTTGGCATTAATGGGTGATTTCGGATAATATCGACACTTTTTAGTACACTTGTTGAAACGTCACCAAAACCATGTAACCAATCTACTAAATCTATACCTGTATAATCAATGATGTTCATAATGTCTTTATTAACACCACGTTCAATCATATGATTAATCATTTTATGCGGATCAATAGCACTCATACCACAATCGTGATGACCCACGACATAGATTTCGTCTGCTTTTAGCTCATATACCGCAACTAATAAACTACGCATAACAGCTCCGAATGGATGACTGACTTGCGCCCCTGCACTTTTGACAATCTTTGCATCACCGTTACGCATATTCATTGCTTTTGGTAATAATTCAACTAATCGAGCATCCATACAAGTTAAGATGACTACTTTTTTAGTTGGGTATTTAGACGTAATAAAAGGCTCGTATTGTTTAAATTTTACAAAAGATTCATTGAAACTTAATACTTCATTTAATGACGATTCCATATTTTTAACATCCCCTATCATTTATGACTAGCAATATTATATACAAAAAAAGTCGACGTCACCTACAGAAGTGCGTCGACTTAGAAAAATTATAATTTATTCGTTGGTTTTGGATCAATTTTGACAGAAGAATGAGAATCTAACCCGATACGTAGGTATTGAATAAACATTGCTACACTAACGCAAAGGAAAAGTAGAAAACCAACTACAGTAGTAAGATATCCAGCCATTGATAAAGACTCCTTTCAATTTAAACAAATGTCATTGATTAATTATTATCTATTATACTATAAATTTTATTTAATTGTATGCTATCCGTAAAAATAATCATGGCAATTTAAAGAAAGATTAAGAATGAATAAACTAGCAATCTTTTAAATGTATAAATGATTATTACGGGGTAAAAAGGTGTAGAAATATTGTTTATGCTGTGATTTTTGAATTACATATGATTATTAATTCCTACACTTAAGATTATAAAATATATAATACTAGTAATTCAATATAATTAAATTGGATTATTTGGGAGAAAAAAACCATTATTACATCGAAAAAAAGGCAAACAACTTATATACTTATATAGTAGAATGTAAAAATAATTAAAACTTTGTCGAAAATAATAGTAGGAGAAGATTTGGAGGTACGATTATGGATATATCAACGATAGTAGGGGTTGTACTTGGGCTGATTGCAGTGTTTGTAGGAATGATTGTAAAAGGTGCGGATATAGGAGTATTAGTTAACCCAGCTGCCTTTTTAATAATTATTTTGGGGACAATAGCATCGGTAACAATTGGTTTCCCAATGAAAGAGTTAAAAAGAATACCAAAGTTATTTAAAATAGTTTTTACAGAAAGAAAGCTTACGAGTGACATTGAAATTATTAAAATGTTCTCAACTTGGGCAGATTTAGCTCGTCGAGAAGGTTTACTTGCACTTGAAGGGAAGGCTTCAGAAGTGGAAGATCCATTTTTAAAGAATGGGTTAACATTAGCGATTGATGGTCAAAACGCTGACTACATTCGGGATGTCTTAACTGAAGAAGTTGAAGCTATGGAAGATCGACATTCAGTGGGTTCACAAATCTTTTCACAAGCAGGTACATATGCGCCCACTTTAGGGGTACTTGGTGCGGTTGTTGGTTTAATGGCTGCTCTAAAAGATATGAGCGATGTCGATGCATTAGGACATGCGATTACTGGAGCGTTCGTTGCCACGGTACTAGGGATTTTTACAGGGTATGTACTTTGGCATCCATTTGCAAACAAATTAAAACGTAAATCAGCAGAAGAAGTTAAGCAAAAACATTTAATGATTGAAGGAATTTTATCTGTGTTAGAAGGGGAAGCACCACGTGTTATTGAACAAAAGCTAGCCTCATATTTAACAATGGAGGAACGCCGACAAATTTCTAATGAAAGCGGGGCGGGTGGCCTTGGCAAAGAAAGCTAAAAAGAAAAAACACGAAGGTCATATCGATGAGTCATGGCTTTTACCGTATTCCGATTTAATGACGCTATTACTTGCCCTATTTATCGTTTTGTTCGCCTCTAGTTCTATAGATCAAAATAAGTTAGCACAAATGTCTGCTGTTTTTAATGAGATTTTTGATGGGGGTTCTGGGTTTATGGATCAAACTTCCATTATGGAAAATCCAACTGCAGTAACTCCAGGGCTTTCAGAAGAGGAAAAAGCGTACCTTCAAGATCAAAGAGAATTAAAAGAGATTCAAGCTCGTGTGGATGAATTGATCGCGGTAAACGAACTAGAAGGTACTTTTGCAACAAATATGACAGATGAAGGTTTATTAATTACAATTCGTGATAGTTTGCTTTTTGATCCAGGAAGAGCCAATGTAAAGTCAGATTATTTGCCAATCGCTGATGAGTTAGCAACTATATTGAAAATGGATCCGCCACGCTATATTGTTGTAACAGGGCATACGGACAATGTACCTCAAAATAGTGGCGAGTTTAAGTCCAACTGGGAACTATCCGTTATGCGTGCTGTCAATTTATTAGAGCTTATCGTTTCAAGCAATCCTGAGCTAGACCCTAAATATTTTAGTGCAAAAGGATATGGAGAGTATTATCCGATCGCTTCAAATGATACAAGTGAAGGTAGGGCGCTTAATCGTCGTGTAGAAGTATTAGTTCAACAACTAGTAGATGAAGATGGAAATAAAACTAAAGAATAATTTCTAAGAGGTGTGAAATAGTCATGCCTCTTTTTTTTTGACATCCTTAAAACAAATGTTTATAATTTAAACATAAGTTTATGAAGGTGGGATGTTGATGAATGAAAAAGAGCACTTAGTCCTTCAAACGATAAAAAAGAATCCTTATTTATCGCAACAGGAAATGGCAGAACAACTGAATATGTCACGACCGACGTTAGCTAATATAATTTCAGGGCTTATAAAAAAAGGTGAAATAATAGGTAGAGCTTATGTCTTACCTGAAGAGAATGCCATTGTATGTATTGGTGGAGCCAATGTCGATCGAAAATTTCATATAAATGAATCGGTACAATACGGAACATCTAATCCAGCGCATCTAACAGAAAGTGTCGGAGGGGTAGCGCGTAATATTGCAGAAAACCTAGGTCGCCTTGGGAATAATGTAAAGCTCATTACAACACTCGGCCTAGATCAAGATGCTGAAACGATTAAACAAACTAGCGGGGCCTATATCAACTTTGATTTATCGATTAATCTAGCCAATCATAAAACGGGTTCTTATAGCGCAGTATTGGATTCGAATGGCGAACTTATACTAGCGTTAGCAGATATGGCGATTTACGATTTGTTATTACCAACCGAATTGATGAAGCATGATGCGAGCGTTTTTAACGCAAAATGTATTATTGTCGATCTCAATTGCCCAAAAGAAACGATTCTGTACTTACAAAATATTGCCTTTGAGAAACAGATCCCGTTCATTATTGTGCCAGTATCCTCTCCGAAAATGAAAAATATGCCGGATGATTTAATTGGTGTATCTCATTTCATTTGTAATTTGGATGAGGCAGAAATGTATTTAAATACAAAACTACAATCGGAGCATGATTATATTGACGCGGTAAAGAGGTTGCTTGAAAAAGGGGCCCAAAATGTCGTGTTAACTTTAGGTGGAAAAGGGGTAATTGCTGGGAATCTTCTTAGCATTAACCGATTTGAAGCTGTAAAAGTAAGTCATGTTGAAGATGTGACAGGGGCAGGAGATGCTTTTGTCAGTGCATTGACTCATGGCGTCCTAAATGGAGAACAATTTTATGATGCAGTGAAGTTTGGGCTTTATAATGCAGCGAAAACATTACAATCAGATAAAACAGTACGACAAGATTTATCAGTAAATGAGATAACGATATGGAGGAATTTATAATGGAAAAATATTTATCATATTCACAAGAAGTATTGGAAGCAAAAGAAAAAGGATTACCAATTGTTGCGTTAGAGTCTACAATTATTTCACACGGTATGCCGTATCCTCAAAATGTTCAGACAGCTAGAGAAGTGGAGGAGATTATCCGTAGTAAAGGAGCAGTACCAGCAACGATTGCCCTTATTGACGGTCAAATCAAAATTGGTCTTTCGGATGAGGAACTCGAAATGTTTGGAAATGCTAAAGACGTTGCAAAAGCTTCTCGTCGTGATTTTGGCTACTTGCTTGCAACGAAAAAATTAGGAGCTACAACAGTTGCGGCAACAATGATCGCAGCAGAATTAGCGGGAATTGAACTTTTCGTAACAGGTGGTATTGGTGGTGTTCACCGTGGTGCTGAGCAAACAATGGATATTTCAGCAGACTTAGAAGAGCTTGCTGGGACAAACGTGGCAGTTGTATGTGCGGGTGCGAAATCTATATTAGACCTTGGACTAACGTTAGAATACCTTGAAACAAATGGTGTACCTGTAGTAGGGTATGGAACAGATTACCTACCTGCATTCTTTACAAGAGATAGCGAATTTAAAGTAAACTTCCGATTAGATTCACCTCAAGAAGTGGCAGACATGATGAGAGCAAAATGGGATATCGGACTACGCGGTGGAGCAGTGATTGCAAATCCAATACCAGAAAGTGATGCAATGGAAGCTAGCTTTATTAATTCAATTATTGAAACAGCCTTAAAAGAAGCAGAAGAGAATGGTATTAAAGGGAAAGATGTAACACCATTCATGCTAGGGAAAGTAAAAGAATTAACAGAAGGAAAATCGTTAGAAGCTAATATTGCTCTTGTAAAAAATAACGCACATATCGGCGCTGAAATTGCGATCGCGTTAAATAACAATAAATAAAACTTAAAAAATATCCGTTGAAGAAATACTCTTCAACGGATATTTTTATTTACGTAAAGCCCCTAGCTCAGAAACAATTGCTTGCATTTCGCTTGGGCTAAATGAGTTACGCTTCATGACCATTTCATACAAATACATTAAGTCTTCATAGTTATCTTCGGGGAAATCATCAGACCTCATCGCATCAACATTTACCATACGAAGCTTTTCTTTAATTTGTTCAATCATGTACACTACATTTTCTTGATTTGGTTTCGTTAAATCCACTTCATGTCCACCTTTCAATCTATTGGATTTATTCGCAAGTAACGTAAAGCACTGTATAGAGTCGTTTTACGTCCGATAAGCTACACTAAAATTCAGTAAGTAGACAACCCACTGATTTAAAGTTTTCACTTTATCATTTCATTACATATGCATTGTGTCAATATAAAATGTCTCGTCCCTTTAAAGTTAGTCAATTTTTCTATAGAATGGTAATGAATAGAAAAAACGTTTAATCAAATGAATGATTTTAAATTAAAATAGGAGGAAATTATAATGAGTGAAAGTAAATTATTAAAATCAGTTGTAATTGGTGCAGTTGCAGGAGCAATTATTAGTATGTTTGACCGTAAAACAAGGGAACATACAATAGAAACGACTAAAAAAATAAAAGATAAAATGATTTACTATGCGAATAATAGAGAACAACTGCAACAATTAATTGAAGAGAAAGTAGATGAAGTGCAAGAACTGTACGAAAAGGCATCCGAAAATGTAAGTCTGATCGTAAATACAATTGAAGAAGTGAAGGAAATTCCAGAATCCATCCAACATATTGTAAACGATACGAAACAAGCATTTTCTGAACAGAATAAGACGATAAGCGAATAAAGGGGAGTGGGGAAAAATTGCAAGAACAGAAGAAAGCGTCTCAAAATGAAGTACTATCGATCGTAAATACCTTTATTGATCCAGACGTCTCGAAAATCGATGTAACTACAGTAAAAGGCTTCTTTCAAGATTTAATTGTCCGAATGAGAGATGTCGATATTTCCGGAATGGGTGCTCAGTTAGCTTACTTCTTTTTACTTTCTTTTTTCCCATTATTAATTTTTATTGTTACATTAGTTCCTTACTTAGACTTAAAAGAAGAGCATGTATTCGATTTTATTCAAACGATCATGCCGGCAGAAGTATTTATGTTAACACAGGGAACATTGACGGAAATTTTGACAACCCATAATGGTGGGGGACTACTTGGAATCGGGATTGTCGGTACAATTTGGTCTGCATCAAGGGGAGTGAATGCATTAATCAAAACATTAAACCATACGTATGATACGGAAGAAAAATCCGGTATCATCAATCGTGGTTGGTCATTAGTGTTTACCATTGCTCTTGTCGTAGTCATTTTACTTGCATTATTAGTACCTATTTTCGGTCAACGATATGGGTATGAACTTTTTAGTTATTTAGGTGTAGAAGAAACGTTTTCACAAGTTTGGAAATATATAAGTTGGGTTCTACCGCCAACATTAATATTTATTGTACTAGCCTTAATGTATTGGATTATTCCAAATACAGACCCAAGGCTACATCTTATAAGTGTAATTCCTGGGGCTCTATTTTCAACCGTATCATGGGTCATCTTAATTTACGCATTTTCTTACTATGTCAATAATTTTGGTAACTTTACATCAACTTATGGCAGTATTGCAGGAGTTATTATATTAATGCTTTGGCTGTATTTTACAGGAATGATACTAATCTTTGGTGGTTTATTAAATGCTTCCCTACAAAAGAGAAAGCTTGTGAAAATGAGGAAACGAAAACATGCATAATGAACGTAAAGGGGATGTCCAGAAAGCACTACACTTTCTGGACATCTACGTTTCTAATAATAAAATATCGCTAAAAAGCTGTGCTCCTGCGGTAGTAACAATAAATTGTCACTATCCTCGTCGCAAAGGAGCCGTCCAAAATGACTTTTGGACGGCTCCTTTTCTTTTATATATTTCGGTTGAGCATGCGTAATCCATTGAGTATAACTAAGATCGTACTTCCTTCATGGCCGATTACACCAAATGGGAGATCCACTAATTGTAGGAAGTTGGAGATGATTAATAATGCGATGACGCTAATAGAGAAGATGATATTTTGTTTAACAATTCGCTGCATTTTCCTTGATAAACGCACTGCATAGGCAATTTTGGATAAATCGTTTTTCATTAATACGACATCTGCTGTTTCTAATGCAACATCTGTTCCTCCACCCATAGCAATTCCAACTGTTGCGGTTGCAAGGGCAGGGGCATCGTTTATACCGTCTCCAACCATTCCGACATCATGGTACTGGTCTAAATAATCTTTAATATAATTTACTTTTGTTTCTGGTAAACATTCAGCGATATATTCATTCACGCCTGCTTCTTTTGCAATGGTTTTAGCGGTTTTTTCGTTATCGCCTGTTAACATGGCAACATTGATTCCGAGTTCTTTTAAGTTGTTTACCGCTTGTTTTGCTTCATCGCGGACTGTATCCTTCATTGCAGCAAGTAAAGCAATTCCATTTTCATCACGCATGAAAATGACTGTTTTACCCTCTTCGGCAAGTTTTTCCGCTGCATTGTTTGCGAAATGGGACGCTTCGTCACGACCTACAAATTCAGGCTTACCAACGATATAAGATTGATTATGCACAGTAGCTTTTAAGCCCCATCCAGGAACATCTTCAATATCGATCCCTTGCATTGTAGTTATGTTCAACTCTTTGGCATAATGGCTAATTGCTTGAGCTAAAGGATGATTAGATTGTGATTCAATGGAAGCGAGAACTGCAATCGTATCATTTCGATTTAGATTGTCTCTAACAATAATATCGGTTACAACAGGTGTACCAAATGTTAAAGTACCTGTTTTATCGACAGACAATAATTTTAACACACTTAAATGTTCTAAATGAACGCCACCTTTAAAGAGAATGCCGTTTTTCGCACCATTCGAAATGGCAGCGAGTGTTGCGGGCATAACGGAAGCAACAAGGGCACATGGAGAGGCAACTACTAATAATACCATTGCTCGATAAAATGTTGTCGTCCAGTCCCAATCTAGTAAATAGTGGGGTAAAAATAGCATAAGAAGGACGGTTAATAAAACAAATTTCACATAGATCCCTTCAAATTTTTCGATGAATTGTTGGGAAGGTGATTTTTCACTTTGAGCTGACTGTACTAAAGTAATAATCTTTTGGAACATTGTTTCAGAATTTGGTTTCGTCATAGTGATGGTAAGTGTTCCGTTTAAGTTTACTGTTCCTGCATAGACAAAATCTCCAACATGCTTAGTCGTAGGCATTGATTCACCACTAATAGCCGATTCATCAATAGAAGAGCTACCTTTAAAAATTTCTCCATCAGCGGGAATACGTTCGCCTGGCTTGATTAATAGGTGGTCTCCTACTTTTAGGGAAGCTACAGGTACTTTCATTGGTTCAAATCCGCCGCGCACAAGCCATGCTTCTTCAGGCTGCAGTTTCATTAAAGAAGAGATCTCTCGATGGCTTTTATTCATGGCATATGTTTCAAGGGCACCACTTAACGCAAAAATGAAGATAAGAATAGCCCCTTCTGTCCAATAACCGATAATTGCTGAACCAATTGCAGCTAACACCATTAAGAGTTCAACATTTAGATTTTTGTTTTCTATAGTATCTAGAATGCCTTCTTTTGCTTTTGCATAACCCCCGATAATAAAGGCAGTAAGATAAGCAATAACGGCAGCGGTATTTAAGCCACTCGATTCCATACGCCAAGCAAGTAAAATAATTAAGCCGGAAAATACCGCTGCAATTAGCTCACCATGTTCTTTCGTTTTCTCAATTAAACTAATATTTTCTCGATTAGATTGATTCATATAATCCTCCTTTTGATAATGAATTTCACTATCAAAATACTAACAAGTCCTTAATGATAAGTGTTTTCATTTAGTTTATCCTTTAAATTTCATCTTTTATTAATTTATAATAATTATAATATAGACTATGTAATTTGTAAAATCAATATCATTTTTTGGGAAAAATAAAAACACTCGTAAGAATACAAAATTCTTACGAGTGTGAAAAAGTGTTTAATTAGAATACACGCTCTGCATACTGAGAAAGTTTTTCTAATGAAGATTTTTCAACGTCTGCGTGTAATGAGTTACCATGAGAGTCCATTGTAACAACCGCAGTGAAATCTTGAACAGTTAAGTGCCACATAGCTTCTGGAATACCGAATTCCATTAGATCAACGCCATCTACTGATTTAATACAGTCAGCATAGTATTGCGCTGCGCCACCGATTGCATTTAAGTAAACGCCACCATGTTCTTTTAAAGCAGCAAGTGTTTTTGGACCCATACCGCCTTTACCCATAACTGCGCGGATACCGAATTTTTTCATAATATCGCCTTGGTATGGCTCCTCACGAATAGAAGTAGTTGGACCAGCAGCTTTTACTGTCCAGTTACCTTCTTCGTCTTTTGCCATTACAGGACCACAGTGATAAATAATTTGACCATTTAAATCTACTGGTGCATCGTGGCTCATTAAGTGATGGTGAATTGCGTCACGGCCAGTGTACATACGACCGCTAATTTTTACAACATCTCCAACTTTAAGCTCGCGGATTTGTTCCTCTGTAATCGGAGCTTTTAATTCCACTACTTTGTTGTCAGAAGTGTTTTCTGCTTTTTCTTCATCACGGAAAGAGATTCTTTCGCCTTCTGTGTAGTGCCAGTTCATAATTTCGCCCGTTTGAGCATTGATATCAATCGCCATACGACGATAAGCCCAACAGTTATAAGCTACAGAAACGAAGAATGATGCTGGTAGACGGTGCATAACGCCAATTTTACAACCAAGTAATGTCGCTTCTCCACCGAATCCCATTGTTCCTACACCAAACGTATTTGATTTTTCAACAATGTATTCTTCTAATTTTGCTAAGTCTTCGTTAGGGTTTACATCATCAACATGACGGAATAATTGTTCTTTCGCTAAATCGTAACCAGAAGAACGATCTCCACCGATTCCAACACCGATGAAACCAGCAGAACAGCCTTGTCCTTGTGCTTGCCATACAGAGTGAAGGATACATTTACGGATACCATCTAAGTCACGACCAGCACGGCCAAGACCTTCTAATTCACAAGGTAAGCTATATTGGATGTTTTTATTTTCACATCCGCCACCTTTTAAAATTAATTTTACTTCAATGTAGTCTTTTTCCCATTGTTCAAATTTAATAACAGGTAGACCATCACCTAAGTTATCTCCACTGTTTGAACCGCTTAAAGAATCAACCGCGTTTGGACGTAATTTTGCATCTTTTGTAGCTTGTACAATTGCATTTTTAATAACCGCTTTAATTTCTAATTGGTTTACGCCAACTGGAGTTTTTACTTTGAATGTTGGAAGTCCTGTATCTTGGCAAATTGGAGATACATTATCTTCAGCCATTACGATGTTATTCGCAATTGTATCTAAACTCATTGCAGCACGAGTGCCAGCGTTTTCAGCTTCTTTTGCTTTTTTAATCGCACGACGAACATCTGTTGGTAAGTTCGTTGATGTTTCACTTACTAAGTCGTATAAACTTTTTTCTAAAGTTTGTAAATAAGAAGTTGCTACTTGTGACATTAATATATTCCCCCCAGAATATTTAGAAATTTATTTTTTCTCCAAAGACATTATACCTTTTTCGTTAAATTAAAAAAAGAGTGATAGAACCTTAACCTTCAAGAAAAATAGTAAACTATTAAGTAAATATAGACATGAGTGTATCTAATTGGAAAAGTTACAAAGAAAAAATCCAACTATCAGGATGATTACCTAATAGTTGGATGATGTGATGTTTATTCGCCTACAAAACCATTTCGATTATTAAATTGATCCATCTTATCTTCAACATCATCAATGATTTGAATTAGTCGATCAATATCTTCTAAATCTGCAGTTTCTGGATCAATGGCATCGAGTACTTCTACAAAAATTTGAAGACGTTCTTTTAAGTAATTTACTTGCTTATTTTTATCTGTAATTGAATTCGACATAAATGCACCTCTTTCGTCAAATCCATCATAACGAAATAATGGAGAATGTTCAAATATTATGTAGTAGTAATTTTTTAATTAAAAAAATAAAAAATATTTAATTTCTGAATATTTACAACATTAAGATAATATGATACATTGTATACAACAAATAGAAAAGGAGATGGTCGAAAAGCATATGCTCACTTCAATAGGAAAAGGAGGGAGTTTAAACAAGTTTTCGGCTATCCACGTGCCGAACCTGCGTTTATTCAATCAAAAATGGAGTTAATTGATATGTGAAGACCCTAGTGTACATTGAGAGTAGATGTCACTAGGGTTTTTCTATGTAATTTTTAAAGCTATTTAGACATTGTTATGTTAATATAGTACGGAGATTTTGGAATAGAGTAATGTTGGAGGATACGCATGGTTGCAGCACATAGAGATGAACAACGTAGATTTTGGACTTTAATTATTATTGTTTCCATTTCGGGTTTCTCACAGGGAATGTTATTACCTTTAATCTCCGTCATTTTTGAGTCAGACGGCGTATCTACTACGCTGAATGGTTTAAATGCAACGGGTTTATACATAGGCACTCTTTTAATATCACCATTTATAGAACAGCCATTACGAAAATTTGGCTATAAACCAATCATCATTGTTGGTGGGGCAGTAGTATTTCTTTCATTACTGTTATTTCCTTTATGGCAAAATATTATGTTCTGGTTTATTTTACGTTTACTAATTGGGATAGGGGATCATTGTTTACATTTTGCGACTCAAACGTGGTTAACGAGTTCAGCTCCAAAAGGGAATCTAGGGAAAAGTATGTCTATTTACGGCTTGTCTTTTGGTGTAGGGTTTGCAGTGGGTCCGTTGATGGTACCGTTAATCAAGATATCTGAAATGTTACCGTTTATCGTATCATCCATTCTATGTTTAATTGCATGGTCGTTTGTGTTCTTTATTAGTAATGAAAAGCCAGAAGCGTTAAAGGGAGATTCACAGGGAACGAATAGTTTTGGACGCTATAAATTATCGTTTAAATATGCATGGGTTGCATTTTTACCACCTTTTGTTTACGGCGTACTCGAAACTTCCTTAAATGCATTGTTTCCAGTCTATGCATTGAGGAAAGATTTTGATGTTTCTCATGTATCCATTATCCTTGCATCTTTCTCGATAGGGGCGATTATCACGCAAATCCCTCTTGGTATATTAGGTGATCAAGTTGGAAGAAGAAAGGTCATTTTGATTGGATTATTTTTCGGTACCATTCTGTTTGGAGTTGGAAGTCAATTTGAAAGTTCTGAGCTACTAGTTGGTGCGATCTTCTTAGTATCTGGTATGTTCCTTGGTTCGTTATTTTCTCTAGGAATTACGTATATGGCAGACTTAACACCAAAGGATTTATTGCCAACTGGAAATATGCTATGTGCCATCTTTTTCAGCTTAGGTAGTTTAACAGGGCCGTTCATCGGGGGACTATTCTTACAAGTCACTGAAAATATAAGCTTCTTATTATTTATTGCAGTGATTCTATTTATAGTTTACGTAATTGTATACATTGGGAGCAAAAAGTTAGATATACAACAAGTAAGGTAGGGAAACAATTTCCCTATCTTTTTTCTGTTTAATGACGATTTTCTAATATTGAATGAGATTTGGCTAATAATCAAAGAAACTTGACTAATATCAAGCCGAGTTTGGCTAATAATTAATGAAAGTTGGCTAATAATTTGTGGTTTTCTATAATAAAAAGCTAACCCAACAAAAGTGAGTTAGCTTTCTAAAAAATTAAGATAATCTATTTCGATAATCTTCATAGCCAAACTGACGGATGACTTTAACGCCTTCTTCTTCGTTATATAAACAAATGCTTGGTAAGTTTACACCATTGAACATGTGGTTTTTCACCATTGTATAGTGGGCCATGTCAGTGAATACAATTTTATCGCCAGCTTTTAAAGGCGCATCAAATGAATAGTCACCAATCACGTCACCAGCAAGACATGTCATTCCGCCTAAACGGTACGTGTGCGCTTTATCGTTTGGTGTACTTGCGCCGATAATTTGTGGACGGTAAGGCATTTCTAATACGTCTGGCATATGACATGTTGCAGAAGTATCTAAAATGGCAATTTCCATACCATTTTTCACAACGTCAAGTACAGTTGTTACTAAATAACCAGTGTTTAATGCAATTGCTTCGCCTGGCTCTAAAATAACATGAACATCATATTTCTCTTTAATATAGTTAATGATATTCACAAGTTTATCGACATCATAATCAGGACGAGTAATATGATGACCACCGCCAAAATTTACCCATTTCATTTGATGTAAATAAGGACCGTATTTTTCCTCGAAATGAGGGATGATTCGTTCTAATACGTCCGAGTTTTGTTCACACATCGCATGGAAGTGGATTCCCTCAACCCCATCTAGTTCATCTGGACGGAATTGTTCAAATGGAATTCCTAAACGAGAATTTAACGCACATGGATCATACAGTTCTGTTTCAACTTCAGAATAACCTGGATTTACACGTAAACCGATTGATACATGCTTGTCTAAACTTTGTACTTTTTCTTTGTACTTATTTAATTGGTCAAAAGAGTTGAATACGATATGGTCGACATATTTTAAGTATTCATCAATTTCATGTTCCGCATAGGCAGGAGCATAAGCATGAACCTCTTTGCCAAATTCCTCGTAACCAAGGCGTGCTTCAAATAATGAACTAGAAGTGATGCCTTTTAAAAATTGTTTAGCAAGGGGGAAAGTCGAAAACATCGAAAATCCTTTAAGTGCTAATAAAATATCACAACCAGTACGATCTTGTACCGATTTTAAAATTTCTAAGTTACGTGTAAGCAAACGCTCGTCTACTATATAACTAGGAGACGGCACTTGATTCCAATCAATTGCTTTCATTTACTTTGCCTCTTTTTCTAATTCAAGGTCCACAAGTTCTGGGTTATGACTTTCTTGCCATGGAAGACCCCATTTATTTAATGCGTCCATGAATGGATCTGGATTGAATTCTTCTACGTTCCAAACACCAGGTTTTTGCCATTCGCCATTCATTACTAGCATTGCACCGATCATTGCAGGTACGCCAGTTGTATATGAAATCGCTTGGCTACCAACTTCACGGTAACATTCTTCATGATCACAAACGTTATATACGTAGTAAGTTTTTTCTACGCCGTCTTTAATACCACGGAAAATACATCCGATATTTGTTTTACCTTTTGTACGTGGCCCTAGAGAAGCTGGATCTGGTAATACCGCTTTTAAGAATTGAAGTGGTTGGATCATTTGACCTTCAAATTCGATTGGTTCAATTGATGTCATTCCAACGTTTTCTAAAACATTTAAATGCGTAATATATTTTTGAGAGAATGTCATCCAGAAACGGATTTGTTTAATCCCTGTAATGTTTTTCGCTAAAGATTCTAATTCTTCATGATATAGAAGGTACATATCTTTTGGCCCGATTTCTGGGAAGTTATATACTTCTTTGAATTCTAATGGTTCTGTTTCAACCCACTCGCCTTCTTTCCAGTAACGACCATTTGCAGTAATTTCACGAATGTTAATTTCTGGGTTGAAGTTTGTCGCGAATGGATAGCCGTGGTCACCAGCGTTCGCATCTAAAATATCGATGTAGTGAATTTCATCAAAATGATGTTTCAACGCGTAAGCAGAGAATACGCCTGTTACACCTGGGTCAAATCCACTACCTAAAAGTGCTGTTAGTCCAGCTTTTTCGAATTTTTCTTTGTAAGCCCATTGCCATTTATATTCAAATTTAGCAGTTTCAGGTGGCTCATAGTTTGCTGTATCTACATAATGCACACCTGTCTCTAAACATGCATCCATAATTGTTAAGTCTTGATATGGTAAAGCAACGTTAATTACCACATCTGGTTTAAATCCATTGATTAATTCAACAAGTTCTTCGACATTATCCGCATCTACTTGAGCAGTGTGGATAATTGTTTTACCGCCGTCTAACTTTTCTTTTAACGCGTCACATTTTGATTTTGTTCGACTTGCGATCATAATCTCCTCGAACACTTCTGAATTTTGTACACATTTGTGTACCACTACGCTAGCTACACCGCCAGCTCCAATAATCAATGCTTTACCCAATTTTTTATAACCCCCTCAAAGTTACTAGCGCGCAACAAATTTTAAGACGCAACTAGCTATTTTAACGCAATAAAACAGATTATACAGAAATATTTTTTACCTATCAATCATTTTTCGACAAAAGTTTTGTTAAAAATAGCAACTATTTTGTCGCATAGTTCATCTAACAGTTTCTTATTATATAGACTTAACAGAAAGAATAAAAATATTTATCCTTTATGAAGATAATTAAATTAATTTACGAGCGGTTTTCGTGGGTTTACGTGCGAGTTTTTAGGGGATACGAGCGACTTTTCGCGGAATACGTGCGACTTACAATTCAAAATAAAAAGCCATCCTCAAAATTTGAAGATGGCATATCGATCAATTAGTTTTTCAATGTTAACTTCGCTACAACTTCAACCCTTGCTGTTTGCGGGAACATATCGACAGGCTGGATATAGTCGACTTTATAAACTTTCGTTAATTCTTGTAAGTCTTTTGCGAATGTTGATGGGTTACAAGAAGTGTACACAAAACGTTTTGGTTTGATTTTCATGACGGTTTTAATAAAGCTTGGTGCAAGGCCTGTACGTGGTGGGTCTACTGTTACCACGTCTGGGATAAAGCCTTCTCGTTTCCATTTTCCAAGCCATTCTTCAGCCGTTCCTGTGTAATAACGAGCATGATTAAATTTATGGTTTCGTGCGTTTTTCTTCGCGTCATCAATGCTTTCAGGAACTACATCCATACCACGAACTTCTTTAGCATGTGGAGCAAGCCATAGTCCAATTGTTCCAACTCCACAATAAGCATCGACTACTTTTTCTTTTCCAGTTAATGCAGCTGCTTTTTTAATTTCATCATATAAATGGACTGTTTGCTCCGGATTTAACTGGAAGAATGCACGAGAAGATAAATCAAAAGCAAGCTCGCCAAGATTTTCGTGAATCGTTTCTTTACCATGTAAAACAATTGTCTCATCACCAAATATTAAAGAAGTTTTCTCGCGGTTAATATTTTGTGTAATGGATACGATACTTGGGTCAATCTTTAACATACGTTCAATGAGCTCTTCTTTATGAGGTAAATCCTTCCGTGTTGTAACTAAACAAACTTGTGTTTCACCTGTTTTAATACCTGTTCGTACGACGATTGTTCGAACTAAACCATTTAATGATTTACCATCGTAAATAGAGATGTTAAGCTTTTGCAAGATTTTACGTGTCGCTACAGTAATTTTAGATGTTAACGGATGTTGAACGGCACAATCATTAATGTTTAATAATTGATTCGTTCCTTCTGCAAAGAGACCAGCATATACGCGTTTGCCTTCTTTGCGTACTTGGAAGCTACTTTTGTTACGATAATGCCAAGGATTGTCCATTCCCATTGTAGGACGAATATCTACCGTTTCTGCAATTGGTTTTACATATTTCTCTAACGCCTGCACAACCATATCACGCTTTTCTTTTAATTGACCTTCGTATGTAATATGTTGAAGCTGGCAACCACCACATTCGCTATAGATTGGGCAAATAGGCTCCTGACGATCTTTTGAAGCTTTACGAATAGTTAATATATCAGCCTCCGCAAAGTTTCGTTGTATTTTTGAAACTTTTACAGTCACTTCTTCTCCAGGTAAAGCGCCTTTTACAAACACTACGTTACGTTTGTAGAAACCCACACCTTCTCCATTAATGCCTAATCGTTTTATTGTTAACGGAAATTTTTGTCCAACTTCCATTAATACTTTATCACTCAAAGTGTTCACGTCCTTTAATAAGTTCATCTAATCATCTTAAGCCCGGGAGCTGAGTAAAAGCAAGCACAGAAAATATTTCCTAATATACGTCTCTCTATATTGACATTTTACTGTACAGAAATGTTTTTTATAGATAATATTCTGAATTCATGTTATCTTTAATTCTAATTAAATAAAATGTATCCTTCGGGGTCGGGTGAAATTCCCAATCGACGGTGATGAAGTAATTCTAAGCCCGTGAGCTAGTTTTTAGCAGGATTTGGTGCGAATCCAAAGCCGACAGTATAGTCTGGATGGGAGAAGGATGTAAAATGCTATTAAATTTATCATGTTTAATAGTCTATTTTGTTATACAAAAATTTTACATTTAACCTATCGACTCCGAGTTTTATTCGGGGTCTTTTTATTTAGTTGCAATTTAATATGATTTGTCCTTCGGGGTCGGGTGAAATTCCCAATCGACGGTGATGAAGCAATTCTAAGCCCGTGAGCTAATTTTTAGCAGGATTTGGTGTAAGTCCAAAGCCGACAGTATAGTCTGGATGGGAGAAGGATATGGCGCTTTTTGAAAAAATACATTTCAAAAGGTTTATTTAACTATTGCCTTTTTACATACTCCCAACTCCTAAGGAACTTCTTTAGGAGTTTTTTATTTTTAAAAGAAAGTAAAAAAATATTGAAAAGTGTCTAGTTGCGAACGCCAGCTCCTCTAAACTTGCGAAAACCCCTACGAGGACAAAAAGCGTCCTCTTGTGGTTTCCTCCAGTTGTTTTCGGAGCTAAACGGGCGTTCTCCACTTTTCTAATGAGGTGAGTAAAGTAAATGTTTACAGGAATTATTGAAGACAAGGGAAGAGTTACTGCGATTCAAAAAGATGACAAAAGTATGCAGCTTACCATTGCGACTCCAAAAATTGTTTCAGATGCGAATTTAGGTGATAGCATTGCAGTTAATGGTGTTTGTCTAACGATTACACATTTTACAAATGAACTGATGACTGTTGATGTGATGCCTGAAACTGTAAAAGCAACAACGATTCATACGCTAAAACTTGGTGATCTCGTTAATTTAGAACGAGCGATGAGTGCGAATGGGCGATTTGGCGGGCATATCGTTTCTGGACATGTCGATGGTGTGGGCACGATTCGAAGTAAAAAGCCCGTATCGAATGCGGTATATATTGACATCGAATTACCAAAAGAGTTAGTAGAAAACTGTATTCCAAAGGGGTCGATCACAATTGATGGGACAAGTTTAACTTTATTTAAAGTAACGGACCAAAGTGTGACAGTCTCCCTTATTCCACATACTTATGATGAAACAATATTAGGAAGGAAAAATGTTGGTGATAAAGTAAATATTGAAACCGATATGCTTGGAAAATATGTGTTACATCATTTAAGAAGAACGGAAAATCAGTCCAATATTACAATAGATTTTTTAAGACAAAATGGATTCTAAAAAAAGGTGGTGTTTTTATGTTAAACACAATTGAAGAAGCGCTCCAAGACTTAAAAGCAGGTAAAAACATCATTGTAGTAGATGATGAAAATCGTGAAAATGAAGGCGATTTAGTCTCTTTAGCTGAATTTGCTACTCCAGAAAATATTAATTTTATGGCTACTTATGGTCGTGGTTTAATTTGTACACCGATTACAAAAGAACTTGCCAATCGACTAAACTTTCATCCAATGGTTGAAAACAACACAGATAATCATCAAACGGCATTTACTGTCAGCATTGATCATATTGAAACGACAACAGGGATTAGTGCATATGAACGTTCATTTACAATTCTTCAAATGATTCATGCCAATTCAAAGGCTAGTCATTTCAGAAGACCGGGTCATGTATTTCCGCTTGTAGCAAAAGAAAATGGTGTTTTAGAACGACGAGGACATACGGAAGCTGCCGTTGATTTAGCGCTACTCTGTAATTCTTATCCAGCAGGTGTAATTTGTGAAATCATGGGTGATGATGGTTCAATGTTACGTTTAGATGGATTAAAAGAATTTGCAAACACACATAATTTAAAAATTATTTCAATAGAAGATTTAGTTAGTTACCTTATAAAACACGAAAATAAACCACGTTATATTACTAACGCAAACAAAGGAGAATGAACATGGGAAAAGTATTTGAAGCACAATTAATAGGTACAGATTTAAAAATTGGGATCGCTGTAGGAAGATTTAATGAATTCATTACAGGTAAGTTGTTAGATGGTGCATTAGATGGCCTTAAAAGACATGGTGTAAAAGAAGAAAACATTGATATTGCATGGGTTCCAGGAGCATTTGAAGTACCATTTATTTCAAAGCAAATGGTTACGACAGGTAACTACGATGCTGTAATCGGTTTAGGTACAGTGATCCGCGGGGCGACATCACACTATGACTATGTATGTAATGAAGCTGCAAAAGGAATTGCAAAGGTGTCGTTGGATACAAATGTGCCAGTAATCTTTGGGGTTGTGACAACAGAAAATATTGAACAAGCAATTGAGCGCGCAGGAACGAAAGCTGGAAATAAAGGATACGATTCTGCAGTGTCCGCAATTGAAATGGCTAACTTAAACAAAATGTTTAAATAATAAGTAAAGGGGATTCCTAAATTCAAGGAATCCCATTTTATTTATTCCATTAAATTCTCCATTACCAAATCATCTAAAGAGCCAAAAGTATAGCCTTCCTTTTTCGCATCTTCTATAAATTTAGGAAGTGCATCCGCGTTATGTTTAGCTACTGTATGCAATAAAATCACGGCTCCTGGATGTAATTGATCCATGAGTTCATCATATGCATACTCCCAACCAACAGTAGAATCTGCATGCCAGTCCACGAAGGCCGTATCCCAAAAGACGTGGGTATAGCCATGCTCATTACCAACTCGGAGATCGCGTTCACTGAAAATTCCTTTAGGTGGTCGAACGTAATAAGTACGTTTAATGCCTGTTAGTTCTTTCAGTTTATCGTCAAATTTCTTCCACTCTTTCACAAGTTCATCATCCGATAATTTAGACATATCGGGATGTCCGTATGAATGATTTCCTATAATATGACCTTCTTTAATCATGCGCTTCACTAAATCTGTAGCGCTCGTTAAATAGTGCCCTGTTAAGAAAAAGGTTGCCGGAACTTCCTCTTTTTTCAACGTATCCAAAATAGATTCTGTATACCCATTTTCAAAACCATTATCAAAGGATAAATAAATTACTTTTTTATTTGGATTGCCTCGGTAAAAGGCACCATTTTCTTTGAGTATTGTTTCAAATTGGGCACCAGCATCAGCTGGCTTTCCATCCTTTGACTTTGTGAAGCCCCAATGGTAGGAATTCGCACTTGCAACATCTGGATTTACAAAACTAAAGGCTACGGTGATGACCATGGCGATTAGCGTTAAACCGAATATGTGATGTTTCCACATAAAAGAATTAATCCTCCTTTTGCTTTATGGACAAGAAAATATAAACATACATAGTTAGTCTCAGTTTCTTTTCATAGCGTGTGCGAAAAAGTTTGCATTATGCGATTTAATTTTACGAATTACGCGTTTCGCGAAAAATGAAAAAACATGTATACTAGGCATAGAAGGAGTGTTTGTATGCAAGTTATCACAAAAATAACCCGTCAAAAAAACAATCCAGAACGCTATAATATTTATTTAGATGAAAAATATTCTTTTGCTGTAGATGAATCAACTTTAATTAAGTTTGGCTTAACAAAAGGAAAAATACTCGAACCCTTTGATATTGATGAAATAAATTATGAAGATGAAATATCAAAAGCCTTTAATCGATCTCTTCAATTTTTAAGCTTTCAAATGCGGAGTGAATATGAAGTAAAGAAAAAGCTTCTAGACGCTGGTTTTGGAGAAGCCGTTATTTTAGAGGCTATTCGAAAACTCGAAAAATTAGGGTTTTTAAATGATGAAACCTATTCAAAGGCATTACTTGAAACAAAAAAGAAAACGGCTAAAAAAGGGCCACGAGCGATTAAGCAAGATTTAATTAAAAAAGGTATTGATAAAGACACGCAACAAAAAGTACTTGAGACCTTTACATATGATGATCAATTGAAACTTGCAATGGAGCTAGCAGAAAAAACGGTTCGTGCCCATAGTAAAAAAACGCCTGTTCAAATAAAACAAAAAATACAGGATGTTTTGACGAGAAAAGGGTATTCCTTTACAGTATTAAACGAAATACTTGACCAAATGCAGTTAGAGCGAGAAGATGATGATTGGCAAGAAATGATTGAATTACAAGGTGAGAAAATATGGAGAAAGTATGCTTCTAAATTTTCTGGTAACGATTTAAGAATGAAAATAAAACAAGCCCTATATCAAAAAGGTTTTCCAATAGAAGTAATTGAACGTTTTATCGAACAAAAGGAGATAGAAGACAATGAATGACAAAGCTTATGCACAAATGACAGAGCAAGAATTAATAAACGAAATTCGTACTTTAAGAGAGAAAGCAAGAAAAGCGGAACAACTTGGTATTGTAAATGAATATGCAGTGTATGAAAGAAAAGCATTAATGGCTGAGGCGTATTTGATTGATCCTGAAACAATTATTGCAGGGGAAATGTATCGAATTAATGGCGCACCTGGTGAATTTTTCAAAGTGGAATATCTAAAGGGCCGTTTTGCTTGGGGCTATCGTTTAGGTGGCGAGCGTTTTGAAGAAGCGTTACCAATCTCAATCCTTTCACCAATGAAAGAGGGTAAATAGTATGGATGCACATGAAATTATTAAAAGCCTTACACAAGAGCTAGTAGACAAAAATCCACACCTATCCGTTAATAAAGCCCAAACCTGGATTGAGCTTTTATGGTCAGATTTTGAGTCCACATACGCAAAAGCGGGATATGACTATCGTGGGGCAGAATATACGGAAAAGATCATTAGACAATGGATCACAAGTTACGGTGATAAAATCCATGAATTTGCAGGACGCAATCCAAAATATGCTCATTTGTTAGATGCGGATGAGGATACTACACTTCAATAAATAAAAAGAGGCTTACGTAACGTTTAGGGAGTCAACTAAAGTTAGAAAACGCGGCCTACCACTGTAAGCCGCGCACTAAATTATGAAAGTGAAGTTGGGGATATCCTGTGTGAGCGGACCTTACACAAAGCACTAAGACAAGTCGTAAAGACACGTACAACGTGGCTTTGCGGCTTGTGTGCTTAGTCCGCTCACTAAGTAATATTTTTTTGAATTACTAATAGAAATAATAAAAGTAAAATTTTATTATCTTATCTGTCTAATTAATTGGGAGCAGTTCGCCAATTAATTAGACAGCCTCTTCTAGTTCCGAGAAGTATGTGTAGCGTACCTTCAGTTATTCACTCGCACCAATCTGTAGCTTTCGTTGAAGTTTATCCTCACTAAATATCCAGCCAGTATACGAGTTAATGATATTTAAATCATCATCAATATGTGCAACGGCTACGAATGGATAACGATCATTACTTCGGTAGCGTAAATCAATCAACCGTACCTCTGTTAACCCGTTGTCCAATTCTGAAATTTCCCATCGATAAATCGGTGAAAACGAAACAAAGGCAGATAGGTTTGGATCTTCTAATGCCTTGTCAACAATAGCTGTTTTCGGTATCGGATGAATCTCAAATTTATCATAAATATTAATCGTTCTTCCGTATGCACTTCCTACATAATAATGAGTTTTTGACTTAGCGGCAATACGCCAGTTGAAAAACCTCATGGTAGGGGCAACGATAACATAATCTTCATCTTGAATCGTATTGTGCACAGCTTTTTTAACAGCTCCTTGCACTGCAAACCGGATGACATAATAGGCAATAATGATGAGGTACATAATTGTAAAAGTTCGTACTGGTTCAAAATCAAAAGCCCAAAGTAGTATGCCGATGCAATGTATCCCGAAAATAATGGGATCGAATGTATTGATGACACCAAGCGCTACCCATTTCCTGGAAAATGGTCTGAGAGCTTGAGTACCATATGCATTGAAAATATCAACAAAAACGTGCAAAAATACAGCAAGGAATGTCCAAAGCCATAAATGCAAAATATTCGCTTCTTGAAAAATAAGCGATAAAATAGCCGTAATGCCAATTGGCCACAATAGTACTGCTGGAATCGAATGGGTAATACCTCGGTGATGTCTAATATAAACGGCGTTGTTTCTAAGTTTCAATACTGTATCCACGTCTGGTGCTTGTGAACCTAAAATTGTTCCTGCCATGACTGCACCAAATGTCATCGAATGGTTTGCAACGACAGGGTCTGCCAATGCTAATCCGCCTAAAGCAACTCCCATCACTAAATGTGTACCTGAATCCAAAAGTATCAACTCCCTAAGTATCGGAGCGTTTGTGCACCAATAATTACTAGTTTTTGGTTAAATTTTCATTTTCTATCCTTATGCCTATATTATACCCTTTTTGCTAAAATTAAAATCCAATTATCTGGAGGTTATTGTGAAATATCAACATACAGAACAATTTAGACAAAATTTAGTCGATTGGTTTAATCAAGAAAAAAGAGATTTACCTTGGAGAAGAACAAGTGACCCATATAAAATCTGGGTTTCTGAAGTGATGCTCCAACAAACTCGTGTTGATACCGTCATCCCATACTACAATCGTTTTTTAGAAAAATATCCAACAATGCAGTCGCTTGCCTATGCACCACAAGAAGAATTATTAAAAATGTGGGAAGGGCTAGGCTACTACTCAAGGGCACGAAACTTACAATCAGGCGTTAAGGAAGTTGTAGAAAAGTACGATTCACAAGTACCGAATAACCGACACGACATTTCCAAGTTAAAAGGGGTGGGTCCATATACAGCGGGAGCCATTTTAAGTATTGCCTATAACAAACCAGAACATGCCGTCGATGGAAATGTGATGCGCGTATTAAGTCGCGTTTTACATATTAAGGAAGATATAGCACTTCCAAAAACAAGAAAGACTTTTGAGGAAGCGGTTGATATGTTAATTCATCCAAACCAACCAGGAGATTTTAATCAAGCCTTAATGGATCTTGGTGCGATGATCTGTACTCCGACCTCCCCGAAATGTTTATTATGCCCAGTTCGCGAATATTGCACGGCCTTCCATGAAGGGGATGCTGATCAATTGCCAATTAAAACGAAAAAGACGAAAACGAAAAAGATTCAATTCCATGTTTATGTTGCGAAGGATGCAAGTGGTCGTTACTTGTTAGAAAGACGATCGAGTGAAGGGTTGCTTGCAGATATGTGGCAATTTCCGATGATTGAAATAGAAAAAGAGAACACTTCTGAAACACGTAAGAAATTTCAATCACTGTATAATGTGAAGATTGAGAGTTGTTTAAACGAAAATCTTCTAACATTCAAACACATTTTTTCTCACTTAGTATGGGAGATGGACTGTACTTTAGTGAAGGTTGAGCAAACAGCTAATTTACCTGAAAACACAAACTTTTTTACTTTAGAGCAGATTGCACAATTGCCATTACCTGTACCAATGCAGAAAATTTTGAAAGTTCTGAATTAATATATTTAGAAACTTGTCGAATAAACTCGAACACATCCGTCCATCATATTTAGCACGGAGGTGATTTGAGATGGCGAGAAGAAATAACAACAATAACAACAACAATGAATTCCGCAACAACAATAATAATAACAACAATAACAACAACGAGGAATTCGCAGTTGACCAAGACTTCCAACAAGTACGTCAACAAAACCAAAAGCAAAACCAACAAAACAATCAACGTAATAATAACAACAACCGCAATAACAACAATAACGATATTTAATTTTTTGTTTCAGAAAGTGAATTCACTTTTACAGGTATAGACATTTTTGTCTATACCTTAAATTTTTATATAAAGGTCTCAATTATCAAAAGGCACTAGTTGTTATCAGAATTTAGCAAGCCACCTCCGCTTTTCTTTCCAGTTTTGTGAAAAATATGTTCTTCTTGCTACAAGTTTTTGTAAACCATTGTTATAATAGATGTAATAGACTGCTAAGGGTTTTAGCATAGACGAAAAGGTGGGCAATACTATGGCAATACCAATAGAAGGAGAAACGATACAAATACATAGTTATAAACATAATGGTCGCATCCACCGTGTCTGGCAAGAAACGATGGTTTTAAAAGGAACGAAGAACATATTTATTGGTGCAAACGAGCGGACGCTGGTTACTGAATCAGATGGTCGTACTTGGTTAACGAGAGAGCCTTCAATCTGTTATTTCCATGCAGAACATTGGTTTAACATCATTTGTATGTTGCGTGAAGATGGAGTTTACTATTACTGTAATATGAGTTCTCCATTTGTATTTGACAATAATGCTATTAAATATATTGACTACGATTTAGATATTAAAGTATTTCCCGATATGACCTATACAGTATTAGATGAAGATGAATACGAACAACATAAAAAAGAAATGGGCTATCCTGAAGTAATCGACAAAATTTTAAAGCGTAATGTTACTAAATTGATCAGTTGGATTAAACAAAAAAGAGGACCATTTGCGCCTGATTTTATTGAAGTATGGACAAATCGTTATTCTTTCAATAAAGAAATGCAATCAAATGAAAAACAAGGATAAGTCTACTGTCGCTTTCTCAGTAGGCTTATTTTTATGTACATTTAAAGAAATTAGCGTATAGTGTTATTCAGGTGTCCATAATTGGGCACCTTTTATCTTCATTCAGCAGAAGACTCCCACTTCTATAAGCAGGGATGAATGTGAAGTAGTAATTAATTCAGTAAATGATATTAGCTGAATGAAGATAAAGCCCCAGGCGGATGTCATGGATTTTGTAAGGAGTTAATTGTGCAAGCACAATTCAAAATCCAGACGCAATTACGCCAAGGCGTAATTGATATATTCATACATACTAATGTAACAAGTAAGGAAGTGAATGGGAAAATTGAGTAGCATTAAACGTTATATGAGATTTGTAAAACCATATAAGTGGGAAATCATAGGAACTATTATTATTGGTATTTTAAAATTTGCAATTCCGCTATTTATTCCACTCTTAATCAAAATCGTCATTGATGATATTATTGGAGCACCAAACTTATCAGATAGTGAAAAAACGAGACAATTATTTTATTGGCTTGGTGGAACAGTCCTTTTATTTTTCGTAATCCGCCCGCCTATTGAATATTACCGTCAATACTTTGCGCAGCATGTCGGAAATAAAGTGTTATTTGATATTCGGCAAGAATTGTTTGGCCATTTACAAAAGTTAAGCTTGAAATATTACGCTAATACACGAGCGGGGGAAGTTATCTCTCGTGTCATCAATGATGTTGAACAGACGAAAAACTTCATTATGATTGGCTTAATGAATTTGTGGTTAGATGTGGCGACAATTATCATTGCCATTGGAATCATGCTAGCAATGGACGTGAAACTCACATTAGTCGCAATTATTTCATTACCATTTTTCGCAATTAGTGTGAAGTTCTTCTTTGGCAAACTTCGTGATTTAACTCGAAAACGTTCACAAGCTTTAGCTCATGTTCAAAGCTATTTACATGAAAGAGTAAGTGGAATCAGTATCATTAAAAGTTTTACATTAGAAAAGCATGAACAAACTATTTTCGATCGTGAAAATGGGGAATTTTTAGAAAAAGCGCTGGACCATACGAAATGGAATGCTAAATCCTTTGCGGTTGTAAATACCATTACAGATATTGCACCATTACTTGTGATTGGTTTTGCAGGGTATCAAGTAATTAATGATCAACTATCTGTTGGAACAATGGCTGCATTTATTGCGTACATTGAACGATTATATAGTCCTTTACGTCGTTTAGTAAATTCATCTACTACACTAACACAATCGATTGCTTCGATGGATCGAATGTTTGAATTGATGGACGAGCAATACGACGTTCAAGACAAATCAAATGCAAAACTATTACCTGCTGTTGAAGGTCGAGTAGAATTCGAAAATGTAGATTTTCAATATGAAAAAGATGGACAAATGATATTAAAAAATATTAACTTCAATATCCATCCTGGAGAAACTGCCGCGTTTGTCGGTATGAGTGGTGGAGGTAAATCTACTATTGTTAGTCTCATTCCTCGTTTTTATGATGTAACAAATGGGGCGGTTAAAATCGACGGGATGAATGTAACAGATACAACAATCAATTCGTTGCGTTCTCAAATCGGAATTGTATTACAAGACAATATTTTATTTAGCGATTCTGTAAAACAAAACATCTTAATGGGGAAACCAGATGCGACCGATGAGGAAGTGATTGCAGCAGCAAAAGCAGCCAATGCGCATGACTTTATCATGTCATTACCAGAGGGCTATGATACAAAGGTTGGGGAGCGCGGAGTAAAATTATCGGGAGGACAAAAGCAACGTGTTGCAATCGCCCGAGTATTTCTAAAAAATCCACCAATCCTAGTGCTTGATGAAGCAACTTCGGCACTCGATTTAGAAAGTGAAGCTCTAATTCAAGATTCACTCGATCGATTAGCGAGCGACAGAACAACGATTATCATTGCCCACAGATTGTCCACAATTACCCATGCAGATAAAATCTTCGTAATTGATCATGGAGAACTCGTAGAAGAAGGTACCCATGAAGCATTAATGGCGAAGCAAGGTGTCTACTTTGATTTATTCCAGATACAAAAATTAGATTAAAAACGTTCGACAAGAAAAAGTTCAATGTGTCAATTTTTGATACATTGAACTTTTTTATTTTTAATAAAATACTACAAATTAAGCCTTTAGTACCAACGACATTTGCCAGTATTTAATATTTTGTTTGTTAGCGATTTAACGCGTTGAACCATTGAAGGTAAACAATTTTGTCGAACGGATTTTGTTGAGCAAAGTGAGGTTATCTTAGCATAATAATAATAGATTAATGTAAATATAACGTAAATTTTCAGTATATTTTGAGTTTTTAATATATTGAAGTTTGGGGAGGGGTAAGATGGATCAGAAAACTTTGCTAGAGGTTACAGATTTAGAAACAACCTTTTTTACAGAGGATGGCAATATACCAGCTGTTGACCGGATTAATTTTAACATTAAAGAAGGCGAAATATTAGGGATTGTTGGAGAATCTGGCTGCGGGAAAAGTGTCACTTCTTTATCAATCATGGGGCTAGTACCATCCCCTCCTGGAAAGATTACATCGGGTGAAATCATTCTAGATGGAACAGATTTAACGAAATTATCAGAGAAGCAAATGCGTAAAATTCGTGGAAGAGATGTTGCCATGATCTTTCAGGAACCAATGACCTCATTGAACCCCCTATACACGATTGGTAATCAGCTTATTGAAGCGATCCTAATACATAATAAGGGGTGGAAAAAAAAGCAAGCAGAAGCTCGTGCGGTTGAAATGATGCGGTTGGTTGGATTACCTAGAGCCGAAGCATTAATGAAAGATTACCCCCATCAATTATCAGGTGGTATGAGGCAGCGTGTCATGATCGCGATGGCACTACTTTGTAATCCTAAACTATTAATTGCTGACGAACCGACTACAGCCTTGGATGTTACGATTCAAGCTCAAATATTAAAACTAATGAAAGAGTTGAATACAAAATTTAGAACGGCTGTTTTACTCATTACTCATGACTTAGGCGTTGTTGCGGAGACCTGTGAACGGGTAATCGTTATGTACTCAGGTCAAATTGTTGAAGAAGCTCCTGTAACTACAATATTTAAAAACCCTCAGCATCCATACACAAAGGGATTAATACAATCCGTTCCTGATATGCGTTTTAAAAAGGAAAATTTATATTCCATTCCAGGAAGTGTTCCAAAACCTGGTTCGATTAAAGTAGGGTGTCGTTTTGCACCACGTTGTGAATTTGCACAAGATCGATGCGTAACAGAAAACCCACCACTTTATGAAGTAAGCGACACAGCACACCATCGAGCAAGATGTTTCTTGCAAGAGACGGGAGGAATTGAACATGTCGAACGTGCTCTTGAAAGTCGATAATTTAAAAAAGCATTTTCCTAAAAAAACAGGGTCATTAAAAAGAAATATCAGTTATGTGAAAGCGGTAGATGATGTTTCCTTTGAAGTATATGAGGGAGAGACACTCGGAATCGTAGGCGAATCGGGATGTGGTAAATCCACAACTGGTCGAATGATTATGCGATTACTGGAACCTACAGATGGAACAATTCAATTTAATGGAGTGGAGCTTTCTACGCTATCTAAAACCGAATTGCGAAAAACAAGAAGAGATATCCAAATGGTTTTTCAAGATCCGTATGCTTCATTAAATCCAAGGCATACCGTTAGAAAAATTTTAGAGGAACCATTGATTGTACATGGAATTGGTACTGCCAAGGAACGGAAAGAGAGAATAGAAGAGTATTTAGAGATTGTCGGGTTAAGTGCTTATCATGCGGGGCGGTACCCACACCAATTTAGTGGAGGACAGCGCCAAAGAATCGGTATTGCTCGTGCGTTAATGACCAATCCAAAGCTCATTATTGCAGATGAACCTGTATCGGCTTTGGATGTTTCCATACAAGCACAAGTTTTGAACTTAATGCAAAGATTACAAGAAGATTTAAAGCTAACCTACATTTTTATTGCCCATGACTTAGGAGTTGTGCGACATATTAGTGATCGAGTTGGTGTGATGTATTTAGGTAGATTAGTAGAAATAGCAAATAGTGAATTGCTTTACAAAGAGCCACTGCATCCCTATACACAAGCGCTACTATCTGCTGTACCGATTCCCGATCCAACATTTGAAAGAGAACAATTAATTATTTCAGGTGATATTGCCACATCAACCCCTGAAGCTGGATGTACATTCCATTTGCGATGCCCTTATGCAACGGAAATTTGCAAAATGGAAGTACCCAATTTAGTAACTGTTAAACCAGGTCATTCTGTTGCGTGTCATTTAATGAATGAGACAACGACAATGACATAGATCATTCGAAATTTGGGAGGGTAATGGATGAAGAAAAATAAGTTATGGTCACTAGGGTTGTTTTTACTACTCATGCTATCGGTTGTATTAGCTGCATGTAGTGGTGGAGATGAAGAGGGTTCTGAAACGACAGAAAAAACAGACGAACCAGCTACAGAAACAGCAACAAAAGAAGCAGTTCCTCAAGTTTTAGTATTTGGGCGTGGTGGAGATTCCGTTTCTCTTGACCCAGCAATCGTTACAGATGGTGAATCGTTTAAAGTAACGGAAAACATCTTTGAAACATTACTGAATTTTGGTGAACAAGATACAACAATCAATCCAGGTTTAGCAAAGGAATGGGAAGTTAGTGAAGATGGCTTAACATATACATTCCACCTGCAAGAAGGTGTGAAATTCCATGATGGAACGGACTTTAATGCAGAAGCGGTTGTGAAAAATGTGGATCGTTGGAAAGCGGGAACAGAAGAACAGTTCTATTATTTCAACTCTATGTTTAAAGCAGAAGGCCAAGATATCATTAAAACAGTTACGGCTGTGGATGAAAAAACAGTTGTATTTGAATTAACTCGTCCACAAGCACCATTCTTAAAAAATATTGCGATGAGCCCATTTGGTATTGCCTCACCAACAGCATTTGAAGCAGCGGGAGATAAATTTGGTGACAACCCAGTTGGTACAGGTCCATTCGTATTTGTTGAATGGAAACGTAACGATTCAATCACAGTTAAGAAAAATGAAAACTACTGGCAAGCAGGTCTTCCAAAACTAGACACAATTATTTTCCGCGCAATTCCTGATAACTCTACTCGTTTAAATGCATTAATGACGGGTGAAATCGATTTAGCAGAAGGTATCAATCCTTCAGATGCTACATCAATCGAAGGAAATGCAGAATTACAATTAATTGAACGTCCATCAATGAATGTTGGTTATTTAGGTTTAACATCAACACGTAAGCCATTTGACAACAAATTAGTTCGTCAAGCTGTAAACTATGCAATTGATAAACAAGCAATTGTGGATGCCTTCTTTGAGGGGCGTGCAGAAGTGGCTGTAAACCCAATGCCTCCATCAATTAGTGGATACAATGATGAAATCGCTGGGTACGAGTACAACCCTGAAAAAGCGAAAGAATTATTAGCTGAAGCGGGTTATGATGGTGCTGAAATCGAGCTTTGGGCAATGCCTGTTCCACGTCCATATATGCCAGATGGTCAAAAAGTAGCTGAAGCAATTCAGAAAAATCTAGCAGACGTTGGTATCCCATCTAAAATTGTTACATTCGAGTGGGCAACGTATTTAGAAAAAGCGAAAAATGGGGAAGCAGATGCCTTCTTATTAGGCTGGACTGGTGATAACGGAGATGCCGATAACTTCATCTACACATTACTAGATAAAGACAATATCGGAAGTAACAACTACTCATATTACTCAAGTGACGCTGCCCATGAATTATTAATTGCAGCTCAATCAGAAGTGGATGAAGAGAAACGAAATCAATTATACAAAGATGCTCAAGTAATTATTCATGAGGACGCTCCATGGGTACCATTAGCGCATTCAATCCCATTACTTGCAGCGAAAAAAGGGGTAACAGATTATTTACCACATCCAACAGGTTCTGAAAGCTTAGTGAATGTATCAATGCAATAATTAAACAGTTTAAATGAGGGGGAGGTTATGTGCCTCTCCTTTATTAATCCCCATTAAATGCAACTTAGGTAGTATCGAGAGTATCGATGAAAGACAAAACTGCGTGGAAATCCAGTCGAAGTGGTGTTCATAGCGCCGATGAAGGACAAAACTGCGTGGAAATCCAGTCGAAGTGGTGTTCATAGCGCCGATGAAAGACAAAACTGCGTGGAAATCCGGTCGAAGTGGTGTTCATAGCGCCGATGAAAGCCCGAACCGCATGGAAATCCGGTCAAAGGGGTGTTCATAGCGCCGATGAAAGCCCGAACCGCATGGAAATCCGGTCAAAGAGGTGTTCATAAAGCCGATGAAAGCCCAAATCGCATGGAAATCGGATCGAAAGGGTGTTCATAACGCCAATGAAAGCCCGAACCACGTGAAAAACTGATCAAAGTGGTCTTCATAGCACCAAGCGTGGCTTTAACCCAGAGTTTCAAACAAAAATCTAGCTATTCTAACGAAAGAGGTGAAGATATGCTCCACTACATAGGCAAACGAGTTCTTCATTTAATACCTGTGTTATTAGGGATGACGTTTATCGTCTTTTTAATTATCCGTGCAATCCCTGGAGACCCTGCTCAAGTAATATTAGGACAGCAAGCGACGGCTGAAGCAACTGCAGCATTGCGCACAAAACTTGGACTAGATAACCCGTGGTATATCCAGTATTTCGATTACTTAAAAGGTTTGTTGACAGGGGATTTAGGTGAATCGCTTCGCACGAGACAACCAATTACTACAGAAGTTTGGCCGTATTTAGCTGCAACAATCGAGTTAGCGTTTTTTGCCATGCTCCTTGCTGTCATTATCGGTATGAACGCAGGAATTATCTCGGCTTGGTTCCAAAACTCTTGGTTTGATTATATTGCGATGGTTGTGGCTTTAATTGGTGTATCGATGCCAGTATTTTGGTTAGGGTTAATGGAACAATGGGCGTTCAGTATTAATTTAGGATGGTTCCCTACCTCAGGGCGAGAAGAAGTGAGGGATCCTGTCGCTGCTATAACCCATTTTTATCTAATTGATACACTCATTCATGGTCGATTTGATCAGTTTTTAGTTACAATTAAACATTTGATTCTGCCTGGAGCCGCACTTGCTACGATTCCGATGGCCATTATTGCAAGGATGACTCGTTCTTCTATGCTCGAAGTAATGCGTTCTGATTTTATTCGAACTGCTCGTGCAAAAGGTCAAAAAATGATTGTTGTTATTTATAAGCATGCTTTAAAAAATGCATTAATTCCTATTTTAACGATTATCGGTTTGCAAACGGGCTTATTATTAGGGGGCGCCATTTTAACGGAAACAATTTTTAGTTGGCCAGGAATTGGACGCTACATTTACGAAGCAATAGGGTATCGTGATTACACGGTAATTCAATCCGGTATTTTAATCGTGGCATTTTTGTTCGTCATGATTAATCTCATAGTGGACATTTTATACACAGTCATTGATAAACGGATTAAATATAACTAGAAGGGGGAGGAAATAGAATTGGTCTCAAATTCAATGGAAATGACAGCAAAGGAAGTTAAAGCAGTTGGGCCATGGAAAGAGGCGTGGCGTAGCTTTAAAAAAAGCAAAGCGGCACTAGTAGGAGCAGCGATTGTTCTATTTTTTGTCTTTTTAGCTGTATTTGGTCCTTTATTTGTACCTCAAGGAATTAACGATCAAAACTTAAGCGTTCGCCTATTGCCTCCTTCTAGTGAATATTGGTTTGGCACAGATGATTTTGGTCGAGATATTTTTTCGCGAATTGTTCATGGTGCTAGAATTTCTTTAGCAGTAGGATTTTTATCGGTTATTTTGTCTGCTGTAGTAGGGAGTTTCCTCGGTATGATAGCGGGGTATTATGGACGATGGATTGATACAATTATTTCACGCATATTTGATATTATGTTGGCGTTTCCGAGTATTTTATTGGCTATTGCCATTGTATCCATTTTAGGACCATCATTGCAAAATGCGTTAATCGCAATTGCTATCATCAATATCCCGAACTTTGGCAGGCTAATACGTTCGAAAGTATTAAGCGTAAAGGAAGAAGAATATATTGTGGCTGCTAGGGCGATTGGTATGAAAGATGCCCGTATTTTATTCAGGCATGTTTTACCGAATTCTCTTTCTCCAGTTATTGTACAAGGGACGCTAGCAATCGCTACAGCAATTATTGAAGCAGCCGCTTTAAGTTTTCTAGGACTAGGGGCAACAGCGCCACAACCGGAATGGGGCAAAATGCTATCGGATGCGCGAATTCATATCATGACGGCACCGTGGACAATTTTATTCCCAGGTATAGCGATTATGTTAACTGTACTTGGTTTTAATTTAATGGGGGATGGGTTACGTGATGCATTGGATCCAAAGATGAAAAATTAAAAGAAAAAGGGTGAGCCTGATTTAATGGCTTACCCTTTAAATTTTTAATATGGAAATAAATCTGAAGATAAATAACGTTCACCTGTATCCGGTGCTAAGCTTAGCACGCGGGCTGTAGGAGGAAGTTCCTTTGCTAATTGAATAGCAAAGTATGCAGAGGCCGCACCCGATGCACCAACTAATATCCCTTCTTGCGCGGCAAGTTGTCTTGCTGTCGTTTCCGCATCTTCATCTTGAATATGAAGAATTTCATCAAAAACATCACGATTTAAGATTTTTGGAATAAACCCTGGTCCTGTACCTGGGATTTTATGTGGTCCTGGATTTCCACCTGCTAATACAGGAGATCCAGCAGGTTCCACAACATAAATTTTTAAATTCGGTAAAGCTTTCTTTAATTCTTCACCTGTTCCAGTTACCGTACCACCAGTTCCAGCTGTTAAAACTAATACATCCAGTTGATGATCAAACGCATTTAAAATTTCAATAGCCGTTGTTTTTCGATGTGCATCGGCATTTGCTGGATTATCAAACTGTAAAGGAATAAAACTATTTGGAATATCCGCTGCAATCCGCACTGCTTCATCAATAGAACCTTGCATACGTAATGTAGCAGGTGTTAGGTGAACTTCTGCGCCATAAGCTTTCATAATTTGGACGCGTTCTTTTGTTGCGTTATCAGGCATTGTAATGATGCAAGGATATCCTTTTACAGCGCAAACCATGGCTAACCCAATCCCTGTGTTTCCTGAAGTTGGTTCGATTACTGTGCTTACTCCAGGAATTAATTTGCCTTCTTTTTCAGCTTGTTCAATCATGTTCAGTGCAGCGCGGTCTTTAACGCTCCCCCCAGGATTAAAAGATTCGAGTTTAATAAAAACTTCTGCACCATCTTTAGCAGGCAGTGAATTTAACTTACAAATTGGAGTATTTCCAACTAATTCTAAAATTGAATTATGCAGTTTCATGTAGACACCTTCTTTAAAAATTTAGAAAAGGAGACGTCCGAAAAGTTATTTTGGGACGTCTCCTTTGCGACGAGGATAGTGACAATTTATTGTTACTACCACAGGAGCAAAGCTTTTTAGCGATATTTTATCATTAGAAGCATAGATGTCCAGAAAGAGTAGTGCTTTCTGGACATCCCCTTTATTAGTATAAAAAACTTCTATCAATTAATCCAAGATAATTGATTCTTATTTTGAAGCAGCTTCTAAATAAGAAAGATTCACTAATCCATCAATGTTATCTGAAGTAATATAACCAGCTTCTTTAGAAATTGTAGCCATTTCTTTTAAAACATCTTCATTTATATCCGTTGTTGGAGTTAAGCGCTCAAACGCTTTTGTTACTTCTTCTTTTGAAAGCTCTTTACCTGTAATTCCTTTTACGTGGTCAAGGAATAGTTGGATTGCTTCTTCTGGATTTTCATTAATAAAATCAATAGCTTGTTTATGAGCTTTTAATGCTTTCTTCGTTAATTCTGGATTGTTTGATGTAAATTCTTTTCTAGCAGTTACAACTGTATTTGTAGATTCACTACCCCAAGCAAATTCATTTTGATCTAATAATAATTTTGCATTGGCATTTGTTTCGATGTTTACTCCCCAAGGCTCTTGAGTTGCGGCAGCATCAATCTCACCTTTTAACATTAAAGCAGCTGTGTCAGCAGGAGCTTGTTTAATTGTGTTAACATCGCCACCACTAGATTTTACTTTTAAACCAGCATCTTGTAGAGATTTCATTAAGCCAACATCTTGTGTACTACCGAATGTTGGAACTGCCACTGTTTTACCAGCTAAATCTTTAACGCTATTAATACCTGAATCAGCACCTACAACAAGAACAGCACCACCATTAACAGCACCAGCGATAATTTCGTGCTGTGGATTTTTAACAAATGTATTTAAAGCCGGTGTAGGACCAACTGTACCTAAGTCAATTGCATTTGTTGACATAGCTTCCATAAATGCAGAACCATCACTAAATGTCTTTGTTTCAATTGTGATGCCTTCACCTAATTGTTCTTGATAGAAACCTTTTTCAAGTGCAACGATTGAAGCGATATGCGTCATATTTGGGAAGTAACCAATACGTACTTCTGTCGCCGAATCTTTTTCAGCACTCGATTCAGACTCTTTTTCGCTATTCCCACATGCCGCAAGTACTCCGATCACAAGGGTTAATAGTGCTACTAATAAAAACTTATTCTTTTTCATTTTTTCATCTCCTAATGTGTTGTTTGTATGCCATATTTTCTAAACACGTAACGTTCTAAACGTACAAAAATAAAGTTATCGATAAAGGAGCCAATTACTCCAATAATGATCATAATACTAAAGATTAAATCCATAGCTTGGATGGAACGACCTAAATCAAGAAGTGTTCCAAGTCCGCCGCTTCCACCTAGTAATTCCCCTGCAAGTACTGCGCGCCATGCAAGAGCCCATGCTAAACGAAGTCCCGCTATCAGTTGAGGTACTGTTGCCTTGAAAATAACAGTACGGAAAAGATGGAACCCAGATGAGCCCATTGTTTTTGCTACACGAATGAGTAGGGGAGAGACACTTTTAAAAGCGGTACTAGATGTAATCGTAATGGATAAAGCGGCTCCTAAAATTACGATAAAGATTACTGAGCCAACCCCAAGACCAAACCAAAGAATTGCAAGTGGCATCCAAACGATATTTGGGATTGCTTGTAAAGTAGTTACGAAAAAGCCAAGTGTATCATCAATAATTTTGTATTTATAGATTAAGAATCCAAGTACAAGTCCAATAATGACTGCAATTACAAAACCTATTAATAATCGAACGACAGATGAACCAGTCGCTTCTAATAATTGGCCACTAATTAGTCCGTTTATTAATGTTTTAATTACGGTAACGCCACCTGGGTCATTCGGAATGATGAATGGTGGCCACATGAAAGCTGGGAAAACTTCGAATTTAGATATCGCTTCCCAAATTATTATTAGGATCGTCACGAAGGCGATCCTTCTCAAGAGCGTAGTCACTACCTAGTTCCTCCTTCAGCACTTTTTCCATTTCTTGTTCAAGCTCTGTTAATATACGATTCTCTAAATGTATTAAAATGCTATCGGACGAATTACGAGGTCGCGATGCTTGCACAGGGAAGATATTTTTAATTCCACCAGGTCGAGTCTTCATTAATACAATACGGTCTGATAATACGACAGCTTCACGAATGTTGTGCGTAACAAAAATAATTGTTTTCCCTGTTTCACGCCAAAGCTTTTCAAGTTCTTTATGTAATACCATTCGTGTTTGCTCATCAAGTGCGGCAAACGGTTCATCCATTAAAAGAATTTCCGGATCCATTACAAGTGCACGCGCAATCGCAACACGTTGTTTCATACCACCAGATAATTCGTGTGGCATCGAATGAGCAAATTTTCCAAGATGCACTTTTTGTAACCAAGTCATTGCTTGTTTTTCGGCTTCTTCTTTTGGTACCTTTTTTATAAGCAGTCCATACATTACATTTTCAAGGACCGTCATCCAAGGAAATAAGCCGGATTCCTGAAATACGACAATGCGATCATTTCCGGGTCCTTTAATTTCTTTGTCGTTCACTAGTAGTGATCCAGAAGATTCTTTTTCAAGTCCTGCAATTATATTTAAAAGTGTAGACTTCCCACATCCTGAAGGTCCTAATAAAGAAACGAATTCACCTTTTTTAATCGTTAATGAAACATCATCTAACGCAATAGTTGAACTATGCTCTTTACTGTCAAACTTCTTATGTACATTTTTTAGAGTAATATGATCAGCTGACAAAATGAACTCCCTTCTTTCTTATAAAACTTATTAATTTACTATGTTTTAGGTTATAACTATAATAGTCGTTATGAAAAGTACTTTCTGTCACCTTTGTTACAATTTTCGAATATTTTTGTATAATAGAATAATAAGGGGGATGTTGATGGAACGTGTATCGTCAATTGAGCAATATGGAAAAAAGGTTTCTTTTACAAAAGGACAAAGAATTTATCAAGCTGGCGAAGAAGTGAAAAATGTTTACTATATAAAGGAAGGGTTAGTAAAGTTAGCAGATGATGCAAAAGATGGTCATTCAGTGACAATTGCCCTTCTTCATCCAGGACAACTGTTTGGATTTATTGATCGATTGAATGGGGAAGTCGAACACACTCGATACGCTGTTGCATTAACAGATACGTCATTAATTGCAATTCCAGCTGAGTTGTTTTTACAACACCGACAGGAACATTCAATACTGGAACAAAGTTTAGTTTTTACTCTAATAAAGCAATTATCCGAAGCGCATGAATTAATTTATGTTCATTCGAAAATGACGGTTGAAGAACGGCTGCGATGGTTATTAAAAAAGCTGGCAAAAGAAGTGAATGGGACTTTAACGGTGGATATTCCATTAACCCATGAGGAAATATCCTTTATGCTTGGCTGTAGTCGTCAAAAAATTACAATGTATTTAAACAAATGGAAAAAGGAAGGCATTATCGAATATGAACGGGGAAGTATTCAATTAATTAATATCGATCACCCAATTTAACATACATAAAAAAAAGACGTCCGAAAAATCATTTTGGGACGTCTGCTTTTCGTTAGTAGAACCCTTCTTCAAGATCGGGGTTTTTTTCATTTCCGTGATAGCTACGGTAGGAAACGATCAGTGTATCCAAATGCTCTAAGTTTTCCTCATAATCAAGAAGTCTAGAGAAAATGTAGAACAAGTGATAACTCGAAAATTCCTCTTCGCCTTCTCGATCTTGTTCATAGGCAATTTGTTGAATTAACTGATCCATCACATCTGCATGCTTGTTTTCTTCTTCCATTACCCATTTTGAATGCTCTGGTTTAAGTTTCCCAGTAAATTTTAATAACAATTGTTCATGGAACGTAAGGAGAAAATCAAGACGCTCCTGAACCATCGATCGAAAATGGGCAGGTAAATTAGCAATTTCATTTTCATGTTTATGCAAACGGTGAAGTAACTCCAAGCTTTTCTTTGTCGTCGTAATCATTTGACGATAAATCACGAGCTTTCTCGCCTGAATATAGCGTTTTTTCTTCGTATAATGTCGTTCTTCTTTATAGAAGTCATACAAATTCCCGACTTCGGTAAGACGGCTTTGAAATTTTGATAACGCTATTTTCGTTGACGTATGTTCGGATGCTTGTCTTGCTGCGAGTCGTGTCCAACGAATGATGTCATCCTGAAGAGAGTCGATCATCTTAAATAATTTGATTTCATATTTTGGTGGAATGAACACTAAATTTACAACAAACGCTGCAAATACACCGACCATAACCGTTACAAAGCGTACAACCCCGAACTCTAGAAAGTCATTGCCTTCATAGACCATAATGGCTACCACCGTAACAAGTGCAAGAGACATCGAACTATCCAATTTGAACTTTCGCATTAAGCCAATCACGATAATCGCAGCAATACCAATCGCGACAATATGATGACCAAACAATAAACCAAAAATGACGGCAACTGTTGCACCGATAAAATTTCCCTGTATTTGTTCTACTATAGATAAGTAGGATCTATAAATAGATGGTTGAATTGCAAAGATCGCGGCAATTCCAGCAAATACTGGGGAAGGTAAGGCGAGCAATTCCGCAAGAAAAAGTGCGAAGACAATTGCAACCCCTGTTTTTAAAACGCGGGCACCTAATTGCATGTATAAGTTCGCCCTCTCTTTCTTCAATCATTATTAGAAATTACATTACTTTACCTAACTTTTTTATGTCAGTCAAGTCCACTTAATGCTCAGAATTTGTTTTATTTTAGCTGTGAAAAGGCATAATCAACTGCTGCGATTGTTTCGATAATATCTTCTTCTTTATGCTCCGTCGTTAAGAACCATGCCTCATATTTAGACGGAGCTAAGTTTACGCCTTTTTCTAACATTAATTTAAAGAAGCGGCCAAACGTTTCACCATCTGAATTTTCAGCTTGCTCATAGTTTTCTACCTTTTCGTCTGTAAAGTAAACTGTTAAAGCCCCTTTTAAACGATTGACTGTAATCGTTACCCCGTGTTTTTCGGCAGCTTCTAGGATACCTTTTTCTAAAATAGCCCCTAAACGATCCATTTCCTCGTAAACACCAGGCTGTTTTAACACTTCAAGACAGGCAATTCCTGCTAACATGGAAGCAGGATTACCAGCCATTGTTCCAGCTTGATAGGCAGGGCCAAGTGGAGCAACTGTTTCCATAATTTCTTTACGTCCACCATAAGCCCCAATTGGAAGACCCCCACCGATAATTTTACCCATCGCCGTTAAGTCAGGAGTTAAACTAAGTAAATCTTGCGCTGCTCCATAATGGAAGCGGAATGCCGTGATTACCTCATCATGGATTGTCAGTGCCCCTTTTTCTTTCGCTACAGCATGTACATACTCTAGGAATCCTGGCTTTGGCTCAACAATTCCGAAATTCCCAACGATTGGTTCGATTAAAATAGCGGCAATTTCGTCTCCCCATTTATCAATTGCCAATTGGAACTGTTCTTTATTATTAAATGGAACTGTAATGACTTCTGTAGCTACTGCGACAGGTACCCCTGCTGAGTCAGGTGAACCTAGAGTAGCTGGACCAGACCCGGCCGCAACTAACACTTGGTCAAAGTGTCCGTGGTAACAGCCTGCAAATTTAATAATTTTTGTGCGACCTGTGTAAGCACGCGCTACACGTACAGTCGTCATTACCGCTTCAGTACCAGAGTTCGTAAAACGGACTTTATCTAATGAAGGAATAGCCTCTTTTAACATTTTGGCAAACTTTACTTCATGCTCAGTTGGTGTACCAAACAATACACCTGTTTCTGCTGCATGAGATATTGCCTGTGCGATATGTGGATGGCCAAAACCGGTAATAATCGGACCATATGCTGCTAAATAGTCAATATAGCGATTGCCGTCTACATCCCAAAAATATGGTCCTTTTCCTTTCGCCATGACGACAGGAGCACCACCACCCACTGCTTTATAAGAACGTGATGGACTATTCACCCCACCAACAATATGTTCAAGTGCTTCATTATAGACTTCTTGTGATTTTGCATGCTTCATTTTGAAAATGCCTCCTAACTATATTCATCTCTTATTGTAGACCTAAATCTGGATGAACGCCAAAGAATTTGAAACTGTCCGAGTTGTTCGGTACGATTATGAAAAAGGAGGAATTTATATGACATTGGTAAATACAGAGGCTCCGAATTTTACGTTATTAAATGAAAAAGAGGAAAAGGTTACTTTAAGTGATTTTCGTGGGAAGAAGGTTGTTCTATATTTCTATCCAAAAGATATGACACCTGGCTGCACAACAGAAGCCTGTGATTTCCGCGATCACTATGAAACATTTACGGATTTAAATGCGGTGATTCTAGGAGTAAGTGGAGATGATGCTTCCAAACATACAAAATTTATCGAAAAATATGGATTACCATTCTCTTTACTAGTTGATGAAGATCATGAAGTATGCGAAAAGTACGGTGTGTGGGTTTTAAAGAAAATGTATGGAAGAGAGTATATGGGGATTGAACGTACGACTTTTCTTATTAATGAAGAAGGCATCGTAGAAAAAGAATGGCGAAAGGTGAAAGTGAAAAACCATATCGAAGAAGTGTTAATTTATTTACAGGAAGGGCAGAACGCGTAATGCAAGTGTATTTTACTTTTGATTCAAGACCTGATTTACAACAAGATTTAATTGAGCAATTTCCAAATGTGGATTTTTCCTTTCATGATGGGATCGACGAAGAACTATTAGCCCAAGCTGATGTACTCGTTACATATGGGGAAGATTTAGAGGATGAACATATCGCATGTGCTCGTAACTTAAAATGGATTTTTGTAGCATCAGCTGGTATTGAGCTAATGCCAAAAGAGACAATAGCAAAACGAAATATTCTTGTTTCCAATGTGCGCGGGATACATAAAAAACCTATGGCAGAATCGATCCTTGCACATATTCTAGCTATAAAACGTGATTTACCTTATATCTATAACAATCAACGGAATAAAATTTGGAATAAACGCGGGGGGAGTCCAACAGAGTTAAATGGTAGTACGGCGCTCATTATTGGTCCTGGTGCAATTGGGGCTGAAATAGGAAGAATTCTACAAGCCTTTGACGTTTATACAATCGGATGTAACCGTAGCGGAAATGAAGCGCCTTTTATGAACGAAACGTATCGAATTCATGATCTGACAAAACAACTTCCAAAAGCAGATATAATTATCTCCATCTTACCAAGCACAGATGAGACGAAATATTTGTTACAATATGAGCATTTCCAGTTGATGCGTGAAAGTGCGATCTTTATGAATTTTGGTAGAGGCGACTTAGTGGAAACAGATGTCATTTATCGTGCCTTAAAAGAGCGACAAATTTCTCATGCCGTGCTTGATGTTTGTGAGGAAGAACCATTACCGTCAGACAATCAGCTTTGGGAATTGGATAATATTACAATATCCCCCCATTGTTCAAGCCACTCTTCTCGTTATTTAGAAAGAAGTTTAGAAATTTTTAAACCGAGCTTAAAAAAATGGTTAAATGGTGAGACAGATTTTGAAAATAAGGTTGACATGTTGCGCGGTTACTGAGAATAAATTAGTAGATAGGAAAACGCAATATGTTGGATTGCCTATTATCTTTATATTTTTTTGTCATAAATAATGATTTTTTATGAATATTTATTGAAAATGAACGTAAAGTAACAATGTGAAGTAAGGAAATGTTGACTAGGACAAATATATTCGTTACACTATTTATAACTATTATAAATTAAGAATCTTTATGAAAAGAGGTGCATGGCGATGTCTGAACTGCATTTAAAGGATGCGCTCGACACGTTAAAGACAACAGGCGTAAGAATTACTCCGCAGCGTCATGCTATTTTGGAATATTTAATTGAATCAATGACACATCCAACTGCAGATGAAATATACAAATCATTAGAGGGCAAGTTCCCGAATATGAGTGTAGCTACGGTATACAATAATTTACGAGTTTTTCGTGAAGCTGGCCTAGTTAAAGAACTTACTTACGGAGATGCAGCAAGTCGATTTGATTTTGTAACAAATGATCACTACCATATGATTTGTCAAAGCTGTGGGAAGATTGTTGATTTCCATTATCCAGGTTTAAATGAAGTGGAGCAATTTGCATCACATGTAACAGGCTTCAAAGTACACTCACATCGCCTTGAAGTATATGGTACATGCCAAGACTGTCTAGAAAACGAGAATAAACAAGTTTTATAATGTGTAACCTAGTAGCTTAAATGTTACTAGGTTTTTTTGTAGTCCATGAAAAACCATTCTTTTGTATTTGATTCTACTACACCATTAAAAAAGTTGACTCAAAAAAATTTGAGCCAACTTATATTGAGGTTCCCCTGGATAGCGGGAAACTTTATTTTTCTCGATTATTGTATGCTTCATTAAACTCTTTACCTTCTAAAGTCGGGTCTAGGGTTAACGGTTCATTACAATACATACACATATCTACACGACCAAGAACCTTTGTATGTCTACTACAATTTGGACACACTACCTGAACAGCGCGAGTGGAAAGCAACCCAATCCATCCATAAACGACTGTACTTCCGACAATACAAAGTAAACCAACTGTCATAAAGATTAATACTAATATTTGATTCTCGCGGAAGAAAATTGCCCCATACATAATAACGAATCCAATAAAGATAAGTGAAAGTGCAAATGAGCGAATTTTATTTATTTTATTTGAGTATTTCTTTTTTGCCATGTTCTATGCCTCCCAATCTAGACTCTACTATATCATAGAACGTTTTAGTTTGCGGAGATGAAAAATATCAAATTTACATTTCTTCTATAAATCATGTGTGTAAAGAAGTAAAGAAAATTGAAAATGACGAACTTCGCTATACGGCTTATTTAAAATTAAGTGCAGTTTTGATTGAAATTGTAGAAAGGCACTTAAATATAAATATGTCCTATCTTCAATCCGCGGCTTTGGAAAATTTCTTTCTATGATCATCGTGCGAAAAAATATGTCATTACTTTGTTATTTGATCAAATTTAATTTTTTTCTCAAGCTGTTTGAGAAGGAATCTAACGAATTGTGTCGAAACCAATAACGGAATCGTAAATTAGGAGGGGTAATATGGAGCATATTTTACGCCCGATTTACCAAGAACGTGCAAGTCAATCTGATACATTAGGAGTTATCCTTGTTTCAAAGCGTGAAGAGACGAAAAGTATTACAGATACATTTGATACAGTTCTATTAATAATTGTAAAAGACGCAGTAAACCCAATCTTTACTAAGCATTATTTATATGAAGGACAAAAAATGGCCATGCACGTTGTAACGGAAGCAATCTTAAATAAGTGGCTTTATATTGGTTCTAACAGACGTGTTGTAGATTGGATCTTCCATGGAAAAGTAATGTTTGATCGAAATGAATATTTACATAATCTTAGATTGAAGCTACAAGAGTTCCCATTCTTTGGTCGGAAAATTAAATCTGGTATTCAGTTTTCCAAATTAATTCGCCGTTATTTTGAAGGAAAAGAATTTTTCAACCATGGTAATTTTCTAGATTCATACAATCATGTAGTCGAATCACTTCATCATCTAGGGCGATTATCAGTTATCGATAATGGCTTATACCCAGAAGTAACGGTTTGGTCTCAAGTAAAAAAAATCGAACCAGCCATTTACAAGTTATATGAAGAACTAGTAATGAGCACAGAGACTCTAGAGAAAAGGTTAGAGTTATTATTTTTAGGAATTGAGTTTTTAATCAATTCCAGAACACATGATGGAGCTCAGCATATATTAGAGACGATGTTGTCGAAAGAAACATGGACAATTCAGGAGCTACATAGCCATCGCGAATTAAAGTATTACTCAAAGGACTTAGAAGTATTTGTGGAGTATTTAATTGATAAAGGATACATCTTAATAGATCCAACTGTTGCCAAAAGCGAAATGGTTTATCACAGATATTACAAAGTAGATAGAGAATTTGTAGAAAATGAATACGTTTTAACGAATCAATAAATACTGTCGTAGTGCAGTTTTGGGGTGGTTTATATACACACCCCAATTTTTTTGTGAGAAAGTGTTGACTTAAATATAAATTCTAATGTATTATAGTTAACGTCGCTGATAGAAAAGAGCGATGATCATAACGAAGTAGTTTTCTACTAACAACTTTTACAAAGAAAGTTGTTGACATGAAGATGGGAAGTTGTTATTATTGAGAAGTCGCTGAAAAATAACTGATAAAAAAGTTGTTGACAACGACTCGTGAAAATGTTATGATTTGAAAGTTACTTTTGAGAAGTGACTGAAATGAACCTTGAAAACTGAACAACAAAACGTTAATGAAATAAAGTTTCTCATTAAGTTGAGAAACAAAATTTGGACATCATAATTGATGCCAGCAAGAAATTTGAGCTAATCAAATTTTCTCTTTTATGGAGAGTTTGATCCTGGCTCAGGACGAACGCTGGCGGCGTGCCTAATACATGCAAGTCGAGCGGACCTTTGGGAGCTTGCTCCTAAAGGTTAGCGGCGGACGGGTGAGTAACACGTGGGCAACCTGCCCTATAGTTGGGGATAACTCCGGGAAACCGGAGCTAATA
>NZ_RYYR01000014.1 GCF_003977595.1 Lysinibacillus antri | reverse complement strand
TCAAAGACGATGAGGTAGATAGGTTCGAGGTGGAAGTGTGGTGACACATGGAGCTGACGAATACTAATCGATCGAGGACTTAACCAAATCTTGAATACGCAATCAATGTCTTTATCCAGTTTTGAGAGAACGAACTCTCAACTAAATAGTCTAGTGATGATGGCAAAGAGGTCACACCCGTTCCCATACCGAACACGGAAGTTAAGCTCTTTAGCGCCGATGGTAGTTGGGGGCTTCCCCCTGTGAGAGTAGGACGTTGCTAGGCACATTAAGAACGCGACTTAGATAGTCGTGTTCTTTTATTTTTTGTGCAGAAAATAAAAGAACTTTGAATAATTGGAACTGCTCAGTATTTGTCAACATCTTTTTCCAGTACCTTATGGAATTGATTTTTTAGAGAGTAGAGAAAAAATGGGATTTTAAAAGTGACAGTTAAATCTATGGTGAATACGCGCTTGCGTAGTCACGAACCTTTATTTTGACTACATTCCGGATTTCTCGTATAAGGATTCGATCAGAAGCTTCCTATTCATAAATATCGAATGAAGGACAAAAGCACAGGAAAAGTCGATTGAAGTGGTCTTCATAAGCTCGATGAAGGACAAAACCTCGAGAAAAATTAGTTGAAGTGGTCTTCATAAGCATGATGAAAGACAAAACTCGATGAAAAATTGGTCGAAGTGGGTTTCATAGCCCCAATGAAGGACAAAATTGATGGAAAAATCACTTCAAGTGGCTTTCATAACTATTTCATAATCTCCCCTTCTACTCCTATAATTATTTTTGTTAAGAACTAAACGCTACCGCATCTTCTTAAACATACAGTAACATAACCCAAAATGCTTCATTTTGAATTAGTGACGCTTATTTATAAGGCTTGTAAACTCACAATAGATGGAATTAATGTAAGTTGGAAGAAACACCGCGGATCGCCTGAAACGGAAAGCAGCTATACCTTATATAACAGTCGATTTTAAAAAATGTGTTTTATGAAATTGATTCAATTAAATAAAAATATTCATATAGAGTAAAGTCACATGTATGAGATATTACATAAATATAGTAATAGTAATGTCTTTTCTAGAGGTGGTTTGATGAAATTTCGTCGACAACGCTATCGTAGAAATTTATTGGTTATTCTCTTTATTGTCGTAGCAGCAATTATTGTTTTATTTTCTCAATGACCTTGACCTGGGACTCGAAAGAATGGGGAAATTGTATTTCTGAGGATGGTTTTGATTGGGTAGATGAATTACGTATGATTCAAGCTAGTGAAATGATTTATCTATTTGAATAGCAATAAAAGCACAACATGTACTAATGCCACTCCTATAATTACAGGTGGTCCTAGTTAAGGTAACTATGTTGTGCTTTTTATTGTTCGGAATAGGTAATACATTTTGAACATTTCTCATTGTTTAGGTAAACTAAAATTATGTGAAGTGAACAGTGAGAGGAACAGTGAGTATGGAATATGAAATTGACATTATGTCCTTAGAAGATACACAACGATTGGCGCTAGAATTAGCGAATCTCCTTAATGAACAAAATACAATTACTCTTGAAGGTGATCTTGGGGCTGGAAAAACAACTTTTACTCAAGCGCTAGCAAAAGGTCTTGGCATAACAAGAACAGTAAATAGTCCAACTTTTACAATTATGAAGCAATATGAAGGCAGACTTCCATTTAATCATTTGGATGTTTATCGACTAGCAGATAGTGATGAAGATCTTGGTTGGGATGAAATTTTTTATGGGAATGCAGTAACGGTTGTAGAGTGGGCACATTTAATAGAAGAATATTTACCAGATGAACGACTAGCGATTGAAATATATCGAGTAGATGATACGAAAAGGAAATTTATTTTAAAACCAATTGGGAAGCAGTATGAACGATTGTGTGAGGAGTTAGTGAAATGATTTGGTTAGGAATTGAAACATCCAATGCACCTCTGTCGGTTGCCGTTGTCAAAGATGGACAAGTGCTTGCTGAAATAGTGCAAAATATAAAGCAAACGCATTCGGTAACGGTTATGCCAACGATTGAGGAGCTTTTAAAGAAAGTCAATATTCGATCTGAAGAGATTGATGCAATTGCTGTAGCAGAAGGACCTGGGTCGTATACGGGTCTTCGTATCGGAGTAACAATTGCTAAAACCCTAGCGTGGACATTAAAAATACCAGTTGTGGGTGTATCTAGCTTAAAGGTACTTGCAGCGAATGGCCAACTATTTAATGGAATCATTTGTCCGTTATTTGATGCACGTAGACAAAATGTTTATGCAGCAGCATATAAGGGGCTACAATTAGAGAAGATCATCGAAGAACATCATGGCTCCATCGATGAATTATTACTTCGGTTAGATCAAACGAAAGAACCTATTCTGTTCGTTGGACTGGATGTTGAAAACTTTAAAGACAAAATTATTGAACAGTTAGGGGATCGAGCTTACTTTGCAAATAGTTCGCATCATTTACCTAGAGCTTCAAAATTAATCGCTTTAGCGGAAGATCAACCAATGCCAACTATTGAAGATGTGCATACTTTTGTTCCAAAATATCATCGTATTGCGCAAGCAGAAGCTGAATGGATAAAGGAACAAAAGAAAGGAAATCAATAGAATGGTGTATTATCGTAAAATGACAGCAGGTGATGTAGATGCTGTACATAAAATTGAAGTAGCGTCTTTTCCAACACCTTGGACACTCGATTCTTTTCATTACGAGATGAGGGAAAATCAGCATGCCCATTATCTTGTTGCGCAAACAGATGAGGGAAGCCTTATTGGATTTTGTGGGATGTGGATTGTTTTGGACTCTGCGCAAATAACAAATGTTGCAGTTGTTGAGTCTGCGAGAGGACAAGGAATTGGCGAAGGATTGATGAGAGAAGCAATGATGCTTGCAAAGGCTCATGAAGTAGAGGTTATGAGTTTAGAAGTACGTGTATCAAATATTGTTGCACAAAACCTTTATCGTAAGCTCGGATTTAATGATGGTGGCATACGTAAAGGATATTATACAGATAATCAAGAGGATGCTCTTGTAATGTGGGTGAACTTATAATGAAGGATATATATATATTAGCAATCGAAACAAGTTGTGACGAAACTGCTGCTGCCATTATTCGCAACGGTTCAGAGATTGTGTCAAACGTAGTAGCGTCGCAAATCGAAAGTCAAAAGCGATTTGGTGGTGTGGTTCCAGAAATTGCTTCACGTCATCATGTTGAACAAATTACACTTGTTATTGAAGAAGCTTTAAAAATAGCGAACATGCAACCTAATGATTTAACAGCAGTTGCAGTTACTGAAGGACCAGGATTGGTAGGTGCTCTATTAATAGGCATTAATGCAGCGAAAGCCTTTGCTTTTGTACACAATTTACCGATTATTGGTGTCCATCATATTGCTGGTCATATTTATGCCAATGCTCTTGTTCAGCCGATGGAGTTTCCGCTACTTGCTCTTGTGGTATCAGGAGGACATACAGAATTAGTGTTAATGAAAGAGCATGGGAGTTTTGAAGTAATTGGGGAAACAAGAGATGATGCAGCTGGAGAGGCCTATGACAAAGTAGCACGCGTATTAAACATGCCTTATCCGGGTGGTCCACATATTGATCGGTTAGCTCATGAAGCAAAAGAAGCTGTAGAATTTCCTAGAGCTTGGTTAGAGGATTCCTATGACTTTAGTTTTAGCGGGTTAAAATCAGCAGTTATAAATTATAAACATAATATGGATCAACGTGGAGAAGAAATAATACCGGAACAAGTAGCGAAAGGGTTTCAAGATAGTGTTGTTGAAGTGTTAACGACAAAAACAGTAAGGGCAGCACGTGAATATAACGTAAAACAAGTTATTGCGGCAGGTGGAGTCTCTGCCAATAAAGGGTTACGAACAAGCCTAGAACAAGCCTTTAATCGTGAAGGAATCTCGTTTATTGTACCACCATTAAAACTGTGTACAGATAATGCAGCAATGATTGGAGCGGCTGCTACATATATGTATGAGGCTGGAGTGCGAGGAAATTTAGCGATGAATGGCGTACCAGGGAAAGAATTAATAAATTGGATTAAGTAAAGATTTAGGGGGTTCAGTCGTGTACTGAACCTCTTTTTTATAGCAGAATTAGTAGGGCATTTTCGGAACTTTCTTACTGAAAAACTAACATACTTATTCAACCTCATTTTTGTCGAAAAAATGCTAGGTTATTAACAATCCTTTTTTTGTACAATTTTTCTGAAAACTTATCCACAGGTCAACTATATTTTTTGTAAATTGTCAAGACGAACATTCGTACTTATGCACAATTTGGGGATAAGTTGTTGATAACCTGTGGTAAAACTATATATAGTGTTACTATTTTAACATTTGAATGTGGATAATTTTACTTTTTGATGTGGATAATGTGGAAAAGTGTGTTGATATGTTGGTATACCTTGATTTTTAGTGTGAATAAAATTGTGGAGCTTTTTTATTGAAATTTGTCTATTGACCAAGATATATGTAAAATATCCACGAATAATAAAAAAGGAGACATCCGAAAATTGATTTTCGAACGTCTCCTATGCGACGGAGATAGTGACAATTTATTGTTACTACCGTAAGAGCACAGATTTTTAGCGAAATTATATCATTAGAAGCATAGCTGTTCAGAAAGTAATACTTTCTGGACAGCCTTTTAAGTTCCCTGTTCTAAGAAAGAATATCCTCAAGTTCTTCATTTAATTCAAGCCATTCCATTTCTAATTCATCATGGTTTGTTTTGACCGTGTCTAATTCCTTTTGGAGCTCCATGACTTTTTCATGGTCGCGGAAAATATTCGGATCACATAATTGTTCTTCAATAATCGTAATTCGCTCTGATAAAACGGACATATTCTTTTCTAATTCTTCAATTGTACGTCGAATTTGTCTTTCCCGCTTTTTCGCATCTTTATCTATTTGAGAAGTAGATGGCTTTGAAGTAGTAGGTGCTTGTTCACTTTTTTGTGCAGCTGCAGCTTTCATTTCTGCTAATTCTTGAAGCTCTTGTTTTTTCTCTACGTAATAATCATAGTCACCTAAATATTCAAAGGAACCCGTACCAGATAGTTCGACAACTTTTGTGGCAATTCGATTAATAAAGTAGCGATCATGGGAAACGAATAATAAAGTTCCTGGATAATCAATTAAGGCATTTTCTAACACTTCTTTACTATCTAAATCAAGATGGTTCGTTGGCTCGTCAAGAACAAGTAAATTTGCTTTTTGCATCATTAATTTGGCTAATGCCAGACGAGCTTTTTCTCCCCCAGATAATGAGTTAACAGGTTTCGAAACATCATCACCGCTGAAAAGAAAGCGACCTAAAACGGTACGGATATCTTTTTCATTCATCAATGGCCATTCATCCCATAATTCTTGTAGGACGGATTTATTCCCTGTTAATTTTGCTTGCTCCTGGTCATAGTAACCGATTTGAACGTTGGTACCATAACGAATGTCTCCCTGGATAGTAGGCAGGTCCTTTACAATCGTTTTTAACAAAGTAGATTTACCTACACCATTTGGGCCAACTAAAGCAATGCGGTCTTCACGGAACAGGCGCATAGATATATTTGTCGAAATTGTTCTTCCTTCGTAGCCAATTGTGAGATTGTCCACGGAAAGAACATCATTACCACTTTGACGATTAATGGTAAAACCAAAGTTTGCTGATTGTTCATCGCCATCTGGAGCGTCCATCCATTGTGTTCGTTCTAGAACTTTACGTCGGCTTTGGGCCATTTTCGTAGTAGAGGCTCTAGCAATATTTTTTTGAATAAAAGCTTCTAATTTTGCCTTTTCATCTTGTTCTCGTTCATACAGTTTTAAATCACGTTCATAATTTTTCGCCTTTTCATCTAAATAGGCACTATAATTCCCAACATATTTTGATACATGGGTACGAGAAACTTCATACACAATGGAAACGACTTGATCAAGAAAATAACGATCATGGGAAACGATTAAAATCGCTCCATCATAGCCTTTTAAATAATTTTCAAGCCAACTTAGTGTTTCAATATCAAGATGGTTTGTCGGTTCATCTAAAATGAGCAGGTCTGGTTTACTTAAGAGAAGCTTTGCAAGTGCTAAGCGAGTCCGCTGACCACCAGAAAGGGAAGCGATCGGTTTATGATAGTCGGCTGGATAAAATTGCATTCCATGAAGAACAGAACGTGTATCCGCTTCGTATTGATATCCACCTGCATCTTTAAAGTCATGTTGTAGCTGGTCATATTCAGCCATTACTCGACTATAAAGATCGGTATTTTCATAAACAGAAGGATCGGCCATTTTTTGTTCCAGTTCGCGCAGTGTTTTTTCTTGATTACGCAACGGTTCAAATATTGTCATTATTTCGTCCCAGATGGTTAAGGAAGATTCTAAACCCGCATGTTGTTCTAAATAGCCTAATTTTACATCTTTCGGAATAATGATCTCGCCTGAGTCATAAGACATTTGACCTGCGATAATTTTAAGTAGGGTGGATTTTCCGGCTCCATTCCGGCCAACTAAGGCAACACGATCTCGATGTTGAACCTCTAATTTAACACCACTTAGTATTTCATCTGTCACAAAAGATTTATATAATTGATTTACTTGTAAGACAATCATTTTTTACACCTCAGTTTCGCTATAATAAGTGTAATAGAAGGGGAAAATGTACGCAATGAGGAGACTTTACTTATTTCAACATGTTTAGTAATATGAAGACGATTTCCAAAAAAAGTTTTATCATAAGTAATAAAGATAAAATGACCAATTCGTTATCGGGCAATTTGATAGGGGGACATTAAGTGAAAAACGAATTGAAAATACCACAGGCAACAACAAAGAGACTACCATTGTACTATCGTTTTTTGCAAAACTTTGCAAATGAGGGGAAAAGGAGAATTTCTTCACAAGAATTAAGTGAAGCAATTAAAATAGATTCAGCAACAATCCGACGAGACTTTTCTTATTTTGGAGCACTTGGTAAAAAGGGATATGGATATGATGTTTTATACTTACTAGAATTCTTTAGACAAACACTTGACCAAGATGAAGGAGCAAATGTAGCTCTAATTGGTGTGGGGAACCTAGGGAACGCTTTTTTGAAATATAATTTTCAGAAGACTCACAATACTAGAATTGTTGTAGCCTTTGACTCAAAAGCACCTCAAGAGGGAATGGTTATTAATGATATTCCTGTTTATCACCCTGATCGACTTGAAGAAATGTATCATGAGTATAACGCGGAACTTGCCATTTTAACTGTTTCCACTCGCTCTGCTCAAATGATGACAGATCGTCTTGCTGCAATTAATGCAAAAGGAATTTTAAATTTTACGCCAGTACGTCTAAATGTACCGGATTCTATGAAGTTAATGAACATCGATTTATCTGTTGAACTAGAAGCCTTGATCTATTTAATAAGAAATAGGGACTGACGAAAAGTGTTCACATTATCTATTAGCAAATTACGACAAGATGCGTTAAAATGTACATAATAGAGGAGGTGGCTATCGTGGTTGTGCATTTAAATGCAATTGGACCAGTGAGCCTAGTTATTATTGGGATAGTAGCATTATTAATCTTCGGACCAAAAAAATTACCGGAGCTTGGAAAGGCGTTTGGCTCAACACTTCGGGAGTTTAAAAAGGGTACTAAAGGGTTAATTGATGACGATGATGATGACAAAAAGAAAGTTATTGAGCATAAAGACGAAAACAAGTAAGTTAGGGATGTCTCATTAATATGAATCCAAGAGAACTCACTGTTATAGAGCATATAGAAGAATTACGAAAGCGGCTATTTATTTGCGCTGCATTTTTTGTGGTTGCGTTAATAGGAAGCTTTTATGTAGCGGAGCCAATCATTAAGTATATCCAACATAGTGGAGAAGCTGAGAAAATTACATTAAATGCTTTTAATGTAGGGGACCCGCTTACGGTTTATTTAGAAGTAACGTTTGTCGTTGCATTAGTAATTACGTCGCCAATTCTTCTTTATCAGTTGTGGGCATTTATTACACCTGGTTTACATGAAACAGAACGTAAAGCAACGTTAAAATATATCCCTTATTCATTTCTTTTGTTTATCGGTGGACTAGCATTCGGCTACTTCATTTTATTTCCGAATGTGATGAATTTCATGATGAAGCTGTCAAATGATCTTGAAATCGAACAAACGATAGGAATTAATGAATATTTTTCATTTTTATTTAAGTTAGTTGTTCCATTTGGCGTCATTTTTCAGTTGCCAGTTGTCATGTTATTCTTAGCACGATTAGGGATTTTAAATCCACAGCTAATGGTAAAATTCCGAAAGTACTCATATTTTGTTTTGTTTGTATTAGCGGTGTTCTTAGCACCTCCAGACTTGATTTCAAACTTACTGATTGCAATTCCTTTATTTATTTTGTATGAAGTTAGTATCGTTATTGCGCGGATTGGATATAAAAAGTACGAAGCGGCTGAGAGTTTGCGAATGCAAGAGGAAAAAGAAGCGGCACAAACATTACAAGTTGAACAGGTCTTGGCTGAACAACGTCGACAAATTGAAGAAATGAGTAAGCATAATTAAAATTACAAAGAACGTTTATTTTAGCATGTATGTAGATGGGTTCATCTTCATATGTGCTTTTTATTTTGTATGAAAAAGGGGCTGTCCAAAGTGTGAGATTTAGAACGTATATGAGTAGAGAGCCCCGAAAAGAAGACGTTTAATCTATCAATAATTATTACATCTATAAAGAAACAAACATTTTATCTATTTCAATAGCATTACTTTCATTAAACAGGTGGATAAAGTTACGGACCGTTTTGGATAAATATCGATCTTTTTTCCAAATGATTGTAGCTTTTGATTGAATATTACAATCAGCAAACTCGAGTATTTTAATGCCATTTATACTAAATTTATTTAGGCTTGTACGGGGTAAAATCGTAACACCTAAACCTTCTCTAACAAGTGACACGATCATTGCTAAATCAATACAATCACAAATAATATTGGGTAGAAAACCGTGACGCCTAAACTCATCATTAATAATTTTAAATGTATTACAATTACGATGGCGATAAAAAGACAGGAAAGGGGTATCTTTTAAACTTTTAAATGCAACAGGACTTTCTAATGGCCATTTTTCAGGTGTTATGAGAACATACTGCTCTGGTAATAAAGACATAAAATCAAAACGTTCGTCTTCAATTGGATGTTGGATGATCGCGACATCAATTTCTTTTTTATCTAACTTTTCCGTTAATGTGAAGGTATCACCCTCGTTTATTTTAAAACACAAATCTGGAAATTGCCTTCTCATTGATATAATTTTTTCAACAATATAAGACTGACAGGTTTGATCAACACCAATTGAAAGTAATCCTTTTACGCCTTTACCTACTTCTTTTACCTCCGACATGGTTTCCTCAAAAGTAGAAAGTAAAGATTTACTTTTTTCATAGAGAATACGTCCAGATTCCGTAAGCGACAAATTACGTCCATTGCGATCAAATAGTTTACAACCGAGCTCGGATTCAATGAGTTTGAGTTGATAACTAAGTGGAGGTTGTGCCATATGGAGCCTTTTTGCAGCCTTTGTAATTTGACCCTCTTCCACAATTGTAACGAAGTACTTTAGTTGTCTTAAGTCCATCCATTTTCCTCCTAATCTATATAATTTAATTACAGAATTCTGAATTTTCCATATTTATTATGTATAATAACACAACTTTTGTCATTTTAGAATATAACATTTTTTTGTTAGTAGTTTTTTTTCTGTAATTTATATGTGATATTCTCTACATCTACATAAAAATAGTATTTGAAATTTAATAAATGCTTGAAATTTAAAGGGTTTTGACTTTGATTGTTAAGTGGAAATTGCGAATTTATGTTTTGTAATCAAATTGAATGTAACTAAATTTTATGTACCGATAATAATACCTTATACTTTTTTTGTATATATTACGTGTGAAAACAAATTTTTAAAGTATTTAAAAAATTAAGAGAATCGTGTTAATCTTCTAAATAAGCTAGCGTTATTAGAATATTATCTACATTTTTATAGATTATTTCTTAGAAATGTACGATATTTGTAATTTGACGCTAACTGTTACATAGTGATTATCAATATAAAAGTATAAAGGGTGCTTATTGGTAGTACTAAGTAACAACTTATAATTAAGTAGATAATTTTTCTGGAAAAAGGGGCCGGTAAAATTGTTTACACAAAAAATTAGAGAAATAAGGGGTGTTTTTAGTGAAGAAGGTATTATTTACTCTATTCTTACTGATGACAATGCTATTTTTAGCTGCATGTAGCTCATCGGAACCAGAAACTACAAAAGAAACAACAACAGAACCTTCCTCAGATGATTCAGCAAAATCAGAACCAAGTGGTGGAGGCGAGCCAATCAAAATGGTTGGGATCTTCTCTTCATCTGGTGGAGCTGCTGCATTAGGGGAGCCAGAATTAGAAACATTTAAAATGTTAGTAGAAGCAAAGAATGCTGAAGGCGGCATTAATGGGAAACAAATAGAATTTATCACATATGACGATAAATCAGATCAAAACCAAGCGATTTTATCTATGAAAAAGGCGCTTACGCAAGATGAAGCAACAATCGTAATTGGTGGAACAATTAGTGGGAATGCTCTTGCTATGTTACCACTTGCAGAGCAATACGAAACACCATACATTGCGCTTGCAGCAAGTAAACAAGTTTATGTTGACGAAAATGGCAAAGCACGTAAATGGGTATTCAAAATGCCACAAGATGATCAGTTAGCAGTTGAACGTATTCTACAATATTTAAAAGATAAAAACTTAACGAAAGTGGCATGGTTAAACGTAGCAAACTCATATGGTACAGGTGGACATGATGAGTTCAAAAAATATGCAGCAGAATATGGTGTAGAAGCAGTAATAGAAGATGAGTTTGAAGCAACTGTAAAAGATGCTAAACCTCTACTTACTCGTGTGAAAAAGGAAAACCCTGATGCAATCATTGTATGGGGAACAGTTCAAGAATCAGCAGTAGTGGTTAAAAACATTCGTGAATTAGCTCTTGAAATGCCAATCTTAGCAAGTCATGGAATTGCAACAAAGCAATTTATTGAAGTAGCTGGAGATGCAGCGAATGATGTTATTTTACCTACTGGAAAATTATTAATTGCAGATAGTTTAGAAGATTCAAATCCACAAAAAGCAGTGTTATTAGATTACATCAAACAATATACAGAAAAGTATAACAAGCCAGCAAGTACGTTTGGTTCTTACGCAGCAGATGGTTTCAACATTGCAGTAAAAGCAATTGAAGAAAAGGGAACTGACCGTGCAGCTATTCGTGACTACATTGAAAATGAGTTAGGTGAGTATGTCGGTATTACAGGCGTATTTAATATCACTCCTGACAATCATATGGGTCTATCTTCAGATAGCTTTGAAATGGTACGCATTCAAGCAGGTGAATGGGTTCTTGAAAAATAATATGTAATGACTTAATGAGCATTGAAGTTTTATCCAATGCTCATTATTTTTCAATAAATAAAAGTATAAATTTTCAAGTTAGAACAGTGTCTAGCTGCGAACGCCAGCTCCTCGACAACTTCGAAAACCCCTACGAGGGCCAAAAGCTCCCTCTTGTGGTTTGCTCCAGTTGTTGTCGGAGCTAAGCGGGCGTTCTCCGCTTTTCTTAAGAGGGAGGATCCTAGTATGGAATTATTATCACAAATGTTACAACTACTGTTTTCTGGGCTAACACTTGGGGCAATTTATGCACTCATAGCAGTTGGATTTGTTGTAATTTATAACGTTACCGGAATATTAAATTTTGCCCAGGGCGAGTTTGCGATGTTAGGAGCACTCATCAGCATATCATTTGTGAATATGAATGTGCCTTTATGGTTAGCCGTTATTCTTAGTATTATTATTGTTGCTGCTATCGGAGGGATTTTTGAGAGAACAGCCATTCATACTGCTCGAAAATCGTCTGTCACAACATTAATCATTATTACAATTGGGGTGTCAATTGCCCTGCGTGGTTTAGCGATACTTATTTGGGGTACACAAGTACAAACATTACCTTCGTTTACTGACAATACACCAATTAATATTCTCGATGCAGTCTTATTGCCACAAAACATTTGGGCTGTTGGTATTTCAATTGTCATCTTAATTATTATGATGTACTTCTTTAACTTCACATTTGTCGGTAAATCACTAACGGCTTGTGTTGTAAATCCATTTGCAGCACGTTTAATGGGTATTAATCCTGAGAAGATGTCATTACTAGCGGTTATTGTAAGTGCGGGTATCGGAGCATTAGCTGGATCAGTTATTGCACCTATTTCAGGGGCTACTTATGATATGGGGATGATGCTTGGTATCAAAGCCTTCGTAGCAGCTGTCATCGGTGGATTAACAAACGCACCAGCAGCAATTGCAGGAGCATTTTTAATTGGAATTATTGAAGCATTTACAGAAGGTCTATGGTCTTCAGGGTTAAAGGATGTTGTAACGTTTTCAATGTTGTTGCTAATTTTGTTTATTAAACCAGAAGGGCTTTTCGCAAAAGCTTCAGGAAAACGTGTATAGGGGGATACAGTAATGAACAGTAAAAGCTTGAACAAGATTTATAATAATAGCCTTTTGGGTCCCATGATCTTCTTTGCTGTGTTGTTGTGTATTCCTTTAGTTACTTCATCGAATTATGTATTCTCTATTTTAACAATGGTTGGGTTTTATGCACTTGTATGTATTGGGCTTACAACGTTAACTGGATATGCAGGACAAATTTCTTTAGGGCATGCAGCATTTTATGGTATTGGGGCGTATTCTTCAGCAGTATTAACAGGCACATATGGTTTGAATCCATGGTTAGCAATTATTATAGGTGCAGTCATTTCAGCAATTGTAGCTTTAATCGTCGGAATACCAACATTTAAGCTAAAGGGTTACTATTTAGCGCTTGCTACTCTTGGATTTGGTATCATTGTCTTTACCTTATTTAAAGAGTTAAGTTCAATAACTGGAGGCTCAAATGGTTTCTTTGGAATTCCATCTATTAGTCTCTTTGGATTTGAATTCATAACAGATATCAGTTACTTTTATTTAATTTGGATAGTTGTATTTTTGGCTATTTTGTTTATGCGTAATATTATCCATTCGCGTATTGGGCGAGGTTTAAGGTCTATTGAAGGTAGTGAAATTGCTGCTGATGCAGTAGGTGTAAATTTAATGAGTTATAAACTACAAATGTTTGTATTAAGTGCTATTTTTGCTTCGGTAGCAGGATCATTCCTTGCACATTATGTTTCGTTTATTAACCCAGATCTATTTGTCGCAAATACCTCTATTTTCTTTTTAATAATGGTCATTATAGGTGGTAAAGGAAATATATGGGGTTCCATTGTAGGAGCTGCTATCTATGTATTATTAGATGAGCTTCTAAAGCATTATGTACCCTTACTTTTACCAAATGTCGGTGGGGAGTTCGAGATTGTATTCTTTGGAATATTGTTAGTATTAATGCTAATCTATATGCCTAATGGATTAGTACCTCAATTTGAAAAAATAGTGTCTAAATTTAAGAGAAAACCATCTGCCAATAGTACCCTTCAATCAATTTCAGCAAATGCAACGGGAGGAGACAACAAATGAACGACAAAAGACCGATTTTAAGTGTTGAAAATTTAACAAAAGTTTTTGGTGGTGTTGTTGCCGTTGATAATGTCTCTTTTGCTGTAGATGAAGGTGAGATTTTTGCCGTAATTGGTCCAAATGGTGCTGGGAAATCGACACTTTTTAATATGATTACAGGTGTATTGCCGAGTTCTTCGGGTAATGTTTATTTTCAGGAAAAGCGCTTAACTCGGAAAAAGCCATATCAAATTGCTCAACTGGGTATTACACGTACTTTTCAAAATCTAGAAGTTTTTGATAATATGACGGTCATTGAAAATGTTATGACGGGTGCGCATATTACGATGAAGACAAATATATTAACTGCAGGTTTACGTTTGCCTAATGTAAAAAAAGAAGAGATTAGAATAATGGAAAGATCAATGGAAGCATTAGAAGCGGTAGGGATTAGTCACCTAGCGTATGAACTGGCAGACCGATTACCTTATGGAAGTCAACGTCTGTTAGAGATTGCTCGTGCTGCAATTTCTAATCCTAAATTAATTTTATTAGATGAACCAATGGCAGGTCTAAATTCAGAAGAATCAAGGCAACTTGTTGAAGTGATTTTAAAAATGAGAGAACAGGGAATGACATTTTTATTCGTTGAACACGACATGGAAACGGTTATGTCCATTTCCGATCGAATTGTCGTAATTGATAATGGGGTTAAAATTGGTGAAGGAACGCCAGAAGAAATCTATCAAAATCCTCAAGTTGTAGCTGCTTACTTAGGGGATGAAGAGGAAGAAGGTGTTGAAGCTTATGCTTAAAGTTTCGAACTTGCACATCCATCATGGTTATTTACATGTGATAAAAGGTATTAACTTTGAATTAGCACAAGGAGAACTGTTAGCCATCGTAGGCTCAAATGGTGCTGGAAAAAGTACATTGCTGGGCACTTTAGCAGGTGTTTACAGAGCGAGTGATGGTTCAATTGAATACAAGGATAAAGTGATTACAAAGCAGGGCGTTCAAAAAATGGTATCGACCGGTATTTGTTTAGTACCAGAGCGGCGCCAAATTTTCTCTTCCCTTACTGTAAAAGATAATCTAATGCTAGGAGCTTACCATCGATATCGTCGCGACCATAAAACTGTCCATCATGATTATGAAGAAGTATTAGAACTATTTCCGCGTTTAAAGTCGATGTTAAATCGCCCAGGTGGATTATTATCTGGTGGAGAGCAGCAAATGTTGGCAATTGGTAGGGGATTAATGGCAAACCCTAAAGTACTAATGCTAGATGAACCTTCCTTAGGATTAGCACCTTTAATTGTAAAGGATATTATGCAGATATTAAGAAAACTTTGCGATGAACGTGGTGCAACGATTATTTTAGTAGAACAAAATGTAAAGGCTGCTTTAAAGGTAGCGGATCGTGGTTGTGTATTAGCTCATGGTCAAATCGTTATTTCTGGAACAGCAAAAGAATTATTAAATGATCCGAAAGTACAAGAAGCATACTTTGGTAAGATGGAAGTGGCTTCTGTATAAAAAGAGAGCTAAATGAAAAAGACCTAAACACTAAATGTAAAAATTGTGTTTAGGTCTATTTTTTTATTGGCTAAATAAAAGAAGAAGCTACTCTCAAAGTGAGTGAGTAACTCGCTTTGAGAGTAGCCCCCATAAGCTATAAGTTTAACTTTACTAGTAAGTGATGTAATAGTATACGTTGCTCATACCCCTTGTGTATTTCAAATTATCTAGTAGATATCTATTTAACTATTCTTTAACGAAAAATTCGCTTTTTACGTATACCATTGCCTCCATAGTTGCGATTAATTCATCTTCACTATAGACCTTCATTGAATACCAAGCTAATTTTCGAGTACGTCTAACTTCTTGTGCCTCAGCGCGCAAAAGTTTGTTTGCAAAACCAGCAGCAAGGTAGTTAATGTTGTTATTTACACCGACTGCAATTTGTCCGTATGAATTACTAGCCGCTGCGAAAACGAAATCTGCAAGCGAAAAAATAACTCCCCCATGTACCGTGCCATGGGAATTTAACATATTCTCGGTGGGCATCACTTCAGCCGTTGCGCAACCATCTTCAGCTGATAATAGTTTAAAACCTAAAAAGTTCGCATAAGGCTCTTCTTGAAGTGTTTTAAAAATTTGCTCTTTACGTGTACTTACGTTTGTCATGTAACTCCCCCTTTGATAAACGATGTAATAATAATTGAACGACAGTAGATGAATTTGAAATACATTATTAACTGTACCATTGAACTTAGAACGTTTGCAAAGGGAAAAAGTATTTTAGGGAGAATAATAATACTTAATGTAGAAATAAAGTGCTGTATAGCAAAAATGTACTGATTACATACAATAATTGTATTATTACTTAGAGTGAATTTCAGGTATAATATTGTCCCTTTTTTAAAAATTCTAATAATAAATAGAAACATAACTATTTAGAGAATATATTTATATTTTGCGAGAATTATTGTCTAATTTTATTGACAATTCTATGAAAATATTTTATTCTTTGGTAACAGAACGGATTAATAACGCTCCGTTTCCAAAGTGTTATATAAGGGGTAAATTTTTGTTTAAAATCAAAGGGGGGGCAATGATGTATTCACCTGAAATCGAAACATTGTCTAGGGAGAAACTGCAAGAGATTCAAAATGCACGTCTTGTAGAGACAGTTGAAAGGGTTTACAATAATGTGCCATTTTACAAACAAAAGTTTGAGGAATTAAAAATTTCGCCATCTGATATTAAATCAATTGATGATGTCCGGAAATTGCCTTTTACTGTGAAAAAGGATTTACGAGATCAATACCCATTCGGTTTATTTGCTGTTCCAAAGAAGGATGTTATTCGAATTCATGGTTCATCAGGTACGAGTGGAAAACCAACAATTGTAGGCTACACTAGGAAAGATATTGAGAACTGGTCTGACCTTATAGCACGTGCGATTGTGACAGCTGGGGGATCTTCAGAAGATATTTTTCATAACGCGTATGGTTATGGACTATTTACTGGAGGAATAGGGTTCCACCATGGTGTAGAACGATTAGGTGCAGCAGTTGTACCAATTTCTGGTGGTAATACAGATCGACAAGTCACTTTAATTAAAGATTTCAAACCTCGTGGCATTGGCGGTACACCATCATATATTTTAAATATCGCTGAAAAGTTAGAAGAAGAAGGAGTAGCGCCTGAAGATAATGGTATTGAGTACGGCATTTTTGGGGCAGAACCATGGTCAGAGGAAATGCGTAAAACCATTGAAAAGAAGTTAGGGATTAAAGCAATGGATGTTTACGGCTTAAGTGAAGTAATGGGTCCTGGTGTAGCGATTGAATGTTATGAAGCTCAAGATGGTTTACATCTTGCAGAGGATCATTTCTTAATTGAACTTATTAATCCAGATACGCTAGAGCCAGTAGCAGATGGTGAGGATGGAGAATTAGTTATTACATGCTTAACAAAAGAAGCATTACCATTACTTCGTTACCGAACTGGTGATATTACGTCAATTACAAAAGAAACATGTAAATGTGGACGTACAACCGCAAGAATGGCTCGAGTAAAGGGACGTACGGATGACATGATTATTATTCGTGGTGTAAACGTTTTCCCATCTGAAATTGAAAGGGAATTACTAAAAGTTGATGAATTTGCACCGCATTATCAAATACATTTATGGAAAAAAGGGAATATGGATGCCCTTGAAGTGAAAGTAGAGTTGACTTCGAACTTCCATCAACAGATAGCAGGTGACTTAAATCATGATGCGATTCGAAAATTAAAAAAACAAATACAGCATGATTTAAAAAATGCATGTTTAGTGTCTGTGGAAGTGACGATTCAACCACCTTTAAGCATCCCAAGATCAGAAGGTAAAGCGATACGTGTAGTCGATCATCGAAATGAGCTGCTTGAGGAGGCGGTAAGATGACAAATCTGCCAATAATAGATGTAACAATTATTGGTGGTGGACCAGTAGGGATGTTTTCAGCATTTTACGGTGGAATGCGTAAAATGAGCGTTAAGATTATTGAAAGCTTACCGCAATTGGGTGGACAGTTGTCTGCCCTCTATCCTGAAAAATATATTTATGATATTGCTGGTTTCCCGGAGGTAAAAGCACAACAGTTAATAGATAACTTAGAAAAACAAATGAAGGTTTTTCCAGTTGAAGTGTGTTTAGAAGAAAGCGTTGAAAAAATTGAAAAAAATGCTGATGGTATCTTTGTCATCACAACGAATAAAAAAACGCATTATTCCAAAACAATCCTAATTACAGCTGGAAATGGTGCTTTTAATCCACGTCCATTAGGTATTGAACGTGAAGACGATTTCAAAAATGCAAATTTACATTACTTTGTGAATGATTTAGAAAAATTCAGAGGTAAAAATGTAATGGTATTTGGCGGAGGAGATTCAGCAGTAGATTGGGCATTAATGCTTGAACCGGTAGCAAGTAAAGTAATGCTTGTACACCGTCGAGATAAATTTCGTGCGCATGAGCATAGTGTGGAAAAATTAATGGCATCTTCCGTTGAAGTGCTAACACCATACAACCCGCATATGCTAATAGGTACTGAAAAAATCGATCAAGTAATATTAAAACATGCGAAAGATGAATCTCAAACTCTCTTAAAAGATGTGGATGAGGTTATTGTCAACTACGGTTTTGTATCTACGTTAGGTCCGATTAAAAATTGGGGATTACAAATTGAAAAAAATTCAATTGTAGTTAACTCACGTATGGAGACGAATATTGAAGGCATTTATGCAGCAGGTGACATTTGTACTTATGAAGGCAAAATAAAACTAATCGCCAGTGGATTTGGTGAAGCACCAGTAGCCATTAGCAATGCAAAAGTTTATGTTGATCCATCCTCGAAAGTCCAGCCATTACACAGCACGAGCATCATGGAAAACAAAAAACAGTTAGTGTAAATGAAATTATTAAGGAGTGAATTGAACGATGGCAAAATTCACAAGGATTAACCAAGAAACGTGTATCGCATGTGGTGCATGTGGAGCTTCTGCACCAGAAATCTTTGATTACAACGCAGAGGGAATTGCTTTTGTTTTGTTAGATGATAACCAAGGAATAGAAGAAGTACCTGAAGATTTATACGATGATTTAGAAGATGCAGTTGATGGTTGTCCTACAGATTCAATAAAAGTTTCTACACAACCAATTGAGTTACAAGAAATCTAGTAATCTAGTATGCTCATTTTTTTTACACATTAATATAACTGAATATAAGTGTTTATCATTAAAAATGTTATATAGGAGGGTATAAATGATGACAACGCATTTGTTAGAAAATGATTTACAAGCTCAGTTTGAAGCACGTATTGCTGCAGGTGACAAGATTGAAGCAGATGATTGGATGCCGGAAGAATACCGCTTAGCATTAATCAAGTTAATTTCAATGCATGGTATTAGTGAAATTATGGGGGCTTTACCTGAAAAAGAATGGGTACCAAAAGCGCCAACTTTATATCGCAAATTAGGAATTATGGCAAAAGTACAAGATGAAATGGGTCATGGTCAGTTATTGTTACGTGTTGCAGAGGACTTGATTAAGCCACTAGGGAAAAACCGAGAAGATTTAATGCAAGACTTATTTGCTGGACGATTAAAGTTCCATAATGTTTTCCATATGGCCACAGAGTCATGGGGAGATGCTGGTTTAATCGGTTGGTTAGTAGATGGTGCAGCGATTATTACACAGACAAATATGTTAAATGCTTCGTACGCTCCATATACGCGTGCCCTACAACGCATTTGTGCCGAAGAAGTATTCCACGCACAACACGGAGAAGCAATCATTTTAGCATTGGCAGAAGGAACACAAGCACAAAAAGACATGGTGCAAGATGCATTAAATCGTTGGTGGGAAGCGCTTCTATTCTTCTTTGGACCACCATCAAGTGATACAACAGGTTCTAGTAAACAAGATGTAACAATTAAATACAAAATCAGAATCAATACAAATGAAGAATTACGCCAAGGTTTCTTATCAAAATATATTCCACGTATACAATCAATTGGCTTAAAAATACCAGACCCAACTTTACGCTTTGATGAAGAAAGTCAAAAGTGGATCTATCAACAACCAAACTGGGAGAATTTCAAAAAAATCCAACGTAATGAAGGTCCAAAATCACAAGAACGTTTAACACTTCGTCGTACTTCTTATGATAACACTGCTTGGGTACGAGAAGCATTAAGTTCACAAAGAGGATAAGGGGGATATAACAATGGGCAACGAATCATTTTATCAAGAATTTGAAGTGTTTAGCCGCCGTACGAAAACATCCGCATTCCAGCATCAATTTAGTTTATTAGCGCCAAATGAAGATATCGCTATTTTAATGGCACAGGAGAACTTCATGAGACGTGAGCCAGTTGCGGATATTTGGGTTGTTAAACGTGATCATATTCGTGGGTTAAATCAAGAAGAACGCCAAATTGTAGAACGTCTAGATAATAAAGATTACCGTTTAACTAAAGGTTATGGTTACTTAAGAAAAAAATGGCGTGAATATGAGCAAGGCATGTTTGATGAAAAAGAAATTTTATCTTGGGCTGGGGGTCAGAAAAAATGACGGGGAACATCGAAAATCCAGTAGTTGAATTACTATTCCAATTAGCAGATGATGATTATCTATTTTCATACCGTGGTTCAGAATGGTTAGGTCTAGCACCACATATCGAAGAAGATGTTGCATTTTCTTCTATAACACAAGATACAATGGGTCACGCAACGATGTTCTATCGTTTACTTGAAGGGTTAGGAGTTGGAGTAGCCGATTCACTTGCCCATATTCGACCAGCATCGGAACGTAAAAATAGTATTTTAGTAGAACGTCCAAATGGTGAAGGTTATTACATGGATAACCCACAATATGATTGGGCATATGCAGTGGCACGTAACTATATTTATACGACTGCTAAAAAGATAAAAATTGATTCGTTAAAATCTAGCTCAGATGAAACATTAAGAGATGCAGCAGTAAAAGTAAGTATGGAAATTTACTACCATTTACTACACTGGAAAACTTGGTTTGTGCAATTATTTAATGCAACAGAAGATGCGCGGAAACGTATGACAACTGCATTAGAGAAAGTGCTTGCAGATTGTGGCGACCTATTCTCTTATGGTGAAGCAGCAACTGCTATTACAAATGCAGGATTAATTGAATCCGAAGAAGTTCTAGTAAATCGTTGGATTGAATATGTTAAACCAGTGTTTGAAACAATTAAAGTTGAAGTTCCGACTTTCGGAAAACCTCAACAAAATGGTCGAAATCAAGAACATACGAAAGAATTGCAACAAGCTATCGATACGATGTCAGAAGTTTATGCAACAGACTTAGCAGCATCCTGGTAAAAGAGAAAAAATGGAGGGGTAGATATGGCAGCAGTAGATATTATGATAGATCAAATCTATAAAGTGCTCGATACGGTTAAAGATCCTGAAATCGATACGGTGAGTGTACTTGATTTAGGGATGGTAGAGCATGTGGATATAGATGGTCAGCAAGTAGTGATAAAGATGCTTCCAACATTTTCAGGTTGTCCCGCGCTGAATATTATTAAAGGGAATATCGAACGTGCGATCAAAACTGTTGAAAATGTAGATTCTGTCGAGGTTCAATTTATCTTCAACCCTCCTTGGACTTCCGACAGAATTACGGAAAAAGGAAAAGCAGGGTTAAAGTTATTTGGTATTGCACCACCACCTAAATACTTAGAAGAAGATGGTTCATGGCATGTTGAATGTGCCTACTGTGGATCTGATTATGTAACAATGGATAATATTTTTGGTCCTACAGCTTGTCGCAGTATTTTGTATTGTAAAAGCTGTAAAAATCCATTTGAAGCGATGAAACCTATTTCAACAATAATGTAAAAAGGGGCGTATTTTTAATGGCGAAATTAATAGCACTTTATAAACATCCAGAAGATAAAGAAGCATTCGATCAACATTACTTTGAGGTTCATGCACCAATTACAGAAAAAATTCCTGGGTTGCGTGAAATGCGTGTAACTAAGTTTTCTACAACGCCAATGGGAACAGATTCACCTTATTATTTAATGTGCGAAATGATTTACGACAGCATGGATGATTTAAAGAACGGAATGCGCTCGGCAGAAGGGAAAGCATCAGGTAAAGACTTAATGAGTTTTGCAGGTAATTTAGTAACGTTAATGATCGGTGAAGATGCTTAATGGATTTTGAATTCATTATTACATCTAAGCAAGAAGCAATAGGTATTGTGGAGTTAAATCGTCCAAAACAATACAATGCACTAAATCGTAAAATGGTACGTGAAATTGTTGAAGCATTTGAACAATTTGAACGGGATGAAGAAGTACGTGTCATTGTTCTACAAGGGCGTGGAAATGCTTTTTCAGCTGGTGCAGATATTGATGAAATGGCCTTTGATGATACGATTAAGCTCGAACTGTTAAACCAATTTGCTGATTGGGATAAAATCGCGTTAATGAAAAAGCCGATTATCGGAGCAGTTCAAGGCTACGTATTTGGTGGTGGCTTTGAACTTGCTCTAAGTTGTGACATGCTAATTGCTGCAGAAGGAACAGAATTTTGTTTCCCTGAAGTAAATCTTGGGGTAATGCCAGGAGCAGGGGGGACACAACGACTAACGAAACTTGTCGGTCGCACAAAGGCTCTTGAATGGATTTGGACAGCAAATCGAATTACGGCTAATGCTGCACTTCAACATGGTGTCATCAATCAAATCGTCCAAAAAGAGATCTTAATAGAAGAAACGATGAAAATAGCAACTCAAATTAGTAATCAACCGCCTCTTGCCATTCGATTAATTAAAGAGTCGGTAAATAAAGCAGTTGATTATTCTTTATATGAAGGTATGCAATTTGAACGAAAAAACTTTTACGTACTGTTCTCTTCAGAAGATCAAAAAGAAGGAATGCAGGCTTTTGTAGAAAAGCGTAAACCTCAGTTTAAGGGGCGATAACATGTACGAAACAATCGAATATGAAGTAATAAATAATGTATGTACGATTTTACTTAATCGTCCAGATTCGTTAAATGCATTTACTGCTACGATGAATAAAGATATTAAAAACGCGATTAAGCAAGCTGAAAAAGATACAAATGTTCGATGTATCGTCTTAAAAGGTGCTGGTCGAGGTTTTTGCTCGGGACAGGATTTATCGACAGTGGATGAATCAATGAATCATGGTGAAGTATTAAATACTTTATATGGTCCAATGGTAAAACAAATTACTAACTGTGAAAAGCCGATTATTGCTGCAGTCCACGGTGCGGCAGCTGGAGCAGGCTTTAGTTTAGCACTGGCATGTGATTTTAGAATAATGGCTGAGAAATCGTTCTTCTTAAATGCATTTATACACGTTGGACTCATACCCGATTCGGGCAACCTCTATTTCTTAAAACGCATTGTTGGAGATGCAAAGGCATTGGAAATTTCTGTTTTAGGTGAACGTATTTTACCACAAGAAGCTCTAGCACTTGGCCTTGCGACGAAAGTAGTAGCGAATGAGGAATTTGATAGGGAAGTAGCTTTATTTGCTGAGAAAATTGCTAATCTTCCAACGAAGGCAATTACTTTAATGAAACGTGCGTTACGTGCAGCAGATGCATTATCGCTAGAGGATTACTTAACGTATGAAGCAGAAGGGCAACGAATTGCCGGACTCACTCAGGATCATCGAGAAGGTGTTCAAGCTTTTGTAGAAAAAAGAAAACCTATATTCGTAGGTCAATAGAAGGAGAGATTGTATGTCAACAGTAGAAGAAAAAAGCACATTAAAACGTGAGTACTATCACTTAATTATAAATGGCGAAAAAGTAGAAAGCAGTAATGGAGCAACAATCGAAACATACAACCCAGCAACAGGGGAGTTAATTGCGAAAGTTGCAAAAGCGAGTAAAGAAGATGCAGAACGTGCTGTTTTAGCTGCACGCGAAGCATTTGACCATGGGAAATGGAGCAAGTATCCAGTATCTCGTCGTTCACAAGTTTTAAATAAAATTGCTGCTATTATGCGCTCTCGTTTTAATGAACTAGTAGAGCTTGAAATTTTAGATACAGGTAAATCTTTAAGTGCAGCACAAGGACAAGTACATCAAGCGATTGAAGATTTCGAGTTTTATGCTGCTGCTATTGTTGGCCATCGTGGAGTAGTCAATAATTTACCTGGTCAATTCCATAACTACACGGAAAAGGAAGCAGTGGGTGTTTGTGCACAAATTATTCCTTGGAACTATCCATTAATGATGGCAGCTTGGAAAGTAGCTCCAGCAATCGCAGTTGGATGTTCCGTTGTAGTAAAGCCAGCTTCTTTAACGCCATTAACTGCGATCATCTTAGGTGAAATTTGTCTTGAGGCAGGTGTACCAGCGGGTGTTGTGAATATTGTACCTGGTTCAGGTGCTGAAGTTGGAAATTACCTAGTAGAACACGAAAAAGTTGATAAAGTAGCGTTCACAGGTTCGACTCCAATTGGGAAAGACATTATGAAAAAAGCTTCAGATACGTTAAAACGTGTGACATTGGAACTTGGTGGTAAATCACCAAATCTAGTATTTGAAGATGCTGATATCGACGCTGCGGTAGATGGTTCTTTATATGGTATTTTCTATAATTCAGGTCAATCTTGTGAAGCGCGTTCACGTTTATATATTCAAGAAAGTATTTATGATGCATTTATGGAGAAATTCGTTGCCAAAGCAAAACAAATTAAGCTTGGTGATCCATTTAGCAAGGAAACACATATGGGCGCGATTATCGACCAAGCACAAGTAGATGTAATTGATGGGTATGTACAATCTGCACGAGAAGAAGGCGCAACAATTTTAGTTGGTGGGAATGTAGCGAGCGTTGATGGCTTTGAAAAGGGCTTCTGGTACGAACCAACAGTAATTGCAGATGTAACTCAAAATATGAAAGTCGTTCAAGAAGAAATTTTTGGACCAGTTGTAGTTGTTAGTAAGTTTAAAGATGAAAAAGAAGCAATCCAATTAGCGAACGATACGGAATTTGGTTTAGGTTCTGCTGTTTGGTCGAAAGATGGTGCACGAGCAACGCGTGTAGCAAATGCAATTCAAGCAGGTATCGTCATGGTAAACTGTCCATTCTCTGCAATGCCAGGAACACCATTTGGGGGTTACAAGCAATCTGGTTTCGGCCGTGAACTTTGCATTGAAACATTAGATCTTTATACAGAAACGAAGAGTATTATCTCTTATTATGGTAATCGCCCATTAAATCCACTTGGTTTATAAAATATTAAAAAAGAATAGGGGATTCTTCTCCTATTCTTCTCTTTTTTTAGCTTAAGAATACAAATATAGAGATTGAATAGTGTCTAGCTACTGCGGCGAGCCGATTTCGCTCTTCTTACTATAGGGGGATTAAATATGAAGTTTAAAAATCTAACAGTAATTGGTTCTGGGGTTATGGGGCGAGGAATTGCTTATGTTTCCGCTATCGGAGGATTTAATACAACGTTAGTCGATGTAAATGAAGAAGCTTTACAAGGTGCAGAAAGAGAGATTCAAAGTATTTTTGAGAAATCAAAGAAGTACGGAAAACTTTCTGACGAACAAGCAGCCCTTGGACTATCAAATTTAGCTTATACAACAGATTTTGAAAAAGGTGTAAGCAATGCCGATTTAATAATTGAGGCTGTACCGGAAAAAGCAGATATAAAAAGATCTGTATTCGAACAAATGGAAAAATTAGCACCATCTACTTGCTACTTTGCAACAAATACTTCAACGATGAGCCCAACGGAAATTGCCTCCTATGCTAATCGTCCAGAACGTACGATAGCGATGCATTTCTTCAATCCAGTTCACCGGATGAAACTTATTGAAATTGTGCGCGGGTTAGAAACGAGTGATGAAACAGCTAATCTGATTCGTGAAGTTGCTGAGCAGTTAGGAAAAGAAACGGTTGTGATTAATGAGTTCCCAGGGTTTGTAACGAGCCGAATCAGTGCGCTAGTCGGAAATGAAGCGTTTTATATGTTACAAGAAGGACTAGGCACGCCAGAAGAAATTGATAAAGCAATTAAACTTGGTTTAAATTATCCGATGGGGCCTTTTGAATTAGTAGATTTAGTAGGATTAGACGTGCGTTTAAATAACTTACGCTACTTACATGAAAAATTAGGGGAAAAATATCGCCCAGCCCCACTACTTGAACAATACGTAAAAGCAGGTCGCTTAGGACGAAAAAGTGGTCGAGGCGTTTATGATTATACTGAAGATAAAGAGTTGGTGAAAAAATGACAGAAGTAGTAATTGTAGATGCAGTTAGAACACCGATAGGACGCTACAAAGGTGCTTTAAAATCGGTCCGCCCAGATGATTTAGGAGCGATCGTCATTAAAGCCTTGATCGAACGTAACCCAAATTTGCCAGTAGATCAAATTGAAGACGTCGTGTTTGGTAATGCCAATCAAGCAGGGGAGGATAACCGTGATGTGGCACGTATGTCCGCTTTACTTGCAGGGTTACCAATCGAAGTAGGTGGAACGACTATTAACCGTCTTTGTGGTTCAGGTATGGATGCGGTACATTATGCAGCACGCGCGATTTTGGCCGGTGAAGGTGATATTTTCATTGCAGGTGGTACGGAAAGTATGACACGTGCGCCATTTGTAATGGGGAAACCAGAAAGTGACTTCCCACGTGGTGATCAAAAATTATTTGATACTACAATTGGCTGGCGCTTCACTAATCCGAAGTTACATGAGAGGTATGGTTCTGATTCTATGCCTCAAACAGCAGAAAACGTTGCTCAGCGCTATGGAGTTAGCCGTGAAGAACAGGATGTATTTGCTTTTGAAAGTCAACAACGCGCAAAAAGAGCAATAGAAGAAAATCGCTTTCAAGAGGAAATTGTACCTGTGGAATTAAAAGATCGTAAAGGGAACGTTACAGTTTTTGATAAAGATGAGCATCCCCGTCCAGATACAACTCTTGAAAAATTGGCTCAATTACGTCCAATATTCGATGGTGGTACAGTAACTGCTGGTAATGCTTCAGGCGTTAATGACGGGGCATCCGCGTTATTAATGATGAGTGCTGAGAAAGCAAAAGAACTTGGGTTAAAACCCCTTGCAAAATATATAACGGGTGCAGTTACAGGTTTAGAGCCTGCAGTAATGGGTCTAGGTCCAATAAATGCTACACGTAAAGCGTTAAAACGTGCAGGGCTATCAACAAATGATATTGGTTTAATTGAAATTAATGAAGCTTTTGCGTCTCAATCCATTGAGTGTATTAAACAACTTGAATTGGATAATTCAAAAGTAAATGTTAATGGTGGAGCAATCGCATTTGGTCATCCATTAGGGGCAAGTGGGGCCCGTATTTTAACAACATTGATTTATGAAATGCAAAAACAAGATGTGCAATACGGATTAGCGACGATGTGTATTGGTGTTGGTCAAGGTATTGCGACGATCATTGAAAGTGTGAAGGAATAGTAAGGAATGAAGGAGACGTCCGAAAAGTCATTTTGGGACGTCTCCTTTGCGACGAGGATAGTGACAATTTATTGTTATTACCACAGGAGCAAAGCTTTTTAGCGGTATTTTATTATTAGAAACGTAGATGTCCAGAAAGTTGAGTGCTTTCTAGACATCCCCTTTATGACTTTAAATAGGAGGTATTCAATCGATGGCAGTCGTATTATTTGAAGTAAAGAACCATATTGCTTACGTGACCGTTAATCGTCCGGAAGTGTTAAATTGTTTTGATTATGAAACATTATCCACCTTACAACAAAAAGTCGATGAAATTGCTAAAAGCGATGATATTCGAGTTGTCATCTTCACTGGTGCAGGAACAAAGGCATTTAGTGCTGGGGCAGATTTAAAAGAACGAAAATCATTAAATGAAGAACAAGTTAAGCGGAATGTGAAGGCAATCCGAGATGTCTTTAATAGTATCGCAGAATTACCACAACCAACTATTGCCGCAGTAAATGGTCATGCCCTTGGTGGTGGTTTTGAATGGTTATTAGCATGTGACTTTGCCATTGCCGCAGAACATGCAAAATTAGGCTTAACCGAAACGAGCTGGGCAATCATACCAGGAGCTGGTGGTACGCAACGTTTACCGCGTCTAGTCGGTGAAATGAAGGCAAAGGAAATGATTTTTACAGCCAAAAAATTAACTGCTACTGAAGCGCTTGCTGAAGGGATTATTTTAAAAGTGACTCCGGTAGAAGAAGTAATATCGGCTAGTGAAGAATTGGCAAATGCCATTATAAAAAATGGTCCTATTGCAGTAAGACAAGCAAAATACGCCATTACAAAAGGAATGAATACGGACTTGGCTACGGGGCTTGAAATTGAAACAGAAGCTTACCAAGTGGTTATTCCGACAGAGGATCGATTAGAGGCATTGCAGGCATTTAGTGAAAAAAGAGCCCCTAATTTTAAAGGGAAGTAAGAGATAGAAACTTTTTATAGAATCAGAAACATACTTAATAGTTTCTGATTCTATTTAACGGAAATTAATTATTATAGATCGGATTTTTGCAATGCTTAGGATACATAGTGTTATTTAGAGAAAGTTTCTTTAAATTGAACCCCTTTTTGCACATACGTATCAATTGAAAGTTGGATGAGTTCTAAATCTTTTTCTGTAATTTGGCGTACAACTTTACCAGGAGAACCGACGACTAAAGAGCGCGGTGGAATTTTTGTACCTTGTGTAAGAAGTGTATTGGCCCCGATAATGCATTCTTCACCAATTTCGACATGATCTAGTATGACAGAACCCATTCCAATAATTGAACGTTTTCCTATTTTACAACCGTGTAAAACAACTTGATGACCGACTGTAACTTCATCTTCAATAATAACTGGTGCACCTTCAAAGTGATGAATTGTTGAGTTATCTTGTATACTACATCGTTGACCGATCTGAATGCGATCTTCATCCCCACGAAGTACAGCATTGAACCAAACAGTTGACTGGGCACCAATTGTCACATCCCCAATGATATAGGCGCCTGGTGCAACGAAAACAGAATCATCGACAATCGGATTTTTATCTAAATATGGAACTAGCAAGGGCAAAACTCCTTTATTGTAATATTTTAATTTTTCTAAAAATAGTATATCATATTTCCTAAGAGGGGTGTATTCTATGAAACATTTATGTAGTTTGTTAGATATTCAATATCCAATTATCCAAGGAGGAATGGGCAATATTAGCAATGCTAGTATTACATCTGCAGTAAGTAATGCTGGTGGTCTTGGTACAATTGGCAGTGGGGTAATGTCTCCCCAGGAAGTAGAAACATTAATTATCGAAACAAAAGGTAAAACATCAAAGCCATTTGCAATTAATATCCCAATTAACGTTAATCCTTACTCGAAGGAATTAGTAGATTTAGCTATTACACATAAAGTACCGGTCGTTTCATTATCAGCGGGAAATCCAGCACCTTTTATCAAAAAGTTACACGAAGCTGGAATTAAAGTAATTGTTGTGGTGGCAGCGGTAAAACATGCACAAAAGGCAGAAGAAGCAGGTGCAGATGTATTAGTTGCAGAAGGGTTTGAAGCTGCGGGCATTAATTCAAATTTAGAGTTAACGACAATGACGCTCATTCCACAAATCACAAAAGCTGTATCTATTCCAGTTGTGGCAGCTGGTGGCATTGGAGATGGAAGAGGATTAGCAGCAGCCTTATTGTTAGGTGCATCGGGTGTTCAAATGGGTACACGGTTTATTGCAACGAAAGAGATGCCAGTTCATTCTTATTACAAAGAACGTTTACTGAATGCAAGCGATCAGGAGACAATGGTACTTGGCCGCTCTGTAAATCAAGTACGAAGAGTGTTGCGAGATACGTATGCACAGAAAGTATTAGCGTATGAAAAAGAGGGAATTACATTAGACCAATATAATGAAAAAACAAGTGAACCCTATCATATTAAAGGGGCAATTGATGGTAACGGTGAGGAAGGTTATATGAATAGTGGGCAAATTGCGGGTTTAATTGACCATTTGCCAACCGTAGAAGAGCTCATTAACAGTATGATGAAGGAAATGCGTGAACAATTAGCACTTGTATATAATGAATATAACTAACGTAAAGGGAGCATCCGAAAAGTGATTTTCGAACGCTCCCTTTTTTAACTTTTTAGATCTGTCATAAACGGGTGGTGCTGTGCATCATACAACGAGTCTTTCTTTTGCAGGTCATTATCTTTTTCGAAGATTTGTTCAAAGAAACGACTTGCAGGTTCTGCTAATATTTTATAATATTGCTTGAATAATAGTGCTGCATGGTTGCCGCTCCACATTTGTGGTAATAATTCGTTCGGTAGACCTGGGTCGATAAATAGGAATTTACGGTATTCATGGACAAGCTTCGAACGTTCAACAAAACACTCTGCCTCGGACATCTCCCCTTGAGCAATAATGCTTTGGTGGACAATAAACTTCTTACTATATTCATCGATAAATTCTTCGTAACGTTTTTCGATAGTATCTAAATCCCAGCTTTTTTTAACAAGTTGTTGTTCATCTTTTGGTCCAAAATAATCCGCTTCAAAAAGCTCAACATATTCTTCTATTCCGTATTTTTGAATAAGAATGTTTGCTTCATTTCCTAAATTATTTGGGGAAATCCAACAACCGTTTGAGAAAGAGCCAAAACCACTCCAGTGCAATTCTCGACGGAGCTCATCTCGAATATGGCGATCCTCTTCTGGAATCGTATACATAAAGATAAGCCATTTTCCGTCCCATTTATTCGGTTTTAATTTAAAGATACGATTTCCTGCTTCTTGAATACGTTGTTCGCCACGCTCAGTTAAATAATAGTAGCTTTTATTACTTTTCTTTTCAGATCGAAGCCAACCTTGCTTTACCATACGAGATACGGCAACGCGGACTGTTTGTTCATTATGACCAAATTCTTTTAATAATCGAATTAAACTACCGATCCAAATTTTAGAACCGTAATGACAAATATAATCGCCAAAGAGTGTAAAAATCATTGATTGTGCTTTCAAATTAAAAAGCACTCCTTTCTTTGGTAGATAATTACTTTAAATAAAAGTAGAATTTTTGTTTAAAGGGGTAAAATAGTGGTGTTTTATAGTAAAAGGGTAAATTAAGAATACCATGTTCTGTCAATCGATTCAAAATGAATAGTGAATAAAGATTGTAACAAGTAAGAAAATGAACAAAAAAATTAGTACAAACCGTATCGCGATTTGTACTAATCCATTTTTCATAGCATAGTATTACTTTGTTAGCTGATCGGAAATTTGTTGGAGTTTATCTATATTTAATGTAAGGATTGTCAGAACCCCATTTAACAACATGTGTGCAATGATCGAAGTAAGTATTCGCTTCGTTTTATAGTAAAGGAATGCAAAAACGAAACCACTAATTGTATATAAAATAATATGGGTAAAATCTAAATGGATTGCTGCAAAAATAATCGAACTAATAAGCCCGGCAACCCAAAAACTTTGTGTTTGAATTAAAGAGCCAAAAACGACACGTCTAAACACAAACTCCTCTAAAATAGGACCGAAAAACACAGTTGCTAGCATCATAATGGGCGCAACCTCAGTTACTAACATAATCGTTTCGGTATTTTCTGAGCCTGCTTTAATCCCAAGGGCTGCTTCAATGTATGCGCCAATAATTTGACCAAAGTAAACAAGGAAAAACCCGATAATCCCCCAACCAATTGAAACCAGAATGGATGCTTTCTCTCCATTAAATACATTCCAAAAGTTTTTATTTCTATTAATCAATATTAAACAAACAATAAACGCGATTCCTGCCGTCATGCTAGACCACCAAGCGGCTAAAGCAATTCCAGAATTTATCCCGTCTTCATGAATAAATTGAAGGAAAAACTCCCTTATTGGTGGAATAACTAATATAAAACCAGATACTTGAAATATAACGTAAGTAATTAAAACGTAAAAGGCAGTCTTTTGCGTTTGAAGTTTAGTTAAGGTACTCAATTTAAAAAAACCCTTTCTAAAAATGGAGTTTAAAACATAGAATAAGTAGCTACACTATCACAGGCGAAATATGGAAGGATAGTAGCATTTAACAACTAAACTCTATTGTAGTTGAATTTGGAAAGAAAACAAAATTTTTTTATGCTTCTTGCTTGCAAAACAAGATTTAATTCATTATTATAATAATTGTGTTAGCACTCATATGAAGTGAGTGCTAATAAAGTTACTAATTAATACAAACTAAAATTTGTAGGAGGTTGTTTCACTTGTTAAGACCATTAGGTGATCGTATCATTATCGAACTAGTTGAGGTGGAAGAAAAATCTGCATTCGGAATTGTCCTTCCAGATTCAGCAAAAGAAAAACCACAAGAAGGTAAAGTTGTTGCTGTGGGAACAGGTCGTGTACTAGATAACGGCACACGTGTCGAGCTTGATGTAAAAGAAGGCGATTCTATCATCTTCTCTAAATATTCAGGCACAGAAGTGAAATATGAAGGTAAAGAGTATTTAATTTTACGTGAAAACGACGTATTAGCAATTATCGGCTAATCAATTTTAAAATATCATCAAAAAGGGCGTCTATACATAATATGGATTGTTTGACGCTCTCATGCTACTTTTGATTTTTAATAGAAAAAAACTGGAGGTAAGCAACAATGGCAAAAGATATTAAATTTTCTGAAGAAGCTCGTGCACTAATGCTTCAAGGTGTGGATAAATTAGCAAACGCTGTAAAGGTTACATTAGGTCCAAAAGGCCGTAACGTAGTCCTAGAAAAGAAATTCGGTTCACCATTAATTACAAATGATGGTGTGACAATTGCAAAAGAAATCGAACTTGAAAATGCTTATGAAAACATGGGTGCTAAGCTTGTGGCTGAAGTAGCATCTAAAACAAACGAAATCGCTGGTGACGGTACAACTACTGCAACAGTTTTAGCACAAGCGATGATTCGTGAAGGTCTTAAAAACGTAACTGCTGGTGCTAACCCAGTAGGAATCCGTAAAGGTATGGACAAAGCGGTTGCTACTGCAATTGAAGAATTACAAGCAATTTCTCGTCCAGTAGAAAACAAAGAAGCCATTGCACAAGTTGCAGCAATCTCAGCTTCAGATGAAGAAGTTGGAGAATTCATTGCAAACGCGATGGAACGTGTAGGAACTGACGGTGTTATTACAATTGAAGAATCTAAAGGGTTCACTACGGAGTTAGATGTTGTAGAAGGTATGCAATTTGACCGTGGCTATTCATCTCACTACATGGTAACAGATACAGATAAAATGGAAGCTGTATTAGACAACCCTTATATCTTAATTACAGACAAAAAGATTTCAAGCATCCAAGAAATCCTTCCATTATTAGAGCAAGTTGTACAACAAGGTCGTCCATTATTAATTATTGCGGAAGATGTTGAAGGTGAAGCTTTAGCAACTTTAGTATTAAATAAATTACGTGGTACATTCAACGTAGTAGCAGTAAAAGCGCCAGGATTTGGTGATCGTCGTAAAGCAATGCTTGAAGACATCGCGATCCTAACTGGTGGTCAAGTAATTACTGCAGACCTTGGTTTAGAATTAAAAACAGCTGACGTTACTTCTTTAGGTCGTGCTGGTAAAGTTGTAGTTTCAAAAGACTACACAACAATCGTTGAAGGTACTGGAAATAGCGATGCAATTGAAAGCCGCGTAAACCAAATCCGTGCTCAAATTGCTGAAACGACTTCTGAATTCGATAAAGAAAAATTACAAGAACGCCTTGCTAAATTAGCTGGCGGTGTAGCAGTAATCAAAGTTGGTGCTGCAACAGAAACAGAATTAAAAGAGCGTAAACTTCGTATTGAAGACGCATTAAACTCAACTCGTGCTGCAGTTGAAGAAGGGATCGTATCCGGTGGTGGTACTGCACTTCTAAACGTATACGGCGCAGTTGAAAAAGTATTAGAAACAGTTGAAGGCGACGTGGCGACAGGTGTACGCATCGTTCTACGTGCTCTTGAAGAACCAGTTCGTCAAATCGCAAACAACGCAGGTCTTGAAGGTTCAATTATCGTGGACCGCTTAAAACGCGAAGAAGCTGGTATCGGATTCAACGCGGCTAACGGCGAATGGGTAAACATGATCGAAGCAGGTGTAGTTGACCCAGCGAAAGTAACGCGTTCAGCTCTTCAAAACGCTGCATCTGTAGCTGCTCTATTCTTAACAACTGAAGCAGTAGTAGCAGACATTCCAGAACCAGCTCCAGCAATGCCAGATATGAGTGGCATGGGCGGAATGGGCGGCATGATGTAATAAGTGCCACCAACCCTTGATACGCTTGGGTTTGTATGTAAGGTGAAAGTGATTTGCTAACATAGAGGATAATCTAGAAGCTTCTCATAAGTTGACTAAACTTGTGGGGGGCTTCTTTTTTCATTTATTGTATTACCTTTATCTTGTATTATTAAAGAGGGAAACTTCTTTTTTTATTTTTATAGGTTCGTGATAACCTCCGATAGAAAAAGAGACATAACAACAAAGAGGTGGCTACATGAAAGGGCGAACTCATTTAACAATAGGGTTAGGAATAGGAGCGGTGGCATCTGTTAGCCAACCACTTGAAATGATACCCGTCATTTTAGTTGCGTCAGGCATAGCTTCCCTTGCGCCTGATTTAGACGGAAATAATCTGTTAAATAAACGTATAACTAATACAGCTAAACTAATAAAAAAACGTGGGATATTTATCGGTGTGGCATTAATGGTCCTGTCCTTAGTTACATACTTTTTAGATGTAAATTTCTTGTCTTCCCTAGATGGAAAATGGTTTACTCAACAAAATAAACTTCTCCTGTTTGGGTGTGGAGCAATCATTATAGGCCTTTCCCTGAAGAGCCAGGAAACTTTGAAAAATATTCTAATGAGCATCTTAAGTTTATTCCTTCTATACTATGCAATTACGGATGAGTTGTGGTGGTTGGTTATGTTTGCCCTATACATAGGGGGAGCAGGGTGGTTTCCACACCGAGGACCAACACATACGATTTGGGCATTAGCTTATTGGTGGTATATGTCCTATCTGTTGCAAATCAGTACGGGAGTGGACAGTTTGGCTCTTATTTCCACGATAGCTTATCTTTCACATATTGTAGGAGATATGTCAACGAAAAAAGGGGTTAAATTTCTATATCCACTTACCAATAAAGTATTTAGAATGCGTTTTTAAAGGCGATTATTGGAAGAATGGCTAACTATGGGCTTTAAGTTTATGAAGTACTTGCTAAAAATATCTAATTTTATAGGTAAGAAAATAGTTAATCAATGTAGTATATAGAAGCTTCTCATAAGTTATAGAAACTTGTAGGAAGCTTTTTATTTCATTTTGGGTTACGTAAAGGTAAGCATTTTTGATTTGACCATCACTATGACCAACTCTATACATGATTTGTTCGAGTAAGACATGAATCGTATTTCAAAGAAGGATCTAAAGTTAATACGCAATAGAATTATACAGTATGAAAAGTTGAAAAAGCGATTTTATAAAAGATTAACGACTTATAACCAGACAGTCTTTTACGCAAAAGACTATTTTTTATTGCTTCTGTGACAATTCGTGTATGCGAATCATTTCATCGATTACTTCTAATTGTTCTTTCACTTCTTGGTAGATTACGTTTGCACCATTTGGCGTGAAATGTGTTCCTGTTTGATCAATCAATCCAGATGACATTAATGATTTGTCTGAAGAACCATGTGCCTTTTCAACGATTGTTCTATAAATATCTACTAAAGGTACATTTTGCTCTTTTGCTACTTTTCGTACAATGTCATTGTAATCGTTTTGGAATGCTCTCACTCCTTTGTGTTGACTGTATAACTGTTTATCATGTCGTTGATAAAACTTTTGTTCAACGACTGGAATGGTTGTCATTAAGATAACTTGAGTCCCTTGTTTTTTTAATGTTGTAACGAAATAATTTAGATTCTTTTCAAATTGCGTTTTACTTACCTTTGCTTGCGTTTTACTTGTTAAGACAGCATCGTTTGTTCCAAACATGATGGTAACTACTTCGGGCTTTTTATCTAACACGTCTTTTTGGAATCTTCTCTTCGCATCTTCTGTTGTTTCACCCGCAATCCCTGCATTGTGAACGCTAACTGTTTGTCCAATTTGATTTACCCATTTTGTTTTCTCGTTATATTTATATAAATTCCAATTGGAGCCTTGCGTGTTGCTATCTCCAAATGCAACGATTCGTTTGTATTCGCTTTTACCCATAACAATATTGCAGTTTGGGAGAAAACTGATAAAGAATCCTAATCCCATTAGAATGACTAACAATTTTTTGCTTTTTTTCATAGTTGAATACTCCTCTTGATCGTTATGATATTTTAAAGAATTTCTAAAACATCAATACATGGAAACATAAGGAAGGGTATAGAGTGGAAAATGGGAGAGTGATAATGATTCATTTGGATAGTTAAATAAGTTTGCTGTTTGTTCTTTTGGAAGTGATGTAGGGTTTAATTTCTATGGGGGAAGTTGCTGTCTCTGAATAAGTTTAATAATGGGGAGTTTCGTAAGCGGGTACAGTTTATGTGTTCTGGAGAAGTAAGAAGAATCACATTCGGTTTTATTGGATCTTCAATAGAAGCTTCTCATGAGTTGTGAAAACTTGTGGGGAGCTTCTTTTTCATTTCTTTGTATCCTAGTAATAGCAAGGGGATAAATGGTTAGCTTTCCTTGTTATCATCCATCTATCCCATTTACTGAGTTGAAATGAGGTTTATTTCCTGCCATGAACTCTCTCTATGAAGTTTGCAAATTGTTTTGTGAATGGAAGAATCATTAACGAACTTGCTACGTTAAAAATGACACTAATATGCGCCAGTTGTACATCGGGGTATTTGGATAAATGAGTGCCAATTGTTGCTAACAGGCCTATGAATGGATAGAAAATGCCTACCCCCAACACATTTAGCCATATATGAGCATAGGCAGTAAGTTTGCCTTGTCTACCAGAGCCTAATGAAGCAAGCCATGCATCCAAACATGTCCCAATATTTGCCCCAAGAACAATGGCCACACTTGTATCTAAATTCATGCTTCCTGCTGCAAGAAATCCCATCATGATGCCAGTTGTGGCTGTACTTGATTGAATGAATGCAGCGATTAAAGCTCCGGCTACGACAGCATAGAATAGGTTTCCATCTAGCATGAGGAGAATTTTGTCGATATAGGCTAGTCCTCTTAAAGGTGTTGCCAATTTTTCAAATCCCCACATGGCTCCAAAAATTGCAGCTATTCCGATTAACGCTAAACCAGAGTTTCGCATAGTTTTATTCTTAAATAAAAAGAGAATGGCTCCTATAATCGCGATTGGAAGGATGAACGAATCGATATTTAATGTAATTAGCTCAGCTGTCACCGTTGTTCCAATATTTGCACCTAAAATTACACCAATCGATTGCGAAAAAGTTAAAACCTTTGCAGCAACTAGTCCAATTGTGATAATGGATACAGCAGAGCTACTTTGTAGTATGGAGGTTACAACAATTCCAAGTAAAAGGCCTTTCCATGGTTTATTCGTTAAAGTGACAAGTGATTTTTCTAGTTTCTTGGAAGAAAGATCAAAAAGCCCCTTCCTAAGTAAAAACATCCCCAATAAAAACAAGCCAATCATAAGAATAAATAACGATAATTGAAGCATTTTAAAATTCCTCTCTTCTCTTCAACATGAAAATTGCTAGGCTATTAACCTTAAGGAAATATAGTTGGTAAACTCCCTATAACAACAAAGAAATTATACGTACAAGCCTAAAAGATATTTCAGTGTATGCCTATGCTGGAAGTTTAATGAAGTTTCTTTTTTATGCTTAGAGTGACGTGAAGGATATAGTAAACTTCTAAAAATATTCATAAAAATTATTTACAATATATTACACTTAAGTATCTTTAGGTTATAATTAATGGTAAATAGACAGACTTTTCAGATAGTTACAAAAGGCGGTGATAAGTTCACATTTAAAAGAAACTAGAACTTATGTATATAAAGGGGATGTAAGTAGGTACATTGGGGGGAGAGTATGAGGAATTGGATCCAAAATCGAAAATTGAGTACAAAGCTATACTCTATATTAATATTGATGGCTTTAGCTATATTGGTTAGTAATACCATTTTAATTCAAAATTCAAATGCATCTTCAAAAAATCTTGAAAAAGAATTATATGATGAGTTGTATAATTCAACTTTTTATCTATTAAATGCAGATCGGGACTTTTATCAAGCTGACCAAGCCTTGATTAGTTTTCAAATAGATCAGCAGCTACAGTTAGGAAATGGGGATGCGTTTATAGAAGATTATGAAAAAAATCTACAACAAGTCCAGGAAAGAATGGAAGAGGCGAAGATTATCTTGCTTGCAGATAATGGATTAAAGAATGATCAAATCGCCACTTACTTTAATAATTTTTTTGATAGTTTAGCCTTATGGGGAAATATGTCTGCGCAACTTTTAAAACCTAATAACTTACAGAACATTTCTTCACAAATTGAAAATGTAAGAAATACTTTTGAAGAGACACGGAATTATATTGATTTAATTCAACAGGATTTAGAAGCTTCTGCATTAAGTACGGTAGAGTTAATCCATAAGGAAAATCGAAATTCTATGATTATTTCATTTATCAGCATTAGTGTATGTCTTGTTATTATATTTATATTTGGGTATCTTCTAATTCGTAGTATTACGAAGCCAGTCCATCAGCTTGTAAATCTTTTGCAACAAGTCGCAACAGGAAATTTACAAGTGGAAGAATTGAATCTTCAACGACAGGATGAAATTGGTCAATTAGCCTCTGCTGCAGAGAAGATGCTTGATAAGTTAAGACAAATGGTAGGTAGCATTCAAGGTATATCTCAAACCGTGAGTGCTCAAAGCTTGGAATTAATGCAATCCGCAAATGAAGTGAAAACTGGGGCAGATCAAGTGGCTGCTACGATGGAACAATTGTCAGCAGGAGCAGAAGAACAAGCTAGCTCTTCCATTGAAGTTTCGAGTTTAATAGAAGATTTAAGTAATGAACTTTCTAAGTCAAATGAAGATGGGAAAGCATTGGAGAATTCTTCAAGAGCTGTTTATCAAATTTCAAATAGTGGGAAAGCAGAGATGGATCAATCCGTTAAACTGATGAATGAAATTACAACGATCGTAACAGAATCCGTTGAAAAGATTAAAGGATTGGAAAAGCGTTCGGAGGAAATTTCTAAACTAATTGTCGTCATACAAAATATCGCCGCACAAACCAATCTACTTGCTTTGAATGCGGCCATCGAAGCGGCTAGGGCAGGAGAGTCGGGTAGAGGATTTTCGGTTGTTGCAGATGAGGTAAGAAAATTAGCTGAGCAAGTTGGGGAGTCGGTAAGTGAAATTACGGAAATTATTAATGGCGTACAAGAAGATACAAAATCGATGGTGGATGCATTAGAAGCTGGGGATCAAAAAGTGAAGACTGGGCATAAACAAATACATGTTAGTAGAGAAAGTTTTAAATCAATTAATCAAGCAATAGTAGAGGTAATGGAGCGGATTCAAACGATTTCTTCCAGTGTTGCGAAAAGTTCAGTAAACGCGAGCAAAGTGAGTCTTTCTGTCACAGAAATTGCTTCAGCATCAGAAGAAGCAGCTGCAGGAATTGAAATGAGTGTTGCCACAGCCCAACAACAAAACGCGTCCATGCAAGAGATTGCAGCTAGCGCAGAATCGCTCTCTAAATTATCAGAGGAACTAAACGATATGATTAAAGAATTCAAAATTAGCGAGTAAATTTTCCAAAAGTAAAAGACCACTTCAAAACTGAGTGGTCTTTTTTAGGGCAAAATGCATTATCTACCTTGCTATTTTCTAAGATGCTAGATGAGAGGAAACATTCGCAATTTTTGTAGCAATTGCTTCTCGGAATCTTTTGGCCTCTTGTATATTTGATAGATCTACCGTTGTACAGAAACTACCTGCTTCCTCATATAAGCATTCTAAAAAAGCGCCTTTTCCTTTAACTTGATATAAGGCATATATGTTGCTAATAATTTGGTTAATTGCGTCATCGGAAAATGAATTAATGACGGCAATTTCAAAGTAACCCGCATCTCCTATCGTTTTAAAGTACAGTCTAAGCGTTTTAATATTGCTTAAACGGTCTTGTATCTTTGCAATTAAGAAGTTGTCCTTTACCATGTGTTCATCAAAATAAAAGACTTCTCCCTCAGTTTCAAATGTCCTTAACCTTTCTGAAATCGATTTTATTGGCACAAATATCGCACTCCTTCAAAATTCTATTCGTCTATCACCATCTTTAACTAGAATTTCATTATTTATACGTAATTTTTTTTAATAACTAATAATTTTATAGAGTACATAGGCTATATGTTAATTCCCAAAGTTTACTAGGTTTATAGAAGGATGGTATTATCTAATATAGAGTTATAATTGTATACGCTTACATAAGGGTGTTTCGTTCGGAGGTTCTAATTGTAAGGAATGGCCAATATAAAAGTAATAGAAGGGAGGGAAAACGATGGATAATATTGACATACAACTATTAGATATTTTGCAGAACGATGGAAGGATTACGGTGAGTGAACTATCTAAAGCTTTATCTTTGAGTCGCCCTAGTGTGACGGAACGGCTTACAAGACTTATGGAAAAAGGCGTTATTTCAAGGATTAGCGCAATTGTACCGCCTCCAAAAGTAGGTCGCGATCTTTTATTATTTATTCAGGTAAGTCAGGTAAAGGTTCCTTACGCTGAATTTGAAAATATGATAGTTGACCATCCGGATATCTTAGAGTGTCATCGAATCACGGGGGTAGTAGATTATCTGTTGAAGGTCGCGGTGAATGATATGGAGCACCTGCGTAGATTAAGTGATGAGCTATTAAAATATGGAAATATTAATTCATCCATTGTACTGAAATCCCCAATTTCCAATAAAAAGATTCTTCCCTCTATGGAGGATAAAAATGAATAGTGTGTAAGAAATCGACTTTTGCTATTTAAAGAAAGTCGATTTTTCTTTTTTGCTATATCGCCGGAAAAGTTGATAGAAGAGGTGTTCATAAGCCCGATGAACCCCCAAATAGCTGGAAAAATTAGTGGAAGAGGTGTTCATAAGCCCGATGAACCCCCAAATAGCCGGAAAAGTTAGTGGAAGAGGTGTTCATAAGCCCGATGAACCCCCAAATAGCCAGAAAAATTAGTGGAAGAGGTGTTCATAAGCCCGATGAACTCCCAAATAGCCAGAAAAATTAGTGGAAGAGGTGTTCATAAGCCCAATGAACCCCCAAATAGCCAGAAAAATTAGTGGAAGAGGTGTTCATAAGCCCGATGAACCCCCAAATAGCTGGAAAAATTAGTGGAAGAGGTGTTCATAAGCCCAATGAACCCCCAAATAGCCAGAAAAATTAGTGGAAGAGGTGTTCATAAGCCCGATGAACTCCCAAATAGCCAGAAAAATTAGTGGAAGAGGTGTTCATAACCGGGATGAAGGACAAAACCGTGGGGAAAATCAATAATAGTGTTCTTCATAAGCCAAATGAAGGACAAGAACATGGAGAAAATCAATAGAAGTGTTCTTCATACCCCAAATATTAAACTCGCACAATAGACCTCAGTATATTTTGAATTGGCATAAAATCAAAGTGTAAATAAAAACATAAAAATTAATTCACGATGTTAATTATTGCTCGAAAATTCATTCTTTTTGTTATGTAGCCGATTCCCGGAAAACTTTATAATTAATTAAAAATTCAAATAAGACCAAATAAATTGAGGTGAACTAAATGGGATATGAACAACAATTTCCATTACAACAAGTTGTTGACCATAATGGAGAGTTAGTTCTAGAAGGCTACGAAAGTAAAATATCTCAGGATTTAGTTTTAACATTCTACCGGCATCTTATAAGAGTAAGAGCTTTTGATAGAAAAGCAAAAAACCTACAACGTCAAGGGCGGATTGGGACATATGCATTGTTTGAGGGGCAAGAGGCTGCCCAAGTCGGAAGTGCTTTAGCATTACAAAAAGATGATTGGATGTATCCGACTTATCGAGATCATGCAGCTAGTATTACATTTGGCCATTCTCTTCCTACGATTCTTTCCTATTGGAACGGACGTTTTGAAGGAGGAGTACCGCCAAAGGGTAAGCGCATTGTTCCACCTTCTGTACCAATTGCAACTCAACTACCATTAGCGACTGGCACAGCGATGGCCGAGAAGTATAAGGGCACATCAAATGCGGTGATTTGCTACTTTGGTGATGGTGCCACATCAGAGGGGGATTTTCATGAAGGGATGAACTTCGCCAGTGTGGTAAAGGCACCAGTTGTATTTTTCAATCAAAATAATAGTTATGCGATTTCAGTTCCTATTTGGAAGCAAATGAATTCACCAACCATTGCGCAAAAGGCAGTTGCATACAATATTCCGGGTGTAAGAATTGATGGAAATGATATTTTTATCGTCTACTTTGAAACGATGAAGGCATTAGAACGGGCGCGAAATGGTGAAGGTCCAACCTTAATTGAGGCGGTAACATGGCGATATGGTGCACATACAACGGCTGATGATCCGACAAAATACCGAGATCAAGAAGAAAGTGAAAAGCGTCGTGAATATGATCCGATTACTCGTCTAGAGAGGTTTATGAAAAATTACGGACATTGGAATGAAGAATGGGTTCAGAAAGTACAAGAAGAAGTTGAACAGGAAATTAATCAAGCAGTTATAGATATGGAAGCGATGCCAAAACCAGATGTAAACGATATGTTTGATTACATTTTTGCCCAACCGACATGGACAATTCAGGAGCAAAAGGATGCGTATCTTAAACATTTGCGAGGTGAAGCATAATGCAATCATTGACATTAATTCAGGCGATTACAGATGGAATGCGTACGATGATGAGGGACCATGAAGACATTTTAGTGTTGGGTGAAGATGTAGGGAAAAATGGTGGTGTATTCCGTGCGACAGATGGACTTCAAGAAGAATTTAGCGAGTTTCGTGTGATGGATACGCCATTAAGTGAAGCTGGAATAATCGGCACTTCGATTGGAATGGCGATGAATGGGTTACGCCCAATTGCTGAAATTCAATTTATGGGGTTTATCTATCCTGCCTACGAACAAATTATGACCCATGCTGCTAGAATGCGTTACCGAACAAAGGGAGCATTGACTGTTCCTTTAGTAATACGTACGCCATATGGAGCAGGGGTGCGGGCTCCGGAAATTCATTCGGATAGTACGGAGGCATTATTTACACATATGCCGGGCATAAAAGTCGTTTGTCCGTCTACACCATATGATGCGAAAGGGTTGTTAATAGCGGCAATTGAAGACCCAGACCCAGTGTTATTTATGGAATCATTAAAATTGTATCGTTCTGTTCGTGGAGAAGTTCCTAAGGGGAAATATACCATTGAGATCGGAAAGGGTATCAAACGAAAAAATGGTGATGATGTTACTTTAATTGGGTGGGGCGCTATGATGCCAGTCATTGAAAAGGCGGCTGAAGAAGCTGAAAAAAGTGGCATAAGCTGTGACGTGATTGACTTACGCACACTTTACCCGATTGATAAAGAGATCATTGCTGAATCTGTCCAAAAAACTGGGCGATGTGTCATTGTTCATGAAGCCCATGCTACTGGCGGGTTAGGAAATGATATTGTATCAATTATTAATGATACATCCTTTTTATATATGAAATCACCTATTCAGCGAGTAACAGGTGCAGATGTTCATGTACCATTTTTTGCATTAGAGGATCACTATTTACCGACGCCAGCACGGGTAATGAAAGCAATTGAAGATGTCATGTACTTCTAGGGGGTGGAAAAGTGGTTGAAGTTAAATTATATGATGTGGGTGAAGGGATTCATGAAGGGGAAATTCTCACGTACTTCGTAAAAAAAGGTGATACAGTTTCCGTTGATCAGCCATTAGTTGAAATACAAACAGAAAAGATGGTTGCCGAGTTGCCATCGCCTGTAGCAGGTGTTGTAAAAGATATACTCATTGAAATCGGCACAACCATTACAGTAGGAACGACCGTATTAATCATTGAAGAAGAGGGAGTATCAAGAAAAATTCAAAATGATAAGATGGAGATTGCGTCATTAGATATAGAGCTAGAGAAAATTAAGCCGAAAAGTATGACAATGCAGGTAGCTCCAAAAAGTAAAATTGGTGTTGTCATAGCTTCACCCTATACAAGAAAAATTGCACGAGAACATGATGTGGACATTACGTTAGTAAAAGGAACTGGTCGTGCAGGAAGGGTACTTGAGGAAGATATATATCACTATTTGAAGCAACAGGAAATAGCCCCCGAACTAATGCCTGTTGAAAGTCAACCGAGTGTAGTAACAGATGAGGCTGACGTAATCCCATTCAGAGGGATTCGAAAACAAATTGCGAAGAAAATGACAAAATCTTTATATACAATACCTCATGTTACCCATTTTGAAGAAATTGATATGACCAATTTGTTAGCGTTTCGTCATGAATTAAAATCAGCAAACGTTTCAATTTCTGTAGTGGCTTTTTTTATCAAAGCGTTAGCAATTGCATTAAAGGATTTCCCGATTTTCAATGCGAAATTAGATGAAGAAAATGAAGTAATTCGTTTAGAAAAAGTGGTTCATATCGGTCTTGCTACAGATACTGATCACGGTCTTGTTGTTCCGGTTTTAAGGAATGTGAGGCACAAATCATTAAAACAAATTCACGAAGAAATGAAAGGGCTTACGAAAAAAGCGCAGGATGGTAAGCTGACGGTCAATGAGATGACTGGTAGTACGTTTACCATTAGCAATGTTGGACCAATGGGAAGTATCGGAGCAACGCCAATTATTAATTATCCAGAAACGGGATTGATGGCATTCCATAAGACAAAGAAGATGCCAGTTGTAAATGAACATGATGAAATTGTCATTCGATCCATGATGAATATTTCCATGTCCTTTGATCATCGAGTTGCCGATGGAGGAACTGCGGTAGCCTTTACAAATCGATTTAAAGAACTTATTGAAACACCAAGTCTATTATTCTTAGAACTTACTTAATAGAAGAAAGCCCAATTTCTCATTTCATTGAGAAGTTGGGCTAAATTTAGTTAATCTGGAATAATCATGACAGAGGAAACGACACTCGCCACTTTTTTTTCATTTTGAAATAACTCGGCAACGATATAGGCGATTTTGTTTCCTTTTCGATCAACCTTTGCTTCCACTAATACATCACCTTGAAGGACTGGTCGATGAAAAGTTGTATGAAGATCTATCGAAGCAAAAGTCTGCTGTGCTTCTAGTGTAGATGAAATCGCGTAGGCCATAATAATATCCGCAGCTGACGATACATATCCACCCATTGCGATTCCTTTTCCGTTGATAAATTTTTCATCCACTTTCCATAATCCACGTGCAATGCCATTCTCAGCATAGGTAGCTTCGATTTGTAACGTTAAATCACAATTCGGTGGTGTTTTTCCCTCGGTTATCACTTGGATAAGATCCGCGGCTTTATAAATATTTGTCATCTCCATACCCCCAATAATAGCAATCCATATATTGAATATTCTAACATCTTAATTGGTAAATCGGTATGGTATTTAAAAAGATTGTACCTGCTGAAGTGCTAATCCGCATCTGTTAATTCATTTATCGCTGCAAACCCCAGTGTCTTACGGAATTTCATATTGTGCTTAAAATTATTTAAAGCATCTGACGGATCAATGAAAGCAAAGTTTAATGTTTCAAATGTTGCGCGGTCAAATTTGGCGGAAACAATGCAATATCTCTCAATATGCCCGGTTTCCGTGTTTAGTTGTTCATCATAGGCATGGACATACGTTGTGTGGATTGGTAATAAGGCAAAAAGATCACGTGCAATGCGGATCATACAACTACATACATAGTCTTGTTGCAAATCGTAATACTTTGTTTTGGTGAATTTCTTAACCGAGAGATTGCCAGCCTTTGTTAATGTTTTTTCGTTGGTAGGAATTATGCTTTTCGAATGGACATCAAATTGAACAAAGATCGTGGATGCATCATTACAGCCAATTTCAAAGCCACTACCAAATTCGCTTAAATCATTTAGTGGGTCCATTTCTTCGATGACTTGCATATAGGCATCCAAGTCTCCATTAAGAACGCGTTCACTCAATAACTTTAGCTTTTACGTTATTTCCGTAATAAATCGTATCTACAACAGTATTTGCATATGGAAAGTAGCTAAACATTTAATGAAATTCAGTCCAATTTCTTTATTTACAGTATGAAGCAATTCATTCAGGAAAAACTACTACATAAAGAAATGGAAGGAAGGATTACATTTGAAGAACACTAAGGCGATTCTTATAAAGTTTGCCATAACATTTGGTGTTTTATTGTTAGTGTTAACATTTTATTTTGGCGTATCACTGATCAATACACTAATCATAAGTGTTGTTTTAACTTTAGTTGCATTTGTTGGTGATAAGGTTCTCTTGCCGAAAATCGGAGGAGTCTCCGCTACAGCCGGTGATTTAGTGCTTGCCTTTTTAGTCATATGGGCTTTAGGGGCGTTATTGTTTGATCCAGACATTTCAGTATTCTCAGCGGCTTTATTGTCATCATTGTTCATTGCAGGTGGGGAGTTTTATTACCATAAATATTTGGTCGATCATCTATTTGAAAATGAAATGGAACATACAACCATGACGCCGAAGCATAATCTTGTCACACAAACGGAATTTTCTGAGGACTTTGATAAAGGGATTGAAAGTAATAAGGAAAAACAACAAGATGATGCAAATATGAGTTGATAAAAAAGGGGGATGTCCAGAAAGCACTACACTTTCTGGACATCTACGCTTCTAATAATAAAATAGCGCTAAAAAGCTTTGCTCCTGCGGTAGTAACAATAAATTGTCACAATCCTCGTCGCAAAGGAGACGTCCAAAAATGACTTTTCGGACGTCTCCTTTAGTATGGTTTACGAGTTTTCCTTCTTCATATGCAAATAACGCCAAAAAGCAATGGAGATTTCGTGTACTTCGTGTTCGTGTGTTGTTGATTTAAAACTTCTAATAAAGGCTTGTAAAATTGCTTCTAGTATATAAAGACTGTCATTATTCGACTGTAGCTCCTTTATTAGATAATCCGTGTATTCAATTCCGCTTTCTGGGTCGTTTTCAGTAAGCTTTTCTTTAAAGCCTTCTAATTGATTGACTAGCATCTCTTTTGAAACTATCCGAAGATCTACTTTAAGTTGTAGTGACTGAACAATTTCTGGCGTAATAATGATTTCTTTCTTAATGAGCTGACGTTCAATAATGGCATCGATATGATTCATGACGACTTTAATTACTTCTTCTGGAGAACCAAATTGCTTTGTTGCCATCGCGATAATACGTAATGATTGTTGCATCATGCCAATTATATGGACAGCACATTCAAAGGAAATATCTCGAATTTTTTCCCCATATACATCAACCAGTCGATTTGCCAGCCAACTGATTTCAAGGATTATATGTTTTTCAAGTAATGCTTTTAATTCCTTATCAGCGTTTCCTGCGAGTGACTCAAAAATTTGAACGACATTTCGTTTTCGGTTTACATAAGCGATAAGTGCAATTTGCTTGATAAGTATGTCAATATTTGAACGGTCTTCATTAATTGCGATTTCATAACGTTGACTTAATGCTTCTTCTCGAGTTTCTTCCAAGATCGCAATTAAGCATTCATTTTTGGAAGCGAAGTGATTATAAAAAGTGCCTTTGGAGATATGTGCAGCCGAAATAATATCCATTATAGACGTATCGTTAAAACCTTTATCGATAAAAAGCTGACGCGCAGCATGGATAATCTGACGTTTTCTTTTATTCATATTTTCACCTTTTTTACTTTTGTATGAAATAATTATACCACTAGTTTAATGTTGTAAGCATTTTCAATTCAACTTTTTTTCTATGAAGCTACTTTTATGTTGAAAAAAATAGACTATGGGTATAAAATGAATTTCGAGTATAGAAACGAATTTAATGAGAGCGAGTGAAATAAATAAATATGAATACTGCACAGACAGTACAAAAGCCCCCGTATTTAATGATTGCCATCTTATTTGTGGGTGCTTTTGTTGCTTTTTTAAACAATACATTATTAAATGTTGCACTTCCTACCATGATGGAAGACTTAGGGGTAACCTATTCAACTATTCAATGGCTTGCCACTGGCTATATGCTCGTAAGTGGGGTGTTAATTCCTGCATCGGCGTTCTTAATAACACGCTTTAAAACAAGACCATTATTTATCTTTGCTATGGCAATTTTTACGATCGGCACATTATTTGCTGCCATTGCGCCTAACTTTGGGATGTTACTAGCGGGTCGTATGATACAAGCAGTTGGATCTTCCGTAATGGGTCCGATTTTAATGAATGTGATGTTAATTAGTTTCCCTGTAGAGAAGCGTGGAGCTGCGATGGGAATATTCGGTTTAGTTATGATTAGTGCTCCTGCCATTGGACCGACATTATCTGGATGGATTGTTGAGCATTATGATTGGCGAGTACTTTTCGAGATGATTTTACCGATTGCCATTATTAGCTTATTGTTAGGTATTTGGAAATTACAGAATGTATTACCTAATCGAAAAGTTACATTAGATTATTTCTCACTAGTGCTATCCTCAATTGGATTCGGTGGGATTTTGTATGGTTTCAGTACAGCTGGGAATGATGGTTGGACAGATCCGATTGTACTTACAACAACAATTGTTGGGGTTATTGGTGTAGTAGCATTTGTCGTTCGTCAATTAAAATTAGAAACACCAGTCCTAAGTATGGAAATCTTTAAATCACCAATGTTTGCATTATCAGCCGTTATTAGTGCCGTGAACTCTATGGCCATGATGGGTGGGATGATTTTAACACCTGCATACGTCCAACAAGTTCGTGGGATTGACCCGTTTGAGTCTGGATTAATGATGTTACCAGGTGCAATTGTTATGGCGGTGATGTCACCAATTACAGGGAAATTGTTTGATAAATATGGCCCAAGAATTTTAGCAGTAATAGGGCTCTTCATTACGGCAGTTGCAACGTTCTATTTATCTACGTTAGATGTTAATTCAACGTATTTATTTATTATTTCAATCTATACAATTCGTATGATTGGGATCTCATTAATAATGATGCCGATTATGACAAACGGCTTAAATTCGTTACCAATGCAATTAAACCCTCATGGTACTGCAGCAAACAATACGATTCAACAAGTTGCAGGTTCAATCGGTACTGCAATTCTAATCGCAGTGATGAATGCACGTACAACATCATCTGCTGAAACATTAGCAAAAGAGGCTCAAAATTCAGCAACAGGACCAATGACAGAAGAACAAATTGCAACGTTAAAAGGACAAATAACACAACAGGCGTTACTAGATGGAATTCAATACTCATTTTTAATAGCAACATTCATTACTTTAATTCCATTAATCCTGTCATTTTTCTTAAAACGTGCAAAAAGTCCGGACAAATTACAGTCTAGCGTTGAAAATGAAGCACAATAAAAGGAAAGGAGTAACCTCGAATTTATGAGGCTACTCTTTTTCTTTTTAGTTGGAAATATATTAATATATTAATTTAAACTGGATTATTGTTTATTCTTTGTAAAGAGGATAAGATGAAATTAAGATACATTAAAGAGGATCATTATATAAATAAACGTGACACTAAGGAGGGGTAAGGATTGGATATGCAATTTTATAAACAATTTTATAAAAATTCTCCAACCGCTTATACGTGTCAACAAGCAATTTTCGATGGAAATGGGACACCTATTGATTACATCATTTTGGATTATAATGAATCCTATGAAAAGATGATGGGGATTAATGGAGAAAAAATAAAAGATAAAAGATACTATGACATTTTCCCAAATGGGTGGGAGAACCAACGAGAATGGAACAATTTTGTAATCGATGCAGTCATTAATAAAAAATCCACACAATTTGATATAAATCGGTATACAATCCAAAAGTGGATAAGAATAATTAACTTCCCCATAGATGGAGACATTTTTGGCTGTATATATTTTGATGTAACGAAAGAGTATATGTTAGATAAAGAAGTTGAAGGTTTCCTAAAAGTTAATATCGATATGTTATCCGTATCTAGTACGGATGGCTATTTCGTTCGAGTAAACCAAGCGTTTGAAAGAATTTTAGGATACAAAGTAGAGGAACTGGAAGGTAACCGTTTTACAGATTTAGTTCATCCGGAAGACTTACCACGAACAATCGAAGCAATGAAAGATTTAGTCAATCAAAAGTATGTCTCAAGCTTTGTGAATCGTGTGCTTCGTAAAGATGGAACGTACCGTTATTTAGAATGGCATTCACAACCAAATGGCAACTATATTTATTCTTCTGCAAGAGACATTACGGAAAGACGAAAGTTGGAACAAGAACTATTCGAGAAAAATCAAAGTCTAGCAAAACTTACAGAGGAATTAAAAGAGAAAAATAAGCTATTAAAGACATTAGCAATTACAGATGATTTAACAGGTCTATATAATCGTCACTATTTGGATATGAAAATCGGAGACGAAATAAACCATGCGGATCGCGTCAATCAACCACTTTCGATGATCATAATTGATATGGACTTTTTTAAAGAGGTAAACGACACATGGGGCCATCCAGTAGGAGATGATGTATTAAAGCAAACTGCTGGGATACTTAAAGGCATTGTACGAAAATCGGATATCCTTGTTCGTCTTGGTGGAGAAGAATTCATCATTATTTTAAATAATACGACTACCGAAGAAGCCTATCTCATTGCAGAACGAATTCGTAAAACGATTGAACAGTACAAGTTCCCAATTGCGGGCTTTTTAACAGCTAGTTTGGGAGTAGCTACAAAAGAAAAGAATGAAGCTTTTAATAGTTGGTATGGAAGAACCGACTTAGCTCTTTATAAAGCAAAAGGGAAAAAGCGCAATTGTGTTGTGAAATCTTCAAGTTGATAAAAAATTTTCATTAATAATAAATATGTTCGTCATATTCAAAGTAATAAAGAATACACTAGGTTACAGTGTGTTCTTTTTTTGCATAAAATTAATTGTGATAGAAATGGTGATGTAACTTTTTCTGACATGTAGTTTGGTGTATAATTAGGATGAAGTAAGGACAGGTAATTATTTTAGATTTTGTGTGTGGGGGTTATGAGGATGGATGTTCTTGATTTTTTAGAGAAACTAGATGAAATCAAAATTAAGTTTGAACCAATTTTTAGTGCAGATGAACACGTCATTGTAGCTTATGAAATTATTGCACAGCATACAATTGCAGGAAGAATTGTTGATCTAAAAGAGTTTACATATGATGAATCAATTGCAGAAGAGATACGGACAGAAGTGGAATTGTATGTAATAAGAAAAACAATTGAAATTGCAAAAGAAGATGTTTTACGAAATCAAGTTGCCCTCTATTTACCGTGTAATCCAAACTTGCTTATGACAGACTTTGGTGAGAAGTACTTCCAAGTGTTAAAAGATCAATTAGATGAAAGTTGCATGTCTTCTATTTATTTAGTGATTCCAGAGCATAAGTTTAAAGGTGACTTTGAGCAGTTACAACACCCCATTCGCTATATAAAAACATACGGTGTGAAGATTGCACTAGATAATATTGGTTCTGAGACGAATTTGGATCAAATTTTAATGTTCGAGCCATCTGTATTAAAAATCAATGTTAGCCAACTAAATTATAATGCGTGGGGTGCGCAAAACCATGTATTTACAACGATACAATCATTAGCGATTAAAATTGGATCTACGTTAATGTTTGATAATATTCAGACCGATTATCAACTGCATCATGCATGGAAAAATGGTGCGCGTTATTTTAAAGGGGTATATTTACAAAAGCCAGCCGAGCAATTTATCCCACGTGATACGCTAAAGATGCGTTTCCGTAATGAGTGTCAGCAATTTATCTTAGCGGAAAAAAGACTTTTAGAAGTGAAATATGAAGAAATGAAAAAGCTGAAAAAAACGATTACGACTATCGTGGAACATGTGAAGCCGGATGGGAAAGATGTACAGAAGCTATTACAACTAGCGAAACAATTAGAAGCTTATGCATTTCGTTTTTATATTTGTAACGATGAAGGATTCCAAGTGTCGCCAAACATTGTCCGCCATAATGGTCAATGGGATGTGGAAAATAATGCGGTTGGTAAAAATTGGAGTTGGCGACCATACTTCCTATTCAATCTAATCAAAATGAGAAATGATGCAAAAGGTGAGCTTTCAAGTATTTATAGTGATATCGAAACCGGTGAATTAACACGTACGTATTCAATGGCATTAAATGATCATGAATATTTATTTGTCGACATCACGTACGATTATCTTTATGAACATAATATTGTAAATTAAAATAATGGGCTACTAAATGTTTGATTGTCTAAGCATTTAGTAGTTTTTTGTATGTTGAGTAAACAGAGCGTTCCGTATGAGGGACCCAGTTGCAAATTTCAACTGTTATTTTCTATGCATCCTTATCATAAAATCTAATGGTGTTATATTTTCATAGAACGATTTAAGGGGAGGAAACACGATTCAAATACACGTTGTTCAACCAGGTCAATCGTTATGGGGGATTTCTCAGGCATATGGAACAACAATGGAAAACATCGTTCAGGCAAATCAAATAGAAGATTCTTCAAGTCTTGTAATCGGGCAAGCATTAGTGATTCCGATTTACGGTAGCTTTTATTGGGTTCAACCAGGGGATTCTTTATATACCATTGCCCAGCGCTTTGGCACAAATCCGAATACCCTTGCGCAAATTAACGGGATAAACCCGAACACGCCGTTAACAGTAGGAACAAGGCTTTATATTCCACCAATGCCTAAACGAAATACCGAAGTAAATATTTATATTGAACCAATGGGCGATACGGTGAGCCAGGAATTATTAAATGAAGCGAGAAGTGTAGGTCCATACTTAACGTACTTGGCGCCATTTAGTTATGAAGCAAGAAGAGATGGTAGCTTGGATCCAATTCCGACAGAGGGAATACCGGAAGTTGCAGCAAGTGCAGGGGCAAAACTGATGATGGTAGTGACCAATTTAGAAAATGGTCAATTTAGTGGTGAGCTGGGTAAAGCCATTCTCCAAAGCTCTGCTGTTCAAGATGTGTTGCTTGAAAACATTGTAGAAGAGGCAAGAAGAATTGGAAGTGTATCCGATATTCATTTTGATTTTGAGTTTTTACCAGGGGATCAGCGCCAGGCGTACAATAATTTCTTAAGAAAAGCGGCGGATTATTTGCATAGAGAAGGATTTTTGATCTCAACTGCCCTAGCACCAAAAACAAGTCGTGAGCAAGCGGGACAATGGTACGAAGCGCATGATTATCGAGCGCATGGGGAGATAGTTGACTTTTCTGTTTTAATGACATATGAGTGGGGATATTCTGGTGGACCACCAATGCCAGTTTCTCCGATTCAAGAAGTGGAAAAAGTATTAAATTATGCGTTAAGTGAGATGCCTGCCAATAAGATTATGATGGGCCAAAATTTATATGGCTATGATTGGACACTGCCGTTTGTAGAAGGCGGAAAGTACGCTCGTGCAGTAAGTCCGCAACGAGCAATAGAAATCGCAAGGGAAAATAATGTAGCGATTCAATATGATTACACTGCTCAAGCACCTCATTTTAATTATGTAGATAAAGAAGGGGCTGCTCATAAAGTGTGGTTTGAAGATGCGCGGTCAATTCAAGCAAAGTTTAACCTTATGAAACGATTAAACTTGAGAGGAATAAGTTATTGGAAGCTTGGTTTCCCATTCCCTCAAAACTGGTTACTCATCGGTGAGAATTTTAATGTAACGAAAAGGTGATTGGTGCCTTGATTGGTGCCTGGTACTCACACAATTCTCACACAACTTTTTTTGCCTCAAATCTACTAACGTGTAGGTCGAGGCTTTTTTTGGTGCCTGGCACGCAAACAATTCTGAAAACTTCTTTAATGTGGAGCTTTAAAAGGAATAGATGAATAGAAACTACTATTTTATCTCTTCCTATTATGTAATAAAATGGATGTTAAATAGTGAGGAGGGTTATTTTGGTAAATTTAAGGAGAATTGGAATTACTGTAACAACTGCGGCATTATCTTTAGGATTAGTAACTTCAGTAGGACATGCACAAACAACGGTCAATGGACAAGGTGGACAAGCAGAAAAACCTTTAATCGAGGTTGCTGCTACTGAGAGCACTGTATCAAAAAATGACTTAATTAAAAAGTTCAAAGAGATCTTCCCAAACAAATTTGATTACTTAACAAGTAATGATTTTCATATGAGTAGCGGACATCATTTTCCTGGTGAAGACACGATCCGCTATGATTTAAGTTTCCATAAAACTGTTCAAGGTAAAAATATTCATGGTGGCATTACATTCGCAGGTGAGAAGTTAGAAATTGAGAGTTTTTATTTCAGCCCAGCTAATGAATCAGAAGCATTGTTCCCTGCGAAAGTAAAAGAAGATGAGGCCAAGGAAATTGCTTCAAACTTTATTAAGAAGTTCCCAAATGGCGATCAATATAAACTCAATACAAATGAAAGTAATTTTTATTATTTTTATGCAAACCAAGTATTAACTGAGCCAATCCGTTATGGCTTTACATTTGGACGTACGAACAAGGATATTAAAATTTCTGATCAGCAAATCCACGTAACAGTACTTGGAAATGGCGAAATTACAGAATTTTATCGAAACCCATTATCTAATAAATCACATACATTTGATGAAACAACTCAATTAAAAATGCAATCAGAAGTACTAAAGAAAATAAAAGAAAATCTATCAGTTCAGCTCCAATATCAAATTAATCACGATTATCAAAGTGGTGAAAGAACTGTCCAATTAGTTTATAATCCAACAAGCCAATTCGTGGGTGTTCATGCGTTAAGTGGCGATTGGTATACTTCAAAAGAGATCACAAGTAGCCTACCACCTCGAAAATCAATAGAAAAACTAGTAGAAAAGCCATTACCAGCAAAGCATAAAGGTTTAACAGTTGAAGATGTCAAGACACTTGTCAATGAATTATTAAAAGTGGATTCAGAAGATGTGACTTTAACAATTCATCATGTTGGTGAAACAACGAATTATAACGGTAAAGAAGTATATGTGGTTGATTATTCCTATGAATATAAAAATGGCGGCTATGGGACAAGCATTGAGATTGACAAACAAACGGGTGAAATCATTCAATATCACGACATGAGAAATGAAGTACTAAATAATTTAGGCAAAGATGAAAGTAAAGGTGGTACTTTAACAAGTGCTGAAGCCTTATCAAAAGCAATTGCCTATTTAAAAGAATGGGTACCATCGTATTTACACAATTATGCCAAACCAATTGCTGAACCTTATGTTGATCAACAATTAGGATCATATAGTTTCACATTCCCAAGAGTAGTGAATGGAATTGCCGTAACAGGGGATGAAATCAGCATCAGTATTAATTCAGATGGAAAATTAAGTAGTTTATATGTTAATCAACAAAATATCGAAGAGTGGCCACAGGTAGAAGGCGCATTATCCAATGAAAAAGCTAAAGAACGCTATTTAGAAGCAATCGGTGTAGAGTTACTGTACATGAAACATTCTGAAGAAGACAAGCACTATTCGTTAGTTTATGTACCAACTTATAACAAGTTAGCGATCGGTTCTTTAGATGCAACGAGTGGGGAATGGATTTCTCATTACGGACAGAAAGACTCTACAACCGTATCACATCCAACTGCAGCAAACGAATTGAACTACTTAATTCAAAATAAAATATTAGATGTGAAGGATCCAGCTAGCTTTAATGCAAACGAGAAAATCTCAAAAGGTGAAGCGTTAAGTGTGTTGGTGAAGTCTTTATCCTATTTTTATGATGGAATGTATCCAGAGCAAGAGGAAAAACCACAATCTTTCGAAAATATCGGCCCTGATAATAAATACTATAATGTAGTTGAAAGAGCTGTAACGATGGGTATTTTAGATGCTTCGGCGGGTACATTTGACACGGAAGCGAAAATTACACGTGAAGAATTAGCCGTTTGGTACATTAAAGCGCTTGGATTAGAACAGGCTGCTAAACATAAAGACATTTATAAAGTGAATGTAAAAGACGCAGATGAGGTAACACAAACAGGTTATGTTGCATTAGCGACGGCATTAGAAATACTACCTACAGAAGATGGTAAGTTTAGTCCGAAAAAAGAAGTAACGTATGCAGATGTGGCAGTTTCCACAATTCGCCTAGCGCACAAAGCACATGAATCAGGAGTAGAAATCTACTATTGAAAAAGGGGCATTTCCACCGTGTGTGGGGATGCCTATTTTAATTGAATAAGAATGTATAAAATTTTAAGTTGGAATAATGTCTAGCTTCAGCACCATAGCCCCTTTCGAAACTTCAACTTCCTCCTACGCATGCAAGCATCCTTGTCGGAAGTCTCTAGTTTCTGTCGGGGCTGAGCGATGGCGCTTCCACTTTTCATATAAAATTTTCCAAATGAATATGTGTACATTTAGAATAAATCAACGTATAATAATTATATGAACATATGCTCATATATCGAATTTTAAGTGAGGTGGATGGAGTGGAGGATGATTTCCAATTGGCAAGTGAAGAATTAGATGAAGAAACGTTATTTTTAGTTTCTCAAACATTTAAAGCATTAAGTGACCCAACTCGAATACGAATATTAAATTTACTTTTTGCAAAGGAGTATTCCGTTAACGAAATTGCAGATACGTTAGATCTTAGACAATCAACTGTTTCCCATCAACTTCGATTTTTAAAAAATCTCCGTTTAGTTAAATATCGTAGAGAAGGCACAACTTTATTTTACTCTTATGATGATGAACATGTGATGAACATGTTAAAGCAAACAATTGAACATGCTATTCATAGCTAGAAGGTAAAATGTCTTATATCAAATATCGCTATATGAACATATATTAATATATAAAGATAGGGGGCATAGCAATGGGACACGGACATGATCATGCACATCACAATCATGCACACGGCGCCAATAAAAAGACGTTGTTGATTGCATTTTTTATCATTAGTGCATTTATGATTCTCGAAGTCATTGGGGGATTAATGACAAATAGCCTTGCGTTACTTTCAGATGCTGGGCATATGCTTAGCGATGCGGTATCACTTGGGGTAGGAGTTCTAGCCTTTAAATTTGGTGAGAAGGTGGCAAGCTACAGTAAAACCTATGGATATAAGCGTTTTGAAATATTAGCTGCTGTATTTAATGGTGTTACGCTAATTATCATTGCCCTTTTCATTTTTTATGAGGCAATCGAAAGGTTTTCCAATCCTCCTCAAATTGCGTCAACGGGGATGTTAACGATTGCAATTATCGGGCTACTTGTCAATATTTTAGTAGCGTGGATTATTATGCGTGGCGGTGATACGAAGGAAAATTTAAATGTACGCGCAGCATTTTTACATGTTATTGGCGATATGCTTGGTTCGGTAGGGGCAGTAATTGCAGCTCTACTGATAATGTTTTTAGGTTGGGGCTGGGCAGATCCATTAGCAAGTGTAATCGTGGCACTGTTAGTTTTAATTAGTGGTTATCGCGTAACAAAAGACTCGATTCATGTTTTAATGGAAGGTACACCAAGTAATATTAAGCTAGAAGAAATTATTCAAATCTTTAAATCAACGCCGGATGTAATGGATATTCATGATTTACATGTATGGTCAATTACAAGTGGCCAAAATGCATTATCTTGCCATATGGTAGTGAAAGATCATATCACATTACAAGAAAGTCAAAAGATGCTGAAAGATATTGAACATCGATTACTACATGTGGGGATTAATCATATGACAGTTCAAATAGAAAATGTAGAACATGCCCATGACAACTCGATCTTATGCAAACTCAAAAATGATGACCACCATCACCATGCGCATAGTCATTAAATGAAGCATGAGGCTGTTCTGAAGGTGAAAAATAAGGCTAGCTAGGGTAAAACAAAAACACATCACTTTTCCATTGAGAAAAATGATGTGTTTTTAATGTGGAGAAAATTAATTTCCGTTACGGGGACGCTTTTCGTGGGCCCGGCTCGAGCCTCCTCGTCACTTTGCTCCTGCGGGGTCTCGAGTCACTGTTCCCGCAGGAGTCGCCCCTTCACTTCAATCAACAAGTTACTTAGGACAATAGGATATAAGAATATACCGGTAGTATAATCTGAATTTAGAAAGCGCGGCCTACCACTGTAAGCCGCGAACAAATATAGAAAGTTTAGTTGGCATTATTTTATGTGAGAGGACCTTTCACAAAGCACAAAGACAAGTCGTAGAGACAGCTTCAAGTTGGCTCTGCGGCTTGTGTGCTTAGTCCTCTCACTATGCAAACTTTTTCCGAAACTCCGTTAGCATCTAGTAATAGAGCAGTTTTTATCATTTCCAAAGCTACTATATATAATTCATAAGCAATATAATTCATAAGCACTTATTAGATACTTGTTTTTTCTAATTATAGCTTTTACAAAAGATGGATAAAATAGGAGGGGAAAATATACGTACGATAAGAGGATGAGTAGAATTGGAAAAAAATAAAAATGACGATGCTTTAAATCTATGGTCAGGTGTGTTCTTTGGAGTAGGGATCGTGGCATTTTTGGACGAGGCTGTTTTCCACCAATTGCTTCATTGGCATCACTTTTATGATAAAGCTACATTAAGTGTAGGGCTAATCTCGGATGGTCTGTTTCATGCATTTAGTTGGTTCGCAACCGTAGCCGGATTATTTATGCTTGCTCAACTAAGAAAACGAAATGTGTGGAAAAAACAAAAATGGATCGGTTCTTTATTGCTTGGAGCAGGGGTGTTCCAGCTCTATGATGGAACGATTCAACATAAATTAATGAAAATCCACCAAATTCGTTACAATGTGGAGATTTTTTATTACGATCTAACCTGGAATGTCATTGCCATTTTATTAATTATTATTGGAACTGTCTTAATAAAAAAGAAGTCCTCCGTTCCACATCCAAAAGTAGGTGGAATGAATGCATAATCACCATGAAGTAGGTACAGTGGATAGTTCAAGTCTGTTGGGTCTGGGGATATTAATCAGTTGTCTTATTTTACCTTATTTAATTGCCGTGTATGCTTCTAACAAGAAAAAGCGAAAGTGGCCATTGTATCGAATTGTTTTATGGAGTGCAGGAATCGTCTGTATTAGCTTAAGCATTCTAGGACCAATTGCGAAAATGGCTCATACTAGTTTTCAAGCACATATGGCTACCCATTTGCTCCTCGGGATGCTAGGTCCATTATTGCTTGTATTTTCAGCACCAATGACTTTGTTAGTAAGAACGTTACCTGTACGATTTGCAAGAAAAGTAAGCAAATTTCTAAAAAGCACATATATCCAATTTGTTAGTCATCCAATAACTGCAAGCATCTTAAATATTGGAGGGTTATGGATTCTCTATACGACAGACTTGTTTAATCTTATGCACTCCTCGACAGTACTTTATATTTTCATTCATTTCCATGTGTTTTTAGCGGGATATATTTTTACGGTATCGATGATTAACGTTGATCTATCCCCTCGACGGACAAGTTTTCAATTAAGAGCAGTTGTATTAGTACTAGCGATGGCAGGTCATAGTATTTTATCAAAATGGATTTATGCAAACCCGCCAGTAGGAATTGAACAAGCTGATGCAAAAGTGGGGGCAATGTTGATGTATTATGGTGGCGACCTGATTGATTTAATCATCGTTATTGCTGTATGTGCGCAATATTTTAAACTAAAACAACCGGAACCAGTGCTACTAAAAGCGTAGACCCTCCAAATTGATGGAGGGTTATTTTTTTGTTCATTCTATTAAAGTTGTTAAAATAGGTTCGGAATTTTGTATGATGCGTTCGGGTACTGCTGAAATAGGAAAAAATTTTGGAGCCAAATGATGATCTATTTAATCAGTTATACATAGAAAGAACAATCTATTCGCATAATAATGAAAAGAGGAGTGATTTTAATGCATACTGTTTGGAAAGGTAGCATTAGTTTTGGTCTAGTGAACATTCCAATCAAGCTCCACGCCGCAACGGAAAGTAAAGATATACAGTTAAGACAATTACATAAAGCATGTAATAGTCCAATTAACTACAAGAAGACCTGTCCAGTTTGCGATACGGAAGTAGGTAATGAAGAGATTGTTAAGGCTTATGAATATGCCAAAAATAAATATGTAGTGTTAGATGCTGAAGAACTTGAAAACCTTAGAAAAGAAAACGAAGACAAAGCTGTAGAAATTATAGAATTTGTAAAACTAAAAGAGATTGATCCCATTTATTTCGAACGAAGCTATTTTCTTGCTCCAGACAGTGGTGGAAAAAAAGCTTATGCATTATTACGAGAAGCATTAAGTAATTCGGGGAAAATAGGCGTTGCAAAAATTACAATTCGTTCAAAAGAGCAACTCGCTATTGTTCGTGTCTATCATGATACATTACTAATGGAAACGATTCTATTCCCAGATGAAGTGCGAAATACTGCTGAAATACCAAATATGCCAAGCACAGAGAAGGTTACAGAAGAGGAATTGGATCTAGCACTCATGCTGATCGAGCAGTTAACAGTACAATTTGAACCGGAAAAATATACGGATGACTATCGAACGGCTTTATTAGAACTCATTGAGAAGAAGAAAGCAGAAAATGCTACTGTCACTGCAACTGAGAAAGAAACAAAGCTTCCATCTGGTATGACAGAATTGATGGCCGCATTGCAAGCTTCACTGGATAAAACGTCAATAAAAAAGAAACCTACTACAAGGAAGAGAAAGACAAAACCAAAAAAAGAAGCGTAAAAGAGAATGGACAAGTATCTCTTCTACGCTTTTTATTTTTATCTTGCAAACCAAAGCCCCATAACTACCGCAACAATTTCAATGTTGACTACCCCTTCACCAATTAATCTCGCCTCTAATCTAACATAAGGTAAAGTTATAAAGCCAATTATTCCAAGACTGGAATATTCCTGGATTTTACCACCACTTTTTAACATTAGTTTGGATAAAATTTAACTTTATGGAGAAAATATGATGAGACAACTTTAGAAGGAGAGAGTAAAAATGAAGTACGCGAAAATTCTTATTGTTCCATTTTTAGTAGGCGCGTTGTATGGATGTAATGACAATGATGTCGATCAAGATGAACTGGTGACAGAAACGAACCCCGCAACTGAAACAAATCAAACAGATACAACTAATGATGATCAAGAGAATGCAGAAACATCCTATAATTTCACGCATTTTGACTTAGATGTAGATTATGCAAATGATGTATCCTATGATGTTGAATATACTATGAACCAAAATGGTACAACGGCAGAAATTGATGATGATGCGAATAAAGTGGAATTAAAAGGTGACGAAGCAAATAATCAACTTGCGGGATACTTCGAGTCGCTCACATTTAATGAAACGTCTTCAGATGAAGATGTAGTAAATCAAGTCATTACAGCCTTTAAATTAGATGAAAATTATCAAAACCTTAAACTTGAAGTAAAGTTTAATAATGGCGACGTAAAGCGATATGAGTTTAAAAAGTAAATAATACTAAAAAAGGGGCTATCGGTATGCCCCCTTTTTTATTAGTCAAAATAGCATTTTATTGTAAGGAGAGAGTGAACGGGATATAGTTTGAGAGAGTAGAGTATACATAGAAGGAGTGTTTTCGTTTGAATAACTTTTTAATATTAGGGGCATTACTTGCATTTTTAGGTGTAGCGCTAGGTGCCTTTGGAGCGCATGCTTTAAAGGATAAATTTGCAGAACCGCGATATGCTCAAAATTGGAATACAGCTGTACAGTACCAAATGTATCATGGTTTAGGGATACTATTAATAGCAATTTTATCAATGGATTCGTTACTAGGTGCTACTTCGTTACTTCGATGGGCCGGCTACTTAATGTTTGTTGGCGTACTGTTCTTTTCTGGTAGTTTGTATGTTCTATCAATTACAGGGATTAAGAAGCTAGGTGCAATTACTCCAATTGGTGGGGTATTCTTTTTAGTAGCATGGATCTTCATTATAATTGAAGCTTTATAATTTAAAAACTGCCTTTAAGAAGAATAGATACTCTTAAAGGCAGTTTTAGTTTAGTTATAATTTAAAATGTTGTACTAAATCATTTAATTCATCAGATAAAATAGAGAGCTCTTCTGTACTTTTTGTAATTTCTTCAATTGAACTGTTAAATTGTTGGGTTGTTGCAGCGGTTTGCTCGACCGCAGCAGCCGTTTCTTCTGAAATGGAAGCAACATCGTCAATCGTTACGCTCATATGTTTGGAACGCTCCATGTTTTCGGATAAGTCATGAGTAATGAATTGGATTTTTTCAACCATACCAGATATAGAGTGAGTAATTTGTTGAAAAGTTTGTTCAGTAGATTGAATTTGCTCATTCCCTAGTTTTATTTCGGAATAACCATCCTTTAAAGAAGTTTCCACTAATTTTGTTTCATGTTGAATGGACGCAACAATGTGGGTGATGTTTGAAATGGAATTGGATACTTGATCCGCTAATTTTCTCACTTCATCTGCCACAACAGAAAATCCTGCACCATGTTCTTTTGCACGTGCCGCTTCTATCGCTGCGTTTAGTGCAAGTAAATTGGTTTGGTTAGCAATGTCTTGAATTATGGTTACTAACGTAGAAATTTCTTTTGTTTGTACTTCTAAGTTTTGCATCTTGTTAACAGCTTCGATCATAATACAGTCAATTTTTTGCATCTGCTTACTAGAAGAATGCATTAATTGTTTTCCGGTATTTGTGTGCTCAAGAACTTCATTGGATAGGTAATTCATTTCAAGCCCATTATTATTTGTATACTGGATTGATGTAGAAAAATCAGTAGCCATGGAAGCTAAATCGGTCATGTTATTCGCCTGACTATCAGCTCCTGCAGATATTTCGTTCATCGTGAAAGCGATTTGTTGTGACCCTGCATTGAACTCGTTTGCCGCTTCTTTTAACTCGTTGCTTTGTGTCGCCACTTGTTTAGAAGCATCTGCCACTTTTTCAATTGTTGTATAAATATTTGTTTTCATCTGATGCGTGGCATTCAATAGATGTCCTATCTCATCTTTGCGAGTACTTTCATATGTATTCACTTGTAAATTTCCATTTGAAAGTTCATCCATCGTATCGGCTAATTGTATAATTGGTTTTGATATGGAACGGCTAAACAGAATGGATGATATAACAACGATTATAATTGTTAGCGCCACTAAAATTGTTGTTACGACTAAAATTTGCTGTTTAACATTAGACATAACAGAAATATTTTGATTGATTCCAATACCACCAATCACCTCTGCACCAGTTGGGTCATAGAGTGGAACGATTGATTCCAGTGTATCATCCTGTTGATGTGTGGAGATGTTGCCTTTAAAAATATGGGTTAGAACTTCTGAATCAAGCTGCTTTACATCAGATGTAGCGGATGAATACATGACAGAACCATCTTGGTTATACAAAGTAATTATTGTTCCTTCAAGCTTGCTACTTAACTTCTCAATAAAGTTACTGTTTATACTCGTTTGAAGTGTACCAATTATTTTATTGTTTTCTACGATAGGTGAAAAGGCTCTTACAGAAAGACCGCTTTTTCCATACTCAAACCCAGAAAGTGTCTCTCCCTTCAGTGCTTTTTGAATAGCCCCTACATCACTTTTGTTGTCACCATATTCGAGTGGATTATGACCTCGTAAAGCAACCGTCCCATCGACCTCCCCAAGCTCAAATACAGTTAGTTGATGCTCATCTTGAAGACGTTGGAAAATTGGATTGATTGTATTTAATAGTTCACTACGACTGCCTGTTTTAAAACTACTTACTATTTGAGCATTTTTTGAATAGCTAGAAGTAATGGCTAATAAATCCTTTGAGATCGTATCCAATTCATATTGAACATTATGAATCATTTTTTGTTGTTGATCTTCTATTAAAAAAGATAACCCTTTATCTGTAACGAAAAAGATGATGGATGTGGCAATAACTAATGGAATGATAGATAGTGTCAGGAAAATAGAGATTAATTTGGCTTTAATACTAGTCATTCCTATTTTGATTCCTCCTTTAGCTGAAAATTTTCATAATATAATAAGTAAATAACCTATGTTAATTTAACATAATGAATAAATTGGTGCTATTACAAGAAATGGAAGTAGTTTAGAAAGTTGCGCCATTTTCAAATTAGTATGAAAGTAAAGTCTTTTAATTTATAGATATTTAACAGAAAGGAAAGAAATTATCAAATATTCTACTAAAAGTGAAGGTGGAATGGGTAATAATAATTATATGTATTTCATTGGATTAAAAAAATAAAGTGACTGTGCTGAAAAATACTTAAATTTAAATAATATATTGAAAATTAAATATATTAATTCTATAATAATATAGTGTTTTGGAAGATAATTCAAAAAATCGTTTTAAGTTAACCTATCCATACATGTGGTAAGGGAACATACATATTATAGAGGTGAAAAAATTTTTTTGTATCCATACTGGTAAAAATGTAATGGGTAAAAGTGATTATATATTTAATTTGAAATATAAAAAATGAAGTATATAGTAATGGGGGGATTTTTCTATCGATGGACAATATCCATAATCTTATTCGAGAAAATAGACTATTTAGTGAATATCAGCCGTTAATTAAATCAGATAATGAGAAAATCTTTGCGTATGAAGCGCTTATGAGAACAACGCCTTGGACGAACCCGTTAACAGTATTTGAACAAGCTCGTGAACATAATCTTTTATTTGAACTAGATACAGTTTGCATTATGAATGCGATCAAAGGGTATCCAAAGGAGTACTTAAGCAAACATCTATTGTTTATCAATATATTTCCGTCAACAGTAATTCACGATAAATTTGAAAGTTTTTTAAAGTCGGTTAGTGAGGCTTTTCCAAAATTGAAAAATAGAATTGTTTTCGAAATCAATGAAACAGAAAATGAACAAAAACTTTGGTGGCAAACTCAATTTTTAAATCGTTTAGTTTTATTAAAGAGATTTGGTTATAGTGTTGCGTTTGATGATTTATCTATATCAAAGGCATCGTTAAAGAAATTGGAATTACTAACGCCCGATTTTGTGAAACTAGATCATACAAAGGGTAAGGATTTATCACAGTCAGTTGCAAAACAACAATTGATTTCATTGTTTTTAGAATATACCAATGAAAAAATGAAGCTGGTATTAGAGGGGATTGAAGAGAAAGCAGATTTAGAAGTGGCTAGAAAATTAGGAGTTCCTTTATTGCAAGGGTATTATATCTCAAAACCGAAAAAATTATCTTAAGAGAATATGAAAATAAATTAAACATAGAAGGGTGGGCAAAAGGGTGGTACGCAAAATACTAGCACCAACCATTAAGGCAAAACTAATAATGATTTCCTTAGTTTTATTAATCGTTCCTATGTTGATATTAGGAGTGTTTAGTTACCAAAAAAGTGAAAAGGGCTTAAATGAACTAGGTAAAACCAATTTACAAAACAGTGTTTCAATGACAATTGAGATGATTAATACTTTGAATAAAGAAGTTGAAAAAGGTAATATTTCATTAGAAGATGCACAAGAGCAAGTGAAAATAATGATACTAGGTGAAAAGGATTCGGAAGGGATTCGACCAATTAATTCGAATGTTGATCTAGGCGAGAATGGTTACATCTTTATTGTTGACCAAAAGGGTGTTGCAGTTGCGCATCCAAATAAAGAAGGAAATAATCTTTGGGATTTAACGGATACAAATGATAAAAAGTTGATTCAAGAAATGATCGCAATTGGTGGGCAAGGTGGAGACTTTGTTTACTACGACTATCCGTTAATAAATAATGAAGATCAAATTGAAGAAAAGGTATCCTTCTCCCAAACGGATTCTAATTGGGGTTGGACAGTAAATGCAACTACATACATGATGGATTTTCATGCTCCAGCTAACGAAATATTGACTGCTAATTTATACGTATTGATTATTTCGCTAGTAGTAGGTTTCATTGTCATCTGGTATTTCGCAAATAAAATCTCTAGACCAATAAAGTCTGTAACAGAACACATGGACTATTTAGCGAATGCTGACTTAAGTCAAGAATTGCTTCAAATCAAATCGAAAGACGAGACAGGTCAATTGGCGAACGCTATGAATGATTTACAAACAAAACTGAAAGCCATTATTGAAGGCATTTCAACGGATTCACAAGTCATTACAAGCCATAGTGAAGAGTTAACTCAAATGGCAGGGGAAGTGAAACAAGGTTCTGAACAAGTCGCTGTGACGATGGAGGAACTGGCTTCAGGCACTGAAAAACAAGCAGATCATGCGAGTAGCTTATCTTCTATGATGACTTCCTTTACAAATAAAGTATTAGAAGTAAATGAGTATGGGGAAGAAATTCAACAGTCTACAAATGAAGTATTAATGATGACAAATAGTGGTAGTGAATTAATGGAATCTTCCACAAATCAAATGGTGACAATTGATCAAATTGTAAGAGAATCTGTTCATAAAGTGAATAGTTTAAATACACAAGCGCAAGAGATTTCAAAATTAGTTGTAGTCATCAAAGATATTGCGGATCAAACGAATTTATTATCTTTAAATGCTGCCATTGAAGCAGCAAGAGCAGGTGAACACGGGAAAGGTTTTGCAGTCGTAGCTGAAGAAGTACGAAAACTTGCAGAACAAGTGGGAAGTTCGGTAACGGATATAACAAATATTGTAGCAAATATCCAAAATGAATTTAATGAAGTCACAAGTTCGTTACAAATTGGTTATAAAGAGGTAGAAGAAGGAACAAACCAAATCCAACTAACGCAAAAAACCTTTGTGAATATTAGTGCATCGGTAAATGGAATGGTTGATAATATTCACTCGATTGTATCCAACTTGTCAACGATCGCATCGAGTAGCCAGGAAATGAACGGATTTATTCAAGAGATTGCAGCGATTTCAGAACAATCAGCCGCTGGAGTTGAACAGACAACTGCTGCTTCTCAACAGACAAATAGTTCTATGGAAGAAATTGCAGGTAGCGCGGATCAATTAGCGAAACTTGCGGAGAATTTAAATGGTATAGTAGGTAGATTTAAATTGTAGAAATAGTCCCTAAGGATAGTGGTCATCACTGTCTTTAGGGTTTTTATAATTTCACTAAAAGTTACTCATACTAATCTTATATTTAATGAGGATGTGAATGCGATGTTCCAAACCGTTTATGCTGACCTACATATACATATTGGGCGCACTAAATCTGGTAAACCTGTCAAAATAACGGGTAGTAAAAATTTAACATTAAAGAATATATTAGATACCGCAAGTAAACGGAAAGGGTTAGATTTAATCGGGATTATTGATTGTCATTCCCCTGAAGTCATACAAGAGATAGAAGAGCTTTTGGAACAAGGTAAGATGTATGAGTTGCAAGGTGGTGGCTTACGTTACGAATCGACAACATTAATTCCTGGATCAGAAATTGAAATTTACGATGAGAATTGTCATGGTCCTATTCATGTACTTGCCTATTTTCCTACCTTAGAAAAAATGAAGCACTTCTCTAAATGGATGAGTAATGAGTTGAAAAATATTCATTTAAGTTCGCAACGGATTTATTGTGATGGGCGTACATTACAACGAAAAGTGTACGAGCTAGAGGGGATATTTATTCCTGCTCACGTTTTTACACCATTTAAAAGTCTCTATGGAAAAGGAGTAAAGAGAAGTCTTACAGAAGTGTTCGATTCAAATTTAATCGATGGAATTGAGCTTGGATTAAGTTCTGACACTTATATGGTCAATGGGATCAGTGAGCTTGACCGCTACATCTTTGTTACGAATTCAGATGCCCATTCATTAGGGAAGTTAGCAAGAGAATATCAAAAAATGCAACTTGCTGAAATAAGTTTTCAAGAATTAAAAATGGCACTTCATGAAAGAGACGGGCGAGGAGTACTTGCCAATTATGGGCTAAATCCATTACTCGGAAAATATCATGAATCAGTTTGTGCCAATTGTAGTGAACAAGTTGTTGAGGAAAATCCTTTAATGTGTCCCCACTGCGGTAAATCACAATTTATTAAAGGTGTGGCAAAAAGAATTAAAGAATTATCGGATATTACGGAGCCTACGAGAAAACGACCTCCTTATATCCATCAAATTCCACTTGATTTTATACCGGGGATTGGACCAAAGACGATCGATAAACTGATTAATGCTTTTGGAACAGAAATGAATATTTTACATGAAGTCTCTTTAGAACAATTAGAACAAGTAATCCCAAGCAAACTTGCCAACACACTTCATTTAGCGAGGAGTGGAAAACTTGCAATCACTGTTGGGGGTGGGGGAATCTATGGGAAAATCGACCAAAGTTAAAAAATTACTATGAGATGTCGAACAGTGCCGACATCTTTTTCATATTAAATAAATAATTCATTTGATACATACTCTATTACTAACTTACTATATAGTATATGGTGGTGGAAATCTTTACAATAAAATAGGGGGCGAGAATGTTTTATGAAATTTATGATGAAGTTTAAAGCACTATTTGCATTCATCATGGTACTAGGATTAGTTCTTCCAGTAGCAGCAGTAAATGCGGATGAAGTCAATAGTACAGAAGAGCGCTTAAATTATCTAGCGTTAGGGGATTCACTAGCTGCAGGTATGAATGATCAAGGGGCCATTGCAAAAGGTTATGCAGACTATTTTGCAATTGGGTTACAAGAAGCTGGTGAATTAAATTATAATAAAGGTTTTGCAGTACCGGGTTATAAAACTACAAATATTTTAGAAGATTTAAAATCGAATGTTCAAAAACGAATCTATAACTTAGAAGGTGAGCAAGAAGTAACAGTAGATTTAAACACTGCTGTTAAAGAAGCCGATGTTATTACAATTAGCGTTGGTGCTAATGATGTGTTGGCTTATATTAAAAAGGACCCACAAACAGGACAATTTAAATTTGATTTACAAGAAGTAGCAGCTGGTATTAAAAGTGTTGGTCAAAACTACCATGCAATTTTATCAGCGTTAAAACAAATTAATCCTGAAGTTGAGATTTTTGTAATGGGTTACTATAATCCATACCCTACTTTAGAGGCGTACACGCAACAATTCACATTATTAGTAAATGAATTAGATAAAGCTGTAGGGCAAGTAACAGAAGCAAATGGTGGTCATTTTGTAAAGGTAGTAGAAGAAATTGCCGCTGATTATAAGACGCATGTTCCAAACCCGGCAAACATTCATTTAAGTGATGCGGGATACCAAGTAGTCGGGAACAAGTTCTTAGAATCTTTTGCTACTCTTGCAGATGAAGAAGAGGCAACTGAAGAACCTATTGAAGGTCCGGTATTTACAGATCTTGCAGGACATTGGTCAGCAGAGTATGTAAAAGCGGCAGTTGAATATGGTGTGATCTCTGGGTTTGAAGATGGAACATTCAAACCAAATCAAGCAGTAAATCGTATTCAAATTGTTTCAATTATTGGTCGTAGTTTAGAGGTGCCTGGACAAGCAGTTGAAGTACCATTTGTGGACATTTCAAACTATTCAGAAAAAATTCAAGCAGAAGTTGCTAAAGTCGCTGGGCTTGGTATCGTCGTAGGAGAGAAAGGTTATTTTAAACCAGAAGATAAAGTAACGCGTGCACAATTGGCGGTTATGATTTCTCGAGCGTATACTGCCACAACAGGAGAAACATATGTTCCAAAACAAGTAGCGCCGTTTAAAGATATTGCAGGTTATAATGAAGAAACTCAAAATGCGATTACTTTACTTTATGATTTAGGCATTGTGCAAGGGACAGGTAATGGCGCGTTTTCACCATCTAGTGATGTAACAAGAGCGCAGGCGGCAAAAATCATTTTAGGGTTCTTAACACTACCTACTGAACAAGAGTTAGTAGTGAATTAATAGTAAGTAAATTAGGAAAATCCATCACTGTACATTTAAAGGGTGCTCTTGTAATGAGAGTTACCCTTTTTCTGTTGAGGAAGAAAGTGATTTAGGAGTTTGGATAAAATAGAAGATTAAAAACTATATAAAAGCTCTAATATAAACTAACATAGTATCTAAAAATGGTTGTCTAGTGAGAGGACTTAGCACACAAGCCGCAAAGCCACGTTGTACGTGTCTTTACGACTTGTCCCTGTGCTTTGTGAAAGGTCCTCTCACATCTAGTAATACCTACTAAACTTTCTGTACTTTTTTCGCGGCGTACAGTGGTAGGCCGCGCTTTCTTAATTTAGGTTAAATACCGGTGTAATTGCAATAAATTTCATCATTTAGGACTGTTCCTTTTCAAAATAAAACAAGCTGCAATTTAAGACGGGGATCTTAAACGCAACTTGTTTTTAAAGGGATGTATGTCACTAGGACATATATTTTATTAGCAAATTGGGGAATTTGCTAGGGGATACATTAGTAATATGGACAAGTTTTTCAAATTTCATATCAAGAAATTCAAAAAAATTATTCATTCCATTTTAGACCTTCGAAGAAATGATAAATTTCTTCAAATACTAATTCTTTCTCTTGGTCTAAAGTTAAAATATGACCAGAGTTGATAAAGCTTTTGACAGATTTAATGCGTGACTTGACAGAATTGTAAATCAGGTCAGCACTTTCGCAATAATAATCATCATCACGCAGTCCGCGTAAAATATGAACGGGTGTTTGAATTGTTTCTAATTTAGAACTTGTATCGTTAATCATACCTTGTAAATAAGATAATGAAGGCATTACATATTTTTTTGCTATTTCTTGTGGTTGATCTTCTTGTTCGTTAAAAGTACCAGATAATTTTTTATATTTAATCGTGTAATCGATAATGCGTTCTTGTAAACTATCCGTGCTCTTTGCTAATGCTGGTGCGCTCATCGCAACAATCGCTTTTGTTGGGCGTTCTTCACCAAGTTTTAATGAGAAAATACCACCAAGTGAAACACCTGCTACTGCGATTTCAGCGTAGCCACGATTACGAAGTTCGTCGTAACCTTCTAAAACGCTATTCCACCATTCAATTGGATTTGTTTCAATCAATGTTTTTGGATCTCCACCATGCCCTTTATATAATGGTGCGTGCACAGTGTAGTTACGTTCAGATAAATATCGACCTAAACGTTTTACATCGTTTGTGTTTCCTGTAAAACCATGAAGTAAGAGTACGGCGCGGTTACCTTTCTCAATTGTAAATGGTTTTGGAGGAATGATTTTCATTTGAATTTGTCTCCTTTTTGAACTTGATTGTGACAAACAATCGAATATTTTCGTTTTCTAGTTGTTTTTTTTAGTGAATTTTGATATTCAAATCTATTGATTAAGCTTATTATAGGGTTAACGAATACATAAGTACAATCTATTGTTTTTATCATTATGATTACTAAAAGTTATCAATTAGAAAGAGGTATTCAAAATGGAGATTCAGCAACTAGAGTATTTTAAAGTTGTTGCTCAGATGCAACATATGACCCATGCTGCAGAAGAATTGAACATTTCTCAACCTGCGTTAAGTAAATCCATTTCAAATATTGAAAATAAAATTGGGGTACCTCTTTTTGACCGACAAGGACGCTCCATTACATTAAATCGCTATGGCAAACTATTCTTAAAAAGTGTTGATATCATATTAGAGGAGTATGAAAGAGCGCACCAAGAAATTGGCGGACTCGTCATGCCAGGTTATGGTGAAGTCGCTTTTGGATTTATTCATTCGCTTGGGATGGAAGTGGTCCCGGAATTAATGGCAAAAATCCCGCGAAAGTATCCAAATATGAAATTTTCCTTAACGCAAGCAGCTTCTTTTAACTTGCTGAAAAGACTAGAAGAAGGAGCTATTGATTTATGTTTATCGCAACGAATTGAATCAAAGGCAGTAAAAATCGATTGGATTGAGCTATGGAGTGAAGAATTATTTGTCATTGTTCCTAAGAATCATCGTTTTGCAAAAAGGGAATCCATAAGATTAGAAGAAATAAAAGGTGAGCCGTTTGTTTCAATTAAACAAGGAAATGCACTTCGTCAAATCGTGGATAAGTTTTTAAACGAGGCGGGTATTACAACAAATATTACCTACGAAGGGGAAGAAATGCATACAGTTGCTGGATTTGTTGGGGCTGGACTAGGTGTTTCGCTCATCCCGAATATAAAAGGAATAAACGAGTACAATATTTGTAAAATTCGTGTGAGTGACCCAATTTGTGAAAGGAGAATTGGTGTATCGTGGGTAGAGGGACGTTATTTATCACCTGCAGCTACCCAATTTAAAGAGTATTTAGTTGAAATTTATAAGGGGAAATAACCAATCCCAAATCATTAGTGAAATATATAAACTTATAAAGGTGTAGATTACTTTGTCTAATAGTTCTGCTGGATTTGAGCAATTAATACATGAAAATTTCCATCTATTTACTGATGAAGAAATACAAGAAGCTATTACGCTCTATCAACCTGCATTAGCTGGTCATGTTGAGGCGATGCTAGAAGTTGCCCATATTTATTGTTTATGTGACCAACATCGATATGGCGTAGAATGGTATAAGAAGGCTGCAGATATTGGAAATACAACGGCTATGTATGAACTGGCTAATTGCTACTTTGAAGGATTAGGGGTAAAAGAAGATTACACAGAAGCTTTTCATTTATATAAGGAAGCAGCAGAAAATGGTCATGCAGATGCTGCAAATAATTTAGCGGATATGTATTTAAATGGTGAAGGTGTTCCAGTTAATGAGAAAGAAGCGTTCATTTGGTTTCAAAAAGCTGCCGCAAACAATGTAATGGAAGCAATGTTTACCCTTGGCATCATGTATGAGCAAGGAATCGGAATTACAATAGAGGATGAAAAAGCTTTTGAATATTATATGAAATCAGCAAAAGCAGGGTATGAAGATGCCCAATATCGCATAGGGTCCATTTTCTTAGATGGTTTACTTGGCCAAGAGAAAAATATTCCACTTGCACTTGAGTGGTTTGAAAAGGCAGCAGCTTCCCACCATATAGATGCAATTTTTAATCTAGGCTTTTTATATGAAAATGGTATGGGTGTCCCTAGAAACGGAAAAAAAGCACTATACTACTATAAAAAAGCGGCACTTCTTGGGGATTATCAATCTAAACTAAACATTGCTTTGATTTATGAACATGGTATTGATGTACCGAAGAATAAAAAAACAGCAGCTAAGTGGCGCAAGTTAGCAATGAATCAAATGAATAGGATCGATTAAAGCTTTCGGAGGATTTCCGAGAGTTTTTTATTTACATTAAATCTACAAATATTACATTATAATGTAAGTTTAAAAATAATTTCAGCAAAATAAACTGGACTATTGAATCATGCTGTTGAATATAAAATAAGTATCAATTTCTTCTGATATCGAGTTCATTTTGCAAGAACACTGCTACTCCTAAGTTTGGGAAAGGAAACCCCTCGCTTTAAGAAGCTTGATCTAGGCAGATATAAAAATACTTTTGAAAGAAGTGTGAATGGTGCTATTTAATAAAATGCGCAAACCAACTTCGATGAATCTGAATGATATTAAGGTTGAGATTGATACGACTCAGACAAAATATACAAATCAATTGCAATTGCTCAATCTGACTGAGCAAGATTTGAAATATTTAAAAGTGTTCAAACCGTATATACAAGAAAAAATTCATACGGTTGTAGATCATTTTTATAACGCACTTTATGTTGAAGATTCTTTAATTCAAATCATTGATAGAAATAGTTCAGTAGATAAACTAAAAGTAACCTTAAGGAACCATGTTTTAGATATGTTCAATGGGGTTATTAATAAAGAGTTTTTTGAAAAACGGAAGAGAATCGCGCAAGTCCATGTAAGAATCGGTTTAAAAACACAATGGTACATCGGCGCATTTCAAAATTTATTGATAACCATTATTGAAATAGTCCATCAAGATGTAAAGGATCCAAACGACCAATTATATTTAATTAGAGCGATAACGAAAATGTGCACTTTCGAACAACAACTTGTTCTAGAAGAATTTGAAAATGTGGTAGAGGCTTATAAAGTGCAAATCCAACGACAAAAGGAGCAAATCAGCCAATCCATTATAAAATCTACTGAAAGTCTAGCTACTGTTTCTGAACAAACAAATGTAACCTTTCATTTAATTAATGATCAATCTCAAGAGATGACGAGTTATGCTATGAAAACGGCAGAGTTATCAATTTCAGCTGAAGAAAAAGCGAAAGTTGGTAAAATAAAAATAGTCAATCAACATCAAAATATGTTAAGTATACGAAATACTATAGACGACATTTCATCTAATATTAGTGATTTATTAAGGGTGACCAATGATATGGAAACGATTATAGGGATTGTCACAGGGATTGCCGACCAAACCAATCTGTTATCACTAAATGCCTCCATTGAAGCGGCTAGGGCAGGAGAGTATGGAAAAGGATTTAGCGTTGTAGCAGAAGAAGTGAGAAAACTTTCGGATCAAACGAAACAGTCGGTTGAATCGGTAGAACATCTTTTGAGTAAGAATAAGGAACACACTATAAACTTGGTTGATTTGCTAGAAAGAGTAAATGAGGAAGTTCAGTTAGGTGAAAAGAGTATGAACGAAACTGAAGAGCAATTTTCTCAAATTTTAAATGTCGTAAATGAATCAAAGGTACAAAGTGAATTAATGAAAAAAGAAATTGAGCGATTACATGGAGTAATTAGTGAATTAGCTTCATCCTTTAATGAAGTAACTTACTCTGCAGATCAATTAGCATTAGTAGCAAAGGATTTAGAGTGAATTCGGGTGCTTAACTTTATATCTTAATTTAGAATGGGGTGTCCAGAAAGCATTACACTTTCCGGGCACCTATACTTCTGGTGGTATAATATTGTTAAAAATCTTTACTCCTGCGGTAGTAACAATAAATTGTTACATCCTCGTCGCAAAGGGAGCGCTCGAAAATCACTTTTCGGACGCTCCCTTCTGTCTAAATATTGTAATACATTCAAGCAGTTACTTTTCTGTGAAAAGGTTTATACTAGAGAGGAGAATATTTTTGAGCGTGTAGGGAGTTGTAATGATGAAAACTGTTGTTGTTGTTGGTGGAGGGATAACGGGCCTTTGCACAATGCATTATTTAAAGAGGCAAGCCGAGAAAATGAACATGCCTGTTCGTCTTGTATTGGCAGAGAAGAATGCTTATCTTGGTGGTAAAATGCATTCGATTCAAGAGCATGGATTTATTATGGAAACAGGAGCAGACTCAATGGTTGCACGTCATCCTAGTGTGCTTAACCTTATAAAAGAGCTGGAATTTGAATCAGAGCTTGTATATAACGAAACTGGAATATCCTACATACATACAAATAATGAGCTACATGCTATTCCAGCAGGATCGACCTTTGGAATCCCTATGAGTTTGGATTCTTTGTATGCAAGTACATTAATTTCAAATGAAGGGAAAAAACGAGCTTTAAAAGATTCGGAACTACCAAACACGAAGTTTACGAAAGAAAGTTCTATTGGTGAGTTTTTAGAATACTTTTTGGGGAAAGAAATTGTAGAAAAACAAATCGCACCAGTATTAGCCGGTGTTTATTCAGGAGATTTATATCAACTATCGCTGGCTTCTACACTCCCCTACTTAGTAGATTATAAAAATGACTATGGTAGTATTATGAAAGGTTTCGAGGCGAATCGAGAACAGTTTGAACAAGCAGCGAATAAAAAATTCATATCTTTCCGAAACGGATTATCTTCATTAATGAATCGATTAGAGGAATTACTTCCAGAGGTTGAATTCTACAAAAATACTTCAACCGAAAGAATTTTAAAAATTGATCATGGCTATGAAGTGACATTTAATAATGGAGAAAGTATTTACGCTGATGTCGTGGTCCTTGCAGTTCCAAATACAGTCGTTCGAAGTATACTAAATGATTCGCAATTAGATCGTAATTTCGGTAAATTTACAAACGGCTCTGCTATCACAATGTATTTAGGGTTTGATATTCCGGATACTGTGCTACCAAAAGATGGTACAGGGTTTATTGTATCGCATAATAGCGATCTTGTTTGTAATGCTTCAACATGGACAAGTCGTAAATGGAAACATACGTCTCATAATGGAAAGCTATTAGTTCGGTTATTTTACAAAAGTAATAACCCAAAATATGAAGAGCTAGTTGCAATGTCTGATGAAGAGCTAACACAAGTAGCGTTAGAGGATATCCGTCTTAGCTTGAATATTGAAGAGAAACCAATCGTTGTTAATATTGAAAAGTGGATTGATGCGATGCCAAAGTATGACCTTGCGCATAATGAGGCGTTGCAAGAGACCATTGAAGATATGGAAAAGAACTATCCGAATGTCTTTATTGCAGGCTGTTCTTATTTCGGTGTCGGTATTGGTGCTTGTATTGGAAATGGTAAAAATACTGCAGAAAAAGTAATAAAAGCGTTGAAGTAGTACGATTTATTATAAAAATCTGTAAACTATATTGACTAAATCGGAATTAACAGATATGATTCAATTTAACATATTAATAACACTTATCAAGAGAAGTTGAGGGACTGGCCCTATGAAGCTTCAGCAACCAACGAATCGTAAGGTGCTAAATCCAGCAGGCGATAGCCGATAGATAAGGAGGAAATCAGATAAAGATTACAAGCCTTCTTTCAAAAAAAGAGGGCTTTTTATTTGTTATAAAATTGAGAGTGTGGCGTTTGATTCATCTAGTTTATCAAGATCTGGGCGAGCGCCTTACGCTTTTCTAATAAGTCGGAAAATTTTTTAAAGTATATTTATTTAGGAGATGAAAAAATGGGTCTACTTGAAGCGTTGAAATCAAAGGTATTAACAGCAGACGGCGCAATGGGTACGTTGTTATATTCATATGGACTGGATCATTGTCATGAAGAGATGAATATTGTAAGACCAGAATTAATTGAAAAGATTCATAGTGAATATATTGCAGCTGGAGCAGATGTGATCCAAACGAATACATATGGAGCCAATGTCATTAAGCTAGCGCGTTACGGACTAGAATCAAAAGTTCAAGAAATTAACGAAGCAGCGGTAAGGTTAGCGAAAAATGCGGCATCAAGTGGGAACCAGTTCGTCATCGGTTCGATTGGTGGAATTCGTGGTGTACGAAAAAATGAAGCAACTTTGAACGAAATTTTAGATGCGATTCGTGAGCAAGCAGAAATTTTAATACAAGGGCAAATCGATGGTTTATTGCTTGAGACGTATTACGATTTTGAAGAGCTTACTGAAACAATTAAAATGTTACGCGATTTAACGAGCTTGCCGATTATTGCACAGGTGTCCATGCATGAACCAGGTGTTTTGCAAAATGGCATGCTGTTAAATGATGCACTACAAGAATTAGAAAGACTTGGAGCCGATATTGTTGGGGTGAATTGTCGTTTAGGTCCACACCATACAATTCAAGCATTTGAAGGTGTTGAATTACCACAAAAAGCCTTTTTATCTGCGTACCCAAATGCTTCCTTATTAGATATTGATGAAGGTCGTGTCATCTATGAATCTGAAATAGATTATTTTGCACGTGCAGCGATTCAATTGCGCAACCAAGGAGTTCGGTTAATCGGAGGATGCTGTGGTACAACGCCAAAACATATCGAAGCCGTAAAAAAACAATTAGAAAAATTAACACCATTAGAGGAAAAACAAGCGAAGCAACAACAAATTGTATCTATTCAAGAACCAGACCCTACAAGACAAGAACCACTCCATGAAAAAGTGAAGCGTGAGCGTTCGGTGATTGTTGAACTAGATACACCGCGTCATTTAGAAATTGACGGATTCGTTGAAGGTGCAAAGTCTCTTTATAATGAAGGGGCCGATATTATTATGATGGCGGATAATTCATTAGCTTCGCCACGTATCAGTAATATTGCGATGGGTTCAATTTTGAAATTGCAACACGGTATTCGCACAATGCCTCATATTACATGCCGTGACCGTAATTTAATTGGTTTACAATCTCATCTAATGGGACTAAATGCATTAGGACTTCATGACATTTTAGCGGTAACGGGTGACCCAACAAAAGTAGGCGATTTCCCTGGTGCAACAAGCGTTTATGATGTGTCTTCTATGGAATTAGTATCTTTAATTAAACAACTAAATGAGGGAATTTCCTTTTCAGGTAAAGCGTTACGTAAAAAAGCTAATTTCTCTGTTGCAGCTGCATTTAATCCAAATGTTCGTGTATTAGATCGCGCAGTCAGTCGATTAGAGAAAAAAATCGAGCATGGTGCGGATTACTTCATCTCGCAACCGGTATATTCATCAGAGAAAATTGAAGAAATTTATGAAGCAACAAAACATTTATCAGCTCCAATTTATATTGGGATTATGCCACTAACAAGTTTCAGAAGTGCTGAGTTTTTACATCATGAAGTGCCAGGTATTAAATTATCTGATGAAGTGTTAGAAAGAATGAAGGCATGCGAAGGGGATAAAGTACGTGAAGCAGCTGAAGGTGTAGCAATTGCAAAAGAATTGCTTGATACGGCTACGAAACACTTTAATGGTATTTATTTAATTACACCATTTTTACGTTACGATTTAACAATACAATTAATGCAATATATCAAACAACTTGATAAGCAAAACGAAGGAGTTAAAGCAAATGTATAACCATCTGATAGAAGAGCAATTACAAAAACGAATATTAATTATCGATGGTGCAATGGGAACAATGCTTCAACGAGAAGATTTAACTGCAGACGACTTTGGTGGAGAAGAGTTAGAAGGATGTAATGAAAACCTTGTACTAACAAGACCAGATGTACTGACAAAGATCCATCGTGCCTATTTAGAAGCAGGAGCAGATATTATTTGTACCAATACTTTCGGTGGAACGCCATTAGTATTAAATGAGTATGGTTTAGGGGAAAAGGCAGAGGAAATTAATAAACGTGCAGTTGAATTAGCTTTAGAGGCAGTAGAAGAATATTCAACAGAAGAATGGCCTCGTTTTGTTGCAGGCGCAATTGGTCCAACAACGAAAACTTTGTCGGTAACGGGTGGTATTTCGTTTGATGAGTTACATGAAAACTTTTATGTTCAAGCAAAAGCCTTAGTTGAAGCAGGCGCCCACTTAATCTTACTTGAAACAAGTCAGGATATGCTAAATGTAAAAGCAGCTTCACTTGGTATTAAACGTGCCTTTGAAGAGACTGGAAAACAACTACCTGTCATGGTTTCGGCAACGATTGAGCCAATGGGTACGACTTTAGCAGGGCAAACAATTGAAGCATTTTATATTTCCATTGAACATATTCAACCTTTATCAATTGGTTTAAACTGTGCAACTGGTCCAGAGTTTATGACAGATCATATACGTTCACTTTCTGACTTATCTACGAGTTATATTAGTTGTTATCCAAACGCAGGTTTACCAGATGAGGAAGGGCATTATCATGAAACACCAGACTCTCTATCCATTAAATTACGTGGATTTGCGGAAAAAGGTTGGTTAAACATTGTTGGTGGTTGCTGTGGTACGACACCAGATCATATTAAAGCGATTCGTGAAGCAGTAGAAGGCCATGAACCGCGACCAATCCCAGCAAAAACACACGGTCATGCTGTTTCGGGAATTGAACCTCTATTATATGATGACTCAATGCGTCCACTATTCATCGGTGAGCGTACAAATGTAATCGGTTCTCGTAAGTTTAAACAGTTAATCATTGACGGCAAATTTGAAGAAGCCGCTGAAATTGCCCGAGCACAAGTGAAAAATGGTGCTCACGTAATTGATATTTGTTTAGCAAACCCAGACCGTGATGAGCTTGAAGATATGCGCAACTTTATGCAAGAAGTCGTGAAAAAAGTAAAGGTTCCATTAGTAATCGACTCAACGGATGAACGCGTGATCGAGGAATCATTGAAGTTTTCACAAGGGAAAGCGATTATTAACTCCATTAACTTAGAAGATGGGGAAGAACGTTTTGATGCAGTTATGCCAATCGTAAAAAAATACGGTGCATCCGTTGTTGTTGGAACAATTGATGAAGAAGGTATGGCTGTTACAAGAGAACGTAAATTAGAAGTAGCAGAAAAATCATATCAATTGCTAACGGAAAAATGGGGACTGGCACCAGAAGATATTATTTTTGACCCACTTGTTTTCCCTGTTGGAACAGGAGACGAGCAATATATTGGTGCGGCAGAAGAAACAATTGAAGGAATTCGCCTTATTAAAGAAAAATTCCCTAAAACTCTTACAGTACTAGGCGTAAGTAATGTTTCATTTGGTTTACCTCCAGTAGGTCGTGAAGTGTTAAACGCCGTATATCTATATCACTGTACACAAGCAGGACTTGATTACGCGATTGTTAATACTGAAAAATTAGAGCGTTATGCGTCAATTCCTGAAGAGGAAATCAAGCTTGCAAATGATTTAATCTTTAATACAAATGATGAAACGTTAGCTGTATTTACTGATTTTTATCGAGATAAGAAAAAGGAAAAGCAAGTAGCCAACATTCCAGATACGGTTGAAGGGCGTTTAGCTTATTACATCGTCGAAGGAACAAAGGAAGGGTTAATTCCAGACCTTGAACTGGCAAGAGAAATTTTTGAATCGCCTTTAGATATTATTAACGGACCATTAATGACAGGTATGGCTGAGGTTGGTCGTCTGTTTAACGATAACCAATTAATCGTTGCAGAAGTATTGCAAAGTGCAGGGGTTATGAAAGCGGCAGTAGCACACTTGGAACAATACATGGAGAAAGCTGAAGACAGTTCGGGTAAAGGGAAAATCGTCCTTGCCACAGTAAAAGGTGACGTACATGATATTGGGAAAAACCTTGTTGATATTATTTTAAGTAATAATGGTTTTAAAGTTGTAGATTTAGGCATTAAAGTAACACCAGCACAATTAATTGAAGCAATTCGCAAAGAAAAGCCTGATTTTGTTGGGCTATCAGGATTACTTGTAAAATCAGCACAACAAATGGTCATCACTGCACAAGACTTTAAAGCAGCCAACATTGATGTGCCGATTTTAGTAGGTGGAGCAGCTTTATCAAAACGATTTACAGAAACAAAAATAGCGGCAGAGTATGATGGTCCGGTGATTTACGCAAAAGATGCGATGCAAGGATTGGATCAAGCAAATCGCTTAATGGATGTCAACGAACGGGAACAGTTCTTCCAAGAAATTAAAGAATCCCGCGAAAAACGTCTACTTGCAGATGAAAAACGTGCAGCACGTCCTGCCAAAGAAGCACCAGAAAAACCAGTCAGAACGGTGAAAGATGCGGAAGTTTATGTACCGAAAGATTTAGATCAACATATTAAGAAAAATTATTCAGTGGCCCATTTACATCCATATGTGAATATGCGTACGTTAATTGGGCATCATCTAGGTTTAAAAGGTAGTGTAGAAAAACTTTTAGCTGAAAATGATGAGCGAGCAACACAGCTATATGATTTAGTAAACGAATATTTAACTTCGGATTTACTAACACCATCTGGCATGTATCGATTCTTCCCAGCACAGGCGGACGGAGACGATGTGGTGATTTATAGTCCAGAAGATAGTAAAACAGAAATTGAACGATTCCAATTCCCACGTCAAAAGGAAGCGCCGTACTTATGTTTATCAGACTTCTTAAAAACGGTCGAAAGTGGCGAAATGGATTATGTAGCATTAATGGTTGTTACAGCTGGTAAAGGTGTAAAAGAGATCGCTGAACAATTTAAAAATGATGGGAAGTTTTTAGAGAGTCATGCATTACTTGCTACAGCATTAGAGCTTGCAGAAGGCTTTGCTGAAAGACTACACCAAGAAATTCGTGATGTTTGGGGCTTCCCAGATGCGACTGACTTTACAATGCGTGAGCGTTTTGCAGCAAAATATCAAGGTCAACGTTTCTCATTTGGTTATCCAGCATGTCCAAACCTAGAAGACCAAGAAAAACTATTTAAGTTACTAAAACCAGAACAAATTGGAGTTCAATTAACAGAAGGCTTTATGATGGAGCCTGAAGCAAGTGTATCAGCTATTGTTTTCGCTCATCCAGATGCTAGATATTTTAATGTTTAATTAGAAGTAAATATATTCAATTAAAAAAGATGATGTCTAGAAACTACACTTTCTGGACATCTACGCTTCTAATAATAAAATATTGCTAAAAAGCTGTACTCCTGCGGTAGTAACAATGAATTGTCATTATCCTCGTCGCAAAGGAGCCGTCCAAAATGACTTTTTGGGCGGCTCCTTTTCTAATGCATACATCTATCATATTGTCACATGACATATGTAATATATTATTTGTGATGTTTGCTTCTACACATCATGATCTCATTTCTTTAAGATGATAGTAGATAGTAAAGAAGGAAAGAAGGTATATTACATTGACGACGAATGCAGAAAAAACAAAGCAGTTACGTAAAGAGGTTCAACCCTTTGCAAAGTCCGACACAGGAAAAAGTGTTTTTCAAATATTTAATACAATTGTACCCCTTTTAGTGATTTGGGCAGCGGGTTACTACTTAATTCAGTTTTCACCATGGTATACAGTGGCGTGTAGTGTATTAGCGGCTGGGTTTGTAGTTCGAACGTTTATCATTTTCCATGATTGTACACATGGTTCATTTTTCAGTAATAAAAAAGCAAATGATATCGTTGGGAATATTACAGGGCTTTTAACATCATTCCCATATCAAAAATGGAAACGCGAGCACACAATTCACCATGCAACAAGTTCAAATTTAGATAAACGCGGTATTGGTGATATCGATATGTTAACTGTTGACGAATACCTTGAAAAATCAAAACTTGGTCGTTTAGGCTACCGTTTATACCGTAATCCAATCGTGATGTTTGGTTTAGGACCACTTTTAATGGTTCTTGTATTAAATCGTGTGAACCGTAAAGATGCAAAGCAAAAAGAGCGTTTGAATACGTATTTTACAAACATAGCATTACTTGCAATCTGTGCGACTTTAATTTTTGTATTTGGTTGGACAACATTCCTATTAGTACATGCCATTACTTTATTTATCGCGGGATCACTAGGAATTTGGTTATTCTATATCCAACACACGTATGAAGATTCGTACTTTGAATACGATACAGAGTGGGATTATGTAAAGGCAGCAGTAGAAGGTAGTTCATATTACAAATTACCGAAAATTTTACAATGGATTACAGGGAATATCGGTTTCCACCATGTGCATCACTTAGCACCACGAGTACCAAACTATAAATTAGAAGAAGCGCATGAGTCAATTCCACCACTTCAACGAGCAACAACAATTACTTTAAAAACAAGTGTTGAGTCAATTCGTTATAAATTATATGATCCAGAGCGTAAAAAGTTTGTATCGTTTAAAGAAGTTGAAGAATTAATTCAATTACGAGAAAAATCAATGAAATCAAAAAATATGAAAGCCATCTCTAAATAAGAGGTGGTTTTTCTATCGCTTAAAATAGGATAATCGGAAGTATTTGTTATACTATAAGAAAAATATGAAATTAAGGAGGGGGACATGAGAAGCTGGTATACGATTTTACCGAAAAATCCATGGATTAGTATTTATGTTTGGATTATTTTTTGTATCATGCCTTTTTACTTTATTATTCGTTCCTATTCAATCATTCAAATTTCTATTGGGATTTTGTTAATATTGCTTTACTTTTTATCTCATCGGTTTTCGTTTAAGTCGAAAAATGGACTTGTCTATATGTGGATAAGCTTTGAAATGGTATTAAATATTGCCATGACACTCATGTATGGATATGTTTATTTATCACTATTTACGGCCTTTTTCATTGGCAACATACGAAATACTGTTGGATTCTTTATCATGTATGGCTTACATATTGGCTTTACAGTCGTATCGATTGTTGCTGGCTACTTTATTGATTTGGATTTATTCCTATCTCAAACACCATTTATTATTATTACGGTAATTGGGGTTGTATTATTGCCTTTTACTTTGTATAGCCGAAACAAACGAGAAAATTTAGAAGGTGAGCTTGAAACAGCTAGGGAACGTATTGAAGAGTTAATCATCGTGGAGGAACGTCAGCGAATTGCGAGGGATTTACACGATACATTAGGTCAAAAGCTTTCGATGATTGGGTTAAAAAGTGATTTAGCCAGTCGACTCGTGACGAAAAATCCAGAAGAAGCCATTCGAGAAATTAAAGATATTCGCCATACTGCGAGCATAGCATTAAAAGAGGTAAGAGAACTTGTAGCAGATATGCGAGCTGTTAAATTACATGAAGAAATCATTCGAGTGGAGCAAATATTAAAAGCTGCTGAAATAGATTATGAAATTTTGGGGAATACAAAAACATTAAATATTCCGGTGTTAATGGAAAATGTATTAAGTATGTGTTTAAAAGAAGCAATCACCAATGTTGTAAAGCATAGTGGTGCAACAAAATGTAAAATAACAATCGAACGAAATTATAATGAAATTAAGCTATGTATTATCGATGATGGAAAAGGTTTTAATGACAAACTAAACATTGCTGGAAATGGATTGAAGGGGATGCAAGAACGTTTGGAATTTTTTAACGGTTCCCTTAAAATAGATAGTAAGTTAGGTACAAAAATTTCAATTAGTGTGCCACTAGCCATAACACACCAGAAAGGAAATGAGTGAAATGATTCGAATTGTAATAGCAGAGGATCAGGGAATGTTACTCGGTGCAATGAGGTCACTGCTGAATATGGAAGATGATATGGAAGTGGTCGGGCTTGCTAAAAATGGTGAAGAGGCAGTCGAACTAGTAAAAGAACAGAACCCAGATATTTGTATTATGGATATTGAAATGCCGGTAAAAACAGGCCTGGATGCTGCAGAAGAATTGCATGCGAGTAGTGATTGTAAAATTATCATTCTAACAACTTTTGCGAGACCAGGTTATTTTGAACGAGCAAGAAAAGCAGGTGTGCGCGGCTATTTATTAAAAGATAATCCAATTGAAGAATTAGTCCATTCGATTCGTGTGATTATGGATGGACGGCGGATTTATGCACCTGAACTTGTAGATTTTGTTTATGAAGATGACAGTGAAAACCCATTAACAGAACGTGAAAGCCAAGTGCTGGAATTAGTAGCTGAAGGGAAAACAACGAAAGAAATTGCAGCAGAACTGTATTTATCAGCCGGGACTGTGCGAAATTATATCTCAACTATATTAGATAAACTTGGAGTAGGGAATCGCATCGAAGCCATTTCTCGTTTTAAAGAGAAGGGCTGGAATAAATAGTGGCTATCTATAGATGAAAGGGTTGTTCCAGCAAATTTGGAACAACCCTTTTATTTATTATTTCGATTTCTTTGTTAAGCGGCCTAAAACAAATGCTGCGGCAGTTAAACCGATCAACGTATTTGTTTTCTTAGTAAACACTTGTTTTGTTACAAGGTTTAAGTTTTGTGGTCTTTCTGCTAGACGGCGCATGAAATAGCCATACCAGTCGTCACCAAATGGAACATACGTACAGAAATTATATCCTTCTTTAGCAAGCTCTAATTGCATTTCTTTACGGAAACCATAAAGCATTTGGAACTCGAACTTGTCATTTGAAATATCATGATCTTTCACAAACTGTTTTACATGATTAATGACATTATGGTCGTGCGTTGCAATCGATGTAAATTTACCATTTAGTAAGTGGTATTCAATTAAATCGATAAAGTTTAAATCGATGTCATGTTTATTTTGATAGGCTACTTCAGCCGGTTCTTTATAAGCACCTTTTACAATACGTAGACGGAAGTTTTTGTATTTCTCGATATTTTCAGCAGCGTTAAAGAAATATGCTTGAATTACTGTGCCGACGTTATCGTATTTTTGAGATAATTGATCTAATAAATCAAATGAAGGTTGAAGACGATCGTAATCTTCCATATCTAAATTAATATGCATTTTGTATGTTGAAGCAAGGTCTACAATTTCCTCTAAGTTTCCATAACAGAAATCGTAATCGATATCTAAACCAAGTTGCGATGGTTTTAAAGAAATGTGTGCATCTACGTCATTTTCATGAATTGCCTGAATTACTTCTAAAATACGCTCTTTTGCTTTTGTCGCTTCAGAACGTTCAAATACAAATTCACCAAGGTTATCCACAGTACAAGAGATTCCTTGTGCATTTAATTCTTTAATGCTTTTAATGACTTCTGGAATATTTGTACCTGCTACGACACTTTGTGCACCAAGTCGAAGTCCATATTTTTGCGCTGCACTATTTAATAATTGATTTTCAGATAGGTTAATAAAGAGATCACGTAATACTGGCATAGTTGGAACCTCATTTCATTTTTTAAAATATTATAACATACAGTAATTAAATCGAAAAAAAGTATGAATTCTTTAAAGATTAAAATTATAATGCGGAGCTCCTTAATAATTGCATCCGCTCATTGAACAGTGTAGGGTAACTTAAAAAGCCTACTAGGATACTCGAAAGGGCAGCGGTTGTTAAAAGACCGAAAAGAATTAAAATTTGAAATTGTATAGCTTGAACTGGATCCGCACCCCCAATAATTTGTCCACTCATCATTCCGGGTAATTGGACAAGACCAATTGTTTTTTGACTTTCAATCGTAGGAATCATACTAGCTCTAATGGCACTCGTTAATTGTCGATGTACAGCTTGTTTCGGTGTACCACCAAGAGACAATAGAAGTTCAATTTCATCACGGCTGCTTTCAATTTCAGCAGTAAAACGATTTAAAAATAAAATTGATAAAACCATCGAATTTCCAATCAACATACCACTAATAGGAATGATATATTGTGCAGTAGCTGGAACGATTTGAAATCCTAGTAAAATTCCTTGAGTAACCACTTCCACTATTACAAGTGTAACGGCAATCTTCCATGTGATTCCTCGTATAGCTTTCCCTTTTTTTCTTGCATTTAACGTAGCAGCTACAATCATTAACAAAATCATTAATAGAATATAAATTATACTATCTGCTTCAAATACCCACTTTAATACATACCCAACAATCATTAATTGGATAATGGAACGAACTGTTGCAATGATTGTATCTTTTTCAAGGTCTAGTTTTAATGTTTTGGATAGTATTAACGGAATGAGTACAAAAATTAACGTTAATGCTAATGTCGAATAGGTCATACTTCCTGACCTCCAAGAGTAATGGTTTGAATAAAGTCATTGGAAGTACTCCATAATCGTTTACTCTCTCCACTTTCTACAAGTTGGCCTTCCATCATCATCCACGTGTAATCCCCAATGCGTTTTGCTTGTTCAATATTATGAGTTATCCAAATAATCGTTGTTTTATACTTCTTATTTATATTTAATAGCAGTTGTTCAATTTCTTGGACAGAAGTTGGATCGAGTGCAGAGGTAATTTCATCGAGTAATAAAATGTTTGGTTGATTCATTAACGTACGAGCGATGGAAACCTTTTGCTGTTGACCACCCGATAAATCCCTGCCTTGTCGGTATAAAAAAGTACGATCCAGACCAACATCTTCTAAAAAGGCGATTGCTTCTTTTTCTAACAAGGTTTTATTTTTTAATTTAAAAGGTAACGCCAGGTTCTCGAAAACAGTTCCTCGAATAATTGGAGAACTTTGTAATACAATTCCAACATTTGTTCGAAGGGCAGTAGGTTCATAGGTAGTGATGGGTTTGTTAAAAATGTAAATGTCACCTGATGTAGGAGAATGTAGGCCATTGCACATTTTTAAAAGAGATGTTTTCCCTGCTCCGGATGGGCCAACAAGGGTAGTAATTTTTCCATTATAAAACACACCACTTACATTATTTAAAATAGACAAATCATTCACTTCATAACAAACTTTTTTAAATTCGATGGCAATGTCGTTGTGTATCATTCATTTTCACCTAATATGTATATGCTTTTATCTATATTATAGCTTTAATTGCGTTTAGTATTAAAATGGATTGCCATTTGAAAAAAATAAAAAAGCTAACTCACGTATTTTGGGGGCGTAAGTTAGCTTATATTTTGATAACTAGCTTGTTAGGGGGAACAAGACTAGGAATATCCAAGTACAAAGTTAAAGTATTTTACGTTAATTTTAAACGCTATAGTCAATTTTTATGACTAATAACATATTCTACAATAATGTGGGATTTTATACAGGTAAGATTGAAATCGATACTTCGACTTTGTTAAATAGTGTATACTATGACTAATTATGAAACTGGAAGAAGGGTCTTGAATGGAATGGAAATTTGCTGATGATAGTTTAACACTTCACACCGACTTATATCAGATTAACATGGCGGAAAGCTATTGGGCTGACGGCATTCATAATAGAAAAGCGGTTTTTGAATTATATTTTAGAAAACTACCTTTTGGAAATGGATATGCGATATTTGCAGGGTTAGAACGTATTTTACAGTATTTACGCGATTTTCATTTTTCCGAGTCAGATATTGCGTACTTATCGAATGAGCTAGGTTACAAGGAAGACTTTATTGAATACTTAAAAAATATTAAATTCACTGGGAATATCTATTCAATGGTTGAGGGCGAGCTTGTTTTTGCGAATGAACCAATTCTTCGGGTAGAAGCACCTCTTGTTGAGGCTCAACTAATCGAAACAGCGCTATTAAATATTGTGAACTACCAAACATTAATTGCGACAAAAGCAAGCCGAATTAAACAAGTGATTAAAAATGAAGGTTCCGCAGAGTTTGGAACGAGAAGAGCACAGGAAATGGATGCTGCAATTTGGGGTGCAAGAGCCGCAGTCATTGGTGGATTCGATTCAACTTCGAATGTACGCGCAGGGAAGTTATTTGATATTCCTGTATCTGGAACTCATGCCCATGCAATGGTCCAAGCTTATAAAAGTGAATATGATGCGTTTCATTCCTATGCGAAACGTCATAAAGACTGTGTATTCCTTGTGGATACGTATAACACGTTAAAATCGGGCGTTCCAAATGCCATTAAAGTAGCGAAAGAACTTGGGGATCAAATTAATTTCGTAGGTATTCGTTTAGACAGTGGAGATATTGCGTTCCTATCAAAAGAAGCAAGACGTATGCTAGATGAAGCAGGATTCCCAAATGCTAAAATCATCGTTTCAAATGACTTAGATGAATATACAATTTTAAACTTAAAAGCCCAAGGAGCCAAAGTAGACTCTTGGGGCATTGGGACAAAACTCATTACTGCCTATGATCAACCAGCTTTAGGAGCAGTATATAAATTGGTGTCTATTGAAAATGCAAAAGGTGAAATGGAAGATACAATTAAAATTACTGCAAATGCTGAAAAGGTATCTACCCCTGGATTAAAAAAGGTTTATCGTATTATTAACCGCGAGAATCGAAAAGCTGAGGGTGACTATATTGTGATGGAAGATGAAAATCCACAACAAGAAGAACGGATTAAAATGTTCCATCCAATCCATACATTCATCTCAAAGTTTGTTACAAATTTCGAAGCAAAAGAGCTACATCATAAAGTAGTAGAACAGGGACAAATTGTTTACAAAAGTCCTACGCTAATGGAAATGAAACAGTATGCACAAGATAATTTAGAATTGTTATGGGATGAATATAAACGCTCCTTAAACCCAGAAGAATATCCGGTTGATTTAAGTCAAAAATGTTGGGATAACAAAATGAGAAATATTGAAGAAGTACGTAATATGGTGCATGATATCGAAAATCGTTAGGGGGAGTTCACATGAGTCATTTACAACAACAAATTATTGATGAACTAAAGGTTCTTCCAACAATTGATCCTGAAGTGGAAGTGCGGAAGTCTATTGATTTTTTGAAGGATTATGCCAAAAAGCATTCTTTTCTTAAAGGGTTTGTAATTGCCATAAGTGGTGGACAAGACTCTACATTAACGGGGAAACTCGTTCAACTGGCAGTGGAAGAATTAAATAATGAATCCGGGGAGAATAATTATTCAACTTATGCAATCCGACTTCCATATGGGGTGCAAGCGGATGAACAAGATTGCCAGGATGCGCTTGACTTTATTCAACCTACAACGATTTACGAAATTAATATTAAACCAGCAGTAGATGCGAGCGTACAATCGTTAATTGATGCTGGAATTGAATTAAGTGATTTTGCAAAAGGGAATGAAAAAGCGCGGGAACGAATGAAGGTACAATATTCAATTGCAGCAATGAAGAATGCAGTCGTAGTAGGTACTGACCATGCCGCGGAATCAATAACAGGCTTTTATACAAAGTACGGTGATGGCGGAGTGGACTTAATTCCGTTATACCGCCTAAATAAACGACAAGGAAAGCAAATTTTAGCTTACTTAAATTGCCCTGAGCACCTTTACTTAAAAACACCAACTGCCGATTTAGAAGAAGAACGACCAGCCTTACCGGATGAAACAGCATTAGGGGTTACCTATGATGAAATTGATGATTATTTAGAAGGAAAAGAAGTTTCGGAAGGAGCAAAAAAAATCATCGAAGGTCATTATTTAAGATCTCAACATAAACGACATATGCCAATTTCTATTTTTGAACATTTCTGGAAGTGAACTTGCATATAGTGTAGATAAAGGGAAAAGTAATCCCTTTATCTACACTTTTTTTGTGGTTCATTCATTGGAGTAAAGTGGAACAACTACAAAAACTCAAAAAAATAAACAAACATTGTAAATATTGTAGGATAGATTCCTTCATAGTAAATCTATTTTACCGATAAAAAGAATGAATATAGGTAAAAAGTTTCAAAAGAGAGGGGGTAAGTGCTTATGAGAACGACACGCGTTCAACCTGTACCCAGCAGTATTTTTCGAAACTCCAGACAATATTTACATTCCAATGAATTGTTTTATCGAGTGATGGAGGAAGGTTCTGGTTTTGGACAGGGACAACAATTCTCCCAACAACAACCTAGGCAAAAACCTGCACAACAAAAAAATAGTCCACCAAAAAGGGTTTTAAAACGGACTACGAATAAACTGATTGTGAAAGGATTACAGTTTGATGCGGATACAGCGGCAACAATGCGCAATAGCCTGTTAGAACAAGCAATAAAAATAAACACTGTATATAATCGAAATTCTCGTATAAGCACTTACCGCACTTCAATTTAATTAATATAAAAGATGGATGTCTCTAAACGGGAGATATCCATTTTTTTGTGTCGCAAAAAAGTCAAAGAAACTTTTCCGTTATTTCACAAGTACTTTCATCTTATTTCACAATTGCTTTGTATATTGGAAGTATATAGTAATACATACTGTTATTTATTGGAGGAGACAACAAATGAATAAGATTGTAGCAATAGTAGTAGTTTGTGGATTCACATTAGCTGCATGTGGAGCAAAGGAAGAGACTGCCGTAGATCAACCAATTACAGAAAAGGAAGTACCTATTCTCGTTGAAGAACCATTACATGATGAGGGGCAGGGGGCTATTTCCGTTAATGGATCAGTTGCTGACGAGGACCAACATATACACGAGCCTGATGAACATACCACATGTGAGATGTGCAATATGCATGTATACGAAAAGAATGATGCGATGGGGATGTTTAGTACAAAGGCGATAAAAAAAGATGGAACGGTTATCTTTTATGATGACATTGGTTGTTTATTAAACGATGAAGTTGCTAAAAACGAAACAAATGAAAAATACGTAAGAGATTTTAATAATTTAAAATGGGCAAAAGTAGAAGATGTAACGATTGTTAAAACAACATTAAAAACACCGATGAATTGGGGATATGCCTACTTTATAGAAGAACAAGATGCTAGATCGTATATTGGTCAAAATGAAGGCGCTTATATTGAAAAACTTGAGACAATTAAAGTACAAGCAAAAATGAAATACGAACAAAAAATGAAACAACAAGGAAAGATGGGGGATATGCCCAACAACGAATAATCGCCCATTATAAAGTAGGTGCAACGAATGAAGATATGGCTAGGGGTATTGGTAGCAGTTAGTAGTTATTTATTGGACATGTCCTTAATCAGTGCAAATTCAAATGATTTACAAAGTTTGATTGATGCGACTGAGGAAGGAGGAGTACTAACCCTTCAAGAAGGTGAATATAAAGGGAATTTTCTTATTCAGAAATCCATGGTCATTATTGCAAATGGTCATGTGGTAATAACAAGTGAACAAGTAAATGAACCTTTATTCCGGATAGAAGACAGTCAAAATGTATCTTTAAAAGGATTAGAACTAATCTCCTCTGGCACAGCTATTAAAGTTAATAGAGTAAAAAATATAGAACTATCTAATCTAGTACTACATAAAGTGTTTAGTGGTATTGAAGTGTATGATTCAAAAAATGTGGAGATCAATCATGTCTCCGTAAATGGAAAAGGCCACCATCCATCGAATTCGGGTAATGGAATCGCAATCTTCACTAGCACAGATATTACAGTAGAAAACAGTCATATGAATGGTGTCCAAGATGGGGTATATATTGAAGGGGTTAAAAATATAATAGTTACCGGCAATGAAGTGGTAAACAGTCGATATGGTAATCATTTTATGTATAGTGAAAACGCGACGATCGTAAATAATCGTTTTACTAAAAATGTAACTGGCCTCATGATCATGATGGCTAATGAGATTTACGTAGAAAGTAATGACATTTCAGACCAAGACGGCTTCAATGGAACAGGTATTACCCTTTATGATACAAAAGTAGTTGAAGTACAAAACAACACGATCGCCGGAAATAAAATTGGACTAACTATACAAAAAACAGCCAATGTACGGGCACTCTCCAACACATTTCAAATGAATCAAACAGCAGTGGAGTCAACGAATTCAGAAAACTCCAATCTACTTGCGAACAACGTATTTATAGGAAATATCGTAAACTGCAGAACAGACGAAATTGGGTTGAATCTAAAAAATAATTACTATGATGACTACACTGGGATTGATATTGATGGGGACGGCATTGGCGACGAACCTTATGTGGCCCTTCAAAGTTTTGGACAATGGATGGTTCGAAAGCCGGTCTACCAATATTATGTCGAATCACCAAGTGTCGTTTTACTGAATCAATTAGACCAACAAGCAAACAGAGGGTCCCAAACTTTATTAGTTGATCAATCCCCCTTAACCAACAAAAACATAAAGCAATACAAAGAATGGCACTTAAATCATTGGCAATTATCGATTGGCATTGCACTTTTAGTTTTATGTTTGATTATATGGAGAAGGAGTGTTTTAACGTGAAGTGGAAATTAGTTCTTGTTGTAGGCTTATTAATGATTCTTGCTGCCTGCTCATCGAAAGAGCCACGTGACATTAATAGCGCGACTGATGTATGTGAAGTATGCAATATGAGTGTTTCAAGTGAGGAACATGCTGCACAAATTGTAATGGATAATGGAGATTATACAGTGTTTGATGATTTAGGATGTTTAATGGAATTCATGATGGATGCTGATGCTTCTGAAATTGGTGGGGCTTTTGTTAAAGATGCATCGGAAAATAAATGGCTGAATATTGAGAAGGCAACCTATGTATATTCAGAAGGGAATTGGACACCGATGAATTACGGTGTATTAGCGTTTGATTCAAAAAAGTCTGCGGAAAATTGGATTGAAAAAGAAGGAATGGGTAAGTTATTATCCTATGATGATTTACAAGGTTTTGAGTGGGGAGTTCATCATTAAATGAACTCTTCCATGTTTATATCATTTGAATGGAAGCAAATGCTCCGCAGCAGATGGTTACAACTTGTAACCATTCTTTTCATCTTTGTATTCGTTGCTATTCTTATGATTCAGCAAATGTCCTTACCGGAAAGTAATGGCTTTACAAGACAGACTGCTTCCATATTAAATGTATTATTATTTTTACTACCTTTGTTTACTTTAACGATGGGAAGTATGAATGTGGCGGGGGATGTGGAAACGGGCTGGTTTGCTTTATTAAAAACGTATCCGATGTCTCTAAATCAATATATTTTTGGCAAATATACCGCCTTGTGTTTATCCTTTACTTTTATTTTAGCTTGTGCACTTGGCGTTGCTTTTACTTTCGGAGGGATATTTGGTGGAGTTAGTTTACCGATCCAATTCATCGGTGTTGCCCTCGCTCTTATTTTCATATTTTCAGCGATTGGCATATTGATTGGCAGTGTTGCTAAAAATCGGTTGCATGCTCTCGCTTTGTCATTAGTTGTATGGGCATTACTATTGCTATTATTATCTTATGCTCTAATGGCCATTGGAACGGTTATACCGGGTCACGTTTTGCAAAAGCTGACGATTCTTTTTTTACATTTGAATCCTGTGGAATGGCTTCGTTTTAGTTATTTTTTATTAGCTGGACAAGCAACGGTGCTTGGACCAACCTATTTTGACTTGATTCAATTTTATGAATCGATACTAGGAAAGGTTGTATTTGCGTTAGTAACCCTTACGTGGGCGGTGATGCCACTGCTCCTAACGAAATATCGCTTAAAGAAACGTGGTGTAGAGAAATGATTGTGGAATGTCAGGGCGTGCATAAAATCTATCGTAATAACCGAGGTATTCAGGATGTTACATTTCAACTAGAAAAAGGGCGTATTATTGCGTTAGCTGGAGGAAATGGGGCAGGGAAAAGTACGCTAATCCGATTACTTACGAGACAAGAAAAGCACCAGCAAGGAAAGATCGATTGGCATGATCAAAAATCCATTCGTTTTATGCCGGATGATGTGGACTTTCCGATTTCCTTAACGGCAGAAGAAATCATAACGTACCTGGCATCATTAAAAAAATGCACGAAAAAAGAGCAAATCGATGTTTTAAAGCAAGTAGGACTTTATGAAGTAAGAAAACAAAAGGTAGCATCTTATTCAAAGGGAATGAGGCAACGATTGAATCTTGCCCAAAGTCTTTTAGGTGAAGGGAAATTGCTAATTTTGGACGAGCCTACAAATGGGCTTGACCCTTATTGGATTGCTCAATTAAAAGAAATTATGCTAAAAGAACGTAGCAAAGGAAATACAATTCTCTTTTCGACACATATGCTTTCTTTCGCTCAGCAACTTGCTGACGATGTGATTGTGATGCACGATGGACAAGTTTTATTTGAAGGGGATATGAACAAAATTTTAGCGGATCATCAATGTGATGAGCTTGAACAATTATGGTTAGCGAAAATCGGAATAGGATTTTAGAGAAGTCTCAAGATAAAAATTGGGTCTTCTTTATTTTTGTTAAATTCTGTAATAATAAAGACAATTAGTTGTATTCATATTCGTATTTCGTTTATGCTTGAAGTACATTTTTTTGAAAATTGGAACAGTGTCTAGCTACAGTGGCCAGTTTCTTTCGGAGCTGGGCAAGCCGCTTTCGCTTTTCTAATTGGGAGGTTTTAGTGAATGTATAAACAAATCGAAGCAATAATTGAAAATATAGAAAAAGTGATGATTGGGAAAAGGGAAGTTGCTGAATTAAGTGTGATTGCCTTGCTTTCGGGTGGGCACGTGTTACTAGAAGACGTCCCTGGTGTTGGGAAAACAATGATGGTTAAAGCGCTAGCAAAATCAGTGGGGGCAGAATTTAAAAGAATTCAATTTACCCCGGATTTACTACCTACAGATGTCATTGGTGTATCCATCTACAATCCCAAAACACTTCAATTTGAATTTCGACCAGGACCAATTGTCGGAAATATTATTTTAGCGGACGAAATTAATCGGACGTCTCCCAAAACCCAATCTGCGCTTCTTGAAAGTATGGAAGAAGCTTCTGTGACGATTGATGGGAAAACGCTCAATATTCAAAAACCATTTTTTGTTATGGCCACACAAAATCCTATTGAATATGAAGGTACATATCCGTTGCCAGAAGCACAATTAGACCGCTTTTTATTAAAAATAAAGATGGGCTATCCAAACGCGCACGAAGAAATCGAAGTGCTTCGTCGTAGTGAACGGTCTGAGCCTATTATGGATCTAACACCAGTTATTTCTTTAGATGAGTTACTGGCACTACAAGATCAAGTAAGAAATGTCTATGTAGACGATTCAGTGAAAAGTTATATCGTACAACTTGCAAGAGCTACTCGAACAGTAAGTGAAATCTATTTAGGCGTGAGTCCTCGGGCATCCATCGCATTGATGAAAGCATCGCAAGCATATGCCAAAATGCAAGATCGAGATTTTGTAAAACCAGATGACGTTCAATATCTTGCGCCGTTCGTATTCGCACATCGCATTATTTTAAAACCAGAAGCAAGATATGAGGGCGTAACGACAGAGGAGCTTATAAATCGCATTATTTCAAAATCCGTTATTCCCATTAAAAGGTATGCAGAACAATGAATAAAGTAAAACGAGTTTTTGGCCGTAGTGGTCGACTCATTATACTCCTTCTACTAATTGTAAGTACCTTTAGTTATGCGATGTTTCAGGGGGGGTTTGTAAGTTGGTTTGTATTCTATACCATTAGCCCATTCTTACTCTACTCCTTGCTGTTCGCCTTTGCCCCAATACGAATAGTCGACTTTAAACGTGAAATTACTCCCGCGAAGTTACACCGTGGTGATTCTGCCCAAGTAACTATAAGCTTTCAAAACAAATCGTTGTTTCCGTTTGTATTTTTATCGGTAAGAGAGTTAGGAGAAAATATTTCGAAAGTTGATTATAAAAAGGAACGACCTAACCAAATCTTTTTTGTTGGATGGAAGCGAAAGTTTGAATGGACGTATGAGCTTCCACAGGTAGAGCGCGGTGTTATTCAATTTCGTGGTTTGCAGCTTACCTTCTCTGATTTTTTCGGATGGTCTATTCGATATAAGTTTTTAGAAGAAAACAGAAATGTATTGGTTTATCCGAAACTAACAGAAATGAAGTACAAACCGTTTCAAATGCAGTTTGAGCATGGTGGGGTACTATCTCCCTTTTCGATGATAAAGGATACTTCTCTTGTGACAGGGATTCGTGATTACCAACCAGGAGACAAATATTCGTGGATTCATTGGAAATCTTTTGCGAAAAATGAAACGCTACGTACGAAGGAATTCGAGGATCGGCAAACACAAGATATTTTCATTACCATTGACCAAACAATGGATAAGAACTTCGAGTATGCAGTGGATTTAACGGCGTCTATTTTACATAGTGTTGTAAAAAATCATGGTGATATTTCATTTTTAGCCACAGGTGAAAAAAGACACTACTTTCCAAAAATTAAAACTCAATCGCAGCTAGAAAAGGTATTTCAACATTTAGCAATTATTCAACCGAATCCGAAATTATCCTTTGAATCGATTATGGTCAATGAAATAGGACTATTAAATTCTGCCACATTGATAATCGTGACAGGAGAATTGACAGACCAGTTAAAACAATTTTTTATTAAAGGGTCAAAAATGAATCAGGGTATTGTTTGTTTTGTGGTGACAGATACGGATACGCAACAAACAAGAACGACGATTTCAAATGCAAAAGTTGTTCCAATTTCAAAAGACAATATTGAAAATGTATTCACGGAGGTGATGAAGCCGTGAAGAAAAACACCTTTAATCTAGTGGAACTTGGACTCTATTATGTTTTAATCTTTTTTATTTTACGTGAATGGCTTGTACCGGTAATGGAGTTAACAGGTACAGGGTATTTGGAGCTCATTTTATTCTTTATTGCACTGGCTCTTGCGTTAAGTTTGTTCCGGGTTCATTTCGCAATCGCCTTCCTAATTAAGTTTTTCTATATAAGTTGGTTTATTGTTCACGTTTATAGTAAGCAATCCGTTTTTACTCCTGCAGGTATTCAGTTTTTACTTTCGGAATTTCAATATAATATCGGCATTACACTAAGGGCCGACTGGGTTCAAGTAACGGATGCTTTTCGAACATTCCTATTCCTAATCTTAATTTGGATGTTAATTTACCTTATTCACCATTGGATTACGGTGCGAATGACCATTTTCTATTTCCTTGTACTGACTGTATTTTTCATCGGCACCTTAGATACGTTTACTGAGTACGATGGAACGTATGCGATCATTAAAATTATTTTACTAGGATTAGTTATGACGGCCTTTTTATTTTTAAAACGGCTGTTTACCCAAGCTGGCGTAGAACTCAATTGGATGAAGTATATAAAGCTTGTTTTCCCTGTAATATTATTAATTGGTCTTACAAGTATTGTGGCAATTTATTTACCAAAATCAGCACCTCAATGGCCAGATCCAGTGCCATTTCTAAAAGCAGCAACCGGACAAGGTGGAGAGGGCGAACTTTCAAATGGTGTTGGAAAAGTAGGGTATGGGGATAATGATAGCCGGTTAGGTGGCGCTTTCGTTGCAGACGATACCGTTGTATTGTTAGCAGAATCGGAAACGAAACAATATTGGCGGATTGAAACGAAGGATGTTTATACGTCAAAGGGCTGGGAAAATTCAACCTATTATAGTGGATCTTCGACAGTTTATGGGCCGGGTGATTTAATCCAACACTCACTACCGAGCGGACCTGAAGAAGATACAAAGCTAGCGACGATCCATATGCTATATCCTTATGAATTTATCGTACAGCCTTATGGATTAAAATCCATTAGTCAAACAAGTGAAGCCATGCAATTTTTTATGAATGATAACAGTGAAAAAATTGTACCGGTAATGAACAATAATACAATCCAACTCAATAATTATAGTCTTGAGTATAGTAAACCGGTTTATTTATACAGTGATTTGAAAAGTTCGAATCTAGAGAATTTAGATCCCTACTTAGTAGACCGCTATTTACAGCTACCTGAAACATTACCAAACAGGGTAGTAGAGCTAGCGCAAGATGTGGTGGCTGGAAAAGAAAGTGTTTATGATCAAGCGCGGGCCATTGAGATGTATTTTAGACAAAATGGTTTCCGATACGATACAGATGATGTGGCCATCCCCTCAGAGGAACAAGATTACGTAGACCAATTTTTATTTGAAACAAAAGTGGGCTACTGTGATAACTTTTCGACTTCCATGGTTGTTATGTTAAGGTCAGTTGGAATTCCAGCAAGATGGGTAAAAGGCTTTGCTGGTGGCGAATTAATTCGAACAAATGGGGATATGAAAAACTTTGAAGTTACAAACAACGACGCTCACTCATGGGTAGAGGCGTTCATTCCTAATGTAGGATGGATTAATTTCGAACCGACGATTGGCTTTAATAATTCTCGCTCCATTGATTATGATTTCGAAACAGATGATGAACGAGAAGAAGAGTTGTCAGTGGATGAAGAGACAGAACCAGATGAAGTAGTGAAAGAACAAGAGGAGACCCAAAAACAAAATACGAGCCAAAACAATCTATTTACAGCCATTTTTAACTCAATAAAACAACACAAATGGATCTATGTTATAAGTTTATTGATTTTGGTTGGGGGAGCGGCAATTGTTTATGTAAAACGAAAATCGTGGCTTCCAAAAGTGTATTTGAAAATGAGTAAACGTAAACAATATGGTGAATCTTCCTTTGAGTTAATGTATATGCAGTTACTAAAAGTGTTAGAAATGAAAGGGTTAAAACGGAAAGAAGGACAGACGTTAATAACCTTTGCGAAAGAAGTAGATGCTTACTATGAGACGAATCATATGTCCAAAATAACGGTAGCTTATGAGCAGTATTTATACGGAGGACGATCAACAAAGATTGATATGAACCAAATGAAAGAAAGTTGGGAATATTTAATCAATCGGACAACTAGTTGATTTTAGTATAGACTAAGAGTAAAATTTAGAAAAAATAGATAGACTGCCTTCATATAAGTCCGATAATATGGTTCGGATGTATCTACTAAGTTACCTTAAATAACTTATCTATGAGGGCGGGTACAATTGTGCCTGTACATGCATTGTACCCGCCTTTAAAGTTGTGGGATATATGAACGCGTCAGAAAGTTTTCTTTTCAGGCGCGTTTTTTTTACAATATGATTGGCACTACAGAACTATAGAAGAGGTGTAAAGTAGCGTGACAACTCCATTGTTAAAAGAGCAAGAAAAAATCGTCGTACTTGATTTTGGTAGTCAGTTTAATCAGTTGATCACTCGTCGTATTCGTGAGTTTGGAGTTTTCTCAGAACTTCACCCACATACAATTACGGCTGAAGAAATTAAAGAAATGAACGCAGTAGGAATCATTTTCTCGGGTGGACCAAACTCAGTGTATGATGAAAAAGCGTTTAAAGTAGATGAAGCCATTTTTGATTTAGGTTTACCGATTTTTGGTATTTGCTACGGGATGCAATTAATGTCTTATTCATTAGGTGGTAAAGTAGAAGGTGCAGATCACCGTGAATATGGTAAAGCAGAAATCAATGTTTCAGTGCCTAATAAACTATTTGGTGACTTACCAACAGACCAAGTTGTGTGGATGAGCCATGGGGATCTTGTAACAGAAGTACCTGCAGGATTTGAAGTGATTGCGACAAGTGCATCTTGCCCAATTTCAGCAATGCAAAACGTAGAACGTAATCTTTACGCAGTTCAATTCCACCCAGAAGTGCGTCACTCTGTATATGGAAACGATATTTTACGTAACTTTGTATTTGATATTTGTCAGGCAAAAGGCGACTGGTCAATGAGTAACTTCATTGAAATTGAAATAAATAAAATCCGTGAACAAGTAGGCAACAAACAAGTTCTTTGTGCATTATCAGGTGGCGTTGATTCATCGGTTGTAGCGGTGTTAATTCACAAAGCAATTGGGGATCAATTAACATGTATGTTCGTGGATCACAACTTAAACCGTAAAGGCGAAGTTGAACAAGTAATGAAAACTTTCACAGAAGATTTTGATATGAAAGTAATCAAAATCGATGCACGTGAACGCTTCATGGCAAAACTAGAAGGCGTATCGGATCCAGAGAAAAAACGTAAAATTATCGGAAACGAATTTATTTACGTATTTGACGAAGAGTCTTCAAAATTAACAGATATGGACTTCCTTGCTCAAGGAACACTATATACAGATATTATCGAGTCTGGTACAACAACAGCTCAAACAATTAAATCTCACCATAACGTAGGTGGACTTCCAGAAGACATGAAGTTCGAGTTAATTGAACCGTTAAACACGTTATTTAAAGATGAAGTACGTGCGTTAGGTTTAGAACTTGGTCTTCCAGAAGAAATCGTTTGGCGTCAACCATTCCCAGGCCCTGGTCTAGGTATCCGTGTACTTGGCGAAATAACGGAAGAAAAACTAGAAATCGTACGTGAAGCAGACTACATTTTACGTGAAGAAATCAAAAATGCCGGCTTAGAACGCGACATTTGGCAATACTTCTGCGTACTTCCAGACATCCGTTCAGTGGGTGTAATGGGTGATGCGCGTACGTACGATTACGCAGTAGGTATCCGTGCTGTAACATCAATCGACGGTATGACATCTGACTGGGCACGTATTCCATGGGACGTACTAGAAAAAATCTCCGTACGTATCGTTAACGAAGTAAAACACGTAAACCGCGTGCTGTATGATATTACTTCGAAGCCACCAGCGACGATCGAGTGGGAATAGGCTAAATATTTAAAAATACTCTCTTTTGTTTACTTTAATTGTAAACAGAAGGGGGTATTTTTTTGTTGTAGGAATCATATATGTAAATGTAAAATAATAGGTAGTAGTCATTATTAACTATATTTCAAATTAATGTAAATTCGGTCGATAAGTTAGTAAAGGGGGTGTTAGTAATGGGAGTTAACATTGGAGGTATTCAAGTTCAAGGTTCTACAGCATCAATTGTCCAAAGTAATAAACAAGTCGCAGAACAAGCAGTGAATGCAATGATACAGGAAGCAAAAAATGACCCTGCAAAAAATATTCGGGAATTACAGCAGCCGTCACCATTTTCTCAGTTTTTAGATATTAAAGCATAGATATAACGATTAAAGGGTTTTAATGTTAAATAACGAATATGTTCTATCTGAAGACCTCCTTCTCCTAACTTAGAAGGGGGTTTTACTATGTTTTGTAATAGAGTTGACATTAATAACACTATAAAAAATATTATTCGACAAATAACGATAATAGATAGAATATTTAACCATTTTACGAACTTTAACAAAAAAAATATAAATAATGTTCGTGAATAGGGTTGAAATTCGAAAAATGAGATGGTATATTACATGAGTAAATTAAATACGTCGTCGTATAATGTCGAGAATATGGCTCGAAAGTTTCTACCAAACTACCATAAATAGTTTGACTACGATTCGAAAAACTAATAAAACAAAATTCCTTACCGTTTTATTGTTTCGTCAAATCGTAGGCATTCACTACTTATTGTAGAATGTCTTTTTCGTCGTTATTAAGACAACTTGACGACTATACATACGGAGGAAAAAATGAAAAAGTATTTCCAATTTGATGAACTAGGCACAAATTATAGTCGTGAAATTCTTGGAGGTTTTACTACTTTCTTAGCAATGGCTTATATCCTTGTGGTTAACCCATTAACTTTAACATTAGCGGATGTACCAGATTTACCTAATCGCATGGATTATGGTGCGGTGTTCGTTGCTACTGCAGTTTCTGCGGCAATTGGTAGTTTCATAATGGGGATCTTTGCGAAGTATCCATTAGCGCTTGCCCCTGGTCTTGGTCTTAATGCTTTCTTTGCTTATACAGTTATTTTAGTTAACGGAAGTCCGTGGCAACATGCTTTAGCTGCAGTATTTATTTCAGGTGTTTTCTTCTTACTTTTAACATTAACGGGTTTACGTGAAAAATTAATCAATGCTATTCCAATGGAGTTGAAACTAGCAGTCGGTGCTGGTATTGGATTATTTATTGCTTTCATTGGTATGCAAAATGCGGGGATCATCGTAAATAACGATGCAACATTAGTTGGTATTGGTAACTTACGTGATCCACAAGTATTACTTGCGATATTCGGTATTATTATTACAGTAATCTTCTTAGTTAGAGGTTTTAAAGGTGGCGTATTCTACGGAATGGCCATTACAGCAGTTGTTGGTATGATTTTTGGTTTAGTTGATTTACCATCTCAAATTGTAGATGCACCACCAAGTATCGCACCAACATTTGGTTCTGTATTCAGTGCTTTCTCTGATCCAGAATTTTATACATTAACAATGTTATCAGTTATATTAACGTTCTTATTTGTAGATTTCTTTGATAATGCAGGAACTTTAATGGCCGTTGCAAACCAAGCTGGATTTGTAAAAAATAATCGTTTACCTAGAGCAGGTAGAGCACTTGTTTCTGATTCAATTGCAACAATTATTGGTTCGATTTTCGGGACTTCAACAATTACATCATATGTAGAATCATCTTCAGGTGTAGCAGCTGGTGCAAGAAGTGGTTTTGCTTCAGTTGTAACAGGATGCTTGTTCTTATTAGCATTATTCTTCTCACCGGTTTTATCTGTTATTACTTCTGCAGTAACAGCACCTGCGCTAATTATCGTAGGAGTACTGATGGTTGCTTCTTTAGGTGAAATTGCATGGAATCGATTTGAAGTAGCAGTACCAGCATTTTTAACGATGATTATGATGCCATTAACTTATTCAATCGCGACAGGTATTGCAGTTGGTTTCATTTTCTATCCTTTAACAATGATTATTAAAGGTAAGGGAAAAGAAGTAAGTCCAATTATGTATGTATTTGCTTTAATTTTCTTAGTATATCTTGCAACTCTATAATTAAGTTTGAGGCTAATGGAACTCTTTGTTTCATTAGCTTTTTTAATAGATAAATTGGATTTAGGAAAATACTGTTGAACGTTGGAAAGATTTTTACAGCATGAATTTTTGAGAGGTGTGATTAATTATGTGGAAGAATTATTTAAGCAACATAATAGAAGAATGTCAGTTTAAAGCCCCTGCAACTGAAATAGAGTTACTTTCGGTACAAAAAGAATTAAAAATAGAATTACCTAAGAAATTGACTGAATTATTCAATGAGACAAATGGAGTTGATGGCAAATACTACTCTTATATTTGGTCAACAGAACAAATGGTAAGAGAAAATTTATCTGTTTGGGATATTGAAGAATTTGAAAACTATAAAAAACCTGATAACTTATTATTCTTTGTTGATGCAGGTAATGGAGATTTATTTGGTTATTTAATATTAAATGGAAAAGTTCAAAATGACGACATTTATGTATGGAATCATGAAGATGGTAGTCAAACAGTGATTGCATCTTCATTAGAGGAGTTTATTAAAGGTTGGTATGGTGGAGGGATTTCTATTTAAATAAATTTTCTTACTTTAACTAATTACAAGGGTACGTCATTTTGATAAGGGAAGCGTGAAAGGGTAGTTGATTTATATTGAATAATGTCTAGCTCCAATGTGATCCTTGATAATTTTGATAACCTCAGAGAAGACAAAAAGTTTCCCTATGTCGTTACCTTCAATTGTAGTTAGAGGGAGATGGATGTTCTCGATTTCTTATGTAGGAATTATTCTTACTAAATAGAATAGTTTTACTTTTAGTTATCTCTTGCTAACTCTTTTTAGAGGTGATATAGTAATAAACGTTGTTGATGCGATATGAAAATAACAAATTAATTTTGTTGACATATTCAAAGCAAAGTATTATAGTAGTAAGAGTCGCTACGAAATATAGTGGTGAAATAAAAAATGTTGACACACTTAATATGGATGTGTTAAGGTATGAAAAGTCGCTTCTGAGTGGCGAAAATGAACTTTGAAAACTGAACAACAAAACGTTAATGAAATAAAGTTTCTCATTAAGTTGAGAAACAAAATTTGGACATCATAATTGATGCCAGCAAGAAATTTGAGCTAATCAAATTTTCTCTTTTATGGAGAGTTTGATCCTGGCTCAGGACGAACGCTGGCGGCGTGCCTAATACATGCAAGTCGAGCGGACCTTTAGGAGCTTGCTCCTAAAGGTTAGCGGCGGACGGGTGAGTAACACGTGGGCAACCTGCCCTATAGTTGGGGATAACTCCGGGAAACCGGAGCTAATA
>NZ_RYYR01000013.1 GCF_003977595.1 Lysinibacillus antri | reverse complement strand
AACGAGGAGTGTAACTTTATTGGATAATGTTGACAAGTGGTTTTTTCATGCACAAATTAATGTCCGAAAGGTACATTTTTAGTTTGCCATAACCAACTAATTGATTTGATTGGCTCAGTTGTTTTTCAAATGGTACTAAATCAATGCTGGAAGTTTCTGCATCTACGGGTTTATCTTCAGTCTTTTCGGTACATGCGGACATCAGTAATACTAGCGATAACAAAACTCCTATTTTTTTCACAAATCCACCCCTCCCATAATACCATTTTAAAGGTATATTATGGTAAATTAAATAGTGAAAAGTAATTTTTATATAAAAGAAAAAGGCGGAATCATAGGTTACTCCACCTTTTAATTCTTCTCTCTACTTATCACAGCGGTGTGTTGAATCATTATTCGAAATCAATTGATGACATTGCGGACATTCATGATTAATTGTTTTACACTGATTACAAACTGCTTTTAATCCACTTTCGTATGATAGTTCATTTTGACATTTTGAACATGTGCCAGTTTTTTCAATTGAATATGAATACGTAAACATCTTCCTCATCCTTTCTATCAGTTAACCAATCTATGTTTTCGCCCGATAATAATCGCTTTATTTTATCCACTGTCATATTCACGATCGATTCTTCCATCTGCCTTTCTATGTAGTCTTTCTCTGCACTCGTTAACAAATCTGAAAATCTGGAATATATTTTTTCGTATAAAACGCGCTAACTCTCCACCTTTTTATGTTTTAATTTCTTCCTTTAAATCTATAGTGGAATGTGCGATTTTCAAAATGTCATCCACAGCTTTTGGTAACATTATTATAACTCAGTCTTCTGAACTCTTAATTGAAGTGCAAACTAGCACATTAAATACCTACTTCTTAAACATCTATTTATAGTAACAACTGATTCATTAAAATATTTCTTTGTTTTTCGTTCATCGGAGTAGTATGATATTCTAACGGAATTTGACTATAAAATTCATCCACTACTTCTTGAAATTTATCTACAAAACTATTAGAATCGGATAGATGTAAGATTTCTAATTCATTTTCAACAGTTGAATAATTCACCATTAAATATTTTCCACCAAATAGTTTTATAGCGATTACAACCATTTCTTCTATAAATCCTTCATTAATATAAAATGTAAATAACGCTAGTTCCGATGCTGTTACATATACATTGTGTACCTGTTCATTAAATATTTCATAATGTTCATCACTAATTGAATCTAATGCATCTTCAGTTGATAGGCCTCCCAATAAGCGATTCCAAATTTGAACCTTTGTTAACATCTTGTATGATGGTAATGTATCTTGTAGTCTCATTAATTCCAAATTTAAATTCTCCTTTAATTGGTTTATCTGTCCACTTATAATTTTGCTCAAATCAACTTCCAATTTGTCACTAACGTCCCTAATTTTGTTAACAAAGAAATGCGCATTAGTTGGTTCTTTTAATGTTAAGTAACCTCCTTCAAATGCATATGCTATTACTTCAGCTACTTCAAAAAAAGCTTTTACATAACGATCTGGCTTACCCAAAAATTGAGTAACATCTGTAGAACAGTGACTACTTAATCTTTTGCGTACTGATTCTGATTGCTTTGCAATATCTCTCTTATATTCTTGTAGTAGTTGTCCTATTGGTATTTTTCCACTTTGGTAACCATTTAGTTTACCTAGTAAGGTAAATGATTCTTTTTCTAATGGTTGCTTATTATTTTCCTTACGTTGTGCTAAAGCAGCTTGAATGAGTTTTTCACCTAAATCTTGCAAATTCTCTGAACCATTCCATCTAGCAATACTTACCATCTCTGTAAAGGATTTATTCACAGTAGCACAAATCACTTCTCCATGCTGTTGATATTGTTCTTCCGAAATATTTACTTTAATTCCTATACTCACTCTCATCACCTCTATTTAAAGTATATAATATCAAGTGATTTTTTAAGGGTACTTTCCCTAAATTCCCAAATTTCCTAACTATAATATTCTCCATGTAAAGAAAGTTTTTAAGTAGTGTGAATATCGGGGTAATGAAGAAATTTATCTCCCTATACATTTGTATGAGGGGTTACCTACATTCTTTTCCACGGAATCTTTCTTAATTTAGTTCTTAACATGTCCTGGACGAGTTAACGTATTTACATTTTTTTATACCATCAATATGTAGCAGAAATAATAATTCTATTAACCTTATTTATTCATTTCATAATTTTCACCCTAGTTTCTTACGCCAAAGATTCGACTGTATATTATAAACATGAGGACTCTTTGCAACTATGCTGGTACCTCACTCTAAATTGGCACAGGTTCCTCACAAAAAAGACTCTGGATTCGCAAAAGACTTTTTACGAATTCAGAGCCAGACTAGGAAATGTGTAATTTCAAATTACTTATATATCAAAATAAGTGTTTACTATCCAGAGTTTTTTATGAATTATGTACGTGCGAGGTCTATTAATATGTGGAGTTTTAAAAAACTCCCTACATTTTTACCCCACACCAACCCGCTTTCCAACGTGGCGGTTAAAATAAAGTCGTTCTTTTTTCACGCTTTTTTCCGCACCTTTTGAAGTGTTAAAATAAACATTTTCTACTCACTCTTTATCCTCAAAGGTTGTTAGAGCCGCTTTCTGACAAAATACTGTCGTTTTTAATGGTTGGGACAAGGACAAGAAAAAAACATAAAATGAATAACTTTGTGAATTCCCTTAAGTCCCACTAAATAATAGGGAAGTTGAGTTGAACCGATGCAAAAAAACAACCTACAACCATTCGGCAAGTTCTTTACTGATGCTACGCCCCTAACTCTATGAAGTTAGCATTATATTCATATAAAAGTGACTCTGCTATAGTTTAACAAATACATATAATCGCTTAATTGCTCCTTCAAAATACATCTCCATAAATTGCTCAGAGTGTTAGAAATATGGTATTATTTTCATTAATATACACGAAATGTAAGGAGTGGTCTAAGGTGAATAATGTTAATATATTGCACCTTTCTGATTTACATATAAATTTTAATGAAGATTCTAGTTGTTCCATTTTGAGAGAATCTCTTATAGAGGATATCAATAAAATTAAAGAAAACAAAAATATTAAAATTGATATAGTAGCAATGACAGGTGACATAATTGACAAAGGCACTGGTGACAAATCATATGCACTTGCTGAGGAATTTTTTAATGAGCTAGCTAGTAAATGTGAAATCGAAAAAGAAAAATTCCTATTTGTCCCTGGTAATCATGATATACCTAGAAAATCATTAATAAAACATCAACTACATAATAAATCGTCAGAAGATCTATTTAAAGAAGATTTAGCAACTGAGTATTGGGATTTAGCTAGCTCTAGATTCAATTCTTTTAATACATTTGTTAAGAATTTTACTGGGCGAGAAGATTTCCTAAACGAAAATTTAGGAGGAGCTGTAACAACTTTCGAAATTAATTCAAAAGTTATTAGATTTTTATTAATAAATTCTTCATGGTGTTCTCTAGACAATGAAGACTATGGTCTTTTAAAAATTGGAAAATGGCAATTAGAAAGAATTCGCTCTTTAATAAATAAAACAGAACCAACTGATTTAACCTTTGCTCTAATGCATCACCCTATTGATTGGCTAACTACAGATGAACAGAAGCTTTTAACACATTACTTAACCGATACAAAATACATACAAGCTAATTACATATTAAATGGACATATTCATACTGGAAAAATTGAGACTACAACTACACCTGATTCAACTTTAGCATCTTTAGTAACAGGGATAGGCTATCCAAACAAAGGAGAAAAAGGATTAAGTAAAATTAAAAATGGACAATGCCGCTATTCTATTTATAACTTTAACTTTGAAAATAACCTTCTTACAACATATTTAAGAATATCCCTTGATAATGGATATTTTGTTGCAGACACTCAACTTTACCAAATTGCTGGAGAGGATGGTAGTTTTACGAAAAACATATATCCTCAGAATCATACCTTACTTAAGAATAATTATGCTGATAATTTTGACATTTCCTCTATTGAAGTGGACTCGATTAAAAAAGTGTCAGATTGGGTAGGTCGTGAAGAAGAATTCACTTTAATTGAATCTAAAAAAATTTCTGTTTTAGCAATTACAGGTACTGGTGGACAAGGTAAATCTGCTTTAGCATCTGAAATTTTAAGAAGATATTCTAGAGGTTCCAACAAAAAATATGATGTTGGAATTTGGATAGATTGCCGAGAACTTCCTCACTCTTTACATTATAAAATAATTGAAACTCTAGAAAAATTAACAGATGGGAAGGAGAGTGTTTCTTTATACAGAGACGAAAAACTTGAAGATACAATTAATAGGCTTGAGGCACATTTAAAAATATATAAACTATTAATAGTATTTGATAATATCGATGCTTATGTAAATGTAGATACAGAACAAGTTTCTAAAGAGCTTGAACCATTTTTAAATTGCTTTTTAAATATAGAGCATAATAGCTTTATTATTTTTACTTGTAGACCATCTCTTATATACCATAATGCGGATTTTCACAGTATAAAATTGACCGGGCTTTCAGAAGAAGATGGAATACAATTTTTTAATAAACGTGGAATAAAATTAGAAAAAAACAATAGTGTTGAATATAGTAATAAAATAATCTCAATGACTCAAGGACATCCATACTGGTTAGGTTTAATTGCCGGACAAGTGGCGGCAGGGCGCGATAACTTTAAAAAATTAATCGAGAATTACTCAGTAGGACAAGTTTATGAACGGGCTAGACTTCAAGAATATTTTAAAAGTGTATGGGATCAGTTAAGCAAAGATCGTCAAAGACTATTACGATATTTAGTAGAAGCCCATCGTCCACTAAATCAACTGGAAATTTCTATTTTAGAGAATGGTCCCGATAAAATTCGTAAAGAACTACGTAGACTTGAACGTTTTGGTTTAGTAGAACCTCACGAAAGCGTTTCTAACGATATTACCTCTTATCAGGTGCATCCTTTAGTACGCGAATTTATACATGAAACTTATACACCTTCAGCACAAGAACAATACGTTCAGAAAGTACTTTATGTATTTTTACCTAGAAATATAGTTGATATACTATTCAATAAAAATACTGATTTAACAGGGTCAACAATTCCCTCACCTAGTGCTTTATTAGAATCTCTCGAAACATGCTTAAATTCCAGAAACAGCGCTAAGGCATTGACCCTTATGGAACAATACAAGAATGCATTATTAGATAATGGTTATCACCATCAATCACTCTCAATTTCATGCAGGATTTTGGATTCTATAGATTGGAATGAACATAAAATAGCATTTAGATCAAAAAGCGTCCTATTTTTACGTAGTTTAATAAGACAGCTAATATACTTTGGTGATAAAACATATGAAAACTACTTAAAAAAGTATGAAACTTTAGTTGAGCCAAACACACTTCCATATCTTCGTTATTTAACTTTACTAACCGATGTGGAATGGAGAATTGGAAATTACAATAAATCTATTCATTACAGCTATGAATATGAAAAATTAGCCAATTCATTAGATAATTTTACTGAACATAGAGATATAAAATATACTAGAGCTTTATCATTAAGAGATTTTGGAGAAGTAGAAGAAGCCTTATCACTCTTTAATGAACTTAAAGATACTTCAGTTAAAGAAGCAGAATATCTAGGCAACTGCGCTAAATGCTACCATAAACTTGGAGATTTTGATAAAGCTGAAACATTAATCAAACAATCGCTTGAATTACTACTAGAAGATTCATCTTATTCATCTTTTACTAATCTTGGATATGCCTATTTATGGTATTCAGAAATTATGTACGATAAAGAAGATTTTAAAACCTCAAAAGAATTACTATTTGATGCAAAAGACATTTGGGAAGAATATGCACCTGGTTTCACATCCATAATACACAACAAAATTGAAGAATATTCAAATAACTCTATTTGGAATTCAATAAAGACTAATAATAAAAATGGCAATTTGGTATTCTTAAGTACACAATCCGTATAAATTAATTAAAGGAAAAGCAGACGATTTAGGAGTAATTTATCGACTTCTAAATCGTCTGCTTTTTTCAATTTATTAAAATAAATCCAACCACGCGACCGCTTTACAATGTGCAGAGTGTTTATGGAAACATATGGATGTTGGTGGGTCTATCCAAGTAAGTAAGCTCCTTCTATGGATGGAGCTTACCTGCTTTTCTACACTATTTCTTATATTATAATTATGCTTTACATTAATACGCCTGTAATATCTGTCACGATGTATTTCCAAAGTACGATAAATCAATATTACAAAAAGCAAATCGTAATATTTCTCCTTTATTTCCCACTAAATCACATTAGCAAAATGTTAACATTTGGGAGTAAAACTTTACACCAATCTTTAGTTCGGTATCATTTGATTTTTACAAAGGTTTTCCAATTCAGAAATCTTTGCACTTAATTCTTCTTTGACTTTCTTCTCAAAACTTTTCAATGCATGATTTACATCAATAACTACTCCTTCTTCGATATCACTAGACATATGTCCAATTGCCCATGTTAAATCGTCAATAAACTCTTTTGCTGCATCATGAAATCCCGAGTAGTACCACACATTTTTGTACTTTACTTTACCAAATAAACCTTCACCAACATATTTTTCATCGTAGTCAAAATCCATACCATTTACATAATCATTCAGTCCGGTATGTGAAATATCCTTCATTGTAGAAATAATGCCTGAACTTGTGCTACGCTCATCAAACATCGTTAATTGTACTATATTTCCATCTTTCTCTTTCAAATATACAGAAAATTTTTTCCAATCCTCTGGTATTTTATTATTTCCGCCAAGCACCTCACCAATTTCTGCATATGCATCTGACAACAATTTTCTTATTTGTTGATTATAAGCATAATAAGCACTATCTTCGGTGTCTGTACAAGTATAATATGGTTTTAAAACATTAACCTTGTACTCTACAAAAACCTTCTTAATCATTGGTCGGAAAGCAGTTTCTGAATAACACAAGCGATTAAATTCATCCTTTGCTGCAGATTTTGCTGAACTCTCAGATGAATAGTCTCTTTTATATTCCCTACTGCTACTTGGAATCGGAATATAATAGTCTTTTATGTTTAACTTAATATCCGAATTACTAACTTTTTTAACAGAAAAATTGTCACATTGATTCTTCAATGCATTAATTATATCAGTAATCCCTGCAGCGCCTGTTTTGTTTGTATTTCCAGTTTCAACAATCTGCAATGCTGACTCAGGACATTCCCCAACAACTTTCATAACACTGTCCATATCTTTTTCTTGAATAGCCATTCCAGCTACTGGTTCAGCATTACCTTCAGCATTTTCCTGTAAATAAGGGCTATTTACTATACATAAGCCACAGCCACTACATTTTTCATTAACATGAATCTGTTTCATTATAAAAACTCCTTGTAAAATATTATTTATATATATTATTCTATTATTGCTTGATTCATTTTTTCTAAGTATTTTTCTCCTGTCATGATCATTTCGTTTGCTGACTCACATATTTGACCCTTTTCATCAACTACAGGAACATTTATAATGTCAGATATCGCCATTGCAATATTTACACAAGTCATCAAAATACCTTTATCGTATTCACTATAACCTCGAACATCTAATCCATTTTTTTCTATAGTCTTTGATGTTTCGTTAATTGATTTAATAAACAATGCATTCATTGCCATAAGTAAGTTTGATATTCTATCAGCACGCGCTACTATAGCATCATACAATGCTACAATAGATTCAGACTGTGAATATACTACATTCGCTGCTCTCATTTGACTATTGGCAGCAGATAGATATCTTTCCGAGTCCATCTCCATCAATTTACCAAATCCTTTTGTAATCCAACCACAGACCAATTCTTTATCAGTAAAATCTTTTTTTACAGATAAAGATAGGGCATCTAAAACAGCCAATTTTCTAACATTATCACGCATTGCTATTTCATTCATTGTTGTATTATTTTCCAACTCAATTTTCTGTATCTGATTATAGACATCTACAAATTTGGGTACAGTACCCTGAACTATTGCTCGTTTCTTTTTTGCAACATTCATAAGTCTCTTATCCGTAAATTCAGCTTTTTTCCTAACCATTAATTCAGCTTCTTCGCTTCTTTCAAAAGCTTTTGCGTATTTTCTTAGTGCTTTCTCATCCATTTTAAGCGACTTATCAGCACTATAAAACGTCTTCGCCAATGCTCCTACTGCTAAAGCTTCAATTATCATTTTTATTGTTTATCCAATCATTTGTTAATGACTAGATATCTCCTTTCCTAAGCTAATTGTTAAAGTATCACTAAATAACCGCTTACTCTTAAAATTTTAATTTTAACGGCATATCCAACTGTGCTTCATACTCATCAAGATTTTTAAAGGCAACACTATTTCCGAACAATGCAAGTATTTTATCTAAACCGTCTGTCACACCTTGTAGATTAAAAGTTTGTTCACAAGCGCTACTGAGCATCATATTAAATCCATCTTGAATTTGTTCGTCCCAGTATTTATATTCGCGTTCTACTATACTTTTAAATTTTTCTCTTTGATTTTCCATTTCCTTCAGGGCCTCTGTTTCAAGTCTCCTAATTTGACTTTCTTTTATCTTATAATCGTTCAAATGTTTTGATACATTATAGACCGAGACAATAGCACTACAAGCAACTGTTGTAATAATTGTACCGAGTATTTCACCAATTACTTTACCAGCAACTACACCAGCTACAGTTCCCACTCCAGGGAGAGCTATAGTTCCAGCGATACCACCTAAAATAGTACCAATTTCTCCCCCAATAGCACCTCCTATCATGCCGGCTACCATAGTTGCACCTTTTACGCCAACTTCCTCAATAAACTCCTTCCCATCTATTTCTCCATTAATATATTTTACAGCAGACTCTTGTACAATTACGGCAACTGTGACAATTTGTGCTACTCCATTACTACTCGCAAGTTTTGTAAATACTGTATTCCCGCTATTACTCAATTGTGAGTTCACAACATCTAAAAGTAGCTTATTTGTTCCTCCTGCAACTGCAACATCTACAACGACTTTACCCATATCTTTGGTAGCTTCTTTTAAAGACTCTTCTCCACTAGCCACTTTGCATAACCTTCTTACAGCCTCAGCTGTCAAAGGGATTGCTGATTTGACTAAGGTATCGGCTGCTCCTGTAACAAAACTTTCACCAGCAGACTTGGCCATATTAGACGTTTGCTTTGCTATTTCTGTTGCTTTAGGTGCGATTGTATCCGATACATTTTTAACATACATAGTAGTTGCCTCAGCATCCATGTGAATACGACTATCAAATTCCTTTGCCAACATTGTTGCAGACGTTTTAAGATTTTCTGGCTCACCTTTTTTTATTTGGCGTATTAAATATTTATGGTTCTCCAAATCCCCCTTACTTCTATTTAATTTTGAATTGGTTGTTGCATAATTGTGCTTTTCATTATTTACTAATGCTTTTTGTTGTTCTTTGGATAACCACTTATAACGTTCTTCAACAACACTAATCGGTGTAATATGATCTGTATCCGATGTCTTATTAGTAGGATGCTTATACTTTGCATCTCTTTTATTCCCCATAAAAACTCTCTCACCTGTATAATCATCTATACGAGATTTTTTATCACCATATTGTTGTTCTTTATATATTTTTCTTTTATAGAGATCATCTATTTCTCTTGCCATAAACTCAACTCCTAAAATCTAGTAAGATTTTCTTGTAGTAACTCTATATTGTTCCCCTGACTACGTATCCACATATCAATGCCATTACCATAAACCTCAGCCTTAATGGTATATACTCCATTTTTCTCTGCAATAACTTCCGCCGTTGGTAACCGATCCAATACTGCCTCTATTGAAGCGCCACTAAAATTGAATGTGATTTTTTTTAGTTCTCCAGAATACATAAACTGTACCCGCTTACGAAACTCTCCATCATTAAATTTGTTCTTGTATGGGATATTGAAGAATTGCTTTGTACCATTTAATTCTGTAATCCGATCTATCCGAAAAATTGTTGGAAAATCCATACTTCTATCTACCATGTAGGCAATTAGATAAAAGTAATATTCGGAAAACATAATAGATACCGGTTTTACTACTCTTTTCTTCAAAATACCATCTTGACGAGTATAAGTGAATTTTGCCATTTCACTTTTCGTTATTAATTGCGACAATTCCCACAAAATAGAAAATAAATATTTTCCATGTCTTAGTGGTACATAATGATGTTGCTCACTTCTTATCATATTTCCAACCTTTTTACGGTCATTTGGTGCTACTTGGATTAACAACTTAGAGATTAGACTATCTAGTTCTTCTCTACAAAAGGCACGACTCTCTAGTAAAATCTTACAAAGTGCCAGTACTTCTTCATTCGTCAACCACTCCCGTTCAAAGCGAACAAGATAATAACCATTTTTAGCTTTATCATATTTAATTGTTGTCTCTATTTCCGAAAAGTATGTCCCAGTAAGATATACACGAAGATCATCAATATCTCTTTGAATAGTTTTTTGAGTAACACCAAAGTATCTTGCTAGTTGTGCTTTTTCTAAAATCTCTCCCTTATTTAACCTTTCATAAATACTTAATAATCTAAAACCCTTGTTTCCGTTGTAATTAATCCCTAAGTCCATGTCCTCACCACCTATTAATAAACTACTATCATTATATCGAATAAGATGGACAAATAATGGGATTTTAATGGAAAATATTCCAATTATCTATATCTTTTTATTCTATCAAAAACAGAACTTTTTACCTATTAGAATATTAATTTCTTAAAGTTAAGATGATTAACGCTTGAGGCCAAGAGCATTCAACTTATATATCTACTATTTTAAATAGAAAGGAGGGCTTCCTCAGTGGAGGACAAGAATCATTGCCAAAACAACAATAGATGGTATCAGCAATGTCTTGAACATTGTGAAGCCTTTGGTATCTCCAAAACCACTATCAAATTGTTCATCCACCTACAGGAACAAAAACATGAACAAAATAATAAAGAAGCTGAAAATTCCCGGCTATGAAATAAGCACTGTTATTCGTCCAAGAAAGAATCATTCATTGAAGGAAATTAATGATGTTCAGTTATCACTTAATTTCACGGAGATGAAATCTACTAACACAGATAAAGAGAAATAAAGTATAAAAAGTTCCTTTCCAGTCAAAGATGAATACAAAAATAAGACTGGAGGGAACTGAATGAACGAGCAATACCGTGTTGTCAAAGTTAGTTACTCTGAAGAGTTATCAGCCGAATCTGAATTATGGTTTAAAAGATTTATTGAAAAAATGCTTCTTGACCATGTTGCAAAAGATGATTACAGACTCAGAGCCTTACTGATTAGTAGAAAATAACTTATGAGAAAGGATAATTACATGAAGGAAAGAAATTTAATTATTGTTTATTGCAGGGTAAGTTCTGCTAAACAACATCTGGATCTACAAATCTCTGCAGCAAAAAGGTATCTTGAATCACTCGGCCTAAAGGAAGATGATGATTTTATTAATTATTTAGACGATCACGATATTTCAGCTACGAAGTTGAAAATAGAAGAGAGACCGAATCTAATGCATTTAATCCGTTTAATAAAAGAAGGAAAAGTCAAAACGGTTATTGTATATAAGCGTGATCGATTAGCCAGAAACTTTTATGAATTTGTTGATATTACGAAGTTATTTATTAAATATGATGTGGAGGTTATTTATACAGCTAGTAATGAACCGCCATTTAAAAATAAACTATCTTTAGAAGCCTTTTATGGGATGTTTTCGCAAATGGAAGGTCAAAATATCGGTACACGTACTGCTGATGCTCGAAAGCAATATCCATCAAAGATCTTGGGGTATAAACGTATTACTGATAATGGAAATAAACCTCAATATATTATCAATGAGGATAAAAAAGATGTCATTCAATCGTTATTTATTGATTTTAGTAATGTTCAAGGTGAAGATGAGTTTCTTGAGTTTTTATTAGTACGCAGAAAAGGTTTAAATAACCCTGAAAAAATTATTAAAATTCTAACAAATCCCTTCTACTCAGGACATTACGAATCGAAAAATAGTTATCAGTTTTTGCATCATGTAGAGCCTTTTGTAAGTCTAGAACTATACGTTGAGTGTAAATCAAAAATCGATTTGTTTATTGCTTTCTATCTTGAAAAAATGGCAGAGGTGAATAAACAGCATTTGGTAAGCCCGATGTGCGGTGAATGTGGGGGTACAATGAAATATCGGAAGAAGAACCAACTTGACTTAGGTTACTTTGTATGTAGCTCTAATCACAAGAGAATTTCTATCCCTGTTGAAGAGATTGATAAATTAGTAATACAAACCGTCTTAGATTATGTCCAATCGATTTCCGTTAATCTTGCAAAAAAAATAATTTCAAAACAAATTACGGCGGCACAGAAAAATGTACAAAAGGCTTTAGAAAGTACTACAGCAGAATATCTAGATACCTCTCTAAAAATTTGCACACTTGATAGAAAAGTGAAATCTGCTATGTCTAAGTATTTGGAGGAAATTGCTGCACTTAAAAACAAGTACAGTGACTTAGAACAAGATTTATTGTCTTTACAAATTCTAAGTAGCGAAATTACGGACATTAATCGGTTATTATCTCAGCTTAATTATAACTTTAAGGAGCAAGAACTTTATCGACTCATCGAATTAATTGTTGATAAAACTCAAGTTTATGAAACTTACGTGCATATAGATCTGTTTCTTTCATCTTTTGTAAAGGAATCGAATGCCTCATGAAAACGAAAAAGAAATTCAAATTCAACAAAAAAGTGAAAGCGACTGCTTATCTTCGTTATTCTGATAAAAAACAAGATGGAAATAACTCTTTAGAAATTCAAAAAAGCCAAATCGAACTATTAGCTGAAAGGGAAAACTTAGAGATTACTGAGTGGCGTGCAGATAAAGCAACAAGTGCCTTTCATAATAATGTGAGGAAACGGAAAGGTATCCAACTGCTCCTAGAAGATATTGCAAATGGAGCAGAGGCAGTCTGCTTTTATGAGGAATCTAGGATTACTAGGAGTATCACAGATTTCTACAATGAAATTTATATTCCTATAAGAAAGCAGTACCCTCATGTAAAGTTTTTCAGTACCCAATCGGACGGTGAATGGAATCCAGATGATCCAATTACACAAGCAAAACTTGTCTTTGCCGCAGAAGAGTCTGAAATAAAATCCACCCGCGCAATAGACGCTCAAATGACTTTGCTACAACTGGATCAACCAAAGCGCCCCGGTTCCCGGACACCTGTCGGATACGATTTGGAAAATGGAGTTTTGTATCCTAATGAAGATTCTACGGTAGTACAGTTGATTTACCATCTTGCTAGCTGGGGACATTCACACGCTACAATTGCTGAGTTTTTAAATAAATGTGCCATAACAACTAAAAAAGTAAAGAGTTGGAATAGTAGTACAATCAGTTATATTCTTTCAAACCGTGCTTATTCAGGAAACTTAGCTTGGAATGTAAGAACAAGCTATGAAATTAGCAAACCAAAACCGGAAAAGGATATTGATTTATTTAAAAATGTACATTCTTCTATTATTAATCCAACTGTTGCTCACCTAGTTCAGCAGATAACCGATTTAAAAAACCTATATGGAACAATGAATACACCATTTTACCTTCGTTCCATTATTAAATGCAAAAGCTGTGATTCGTATCTATTAGCTAAAGATAATTCACCAAAGAACAAACCGGGACAATATAGGATATATAAATGTGCTTCTTGTAAAAATAGTGTTTCCATTATCCCTGTTCATCAAACTGTTTTAGGTGATTTACAGAAGAAATGGAGTACCCAGCTCAATACCTTTTTAACCACATCTAGGGAACAACTTAAACGTTGGAATACTAAACTTATCAAATCAAAAGATAAATTAAAACAGAAAAGAGAATTAACACTTCTTAATGAAAAAATATTAGCTGATGATATAGCAAATTCACCGCTATTATCTGAAGTATTTTTAACAACTAAGAATCACTTACAAGAAGAAATAACTTATATTAGCGAGACTATTGAAGAAATTAACCTACTTCTCGAAGAAGAGTATCTTGTTATTATTTTAAAAGAAATGCTCGAACATAGCTTTTCTGATTTTACAGATACCGAACTAAGAGTATTCTTCTTAATGTTTTTCGATGAAGTAGTAGTTAATTTTGAGAGAAATAACGAAATTCACATCAGTTATCGTCTCTCCCCATTCATTTTGTTGGAAAATGCAACTGGTTATGTTACCGAACAAATAAGATAAGAAGAAGTTTTGACTGGTTAGGAAACCGAATTAAATGTGCTAAATTTACTTTCGTAAAATCGCCATTCTTAGAATCCCTTGTAATCAAGGCTTTTAGAGCATGTTCATTCGGTTTTCCAGTCATCTTGGAATTCCTCGATGGTTAATATACCGAACGCTATATTTTAATAATGGTCAAAAAACCGAAAATCTAAACCTAAAATAAAAATATAATTATTTTTTAGAAGACTTAAAATATAAAAATATGAAGATATAATGTTTTTAATACTAAATAGACAAAAAAGGGAAAACCCCATAGAAGATTTACACAAATGTGTAGGTCCTTCTATGGGGTTTTCTTTTTTAAAGAACTAAAGGTGTTGAATTAGGTGTTATTAATAAGACATCTTCGATAAGAAAAATGACTAATATTATCGATTCAAAGCGAATACAATTTAACACCCCATAATATCGGAGTGATTTATTATGAAGGATGTAAGTCACCCTCAATCATTGGGTGAAATTGACGTAGGTGGAGTGAAGTATCTACACGTACCAGATGATAACTTTGATTATTTAAAGGATATATCAGAAAACGAAGTGAAAATACATCTAAAATTCACCAAAGATCAAGAAAAAAGAAAAGAAGCAAAAAATGCATTAAAAACCTTTTTCTTAGAGATATTATAAATATCTGTATATTTTAACATAATTGGCAAATGAAACGGGTGTGCGAAAATGAAACGAGTTTGGTGTCTTTTTCGAGTATCGAAGAAACAACAAGTAAGTACAGATGATGATATACCGATGCAAAAAAATGCTTGCCATGAATTCGTTAAAAACAAACCTAATTGGATAATAACAAATGAGTTATACGAAAAAGGAGTATCTGGTTGGAAAAAATCATTAAACGAACGAGATGAAATGGCAATTCTAAAAGAAGGCGCATTAAATAAAGAATTTGACGTATTATTAGTTTTCATGTTCGATCGTTTAGGTCGAAGAGAAGATGAAACACCAGTAATGGTAAATTTTTTAATTCAAAACGGTATTGAGGTTTGGTCTGTAAAAGAAGGCCAAAGAAAAATTGAATCTCATGTTGATAAGCTTCTAAATTATATAAGCTTTTGGCAATCGGATGGTGAAAGTCAAAAAACATCGATTAGGGTAAAAGAAGCGAAAAAACAGCTAAGCGAACAAGGCTATTTTCAAGGTGGAGTGGCACCAATTGGATACAAAATTGTTGAAACATCAGAAAAACATTGGAAAAATAAAGATCGTCTAGTTAAAGAATTACTGCCAGATGAAAATGAGTCAGAAATGATTAAGTTAATTTATAATTTATATGTAAACAAACATATGGGTTATAGAAAAATTGCAGATTATTTAAATGAAAATGGATATCGAAATAGAGATGGTAAAGTTTTTGTAGTGACTACCATACAGAGAATATTATCAAATCCAATTTACATTGGATTTAAGAGATATAAAACTGCTGTAGGAGGAACGCAGCCATTTAACGAAAATTTAAGAATTATTTCTGATGAGCTATTTAGCCAAGCGGAACAAATAAGAAATATTAGGAGTAGTAATATTCAAGAACAAGACAAATCTGGTATACCAAGAACAGGAAAATTGTTATTTTCGGGCTTGGCATATTGTAAATATTGCGGTTCAAAACTAACCCCTAACTATCTTTACAGAAATTCAAAATATAATAATAAAGAAGGATATTATAAAAATATCATTTATCGATATAAATGTCCTTTAAACAAAGGTAGATTATATTGTGATCATCAACAAAATATCTGGGGTGGAAAAAAATTCGATACATTAATTATTAATAAGATAAAAATTATCCTATCACAATTTGACTTAAGATCCTTCCTTGATACAAGCAAAAATATGAAAGCTGAATTATTAAAGCTAAAAGAACGGAATGTTCATAATTTGAAAAAAGAGTATTTAGATTTAACAAAGCAACATGAAAAATTAAACCTTGAAATCGGGAAAACTTTAATTGGTGAGAGTTCTTTTACTCCTGAACAGTTATCTGGGACCATTAATGCAATAGAAAAGCAAATAGAAGTAAAGGTATCACAAATAAATTCTTTGAATAAAGAATTAGAAAAAGAGAGAGAAAACTATTCCGATGTAAATTATCTGGCAAATGAATTAGAAAATTGGGAACAAAAGTTTAATGAAGCAGATGAGGATCTAAAAAAAGCAATGCTCTCAAGAATAATTAATAAGGTTTATTTAGGGAAAAATGAAATAGAAATTGAACTGAATATATGGTTATCAGATTACTTTGAAGGGAAATTTAATTAGAATCTTTTGGGGAAGAAATTATTTATGAATTAACCGAAAAGAAAAATATAAAATGCTTTGCATAGAATATACATCAGCTTAAAATAATCCGTTTAGTTCTCTGGTACAAAATGAAAATAAAACGCACACATAATTGGGCTGTTGATTAGAATCCAAATCAACAGTCCATTTTTTAATTAATAGGAAGTGAGTCTAACTGGATTCAATACATTTATAATATACTGATTAGCTCATACACTATATTGTTTAATAACAATTTTAAAGTAAGGTGTAGTTAGAGAGATGGATTAAAGAATTACTAGAAAAACTTTACGCAAAACGTTTTTAAATTACAAAGGATACAAATTTTTTCTCTTATCGTTGTAAATTGGCCACAATCCTAACGCTACGCCTATTTGTTTGGAATGTCACTGATATGAGCAATATATGCTGCTGGTAAACGATAAACAAAAAAATCTCCAGTTAAAAACCGGAAGTTTTTTGTTTATCGCTCTGAGCTTCATTTGTATCTTTTGCTATTTTGTCAAACAGATTTCTCTTTAACCAGTAAATTTTGTCAGGAACCATGTTTACGTCACATCGTGTTAGAAACACAATATCCTGGTAACCCCTACACTTATTTACTATGTCATCATCAACTCTTGAATAATTTTCTACATCGACTGTCACTTTCGGTAAAACTTTTTCTAATGATTCATGCCGCTTTATATGCCCCTTCGTTATCTCAATTAAGTGCAAGATTAAAGGTAAAGAAGGAACTAAAAAGGAAATTATCAAAGTTTGGGTAGGTAAATTCATTAGGAAGCAAATTCCTAACATAATTAAAATATACAGAATAACAATCCAGATTAATATATTTTTATAAAACTTCCTTTGTTCTATATCCCAAACAATGCTTGTCCTTTGAGCCAATAAAACATTAAAATAATGATCAGGACTCTTTAATCCAGGGTACCAATTTTTAAGATGTTCCTCTTTTTCTTGGGACATTTCATTTAACTTCATTATTCGTTCAATTGGAATCTTCTCACCAACTATAAGGTTATTCCACGAGATTTTAAATAAATCCACATCAAATTGCTCCTGAATTTTTGCCGCATCTCTTACCATACTTTTTTCAATTTCTATAAAGAGAACTCTGTTTAGAACGAGCCAAACTCCAGCTATAAAAGCTAATTCTTCCTTTAAGTTAGGGAAATATTTTAAGCCTAAAATACTAACAATAGGAAGCAATACTGTTATTAAGACTCTAAAAGACCGTAATTTCTTTGCTCTTGTATACAGAATTCGCATGGCAGCCAAAAGACGCAATGATTCTGGTTCATTCTGTTTTACATTAATATAAATTTCATCCATAGTCAGGGAACTCACTTCCAAAAACTTTTTTCCACTCGTCGTGGGCTGATTTATGGTCATCTTTAGCCACGAAACCAATAGCATTTTGTGCACACAAAGAAGCTTTTGCAGCTGCTTCAGAGAATTTGTGTTTGGTTTCAGAAGTAAGTGTATTTAAATCGCCTTGTATTCCTTTGGGATCATAACAGCTAGAATAAATACTGATGCTTAAATGATAAAAAAGATCCTTTAAAGTCACCTGGTCTGAGATAGATACCTCGTTAGTATCAAAATAATTTAAAACTAAATTTTCTAACAAGTAAGATCTAATACTTGGAACAACAGGTCTTTTTTGCCAATATTTTATAAGCCTGATAATCCTTAGTACTCCCCCGTTCCGCTTTTGATTTATTTCAGTCGCTCTTTTAGCATCTATCCGTGGGTCAGTTTTTTTCCATTTCCCATTACCATCGGGGATCAAATAGTAAGTTCTTTGAGAGCTATCAGGAGACGTTATAAAAGCCGGTACAATATCAAAGTTCCATTCATAGCTAGTTAGTTTAAGTGTTATAGCTTCTTGATTCCGTTTAATATCTGCCGCAGAATATTGAGGGACATTCTGTAAAGAGCTTTTTAACTTATTTAAAAGCCTAACCGAGTTTAGAGTATTGTCTTCATTCGTTAAACGCCTTAAATTAGTTGCTGTATCAGGAACGGAAATAGTAATTTCGTTATTAAAATATGTGTTATAAGTACTTCCGTTTGCTGAAAAGACTATAATAAAATCAATGTCATCCAATGGACGAATTTTTGTTCTTCTTGCAAAAGAACCCATTTGAACATTGTTTTCTTCTCTATAAATTTCAGGGAAGTACGAATCACTATTCTGGAAACTTTCAATTTTTTCAACTAGCCAATTTCGGCTGCTTCTTGCTGTTCCAAGTCTAGTCGGATCTAAATCTACACAGTTCTTAGAGAAATCTCTAATGCTTGTAAATACACTTTTCGCCATCCAGTTATCTCCTATTTTTTAAACAAATTATAACAAAATTAACATATTTCTTCCAGCCTCCACTACTATTCTACCTCCCCTAAAAAATATAGTCATAACTAGTCGAATTCTGACAATCAGGCTCAATTCTTGAAAAAGATTTGTCCCTTTTTTAGCTAAAGGACCATATTGTGAAGCAATGGCTTTAAAGAAATTTTAGTATATAATTTAAAATTCAGTAGAGATTGTGAAATATATACCTAAGTTAATGAGACAAAATAATTAATAAATAAAGAGGTTTTTTATGGTAATTACCCTGTATAATAGTATGAGATTTTATTGCTCGGTAACCAATTTGGGGGGATACGCTATTTGGACTTTTATAATTGTACTATCATTAATATTAATAGCTTTATTATTAATTTTTTTTGTAATAGGATATTCCTCAATTGAAAAAGGGAAATCCGAAAAGTTGGTGATAGAAACCAAATTAGAAAGCTGTAAAAAGGAAGTTATTAGATATAGAAATAGGTTATCTGCAAATAAAAAAGCAACCCAGATTATATATAATTTTTTTATGAAATATGACCCTGAAATTTTTAATTCTTCGTATCACATTATGGTATTTGAGAGATATTTGTATAAAATATATCCTAATAGTAGAATGCTTCTATGGTCTGATGGTTATAATACGACCCCATATTCAAATAATGACCACTCAACTCCATATCCAAACAATGAGAAAATTCGATTTTTTCAGCCAATAGAATCCTTTGAAAAAGACATTCAATTTAGGTTAAATGATAAAACTTTGTTTAAAAAAACGGAAAGGTTTTATAAAGAGGAATTCAGTCAGCTACTTGAAATAATAAAAAGTTATGAAGAATTCAGATCAACTGAAATAGCTTCTTTAACATTATGGCTTTTGTTAAGAGAGGAAGCTATTAAATACTATTCAGATATTTTCTCGAAACGTTATGAGGAAAAATACTTTAATAACCTCTCTAATTTAGACTCAAAGCAGTGTATTGAAATTTTTCTTAAGTATATATGGAGGCAGGATAAATCATCTGAGGAATTGATCGATATTATAGAAAAAAAGAAAAAATCTACTTGGGAGTTTTTTTATACCGAGGACACCAATACAATTTTGTTTACATGTTTTCTAATGCAAAAGAAAAAAATTAAGCTGAACAATTTACTTCATGCAGATTCTAAGATAAAAGAATCTTTTCAAGCTATACTTTTTTCTGAAGATTGGATTAAAAGACTGAAAAAAAATAAGGTCATGGATTTTGAAAACTTTTTATTAAATAATGACTCAAAAAAAGCATCATCAAGCACTACAATTCATGAAGTTGATTTAATGAATGGGATCGAATTTGAAAACTTTATTAATGATTTATTTAAAAAAATGGGCTATGATTCTGAAGTAACAAAAGCCTCAGGTGATCAAGGTATAGATATTATAACAAAGAAAAATGGAAAATCATTTGGAATTCAAGCAAAATGTTATTCCAATGTTGTTTCTAATAAAGCTGTTCAAGAGGTTGTGGCTGGATTAAACTATTATAAGCTTGATCAAGGAATAGTTATCACAAATAATAAGTTTACAAAGTCAGCAGAGGATTTAGCTAGAGCAAATAATATATTGCTCTGGGATAGGGAAATCTTAAAAGATAAAATCAATACATTTATGAAACGATAAAGTGTCGTATTCACTTATATCTTATTTATTAAATATAGAGCGCGATTGTTGAAATAGAAACAGCAAATGAACTTCCTCTTTTTGGGGAGTTCATTTTTTTATTGAGTCAGCTTAAACTTAATCTGACATTATTTGAAAAGTGCCTATGGCACTCTTACCATTAATGTAAATTAATACGGTTAGCTATTGTAACTAGTAGTGTTCTTTGTAACCGTCCGCAAAGGCAGTAGAAATATTCGCAAAATCAATATTTTGAATTAACTCTAAATCAGCATGTGGATCAATACCGTGTTTCTTCAACACGAACTCCCCAGCCATTTGAGGCATTCCACCTTTTCGCTGTCCTAGGAATGTAGAACCCTTTAACTGATCCCATGTGAAATTCTCAATTTTTTCACGAGCAACTAAAAACGTACCATCTGTTTGTGTTAATTGCGCAAAGTTTTTAATTGGGTCATTGGCACCTTGAGCAGAAACGTAAATCGAAGTTTCGGATCCCACTAGTGCAATATCAATACCATCTGAAAGGAGCGCGGTCATCGTCTTATCTCCACCAGCAACAGTTGCTAAATCAACTTTTAATCCTTCTTCCTCAAAGAAACCTTGAGAAATAGCTACATATTGAGGTGCATAAAAAATGGAGCGCGTAACTTCACCGACCTTTACCTCTTGTAGCTCCTCATCACCACCACAAGCAGCCAAGATGAGAACCCCAAGAGAAGCAACCAAAACAAGCAAACTAGACTTCACCCACTTCTTCAATGCTCCAACCTCCTTTAATCGTTCTTATACCTAGAGTAGATTATGCATAGGAAGAAAAATGTGTGAATACCTAGAAAAGCGAAGAATACTCGCCCAGCTCTGAAAACAACTGGAGAAACCTGACAAGTGTGCTTACACGCGCAGACAGGTTTTGAAGCGCTCGAGGGCCTAACGCGCGGAACTAGACATCTAGAAAAGTGGAGGCGGCTCGCCCAGCTCCGACAGGCACTGGAGACTTTCGACGAGGCATGCTTGCATGTAGAGGAGGAAGTTGAAGTGACCGAGGAGCTAGCCGCCGGAACTAGACATAGAAAAGTGGAACGCATTCGCTAATAATAAAAAAGATTCCCTTCTCATTAGAGTTGGGAATCTTTCTTTTCGTTAATTACCGGTCATCGCTGAAGTGAACATTTCTTCTGAGTTTTCTTCATCCTGAACGATGTTATAAATTTTCCATGTTCCATCTTCTGTTTTCTTTAAAAATGCATTTCCTGAAATATCGATCGTCATTTCAAAAGACATGTCTGGTTCACTCATCGAAATATGAACCTTTAAATTGTCTACGCGAACCTCTGCAAAACGCTTATTTAAAGAAACAAGATTACTTGAATGCTCCCCTACTTGTACCATCGAAATGGAGCCCTCCGAATTTTCAGGGTCATCTAGTAAAGATAGGCTGTCTAGTGAGTATGCTAAATAATAACCTATTGTTGTTTCGCGATAAAGAGCTTCTAATGCTTCTAAATTTTGTTGTTCAGAGTATAGTAATTCTTCTGTGACATTGCGATCAACAGTTTGAATCACGGCAAGCTCATCATCAGTTGTTCCAGGTTCTTGATGTAACGCACGATCAATCAGCATGACAGCATGTGAACGTAAAGCGAAATTATTCGGTTTGAAAGTATCACCATACCCTTTTACAATTCCAGCACCTGCTGTTTTCGCAATTGCTTCAAATGCGTAATTTTTTTGAGGTACATCTTTAAAAGGCGTTCCTGTTGCTGAAAAATCAACCGTTGACTGGAATGCACGATAAATCATCACAGCCATTTGAGCACGTGTAATTTTTTCATTTGGTTTAAAGCTTCCATCGTCTTTCCCTGCAACAATCCCTCTGCTGCTCGCAATTTGAACATAGTCATAATACCAAGCAGATGGTTTTACGTCCGGGAACGATTTTTTAATCCCACCACTTGTTAAATTCATTGCACTCACTAACATTTTTGTAAATTCTGCACGAGTGATTGTTTTATCTGGTTTTAATAAAATTGATGTATATTCATAAACTTCGCCATCTTCTTCATAAACCTCAGTTTCTTTAAAACCATCTAAAAGATCTGCATACACGAATCGTTCAAATTCTTCATATGCCATATGATCGTAATCGACATCCTCAAAGAAATAATGATCTATTGGTTTTTCTGCCGCAAAAGCAGGTTGAGCAGCAAAAAGTCCACAAGTAATAAGTAAAACTATAAAAATACGAACTGACTTCAATTAATTACCCTCTCTTCTTATAAATCTCTTACAAGAAGATATTACTTGAATTAACTTCACTTAGATATTGCAAAAATTATGGAAAGGTCCCTTTTTAATGGTAGCTTTCCTAAATCTATATAAAGTGAAACTTCAATCCGTGGGGGTTTTCTTCATCCCCCACGGATTGTTAGTTGAACCAATCGGGCGCATGCCAGCAGTTGATCTCCCACCTATCCTTTTTGTTTTACTTAAGTCTTGAGGTGGGAGTCTTTACTGCCCGTTAATGCGGGATAAATAAACTTTCAGAAAATATTGACACACATATTAGCAAAAACTAATATGATAACAATAAAACATATTAGTTATCTCTAATATGAAGGGGGTAAGTTCGTGCAAAGTCAAAAAGCGGATATCGATATGAAAATTAAACTAATCCATGGATTTTCGAATAAAACAAGGATACAAATTCTTGAATGTATTAAGGACGAGGAAAAAACGGTGTCTCAAATTGTTGAAGAAATAAAGGGAAATCAATCAAACATTTCACAACATCTTGCCTGTTTAAAGGGCTGTGGAATTATTATTGGGAGAAATGAAGGGAAATATATATTTTACAGTTTACGAAACCAACATATTAGAGACTTATTAACGATGTTCGATGTTGTTCTAGAAGATGTTGAGAATGATGTTGCATGTTGTGAGCGCCATATAGATTAGGAGGGGATTACATTGACTAACCAATGTTGTAATTCACATAAAAATTCAGAGAAAACTTGCTGCAGTTCTACTGTCCAATCAAGTACAAAACAAGAGAAATCAAGTTGTTGTAATCATAATGAACAACAAACAGTCAGTACCATCTTGAATTCTAATCCCTCCGTTGAAACTATGTCGTACAGGGTTCACAGCATGGATTGTGCTGCTTGTGCCTTAACCATTGAAAAAGGATTGAGTAAGCTAAAAGATATTGATGAAGTAAAGGTTAATTTTAGTACAGCGAAAATGCAGGTAGCCGCAAGCAACGCTGATGCCTTTCTCCCAATCGAAACGGAGATCCAAAAACTTGGGTATTCTGCGGAGCCTTTAAATAGTAGAGGAAATTTTAAGACATATGAAATTGCAGGAATGGATTGTAGTAGTTGTGCCAAAAGTATCGAAAATCATTTAAATACCAATCCCGCTGTAAAAAGTGTTAGTGTGAATTTCTCTACAGGAAAAATGAAAATTGAACATTCTAATACCGCTGAAGACATTATTGCAGAGGTTTCTAAAATTGGTTATAAAGCATCATTACCAGTAAATAAGCAATCTTCACCAAAAGCAAAAAATAAAAACGGAAATGCTTTAGTTATGTTGTCTGGTGCTTTAATTGCACTCGGCTTTATCGGATCATTCAGTGATATATCACCGTTGCTCTCCACAATTCTTTACGCCATTGCCATGGTGATTAGCGGATATAAACCCGCTAGAAGTGCCTTTTATGCCATCAAAAGTCGTTCACTTGATATGAATGTACTGATGTCAACTGCTGCTATTGGAGCTGCTTTAATCGGTGAATGGCTTGAAGGTGCTACCGTTGTATGGTTATTCGCAATCGGTAACTATCTCCAAACGAAATCGATTGAACGTACGAGGGATTCCATTCGTAATCTAATGGACCTAGCACCTCCCGAAGCTTGGGTGAAGGTTGATTCAGATCTTATTAAAAAATCGGTTGAAGAAATAAATATCGGTGACATAATCGTTGTGAAACCAGGTGAGAAAATTCCATTAGATGGTGAAATCATTCTCGGTGAATCCAGTGTGAATCAGGCTCCGATTACCGGCGAATCCATACCTGTCGATAAGTCAATTGGTGATTCTGTATATGCCGGAACAATCAACGAACACGGCTCCCTTGATATTAAGGTAACAAAATTAGTGGAAGATACAACGATATCAAAAATTATTAACTTAGTGGAAGAGGCTCAAGAACAAAAAGCACCTACTGAAGCTTTTGTCGATAAATTTGCTAAGATTTATACACCGATTGTTTTCATTTTAGCTTTGGTTATGATGGTGCTACCTCCCCTATTCAGATTTGGCACTTGGGGAGAATGGTTTTATAAAGGTTTAGAACTACTCGTTGTCGCTTGTCCTTGTGCTTTAGTTATTTCTACCCCTGTCGCCATCGTTTCAGCTATTGGCAACGCTGCAAAGAATGGTGTGTTAATTAAAGGTGGAACGTTCCTAGAAAAAGCAGGTACTATTACTGCTATTGCATTTGATAAAACTGGTACTTTAACTGAAGGAAAGCCAAAAGTATCAGATACCAAGACATTAACAGGATCTGAAGGTGAATTACTTTCCATCGCCTTAACACTTGAAGATCATTCAACACATCCCATTGCTAAGTCGATTGTTGGATATGCAAACAAAAAAGGCATTCCACCTAAACACGGTGAGTTATTCAAAAATATAGTTGGTAAAGGGGTTCAAGCGACAATTGAAGGTGAAATTTATTACGCTGGTAATCCAAAGTTATTCGAGGAACTTCATATTTCTTTAGCCGAAGTGAAAAAATATGTTCAAGATATACAGAGTAAAGGTAAAACAGTCGTAATTATTGGGACGAAACATTCAATTATCGGGGTTATTGCCGTTTCAGATACCATTCGTGAAACGTCAGCATCTGCTTTAAACGCTTTAGAACAAAGTGGCGTTCAGCAAACGGTCATGTTGACGGGTGATAATGAAGGTACTGCCAAATTGATTGCTTCAGAAGCGAATGTTCATCGTTATTTCGCAGAATTATTACCAGAGGATAAAGTTGATGCTATTAAGAAATTACAAAATGAAGGTCATCATGTGGCAATGGTTGGAGACGGTATTAATGATGCCCCAGCACTCGCAACAGCAGATTTAGGAATTGCTATGGGTGGTGCTGGAACAGACACTGCAATGGAGACAGCGGATATCGTTTTAATGGCTGATAATCTTGATAAACTTCCTCATACAATGAAGTTGAGTAGAAAAGCGTTAACAATCATAAAACAAAATATTTGGTTCTCGATCATTATTAAAGCGGCTGCACTTGTCTTAATTTTCCCTGGATTTCTTACACTTTGGATGGCTGTACTAAGCGATACAGGTGCTGCATTAATCGTTATTTTAAATTCAATCAGATTATTAAAATTTAAAGAATAGATATTCCAAGAGATGTTTCTGAAAAGAGACGTCTCTTTTTTGCGTTAAACTTTACGTTACCTAAAATAAAGTGAAACTTCAATCCGTGGGGGTTTTCTTCATTCCCACGGATTGTTAGTTGAACCAATCGGGCTTTTACGGGCAGTTGATCTCCCACTTATCTTTTTCGCTTCACTAAAATCTTGAAGTGGGCGTCTTACTGCCCGTTAATGCGGGATAAAGCATTCACAATCTCTTCTAAGCTTTTATTTTCAACGCTAAATTCCTTTAAAGCTATCGCTCACGATGGTCCGTTCGTACAACAAAAAAATCCTATGCTCCAATCTACACTAAGTAGGCAGCCTTTGCTCTACAATCAAATTTACTACTTCGATCCATCACTGAAATATCACCATTTCTTTTTGTTTATAATACAATATTGTAGGATATTTTCCTCATCTTTATTGTAATAATTTACCTGTATCAAAAGAGAACATAAGTGACACTCCTTACCCTTCAAGAACTACTTAGGAACATCCATAAAGGTAAGCTGGGGCTAAATACCAATAAATGTACGATCAGTTCAACTAACAAAAAGAAGGAGATGTGCGAAACCACCACTGATTGAGGTTTTCAACTTTTTTGTATATTCCTTTTATTCGTAGACAATCATGCGTGTCAAATTAAATTAAATAATAATTATTAGGAGTGGCGTATCGTATGGGTGCTATTAATGGAAAAGAGTTTATTAATCGAATTAATCAGTTGAACAACGAGGTTTGGTTAGATGGTGAAAAAGTTGAAGGGTTAATTTCCAATCATCCTGCCTTTAAAGGAATTATTCAAGAAAAAGCCGCACTCTATGATTTACAGCTAGATCCCAATTATAAAAGTAGCATGACTTTCATTTCGCCTGAATCCGGGGATCCGATTGGGCTATCTTATATGCAACCAAAAAGTAAAGAAGATTTACTAATAAGACGGAAAATGTTTGAACAATGGGCAAAACAAACTTCGGGAATGATGGGGAGAAGTCCTGATTATTTGAACACCGTATTAATGGCTTTTGCCTCTTCCGCTAGCTTTTTAGATGGAAAGGAAAATTGTTTTCCACAAAATCTTATAACATTTTATAAAACTGCTAGAGAAAAAGACTTATCGTTTACACATACATTTATTAGTCCACAGGTAAATCGTTCGCAAGTTTATATTGAAAATAGTAAAGAACCCATTGCAGCGAAAATTGTTGAAGTTACTAATGAGGGGATTGTCATTAAAGGTGCACGGTTACTTGCTACACAAGGTGGACTAACCGATGAAGTTTTAGTTTTTAGTGTCGGAAAATTTTTATTTAATGAAGAAGAGGCATTTGCATTCTCAATCCCATCAAATACGAAGGGACTAAAATTTATTTGCCGAGATACTTTTATTGGAGGTACTTCTCAGTTCGATCATCCATTAAGCTCCAGATTCGAGGAAATGGATACTATTGTCGTATTTGATCATGTGTTAGTTCCCTGGGATAGAGTATTTTATTTCAATAATAGTGAAGTAGCAGAAGAATTTGTTAATCAAAGTTCGTTTCATGCTCTTGCTAAACAACAAGTATTAACGAGACAAATTGTAAAAACTGAGTTTATTTTAGGAGTTGCACAGCTACTAACTGAAACAATTAATGTAAATGAATATCAACATATACAAGAAAAAGTATCAGAAATCATTACTGGTCTAGAGACAATGAAGGCCTTGCTAGAAAAAGCAGAAAATAACGCTTCGATTGATGAGCATGGGGTAATGCGTCCGGATATTACTCCCCTAAATGTCGCAAGTCTTATTTTCCCCAAAATGTATCCTCGTTTTACTGAGATTGTTCAAATAATTGGTGCAAGCGGAGTGATTACTATACCAACCGAAAAGGCTTTTCATTCAAGTATAAAACTCGATCTAGAACAGTACCTTCAAGGAGCAACGAAGTCAGCTGAAGATCGAGTAAAGATATTTCGTTTAGCCTGGGATTTAACGATGAGTTCATTTGGAACAAGGGAAACACAATATGAGCGGTACTTTTTTGGGGATCCTATTCGAATAGCTAGCGATTTATATAAGAACTTTCCTAAAGAGCAATATGTAAATCATGTTAGTGAATTTTTACATTTGAAAAATTCGTTATAACTACGGTAGGAGTTTGGCTAATATCCGCTACAGTTTGGCTAATAACTGCATGTATTTGACTAATATCTCCTACAGTTTGGCTAATATTTTAAAAACCTTTCCTCTAGTAAGTATGAATAATCAATAAAAAAGCCGATTCACTTAAGAATCGACTTTTTTTCTACTAGTTGGTATTAACTTGCGCTTCTTTCTTCTCGTTTTTCGCGCCATAATCTTGTTTTATAAATAATTAAAATTAACGCGGCTACAATAAGGCCTTCGATCATTGGTAAGAACAATGCTAAAAACGTTAGGACGATACACCCTACGAAGAGGAAAATATAAATAATGATATTCTTTATTAAAGGTAAGTCATTTTTAGCAAATCCAAGTTTAAATACAAGTGCACATAATAAAAATACAAGAATAAAAACTACCCAACCTGCAGCTTTATCACTCGGCATGTTCTCGTAAATAAAACGTGTTATCTGAGACATTTTACCAAAGACAAACTCACTTTCCTTCGCATTCGTAGGTGCAGCTTGAACAAAATTTAAAACTCCAAACAAGTCCACCTTCCACAACACCTTTCATCATTTCCCCAGCTACCAATTAATTATTCAGCGAACTTTTTCTTTTTCGCTTGTTTTTCACGTTCATTTTTATCTAGAATCTGTTTACGTAAACGAATTGATTCTGGAGTTACTTCTAAATACTCATCATCATCTAAAAATTCTAATGCTTCTTCAAGTGTTAAAATTTTCGGACGTTTAATAACATTTGTAGCATCCTTTGTTGCTGAACGGACATTTGTTTTTTGTTTCATTTTCGTAATATTAACAGTAATATCGTTGTCACGGTTATTTTCCCCAACGATCATACCTTCATAAATTTCAGTACCTGGTTCTACAAACAGTGTACCACGGTCTTCGATTTGCATCATACCATAAGTTGTCGCTTTTCCTGTCTCCATTGATACAAGTGCACCTTGGTGACGACCACCAACGCGTCCAGCAACAACAGGTTGATACGAATCAAATGTGTGGTTAATGATACCAAAACCTTTTGTTAACGACATGAATTCTGTTGTGTAACCAATTAATCCACGGGCAGGAACCATGAAGATAATACGAACTTGTCCATTTCCTTCATTGATCATGTCTAACATTTCACCTTTACGGTTACCAAGTGATTCAATGACTGAACCTACTGATTCTTCTGGTACATCGATTTGTACGCGTTCGATTGGCTCACATTTTACGCCATCAATTTCACGGATGATTACTTGTGGTTTTGACACTTGTAATTCATAACCTTCGCGACGCATGTTTTCGATTAAGATCGATAAGTGAAGTTCTCCACGACCCGACACAACCCATGCATCTGGAGAATCCGTATCTTCTACACGAAGAGACACGTCTGTTTGTAATTGTGAACGTAATCGCTCTTCAATTTTTCTAGAAGTGATCCATTTACCTTCACGACCTGCAAATGGTGAGTTATTTACTAAGAAAGTCATTTGTAAAGTTGGTTCGTCAATGCGAAGTGGTGTTAATGCTTCTTGGTGGTCAACTGGACAAACTGTTTCCCCAACGTTGATTTCTTCCATCCCAGAAACAGCCACTAAATCACCAGTGTATGCTTCTTGAATCTCTTCACGTTTTAAACCGAAGAAACCAAATAATTTTGTTACACGGAAGTTTTTCACAGAACCATCAAGCTTCATTAAAGCAACTTGTTGTCCCACATGAATTGTTCCACGGAATACACGACCAATACCGATACGACCAACAAAGTCATTATAATCAAGTAATGCTACTTGGAATTGTAATGGTTCTTCACGCGTATCTACAGGAGCTGGAATTGATTCGATAATTTGTTCAAATAAGCACTGCATGTTCTCTTCTTGTTTTGCTGGGTCTGAATCAAGTGATGCTGTACCATTTACGCCTGACGCATAAACAACTGGGAAATCTAATTGATCTTCATCTGCACCTAATTCAATTAGTAAATCAAGAACTTCATCCACAACTTCTTCTGGTCTTGCTGAATCTTTATCTACTTTATTTACTACTACGATTGGCGTTAATTTTTGTTCTAATGCTTTTTTCAATACAAAGCGAGTTTGTGGCATACAACCTTCATATGCATCAACTACTAAAAGAACGCCATCTACCATTTTTAAAATACGTTCTACTTCTCCACCGAAATCGGCATGTCCTGGTGTATCTAGGATATTGATACGTGTACCGTTGTAATTTACTGCTGTATTTTTCGCTAAGATTGTAATCCCGCGTTCACGTTCTATATCATTTGAGTCCATTGCTCGTTCTTCTACATGTTCGTTCGAACGAAATGTACCTGATTGTTTTAATAATTGGTCTACCAATGTTGTTTTACCATGGTCTACGTGTGCGATAATTGCAATATTGCGTAAATCTTCGCGTAACTTTGTCATTATTCCACTCCACATTCTATTTTCTGATTAACTGTGTTATTATAGCACAAGAAGAAGCTCATGTCTTTTTCATATTTTAGCAATTTCGACATTCTTAATAAAAAAATTTTCTTTTTCTACATAAATAAGGAGGCTTATGTCAAATGAACAAGGCAAAAATGGTGATGTTTATTTTTGCAGTGGCAGCAATTTTGTCGATGATTTCAATAGGCTATGCAATCGCAATTAAATCCGTTATAGCCGCAATCGCAGGACTTGTTGCATTATGTGTTGTAATGATGACAGGATTCAAAATGAAACGCAAATTTCAAAATCAAGGGTTACTATAAAAGCGAAAGAACGCTCGCGAAAGCTCTGACAACAGGTTGTATCCTTATCATTCCACAAGTGATTATTAACATTCATTTAAAAACAAGATTTCATGCCATAGTCAACTAAAAACCGCAAAGGGGCGTTCGAAAATCACTTTTCGTACGCCCCTTTGCGGTTTGTTTTATTTTTCTTCAATATAATGTTCCAATATTTTTTGGTGGATTGATGGATTCGCAATAATAAAAGTATCAGGATTTAAAAAGTCGAAATATTCCCCTTTTAGATTCGTTGCAATTGCGCCTACCTCTTTCGCTATCACAGTTCCTCCACCGATATCCCAAGGCGATAAACACATTGATATGTAAGCATCTAGTTTACCGCTAACAACAAAAGCGATTTCCATAGCTGCTGAACCATAGGAACGCGTACCTCTTATCGTATGAATTAATTCAATCATTTTCTCGTGATTTAAATACGAATTGGGCGTAACCCAGCTTGCATTAATACCAATAATTGCTTCCTCAATCTTTAATGGCTGAAGTTTACGCATTGGGGAGTCGTTATACCATGCCCCCTTACCTTCGATTGCATAAAATAAATCTTCTCGCATCACATCAAATATGTATCCTAGTTTTCCAATACCATCAACGAAAAATCCAATAGTTATAAAAAAATGGCGGTGTTGTTTGACAAAATTCATCGTCCCATCAATCGGGTCAATTATCCAAACAGGACCTTCGAGTGAATCCACTTTTTCACCCATACCTTCTTCCCCGATGATTTTATGAGTTGCATCGAATGCTTTGATTTTTTCAATAAAGAAAAGCTCTGTTTCCCGATCAATATTTGTCACTAAATCATTTGCTCCTGATTTTGTTTCAACTTTTAAATCGTACGAAAACGCATCACGAATTCGCTTTCCTGCTTCAAAAATCATTTCTTTTGCGTATTGGTCAATTCGTTGTATGTCCATTTAGCCCCCACCTTTTTAACAAACATCCATTCTACTTTAAGAACTTCTGTCGTATTCATGTACCCTTTCTTTTGATTATAACAAAAATCACTTGCAATCCGATATCGGAGCAAGTGATTTTTTAAATTATTATGAAAATTTCAAACATATGCGTGAAGACCGTCTAATTCGTCTTGTATCTCTTTCAATCGTTTTTTACTCTTTTCCATCTCTTTTGAATCTTTATCTTGCATAGCGGCATACAGTGACGCAAGTTCATAATCCAGCTCTAAACGTAGAACTTGTTCATATTGCTTTTCAATATCAACTTTACGTATAATTTTAATCATCTGTTTCATAATAATTCACTTCCCTTTCATTTTTTAAAAATTTTGGTCTCATGAATGGTTTGTTACAAAATTTTTCCCAAAAAACAGATAAAATAAACATGTAATCGAAAGATAGAGGTGTTTCTCCATGAACAATGTAAATTGGACAAGTAACGACTTTAATGTTTTTGAAATTGACGGTCTTGAACAACGTATGGATGCATTATCTACAATTGTTCGCCCAAAATTTCAAATTTTAGCTGAAAAGTTTTCAAATTATTTTAGTGTCAATACTGGTGAAGAATTTTTTCCACATATCGCAAAACATGCGAGAAGAACAATCAATCCTCCTAAAGATTCTTGGGTAGCATTTGCACCATACAAACGTGGTTATAAATCGCTTCCTCATTTTCAAATTGGACTTTGGAATACACATTTATTCATAATTGTTGCAATTATTTACGAAGCACCTCAAAAATCTCAAATGGCTACTCGTTTATTAGAAAATATTCATATTTTTAACGAGTTACCTGAAGATTTTATTATTTCGGGTGATCATATGTCACAAGACGCAATTCTTTTAAAAACAGGTCGTGAAAAACAGCTTGAACCGTTGTTAGTCCGATTACGTGACGTCAAAAAAGGTGAATTTTTAGTAGGACGCCACATATCCCGTGATGAAGCAATTAATCTGTCATCTGATCAGTTTTTACAATTAACTGAAGAAACATTTGAAGCATTATTGCCCATCTACAACATTATTACTGGTAAATAGGAAAAACAGTAGATGTTTGCGCAAGCTTAAATAACTGTTGAGGCTAACACAAGGGAGTTTTTTTCCTTTGGTACAGCCCCAGGGTTGTCGAAGAGCTAGTAACTATATAAAGGGAGTGGGAATTTTTGAATTTTCCACTAACTTTTAGTGTGTTGTATAATTAATATGCACAAAATACAACTAAACATTACATATTTCTACTGTTAATTTGTTGTTTTTTAAATTTTTATTTAATATTTATTATTGACAAGCAGAAATTCTTAAAAACTTACTACTAAAAATTAAAAATAGGACTTTTTTACAATTAAACAATAATTGCAAAAAAGCCCTTTTTGTATGGGTTGTTTAATTTTTATTTAATTGAACTAATTGACTATTTTCTAATTCCTTTGTTTTTTTCACAACTTGATAGCTTACATATCCACTAACTTCCTCAAACTCGCGGAATAATGTTTTCTCTTCTGCTTTTGAAGGGACAATTTCTTTAAAGCGACGATATCTAGCTAAAATATCTTCCCGTTTAATCCCTTTCTCATAGGCTTGTTCAATTCCTTCAAAAAATTTAATTACATCAATAATCTCTTCTGTTGACCAGTCTGGCAAAATTGGATATGAATATTCCATCACTACACCTTCTCCTTCAGTTATTGTCCCCATTTTAGCCTTAACGATTGTGCTTCTGCAACCATCCGCCCAATTAGTTCTTCTACAGTAGGAACATCTTTAATCAATCCTACGACTTGCCCTGCCCATCCAAATCCATTTGAAGCGTCACCATCATGTATAAACTTTTTATTTGCCTTACCACTAATATGTTCTTTTAACGCTTCATAAGTAGGTGAAATTTTTTCAATTTCTAAAATTTTTTCAGTAAAATCAGTCCGTAAAACACGAGCAGGAGAACCTAGCGACCGTTTAATAATGGTCGTATCTACTTCCGTACTATTTACTATTGCCTCAATATATTGCGCTGATGCATGGACGCATTCCTTTGTTGCTACAAAGCGGGTTCCCATTTCGATCCCTTCTGCCCCTAGCATATGTGCGGCCATCCAGCCACGACCATCTCCAATGCCTCCTGACGCAATAACAGGAATTGATACACTGTCTACAACTTGTGGAACAAGAACCATCGTACTTACATCATCACGTCCTAAATGTCCTCCTCCTTCATGCCCGACAACCATGACTGCATCCGCTCCAAGTTGCTCTGCCTTTTGTGCTTGTCTTTTTGAAGCGACTAACACTAATTTTTTAATATCAGTACCTTTTAATAGTTCAAAAATAGGCGTTGGATTGGCCCCGGTAAGTGAAACTACAGGTACTTTTTCTTCCATTACAATCTTTAATTTCTCTTCATGTCCCTGACCGTAATGACCAAATGCAAAGTTTACACTAAATGGCTGATTTGTTCTTTCGCGTACCTTTTGAATTTCTTCTCTAAGCATTTCAGGTGTTTCCAAAGTCATCGCAGTTATTTGACCCAGTCCCCCAGCATTTGAAACGGCTGCTGCTAAATCTGAGTACCCTAAATACGCTAAACCTCCTTGTATAATCGGATATTTAATATTTAATAATTCCGTAACTCTTGTATTCCAATTCATGAAGTCATCCCCTTTTTTCCATTTCTATAAAACTAGTTTCGCTAATTTAAGTAAATTTCCTTTAATTAATTATGGTCATAACCTTCAATAGGTGCTATAATTCATTTTGTTTTGTAAATTACATAAAGTGAGGTGGTACCTGCGTTGTCACAGTTAGAGACTCCATTGTTCGACGTATTACTCAAACATCGAAACAGACATCCTATACAATTTCACATTCCTGGACATAAAAAAGGACAGGGAATGGATCCAGCGTTTCGCGAGTTCGTCGGCGACAACGTTTTATCAATTGATTTAATTAATATTGCTCCACTAGATGATCTACACTCACCAAAAGGCGCAATTAAAGAAGCACAAGCACTTGCAGCTGAAGCCTTTGGTGCTGACCATACATTTTTTTCCGTCCAAGGTACTAGTGGCGCCATAATGGCGATGATTTTAACCGTCGTCGGTCCAGGTGATAAAATATTGGTACCACGGAATGTTCATAAATCAACAATGTCTGCAATTGTTTTAGCTGGTGCAATTCCAATTTTTATTCACCCAGAAGTTGATGTAGAGTACGGTATTGCCCATGGTATTTCAGCAGAGTCTGTAGAAAAGGCTTTAGCAAAATACCCAGATGCAAAAGCTATGCTAGTAATTAACCCAACCTATTTTGGTTTTGCTACAGATTTAAAACGTATTGTGGATATCGTTCACGCGCACAATATTCCTGTTATTGTTGACGAAGCGCATGGCGTTCATATTAAGTTCCATGATGAAATGCCAATATCGGCAATGGAAGCTGGAGCTGATATGGCTGCAACAAGCGTTCATAAACTTGGTGGTTCCATGACAGGAAGCTCGGTATTAAATGTACGTGAAGGATTAGTTTCAGTAAACCGAGCACAATCCATTTTATCTATGTTAACGACAACTTCAACATCGTACCCACTTTTAGCTTCATTAGATACTGCTAGACGTCAATTGGCGGTCCATGGGTATGATTTAATAGATAATGCGATTCGCCTTGCAAAAGACGCAAGAAAACGAATTAACAAGATTCCACATTTAAAAGTAGCAGGAAGAGAAATACTTCATTCTTCAGCTACCTATGATATGGATCCAACGAAACTACTTATTAGTGTAAAAGATCTTGGTATTACAGGCCATCAAGCAGAAGAATGGTTAAGATTAAATGCAAATATCGAAGTAGAATTATCCGATCTTTATAATATCCTTTGCCTTATTACTTTAGGGGATACGAAAAAGGAAATTAATTTACTGATTAATGCACTCCAAAGAATGTCAAATGCATTTGAATCGGATGCGACAGTAAAGGAAACAAATGTAAATGTTCCGGATATTCCTGCTTTAGCAATGTCACCAAGAGACGCCTTTTACGCTAGTACAGAAGTAATAGATTTTGATAAGTCTGCTGGGTATATTTGCGCAGAATTTATTATGGTATACCCTCCAGGAATTCCAATTTTCATTCCCGGGGAAATAATAACTGAAGATAATATTGAGTACATTAAAATGAATATTGACGCAGGATTACCTGTTCAAGGCCCTGAAGATAGTAGCTTGAAGACAATTCGTGTCATTAAAGAGAGAAAACCAATTTATTAATGTGCACCTATAAATCCTTTTCAGACGAATAAAGCATTCTAGTTCGAAATAACTAGAATGCTTTTTATTTTGGTGCCTGGCACGCAAACAATTCTGACAATACTATACAATTTAAAAAAAGATCATAACAAAAATCGGACATAAAATTGCTCCAACGATTGCACTTAACCCCATTGCAAGAGAACCCATTGATAAATCCTCTTCACTATAATCCCTTAACTTTGAAATACCCACTCCATGACTTGCACTTCCCATCGAAATACCTCTACTAATGGGCGATTGGATTTTCCCTAATTTATAAACGAATGGTCCAAATAAAGCACCACCAAAACCAGCAATCATTACTAAGACTGCTGTTAACGGCGGAATTCCGTTAATTGTTTCACTTACTTGCATCGCAATAGGTGTTGTTAATGATTTGGGTAAGGCTGTTAAAATAAGCGATTCATCGAGTTTAAAAATCCTTAACATAAAATAAATCGTAAAGAGCCCACTGATCATAGCAATGAATATTCCTGAGATGATTGTATATTTATATTTGCTAATTAAATGGCGTTGGTTGTACAAAGGAAAGGCCAACCCTACGACAGCTGGTCCCAATAAATGCTGAATATATTGACCACCTTCCATATAATCAGCGTATGGAATATCAAATGAAAGTAAAATGATCACTAATATAATGGTCGTTGTCAAAAGAGGCAATAGAAATGGGTATGTATATTTTTTATATAATTGATTCATTATCAAAAAAATGACAACCGTACTAATGATGAATATGACTGCTTTCAATTGCCCCTTCCCCCTCTCGATCCTTTTTTTCTTTTACCGCTAATTCCTTTTTCTCTATTTTCTCACTCAATGTACTCGTAATAAATATTGTAAACATGGTACTAAGAAAGACTGCTATCATTAATATAACCCCGTGAAGAGATAGCAACTCTGGGTAATCAATAATCCCAATCATCGGTGGAATAAAGAATAACGTCATGAAGGCAAGTAAAAACCCCGCACCTTCACGAATGTAATCTACTTTAACTAGCTTAAATTGTAGACATGCGGCTAATAAAATTAATCCGATAACACTGGCAGGTAATGGCAACCCTGTATAATGGACGATTAATACGCCCATATAATAAAAAATATATAATATGATAATTTGTAAAATTGTTCGGATTATTCTCATTGTTAAGGCAAAAAAAGGCACTACATTTATGGTTGTCTTCCTTAATTGCCATACACCCCCCCTAAAAGCTATTTTACGCCTAGGAAAAACGACTGTCTACGAATAACAAAAATATCAGATTGAAGTTTAGTAGAATTTCGTTATTAATTGTTGGATGAGATCGGATGGAAGCTAAATATTGTCCGTTTTTCTTAATTAAATACTCCCATAACAACACTCCTTAATAGTAATCTCTCTTTCTTTGTTACTATTAAGCACGTTCATATTCAATAGACTTTAAACCTGTAGTAGATTATTTTTTGCGGAATGTATGTTTTATTTCCTAATCAACGAGCTTGCTCTCTACAATCGAAAAATAAAAAACAAGGATTGAATAGCAACATTCAATCCCTGCTTTTACAAGTACTACATAATCCCTTATATACTTATTCTAGAATAAAGCTAATTTTGAAAGGATACTAATATACCAAAGCTATCCCATTGTTCGAGTAAATAATCAATATCAAACCCTTTTGAATTGCCTAGTCTGTAAAATACACCCTGTAACAAATTGTAACCATGCATATACCCCAGTCTTAACTGTTTGGGCAACCGCCGAATCTTTGCTAGGGTCTAGACAAACAAAATCAATATGCTGTACATTAGGATGCTTTCCGATTTCAAGTAAACTATCAAACAGTTCAATCGTTGTCATACCACCTGGGGTAGACGCTGGTACACCCGGCGCAACTGATATATCAAGTACATCCATATCAACAGTGACGTAGATACGATCAACTTTTGTTGCTAATTGCTCAAGTGCTCCTTGAATTGTCTTGATCAGCCCCTGCTTACGTGCTTGCTTTAATGTCACCATCTGAATATTATGTTCGTTCGCATAATCAATCAGCGGTCTCGCATTATAGTAGCCATGTAAACCAATATTAACGACATTCTCGCCCTTGACAATATTCCCATCAATTAATTGCCTAATTGGTGTTCCGTTTGCCGGTCCTAATTCTTTTGGATCTCTCACATCAAGGTGGGTATCAAGCTGCAAGATTCCGATTGTTTCATTAAAAAAAGCTTCTTTAATTCCGCGAACAGCACATGCTGTTGTGGAATGGTCGCCACCAATCATACATGTAGTTGTACTTGGATAATGTTTTGCTAGATAAGTAGTTGTATCTTGAATCCGTTGATGTGATAAAAGAATATCTGTCGTATGCATTGCTACATCTCCAGCATCTGCTACTCTATAGTGGACTAGATCAACATTTTCGTCCAAATTATATGTAGCAAAACCTTTCCAATTTCGTCGGAACTCTGTTGGATATAAGGAAGCTCCGGAAACACTAATCGAAGATCTCGAAATGGGTGCACCGTAGAGAATCATATCAGGCGTATGTTTTATGTTGTTAAGTTGTTGAACCCAATGATGAACATAAGTTGGTTGATTTTCCTCAGGATGATTCCAAGACCATTCAGGAACTTGAAGCCAATGCTTACTCATACTACTTACACCACCTTTATCCCTTTTTTCCATACAGATTTTACATGGTTCACACCAAATAAATATTGCAGTTCCTGATAATTTTTCGTTTTCCATAGCACGATATCCGCTTGTTTCCCAACTTCAAGCGACCCCACTTGTTCCTGTCGGTTGATTGCACAAGCTGCATTATAGGTTGCTGCTGTTAATGCTTCTGCAGGAGTAAGTCGCATAGATATACAAGCCAAATTCATAACAAGTGGCATTGATGTTGTTGGTGAAGATCCTGGATTGCAATCCGTTGAAATTGCTACAGCTACACCCTCGTCAATCATTTTTCTTCCTGCAGCTGCTTCCTCTCGTAAATACAAGGCTGTTGCAGGAAGTAAACAAGCAATTGTTCCTGACTTCGCCATCGCTTTAATACCTGCTTCTGACGCTTTTAACAAATGTTCGGCTGAAATGGCCCCTATTTTTGCAGCTAATTCTGCTCCTCCATAAGGCTCAATTTCATCTGCATGAATTTTCGGAATTAACCCAAAGCGTTTTCCTGCTTCTAAAATGCGCTCAGATTGTTCAGGTGTATAAACACCTTTTTCACAAAACACATCATTAAATTCTGCCAGTTTTTCCTCAGCTACTACTGGTAACATGTCTTGAATAAGATGGTCGACAAATTCATCCTCACGCCCTTTATATTCTGGTGGTACAGCATGGGCACCCATAAATGTTGGAACGATATCAATCACATGTTGTTCTTGTAGCTTTTTCATGACGCGCAACTGTTTCAGTTCGGTTTCAAGATTCATCCCGTAACCACTTTTTCCTTCAATAGTTGTTACACCATGTGCTAGAAATGAGTCAAGGCGACGTGTTGTTTGCTTAATTAGCTCATCTTCTGTTGCTTCTCTTGTCATACGGGTTGTCGCATGAATTCCGCCACCCGCGTTCATAATATCCATATAAGTCGCACCTTCAAGGCGCATTTCAAATTCACGCTCACGACTCCCCCCATAAACAACATGTGTATGGGGATCCACTAATCCTGGAGTGACTAAATGGTTCTTGGCATCAACAATTTCTGCTTCATGTAGCTTTTCTGAATAGCGTTTTTCAAGCTCTTTCGTTGTCCCTACAGCTTGAATAATTCCATCTTCAATCCACAAGCTGCCATCTTCGATTAAACCTAGATTAGACATAGCTTCTTTGGTGCGTGGACCCTTTACATCAGAAGCAAGTGTCACTAATTGTGCAGCATGTTTAATCCAGAGAGGTTTTGTCATTACTGATCAGCCCCTTTATCAAGCATTGGCATCTTGATCCCTTTTTCACGTGCAGTTTTCTTTGCAAGTTCATATCCAGCGTCAGCGTGACGAACGACACCCATACCTGGATCTGTTGTCAATACTCGCTCAATACGTGCCGCTGCCTCTTTCGTACCATCTGCAACAATAACTACTCCTGCATGTAATGAGTAACCCATTCCTACTCCACCGCCGTGGTGTACAGAAACCCAAGTAGCGCCGCCAACTGCGTTTACCATTGCATTTAGAATTGGCCAGTCTGCTACAACGTCTGATCCGTCTTTCATAGCTTCTGTTTCACGATTTGGTGAAGCAACAGATCCAGAATCTAAGTGGTCACGACCGATTACAACAGGTGCTTTTAGTTCGCCGCTTGCCACCATGTCATTTATGATTTTTCCGAAACGAGCACGTTCACCATAGCCTAACCAACAAATTCGGGAAGGAAGACCTTGGAACTGTATTTTTTCTTGCGCCATACGAATCCAGTTGCATAAATGTTCGTTATCACTAAATTCACGTAAAATTGCTTGGTCTGTTTTATAAATATCTTCAGGATCTCCTGACAATGCTACCCAACGGAAAGGTCCTTTTCCTTCACAAAATTGCGGACGAATATAAGCTGGTACGAATCCTGGGAAGTCAAATGCATTTTCTACGCCCTCATCTTTGGCAACTTGACGAATATTGTTTCCGTAGTCAAAGGTAATTGCTCCTTTTTCCATCATCTCAAGCATTGCTCTTACATGTGTTGCCATCGATACTTTTGAAAGCTTCACATATTCTTCAGGATTCGAGCTTCGTAAAGACGCTGCTTCTTCAAGTGACATCTTTGAAGGAACGTAGCCATTTAGCGGATCATGAGCAGATGTTTGGTCTGTCAATACATCAGGAATGAAGTTTCTTGCAATCATTTCAGGAAGAATATCTGCTGCGTTACCTAATAAACCAATGGATAACGCTTTTCCTTCTTTCTTCGCCTCTTCAGCCAACTGAATAGCTTCATCTAATGTATACGCTTTTACATCTGTGTAACGAGTTTCAATTCGGCGGTCAATTCTTGTTTCATCCACTTCAATGGCAATACATACACCACCATTCATTGTTACGGCAAGTGGCTGTGCACCACCCATTCCACCTAAACCTGCAGTTACAGTGATAGTACCTTTAAGAGTATTATTGAAATGCTGCTTCGCTAACTCCGCAAATGTTTCATACGTTCCTTGGACGATGCCTTGAGATCCAATATAAATCCAACTACCCGCTGTCATTTGTCCATACATTATTAAACCTTTTTTATCAAGTTCATGGAATGTTTCCCAATTTGCATAAGCTGGTACAATGTTAGAATTTGCAAGAAGAACTCGTGGTGCATCAGTATGCGTTTTAAAAATAGCTACTGGCTTACCGGATTGTACAAGTAAAGTTTCATCACTTTCTAATTCTTTAAGTGATTTAACAATTGCATCGAAGGATTCCCAGTTACGTGCTGCCTTTCCAATTCCACCATATACAACTAAATCTTCTGGTCTCTCCGCCACATCTGAATCTAAATTATTCATCAACATCCGAAGTACGGCCTCTTGTTGCCAGCCTTTCGTATTTAGTTTTGTTCCTACATAACGAATAACTCTATTGTTACTTGTTGCTTTCATATTAAATTCCCCCTAATAAATTTATACTTTTTACAATTTATCCTATGTTTTCTTTATAAAATTTCTTAACAAGTAGCGTTTTTATCTTTACAATTACTAAACTGGAAAGATTCAATCTTTAACCAGGTATTCATCGCTTCAATATCCTTAGAAAATACTCGATCGGCATGAATAAATGGAACAATTTTTCTAGCATTTTCTAAAAATTTGCGTGTAGCAGAAGCCATTTTATCTTTCCCACGAATTTCTGCAGCTTGTAGTCCACAAATGGCTTCAATTGCTAATACTCGACGTGTATTTGTAATCACTTGATATGCATGTCTTGCCCCAATCGTTCCCATACTAACGTGATCTTCTTGGTTCGCTGATGAAGGAATAGAATCAACACTTGCTGGGTGTGCCAAAGTTTTGTTTTCAGATACAAGTGATGCTGCCACATACTGCATGATCATCGCCCCTGATTGTAAGCCTGGTTCAGGACTTAAAAACGGTGGTAAATCATTTAATTGTGGATTTACGAGTCGTTCAATTCGGCGTTCTGATATGTTTGCTAGTTCCGCTACGGCAATTGCTAAGAAATCCATGGCAAATGCAATCGGTTGCCCGTGGAAATTACCACCAGATAAAACTTTTTTACCATCGTCGAAAATTAACGGATTATCAGTAGCAGCATTCATTTCGATTTCCAATTTTTCTTTCACATAGTTTAATGTTTGCCATGTAGCCCCATGTACTTGAGGAATACAACGAATTGAGTATGCATCTTGTACACGAAGTTCTCCCTGCTTTGTTGTTAAAGAACTATCTACTAAGTACGAACGCATACGTTCAGCTACTTCTACTTGCTCTCTATAGCCACGAGCAAGATGAATGTCTTCGTCAAATGCATCAATAATACCACGCAGTCCTTCTATTGTAGCGGATGCAATTAGTTCTGTTTGGTAAGCTAATTTTTCTGCTTCCAAGTAAGCCACAACACCCATTGCTGTCATCGCCTGAGTACCATTAATAAGAGCTAAACCTTCTTTTGCTGTTAAAGTAATCGGGAAAATGGCTTCTTTCCTTAATGCATGTATTGCAGATGTTTTCTCGCCTTTATAAAAGACTTCTCCTTCACCAATTAATACTAAGGCCAAATGTGAAAGTGGAGCTAAATCACCACTAGCGCCTAGTGATCCTTGCTGAGGAATTACCGGATGAATACCGGCATTTAGTAATTCTAGTAATCTTTCAATGACAACAGGACGTACACCAGAAAAGCCCTTTAATAATGCATTTGCTCGAAGGAGAATCATCGCGCGTGATACAACTTCTGGAAAAGGTTCCCCAATCCCACAGGCGTGGGAACGAATTAAATTTAGCTGCAGCGCCTCAACATCATCTTTGCCTATAAACACATCACTGAATTTTCCAAATCCCGTTGTAATACCATAAACAATTCGCCCTTCGGAAACGATTTTTTCAACCGCTTTTCGACTTTCTTGAACTTTTTTCATGCTCTCTTCGGAATAAGTAACTTTTTCTCCCTTAAATAAAACTTTTTGTACATCTGAAAAAGTAAGCGTTTGACCATTTAATATAACCATCTTTTCTTCTCCCTTCAATATCCTTTAGTTAGGTAAAGTCCCAATAAAAAAAGGAGACTATATCTAAGAAATCACTAAAAAAGCGATTTCTTGATATAGCCCCCTATTAACTAAAATACTATGGGCATATTATATGTGATTAATACCTAAACCAATTGTTTCGTGCTCAGATCCTTTAATAGGTGCGCCAATTGTTCCATATAAGGAAACGGCAATCCAATCGCCTTCATGCTCGCTTTCATATGGGTTTCCTCGTAAAACCGCAAATGATAAGCCAACTGTTCTTAGTACCGTTCCAATCTGTACTTGACCTCTTGTTACCCCATTCAACGCTTCAATAATCGCATGGTATAATGCATGTGATTCACGATAAATGTCCGGATGAATAACTCCACTTTTCTTAGCTGCTGTTTCAATTGCAGCAACTACCTTATGCGCATCCATTGCTCCAACTTTTCCTGTACAACTCTTCCAATTCAACTGTTCAAGTGTTGCCAGATATTCAGTAGAATTATCAGAAAGTAAAAGTAAGATAGCGTGTTTACCAATACGACGATCTTTAATTAATGCCATTTAAACAACTCTTTCTCTTTTCTAAATAACGTAGGGTAGTTAGCTGAATTCTCTAATGTCTAATAGCTATTTTCATTGTAAACGCTTAAAAAAAGAGTGTCAACGAGAATTTTCCAAAGTTAACGAAACTAGTTAATTGTAAAGCTAATAATAGATTATAGTGTAGTTTAGTATTCGTAGCACTTTTTTATATTCTAGACCGACGTGTTAATGGTGTGCATGCCTCTAGCTGCTTGAACTTGGCATTAATATACGTTTGATGCCAATAATCTGTTAACCGTGAAATTTCTTCTAGCGGTAAATCCGTTTCCTGTAAAACGCGTTTAGCTTCCCGAATTCGTACTTAGTGCACCTTTTATCTTTGGCGAGTATATTAACAACTTAATAGAACATTTTCAAGTGCTTGAACATGGTATACATATATAATGCAACGTAATGATTACTATAAAAGTATTTCCTTCACCTAAATAATTGATAGTTTAATTTTCAAAAGGATAACAACTCAAACGTTGAAAGATTAATAATTTCATACCGTAGAAATTAATCCATTAGTTTGCATGCTATTTTTTGTAAACATTTGTTCATTCTCCGTTCATATTCGAGAAGTACATTATAGATGATTGATTTAAAAACAATGATGAACAAATGGAGGAAAATTTTGTATGAATAAAAACAGTAAAACTCTGTTACGATTTGCAGGAGTTTTCGGGTTGATTGGAGCAATATTAGGCGCACATATGGCCGGTTCTGGTTCGTATGCATTTCGTCCAATTCATGCACATATTCTTGTCGTTGGTTGGTTAACCCTTTTCGGATGGGCTGTTTTTTATAAGGTTTTCCAAACATCCGAGACGATTTTAACCAGGCTACATGTTTGGACTGCAATAATAGGATCTGTTGGTTTAACACTTGGTATGTGGTTATACATGGTTAAACCATTTAATCTACCTGAAGGAATAACGCTAATTTTTTATATCGTTGGTGGGGTTACATTGCTTGCAAGCTTCTTCTTGTTTTGCCTAATAACGTTATTTATTAAGGAAGAAAAATAGGTCTCTTCGAATCATATTAGTAATCCATTGTATAATTATTCATTTCTAAAAAAAATAGAGGATTATACATATCATCAACTAATATGTATAGTCCTCTATTTAAATTGAATTCTTGTATGTGCAGTGATCGAGATATAAGAAAAGTGTAATGGTATCAACAAATTCAGGATCATTATAGGTTGTTGGTGTAAGGAATTTCGTTATACTATATTCCCCGCACCAAGCTTTTACAACATGATCAATCATTTCTGGAATATGTGTACATAAATGATTACGAACTTCCTAGTCATAGCTACGCATATTTCCGCTTAATGTTGCTTTTTCTAGAATTACATAGTCGGAATGGTCCTAACTTTATATAATCAGCATTTAAATTTATATAAATGCCACAAAATTTATTGTTTTAATGAAAATCTCCAAACCACTCTGACATTTTCTCTAAAATTACAGTTGAACTAATCCCTTGAATAGTTCAACTCCCGATTCAATAAGTTCATCACGGAAGTCGTACTCATAGGTATGAACATGCGGATAATCTTCTCCATTCCCAATTAGACAAAATGCACCTTTTGTTAACTTTGTAAAGTGACCAAAGTCTTCAGAACCACGAAAAGCTTCTTTCAGTTCAATTAATTTCATTTCCTTGGATTTTGCAGCAAAACGAATGTTATCCGAACTTTCTTTATGATTAAACGTTTCCGGGAATTCATCGTTGTAATGGAAGCTTACTTTTAGCCCAAATTGTTCGGCCTGCGCTTTTGTAAAGTTTTCAAGGTTTTCTTGAAGACGGTCTAACTCTTCCTCGTACAGAGCGCGTATTGTCATACGAAGATTCCCTTGTGAAGCAGCAATACCGAATGCTTTTTCACCTACATCAATTTGTACAACTGTGCACAAAATTAGACCTTTATTTTTTTCTGGAGAGGTGAATTCAGGAATTGCTCTGAGAATATTTCCGATTGCGAAAGATGGGTTAATACCTGTTTCTGGCTGACTAGCATGAGCAGGAGCACCTTCCAAATGAATCGTCATTCCTTTAGATGCACACATTATCGTTCCATCCATAATTCCTACAGTTTTGTAAGGGATACCACTCATATTGTGGTAGGCATAAATTTCATCAATATTGTGTTCTTTAATGAAATCAACACATTGAATCGCTCCATCTCCTGTTTCTTCAGCGGGTTGGAAGAGGAAAAATATATTTTTATCTGCACCCTCTTGATCAATTTCAAGGGCAAATCCTGCCAGTGTTGCTGAATGGCCATCGTGACCACATTTATGTGCTCTCCCAGGGAATTGAGAAGCCCATGGAAGATCAATGACTTCATCCATTGGAAGTGCATCAAATTCTGCTCGGAATGCAATATTTAGCTTATCCGTTCCTGCGCGATAAATCGCATAAAACCAATTTCCTTTATCTACAATTTCTAAATTTGTATTTGTTTTTAAGAAATTCATCAAGTGTTGTTTTGTCCAAATTTCTTCGTTCGAAAGTTCAGGATGCTGATGTAACTCATGTCGTAATTTAGTTGCTAATTGGTAATTTTGACTTTTCAATTAAGTAATCCCCCTATAATCTCAATTCTTTCATCTAGCTCATTTTTCTACTTAATACTACTTCTTGATTTAGAAAGTATATATTCTAAATATATAGATAAAGTGAAACTTCAATCCGTGGGAGTTTTCTTCATCCCCCACGGATTGTTAGTTGAACTAATCGGGCTTTTACGGGCAGTTGATCTCCCACCTATCCTTTTTGTTTTACTTAAGTCTTGAGGTGGGAGTCTTTACTGCCCGTTAATGCGAGATAAATAGAATTTTAAGTATTTTTGTATATTATATATTATATATTATATTTTGTTTTTTCAATAAAAAAATAACCCTATCTCTTTTGAAACAGGATTGTTTTTATGCTATTGAATAAATACTTTTTCGAATTATAGTGGTATTACATATAGTAACCTCTACATTTTTTTATAATCTATTATAGCTCTTCACCGAAACATCTGCTTGACTAAGAACCATACTCATTCCATACCTCATTGCATTTTAGTAATGCACCCATACTAAAAAATAATGCGCTCTTTTAAGGCCCCTGGAACTCTCGAAGCAAAAAATACCTATGCCAAAAATATTAAAGTGTTTTGCGAAGAAGGTACCCCTTTTATCTTTAATATCCTTTCCATAGTAATTATTCAAGTGTCACTCTATTGCCTCATTATAAATTAGAAATAGGATTCATATTTCTAAAAAAAAACATTATTTTGTTGAAAAATCACAAATACTATATATAATATACAATATATTGTATACGAAACAGCTGTTTTAAAATGATAGAATGGTATATTTTACTTTGGCTTCGTAAGCAATTTATTAGTTAACAATAACAGGAAGGAAAGTGAAAGTATGACTAACGGAATTTTTAAAATCCCAACACCTATAAACGAGCCAGGTAATACTTATGCTCCAGGAACAAAAGAAAGAGAAACATTAAAAGCTGAATTAAAGCGCCAATCTGAAATCGTAGTGGAGATTCCTGTGATTATCAATGGTCAACATATAACAACAGATACAGTGAAGCAAGTGGTAATGCCACATGACCATCAACATGTTTTAGCAAACTATTCGCAAGCTGGCGAACAAGAATTACGTGATGCGATTGAAGCGGCAATGGCTGCGAAAGAAGCATGGGCAAATATGCCATGGGAACACCGTGCAGCGATTTTCTTAAAAGCTGCTGATTTAATCTCTGGTCCATACCGTGATGTCATGAATGCTGCGACAATGCTCGGACAATCTAAAACAGCTATTCAAGCTGAAATCGATTCTGCACAAGAATTAGTGGACTTCTTACGTTTTGGCGTTAATTATGCGAACCAAGTGTATTCCATTCAACCAGCAAGCATGAAAAATGTTTGGAACCGTACAGATTACCGTCCATTAGATGGATTCGTATTAGCCATTTCTCCATTCAACTTCACAGCGATTGGTGGTAATTTACCAGCAGCTCCAGCCATGATGGGAAATGTAGTTGTATGGAAACCAGCAACAACTTCATTACTAGCGAACTATTATTTTATGCGTATTTTAGAGGAAGCTGGATTACCAAAAGGTGTGATTAACTTTGTCCCTTCTCGTGGCTCACAAGTATCTGAAATCGTATTAACGGATCCACGTATGTCTGGCTTCCACTTCACTGGTTCTACAGCTACATTCCAAACAATTTGGAAAAATGTTGGGGAAAACATTGCCAACTATACTTCATATCCTCGTTTAGTTGGAGAAACTGGTGGGAAAGATTTTGTATTTGCTCACGAATCTGCACAAGCAGATAAAGTAGTAGCTAACCTTGTTCGTGGTGCGTTTGAATACCAAGGTCAAAAATGTTCAGCTGCTTCACGTGCTTATATCCCGGCAAATATGTGGGAAGACGTAAAAGCAGGTTTAATTGAAGCAACTGCAAAACTCAAAGTTGGCGATGTTCGTGACTTCCGTAACTTTATGGGGGCAGTCATTGACCGAGCAGCCTTTGAAACCATTACAGACTATATTGAGTATGCAAAAGCTTCAGAAGACGCAGAAATTATCGTTGGTGGTACGTATGATGATTCAGTTGGCTACTTCATTCAACCAACAATTATTGTCACAACTAATCCCAACTTCAAAACAATGGTAGAAGAAATCTTTGGACCAGTGTTAACAATCTATGTCTATGAAAATAATCAATTAGAAGAAACATTAAAAGCAGTCGATACCGCGTCTATGTACGCATTAACAGGTGCGATTTTTGCACAAGATCGCCAAGCAATTCTTCACTTAGAAAATCGCTTATCTGGTGCAGCTGGAAACTTCTATATTAATGACAAGCCAACTGGTGCGATGATTAACCAACAACCATTTGGTGGATCACGCGGTTCTGGTACAAATGATAAAGCAGGTTCCGTATTCAACATGATTCGTTGGACAACTCCACGTGTCATCAAAGAAAACTTTGCACCAACTTCAGATATTACGTATCCATTTATGGATGAAGAATAATTTAAAAAATTAAATCGAGTAAGAGACTTGTCATGAATTATTAAGGAGGAAATTTGAGTTGACTACAAAATCAGCAACATTAATTAAAAAAACAGAACAATTAGGTGCACATAATTATCACCCACTTCCAATCGTAGTTTCAGAAGCTGAAGGCGTTTGGGTAAAAGATCCAGAAGGTAACAAATACATGGATATGCTTTCTGCTTATTCTGCTGTTAACCAAGGTCATCGCCATCCAAAAATTATTCAAGCATTAAAAGATCAAGCTGACCGTGTTACGTTAACATCTCGTGCTTTCCATAATGATCAACTTGGTCCTTGGTATGAAAAATTAACTCAATTAACTGGTAAAAACATGATATTACCGATGAACACTGGTGCAGAAGCGGTTGAATCTGCAATTAAAGTCGCTCGTCGTTGGGCTTACGAAATAAAAGGTGTTGAAGATAACAAAGCAGAAATTATCGGCTGTAACGGGAACTTCCACGGTCGAACAATGGGCGCTGTATCTTTATCATCTGAAAAAGAATATCAACGTGGATTTGGACCAATGCTTCCAGGTTTCAAATTAATTCCTTATGGTGATATCGACGCTTTAAAAGCTGCCATTACACCAAACACAGCTGCATTTATTCTTGAACCAATTCAAGGTGAAGCTGGTATTGTAATTCCAACTGAAGGTTTCTTAAAAGCTGCGGAGCAAGTATGTAAAGAAAACAATGTACTACTTATTTGTGATGAAATCCAAACGGGTCTTGCACGTACAGGAAAGATGTTTGCTCATCAATGGGATGAAGTTACTCCAGATATAATCATTCTTGGTAAAGCGCTTGGTGGTGGTGTATTCCCAATTTCTGCGGTAGTTGCTAACAGCGATATCCTTGGTGTATTAAATCCAGGTTCTCACGGTTCAACATTCGGTGGTAATCCACTTGCTTGTGCAGTATCTTTAGCTTCTTTAGAAGTTTTAGAAGAAGAACAATTAACAGAACGTTCTTTAGAATTAGGTAACTACTTCCAAGAACAATTACGCTTAATTCACAACCCAATCATTAAAGAAATTCGTGGTAAGGGGTTATTCATTGGTGTTGAATTATCTGAACCCGCTCGTAAATATTGTGAAGAACTAATGGGCTTAGGATTATTATGTAAAGAAACGCATGATTTCGTAATCCGTTTCGCTCCTCCACTAGTAATCAGCAAAGAAGAATTAGATTGGGCAATCGAACGGATCAGAAGAATTTTAGGTTAATTTAAACGAATGAAGTTTTTTAATATAACTAAAAAGAGGTGCCATTATGGGGACTGCAGTAGAAACGAAGAAAGCGGAACAAAAAGTGAAAGAAACATTAAATCTCTTTACGTCAACTCAAGTTGTTATCCAAGATGCTTTGAATAAATTAGGTTATTCAGATCAGATGTATGAGCTTCTTAAAGAGCCTTTAAGAATGCTGACAGTGAGAATCCCTGTAAGGATGGATAGTGGAGAAGTTAAAATTTTTACTGGTTATCGCTCACAGCATAACGATGCAGTAGGACCAACGAAAGGCGGAGTAAGATTCCACCCAGAAGTTGATGAAGATGAAGTAAAAGCATTATCAATGTGGATGAGTTTAAAATGCGGTATCGTTGATCTTCCGTACGGGGGCGCTAAAGGAGGAATTATTTGTGATCCTCGCACCATGTCTATGGGAGAATTAGAACGTTTAAGCCGTGGATATGTAAGAGCGATCAGCCAAATCGTAGGTCCAACAAAAGATATTCCTGCACCAGATGTTTATACGAACGCTCAAATCATGGCTTGGATGATGGATGAGTACAGCCATTTACGTGAACAAGATTCTCCAGGATTCATTACGGGCAAACCGATTGTACTTGGTGGATCACAAGGAAGAGAGAAGGCTACTGCCCAAGGTGTTGTCATTTGTATAGTAGAAGCTGCAAAGAAACGAGGCATTTCAATCGAAGGTGCGCGTGTCGTAGTTCAGGGATTTGGTAACGCAGGTAGCTTTTTAGCAAAATTCTTGCATGATGCTGGTGCAAAGGTAATTGGAATTTCGGATGCATATGGTGCTCTCCACGATCCTAATGGACTAGATATTAATTATCTATTAGACAAAAGAGATAGTTTTGGAACAGTGACAACACAATTTAATAATACGATTTCAAATAAAGAACTGCTCGAATTGGATTGCGACATTCTTGTACCAGCTGCTATATCTAATCAAATTACAGATGAGAATGCAAATAATATAAAAGCAGCTATCGTTGTGGAAGCAGCGAATGGACCAACAACAATTGAAGCTACAAAGATCTTAACTGACCGTGGAATTCTTCTTATTCCTGATGTGTTAGCAAGTTCTGGAGGAGTAACAGTATCATATTTTGAGTGGGTTCAAAACAATCAAGGCTATTACTGGACGGAAGAAGAAGTGAACGATAAACTTCACAAATCGCTCGTTCAGGCCTTCAATAATGTGTATGATACAGCCCAACAAAGAAATGTAAATATGCGCCTTGCAGCTTATATGGTTGGTGTCCGTAGAATGTCTGAAGCATCTCGTTTTAGAGGTTGGATTTAATTATGAAGGAGAGCTTTTTTAGAAAGTGACAATTTCACTAATGAAAAACATAGTTTCTAAAGAAATTTCAGATAAGTTTGAATCTATGAATCTAAGTAAAATCTAGTATAGAGGTGATCTTTATTTTTATAATAGCTAAATATACAAACCACAGTGTAACTCTCTATGAATTTGATTGCGAACAAGAGGCTGTTGAATTATACGATAAAATAGATGGTACAAAAATATTTACAACAATTATAGATTCCGCTGCATTATCCCTAAAGAATCAAACTACTCAGGCAATTTTTAAAGAAACGACAAAAATAGCAGCGTCTAGCAATTAAAGAAAGAACTTCGCAAAAGTGGTACTTCTACTTTTGTGAGGTCATTTAGTTCTTTTAGTGAGCGAACTGATATAAAAGCGATTGTTGATTGTACATCATTTGGATTGTACTTTATCAAGAGCTAAAAAAATTAGATAAAGTGAAACTTCAATTAGTGGGGGGTTTTCTTCATCCCCCACTGATTGTTAGTTGAACCAATCGGGCCTTTACGGGCAGTTGATCTCCCACTTATCTTTTTCGCTTCACTAAAATCTTGAAGTGGGAGTCTTACTGCCCGTTAATGCGGGATAAATTAAAGGGAATACTTTAGGAGCTAAACTATTTCTATTTTAATAGTATAGCTCCTAAATCATTATCCACTCATTAAAGCGATTTCATAAAGATTTTTCAGAAAATAATAGATGTTCTGTTTTATTTACAAAGAGGTATTGGAGAAATTCAATGAATGTACTTTCAGAGCAATTCATCATGTACAGTGCGAAGGTTTTCATTAGATGGAAATAGAGTATTTTAAATAATTAGAAAATTGTATTAATATTCAAAAACGACTTAGAGAAATTGGATGTGAATTAAAATGAAAAAAATATTTGATACGTTATTTTTAGGGTTTGCCCTATTTGCAATATTTTTTGGTGCTGGTAATTTAATTTTCCCCCCTTCAATAGGGCATGTATCAGGAACGAATTGGGTTCCTGCACTAATTGGGTTTTCAATTACAGGGATTTTACTACCTCTGTTAGCGGTGATTGCAATTATATTTGCTGGGGGAAAATTTGAAGATTTAACAAGACCCATTAGCCCTTGGTTCTATAAAGTATTTAACTTATTACTAATGGTTGGCGTTGGTGTGTTCGTTACGATTCCCCGAATGGCAGCGACAACTCATGAATTAGGAGTGCAAACTTTTTCAAATGAATTTCCTTTAGTTATTACAATTATTATCTTTTTTGCAATTTGTTTTTATTTTGCGATGGATAAATCAAATGTAATTGATAAAATCGGAAAAATTTTGACACCTTTATTAGTCATCATACTCTTGTTTATTGTCGGTAAAGGAATCATTGATCCGATTGGAACACCTATTGTAACAGAACTAATAAACCCATTTTCAAATGCCTTTATTAATGCCTACCAGACTGGTGATGTGATTACAGGTTTTTTCTGTGCACCAATATTTATTGCAGCAATCCTTGCACATGGTTATAAAGGAGCTGAAATGAAAAAGGTAGCCATTACAGGGACAATTATTGCCGGACTTGGCCTGTTCTTTGTTTACGGGGGCCTGTTGTATCTTGGAGCTGTTGGCGGTGGGATGTTCCCTACGGATATTGATAATACAGCACTACTATCTGAACTAATTCACTTATTATTAGGTAACACTGGTACGCTTTTATTAGCACTAGCTATTGCCTTAGCATGTTTAACTTCGGCAATTGGCGTTATTGCTGTAATCGCCGAATTTATTAGTGAACTTACAAAAAACAAACTGAAATACCGAACAGCCGCACTTCTTATTTGTATAGTATCTGCATCAATCGGATCACTAGGTGTTGAAAATATTATTAATTATACGATATGGATTTTCTCAGCACTATACCCTGTTGCAATTGTCTTAGTATTCCTCGGTATTTTCCGTAAATATATACCTAATCAAGGGGCATATCGAGGAACAATCTTATTTACATTTGTTATTAGTTTTGTTGAAACAATGGCATCACTCGGTTTTACAATTCCAGGAGCTCATCTGATTTCTACACTTCCACTTAGCGGTAATGGCTTTGCTTGGCTTGTGCCGGCTGTTAGTGGATTCGTACTAGGAGCCATTATCCATAAAATAGTCTTTAAAAAGAAAGACAACGATACACCTCTTTCTCCCATTAACAACGATTGATATATTTTTATTTCTATAATTAGAATTACCAAAAATTAATCTTTTCACTGAGGGGACACGATGCATCCGTTCCCTCTCTCTATTCATCTTCCCTAAAAAGTGAGGCATCATGAAACTTTGCTATATTGGGAAACTAAAAAAACGCTTATGTAACAAACATTTGAGATTATTGAAAATAGAAAATGGAAAACGCAACATCATGCAAAAAAACTTATTCCATTTTAGAATAACAAGTTCTTTTCCCCCTAAGTTGATGGCTAAGATGTTTTATTACAAATAGAATAATGAATTAAAAAACCATTTAAAGAGAAAGAATATTAAATGAAAAGGGATAAAGTGGCTAGATTATAGGGGGTAAAGAATACAAAGAAAAACCCGCTCAATTAAACGAGCGAGTTCTCTTTATTATCTTCACGACCGTAAAAGTATTCACTCGCCATGTTTTGGATGCTATTTAAGTTTAAATCAAACTTTAGTTTTGTTTTAACCATTCAATTGCCACATTTGCATGTAACGCGGCACCGTACTTGAAAAACTCTTCTTGTTGGTACATACGGGGATTATGAACTGGCGCCTCCCCTTCTTTTCCTGTACCTAGCACAACAAATGCAGATGGTACTTCTTGAGAGATATAAGAAAAGTCTTCTGAACCACTCATTACCCCATGATCAACTACATTTTCTTTTCCAACGATCTCCTCTAAGAAAGGTGTAATGGTATCAACAAATTCTGGATTATTATAGGTTGTCGGTGTGTGGAATTCTGTTATACTGTACTGTCCGCGCCAAGCCTTTACAACATGATCAATCATCTCTGGAATACGAGCACATAAATGATCACGAACTTCCTGGTCATAGCTACGCATATTGCCACTTAATGTTGCTTTATCTGGAATAACGTTTGTTACAGTACCACCACCCATAGCACCTACAGAAAACGTTACACTTGCACTAGGATCAGATTCACGAGTAAATAGTAAATTTAAACTTGTGTAAAGTTGATTCATAATCATATTTGCATCAATTGTTTTATGTGGTTGCGAACTATGGCCACCACTTCCTTGAATATCAACAATATACGTATCCATTGCTTGTGATAATGTACCTTTATGAACAGATAATGTGCCTGCTTGCTGATCAGGCATAATGTGAATACCGAAAGCAGCATCCACTTTTGGATTTTCAAGTAACCCATCATCAATCATTAATTTTGAACCGTATCCCCATTCTTCTCCAGGTTGGAACATTAATTTTACGGTACCTTTTAATTCAGATTCACGATTTTTTAAAATTTGAGCAGCTCCTAATAGCATTGCAACATGTGAATCATGACCACAAGCATGCATGATACCAAGCTTCTTTGATTTATATTCGGTTTCTACTTCTTCCTGGATTGGAAGTGCATCCATATCCGCACGAAGAAGAATACAAGGCTCACCTTGACCAATTGTCGCAACAACACCTGTACAATTATCCTGTTCACCAAATCCAGCTTTCTTATACTTTTCTTTAATCTCCGGTGGTACTACCCCACAAGATTTATGTGGGATACCCATTTCATCAAGACGTTTTTGAATATATTTTTGCGTGTTTGGAAGTTCAAACCCGATTTCTGGATATTGATGTAAATGTCGACGATCTTTAATAATTTGTTCTTCGTATTTCTTTGAATCTTCTAAAATATTCGTCATAAAAACATCCCCTTATCTATGATTTTATAAATCTTTCAATTTCTAAAATGGTCCTAACCCCATATAATGCGCGACTAAAATTAAGATAAACGCTACGAAATGTAGGATTAGGAATAACTTCATCGAGAATTTTACCCAAGCTGCATAGTCTACATTTGACATACCCAGAGCAGCCATTAACCCTCCAGAAGTTGGCCATAAATAGTTCGTAAATCCATCACCAAATTGATAAAGTACTACCATTACCTGTTGATTAATTCCTAATATTTTCGCTAACGGTCCCATGATTGGCATTAAAATCATTGCCTTCCCACTTCCTGATACAACAAAGAAGTTGAAGAATATGACAACTAAGAATAGTATCAATAAAGTAATTACGGACCCAGTGTTGTTTAATAGTTGAGATAAAGAATGAACTGCTGTATCGATAATTTGAGCTTGGTCCATTAAAATCATAACTGAACGGGCAAAACCAATTGCTAAACCGGTTGGCAAAAGTCGTGCCGCCCCTGTTCCAAATGTAGCAGCCGCTTCACTCGGATTGATTTTTAAAACAATTACTAAGAATACTGCATAGATTGCGTAAACCCCTGATAATTGTGGCATGCCCCAGCCAAGCTGAATTGCACCATAAGCACTTCCTATTAATACGGCAACTAGCCCTAATAATGCAATTTTTCGTGATAATGTAAATTCTTCTTCTTCATACTCGGCTTCTGTTGTACCCTGTAATTGTTCCGCATATTCTGCTGCAACAATACTCTTACTTGGGTCAGCTTTTGTCTTTTTCGCATAGTTCAAAATGTATAAAAGTGAAATGACAATAAAGATGACTAATGCAACAATACGGAATCCAAGACCTGAATAAATCGGCAATCCAACAATCGTTTGACTAACACCTGTCGTATAAAAATTAACAACACCCGCTGTAAAACCAATCGCTAAACCAACTGTTGATGTTGCAAAAGCGGTGATTCGGTCATAACCCATTCCCATAACTACAGCCATCGCTAGTGGAATAAATGGAATTCCACCTTCGCCAAAACCAATTGTCCCCATAATTGCAAACAAAATAAGTAAGGCACTAATAATTAAAATCTCTTTTCCTGCTGCAACTCTTAATAACTTGTGAATACCTGCCGCAATTGCACCGGATTTTTCTAAGATATAAAGAGCTCCACTTGCAAATAGTAGCATTACAATGATATCGGCAGATTGTACTACCCCATTATGTAATGCTGTAAAGAAATCCATAAAGCCAATTGCATTCGTTTGTTCGACATATTGGAAATTCTCTGTATTTAATTCCGTTATTTTTGTTTCAGGATTCACTACGCGTTCATACTGCCCACTTGGTACAATCCAAGATAATACCACAACTAGTAACATCACAAGCATGAACATGATATAAACATGAGGGAAATTAATCCCTTTTCTTTTTTCCTTTGTTGACATGTTAAATCCTCCATCCCTTTTATTAGTTTAATTACAATCGAACAAGCCCTTTAAAAAGTTCTACCCCTTCTTCAATGAGCTCATCACGGAAGTCAAATTCATCTGTGTGAACCTGAGGATACTGTTCTCCATTTCCAATAAAACAATATGCCCCCCTAGTTAATTTCGTAAAGTGTCCGAAATCCTCTGAACCACGAAACGCTTCTCCTAATTCAATGAGTTCCTTACCATTTGATTTTGCTACGAAACGAATTTTATCTGCACTTTCTTTATGATTTACTGTTTCTGGGAATTCATCATTGTAAGAGAAGCTTACTTTTAAACCAAATGCTTCTGCCTGTGCTTTTGCAAAATTTTCAAGATTTTCTTGAAGTCTATTTAACTCATTTTCATAAAGAGCACGAATTGTCATACGAAGAGTACCTTTAGATGCTGCAATACCAAATGCTTTTTCTCCCACATCAATTTGAACAACAGTACAAAGAACAAGCCCTTTATTGTGTTCCATCTTCGTGAACTCTGGAATCTTCTTTACAATATTGGCAATTGCAAAAGATGGATTGATTCCTACTTCTGGTTGACTGGCATGGGCAGGGGCACCTTTCATATGGATTGTCATCCCTTTAGATGCACACAATGCAGTTCCATCAATTATTCCTATAGCCCTATAAGGAAAACCACTCATATTATGGTAAGCAAAAATTTCATCAATCTTTTCTTCTTTAATAAAATCGACGCATTGAATCGCACCATCCCCTGTTTCTTCTGCAGGTTGGAAGAGGAAAAAAATATTTTTATCCGCCCCCTCTTGATCAATTTCAAGTGCAAATCCCGCTAAAGTTGCCGAATGACCATCATGACCACATTTATGTGCTTTTCCTGGAATCTGTGAACCCCATGGTAGATCAATCACCTCATCCATTGGAAGTGCATCAAAATCTGCACGGAAAGCAATATTCGGTTTTGTCTCCCCTGCACGATAAACGGCATAGAACCAATTCCTTTTATCAATAATTTCCAGGTTTGTTGTATGCGTTTTCAAAAACTCTAGTAAATGTTGCTTTGTCCAAACTTCTTCGTTCGAAAGCTCGGGATGTTGGTGGAGTTCGTGTCGCAAATTTACTGCTAATTGATAATTTTCAACTTTCATTTTAAGACATCCCCTATTCTATTTTTTCTACTTTTCTATCTTTCTTTTCTCTTTATTACTAGTATTTCAACAAAACAGAATTGTCACTCTTTTTGTATATTGTATATTATATATTGCATTTTGTATTTTTAGCAATAAAAAAATTCTGTTTCAATTTTAATTGAAACAGAATTTTTTTATTATTTAGAACTTAAAGTGGGACTTGCTCTGCTTTTTCCATATTCCAATGTACATCTCTCATAAACTTTTCCAGCTCATTCGCTTTTTTATCTTTAAAAAACTCCAACATTTTACGATGTTCATTATTTGTTTCTGTAAGTTTTTTCTTGGTAAATTCCGGATCTAAATGAGTAAAATCTTTCAAGAATTTCTTTTGAAGTTGTAACAAAAGGTTAACCAGACTTTTGTTCGGACACACAGATAAATAAACCTCATGAAAAGCCTGTTGCATTTTATGATACATTGATAAATTATCAGAATCTATTGCTAAATCGATACTCTGAATATAGAACTCCATTTCTTTCATGTGTTTTTCCGTCAATAGTGGTACGGCCAGCGATGCAGCTTGGCCATCTAATGTGCCGATGATAAAATAAGTTTCCTTCGCTTCTTCCTTTGTCAGGCTCTTGATGACAAAACCTTTTCTTGGAACATTTTCTAATAAACCCTCTGATGCAAGTTGTATTAATGCCTCTCTCACAGGTGTTCTACTAACATTCAAACTTTCACTGATAGCGTTCTCATTTACTTTTTTATCAGCAATTAGACTCCCGTTGTTAATCTGCTCTACGATATAATTATAAACATGGTCTTTTAACGATAGATAATTATTCATATAGTAACCTCAACATGCTTTTTTATATTCTATTATATAATATTTACTTCTCAACAGTAACCTAGTAAATATCGAAACGGGAAAAGCATGATCTAAAAACCCCGCAGGAACTTAGCTAAAATTCCCTCTAAAATGTTTTGAATTTATTCTTCTTCATTAACAATCACTTTTCGACCTGTGAATTTTAAAATTAACGGTACTAAAATCCAAGCCATAGCAATTACTAGGAAGATTAACGATAATGGACTAGTAACAAAAATGTTCCATTCTCCATTAGAAATTGTTAAAGCGCGACGCATATTATTCTCAAGCATCGGACCTAGAACTAATGCCAAAACAAGTGGGGCAACAGGATAATCATTTTTTGAAAACAAATAACCCAATACACCACAAGCAAGCAACAAATATAAATCAAACGTTGAATATTGAACTGCGTAAACTCCAAAAAATGAAATAGCAATAATAATCGGTAGTAAATACTTTTGAGGTGTTTGGATAACTTTCGCAAACACTTTAACTAATGGCATGTTTAATACAAGCAAAGCTACGTTCCCAATAAACATACTAGCAATTAAACCCCAAGCAATTTGTGGATGATCATCAAATAATAACGGGCCTGGCTGGACATTATACATAATTAGCGCACCCATTAGTATAGCTGTTGTTCCAGACCCCGGAATTCCTAAAGTTAAAAGCGGGATCATTGCACCGCCTGATGCAGCATTGTTCGCTGATTCTGGACCTGCCACGCCAGCGATATTCCCTTTACCAAATGAATCTGGTTTTTTACTAAACTTTTTTTCTGTAATATAAGAAAAGAAAGATGCTAAAGTTGCTCCTGCGCCTGGTAATACTCCTATGAAGAACCCAAGTAGAGAGCCCCTTGTAATTGGTTTTGCACTATCCTTCAAATCTTGTTTTGTTGGCAATATACGATTAATTTTTGCTATTGGTTGAGCATCTGCCTCACGTTCTAATATCGTTTTAAAAACTTCCCCTAAAGCAAATAAACCAACAGCGATTGTTAAGAATTCTAAACCTCCATATAAAACTGGAAGATCATATGTGAAGCGTGCTATTCCAGAAACCGCATCAATTCCAATTGTTCCTAGCACTAAACCAAAAATAGTCATCATTAAAGCTTTTGTCATAGACTTACCTGCAAGACCACTAACAGCACATAACCCTAAAAGCATTAATGAAAAATATTCTGCAGGTCCAAATTCTAATGCAATGTTTGATAAAGGTTCTGCTAATAGTACTAATCCAATTAACGAAATAATGCCCGCTACAAATGAACCGATAGCAGCGATAGATAAAGCAGCACCTGCACGACCTTGTTGCGCCATTTGATATCCATCAAGTGCTGTCACTACAGAGGATGATTCCCCAGGTGTGTTTAATAAGATTGAAGTTGTCGATCCACCATACATCGCTCCATAATAAACACCTGCCAAAAGAATAATCGAACTTGCTGCAGCTGCGTCAGTTGGCATTCCTGATGTTAATGATGCTGTAACTGGTATAAGTAATGCTACACCACTCATTGGACCAATTCCTGGTAAAACACCAACAGCCGTTCCAATAATAACGCCTACAAGTGCAAACAATATGTTATGCCATTGGAGCGCCGTAGCAAAACCATCTATTAAAAATTGAAATGTATTCATTTATCCACCTCCTACAATTAAAATAAAGAAAATTTCGGTAGATTCCCACCTAGCAGATTTACATACATTACATACACTCCTACAGCAAAAACAGCAGCAATAATGAGGGTTTTAGTAATTTTTCCTTTTTCCATAACTTGAAATGCTACTACGAGGAAAATAAATGTTGTAATGACATAACCTAAGATTTCTAGTAAAAAGACATAAACAATAGCAGATAAGAGTATGATTCCAAATCTTTTAATATCTAAATTAGATTTACCTTTTTGCTCTGATTTGCTGTTAAACGTTTCATATAATAAACGTAAACTTAATAATCCTAATATAATTCCTAAAATTAACGGAAATGTTTTTGGTCCAACAGCGGAACCATAAGCACTTCCTGAAATTTGTAAACTTTCATAAATAAATAAAATACTTATTAATAAGAACACAATTCCCGTAATTTTATCAAACGTCTTTGTCATTGTTGCACCTCCATTCATTTAGAAGAACATGATTTATCCCTATTACACACCTGGATTTGCTTATTAATGTAAAAAAGTGGCTGTCCTTTAAGCATCAGCTTATCGGACAGCTTGTGATTATTTATGCATATCTAAAGCTTTTAATAAATCGCTAATTACAGCTTCTTGCTCTTCTAAAAATGCTGTGAACTCTTCTGCATTACGATACTCATATTGCCAACCATTTCGTTCTAATTCAGATTTCCATTCTTCTGTTTCAACCATCTCTGATAATTTTGTAGTCCAATATTCATATGCTTCTTCTGACATATTTTTCGGACCGAATAGGCCTCTCCAAATTGTAAATTCTGCATCAACGCCTTCTTCTTGGAAAGTTGGGACATTTTCTAATTCGCCTGATAAGCGTTCAGCAGAGCTTACTGCAAGGACTTTTACATCTCCAGATTTTACATATTCTGCAATTGCTGAAGCATCCGTTGCAATTGCATCAGCGTTTCCACCTAATAATGCTGCAATCGCTTCTCCCCCACCATCGTAAGAAACATATTTTACTGTTTTTGGATCAATCCCATATCCATATGCAGGTAAAACACCTACAAGATGATCCATTGAACCTGGTGCAGATCCACCCGCCATCGTAATAGAAGTTGGATCTTTTTTGATTGCCTCTAATAACTCAGTTAACGTATTAAACTGTGAATCCGCTTTCACTACAATTGCACCATAATCACGTGTTAACTGTGCAAGTGGTGTTGTATCTTTATATCCATAAGGACTATTTCCCTCAGCTTTTAAATTGTTAATTAAAATAGGTGGTGATTTTGCCATTAGCATGTAATCATTTTCTGCTTCTTTCGTTGCATACTCAGCCATAAATACTGCTCCGCCGCCACCTGCTCTATTTTCAACAGTGATTGGCTTTTCTACTAGACTTGTATCACTCATTACTTTTGAGACTGCACGTGCTGTTAAATCCCATCCACCACCTGCCCCTGATGGTGCAACAATTGTAATATTACTTTCTGGATAGCCAGATGAACCATCTGCAGCTGGCCCACTTGTTTCAGTTTTTTCCGAAGAACTGCTACAAGCCGCTAAGCCTAGAGAAAGCATTAAGGCTGTACCAAAAGTGATTAATTTTTTTCTCATGTTTTATCTCCCCTTTTGTTAAAAACCAACATCTTGTTTGGTGTATAAGAATACATTAATGAAAGCGTATTCTAAAAACAATAAAAGGAGAATAAACTCATATTTGTTGCATAAAGGTAATTTTGTTCATATTATTTATGAAAAAAAGGTATAGACCTGTTTTTCTTTCCAACAGATCTATACCTTTTAGTACGATTTTAAATTTTATTTAGAAAGTACCGTCGCTCTGGTCTTCCTACTGTTCCATAAATTAAGTCTGTAAATGCCTTATTCTCAGATACTAAGTGTTCTAAGTATCTTCTTGCAGTTGAACGACTCATCCCTAAATCATTTCCAAGTCTTTCTGCCGTAATTCCTTCATAACATACTTTTAAATAATCAAAAACTTTATTTCTTGTAATGATATCAATGCCTTTTGGAGTAACTGCTTCCATTTGTTTGTCTTTTGACTTTTTCCATATTTCTTTTATTTCATGCTCATCCAAATGGGTTTTCTTTTCTAACAACATTCTTTTCGCATGATAGCTTTCTAAACTTTCTTTAAAACGTTCAAAGGTTAATGGCTTTAATAGATAATCCACTACCCCTCCTCGAAAAGCCTTTTTCAGAATATCCGATTCAGAAGCAGCAGTAATAAATATCACATCAGTATCTGGACTATTATTCTTAATATATTCTAAAACTTCAGTTCCTAATTGATCTGGAAAATATACATCTAGTAAAACTAAATGAGGTTTAAAGGAATCTATCCAGTCAAAGGCTTCCTCAGTTGTTAACGCTATTCCAATATTCCGAAAGTTATTCAATTTTTCAATAAACTTCTTATGGATATTTGCAATTCTCTTATCATCTTCAACTATTAATACTTCTATTACATCATGCATTACTTTACTCCCCCTTATGAATCACGACGACAAACAATGCTCCCCCTAAATCACCATTCTCTGTGTAGATAATACCACCTAGATCTTTTACATTTTCATTTACTTTTAATAAACCATATCCATGCCGGTCTTTTGATGAAGTCTTTGTTGATACTCTTCTTTCAAATATTAAATCCTTTATCTTATTATCTAAGCCTTTCCCACTATCTTCTACTTCAATAATTATTTCCTTTCCGTTATCACTTATTAATATCCGAACAACTCGGTTCTTCTCTTCCAATTCTTCTACTGCTTCAAAAGCATTTGTTATTAAGTTTCCTAAAATAGAGACAAATAAATGTTTTGATAAAGATTTTGGTAATCGTTCTAAATTAGAGTCTTCATCTAAAATAAGTTTTACTTTTAATTCTTTTGCTCTATTAAAAAATCCTATTATAATACCACTAATAAATGGGTCGTTTAAACGTTCAGCAATAAAATGGATTAGGCTTCCTTGTTCTGCTCGCTCGCTATTAATTAACTCTAACGCTTCATCATAATTTTGTAGCTGAATTAATCCCGAAATCGAATATAGGAAATTATTATACTCATGGGTTTGTGCCCTAAGTGCCTCTGTATATTTTTTTACTTGTGAAAGTTCCATAGCAAGACGATCAATTTCAGATTGTAATCGAAAACTTGAAACAACACCTATAATCTTATTTCCATTCCAAATGGGAATACGATTAACAACCGTTTTCTTACCAGCGATAACCATTAGTCGGTCAAGGTGTTTCTCACCAGTTGCTAACACCTCTAACATAGGCGAATTTGGTATCACTTTTTGAATAGGCATATCTATTATTGATTTTTCCTCATCGATCGATAACACTTTGTATGCTGCTGAATTTGCAACTGTAATAATCCCTTTATGATTAATCATAATAATTGCTTCTCTTACAGATTCAATCAAAACATTTTGTTGCTTTAATAGTTCGGCAATCTCAATAGGTTCATAATTTAATAATTCTCTTTTTATGTGGGAAGATAACAGTATGGAACAAATTACACCTATTAGCACACCGAAAATAGCAATTAAAATAATATTATCTAAGTATTTTAAAAACATTGTAAAGATATCTGTTTTTAAATAACCTACTGAAACAACACCAATGATTGCACCATCATATCCAAAAATGGGTGACTTCCCTCGAATAGCGGGTCCTAGTGAACCCGTTGCTTCAGACGTGTAAGATAAGCCCCTTTTTAAGGCATCATCATTATCGCCACCTACCATAGATTGTCCAATCTGTTCTTCAACTGGATGAGCATATCGAATCCCATTTTTATCACCGATTACAACGTATTCTGACTCCGTTTCAATTCTTATTTGCTCTGCAATCGGCTGAAGGATTTTTGATGGGTCCTCGGTATAAAATGCTGAAATAATATCTGGACGATTTGCAGTTGTTTTTGCAATTTGTAATGACTTTAACCCAATCTCTTGTTTAATCGAACTTGAAAGCGTAAAGTAAAATGATAAGCTTGTAGCGATCATAATAAGAATGATAATTAAAATATTATATAAAAACATTTTTGACTGCATTGAATGAAATTTCATCTTAATCTCCCAAGGATGCCTTTTAAGAATTTTTATAATATTATAATAAATCCAGAGAACCTTTTGAAGGTTTTGTGAACTTTTAATGAATTTATATTTCCATAATATAAGGTATTTAAATTGATTTAACAAATACAATAATAAAAACACGCCATTTTACGCTATATGATATGCGCAAAATGGCGTGTTTAATAATTAAAATTTATTTTGAAATAATATGAATTGGGTTACCAAGTAATACTTCAGCAGTTTCCATTGTGATTTCACCTAATGTTGGGTGAGGGTGAATTGTTAGGGCGATATCTTCTGCAGTCATACCACCTTCAATTGCTAAACACAATTCAGAAATCATGTCAGAAGCTCCAGCACCGATGATTTGAGCACCAACTAATAAACCGTCCTCTTTACGAGCAACAAGTTTTACGAAGCCTTCTGTTTGGTTTAATGCAAGTGCACGACCATTTGCAGCAAATGGGAATTTTGCAACAGATACTTCTAATCCTTCAGCTTTTGCTTGTTCTTCGTTGTAGCCTACAGTAGCCATTTCTGGATCTGTGAAGCATACAGCTGGAATTGCTAAGTAATCAACTACTGATTTTTCACCAGCAATTGCTTCCGCAGCAACTTTACCTTCATATGAAGCTTTATGCGCAAGTTGTGGACCATCAACGATATCCCCAATTGCATAAATGTTTGGAATGTTCGTACGGCATTGTTTGTCGACTTTAATTAATCCACGCTCAGCAAATTCAACACCGATTTGTTCTAAACCAATTTCATCTGTATTTGGTCGACGTCCTACTGTTACTAATACGTAATCCGCTTCGACTTTTTTCTCTTCGCCTTTTACTTCATAAGTAACAACAACACCAGTTTCAGTCTCTTCCACACCTTTTGCAGAAGCGCCTACTTCGATTGTTACGCCTTTTTTCTTAAGACCTTTTTTCACGATTTGAGTCATTTGTTTTTCGAAACCAGCTAAGATGTCTTTGCCACCTTCGATAATTGTCACTTCAGTACCAAAGTTAGCGAATGCAGAACCTAATTCTGTTCCGATATAACCGCCACCGATTACAACTAATTTGCTTGGTAATTCCGTTAAGTTAAGTGCTCCAGTTGAGTTAAGAACACGTTTAGAGTATTTAAATGTTGGAATTTCTACAGGACGTGACCCAGTAGCTAGGATTGCATTTTTAAACGTATATGTTTGAGCAGAATCTCCATCAATAATACGAACAGTATTCGCATCAACGAAGTACGCTTCACCTTTTACGATTTCTACTTTATTTCCTTTTAAAAGACCTTCAACGCCGCCTGTTAATTTTTTAACAACGCTATTTTTAAATTCTTGAACTTTTTCAAAGTTAAGAGAAACTTCAGAAGCAAATACTCCCATGTCTTCTGAATGTTTTGCCTGTTCGAAACGGTGACCAACTGAAATTAACGCTTTTGATGGGATACATCCAACGTTTAAGCACACGCCACCTACTACATCTTTTTCTACAATTGTTACTTTTTGTCCAGTTTGAGCTGCACGAATTGCTGCTACATAGCCACCAGGACCAGCCCCTACGACTAATGTATCAATTTCAATTGCAAAATCTCCTACTACCATTATGATTACGCCTCCATTAATAAAAGTTCCGGTTCACTTAGCAAACGTTTTAAGTGATTTAAAGCATTTTGCGCCGTTGCACCGTCGATCATGCGATGATCAAAGCTCAATGATAATGCTAACACAGGTGCGGCTACAATTTCACCATTTTTTATTATTGGTTTCTCAGAAATTCTTCCAATACCTAAAATAGCTACTTCTGGGTGGTTAATTACTGGCGTAAACCATTGTCCACCAGCGGATCCAATATTCGTAATCGACATTGTACCGCCTTTCATTTCATTTGGTGCTAATTTACCTTCGCGAGCTTTTGTCGCTAATTCGTTAATTTCTGCTGAAATCGTGAAAATTGATTTACGGTCAGCATGTTTTACTACTGGTACGAGTAATCCTTTTTCAGTATCTGCAGCTATTCCAATATTATAGTAATGTTTTTGAATAATTTCACTTGTTGCATCATCAAATGAAACATTAAATTCTGGATATTCGCGTAAAGTTGAAACTAACGCTTTTACGACATAAGGTAAGTATGTTAATTTAATTCCTTTAGATGCAGCTACATCTTTGAATTTTTTACGATGTGCAACTAATTCCGTAACATCTACTTCGTCCATTAATGTTACGTGAGGCGCAGTTTGTTTTGAATGAACCATAGCTTTTGCAATTGCTTTACGAATTCCAGAAATTTTTTCACGCGTTTCTGGGAATTCTCCTTCTAGGTTAACAGGAACCTTAGTAGGAGTAGTTTCTTCAACTGTTTCACTAATTGTTTGTTCCACTTCAACCGCTGCTTGAACAGGTGTAGGAGCCGCTCCACCCTTCATAAAGCTTTCTACATCTTCTTTTGTTATGCGTCCATTTTTACCTGAACCATTTACTTGTGTAATATCTACATCATTTGATCTTGCAAATTTGCGAACAGAAGGCATTGCGACTACTCGTTTATCTGATGACGTAGCTGGCGCAGTTGAGGCTGCAGCAACTGGTTTAATCGTGTTATCGACTTCACCTGAATCACCTTCAACAGGCGCTTTTTCTACTTTATCCCCATCTTCAGCAGTTGCTTGAACTTGTGCTGCTGTTGTTGCAGTGTTATTTTCTTCAGCATGCATATCACCTTTTAATTGCATATTTTCATAGCCAGGAGCATCTAAACGAATTAATACGTCTCCTACTACCGCAACAGTTCCTTCTGCTACCACTACTTCTTCAACAGTTCCTTCTACTGGTGATGGAATTTCAACAACAGCTTTATCATTTTGGATTTCACATAGCACATCATCTTCTTGTACTTTATCACCAGCTTTAACGAACCACTTTACGATTTCACCTTCATGTATACCTTCCCCAATGTCAGGCATGCGGAATTCAAACGCCATACTATTCACCCTTTCCTTTATGCAACTATTAGAATGTTAATACTTTTTTCGCAGTCTCGATTATATCTTTAAAGTTTGGTAACCAAATATTTTCAGCTTGTGGGAATGGATAAATTGTATCTGGCGCTGCTACGCGTAATACAGGAGCTTCCAAACTTAAAATTGCACGTTCAGTAATTTCTGATACTACATTTGCTGCAATACCTGCTTGTTTTTGTGCTTCTTGAACAACGATTGCACGGTTTGTTTTTTCAACAGAAGCAATAATTGTCTCAATATCTAATGGTTGAATTGTACGTAAGTCAACTACTTCAACTGAGTATCCTTCTTTTTCAAGTTCTTCAGCTGCTTTTAAGCTTTCATGAACCATTAAGCCATAAGCAAAAATTGATAAGTCTGTACCTTCACGCTTTACATCCGCTTTTCCAATAGGAACTGTATATGATTCTTCAGGAACTTCTTCACGGAATGAACGGTATAATTTTAAATGCTCTAAAAATACAACTGGATCATTGTCGCGAATCGATGAAATTAATAAACCTTTTGCATCGTAAGGAGTTGATGGAATAACCACTTTTAAACCTGGTTGTTGTGCCATTAATCCTTCTAAACTATCTGAGTGCATTTCAGGTGTATGAACGCCTCCACCGAATGGAGAACGAATTGTTACAGGCATACTAAATGTATTTCCAGTGCGGTAACGATAACGCGCTAATTGTCCGCTAATTGAATCCATTACTTCAAAAACGAAACCGAAAAATTGAATCTCTGGTACGGGACGGAAACCAGTTAGACATAACCCTACTGCTAAACCACCGATTCCAGATTCTGCAAGAGGAGTATCGAATACCCGATCTTCACCAAATTCTTTTTGAAGGCCTTCTGTCGCACGGAAAACCCCACCGTTTACACCAACGTCTTCACCGAATACTAAAACATTATTATCATTTTTTAGTTCGCATCGAAGCGCATCAGTAATTGCTTGAATCATCGTCATTTGTGCCATAGGTTATTTCGACTCCTTTGCTTTGTAGATTTCATATTGCTCTTGTAAGTTGTAAGGCATTTCTTCATACATATTTGAAATTAAGTCTGTTACTTTTTGTTTTGGTGTTTCGTCTGCTTTTTTGATCGCTTCTTTAATTTCTTCTTTTGCACGTTCGATTACTTCTGTTTCTTTTTGTTCATTCCATAAGCCTCTTCCTTCTAAGTAAATACGGAAACGAACGATTGGGTCTTTTGCTGCCCATTCATTGTCAATATCAGAAGTACGGTAACGAGTTGGGTCATCACCAGACATTGTATGTGGACCATAACGATAACACATTGTTTCTATTAATGAAGGACCTTCTCCACGAACTGCACGGTCACGAGCATCTTTTGTCGCTACGTAAACTGCTAACGGATCCATACCATCTACTAATACACTCGGAATACCTGCTGCAATCCCTTTTTGAGCAATTGTTTTTGCTGCCGTTTGTACTTCACGTGGCGTTGAAATAGCGAACTGGTTATTTTGTACGATAAAGATTGCCGGTGTTTTTTGTGCTCCAGCAAAGTTAATTCCTTCGTAGAAATCACCTTGAGAAGAACCGCCATCACCTGTATACGTAATGGCTACTGTATTTGAACCGCGTTTTTTAAGGCCTAGTGCAACTCCAGCAGTTTGTACATATTGCGCACCGATAATAATTTGTGGTGGGACAACATTAACGCCTTTTGGAATTTGATTTCCAACGAAATGACCACGGCTAAATAGGAACGCTTTCCATAATGGAAGTCCGTGCCATACAATTTGTGGTACATCACGATAACCTGGTAAAATCCAGTCTTCTTTTTCTAAAGCAAAGTGAGAAGCTAATTGCGACGCTTCTTGTCCGGCAGTTGGTGCATAGAAACCTAATCTACCTTGACGATTTAATGAAATAGAACGTTGATCTAAAATACGTGTGTAAACCATACGTGTCATTAACTCTACTAACTCTTCATCAGATAAGTTTGGAACTGCATCCTTGTTCACAACTTCCCCTTGTTCATTTAGAATTTGGAACATTTCAAACTTATTTTCGATTTCTTGTAAAGTTGCAGCTGGATTAAATAATGTTGATTTCTTTGCTCCCATATAGCACCTCTCCTTAAGTTCTGTATTAAAAAAAATTCGAAAATCACTAGTACAATATATTGATAAATTGAGTATATAAAAATAAATCCAATCGGTCAATCATTGATTTCTGTTTATTTTACACTTTTTTTCTTACCACTAGAAATCTATAATGTTAAAACTGTTATATATTAATAACAAAACTGTATTATAACAATAACTTGTAAAATTAGTATTCTTTTGTTTTACTTACATAATATTTACTTTGCATCACTCTACTCTAATTAACATAAATACATCAATCAAAACCTACAACAGAGAAAAAATTTTGTCCCATAGTGCATTTTAAATAACAGGCAAGATTAATTTTAGGTATACTTTATATACATAGTTGTAACTGAAAGGAAGTTTAAAAATGATTTTAATGGAAGATATTATTCGTGAAGGTCATCCTACATTACGAACACGTGCACAGGAGATTCCGTTTCCTTTAACGGAGGAGGACCAAAAACTTGCATCGGATATGTTAGAGTATTTAATCAATAGTCAAAACCCAGAAGTAGCACAAAAATACGGATTACGTTCAGGCATTGGATTAGCTGCTAATCAAGTAAATTCATTAAAAAGAATGTTTGCTCTACACTTAGAAAATGACAATGGAGAATTATTAAGCTTTGTTGCCATTAATCCAAAAATCGTCAGTCATTCTGTAGAGAAAACATATATTCCTACTGGTGAAGGCTGTTTGTCCGTTGATCGTCAAGTACCTGGGTATGTACCGCGCTATGCGAGAATTACTGCAAAGTTCTTTACAATCGATGGAGAAGAAAAAAAATTACGATTAAAAGGCTTACCTGCCATTGCATTTCAACATGAATTAGACCATTTAAATGGCATCATGTTTTATGATCATATCAATAAAGAAAATCCATTTGCCCCTGTACCAAACTCGCTACCACTAGACGGTGAATAAATAAGAAAAGCAAAAGGAGGTGCCCAAATTAAATGGCACCTCCTTCATTATTTACAAAATGTTTAAATGTTAGTCCAACAATCGCTTACTGTTTCGCATATTCTATAGTAAGGAATTAGATAATGTTTAATTCTTTCATAATTTTAGCTAACCCATCTTCATCCACATGACCAGCAATGACATCTGCCACTTCTTTCGCCTTTTCGTGACCATTTCCCATCGCAACACCCGTACCTACTGCTTGCAACATTTCAATATCATTTAACCCATCACCAAATGCAAAAGTATTTTCAATCGGGATGTTCATCTTCTGTAATAATTTTTGAATCCCCCGCGCCTTGGAACCTTCTTTTGGGAGAATATCGCAAGAAAATGGATGCCAACGCACAAATTTCACATCAGCAAAGGTCTCACTGTATAAAGCTTCATCCTTCTCTTCCATAAAAATCAGCGTTTGATAAACAGCATTTTCTCTATAAAATAATGGATTAATCGTTGGATATGGGTATTTTAAAGTAGTTAAACTTTTTTGTATAAAATCATCCTCCTCAACTGAAGCAATCATCTTCTGATCATCAATAAAAACAACCGGATGATTTCGTTTATGACCAAATTCAATAATTTCCGATAAATAATTTTGATCCACACTATCTGTAAATACAACTTCCCCCTTATACACGACATATTGTCCGTTAAACGTTACATATGTATCGATCTCTAATTCTTCTAAAATTGATTGAATCATAAAAGGAGCTCTACCTGTTGCAATAGCAATTTCGTAACCATTTAATCGTGCTTGTTTCAGTGCTTCTTTTGCTCGGGGTGGAATTTTTTTCTCACTGTTATATAATGTGCCATCTACATCAAAAAATAAAATCGAGTTTTTCATCCCTTCTCTTCCTTTCTACGCATATTTACATGTAAATGGAAAACACTTTACATATAGACAAATAGTTAGTATATTTTTATTAAGGAGTGATGTGCCATGTTAAAACGACTCAAAAAGAGAATTTTGAAACGATTAAATGGCATCCTCAGAAAAAAATCAATTGCTTAAGCCCTTCAAATTGGAGGGCTTTTCTTTATTTTAAAGGACTTGCATGATAAGATAAAGGAAATGCATCATATTGAATAGTTTCACATTAAGTGGAAAAATTATGATTGCACGATAATGTACGTAATTAAAGGAGAGAAATCATGATTTACAAAGTTTATTATCAAGAAAATGCTAATGAAGTACCAGTTCGCGAAAATACGAAAAGTCTTTATTTAGAAGCATCTTCTGAAAGAGAAGTCCGCCAATATCTTAAAGACAGAAACCTTAATATTGAATATATTCAATTACTTGAGGGTAACTATTTAGAATACGAAAAAAACAGCCCGAACTTCCGTTTGGAGAATGCATAAGCGAATATGAAGTTCGTTAAAAATGATCAAGCAGCTGTTTTCGCACTTGGCGGACTAGGCGAAATCGGTAAAAACACATACGCAGTTCAATTCCAGGATGAAATTATTGTCATTGATGCTGGAATTAAATTTCCGGAAGACGACCTATTAGGGATCGATTATGTAATTCCGGATTACACATATTTAGTACGAAATGCAGACAAAATTAAAGGTTTATTTATTACGCACGGACATGAAGACCATATTGGTGGGATTCCATATCTTCTGCGACAAGTAAATATCCCAGTATATGGCGGGAAACTTGCTCTTGGATTATTAAGAAATAAGCTGGATGAACATGGCTTATTGCGCACAACAAAATTAATCGAAATCCAAGAAGATGACGTGATTAAATTCAGAAAAACGTCCGTTAGTTTCTTCCGTACAACCCATAGTATTCCAGATGCTTATGGAATAGTTGTAAAAACTCCTCCTGGTAATATCGTACATACAGGAGACTTTAAATTTGATTTTACTCCTGTGGGTGAACCAGCGAATTTAACAAAGATGGCAGAAATCGGCCGAGACGGTGTTCTTTGTTTGTTATCGGACAGTACAAATTCTGAAGTACCAAACTTTACAATGTCTGAACGTAAAGTTGGTGAAAGCATCCATGATATTTTACGGAAAGTAGAAGGTCGTATTATTTTTGCTACATTCGCATCCAATATTCACCGACTACAACAAGTAACAGATGCAGCTGCACAACACGGTAGAAAAATTGCTGTGTTTGGCCGTTCAATGGACAATGCCATTTCAATCGGACGAGAATTAGGCTACATTACTGCACCGAAAGAAACATTTGTTGATGCACAAACAATTAATCGTCTTCCAGCAAATGAAGTCATGATTTTATGTACAGGCTCTCAAGGTGAACCAATGGCAGCCCTATCACGTATTGCAAACGGAACTCACCGTCAAATTCAAATTCAACCAGGCGATACAGTTGTATTTTCATCTTCCCCAATCCCTGGAAATACAATGAGCGTTAATAAAATTATTAACCTATTGTTCCGTGCAGGTGCAGAAGTAATCTCTGGTTCATTAAATAATATTCATACATCGGGTCACGGCTCACAAGAAGAACAAAAGTTAATGCTTCGACTGATTAAACCAAAATTCTTCATGCCAATTCATGGTGAATACCGTATGTTAAAAATGCATACGAATCTTGCCGTTGATTGTGATGTATTACCAGAAAATACATTTGTTATGGAAAATGGCGACGTATTAGCTTTAAGTCCTAACGAAGCACATGTTGCCGGGCGAATTCCTTCTGGCGATGTATACATTGATGGTAGTGGAATTGGCGACATAGGCAATATCGTTCTACGCGACAGACGCATTCTCTCTGAAGAAGGGCTTGTCATTGTAGTGGTGAGTGTCGATATGAAGAAGCAAAAGCTAGTAGCGGGGCCAGACATTATTTCACGAGGCTTTGTCTATATGCGTGAATCAGGAACGTTAATTAATGAAGCACAAAAAGTGTTAAACGTTCATTTAAATAATATGATTCAAGAAAAGTCTACACAATGGACTGAATTGAAAAATGAAATTACTGATGTTTTAGGTCCATATTTATTTGAAAAAACAAAACGTCGCCCAATGATTCTTCCGATTATTATGGAAGTATAATAAGACGGCGAGTTAAGAACCACCTCCGAAATTCATTGGAGGTGGTTCTTTTATTGTAGAGAAACTATAAAATTGTATACAAAACTACTTTTATTTACTCTATATTAGTCAAATTGAACAGAATATTAGCCAAATCCGACTAATTATTAGTCAAATTCATCTAAATTTTAGCCAAACTTCGCCCGATAATAGAATTTCATTACTAGTTCCCTTTGGATCTCTGAAATTCACAAAAAAAGAGGTAAAGAAAACGAATCGCTTTCTTCACCTTCTTAATATACATCTATGAAATGCGCTAAATATTCTGATAGTAAAACCAAAGAAAAACGGACAAATTGATCGCTTCTTTGCTATTAAAATTGGAAATCCTGCTTTTTTTTATCGGTGATGTGAAGCTCATATGTTTCTTCCCCAATGATTGAATTCCTCACCTCTTCACTAGATAAGAAAGATTGAATTTCCTTTTTAATTTTAACGACCGTCTCTTTAGCGAATGAATCGTTTTGATTCATGCTCGTATAGATGAAAATTTTCATCTTTTGATTTTTATAGCTGAATCCGTAGTTAGTCACTTTAAATTCCTTTTTAGAAGCGAGTCCTTCACCGATACTACTAAGATAATTCATCCATTGGTTTTGGCGTGCCGAAACCTCGGTGTCAATAATGTCAAGTTTCACAGATTTGTTGATTCCGTTCATTTTAGCAATTTCAAATGTATCCGCTTTGATTTCTTCCACCCGCATTTCCGTTGCAGGGATACGAATTTCTATTTCCGAATCGAATGGGTTCGCTCCAATAATGTCATAACCTTTCAACTTCAGTTCCTTTTCAAGGATGCTAGCTAGTTCTGTCATTTTCTTCTCTTCTTCCGTAAGAGGTATATATTCTGACCTATTGGCTTTAACTGTGATTTTATAGTTGTCATAACCGCGACTTTCTAGGATACTCTCGACGATTGAAGTGATATTCTCTCTTTCACGATTCACTTCTTCAGTCGCTCCCTTAATACGGACCTCATAATTTACCACGTCACCAGGAGTTTCGGTGATACCGATATCCTGATAGTTTTCATTTAGAAGTCTTTCGTACATCACTTGGGTAGCCGGCTTTTGCTTAAATACTTGTCCGAGGTACGGTATCTTGGATGCCATTTCCGCCATGGACGGGTTGAGAAAGGCACTTCCAGTTAAGATTCCGATTCCGACGATAGCCGCACTGATAAATTTGAAGTTCCTCTTTTTCTTCTTTTTAGCGTTGTTCGTTACCTTAACAGACATAGCCATTTTCATATTTTCTTCCTTAATATTTTCTGCGAAAGTGTATAGAGACAATGGAGCCTTGATTTGTTCCATATCTTTTTCGATGCCCTTTTTCAACAAATTATCAACTTTCATAGTTAGTTCACCCCCATAGCTAGATTTTTCATTAATCTTTCCTTTAGAGCAATCCGTGCCCGCCTCAGATGGCTTTTCACTGTAGATGGGTTGAGACAGAGCATTTCAGCTACTTCTTGTACGGTATGTTCCTGATAATAATAGAGGAGGAGGACGTTCCGATAGTCACTGTTTTCGAGGCTATGTATACTCATTTCAATTTCAGACCTCGTTTCGTTTATAATCGCTTCATCCATGGCTCCTGAGGTATGTCCATGATGTTTGGTTTCGAGCTCACTTTCCTTCAGTCTTCCGATTTTCCTCATCATATCAATCGAACGATGAGAAACGAGGCGACTAAACCAGGTGGGGAAAAATTGGATTCCCTTTCCATCTTTTATATACCGGTACGCTTCTAACATACTGTTCTGGACAACTTCCTCAGCAAGTTCCTTCGATCCGAGAAGACTGTAACTTGTCCGATATGCCCTTTCGATATGAGGGTGAACAAGTTCAGCAAACGCCTCGTCTTCTCCTTTTCGTATCCTTTTCATAATGTCATTAAGTTCCAATGTAGGAACACCTCCTTGCTTCTTTTTGTACTTAATAGGCGATAATGATCGCAAAAAGGATGCAAAAGTTGGGGGAAATAATTATAAAATCCAATAAAATTTATATTATTATTCCCTCAACGATTCATTTTGGATAGTATCCCTTTTAGTTAGTGGACTCCCATTAACTAAAAGAGTCATAATTAGATACGTCAAATTGAGTAATACTAATATTATTTTACTGGAGGAATAAGCCCAACTGAATTTACAATTGGTCATAATGTTGGAAGTAAAGAAGAGGTCAATGGGGGTAACGGAACAGGCAAAGAGGGCCGGTGCAATAACTATAGTTCCAGTACAGGATACCTTTTGGGAGGATACTGTGGATACTTCCAAGACCCAGACGAACATTTGTGGGAAATAGCTTGGAATCCGGCTTAGGAAGTTACAGAATACCCTAAATATATGTCATTGAAGTAACGAGAGCTTTAGCAAAAGTAAAGAAAGGGGCGTCCGAAGTGATTTTCGAACGCCCCCTTGCGACGAGGATAGTGGCAATTTATTGTTACTACCGCAGGAGCACAAATTTTCAGCAAAATTATATCATTAGAAGCATAGCTATCCAGAAAGTGTAATACTTTCTGGATAGCCCCTCCCCTTCTAATATCTGCCTATACCAACAACAAAAATGAATAACCTTGAGAAACTCACCTACTTATTGTTACATTGAGATTTCTCTATTTATTAGCTCATCGCCTTTTTAACAAATCGATTAATATCCACATCTGCACCAATCACTAATAAAATATCGCCTAACAAAATTTTATCTTCTGCAGCTGGAGAAATTATAATACTTTCTCCTCGTTTAATGCCGACAATGTTGATTCCATATTTCGCACGAATATCTAAATCAATCAGAGAATAGCCTGCGATTCGATCATTCGCTTTAATCTCCATAATGGAATGTTCATCCGAAAGTTCTAAGTAATCCAGCACGTTATTCGACATCATATTATTTGCAATTCGAATGCCCATATCACGCTCTGGATGAACAACATTATCGGCCCCAATTTTTCGTAATACTTTTGCATGATAATCGTTTTGTGCCTTGACCGTAATTTGTTGAACCCCTAATTCTTTTAATATGATCGTTGTTAAGATACTTGCTTGGATATTCTCGCCAATTGCAACAATCACATGTTCAAAATTTCGTATGCCAAGCGTTTTAATCACTTCTTCATCTGAAGTATCTGCAATCACAGCTTGTGTTGCAATTTTTGCAAACTCATCGACACGTTCTGTTGAAGAATCGATTGCTAATACATCCGCACCTAGTCGAACAAGCTCCCTAACAATACTTCCTCCAAATCTCCCAAGACCAATTACTACAAATTCCTTTTTCATAATATCCTCCGCACCAAACTATTTGGTACTATTTTAACGTACTCATTATGTTTGTACAAACTTTGATTATTTGGCCTCTTTTACTCTTTTATACCAATTACTCTAATTCTTTTATAATCCGCTTCCCAGCCACTATCTTTATACAGGATTGGTTTTAAAGCATTTTCTACATTCGTTATGATTTGATTTTTCATCTCTTCATCAATTCCTTTTAACAAATCCATTCCAAACATCGTTATCCAATTTTTCAATCCATCTTCTCCTTCTAATGGTGTTGGGCGATCAATATGCTGCGCGAAAATAACACGAAATCCTGCTTTCTCCATTAACGTTGTATATTCAGCAATACTTGGATAAAACCAAGGGAATCTTTCTTCCTCAAATTCAAAGCCTGTTTGTTGCATTTGCTGAACTATTTCATTGGTAATGATGGCCACATTCCCTTTCCCACCAAATTCAGCAACAAATCGTCCACCTCTTTTTAAACCTTTGTAGATACTTGCTAGAGCCTTACTCGGATTTTTTACCCAATGTAAAGTGGCATTTGAGAAAACGGCGTCGAACTGTCGATCATAATCAATTTCTGTTGCATCTTCTACTTTAAATGGGATGTGGGGATATTTTTCTTTTGCAGCAGAAACCATATTTTCCGATTTATCAATTCCTAAAATATGAACGCCTTTATTAAATAATTGATTTGCTATATCTCCTGTCCCACAACCAAGGTCTAAAATTTCTTCGCCTACTGATGCGTTTAATAACTCAACAATATTACTTCCGAATTTCGATACAAATGAATGACTTTGGTCGTATAATGCAGCATTCCACTGATCCTTTACTTTATTGGACATTACTACCATCTCCTTGGTTTGGAATTTATTGTTAAATCTATCCTCATTATATCGATGTATTGTTAATAAAAATATTTGATAATTTTAATAGTTGTTATAACTTTTATTTATAAGCTTACTTTGTGCATTGATTTATTTAGACAAAATAAAAACGCGAGGGTAACAAAACCCCTCACGTTCTTATTGCATTATTGTTGTTCGTTACGAACTTCGTCTAATACACGGTTAACACGTTTTTCTAACATTTTCATTCCGCTGCCACCAGCTTGGAAATGACGTAATACGCCTGATTTATCGAATACATAATAAGCTGGTACGTATTGATTTTCAAATGCATCTGTCAATTTCATGTCGTTATCTACAAAGATCGGTTGAAAAATATCAAATTGAGCTGCTACTTTTTCAATTTGGTCTAAGTCTGTATCTTCTTCAGAGCGTGGCATATGAACCGCGATTACATTTAGCTCTTCTTTGTATTGGTCACGGAAGTTGTTTACATCTGGCATTGCCTCTTTACATAAATGGCAACTAACAGACCAAAAGTGAATTAATGTTGGTTTTTCGCCGACTAAATCTTGTTTTGATACTTGACCATTTAACCACTTTGTTGCGCCTTCTAATTCAGGCATCGGTGAACGTAATTTCATTTTATTTCCTCCTTGATAAGTAAAAATCCCCACTGCTATTTGTGGGGATTTACTTTTCTAATAACGTTAATATTAAAGAGTTGCTTGACCTGGGCGCCAGTTCGCTGGGCATAATCCACCAGTTTGAAGCGCTTGAAGTACACGTAATGTTTCATCTACATCACGGCCAATGTTGTTGTGGAATACAGTTTGGTACTGTAATTCGCCTTCTGGGTTGATGATGAATAATCCACGAAGAGCAATACCTTCTTCTTCAATTAATACACCATATTCTTTTGATACAGTGTGGTTTGTATCTGCAGCTAATGGGTATTTTAATTGACCTAAACCATTTTTAGTACGCTCTGTGTTAATCCATGCTAAGTGCGTGTGGATTGTATCAGTTGAAACCCCGATAACTTCAGCATCTAAATCTTCAAATTCATCATAACGATCAGACATTGCTGTAATTTCTGTTGGACATACAAAAGTGAAGTCCATTGGATAGAAGAATAAAACTGTCCATTTATCATTTTTCATGTTTTCTTCTAAAGATACTTTACCGAAAGATTTATCAGCTAATACTGCTTCCATTTCAAAGCTAGGTGCTTGTTTCCCTACCATACGTTCTGCCATATTTATCTCTCCTTCATTTCGTTTCATTATTCCATCATTTTAGATGTTTCTACAACTTTACGATAACAAACGACAAAATTTTTTTCAATAATTTGGTCTCATTCTTAAATTATAACTTTTATAATCGACAAAAAATTGTCAAATTTATTTATTGGTTTTTTCTTATTTATTTATACGTTTTACAATGAAAAATGTTTTTTTAACATTTTTATTGCTTTCTTTAAAGACTTCAGTATAATGGTATCGTCAATTGTAAACATAAAGTTTCGTTAAAGTAAACTTATATACTTAAAGTTTATATATAGTAAACTAAAGGAGACCATACATGCAAATTGGAGCAAAAATTAAAGCATTACGTATTAAAAAGGGATTAACACAAGAAGAATTAGGCGAAAGAACAGATTTAACAAAAGGGTACATTTCTCAATTAGAACGAGATTTAAACTCCCCTTCGATCGAAACACTATTTTCTATATTGGAAGTACTCGGTACAAAACCAAAAGATTTCTTTGATGATTCTTTAGAAGATCAACAAGTTGTCTACAACGAGGATGATCAAACCATTCATTTTGATGATGAAAAAAAATATCGATTGCAATGGTTAATTCCTACTTCAAATGAAAAAGAAATGGAGCCTGTCATTATAACACTTGAAGAAGGTGGCGAGTATAAACAATTTGAGCCTTCCGTTGCGGAAACTTTTATTTATGTACTAGAAGGAAGAATTCGTGTCGTTTTAGGAAATCAAGAATATATCGCAATTAAAGGCAATTCCGTTTATTACGAAGCAAGTCATAACCATCAAATTTATAATGCCAATGATGGTGTAACGAGGGTGTTGTTAGTCGCAACAGAATCTTATTTATAATTAGGAGGTTAGAAAATGAGCGAGACAATTATTCGATTCGAAAATGTGTCAAAGTCCTATGATGACGGAACAACTGTCTTAAAAAATATCAATTTTGAGTTGGAGCGGGGTAAGTTTTACACATTACTTGGTCCATCTGGTTGTGGTAAAACGACTATACTTCGAATCATAGCTGGGTTTACCTCCCCATCAAACGGTTCTGTTTATTTTAATGATAAAAAAATTAACAATGTACCAGCAAACGAACGCCAAGTGAATACCGTATTCCAAGACTATGCGCTTTTTCCCCATTTAAATGTATTTGAAAATGTTGCCTTTGGACTACGAATTAAGAAGTTAAAAGAAAGCGAAATTAAAGAGCGAGTTTTCGAAGCTTTAAAATTTGTTAATTTATCTGGGTATGAGAATCGTGAAATTTCGGAAATGTCTGGTGGTCAACGTCAACGGGTGGCAATCGCTCGTGCAATCGTTAATGATCCAGAGGTGATTTTGCTAGATGAACCACTTAGCGCTCTTGATTTAAAATTACGCTCAGAAATGCAATATGAGCTTCGTGAATTACAACAAAATTTAGGAAAAACTTTTGTATTTGTTACCCATGACCAAGAAGAAGCGCTCGCGATGTCCGATGAAATTTTCGTCATTAATGATGGTGAAATTCAACAATCCGGAACACCTGTAGATATTTATGATGAACCTATTAATCGCTTCGTTGCGGACTTTATTGGCGAATCTAATATTGTTGATGGTGTTATGATAGACGACTTTCAAGTGCAATTTACTGGGAAAACCTTTGAATGCGTTGACCAAGGAATGAAGCCCAATGAAAAAGTGGATATTGTCATTCGACCAGAAGATTTAGAAATTACGTCTATAGATAAAGGAAAACTCATAGTAACCTTAGATACGCAACTGTTCCGCGGTGTCCATTACGAACTATCTACTTATGATCAAGATGGCAATGAATGGTTAATCCATTCCTTAAAAAAAGCAGATGTCGGTGCACAAATCGGTTTAAATTTTGAACCAGAAGCAATTCATGTCATGAGACTGAACGAAACAGAAGAAGAATTTGATAAACGACTTGAATCTTACGGAGAAGAAGATAATGTTTAATAAAGCATCAAAAGGGTCTCTACTCCCATATGTAATTTGGATTGCTCTATTTGTAATCGCACCGATTGCCCTTGTCGTTTATTATTCCATGTTAGATTTAAAAGGAAATTTCACCTTAGAAAATTACCAAGCATTCTTCACACCAGTTTATTTAAAAATGACATTAACAAGTTTCTGGTATGCATTTTTAATTACTGCATTCACTCTTTTAATCGCATATCCAACTGCTTATTTTTTAACAAAAACAACACATAAGCATCTATGGTTAATGCTTATTATTATTCCATCTTGGATTAACCTACTATTAAAAACGTATGCTTTCATTGGTCTTTTCGGATTATATGGACCAATTAATGCAATTGTAGAAGTTTTTGGCTTAGAACCACAACAAATTTTATTTACAGATTTTAGTTTTATTTTCGTATCAGTTTACATTTTTATTCCATTTATGATTATTCCAATATTTAACTCGTTGGATAAATTAAACCCAACTTTAGTGTATGCTGCTCGTGATTTAGGGGCGTCAAGCTTTACCACATTTCGACGGGTCATTTTCCCCCTAACGATTGATGGGGTGAAATCAGGAATCCAAGTAACGTTTATCCCCGCCCTTTCCCTCTTCATGATTACACGTTTAATCGCAGGAAACCAAGTCATCACGCTTGGTACAGCGATTGAACAACAATTCCTTGTATCACAAAATTGGGGAATGGGTTCAACCATAGCCGTATTCTTAATTATCATCATGGTAGTCATCATGTCAGTAACGGGGGGTCAAAAGAAAGGAGGCCGTATACGATGAGAAAATTATCCATTGGTTCAAGACTTTATCTAGTCATCGTTTTCTTCATTTTATATGCGCCTATTTTCTATCTTATTTACTACTCATTTAATAGCGGCGGTTCAATGAATGAATTTGAATCCTTTACACTCGAACACTACAAAGCAGTTTTTGAAGATTCAAGACTCATTGTCATCCTAATTAATACAGTCATCATTGCCTTACTATCTGGATTAATTGCGACAGTCATTGGAACGTTAGGAGCGATTGGGATTGTTTCAATCAAAGATAAAAAAATGCGCAATACTCTACTATCGTTAAATAATGTTTTAATTGTTAGTCCTGACGTTGTAATCGGTGCAAGCTTTTTAATTTTATTTACGATGATTGGGGTCAAACTTGGATTTGCATCTGTCCTCGTTTCCCACGTTGCCTTTAGTGTTCCAATTGTTGTCTTAATGGTTTTACCAAAATTATTAGAAATGAACACTTCACTAATTGATGCTGCCCGTGATTTAGGCGCATCAAAAAAGGATGTCTTAACAAGAGTCATTCTCCCGTATATCCAACCAGGAATTTTTGCTGGATTCTTTTTAGCACTAACGTATTCTTTAGATGATTTTGCCGTAACTTTTTTCGTTACAGGAAATGGATTTTCCACATTATCGGTAGAAATCTATTCGATGGCTCGTGCTGGAATTACACTCACAATTAATGCAATATCTGGCCTTGTGTTCCTTGTAACTGTCCTTGTAGTTATTGGTTATTATTACTTTAATAATCGCGCAAAACTTAAAAACGGGGAGGTACGACGATGAAATCATTAATGCAAGCTGTGATCGCCATCCTAGTCGTTTGTGCCCTTCTTTTTTTCGCAGCAGATCGACTTGAATCAGCCGGGTCAAAAGGCAATAAAGATACCATTACCGTCTTCAACTGGGGAGAATATATTGACCCAGATTTAGTAAAACAATTTACAGAAGAAACAGGCATTAAAGTCGTATATGAAACGTTCGATTCGAATGAAGCTATGATGACCAAAGTTCAACAAGGTGGATCTGCCTATGATATCGCCGTTCCTTCTGAGTACACGGTAGAGATGATGAAAGAAGAAGATTTACTGATCCCACTAGATCATTCGAAGTTACCAAACTTACAAAATATCGACCCATACTTTTTAGATTTAGCTTTTGATCCTGGCAACAAATATACAGTCCCTTATTTTTGGGGAACAGTTGGCATTGTGTTTAATCCAACGAAAGTAGCAGATCATTTAACATTTACAACTTGGAAAGATTTATGGGACCCTTCCCTAAAAGGAAAAGTCTTTTTAGTAGACGGTGCCCGCGAAGTGATGGGGATGGGGTTAAATTCATTAGGCGAATCACTTAACGCAAAAGATGAACAACTCCTTCGCCAAGCAACGGATAAATTAATTACATTATCGCCAAATGTGAAAGCGATCATTGGGGACGAAATTACCCCTTTAATGATTAATAATGAAGCAACCGTTGCCCTCACATGGTCTGGGCAAGCACAAGATATGATGTGGGAAAATGAAGATTTAGACTTTGCCGTACCGGAAGAAGGATCTAATTTATGGTTTGATAGCTTTGTCATTCCAAAAACAGCCGCAAACATTGATGGGGCCCATGCCTTTATTAACTTTATGCTAGATGCAAAAAACTCTGCTCAAAACAATGATTACGTTGGATATTCAACACCCAACCGCGCAGCAATGGATTTAATGGACCCTGAAGTAATTGAAGATGAACGGTTTTATCCAAGTGAGGCATTACGCGACAAACTCGAAGTATACGAAAACCTCGGTCTTGAATGGCTAGGCAAATACAATGAATACTTTTTAGAATTTAAAATGAGTATACGTTAGAAAAGCGGAAGACGCTCGCCCAGCTCCGACAGTAAAAGCAGTTGGCGGAAATAGTTGAAATTTTGGCGGATTTCTACTTAATTTTGGCGGATAAATCGCTCTTTTTGGCGGATATTTTTAGCAATTTGGCGGAAAACATAAAAACGAGCTTTGACGTTCCTAGTCATTGCTCGTTTTCTTCAATTTTCGTAAAATGCCACTGCCCATTTCGCATCGTCTTTTCTAATTTTCCTTTGCTTATTGCATAGTCTAAGTAGCCAATAACCTCTGACATAATAAACAAAAATTCTCTTTCCACCCGCTTGTGATACAGCGCCTCTGCAATCTCCAATGTAGTCTGGTACCCCTTCTCTACTGTTTCCACAATTCTCGATTCTTTTCTTTTTAGACGTTGAAGTTTCTTTTCAATTTCTACTTTATGATTTTGAAACGGATTTTGATGTCCCGGGAATATCCAAGTCGTTGGTAATTCCAAACTTTTCTTTAAAGAATTTTCATATTGCAGGACTGATGGTAAAAGGTTTAAATTTTCATCATAATCAATTAATGCATTTGTCGGCGTATTTTCTAAAACTAAGTCACCAGCAAATTGCCATTTCGTCGCATCGTTATAAAAAATTATGGAATCTGGCGAATGCCCCGGAACTTCAATTACTGTCATACCACCAATGGAATCCCCATCATAGAGTGGTATAATATCTGCTTTTAATTTTAGTTTTTCACGATTTCGATACGTTTGCTCCATTTTTTCAAAGCGATTTCCTGCTAGGTGGATACAACCATATTCTGTATAAATCTTTTGAAAGAACTCTTTTTTATTCCGTAAATACTGTTCTTCAAAATATAATCGTGGAAGTGCTAAATGGTGGGCGTAGATGGGAACTTTTTTGTCTGATAGTACCCGATTGACTACCCCGATGTGATCTTCATGGTGGTGCGTTAAATAAATTTGATCAATATCGTGAATTGAAAGATTATGATGTTGTAACATAGTAAAAAAATATTTTTCATTTTCTATGCTCTGAATCCCTCCATCAATTAACGTAAGCGACTTGCCATCGTCATATAAAAAATAATTTATAGATGTCATCGCACCGTAATTGATTGGAAAAATGAAAGGATACACCGTTTTATCCCCTGATTTTATTGCTTCAACCATTCAATCCCTCCCCTTCCCTAAACTTCCTGAAAAATGAAAGTATTCTCTCTTTTAGGTTAGTTTTTTTATGATCAAAAGTAAAATAATTTTCTTCCATGCACCTTTCTACCTTACTCTTGGAAACTACGACTTTTTTGTAGTTTATCCATATACAATATGGTAAGCTATGAAATACGAATTCAAAAGATATGTCGGGGAATTTATGGGAAGGAGAACTTGAATGTCTGAAAAAAAGAAAAAGTTAGCTTTAGGCATTTTAATGTTTAATATGTTCATTACAATGGGTGGTATTGGGATTATCATTCCAGTATTACCCTCTTATTTAGAAATTTTTGGCGTGGGTGGCCAAGTATATGGTTATTTAATCGCCATTTTTGCTTTGGCACAATTTATCTTCTCACCGATTGCCGGTGATTTGTCAGATCGCTATGGTAGAAAAATATTCATTGTTACTGGGTTAATCATTTATGGACTATCACAAATTCTTTTTGGTTTAGCTACTGATATATGGATGTTATTCCTTGGACGATTTTTAAGTGGATTAGGTGCTGCGTTTATTATGCCTCCAGTGATGGCGTACGTAGCGGATATTACGACTTTAGAAGAACGTGGTAAAGGAATGGGCATGATTGGTGCAGCCATTTCACTTGGGTTCATGATTGGACCTGGACTTGGTGGATTATTAGCCAATGTCAACTTACATTTCCCATTCTATTTAGCAGGAGCTGTTGCATTAGCTGCATCTGTTATCTCAATTATTGTCCTACCTAACATTAAGCCGGAAGTTACCGAAGCGACAAGTGGTAAACGCGAAAATCTATTCAAACAACTTGTACGCTCAGTAAAAACACCGTATTTTGTTTTTCTAATCGTTGTCTTTACATTTAGTTTCGGAATTGCTAATTTCCAATCTACATTATCCATGTTTTTAACGATCAAATTTGATTACTCTCCTACTGATATCGCCATCGTCATTATTATTGGTGGTCTTGCAGGTGTTATTCTGCAGGTGTTTATTATTGATAAGTTGTTTAGAAAATACGGTGAAATGAAAGTGATTTTAGTCAACTTAATTGCAGCCGCGATTACGATGGTACTCATGATCTTTATTGGCGGTTTCTTTGTTATCATTCTCGTGACAACGCTATTCCAAATTGCCACTGTCTTTATTCGACCAGCTGTTAACACGTTAATTTCAAAATTTGCTGGAAATGATCAAGGCTTCGCTGCTGGGATGAACAATGCCTATATGAGCTTAGGAAATATGATTGGACCTGCTCTAGCAGGGGTTTTACTTGAATGGAAGCTATCTTCACCATTCATATTAGGTGCAATTATTTTACTTGGTTGCTTTGCCCTAGCTTATGGATGGACTATGAAAAAAGCTCCAAATTTAATGAAAGCAGAATAATTTCGTAGAGGTTGTACCAGTTATTTGGTGCAGCCTCTATTTTATTCCAATTAAAAGCATATATATCATTATCTTATTTAAAAGGGAGGGCATTTTATGGTAAAAAATAAAGTTGTTTTGATTACGGGCGCCGCACAGGGGATTGGATTCGAAATCGCCAAACAATTCCATGAAAAAGGTGCACAAATTGTATTAACGGATAGCAATGAAGAACAAGTAAAAGTCGCGGCGGCATCACTAAACGAAAATGCAATTGCGCTAAAATGTGATGTGACATGTGAAGAGGACATCAAACGTGCTATTCAAACGACAATTGATCAGTTTGGACGAGTAGATATCTTAATTAACAATGCAGGAATGCAGCATGTCGCGATGATTGAAGATTTTCCAACAGAGCGTTTTGAGCTATTAATTAAAATTATGTTAACTGCACCTTTTATCACGATGAAACATGTACTTCCACATATGAAAAAACAGAAGTTCGGGCGCATTATTAACATTTCCTCTATTAATGGACTTGTAGGATTTGCAGGAAAAGCTGCCTACAATTCAGCAAAACATGGCGTAATTGGATTAACAAAAGTAGCAGCGTTAGAAACGGCTACAGATGGCATCACAGTCAATGCTCTATGCCCTGGCTATGTCGATACCGCCCTCGTTCGGAACCAATTGGAAGATTTAGCAAAAGCACGAAACGTTCCTTTAGACAATGTGTTAGAGGAAGTCATCTATCCCCTCGTTCCACAAAAACGGTTACTCGATGTAAAAGAAATTGGCAATGTAGCACTATTTCTAGCAGACGACGCAACATCGGGCATGACAGGCCAAGCCGTTATTTTAGATGGAGGCTATACAGTACAATGAATAAGATTACGATTCAAAAAATAGGAAAGAAAAAAGAAGTTATACTATAAAAATGTATAAAAGTATCCGCTCACTGAGCAATATCCCCTAAAAATATCTTGTAGTAATTTAATTTCTAAAACGTTTATCCTTAGTAATATTTCCAAACTTAAAAGCCGTGGCCTACCACTGTAGGTCGCGTACTATATCAAGAAACTTTTGATGCTATTCACAAAGCAATACTTTATTAGAATTTTCTATAGCATTATCCCGCGGGATAAATAAAAAAACGGTGAAGAAGTAGGTCTCTTCACCGTTTTTTCCTTATAAACTTCTAATAAATTGTTCAACAAAGTTTGCATTGATCGAAAGTAAATTTTCATCAGGAGTCAATTTTGCATGGTGTAACCCATATTCACAATTTGCCCCTGCCCAAAACAGTGCCCCCGGGATTTCCTTTAAAAAGTAACCAAAATCCTCACCGGTCATTGATTCAGAACATAAATAAGCGTTACATCCTTCAAACTCTTCCGCAAAAGAAAGTAAAGCATTCGCACATCGCTCATTATTATTCACTTCATAATACATAGAACCATAGTCAATGGAAATCGAACATTCAAAAGAGGCTTCAATACCTGAACAAATTGCTTCGATCCTTCTTTTCACATCATTCATCGCTTCTGCATTTAAGGTACGAATTGTCCCTTCAAGTCGAGCATTTTCCGCAATAATATTTTGTACAGTACCAGATGTCATTTTCCCAATTGTAATAACTGCACTATCTAATGGATTAATGTTACGACTAATAATTGTTTGCAATTGTAAAATTAAGTTTGCAGCAGCAACAGTCATATCACGTGTTTTATGAGGATAAGCTGCATGTCCACCAAGCCCCTTTAAATCAATAAATAATTCAGACGTATCGGCAAACAACAATCCAGGACGGGTTGCGACGGTACCTACTGGATACTCTGGTGCAATATGCAATGCATAGATCTCATCAGGTATTAAATCCGCTCTTTCCGACTTCAACCACTGTAGCATCGGTTCTGCTCCACCTGGGCCTTCTTCGGCTGGCTGAAAATATACAATAACATTTTGACTTGGCTGATTAATAGCAAAAGCTTGAACAAGCGCAAGTGCAATCGTCATATGGCAATCATGACCACATGCATGCATATTTTCTTCATGAATGGAAGCGAAAGGTAAATCCGTTTCTTCTATTATCGGCAATCCATCAATATCCGTTCGCCACCCAATTGTTTTTGTTGGATTACTTCCGGTAATTTTTACAACAATTCCCGTTTTCCATGTCACAACTTCTAAATATTGTTGTGGAAGTTGTGCAATTTTTTCAAGTAAATATTTTTGTGTTTTAAATTCTTGAAAACCTAACTCGGGGATTTGATGTAATTCCCTTCTTATTTGAACGAGTGAATCCATCTTTTACACCTTCTTAAATATTTCTTAAAGCATCCATGATTTCTGTTTTTGATTTTGTCTTTTCATCCATTTTTTTCAATACACGAGCAGGTACTCCGCCTACAACCGTATATGGTTCAACGTCGCTAATAACGATTGCTCCGGCTGCAACAACTGCACCTTGCCCAACACGTACACCTTCTAAAACAACCGCATTAGCACCGATTACTACATCATCTTCAATAATAACTGGCGTTGCTGAAGGTGGTTCGATTACACCTGCAAGAACCGTACCAGCACCGATGTGACATCTCTTCCCAACAATTACACGGCCACCTAATACAGCACCCATATCAATCATCGTTTTTTCCCCAATTTCAACGCCAATGTTGATAATTGATCCCATCATAATAACAGCATTGTCACCAATTGTTACTTGGTCACGGATAATTGCGCCTGGTTCAATTCGTGCATTGATATTTTTAATATCTAGCATTGGCACACCCGAGTTACGACGATCATTTTCAACTACATAATCTGTAATTTGATCAGCATGTTCTTTTAAAGTTGGTTCGATTTCGCTCCACTCGCCAAATACTACAGCAGAGTTATTTTCTCCGAATACTTTTGTATTCGCTCCATATGTTAAGTTAGCTACATTTTCACCTTTAACATAAACTTTAACAGGCGTAACTTTTTTAGATTCTGAGATAAATTGTATAATTTCTTGTGCAGTTAATTTTTTCGACATATTGAATCCCCCATACATGTAATTTCTTCTAACATGAAGATTGTACTAAATTTCCGCCTAAATAGCACGTAATTAATTTGTATAATCATAAAGACAACTCGCATGTTTTTGTACGACCTCAACGAAAGCTTCCACCTGCCGTAATTCAAAGGAAGATTCATAACCAATTAACCATGTATCACGAGTTAACCCTAAATCTTTATCTGTGTTTGTAATCGGAATTTTATTTACCTCCTCCCCTTCATTTAACGTAATAGAAGGTAGAATCGCATACCCAATGCCATTCATGGCCATTTGTTTACATGTTTCAATTTGATCGACTATAATTTGACGCTTTGGATTGGATGAAAAATGTCGCTGCCACCATAGTTGGATTTCTTGATAATAGCTTGAGTCACTTTTGAATTGAATAAAGGGCCGATCTGTTGTTAAGATATCATCTATTTTTTCAATTTCCTTGTCCACTAAATACATCATATCTCGAAAAAGGTGTACTTTTTTTCCTTTCCACTCTGCTTGTCCGCGCACAATCCCTACTTGCGCTTCCCCCTCATATAAAGCTTTTACAATTTCTGAACTCCAGCCGGTAATGAGCGAAATTTTCGCATCTGGATATTGTGTCACAAAATCCTTCAGTACTTTTGGCAACCAATTTTGTCCGACAATTGAAGCGCAGGCGATTTTTAATGTTCCATGTACTTTCGACTGAAGTGCCTGTATCGTTTCGAAAACTTCTTCTTTGCGAGTAATCGTTTCAATTGCATATTGAATCACTAGTTCTCCTGCTGGTGTGGGAGTCAGTCCTTTTTGAGAGCGAATAAAAAGTTGCGCTCCCCAATCTTTTTCGATGGACTGAAGACGTTGAGAAAGAGCGGGTTGAGTAAGAAAAAGTCGTTCTGCCGCTTTTCTCATATTTTTTTCTTCAGCTAATATTTTTATAATTTCTGCCTCTGTTGCAGTCAAAATCATCATCCCTATCACAAACGTAATGAAAAATCGACAAAACCTTTAACTCTGGTTTTGTCGATTGAAATCTCTTAATCTACTTGATAAATGTATTTCTTTAATTGCTTTAATATTACACGACGAGTTAAAATACCCGCAAAAGTACCTTCATCATCAACCACACATAAAAAGGCATGGTTAATGACAAGGTCTAATGCTTTTTGGAATGTATCTGTAATTTTTAAGTACATGACGCCTTTATCCATCACATCATCTACTTTTATATTCGCTAATTTATCATATTCGATACGTTCAAGTCCTAAAATTGATTCGGTAATCATTTTTGTACTTAATAATCCGTGTAGCCGAAATTTCGTATCTAATACGGGTACGGATGAATAACCTGTTTTTGTTAATACGAGTAAAGCATGTTCCGCACTATTTCCTACTTGAACATGAGCAACTTTTTCCGCCGAAATAATAAACTCACTGATTGGAGTATCTAATAATGCTCTTCTGTTTGTTGAAATCATGGCCTTCTACTCCTTTATTTGTAAAACTTACGTACAATTACTACCTCACTTATATAATATCACAAATTGTTCACAATTGACCATGATAAGGAGGTAGTATTTCGGAGTAGAAGGATGATTTTTGGTAAATGTCACATACTAATAGCCGTATTTAGCCCAATAATAAAATATTATAATCCCAGTAAACGCCAGGAATACTACATATGATAAAATTATTGGGTTTAAGGCTATCGGATGATCCCTGATTACTTTACTGATTGGCGTATCCGTTATGGCTGCACGTCTTTCAACTTTTTTCATGACTCCTACCGTTAAGTAGTACGAAATAAAGACTAGAATAATCCCTGCTATAAGCGCTGGTATTGTCCAAACCCCAAACATTAGTACACCCCCTTTTTACTTTAGAAAGTGTACTTAGTATGTGTTTCATAAAAGCGCTTATTCTTTGGTGCTATTTTCCATAATTAAAAAGGAAACTGATTTAACCATTGACCGCCATCTAAAGTGACGCATTCTCCATTCATATACGAGGCTTTATTGGATAAAATAAATGTAGCAAGGTCCGCTATCTCTTCAGGTGTACCTAACCGTTTTAAAGGGACAGAATGAAGTGTTCGTTTGGCTTGTTCCTCAGATTCCCACAATTTATCCGCACCACCTGTTCGCTCGATTGGTCCTGGTGCGATGGCATTTACTCGAATACCATATTGATGACCCCATTCCACCGCTAACGTTCTAGTTAGTGATAAGACTCCAGCTTTGGCAGCAGCAGAATGAGCAATCCCCGCACCAGCACCCCATGCATAGGTTGCTACCATATTTAAGATTTTTCCTTTGATATTATTTTCAATCCAATACTTTCCTACCTCGGAAGAACAATAAAATGTACCATTTAATACAATATCAATGACTGCTTTCCATCCGTTTGGTGATAGCTTTTCAGCAGGAACGATAAAATTTCCAGCTGCATTATTTACTAAACTATTAACCTTCCCGAACTTATTAATAGTGAATTGGACCATCGCTTTCACATGTTCCACTTCTCGTACATCCATTTGAAAAGTTTCGATCGATTCACCATTTTTCAAAATATCATTTTTTGCCTGTTGTAATCGTTCTTGATCCCGACCAGTAATCACGACGTTCGCGCCCTCTTTTACAAACTGTTTCGCCATCGCTAGTCCCATTCCACTAGACCCACCAGTTACAATAATCGTTTCATTGTTTAACATCCCATATCCCCTATCCTATCAAAACTGAATGAATATTCATTTTCAATTTTACAGCATTGGAGTCAAACTGTCATTCTATTTTCTGAAAATATAGAAAATACTAAACCTAATGTTTAAGAATTCCTCACCAAAAGTCGAGGTTAACAGTTTAAAATCGCAACCTCAAGATACAGTGATACACCTGTTTGAGGAGGTAGTTCCTAATCTTAATTAATAATCTACACTTTTCTAACTATGAAGTGAAGTTCACTTCGCTTTCCACGGACTTGGCTAATGTATTTATGTATTCTTCCTTAAAGATCTAGTATTATAACTAAACTTAAGCGCCGCGGTCTACCACTGTAAGCTGCGTACTATATCTAGAAACTTTTGTAGGTATTCACAAATGTGAGCGGATCTTTCACTAAGCAACACCTCATAAAGATATGGCATAGTAACTTAATTTCTAAAACGTTTCTGCATTTTCCCTTCAAGGTCAAGTATTACAAACAAACTGAAAAGTCGTGACCTACCACCGTAAGCCGCGCACTATATCTAGAAACTTTTAATGATCTTCACAAAGCAACACTTTATTAAAAACTTTTCAGTATCTACTTAACAACAATAATAAAACCAACAAATTCTATTCACATAAAATTTGTTGGTTCATATTAACGGATTAAATATTGTTCAATAATCTCTTCTACCGGGAGCGGTTTGTTGTATAAATACCCTTGCCCCTTCTTACAACGATGCTGCTTTAAGAAAACTTCCTGAGAAAGTTCTTCCACACCTTCAGCTATGACATCCATCCCAAGATTTTGAGAAAGCGCAATAATCGCTTTCACAATCGCTTCATTTTTTTCATCTTTATTTAAATCCGCTATAAACGACTGATCAATTTTAATAATATCGATTGGATACTTTTTCAAATAACTTAAGGAAGAATAACCTGTACCAAAATCATCCACAGACACATATACACCTAACGCTTTTAAATTCGTTAAAATCTTCTGTGTTTCATCCACATTTTCCATGGAACTTTCCGTTATTTCCAGTTCAATATATTTTGGCTCGACTTCATATTTCTCTAAAATCATTTTTATTTTCTCAGTAAATTGTTCTTGTTTAAATTGTTTTGGTGAAATATTTACCGCCACTCGGACAGGACGATACCCTTTTTCTCGCCATTGTTTTTGATACTTACAAACTTCCTCAAGAACCCAATCCCCAATTTGAAGAATGAGTCCAGATGATTCTGCAAGAGGAATAAATTGAGAAGGCGGAACGAAACCAAATTTCGGGTTATTCCATCGAATCAATGCCTCAAAGCTATCAATTTCATTGGTTTCAAAATCAATTTGAGGTTGCAAATGGATAATCAGCTCATTAAATTCAATGGCTCTTCGTAAATGCGATTCCATCAGCACTTCATTTTGGAACGTATGACTCATTTCTTCACGATAAAATCGATAATGGGCTCTACCATGTTTTTTCACATAAAATAAAGCTTGTTCCGCTTGCAGTAACATCGTTTCTAAATCACGGCTTTGATCATTTAGTATCGTGGAAATCCCAATAGAGCATGTCACAAAATATTCTTGTCCATCAATAAAAAATGAATCTTTGAGCTTTTCAAAAATTTGATTTGCAATGAGATCTACTTCTTCTCGCAAATAATAGCGAACTAACAAGATAAATTCATCACCATTGTAATGAAACAGTTCACATTGTTCATTTCGTAAATCATTAAAGCGTTCACTTATTTTTTTTATCATAATATCCGCATTGTGTTTACCCAAGGATTCATTATATTTTTTAAATCGATCTAAATCAATGAGTAATAGTGCAATATTCTTATCATCTTTATAATCACGATAATGCTCAGACCATCTTACATTTAATGCACGTCGATTTAAAAGGCCCGTATTTTCATCTTGGAAAGTTAATAAACTAAATGGGGTATTATCTTGTAATACTTGCTTAATGATTAAGATAAAATACACATCTTCCTTTGAAGAAACAGGCTGCACATAAAAAGATAGTCGTTTTTTATCCTCATCAACTGATATGTAATTTAATTCACCATTACTATTTTGAATGATATTTACCAACTGATCCCAATGTAACCCTTGAAAAAATTGCTTTGCATCCATTCCTCTTGAAAATGTAACAGGAGATAAAATCGATGCTTTCGAATTAATCATTTCAACGCTATACGCTTGTCGTTCTTGTTGTTTTAAGATGATAACCGCTTCAAAAGGATTTAGTTTCAAAATATCACGCAAGTAATCTTCAATTTCCATAATTGGAAAGTTTATCATAGGTTATCCCCCATTAAATACAAGTAAAATTACAACTTTTCGGAAATAGTGCAGTCTTTTCCAAGACTACACTATTCTACATGAATTTTTATTCTTCCACAACAACCGTACTCATTGCTTCAATTAAAAATTGTTCTTGTGAATTTAACACTTCAGAACTTTGACGCTCCGTTTTATAGTGGTACTTTCCAGTAGAATCTTGTATACGTGCTTTTGCAGTATCTTTTAATTGCGTCAATAAAATGTCCATCACTCTATTTTTAATTTGTTGAGAATAGAGAGGGAATAAAATTTCTACACGCTTTACCATATTTCGCGTCATCATATCCGCTGAAGAAAGGAATACTTTATCTTCCCCATTATGATGGAACCAAAAGATTCGAGAATGCTCTAAAAAGCGTCCAACAATACTTGAGACAGTAATATTTTCACTGATCCCTGGGATACCAGGACGTAAACAACAGATTCCTCTAATAAGCAGTTCAATTTTCACACCATTAACGGATGCTTCATAAAGCTTCACAATTAAATCTTTATCGGTTAATGAATTCATTTTTGCACGAATAAATCCATTGCCGTATATTTTATGCATTCGAATTTCTTCGTCTATTAGTTTAATAAATTCGTCACGAATATCAAAAGGTGCTACTACGATATGATGGAATGTTGGTTTTTCTGTATACCCACTTAAATAATTAAAGAAGTTTGTTGCATCAATCCCAAATTCTTTATCCGATGTAATAATTCCCATATCCGTATAAATTTTTGCAGTAGCATCATTATAATTCCCTGTTCCTAAGTGAACAAAACGTTCAATTTTCCCATGATTTCGTCGAACAACAAGGGTAATTTTGGAATGGGTTTTTAGATTGTTCATACCATAAATAACAAGGCAACCCGCTTGTTCTAATTCTTTAGCCCAGTGTACATTATTTTCCTCATCAAAACGAGCCTTTAATTCTACCAAAACTGTTACTTGTTTTCCATTTTCTGCTGCTTGCTTTAATGCACCGATAATTGGTGAATTTCCACTTACTCGATATAATGTTTGCTTGATTGCTAAAACGGTCGGATCAGTAGAAGCTTCCGTTATAAAATCAACAATTGGTTCAAACGATTCAAATGGATGGTGAAAGAAAATATCTTGTAATAAGGCTTTTTCGTATATATTTTCGTCGGATTTTAAATCTTTTGGTGGTTGGGGAATGAAGCTTTCATATTCTAAATGCTCTAATCCAGGCGAGATCTTCTTGACAAATCCAAATAAAAAAGTTAAATCCAGAGGACCATCTATTTTAAATACATCCGATTCCTCAATTTCAAATTCTTCCAGCAAGTAATCCAGTACGTCGTCGCTCATTTCACCATCACGTACTTCTAAACGGCTCCCTACTCCCCATTTACGTTTCTTTAATTCCTTTTCAATTTCAACAAGTAAATCTTGGGCGCCTTCTTCATGAATCGTTAGATCAGCATTTCGTGTTAATCGGAAGGCTTGAGTAGACTTCACATTATACCCATAAAACAACTTAGAAATATGACTTGTTATAACATCCTCTAATAAAACAAAATCTTTTTCTCCGTTCATGCTTGGTAGCTCTATAAAGCGTTCCAAAACAGATGGCACTTGCACAATTGCCACTTTTTCATGTGGCTCTAGAGAATTACTTTCTTCTTCTAACATCACAAGTAAATTTAATGTTTTCCCAAGTAAAGTAGGAAATGGACGATAAGCATCCACCGCTACTGGTGTAAGAACTGGAAAAACCGTTTCTTCAAATAATTCATCAATATACTTTTTCTGATCACTATTTAACGTTTTAAATTCACGAAGATTGACGTTTTCTTTTGGGAGTAATTCAAAAATTAAATGACGGAACACTTCCATTTGGCGACGAACTAATGCTTGTGTACGTTCAGCAATTTTTGTTAGTTGTTCTTTTGGTGTTAAACCAGATTTATTTTCTGGTTTATGAAATCCTGCTCGAACTTGATCTTGGAGTCCCGCAACACGAACCATGAAAAATTCATCCAAGTTGGAACTAAAAATGGCAAGGAATTTTAACCTTTCTAATAAAGGATTCTCTATATCTTCAGCCTCTTCTAGAACTCGTTCATTAAAAGCTAACCAACTTAATTCACGGTTATTATAGTATTGTGGTTTGGCAATTTCTTGTAACATTTGAAGATAAGAACCTTCTAACTGATTTTCATGTTCACCTTGAGAAATTTCTGTTGTCATCTCCTACACCCTCTTTAATAAATTCAATTTTTACAGGTTTCTTAAACACACGTTCGATATGTTTTTTCTGGCGCTCAGCGTGGTATATCTCTGCCATTGGAAGTTTACTCGCCGTAATATAAATGTGTATCGTATCGTTGACTATTTCAAATTTAATATCCTTTACAACATTCCGTTTGGAAACATTTAAAGAATAAATAAATTTCAATATGGCACCGAAATCTTTCAATGACTTCAATTCTTCCCGTGTAAACCAAGTTAAAAATGGCGCCGAAAAGCGACGGAAATAGTCTTTATTTTTGTAAGATGCGAGTAATGCTACTTTCACCCGTTCTACATGGGACAGTCCTGCAATCGATTGATTTGCAAGTAAATAAAACGTATGTTGATTGGAAGAATCCTGCTCGATGTATTCACCTAATGAAAAAACCTTAGCTGCTTTTTTAAGTAAATTTAAGTGATCCTCGTTATAAATAAATAAATTCAACCTACAACTTTCTTTATAAAACTGTTCTGTGATTGTTGTTAGCATCAAACATTCTTCATTTTGGCGCCCATACTCATAGGTAAGTCTTTTTGCGTTTACATTAAATACATTATTTTTATCAAAGCTTTGTGGATCGCTTTGTAGTACACGATTGATAATTAATCCTTCACGTAATCCCTTTTTACTTACTTGGAACTTCTTAGCACGGACAACACTCATTAAACTACGAAATACCTCGAGGGCAATTTCGATAATGTCTGCTCGATCAGAAGATAAACCATCTAACTGTTTTAACTGTTCAAAAGACATTTTACTTAAGGTTGTACTTAAATTAGTTAAATCGTCTATCTTCATTTCATATTGGTGTACTCCTGATATCGGATAGTTAACAATATGTTGATGAACTTGTGCAATATTACGAGCACTACCACCAATTGCAACAACTGGTAATTGTACGTCCCTGATCCACTCTAATTTTTCAAATTGCTTTTTAACATATTGATGTAAAAGTTTTTTTTCTTCTTCATTAATTATATCGCCAGCAACAAACTTTTGCTTAAGAGAAACTGTACCAAATGGAAAACTTATCGTTTTTTGTAATTTTTTGTTCACAAACAACGTAAGCTCCGTTGATCCTCCACCAATGTCTATTGTAACGGCAGACGGAGTGTCCATGGAATGAGCTACTGCGATATAACCAAAATAAGCTTCCTCTTCTTCGCTTAATAAATCAATGGTAATACCAGTTTCTTCTGCCATGCGCTTTATAATCAAATCTTTATTTTTCGCTTGACGAACTGCCGCTGTAGCAGCAGCATATATGTCCGTTACTTCATAGTCATCTAATATTTTTTTAAATGCATTTAAAGTATCTGCTAAAATAGTAATTCCTTGCTCAGACATTTCACCATTTGATTGAATATAGGTGCGTAGTCTTGCAACCGTTTTAATATTGCCAAATTCACGTAGCCCTTCTTTTGAATTGTATTTATAAAGAACAAGACGGATCGTATTTGAACCAATATCAATAATAGCTGTATTTAAACTTTCCACAGTATCACTTCTCTCTTTTATATTCGATATGGGCTACTTTTATTGTATGTAACCTTCTACTATCAGAATGGTTCATTCGTTCTTGGTTTAAACAATATTTTCCAAAAGGAAATTAAAAAGCAAGTTGCTAGCTGCTCCAAAATGAACAATAGAAAAGACCGGATATTTTAATTAACCGGCCTTCGTCAAAACATATAAAATTTGCTTAAACTTCGAGTCGGAGTTTATATTATTTATTATAAAATCAATTCATCTGTTTTTATGATTAACTCAGCGATTTCTGGCTTACTAATTTGATCTTCAGCGCCTACTTCTTCACCTTTATGGCGTAAATCATCTGTAATTAAACTTGAGAAAATAATAACAGGTAATTTCCCAAGTTCTGGATGTGATTTGATTTTTTTCGTTAAATGATGACCATCCATTTGAGGCATTTCAATATCTGTAATAACTAATTGGACTTGTTCTTCAATTTTTTTACCTGATTTTAATAGTCCTTCTAAATACTCATATGCATCTCGTCCATTTTCAAAAAACTCAAGATTTACATATCCTGCTTCATTCATTGTGTCATGAAGCAATTTACGTAGAAGCGGGGAATCTTCTGCACAGACAATTTTCTTTTCTGAGCGTTGGCGTTTCCCTAGTTTTTTAACCGATTCCATACTAATGCCTGAATCTGGGTTAATGTCGACCATAATTTTCTCAAAATCTAATAATAAGATCATCGAGTTGTTTTGTTTAATTACGCCGATTACTTGTGAAGTACCACCTTGATACATATCAGATGGCTTCTCAATTTGATCCCAAGAAATACGGTGAATTTGCGTAACATTATCCACATGGAAAACTACTTTTTGTTTATTGAATTCCGCCACAATATATTTTTGTTGTGAGCTAAATTCCCCACTCGGAATACCTAATACTTTTAGCATGTTTACAACTGGTAATACTTCACCGCGCAACTGAACGATCCCCTCAACATGTGGGTGTGCATGGGGAATAAATGTAACTGGAATCGGTTGAATGATTTCTTTTACTTTAATAACATTAATTCCAAACTTATTATTTGAAACTTCAAACTCTACTATTTCAAGTTCATTTGTTCCACTCTCAAGTAAAATACCTTTTTGCTCCATAAGTTTCCCGCTCCTTCCCTAACTATAAATATCTAGTAATATAATTTGATTGTATCATAGGGAAGTCTTTTCTCCTATAATCGTTTTTACGTTTCATTCTTAACTTTTAAATGTACAAGAAGTCCGATAATTGTAAGGATAATTAATGACCCTAATGCAACTCTACTAGCTAATGTACCGTAGTCTTTTAACAAAAGTGTCACAGTTCCATAAGTGGCTGGTCCGATGATAGACGATACTTTCCCGGAAAAAGCAAATAGACCGAAAAATTGACCGCGTTTTTCCTCTGGTGAGAGTTCAATAATAAGTGTTCGAGACGTCACCCACATTGAGCCAAGGGAAATCCCAAACATACTACCTGCAATCCAGAACATCCATTGGTGGGTAGCGAAAACCGCAACAGTTAGGGCTATGATCATGAGAATTGCCACAATGGTAACCGCTCTCCTTGCACCAATTGCTTTTGTAATATAACCAAAAACTAAAGAACCTATTACTGTAGAGATGGTACTTACTAAATAAAGAATGATAAATTGACCAGAAGAAAACCCTACAATAGCTGTTGCATATACGGCCATCATGGCAATAGTTGTTGCAATAGCATCATTTAAGAAAAAGTATGCAATCATGAAGGTAAATATAGATTTGTGCTTTTTCATTTCTTTAAATGTATGAACAATTTCCTTATAACCATCTAAAAATTTCATCGACTTACGTTGGGCTTTAGGAATAGGTTGATCTTTTATAAAGAAAAATAATGGCAATGAGAAAAGCAAATAAAGAATGGCGGTTGGAATAAAGGCGCGATGGAAATCTCCATCACTTACAAACAAGTAAACTAGTAAACCAAAAATCGTACCTAAATACCCTACTGCAACTCCAAAACCTGATATAAGGGGCATTTCTTCTTTTGTCCCAAGGTCGGCCATCATCGTATCATAAAATACTAAACTTGAATTAAAGAAAAATTTTGCGATAACAAAGCTAATCACAACTAAAAATAAACTCAATGGTATTCCCGAATAGTCGAGATTAAAATCAAACTGAGCAAAAACACCCATGAGAAACGTGAAAAGGATGGAAATCGAAGCAAACCAAACAATGAACCTTTTTTTGTATCCGGTATTATCAATCCATACCCCAAACAGAGGCGAAAATAAAACTAAAAAGAAACTTGCAACCGCATTGGCATATGAAATAAATGTGCTCGCTACTTGCTGTCGTACTTCGTTTGTCCCTAACACTTCATCCATGTAGAAAGGAAAAAACACCGTATTAATGTTGGACGAAAAAATCGTGTTAGCAAAGTCATAAAATGCCCATGAAAGAATAGGTAAAGACAGAAATAAAGCAAGCTGACTTCTTTGCCCAGGGATTGTATTCCTTTGTTGTTTGGCCATTTACTCTCTCCTATCCTTTAAATTGGTTTCAAGGTCTACTTTATCCCGCATTAACGGGCAGTAATGTATCTGTACCGAAAGCTTTAGCTACAGGTACAAGACTCCCACCTCAAGATTTTAGTGAAGCGAAAAAGATAAGTGGGAGATCAACTGCCCGTAAAAGCCCGATTGGTTCAACTAACAATCCGTGGGGGATGAAGAAAACCCCCACGGATTGAAGTTTCACTTTATCCTTCATAATACTTTATTAATGCTTGGGTTCCTTTTTCTCCATAGCCTTTTTCTATAAGGGTTGTATATAGCTCCTTTGATAATTTTAAACCCGGTAAATCTAAATTCATGCGTTCTGCTTCGTTAATTGCTATATTCATGTCTTTTAGAAAGTGTTTGATGTAAAAGCCTGGTTCTAAATCCCCTTTTATCATACGGGGACCAAGATTCGATAACGACCACGATCCTGCTGCACCACTCGAAATTGATTGAAATACTTTTTCAATATCTAAACCTGCTTTTAAGCCATAGCTAATGGACTCACAAACACCAATCATATTTGTCGTTATTAAAATTTGGTTACACATTTTTGTATGTTGACCAGCTCCAGCTCCACCTTGATACACTATATTCGAGCCGAATAATTGTAGAATCGGATATACTTCTGAAAATGTATCTTGATCTCCCCCGACCATAATCGAAAGTGTGCCATTTTTTGCACCAATATCACCGCCAGAAACAGGTGCATCAAGACTACCAATGCCATTCTTCTTTGCCTCATCGTACAGTTTGATTGCTAGTGAGGGCTCAGATGTCGTCATATCGATAACAATGGCACCCTTTTTAGCGGCTTGAAATATACCATCTTCACCACAATATACTTCTTCGACATCAGATGGAAAACCAACCATTGTGAATATAATATCTTTATTTTCTGCCGCTTTACTTGGGGTTTCAGCCCATAAAGCACCCTGATTTAATAACTCTTGTGCTTTCTCTTTTGTACGCGTATAAATTGTTACTTCATAATTCGCTTTTAATAAATGTTGAACGATACTTGATCCCATTACACCAGTACCGATAAAGGCGATTTTTTTACTTTGTCCCATGACTACGTGTCTCCTTTACATCTTCCATTTATCCCGCATTAACGGGCAGTAATGTATCTGTACCGAAAGCTTTACGACAGGTACAAGACTCCCACTTCAAGATTTTAGTGAAGCGAAAAAGATAAGTGGGAGATCAACTGCCTATAAAAGCCCGATTGGTTCAACTAACAATCCGTGGGGGATGAAGAAAACCCCCACGGATTGAAGTTTCACTTTATTTTAGTGTATCAAAAGAATTGTTACTTGTAGATATTTGTGTGGAATAATTACACATTTTTTACATTTTACCCACAAAAAAGAGAGCAGGAAGTATAAACTCCTGCTCTAAAAGGGGGAAATGAGAATGTTGCTGTGTTCATAATTAATATTCCCATGCCTAAAAAATTTTAAACCAATATTTCAAAAAAATTATTGTATATATTTATGGTGCTGTTCATTTTCTAATAGAGTGGGTTCATCATCAATTTGATTCATTAGTCGATCTAATTTTTTACTCAAACGAATTGTTTTTGGGTTTTGAAGACCATTTTCCATTCCCGATTCAATCATCAATTGTCTTGTCTCTTCAAGTTTTTTCAAAAGGTTTCTTCCCACAAAACCCCTCCTAAAATTCGTGATGTTCTCCCATTATAATATTTTCCTACTAATAATAGGGTGAAAATCCTTTGACAAAGTTCGACATTTAACTTCTAGGCTGGTCTAAAAAGGTAAAAACAACATTCCCCCCCTGTTTAGCCTCTCCCCGGAAATGTTTAAATAATTCGTCCTTCACTAATACCTCACGAAATTGTAAAAACTCTTCTTTTTTAATTTCTATACTCTTTACTTCCCGTTTTTTTAGTTGTTCAATCATATTTTTATAAATTTCCATAAAAAACACCTTACTTTCATGTAAAAATCCGTGACATCCGTCGGGGCTTTATCTTCATTTAGCTGATATTTATTAGCTTAATGAAGATAAAATAGTTAAAATTGATGAATTATTCAAAAAGCTCTTTACTTTTTTTAAAAATTAATGCAAACTTTCTTAATATTAGTCGATAAGGAGCTGACTCTTATGAAAATAGCAGAGGTTGGAAATATTGTCGAGTTTAAAGAGGGTTTAAAAGGCATTGTTGAAAAAGTAAATGAAAACTCTGTAATTGTAGACTTAACAATTATGGATAATTTTCATGACCTTGAGATGGAAGAAAAAACAGTTGTAAACCATAAACGATATAAAATAGTAACTCAATTTTAACCAATGAAATTACTACCATATATCATGGTACTGATTAAAACAAATAACCGTCATTTTCACTTTCCTACATCAAACAGTATATTAATTTAATTTCCCTTTCTATCGTTAAAAGATGATAGGGAAATTTTTTTTTGATAATATGTTAAGGAGGAGGTTAGAACAAATGAGATTTTCTAAACAAAATGTAGCACTCCTTCTTTCATTGTTATTCATCTATACCATATTATTTTACACTTTTGAGGAATCTCAAATCTTTTGGTATCTTTACACCTTTACACTGCTTGTCGGTATCGCAATCGCGACAATTGCAGGAGATTTTAAGGACGAGCTTCCAACATGGAAATATCTAATTTTTGGAGTGGGTTACGGTACCATTCTCTATGCAATCGTAAAGTTAGGTTATATTGTATTAGTAAAAATTGATGGAAGTACTGCAAAAACTATCTCAAAATTTTTAAATGAATATGGTCCAGCAAACATTTGGCATTACCTATTATTAATTTTTATTATCGTTGTGGGTGAAGAACTATTCTGGCGAGGGTATATTCAGCAACAATTAAAAAAATGGGTATCTCCTTGGATTGCTGTACTGATTACAAGCGTGTTATTTGCCTTTTCAGTATGGATTAGTGGATTTGTACTTGGAGCCGTTGCAGCGCTTGTTACAGGCCTTGTATGGGGCTTCCTTTATGAGTGGAAGAAGAGTATGCCACTCATCATCGTCTCTCACGAAGTATTTATCTTATTATTATTTATGATTGCCCCATTGTCTTAAAGCGATGGAGGAATTTTGAAACTTTTAGCAAATTTAAACGTTTAATACAACAAGGAGGATAAATTTTATGAAAATGAACTTTCGATTATTATTGACCTTTGTGCTAGCATTACTAGTTCTAACAGCATGTAACACTGCAGATCCACAAACAGAACCCGCTAGTGATACGATTACTGCTGACGATAGTAAAATTAAAGATAGTGTAGAAACGGATAATCCACCTATAACGAACGAAGAAGAACCAACAAACGATGGAAACGGGCAATCCATTACTTATACGTCAAATGATAAAGAGCATACAGAAAAAACTACTTCAATCGATAGCGAACTATATACAATACAAGCGATACCTGGGTTTTCACTAACTGCAGAAGAACCTGGTCGAGATGTGTTATTCCTTGAAAAAGATGACGCTATATTTATGCGTATTGAACCAATGTCTGTAAATGATACAACGTTTGAAAATATCGTTACCAATACAGAAGAAACGATGAAAGCTATAAGTGAGCAATATGAAGCCTTTGATTTAACACCTTATGTGAAAGCTGGTCAATATAAAAATTCGACTGCATATATGGCAAACTTAGGTGAAGAAGAAGTTATTATGGTTGTACTTGAAAAAGATGAATTCATTTACCGTTTATCCATCTATGACAAAACATCACATGATTTATCCGATGCAATGATGAAAATGGGGTTAACAATTACTGCAAAATAACAACAAATAAACCATTGTATCATTATGAAACAAAAAAGGCATTCAGATCACTTCTGAATGCCTCAGACTGTAGACAAACTCGATAAATTTCGAGTTTGCCTACAGTCTTTTTTCTTTTACAATAAACTTAAGAAATTTCTAAAAGTAAAATGAAAAC
>NZ_RYYR01000012.1 GCF_003977595.1 Lysinibacillus antri | reverse complement strand
TATAAAATAATAGCCTTCAATCCAAAAAAAGCAGTGGATTGAAGGCTATTCGCCGTGCGTGCCGGAAGGTGCGTTATTTTTTATTTCGGGCTTACTCTACTAATTGGGTTCATCACCAAAAGAGGGGGTTGACCTTTTAAAATCGCACATTCCACTACAGGCGGACGCTTTCCGCGGGCACGGTCTCAACTAATTATTGCCGGCTAGCGCCGTCAATAATGGATTTTCGGCTCGTGCTCCCGCTAGAGTCGCCGCCTTTCGTTCCATGTGCTTGCCCTACCTTATTTGATAAAAGTATGCTTCTTAAAAGTGAGGATGACAAAAAAACTTCTAACTAAGTCGTTGATTGGAGCAGCGGCTGGAGACTCCTTGGGGATTAAGCGCGTGCGGAAGATCCATTTTCACGCTATGGACACAGCGTGAAAATTAGCTGTAGCCGCGCCCCCGCAGAAAGCGTCCAGCCAGAGCGGAAATCAACCCCTAGTTATGGTGATGATCCACTAATTGTAGGGGGTACATAATTAATATTCTAAATACCGTCATTCTAATGTAGATAAGTATTGCTGTTTATCACCAATACGGACTTACAAGCAGCAACTAGCCTATTCCCTCAATAATCAACTAAAAGCGATTAAAACGTAATTACACAATTGCTCCCCCAAAATCTTCTCATTATTAGCTCTAAACGTCATACATCATCTAATAATCCCTATTATTAAGAAACTCCCATCTAATAACTCAAAACCTCGTTATATATAAATCCTAAATTTCCCTTTCTCCCATAAATTCTATGTTCGAGTCAATATTCTTACTTAGTCTACGAAAAAATATAGCAATTACTAAATTTGTTAAACTCAACTGGTCGAATCTCTTATTGTATACATAAAAATAGCTGTAACTGCACAAAATACCTTAAAAACATGGAGTTGCAAAAGTTGAAGAAATCAAAACTGAAATGGTTAATTAATCAAATTAGTGAACCAGAAGAAAAGGAAATAGTGGAAGATAATAGAGCAGCACAAGAGGACTTGAAGAAGAAAAAAAGTATTAATCTGAATTTAGAAAGCACTATCGATATGATGAAGTCTTTATTTTCCATTCCAGAAAATAACGATGTTAAGCTTCGTCATCTCCAAATCGGAGGATTAGAAAGAAAAGCGACTCTTATATATATTAGTACCATTACAGATACACCTATAATTGAAGAACATATTATTCGACCATTAGTACAAAATGAAAATACGCTAAAAGCAATAGAAAATATTATATCCGCTCCCAGTGTATCCACTGTTCAGATGATAGAAGATGCAGTAACGGGGATTAATAACGGTGATACGGTTTTGTTTGTGGAAGGGTATGATTTAGCCTATGTTATAGCGACGAGTAGTGTTGAAGGTCGAGGGATTGAAAAGGCTGAAAATGAGGTTGTAGTTAAGGGGCCTAAAGAAGCTTTTAATGAAAAGGCCCTATCGAACATCTCCCTAATTCGAAAGAGAATTAAAAACGAAAATCTAATGGTTGAATCTTTAACCATATCCCAAAGATCCAATAATGATTTATATATATTATATATCAAAGATTTAGCAAACGAAGATATACTTAACCGTATTAAAGATAAAGTGAATAAACTAAACGTAAATGCTATACAAAATTTATCCCTTTTAGAACAATATATAGAGGAAAATAATAAATCATTATTTCCAACAATCTTATATACTGAAAGACCTGATCGCACGAGTGCATTTCTAGAAGATGGATTTATAGTTCTAATAATGGATAATTCACCATCCTCATTAATATTGCCTGCTACCTTTTGGTCATTTTTTCACAACCCTGAAGACTACTATCTACGTTTTATATTTGGAAACTTTATAAGAATGTTACGTATGATAGCTTTATTTATCACGTTATTTATATCGGCTATCTACATATCTGTAACCAATTATCATATAGGTATGATACCAGCTGACTTATTATTAGCAATATCCGCAACGAGGGAAATTGTACCATTTCCTGCAATTATTGAAGTACTAATGATGGAAATTGCCTTCGAACTAATAAGAGAAGCTGGATTACGAGTGCCTAATCCGATTGGTCCAACGATTGGAATAGTCGGTGCTTTAATCTTAGGTCAAGCTGCAGTACAAGCAAATATTGTTAGTCCCCTTGTTGTAATTATTGTTGCACTTGGAGGATTAAGTTCATTTGCGATTGGTGATATCAATATGAATTTTACTATAAGGTTACTAAGATTTTTGTTTATCATATCTGCGGCGCTTTTTGGTTTTTATGGAATGACTTTTCTCTTTATCACTGGGCTATTTTATATGGTTACAATTAAATCATTTGGTGTTCCATACCTATCACCAATGACTCCATATTATAAATCTTCCAAGGACACATTCTTTAGAAAAGTGATGCTAAATGAAATCTATCGACCAGGATATATCAAACCGAAAGATATACAGAAAAAACAGGTGAATAAGGATGGATAAAATTCAAGGGAAAATAGGCTATAAAGAATTTTTCGCCATAATTGTACTGACTGTAGGTACAAAATTAGCTGATAATACTCCCGCCATAATATTTGAACATTTAGGAAATGCGGCTTGGTTATCAATACTAATCAGTTGTTTTACTATTATATTACCGCTTTACTTATTAATAAAAGTCATAACACATTACAAAGATAAAAATCTCATTGATGTTACAAACCACCTGTTTGGAAAAAGTATCGGTTTGATGGTGTTATTTTTATTATGGGTATTTCAAAGTATTTATCTAGTAACAAATTCGGCAGTGTATGCAGATATTATTGGAACAATGTATTTTACCAAAACACCCGTGTTAGTTATTTATCTTGTACTAATAGTAGGAGCAGCGTTTGGAGCTAAAAAGGGATTAGAAAGTATTGGATCAGCTGCATGGATTACACTACCATGGATAAAAATCTCGCTAATTGTTGTATTAATCATCGCATTTTTTGAAGGTCAATCAAGTTTTCTATATCCTATTCTAGGTCCTGGCCAATGGGAGATAATAAAGCAGGGCTTTTTTAATGTATCCATTTATGCAGAGTTTCTTTTCTTTGCTCTCATTGCGAACAAACTAAAAAATCCAACAGTTTTTAAGAAGGGGATATGGGTTAGCTTTATTTTTATCACCTTGGAGTTTGCTCTTGCTTTAATCGGATACGTAATGTTATTTGACTATAAGGGAGTAAATTTAATCAACTATCCCTTTCATGAAACTATTCGGTATATACAGTTAGGGTTCGTTACGAATGTAGAGTCACTATTTTTCCCTTTTTGGTTAGTTGCAAGCTTTATTCGATTTGCAATGGGTTTATATATCAATGCGTTGTTGTTTGGAGCAATATTTAAAATAAAGAACTTTGAGTACATCATCCCTGCAATAGCAACTATTGTTCTTTTTTTAGGTGTAGCACCAGAGACACCGGTTTTTACACTTTTCAATTTATTAGATAGACTTTTCGAGTTATTAGCACCACTACTTTTATTATTACCTTTTCTCTTATGGATTACGGCAAAAGCGAAAGGGGAATTTAAAAAATGAAAAAAGCTTATTTAATATGCATCATAACTCTTTTCCCTTTACTTGGCGGCTGTTGGAACCAAACCTATTTAGATCAAAGAGCATTTGTGATAGCAATCGGTTTAGACAAGGGCGAGAAAGAAAATGAAACGAAAATTACCTACTTAATAGCTAATCCGGAGTTATCGAAGCAAGAGGCAGGATCGAATGAACCGAATCGAGAAATTATTAGTTTCACGGCTCCCGATCTCCAAACATCTCGGAACTTAGCTAATACTGTAGTAGCAAAAGAACTTTCATACAGTTTACTAAGCTTAATTATTGTTTCGGAAGATTTCGCTAAAAATAAAGAATTTATAAGGTGGATATATGATGTGACCAAGGGAGAGGAGGTTTCAAGAAATATTCCTATCATTGTAACGCCAGAAAGTACGAGTACGTTTTTGAAGAATAATGACCCTAAACTCGAAACAAGGATTCATAAATATTTTGAATTGATTTTGCAGTTTGGAAGTGAAAATGGATTTATCCCTGCTACCAAATTACATGCATACTTTAGGATAATGGAGGAAAAAGGGGATCTTTTTTTATCGCCATATGCCACAACAGAATTTAATGGAAACCCTAAAAATGACGGGGGAGAAGATAATTTAATCGCTGGGGAATTTGAGGTCGGAGGATTCACGAATAAAACTCAATTTTTAGGATCTGCGGTATTTAAACATGGAAAAATGATAGGGAAATTGAATGCCGAAGAGACCCGGTTAGCAATATTACTAAATGATACGATTGATATGGCAGAGATATTAGCCACTTTTCCGGATCCTTTTAATGAAAAATATCGAATCGGAACACGCATTTCAAAGAAGGAAAGTAATACAGTGAAAATGGATTTAAAAAGGAGTATTCCTACCATTGATGTAACAGTCCCCTTGTATGTAGATATTTTATCAAATCATAGTATGGTGAACTATGAAAAACAGCCAGAGAAAAGAAAACAGTTAAAAAAACATATGGAAGAAAAATTGATAGAGACAATAAATGAGCTAATCAAAAAAACGCAGGAGGATTTTAAAGGTCAACCATTTGGGTGGTCACTATACGCTCGCAAGGAATTTTTAACAATAAAGGAATATGAAGCGTATGATTGGATGAAGAACTATCCAAACATGGATGTAAAGGTAAAAGTTAATATTATCTTTGGCAAATTCGGAAGACAAAGTGAAACACCTGAGTTTGAGGAAGTGAAGAATTAAATGAATGTCATTGTATGGTTACTAATGCTTACAATCTTTTTCTATACGACGGGCTTTTCCATTCAGCTTTGGAAAGAACAAAACAAAGTGGGGGCCATTGCAGCGTTTATGCTAGCAATATCCGTCGTGATATCGCCTTTTTTTTCAGTGTTACGTTGGTAAGTATGGGAGCAAGGGGGTGTTCGAAAATCACTTTTCGGACGTCCCCGTGCTCTTTTTTGTAAATAAAAACACCCTTCTATGTAGAAGAGTGATCACAAAGCTGAAATTCTTATGTATGGCAAAGCCGCCTTGCCGTATTTATTAATAGAAAGTTTTAAACCACCACTCCTCAAAGTGGGTGTTCGCAGAATAATTCCTGTATATCGTCATGCACCGCGGTGTGACGCTCGCCATTCCTTACTCGATTAAAACTCCCTTTTACAGTTCAAAGGTTAAAACTTAATATTTGTACGAACAACGCAGCTTTATTGTTATATTATATGATTACCTTTAATTGTGCAAGTAAGTATGTATCGTGGAAAAAGTCAAATATTTATACCCTTTGAGCAGAAAAATACAACCCTAAATAAAATAAAAAAGCCTTCCATCAATGGAAAACTTTCCCACATTATTCGGTACTATTCAATATTTCATTTGTTAAAGCTGCCACATTAATTTGCGTATCTTCTTTCATGACATCTTGTAAAATTTCGCTTCTAAAGTATTTTACACTTACTGGAAGAGGCATTTTCAGCAGTTTTTGCAAAGCTTGCTGGTACATGATAATAAACTCTTTGTCCGTATTTCCTCGTTTTAACTCTGCAAAAGACTCATAAAATTGATCGAGCTTATCCGCAAACTCTAGTAGACGACCTTCAAGGGTTGCATCTTTTCCTTCTTTCATTCGATTGAAAAACACTTCCTGAAAATCAGGAGGTATCTCTTCCCGTATGAAGTTCTCCATCATCTTTTCTTCTACGTGGGCAAGCATTTGTTTTAATTCTACACTGGCATGCTTCACTGGTGTTTTAATATCGCCAATAAATACTTCGGCAAAGTCATGATTGATTGTTTTTTCGTATAGTGCTTTCCAGTCCACAGTGGCGCCATTCATTTCTTCAAGCGTACCAAAAAACATTGCATACTGAGACACTTTCCAAGAATGCGCAGCTACATTGTGTTCTTCAAATTTGAAACGACCAGGGGCACGGAAAATACGTTCTAAATCATTCAGACTTGTAAAAAACTTATGAATACCTATAATAATCACTCTCCCAATTTTATTGTAAGCACATCAATATATGCTTCTATATAAATCATACAATGTACATTTCATTTTGTGATACATTTTGTTGCCATTTAACAAACACTTAAAATGGAGTTTACAATTGATGAAGAGATTTATGGGTTTAATTTATAGATTATGCAATTAGAATCATTTTAAGTACAACCATAAGTAAAAAAGAGTCATTATTTCCTCAAAAAGTAGATAATATTGTGATGGTATACTATTTTTATCACCTATGATTGGACGTGAATGTTCGTGTTACATACTATTTTCTTATATATCCATATATTAAGTGCTGTTGTCTCAATAGGTCCATTATTTGCACTAATTCCGACCCTTAAAAAAATGCAGAGTGCAGAAGAGGCATTGTTAGGTGGTTTTGTACAATCATTTCAATCTGCCATTACAGTAGTCAAACATGCTGGCCATGTCCTTGTATTATCTGGAGTAGTTCTTGTATTAATAAGCGGATGGACGTGGACAACTTCATGGATCTTGTTAACCATTGCGGTAGCAGCTGGATCCATTGTTTTTTTAGCACGCGCATTTAAACCAACGTTAAAAACTTTTGGAACGAAAGAGTTTAACAAGGAAGTTTTTATAGCAAAACTTCGAAAAGCGACATGGCAATATATTCTACTACTTTTGCTCATGCTTTGGCTAATGGTAGCAAAACCAACACTATGGTAAAATACCGTTTTAATAGTTTATAGCGAAATGCAGTAAAGTGAGAGGGCTAAAAGAGAATAAATTTATAGAGAGTAAAGAGCGCCAAGTTAATGTTTGGCGCTCTTTTCCTCATACGGAAACGTCGATTTGCGTTCCTTTGTATGGGTGGTTTGCTGGTGCTTGTTCAGGCAATTGTTGTAACATTTCGACTGCACTGGCAGCTCCTAAATTAAGGGCTTTATCCATAATACTCAATTGAACAGTGTGTTGAAGTTGTGCAACTTGAGCAGACATAAATGAACTGAGTTCCATAACTACCCCTCCTTTTAATTAGTATCGACTAGATTTTCCATTTAGTTAGATAGAGTGGGGGCAGAAATATCCATTTGGGATTAAAAAACAAATAAGGAATATTAATCTTCGAGCATGGTAATACTCACAACGAGGAGGGATATATCATGTTGAAAAATATCATTGTACTTTCTGTCAGCGTCCTACTACTTAGTGGATGTAATTTATTTGGTGCGTCTAATAAAGAGGAAAAGATCTCTGTGGCTGCACCGGAAGCACTGCAAGCAAGCGCAAAAATTATTGATACTGAAGGAACAGAAATTGGTCATATGGAAATGACAGAAGGGGCTGATGGAGTACTCATATCACTTGGGGTAAAAGGACTTTCTGAAGGAGAACACGGCATCCATATTCATGAAGTGGGAAAATGTGATCCACCAACATTTGAAACTGCTGGATCTCATTTTAATCCAGAAAAGAAAAAGCATGGTACAGAAAATCCTGCTGGTCCCCATTTAGGAGATCTACCAAATATTGCGCCTGAAGAAGATGGTAATGTGCAAGTTGAATTTCTGGCAAAGAATATTACGCTAGAAACAGGGTTAGCTAATTCGATATTGGATGCGGATGGTAGTGCCATTGTGATTCATGAAGGTCCAGATGATTATAGAACAGATCCTGCAGGGAATTCGGGAGCCCGAATAGCGTGTGGAATAATTAAAGCAAGTGAATAACGAAATGCAAGCTATGTAAAAGTTGATATGGGCTTTTACATAGCTTTTTTTGTGACAAATATGCGCTCTACCTAATGAATATAATTTAAAATAGCGAATGGACTTCATTATTCTGATATGTAAGAAAAGTGATGAAAAGGATACTAACCTATTGTGAAAATTATATTAATCTATTAGCTGAATATTAAAATAATTGACAATATAAAAATTAATAGTAAAATTTATACTGTAATGTAACAAATATTACAAGGGGAGGGTTTTATTTGAAGCTTAAAAAGTTTATGTTTCTATCAGTCTTAAGTTTATTACTACTAATGGCTCTAGGGGCTTGTAGTGGTGATGAGGAGACAACAGAAACTGCAGGTACAACTGAGGAAGCGACAACTGAAGGGGCAGCAGAAGAAAATACTGAGGAACCGACATCTGATATTAAGTTTTTAAGTTTAGTAACTGGTGGGACACAAGGTACTTATTATGCATTAGGTGGTACATTTGCAGATTTAATTACGGATGAAACAGGCATTAAAACGACTGCAGAAGTTTCACAGGCTTCAGCAGCAAACGTAAATGCATTAAAAGAAGGAAATGCTGAAATCGCATTTGTTCAAACGGATATTGCCTACTATGCAAAAAATGGACAAATGATGTTTGAAGGAGCAGCGGTTGAAGATTTAGTTGCAATTGGAGGATTATATCCAGAAACAGTTCAACTTGTAACTACTGCGAAGTCTGGTATTACTTCATACGAAGATTTAAAAGGGAAAAAAGTATCTGTAGGGGCACCTGGTTCAGGTACATTTGCCAATGCAGAACAATTACTTGAAATCCATGGATTAACAATGGATGATATTGAACCACAAAATCTAGACTTCGGTGAATCTACGGATGGTCTAACAACAGGTCAAATTGATGCAGCATTTATTACGGCGGGTTACCCAACTGCAGCAGTAGAGGCTTTAGGCGCAACTACTGATGTAGTAATTGTTCCTGTAGAAGCAGCGAAAGCGGAGGAATTAATTGCGAAATATCCATATTATGCAATTGATACAGTTCCATCTGGCACATATGGTTTAGAAAGTGATGTACCAACTGTTTCTGTATTAGCGATGATTGCTGTGAAAGCAGATCTTCCAGAAGATGTTGCATATGGTATTACAAAAGCGATCTATGATAATGCTGGTTCAATTAGTCATGCAAAAGGTGCCTTCATTAAAGCGGAAACGGCTTTAGATGGAATTGGAATTGATGTTCATCCAGGGGCACAAAAATACTTTGATGAACAGTAATATAAGGTAGTCTTGCTAAGATAAAAATTCGGGGCTTGTTTGTTCAAGTCCCGTTTTTAACTAATATTGCCCCTTTTAAAGATTGTTGAGGTGGTTACATGAAACGAGTTACAATTATTATTTTTTCCGTGATTGTGACTACAATTTTTTTATTTACGCCCATATACTCCGTTTTTAGCTTTACAGAGACAAGAGCGAATGAGCCAAAATCCTTTTATATAGAGATATCTGGTGAAGATGTTTTCCAAATTCGTTATACGCATTCTATTCATTTGACAGATGTTTTAGAAACATATGAAATCACCAATTCGAACGAACTGAAACTTGTGTCAATGGAATATGAAGATGTAGCAATTGGAATGCCTGCATATGCACAAGAAGGGGAATCCATTGCTTATAACAATGGTAAATACATATTGTCCTATGAAAATAAAGTATTATCAAATTTCACATTGTATGTTGGAGATATAGATACAGATTTATATTTAATATACAAAAATCATTTATACAATTTAAAAACAATTCTTCAACGAGGAAAATCCTATTTATTTGAAGTAAAAAGAATTTCGTTATTTGAGAAGTGGAAAGGGGCTGTTCTAACTGATGGTAAAGCAAAATGAAAAGCAAGAAGAAATGGTGGAAACACTTTCTAAAGAACAACAACAAGCGCTTTTAGAAAAATACGATGCTGAATCCAATACACGCCATTTGAAGGGTGTCATGCATTGGGTCGTCTTTGCTATTTTATTGAGTTTTTCATTGTTTCAACTATATACTGCAATTTTCGGGCAATTCACAGCACCAATTCAACGAACGATTCATTTAGGTTTTGCTTTGACTGCCATTTTCCTATTGTTCCCAGCTCGAAGAAAGGGAATAAAGGGAAAAATTCAATTTTATGATTATATTTTTGCATTGTTATCGGTTGTAGTCGGCTCATATTGGACAATTAATTATGAACGATTAGTAAGTAGTTTAGGCTCCATTACTAATGTTGATTTTTATGTAGGTCTCCTAGCAACATTATTAGTTTTAGAAGCTGCTAGGCGTGCAGTAGGATTATCAATTACCATTATAGCGACATTGTTTTTGGTATATGCCATGTACGGACCGTATTTTCCTGATTTTTTAGCACATCGTGGGCAATCGTTAGAAAGTATCATTCATTTAATGTTTTACACAACTGATGGAATTTTAGGAACACCAATTAGTGTATCTGCAACTTATATTTTTGTGTTTCTATTATTTGGTGCCTTTTTAGTGAAAACCGGTGTTGGCCAATACTTTAATGATTTAGCGGTTGCACTTGCTGGTAAGTTAATAGGGGGTCCTGCAAAAGTTGCCATTTTCTCATCTGCCTTGCAAGGGACAATTTCAGGAAGCTCCGTAGCAAACGTAGTAACATCAGGTTCTTATACAATTCCTATGATGAAAAAACTAGGCTATAAAAAAGAGTTCGCCGGTGCGGTTGAAGCAGCTGCCTCTACTGGTGGTCAATTAATGCCACCGATTATGGGCGCAGCAGCCTTTCTAATGGTAGAGTTTATCGGACGAGGAATTACCTATTGGGATATTGCCAAAGCAGCGGCTATCCCAGCACTTTTGTATTTTACAGGAATATGGATCATGACTCATTTTGAAGCAAAACGATTAGGTTTACGAGGGTTATCAGACGATGAAATGCCGAATCGAAAAGAAGTCTTCAAGAAGATCTATTTATTAATTCCGATTGTGTTGATTATTATCTTAATGCTATCAGGTGTCCCAGTTATGCATGCCGCTCTTTATGGGATTGTGTCTTGTATTGTAGTAGGGATTGTTAATAAAGAAACTCGCTTAGGTTTTAAAGAAATTATTGATGCTTTAGTTGATGGCGCTCGTACTGCATTAGCGGTCGCAGCAGCAACGGCCTGTGCCGGTATTATTGTCGGGGTAGTTGTAAAAACGGGTCTTGGCTTAAGCTTAGCAAATAGTTTAGTAGATTTAGCTGGTGGAAATATTTTGCTGACATTAGTTTTTGTAATGATCGCCTCATTAGTTTTAGGAATGGGTGCTCCTACTACAGCGAACTACGTGATTACGTCAACAATTGCGGCGCCAGCTATTATCACATTACTAGCCCCTGATGTAGTTTCGCAAGATTTAGTACCGATTACTGTATTATTATCCGCTCACTTCTTTGTGTTCTATTTTGGTATTATTGCAGATATTACGCCTCCAGTTGCCCTTGCTGCTTTTGCTGCATCAGGAATATCAGGAGGAGATCCAATAAAAACGGGTGTAAGCTCTGCTAAATTAGCAATCGCCGCATTTATTATTCCATATATGATTGTTTTCTCTCCAGCCCTATTAATGATTGATGTTACGATACTACAAATCGTTTGGGTAGTCATAACAGCTATTATGGGAATGATAGCAATAGGCTCAGGTGTAATTGGTTATTGGTACAGAAAATTAAAATGGTTTGAACGTATTATCCTAATTGCATGTGGTTTAGCGATGATCTATCCAGAATCGATTTCGGATATTTCAGGCTTAATTGTCTTTGGAATTATGTTTGCTATTCAGTTTATGACGAAAGATAAAGGGAATAAACCAAAGGACACGAAGTTAGATGTGACAACAATTCAATAGAATATGAATTAGAAATATTCAAAGGTAAGGGCGGTCCATTTGCTAATTGGTCGCCCTTTTTATTCATCTAATTTCAAGATGGATTTAATACTTTTTTAGCATGTATATCAAAAATCTGTTGTGTAAGAGAAAGGTTGTATGTATGATATAAATATCAGAAAATTCTAACTAAGGGGTTGTGAGTATGACAAGTTTACTATTATCCAAATTCGAGACGTATTTATTGGATGAGGAACAAGAGTTAGAATACACGAACGAAATGGTAATGGAAAATCAACAAGAGTCAAACAATTATGAAGAGTACCCAGCAGGCTTCTTCACAAGTTTATAATGTTTCATGACGGCAAACCTTAAAGGGATTTGTCGTTTTTTTTCTTATATAAAAGATAACATCAATCAAATTTCTTATTTTAATCTTGTTAGGCAGAAGCAGTTAATATTTCTATCATTGTTATGTATAATAGAAGAACAACGATAATTCGAGGTGCGAAAAATGAGTCAAGTAAGAACATACGAGGAAGTCATCTATGGATGGTTTGATCATTTTCATCAAAATCCAGAAGTAAGCTGGAAGGAAATAGAGACAACGAAGAAAATTGCTGCTATCTTAGATGAATTACAAGTTTCATATAAGCTCTTTTCAGATGTAACGGGTCTAGTTGCAGAAATTGGTCAAGGCGAAGAAGTGATCGCTGTTAGAGCAGATATTGATGCTTTATGGCAAGAAGTAGATGGCGTCATGCGTGCAAATCATTCATGTGGTCATGATGCAAATATTTCAATGGTTTTAGGAGCGCTCATTCAATTAAAGGATTTACCATTAAAGAAGCGTATTCGCTTTATTTTCCAACCAGCCGAAGAAACTGGCGGTGGAGCAATTGAAATGGTAAAACACGGGGTAATTGACGATGTTTCGTATTTATTCGGTGTTCATTTGCGTCCAATAGAAGAGCTACCTTTAGGAAAAGTAACACCAGCTATCCATCATGGAGCAGCATTATTTTTAAATGGTACGATTCACGGGGTTGATGCCCATGGAGCAAGACCACATCAAGGGAAAAATGCGATTGATACTATTTTTGCCATTGGACAAATGTTAAAGAACATTTATTTAAATCCCTTTGAAGTGTATAGTGCAAAATTAACAAAAGTTGTAGCAGATGGGGGAAGTACGAATATCATCCCTGGTAATGCATCATTTTCGTTGGATGTTCGTGCTCAGAAAAATTCAGTGCTAGACGAACTTCAAAAAAGAATTGAAGAAGGGTTTAAATCCATTAATCTCATGTATGGAACAGAAATTCAATGGGAATGGATTGATAAAACACCTGGGGCAGAAGTATCTGAAGAGGCTGCACATATCGCAAAGGCATCCATCATTGAGGCATTAGGTATAGAACACTTAGAGAAACCAATTTCAACAACAGGTAGTGACGATTTCCACTACTATACAGTTTTAAGACCTAAATTAAAAGCAGCCATGATTGGGATCGGTGCTGATTTAACACCAGGCTTGCACCATCCAAAAATGACGTTCAATAAAGAAGCTTTAATTACAGGTGCAAAAGTATTAACAACTACACTTCGAAATGCAGCCAAAGGGTAACACTCACACAATATTATTAAAGGAAGTATTAAAAATGAAAATTAAAACAATAGAAATTTTTTCAATTCATTTACCATTAATTAAACCTTTTATTATTAGTTACGCTACGTATCCGCATATTCAGTCCATTATCGTAAAGTTAACAACGGAATGTGGTCTTGTTGGCTGGGGAGAATCTGTACCAGATGAGCACATTACAGGTGAAACGCCGGAATCAACGTATGCGATGTTAAAAAATACGTTGGCGCCAAAATTGATTGGACAAAACCCTATGGAATTTGAAAAAATCCATGAGTTAATGGATAAAACAGTACACAGAGCACCTGCTGCAAAAGCGGCCCTTGATATTGCATGTTTTGATGTCGTTGGGAAAAAATTAGGTGTACCAGTATATCAACTTCTTGGTGGTCGCTACCATGAAAAGTTCCCAGTTACTCATGTACTTAGCATTGATGAGCCTGAAAAAATGGCGGATGAAGCAGAAGAAAAATTAGAAGAAGGTTATCGTTCATTTAAAATGAAGGTAGGATTAGATGTTTCAGGAGACGTGAAGCGTATTAAGGCAGTTCGTGCGCGTGTCGGTGAGGAAATTGCCATTCGCGTAGACGTAAACCAAGGTTGGGAAAATAGTGCCAATACTTTACAAGCGTTACGTCAACTTGAATCACTAGGACTAGATTGGTTAGAACAACCTGTCGCACAAGACGATATCGATGGGATGGTTGAAATAAAGTCCAAAACATCTGTACCGCAAATGATTGATGAAGGCATCCGTGATATGGTAGATCTTCGTCAAATTATTGCAAAGCGCGCGGCTGACAAAATTAACATTAAACTGATGAAATGTGGCGGTATCTATCCTGCGATGAAACTTGCCAATATGGCTGAAATGGCTGGAATTGAGTGTCAAATCGGTTCAATGGTTGAATCTTCAGTCGGATCAGCTGCAGGTTTCCACGTAGCCTTCTCTAAAAAAATTATTAAAAGCGTTGAGCTAACAGGCCCTGTTAAGTTTTCTCAAGATATCGGAGACTTAAAATCAAGTTACGTCATCCCATATATTCAAATAAATGAACAACCTGGCTTAGGTGTTAGCATTGATGAGGTAGTACTTGCAGAGCTTACACAAAATTCAGATGTAATTGAGTAGGTGAGTACTGTGGAAAAAGTTTATGAAGGCTCACTAGGGGAATATTCTTATAGCGTATATGTATTAGGGAAGACACATTTGCCTGAGGTACTAGCATTGCAAGATATTGTTTGTGAGGCATTACCAAATAAAGATATTTTACAACCATTATCGGAAGAGGAGTTTGACTTCATCTTAAGCGGAAATGGCATTATGATTGGTGCCTTTCATGATGAAAAATTAATTGCATTCCGTGCGCTTTTAATTCCTCCAATTGATGAGGACCATTTAGGCTACGATATTGGCTTAGTCGATGAGGCAGATTTGAAACGAGTACTATACCAGGAAATTTCAAGTGTCGATCCAAATTATCGAGGATATGGCTTACAAAAAACGTTAGCGAAAGTCATTATGCAACAAATCGATACAAATGCATTTGATTATTTAGCGACTACGGTGATGCCATATAATATTGCCAGTTTAAAGGACAAGTTCTCTCAAGGATTTTATACCGTTGCTTTAAAATACATTTACGGTGGAAAATTACGTTATGTATTTGCGCTAGATTTACGCAAACAACCACAATATGAAGACGAAACGGTCACAATTTCTATGGGCGATGTTGAAGCGCAACAAAAATTATTGAGTGAAGGTTTTATTGGTGTAGAAATGAAACAACTGGCTGAGGACTGGGTTGTAGAGTATAAAAAATTAAAATAACTTGTGAACTAGGGGTCTGTCTAATCAAGACAATCCCTAGTTTTTTATATGAACGCACCGGTAGTATAATTTGAATTTAGAAAGCGCGGCCTACCACTGTAAGCCGCGAACTAAATAATGAAAATTTAGCAGGTATTATTTTATCCCGCATTAACGGGCAGTAAAGACTCCCACCTCAAGACTTAAGTAGAACAAAAAGGATAGGTGGGAGATCAACTGCCCGTAAAAGCCCGATTGGTTCAACTAACAATCCATGGGGGATGAAGAAAACCCCCACGGATTGAAGTTTCACTTTATGTGAGAGGACCTTACACAAAGCCCAAAGACAAGTCGTAGAGACAGCTTCAAGTTGGCTCTGCGGCTTGTGTGCTAAGTCCTATCACTATGCCAACCTTTTTTGAAACTCCGTTAGTATCTATTGATAGAGCAGGTTTTATCATTTCTAAAGCTACTATTATAATTTAAGACATCCCTTAGTGTTTTACTACAATGCATTAGGATGTATTCTCTAAAATTTACAAAAAGTATTTCATAGTTTCTACTAAAGTGATAGAATTTATAGAAAATTGAAATTGTAGGGTGGGAAAATATTGGAGAGTAAATCATCAATTAATGAGTATTATCCTAAATCATTAATTCAAAAAATGAAGGGGTACTCAAAAACGAATTTCCGTACTACCTTTTCAGATGCACTAATCGCTTCAATAGGAGCTTTTGTTTGTGTCCTGCCGGTATTTATGTTAACGGAATATACAAATTCACTATGGTTTATTGCCTCTTTTGGGGCGAGTATTATGCTAGCAATTACAGCGTGGAATGCACCTGTGGGACAACCTCGTAATATTATAGGAAGTTATCTAATTGCATCCATTATCAGTATTTCTTTATTACATTTTGGCTCAACACCACTCATGATCAGTTTGGCTCTGTGTCTAACGATATTTTTTATGCTCATGACAAGAACATTTCATCCACCTGCTTGCGGAAATACCATCATCATCATGGTGGGTAATTATAGTTGGGATTTTTTATTTCATCCCGTATTAAGTGGGACAGTAATGATTGTCCTATTCGCGTTGATTATTAATAACCTTCATCCAAAGCGAAAATATCCAATGTATTGGTGGTAAAAAAGGGGTCTTCCGAAAAGTGTTATTTTCGGAAGACCCCTTTGCGACGAGGATAGTGACAATTTATTGTTACTACCGCAGGAGCAAAGCTTTTTAGTGATATTTTATCATTAGAAGCGGAGATATCGAGAAAGTGTAGTGCTTTCTCGACATTTCCTTTTTCTTATTTCATTGGGCAATGTTCACAAGTGATGAGGCCAGGTATATCCTTTGAAAAACAACAACTTTTTCGAACAGGTCTATTTACCAACTCTGAGGGATTTTTCCCTTCTGTATATTGATAAAACAATGATTTATTTGAAAATAGTTGCCACACTTTTGTATCTTCTAAAATTTCGATATCCTCTAATGCGCGGTCAGCAAGAAGCGGATTCTCCAACATTTCATAATAATTCCAAAGCATGTAGCCAAAAACATTTTCCCATAAAGTGAGGGGAGATACCGACGTGGCTTTTCGTAATTGTTGGAAGACTAAATGACATTGAATTAACAACTTCTGAATAACCGACGCCCGTTCATGATCGTCTACATAACGAAAATCTTTTGCTGTGATAAAGGTTCCTAGTGTATTGTTTCCAAATTCATGAATTAAGCTGAAACGGATATCTTCTAATTTTCCATCCCAAATTTCATCATAAGTGCTGAGCATATAAAATTGCATTGCAACAAACATGCCATATCGGCGACCAAAATGAGAAATTGCCGCTGCTTCAGTTGTTGCTTGTGTAATACCCATCATTAAATTTCGAAAATCTTTAATAAAAAAATCCTTATGTAAATTTTCCATTGTAAAAAGAGGGCGGTCGGTATCTTCAGTAAAGACACTATATGAATTTAACACGCGAATTTGATCGTAAGTTAATGCAGGCATTGTATTCACCATCCTTACTCAATACTATACACCTTTCAAAAGCATCATTGAAGTTTTTACTATACAAACAGTAGTAAATAGCATAATATAAATAAAACAAATAAGAAAGGTAGGGATTATAATGCCGCAAGCACTTTCAATTCCTCGCCCTTTAGTAAGGCTAAATCAGTGGGTAATTTTTCTTTCAGTCATTTTAACATGGGTTACTAGTATAGAATGGATATTAGCTATTCCTTTACTTGCCAATTTAATGGGGATCGTTTTGAACTTCAATCCTATTATGAAAATTGCACGAGTTTTTCTAATAAAAGAAGGAAAGAAATATATTCCTGAAGATGTAATACAGCAAAAATTTAATGCATGTATAGCTACAGTCTGTTTAGCTGGTGGGTTAGGAAGCTTCTTAGTTGGATGGGAAGCATTAGGTTATGCCTTTACAGTAATGGTTGCGACTGCTTCATTTATAGCGATTTTAGGTTTTTGTATCGGCTGTTTTTTATTTTTCCAACTGAAACAATTTCAATATCGTCGCTCTTTAAAACGAGCAGAAAAAATTGGATAAAATTGATTGACAATTTAAATGAAAATGATTATCATTATCGCATAGAAAGAAAAGAGTATGACTGCTTTTTTCGAAAAAGTTCTAGTCAACGTTCTTCCCCCCTTATTAGAACGTTTCTCCAATTTTAAGGCCGAGCTAACTTTGGAGCTCGGCCTGTTTTTCTTTTATAGGTGATTTTTTTGAAATGAGCATTGTGTGATAACTGTGAAGCAACATCCCGATAATAATAATTACCAAACCGATTAGCGCAATTGGCTCTGGTAAAGGGACGCCAAGTAAAATCATCTCTCCAATGATAACGAAGAGAACCTCGGTTGATTGTGTTGCCTCAACTGCAGCAAGTTTTCCTTGATCTTCTCGAACTCGGTCGGTTGCGATAAAGAATAGCACAGTTGCAATGACGCCTGAACTAATCCCGACCAATAAGGATTGAATCACTTGGCTCATGGAAGGGAGGCCTACAGTAAAGAGCGCATAGATTGCAAGAATAATCCATGTAGGTAAGGATGCAATGGTCATGCCCAAAACGCGTTGATATGTATCTAATCTACCTCCACAAAGTTCCATCATTTTACGATTACCAAGTGGATAGGCAAATGCTGCAACGATTACTGGGAGTATTCCAAGTAGTAAAACTTCAAATGAGACGGATTGGGCTTGCGGTATTTGAATAAGTAGAATCCCGATTAATATGACGCTTGAAATAATTAAAGAGATTACAGGGATTTTTTGACGCACTTTTACATTCCCCATCATTGTGATGAAAAATGGAGCTAATAAAACGCCAGCGACAATGGTAAACTGCCATGTACCTGAAACAAGCCACCCTGGTCCAAAAGATGCTGCATATGTTAAGGGACCATAAAATAAAACAAACCCTACGAAACTCCAAAGCAACCATTTAGAAGGTTGGCTTTTCATCTCGGAAGTTAGTAAATGCCATCCTTTACGTGAAAATACAATGATTAGTAGAAAGGGGAGCATGAAAAAATAGCGAAGAGAGGAACTCCATAGCCAGCTTCCGCCATCTAATTCCATTGAACGATTTAGTATAAATGTAAAAGCAAAAAATAATGCAGCTAAAATCCCTAATAATATTTCTTTCAAACTATAAACCTCCTTTTTATGTAGACTATAAAAGTATTATAATATTCAGATAACAATTTTGATAAAAAGGGCGAAGTAAACCTAATAGCTTACTTCGCACAAAATCTTACTTGCCTTGAGCTTCGAATAGCTGAACAATTTCTAATATAACTTTTGATGCTTTTTCCATCGTTTCAGCCGAGACAAATTCAAATTTACCGTGCATATTTTCGCCGCCAGCAAAAATATTTGGAGTCGGTAAACCCATGTAGGATAATTGAGAGCCATCCGTTCCACCACGAATTGGTTCAACGATTGGCGTAATATCTAAACTTTCCATCGCTTTATAAGCAATGTCCACGATTTCTTTTACAGGTTCAATCTTCTCACGCATGTTGTAGTATTGATCTTCAATTTCTACAGTAATTGAATCTTCCCCAAATCGATCTTTTAGTATTTTTTCAACTTCCAAGAAATGGGCTTTTTTATTTTCAAATTTTTTACGGTCATGATCACGGATAATATAAGAAAGTTTTGCTTCTTCAATGTGACCGTTAAAATTCGTTAAATGAATAAACCCTTCATAGCCTTCTGTTTTTTCAGGAACTGCATCAGCAGGCATTGAACTTTGGAATTTAATTGCTAATGTAATGGCGTTCACCATTTTTCCTTTTGCGGATCCTGGATGTACACTAGTCCCGCGAGTAGTTACTTTTACACCAGCCGCATTAAAGCTTTCGTATTGAAGTTCACCAAGGGGTCCACCATCCATTGTGTATGCATAATCAGCACCAAATGCTTTAACGTCAAATTTATGGGGACCGCGACCGATTTCTTCATCGGGTGTAAAGGCAACGCGAATTTTCCCATGCTTAATTTCTGGATGCTCTACTAAATATTCCATTGCAGTCATAATTTCGGCAATACCCGCTTTATCGTCTGCACCTAATAGCGTTGTACCATCCGTTGTAATGAGTGTTTGGCCGATATAGTTTTTTAAATTTGGGAAATAGTTTGGAGACATCACAAGATTCTCGTTTAATTGAATATCCCCACCATCATAATTGTCAATGCGCTTTGGATTTACGTTCGTACCAGAAAAATCAGGGGATGTATCTATATGAGCTAAAAATCCAATTGTTGGGACATTTTTATCTGTATTTGCCGGTAATGTAGCAAATAAATAGCCGTTTTCATCTAAAGTAATTTCTGTTAAGCCAATTGTATTGAGTTCATCTTTTAATACATGCAATAAATCGAATTGCTTTTCAGTAGAAGGAGTTGTTGTGCTCTCTGGATTTGATTGTGTATCAATTTTTGCATAACGAACTAATCGTTCAATTACTTTTTCTTTCATGGAAAATCCCCCTTATTTTTACTCGTCTACATTGTATCACTTTTAATTCGGCTTGCGGAGTATTTAGCAATGCTGAGTGCTAGTAAAACTTGTGCGCCATAATACGATACCATAATCAATTGGTGAGAGTAATCTGCACTAACGACAAATTTATTAATAGCCAAAATAGAATCAGAAATGATAAACAAAGTGGCTCCCATAATGGCAAATGCTGAGCCGGTTCTAAAAGATGTCCAGCCCATTGCTAAAATAACAATAATATAGGCACAAACTGCAAAGGCCAATATTGAATCCCTACTGTTAAAAACGGTGCCTCCTATCCAGATCATCATAGCTACTCCATAAAAAAGAAGAATGCCTTTAGCCCATGTAGGAATCGCTTTTGTATTTGTAGAAAGGAATGCGCGGATATAAAATATATGACCAATTAAAAAACTAAAAAGGCCAATAATGAACCATTGCAAAGTATAGTCACCGATCGCACAAAAAATAAGCGAAAGGATAATTAATGTTTTATACGGTTGAACTGATTCAGTAATCTTCGTGACATAAGCTAGTACTATAATTAAAAACATCGGTACTAATTTAAAAACCATTTGATAGGCATCTGGAATGGCATCAAAGAAAAAACAATAATAAAGGGAAAATACAACAATAAGACCAAGTAATAAATAACGAACCATCATTGATTCACGCTCCTTTTAAACTATTTATGAAACTAAATAGGGGTCTATTCCGTAGAAGAACTATAAGAAGAAAGGGTGGTACGGATGTCACAATTGTTATTAACAGCTTTGATCGCTGCAGTTGTCACAACACTCCTACTTGTTCCATTAACGAAAAAGGTGCATAAGGGAGAGATTTCTAGTAAACAACTGACCAACTCAATTATCTTTGGATTAATTGCAAGTTTCGTTATTTTACTAGCAATCATTTATATTACAAAGATTGATTTACACTGGACGGTATTTGCTTATGCTTTACCAGTCATTGCACTATTAGGAGCACTTATTTCTTCAGGAGTTGAACAAACATTTAAAGGTTTTGTCTTTTTAGCAAGCTTAATTTTGCTGGGATACATGCTTTCTGCTCCTGTTTGGAATGCCAATGACAAATATGAATCAGCAAAAATGGATGAACAGGTTGAAATTGAACCTTTTGATGAAACCAAAACGCCTGCTAGTGTCCCTCCACATTTTGCAGAAAACAAAATGAAAAAGGCTTTTGGTCAAGTGCCGAACACAAGTTACTATGAATTAGGCAATCTTCAAATTCAAAAAGTAAATGGGGAATATGTGTATATTGCACCTGTTGAATTTTCCGGATTCTTTAAATGGTTTAATGGAAAAACGACACCGGGGTACTTTACGATGAGTGCTACGGATTCTACGGATAATCCAAAATTCGTTCAGTCTGAAATGGCTTATGTTCCGTCTGCATTTTTAAATAAAAACTTAGAACGTCATATGCGTCTTCAAAATCCAACGTTAATTTTCTACGGAGAGCCACAATTAGAAGTAGATGATGAAGGTAAACCTTACTACATTCGGTCATATGGAAACTTTATTTCTGCACGTAACGGCTTTGATGTAAAGGGAATTGTGATGGTGGATGCAGCTACTGGGGATTCACAGCTACTATCGTTAGACAAAGTGCCAGAATTTATTGATGGGGCTGTTTCACCAGAATCTGTCAGTCTTCAAAATAGCTATTTTGGTAAATATATTCATGGTTTTTGGAATAGTATGTTCGGTAAAAAAGATGTGAAATTACCATCAGATGAAGGAACAGAAGCCAATGTGAGCCCAATCTTTAATGAAAATGGTGAAATGTATTACTTTACAGACTTCACGAGTCCAAAAGAGGGCGTTGATTCAATGCTTGGGTATTCATTAACACATGCAAGAACAGGTGAAGCAACGTATTACACAGGGAATTTAGAAGAGTCGTATATGGATTCGCAAGGTGCGTTAGCGATTATTGAGAAAAAGTTTATTGAAAAAGAATGGCAAGGTGAAATGCCAATCCTTTATAACTTCTATGGAGAAGCTAGTTGGTTAGCACCAGTATTGGATTCAAACGGATTCTTACAAAACTACTTTATTGTATCTGCTGCAAATCCCGAAATTTCCGCCTTTGGAACAACTCCAAATGAAGCGTTGAAGCAATATAAAACAGCATTAAGTCGTGGTGGAGGATCTGTAGATGGTACTTCAAGTGCAGATGAAGCAACTATTTCTGGTGAGGTCGTTCGGGTGTATAAAGAACGAGTAGGGGATTACACAATTATTACGTTCTTGTTAAACACAGGTCAAAACTTTATGGCAAGTTCTCAAAATGCGCCATTGGCTATTTATTTACAAGAAGGCGATAAAGTGGTTGTAACCTACTACGATACAAAAGAACAATTCCTTACAGTAAAAGAGATGGCTATAGAAGGAATCGTAGCAAACTAAATGAAAACCCGACAAACGCATTAATGTTTTGTCGGGTTTTTCTCATACTCATTAATAAAGTGTAGCATTTTTTGTCTTCTAAGCTGAACATGTTCTTTTGTATAAGGCTTTAATTGATTAAAACGTTCTTTTTGTTCGTTTAATATACGACGTTCTTTTATAAAAGCGTTAGCAGGTTCATGCATAAATATATATTCTAAATGGAAAATTTGCATAAGAAGAACCTCAGGACTTTCAAGGTTATAAACAAATTTTATATTCCAAATCGTAGTATAGGAGATATATTGATTTACATAGTCCGTAACGTGCTTGTACAATTCTTTATTAATGTTGAATTCAATTTGTTTATGAATTTTTGCAAGTTCTAAGTTGACATCCGTAATCGCGCGGTAATAATGCTTCACATGTCGACTATGTTGTCGCTCTAAAGACAATGCAACTTGCTTATGGCTATACATAAACAACACATCCTTTCAAACTTACAAAATATTTCTTTTATTTTACCAAAGTTAGAAAGGAAATTTTATTCTACAAATGGACTGTATTGAAAAAAAGGCTAACTTACATTTTGCCTATATAGACAAGTAAGTTAGCCCTATAAAATCTAAAAGTTATTTCCAATTAAATCCTTTTGTAGCTAAAAACTCTTTTATATGTGGTCGTCTTTGTTCCACTAAAAAATCTGCCATTTGCTTCGTCCAGTTCGCCATTTTTTGGTTTGAGCTGCGGCTAGCATAATAGCTTTCCATAGTGGCATCATAGTCGTTCAGTAAAGTGTCGTATTTTTCCACATCATATTGATTCTCATGTAGAATTGCCTCAACTGGAAGACGAGGTTTTGTTTCGTTGCGTTTCGTTGGTGTACCAATCGTCATGGCGAATAAAGGGAATACATACTCTGGAAGGTTGAAAAGTTCACTTATTTCAGCCGGATTGTTACGAGCACCACCGATATAACAGATTCCATAGCCAGCATCTTCAGCAGCGATCACGAAGTTTTGAGCAAAAATTCCTACATCTGCAACCCCAACTAGCATATTTTCAGCTGAATCGGCTACAATATCCACGCCATGCTTTTGCCCCGCAACTTGAAGACGTTTAAAGTCTACGCAAAATAAAAAGGCAGCACCGGCTGTTTTAAATTGAAATTCGTTTTTCGAAAGCTCACCTAACTGTTGTTTCTTTTCCTCATCCGTGATCCAAATGACACTATAAGCTTGGACAAAATGTGAACTTGCTGCCATTTGTGCTGTTTGGATTAAATCAACAACTGTTTCCTTTGAAATTACTTCGCCTGTATATTTACGAACAGATGAATGGCTACGTAATAAATCTTTTGTTGACATATAAATAATCTCCCCTTTGAAATATGTACTAAAAATAGCCTTAAGAGAGCAAAATCACTCCTTAAGGCTATATTAGTATATTTTGTAACGATTTACAAAAGGAGAGGCTATTGATTACTAAATGGGATGAATTCTTAATAGGGGGCTAATCGTTGGTAAGTACGGTTTATGATTTAATGCTTACTTTTAAATGCGGTCGCTACTTTCGGTTCAGTACCAATACGCATACGGTTTAAATTTTCAATGTGTAAAATAATTGCGATCGCAAACAGAACGAGCGAGATAATAAAAGGCCAAATCGTGGATTCAATAATAAATGCAGTAAGGGTAAAATCAATATATAGGGCAAAAACACCAATGATTAAGTAATTTGTTAAGAGTGTCACTAAAATAATAGTGACTACGCCAATTAAACCCGTTTTCCAATCTAAAGCAAGAAATATACCGATTAATGATGCAGTTCCTTTTCCACCACTAAATTTCATATGGATAGGAAAGTTATGACCTAAAATGACAGAAGCACCAATAGCATAAAGCAGAGCAGAAACTTCATCAGTTGAGAATGTTGAATAATTAATTAATAATAGCCGGCAAAGTAATACGGCAACTACGCCTTTACCAATATCGATTAACCCAACAAGTACACCATATTTCCAACCTAAAGATAATGTTGCATTTGAAGCGCCTGCATTCCCGTGTCCAACTTCTTTTAAATTAACACCTGAAAGTAATCTTGCTGCATTTGACCCATGGATGCATCCAATAAGGTAACCAACTAGTAGTACCGAAAATAAAGCAATCAACAAGCTATCTATCTCCTTTTCAAATGATCTTTAATACATTATACTCTTTAAGATAGAAAAGAAGTTTTGAAGTTTCGAAAAATTTAAAATATATAGTTGACAGACCTATATACTATGAATTATAGTAAGTCTATCGATGGAACATGAATCAAATACCTTTATCCAGAGAGGCGGAGGGACTAGGCCCTGCGATGCCCAGCAACCAGTGAATGCAAAATACACTCACAAAGGTGCTAATTCCTACAGATTCGAAAAGATCTGACAGATAAGGGGAGGAAAAATTGCTTTTAGCAGCCCTCTTCTTATTAGAAGAGGGCTTTATGTTTTTCCATAAATCCTCCTCATTACACTGATCATCCATCAAAAAATATTAGGAGGAAGAGACATGTCACAATTACGTCCGGAAACACAATTACTACACGGAGGGCAAAAGCCAGATCCAGTCACTGGTGCAATCGCAGTGCCAATTTATCGCACAACTGCTTATGCTTTTCAAAATACGGAGCATGCTCGCCAATTATTCGCACTTGAAACACCTGGTAATATCTACTCGCGTATTATGAATCCAACAGTTGATGTGTTTGAAAAGCGCGTTGCATTACTAGAAGGTGGTACAGCTGCAGTAGCATTATCATCAGGTATGGCAGCGATCTCCTTTTCAATCTTAAACATTGCAGGAGCAGGAGACGAAATCGTTTCTGCTGGTTCACTTTACGGTGGTACGTATAACTTATTTGCAAACACATTACCACGCTACGGAATTACAACGACATTTGTAGATGAAAGTAATCCAGATAACTTTGAAGCAGCAATTACAGAAAAAACAAAGGCAATCTATGCTGAAACAGTAGGAAATCCAAGTTTAAATATTTTAGATATTGAAAGAATCGCGGAAATTGCTCATGCGCATGGTCTTCCGTTAATTATTGATAACACATTCCCATCCCCATACGGATCAAACCCAATCGAGTTTGGAGCGGATGTTGTCATTCATTCAGCAACAAAATGGATCGGTGGACATGGCACAACAATCGGCGGTATTGTCGTAGATGCTGGTAAATTCGACTGGACGCAAGGTCGTTTCCCTGGATTTACAGAGCCGGATGCGTCATATCACGGTATTCGTTATGGAATTGACGCTGCAGCGGCTGCATTTGCCACAAAACTTCGCGTTCAACTATTGCGTGACTTCGGTCCAACATTAAGTGCAGATGCTGCATTTAACTTCTTACAAGGTTTAGAGACGCTTCATTTGCGTTATACAAGACATGGTGAGAATGCATTAAAGGTAGTTGAATTCTTAGAAAACCACCCATCCGTGGAATATGTAAACTACCCAGGTAAAGAAAATTTCCCATCGCATTCATTAGCGAAAAAGTATTTAAAAAATGGCTTCGGTTCAATGCTTACATTTGGCATTAAAGGTGGACGAGAAGCGGGAAGTAAAGTCATTGACAATGTTCAATTATTCTCCCACGTAGCGAACGTAGGGGATGCAAGATCATTAATTATTCACCCAGCTTCGACTACTCATCAGCAACTATCAGCTGAGGAGTTAAAAATTGCAGGTGTATCTGAAGAGCTCATTCGCTTATCAATTGGTTTAGAATCTGTGGATGATATCATCGCGGATTTAGGTCAAGCATTATCAGTTGCTATTAGTGTTGCAGAAACGAACGCTTAATATAAAGTAATTTTAGTTCATTTGGTGAAAAGAATAGATCTCGCTCATGTGTGGGGAATATGCTTTTCGCCAATGTACTAATAGCCATTCATTAGGCGAAATTTCTTCAAATTTAAAACCTAGTAAATTAATTTGTTTTATTGACATTAGTGGGAATTTTTTTTATAATAAAAACATAGTTAGTTGATAGGGATTTAAAATTTAGTTAACTTAGTATTCGCTATCTTAAGCGGAGGGGGTCCCCACGCTTTTGAATATAAATCTAAAAAATTGCTTACATCATTGCAGCCTTTCCCAAGAGGCTGCTCCCCCTTAAAAAAGATAGGAGTGTTGTTAAATGGGTAATATCTATAGTGCACAAAACGTGGCAGCTTATTTTATATATGAATTAAATGAACAAAAAGGATTTATTAATTCGCAAACATTACAACAGTTGTTAGCGATACTTGACAAGCAATGGCAAATTACATATGGGCATAGTGTTTTTTTAGAAGAAACTTTTGCGCTGAATCAATATGGTTATGTTGTAAGAGAGATAGAAGTAGCCTATAAAGAAAATGGTAATCAACATATTGAACTTCCTGCAAAAGACTGGTATCTAGAATACGGCCAATTTCAACTTGCTTATCGGACATATGGTATTCCACCGTTTACAAAAGAAGAAGAGCGACTTGTAAAAAAGACGATCGAATACTACGAAACAGTTCATATTAAAAAAGTTTCATAACCATTTCCATTTAACAATACTTCTTCTGTCTAAAAGGGTGATTCACTTTTAGGCAGTTTTTTTGTTTAACAGGCGAGTTTTATGGGGGAAACTAGAACCGTTTAGTGCAAAAAGATGTAAGATAAGAAACTTTTTAAAGTAAAGAAAGTATAAAACTTTGGACTTGGAACAGTGTCTAGCTTCAGCACCCTAGCCCCTCGGAAACTTCAACTTCCTCCTACGCATGCAAGCATGCTTGGCAGGAGTTTCCAGTTTCTTTCGGGGCTGAGCGAGGGCGCTTACGCTTTTCTGATGACCTTCTTGAGAAAACAAATGTCCATCTTGAGAAGAATTCCCTTGAGTTCCTTGAGAATATACGATAAAATTCTATTATGTTAAATTTTTAGAATTATTTGTTATATCCTTCAGTAATATTAAATAGATGAAAATAAACGTTAATATATAAAATAACAGGCTTAAAAGAGCGTTTTAGTGATGATGGAGGCGAATAGGAAATGGCAACAATAAAGGCGGCCATCTTAGGTTTTGGCACAGTAGGACAAGGGATTTATCATATATTAAATGAAAAACGTGAAGAACTTCGCGAAAAATTAGGATTAGAATTAGAAGTGGCAAAGATCTTAGTGCGTGATACAACGAGAGAGCGTGTACCAGGTACGGCGCATCTACTAACAGATAGTATTGACGATGTTCTATCTGTTAAAGGTATTCAAGTTGTCTTTGAAGCTATTGTTAACGAAGAGCCTACTTTCACATACTTGAAAAAAGCAGTAGAAAATAAATGTCATGTTGTAACTGCAAATAAAGTGATGTTCGCTAAACGTGGACTAGAATTACAAGAACTTGCTAAACGAAACGGTGTATTTGTTGGCTATGAAGCAACAACTGCTGGCGGAGTTCCTGTTATTAAAACAATGAAAAATATTTTACTAGTGAATGATGTTACTAGAATTCAAGGGATATTAAATGGTACATCTAATTATATTTTAACAAAAATGCGTGCAGAAAACTGGTCTTTTGATGAAGCGTTAAGAGAGGCGCAAAATTTAGGGTACGCAGAAGCTGATCCGTATAACGACGTATCTGGTCAAGATGCTTTCAAAAAACTAATGATTTTATCTGCTTTAGCCTTTGGTGAACAACCGAATTGGGCAGACGTTGAAGTAATTGGTATTGATAACATCTCCCTAGAGCAAGTGAAAGAAGCAACGGAAAATGGGTTGCGTTATCGCCATGTTGCTGAGGTAGAACGTCATGCAGATGGAACAATTTGTGCAAAAGTTGGACCAATGCTAGTAGATAAAGAGCATCCATTATATCCGATTGACGATGTATTTAATGCAGTGACGATGGAAACAAATTATATCGGCACATTAACACTTATTGGACCAGGTGCAGGAATGTACCCAACTGCGAGTGTAATGGTGGAAGATTATGCAGAAATTATTGGCAAGCGTGCAGGCTTTGTCGTAACAATTTAAAGAAAACCATCTTGAAGTGATTGTTCTCACAAGCTTCGGGATGGTTTTTTGATAGAAAGATTTTTATGTGCGGATTTTGAGAGATTATGTGCGAAATTCTAAAATACTTCATAGGAAAAGCTAATCCTCATCCTTCACATCAATATCCTCGGGGATTGGTGTATTTCGCCATATTTCAATTTCCTCTTTAATACGTTCTAATTGCTCATGATACGTGTCAAATTGATCGCTATTCACTAAATATTGTTTTCCATCATATACAGCTTTAATACGGCCAGCATAAATGTAACGCAGTACTTGTTCTTCTGGCATTGAAATATCTTTGGCTGTTTCCTCAACAGTTTTATACATGTATGAAGACCTCCATTTCCTTAAGTTTTCATTATAATGAATTATCGTCTAATTCACTATACTTAGAAAATGAAAAGAGCACCCCAATTTAAATTAGGGCGCTCCGAGCAATTATAAAAGTTTAGACTTCGTAATAAAATGTGTCACTTCTAAACTATCTAGTGAGAAGGGAGGTCCTTCTCCTGGAATGGCATCGATGATTAGTTGTGTATGCTTCCAATATTCATACTGACTCTTATGCATATAGAAGGGGACGTTTCCGATAGATCCAAGCAATAGATCAGCATCGCCTAAACGAAAATCGCCTTCACGATAACACATAGGTGAGGAGCCATCACAACAACCACCTGATTGATAAAACATAATAGAACCATGTTTCTCTTTTAAAGACTCTATTAATGAAAGGGCATCTTCTGTTGCCGTAACACGTTCTACCATATTATACACCTACCGATTTAGAAGAATCCTTGAGGTTTTCTATCGTAACTTACTAATAAACATTTTGTTTGTGAATAGTGATCTAACATCATAGCATGGTTTTCACGACCAATACCTGACATTTTGAATCCACCAAATGCCGCACCTGCTGGATATTTATGATATGTGTTTGTCCAAACGCGTCCAGCTTCGATCGCACGACCTGCACGGTAAGCGATGTCTCCGCTACGTGACCATACACCAGCACCTAAACCGTAAAGTGTATCGTTTGCAATTTCGATTGCTTCATCAAAGTCTTTGAATGTTGTAACTGAAAGAACTGGTCCAAAAATTTCTTCTTGGAAGATACGCATTTTGTTGTGACCTTTGAATACTGTTGGTTGGATGTAGTTTCCTGTTTCAAGATCTCCACCAAGATGGTTTACGTCACCACCAACGAGTAATTCAGCGCCTTCTTCTTTCCCAAGTTGGATATAAGAAAGGATTTTTTCTTTTTGTTGGTTAGAGGCTTGAGCGCCCATCATCACTTCTGTATCTAGTGGGTTACCAACTTTAATTGCTTTCACACGTTCTAATGCGCGTTCCATAAATTTGTCATAGATTGATTCTTGAACTAAAGCACGAGATGGACAAGTACAAATTTCGCCATTGTTTAATGCGAACATTACTAAACCTTCAATTGCTTTATCTAAGAACTCATCATCTTGATCCATAATGTCTTCAAAGAATACGTTTGGTGATTTACCACCAAGCTCAAGTGTTACAGGAATGATGTTTTCCGTTGCATATTGCATAATTTGGCGACCAACTGCTGTTGAACCAGTAAATGCAATTTTAGCAATTCTTGGGTTCGTAGCAAGCGGTTTACCTACTTCGATCCCAAAACCGTTCACAACGTTTAGTACACCTGCTGGAAGTAAGTCTTGAATCAATTCAATTAAGACCATGATTGAAACAGGAGTTTGTTCAGCTGGTTTTAATACGATACAGTTACCCGCAGCTAAAGCTGGAGCAATTTTCCATGTCGCCATAAGAATAGGGAAGTTCCAAGGAATAATTTGACCAACAACACCTAGTGGCTCTTGGAAATGGTAAGCTACTGTGTCGTTATCTAATTGCGTCGTACGTCCTTCTTGTGCGCGGATTACGCCTGCAAAGTAACGGAAGTGATCAATTGCTAATGGAATATCAGCATTTAACGTTTCGCGTACTGCTTTACCGTTATCCCAAGTTTCAGCTACTGCTAGTACTTCTAAATTTTCTTCTAAACGATCTGCAATTTTATTTAATATAATAGAACGTTCTGTTGTAGATGTTTTTCCCCAAGCGCTTTTTGCTGCATGTGCTGCATCTAAAGCAAGTTCAATATCTTCTACTGTAGAACGAGCAGCTTTTGTAAATACTTCACCTGTTACAGGTGTTTTATTTTCGAAATATTGCCCTTTAACTGGAGCAACCCATTCGCCGCCGATAAAGTTATCATACTTTTCTTTGAAATTAATAACTGCTCCATCTGTATTAGGATTTGCATAAATCATGATGATTCCCCCTATAAAATAGTAATAGCGAAAACGCTTACACAATAGTGATTCACGCAAACATAATCAACGTGAAAATTAGGTATATGTAAATGTCTAATTAAGTTTGTCTTCAACTACTATATCGATATATTAAATGGAATAATAGAATAATACAAACATAAAGCACTGTTTTATTGCAAATTCGTATGTTTTGGTAACATTTTTACATTTCAGGAAAATAATTCGATAGATTTTGAGTTAGTAAAACAATATCGAAATAGCAAAATGATATTAGTCGATAATAAATAGAGAATTTAAATGTTATACAATATAAATAAACAGTTAGTTAATTGATTTATAGAATTACTTTGGTATAATTTAACAACAACTAAATGGGAAATAAGAGATTGCTAGAAAATCAATTAACCTTTTATAAGGAGTTGAAGTATTGAATTTACTGCCATATATCTTTGTATTACTAGCCGCAATGCTTTGGGGAACGGTGGGGACTACACAAACCTTTTTACAAGAAGGGATTTCACCAATTGCGGTTGCTGGGGTACGCTCTGCTATTGGAGGAGGAATATTGCTAATTGCTGCCCTTGTCTTGCGTAAAATTAACTTTAAGACATGGTCGTGGAAATGGACGATTCTAGCAGCGTTAACCATTGCCTTATTCCAATGCTTATTTTTCACCTCTGTCCGATTTACAGGGGTAGCAGTTGGAACGGTCGTCACAATTGGAAGCTCTCCAGTATTCTCTGGGATTGTGGAATGGTTCATTTGGAAGCGTAGGCCTAATCGTATATGGGGAATTGCAACGGGGCTCGCTATTCTAGGATGTATCTTATTATTTGTCAATCGGGGCGAGGCAACAGTTCACCCAGTCGGAGTACTATTAGCTTTATGTGCTGGCTTTATGTTTGCGGTTTATACAAACTGTAGTAAACAATTAACGGAGAATGAAGATACTTTACCTGCTGTAGCGATGACGTTTTCGATTTGTGCTGTGATGTTATTACCTTTCTCAGGAGATGGCGTCTCCTGGATGTTTACAAATCAAAACTTATGGCCAATGATTTTCATGGGGTTAGCTGCAACCAGTTTAGCCTATGTATTATTTTTAGCAGGATTAGAAAAGATTAGCTCATCCTCTGCGGTAACATTATCCCTAGCCGAGCCATTAACAGCAGCTCTTTTAGGAGTCTTCTTAGTTGGTGAATATTTAAGTCCAACTTCTTGGATCGGCGTTGTCATGCTTCTAGGTGGAATTGTTGTGTTAACTTTAGGAAGTCGAAAATCTGCATCTGTACAACTAACTACCGATGATGATTTAAAAACGTTTAATTAGACATAAGGACATGCCGTTTAATCGCATGTCCTTTCTTACTGAAGTGATTTTTTTAAATCGCTAATTTGCACACACAATTTAACTGGAATTATGTCTAAAGAAATGAACAATTAATCTTAAGAATTTCTTCAGAATTATGGTCACTAGAAGTTAAGATTCAAATCGTATGATTAGACCATAAGAAAAAGAGACGAGGTGAGGACAGTGGAGAAATTAACGGTGCTCGTTACAGATGATGATCAGGACATTCGTGATGGGATCGAAATTTACTTGAAAAACGAAGGGTACAATGTGTTAAAAGCGGCAGATGGCTTGGAGGCGCTGAACCTATTAGAAGAAAATGTAGTACATTTAATCATTTTAGATATTATGATGCCGAATATGGACGGAATTACAGCGACTTTTAAAATACGTGCAGAACGAAATATTCCAATCATCATGCTTAGTGCAAAGGCAGAAGATACCGATAAAATTCATGGTCTGTCAGTGGGAGCGGATGACTATGTGACAAAGCCATTCCATCCGTTAGAGTTACTAGCACGGGTAAAATCGCAATTACGACGTTATGTTCAACTAGGGAATTATCATGGACAAACTCAAGCGAAAGTTGAAGTAAATGGACTATCTATTGATATGGAAGCGAAAGAGGTTCGCCTTGATGGGGAGCTGGTGAAATTGACGCCGATTGAGTACAAAATTACAGAGTTACTTTTAAAAAATGCAGGGCGTGTCTTTTCGATTCGAGAAATATACGAGCTTGTATGGAATGAAGAAGCATATAATGCAGAAAATGTTGTGGCGGTTCATATTCGAAAAATCCGTGAAAAAATCGAAGCTGATCCGAAAAATCCAAGGTTTTTAAAGGTTGTGTGGGGCATTGGCTACAAAATTGAAAAATAGACTTGAGACAAGCATTACCGTTACTTGTCTTATAGCAAGTGTTATTGGCATGGGCTATATTGGAATGGCGGCTTGGCAATATGTTAGCACGCATTACGATGAAGCAATTCAATTATTTATAAGGCTATTATGAGGGGGCAAAAGAATATGAAACGACAAGGTAAATTACTCCTCTCTCTTTTTCTAATTACATGGGTAGTTTTTGCAGTATCGCTTTTAATCAATCATGGTCATAATTATATCGGAAAATCATTCTTTGGTTCAGACCAGTTCCGTATAAATGTTGAGAATTTCAAGGATCAGTTAGGTCGATATGTTTTAGTACCTTTTGATGCAGAGGAAGCAAAGAAAAATATTAAAGTTTCACAAGAGGAAATCGAACACCATCGTAATTACTATGGTACGTTGACGGAACAAATTGAAAACATTAGATGGCAATACAGTGATCGCATTACGGAAGCAGAAGCACAAAATGATGCGGAATTAAAGAAGTTACTTGAAGAGGAACGCGATACGAAAATCGCAGACATTACCGAAAACTACAATAATGATGAGCATGTGGAAAAGAAAATCAGACAACAAAAAGAAAAAATAATTGATGATTATGTAGCAAATGAAAAAGATAGTCGAAATAATTTTTTAAATGAACTTAGCTATTTTAATTATAGCTTAAAAAATATAGAGACTGGTGAAAAGTTTGACTCTGGGGAAGTGAATACATCCGATATATTTAAAGAAAGATTTGGTGATCAAAAACCGTATTTCAATGTAGATATATCCATGTACCTTGATCCATATGGAGATGATAATGGAGTCGCTTTATTGGAAGGAGTACATGTGGATGAACATGCTCAATTTGAAGGGACAATTAGCATACCGAAGTCCATGCTTGCCAATACAAGTTTTGGTGCCGACTATCAATCCTTTACTATAACAAAGGTAATTTTCTATATAATTTGGGCTACTGGAATTTTAGCATTAGTGGGCTTACTAACAATTGCAAAACCATCTATCGAGCAGTTTAAAGGTTCTAATAGAGCAAAAGGACTTTACTTAAAATGGCCGATTGATATAAGAATTGTTCTAACTATAATCTCTGCGTTCATTGCATTTGGATTGTCAGATATAATAGGAAATGAAATTCGGAACAACTATGTTTACTATGAAATGAACAATTGGATATCACTGATCGTTGAATTTTTAATTTATATTGTGTTTATGTTTGTAGCAACAATCATCACAATCTACTGTGCATTCTGGACATGGGAATCTATTAATTCAGAAGAGAAGCTAAAGAAAGAATTTAAAGCCGCATTTGTTTATCGCTTGGCAGATGGAATGCAAGATTTATTTTTAAATCGACCCATCGGGCTGCAATCCGTTGCGATACTAGTAATTGCTTTCCTTGCAGGGGTTGGCATAGTAGGGGCAACTTGGGAACCTGATTTAGCCGTACTTTACATTATTTTATTTTTCTTTATCGCTTTACCAGCAGGCATTATCTTCCTTCGACGTATGGGCTACCTAAACCGTATTATGAAGCAAACAAAGGACATGGCAGAAGGGCGTTTAACGTCTGAAATTAAAGTAAAGGGGAAAGGGAAATCACCTTTTGCTCGGCATGCCGCGAACTTGAATCAATTACGTGAAGGTGTTCGAAAATCAATGTCGGAACAAGCGAAAAGTGAGCGTTTAAAAACAGAGCTAATTACCAATGTAAGTCATGATTTACGCACACCTTTAACTTCTATTATTACGTATACAGATTTATTAAAAAATCCAAATTTGACTGAAGAAGAACGTAATAAATACATTGATGTATTAGATAAAAAATCAGCTCGATTAAAAACGTTAATTGAAGATTTATTTGAAGTATCAAAAATGGCAAGTGGCAATATCGAAATCAATAAACAACGCATCGATTTAACGCAACTTATGCAGCAAGCAGTCGGTGAACATGAAGAAGCTTTTGCTAATGCAAATTTGGAAATACGTGTCACAATGCCAGAAGAACCGCTATATGCTTATGTGGATGGACAAAAATGGTGGCGGGTACTCGATAATTTAGTCGTCAATGCACTGAAGTATTCACTAGAAGGAACACGTGTATATGTTACGCTAAACCGAGTTGGAGCAGAGGCACAAATTGCAGTGAAAAATATTTCAAAGTATGAAATGAGTGAAAACGTAGAAGAGCTTACAGAGCGTTTTAAACGAGCAGATGCTTCAAGACATACAGATGGCTCTGGGTTAGGACTTGCGATTGCGCAATCTATTGTTGATTTACACAATGGTCGATTAAAAATTGATGTAGATGGTGATTTATTTAAAGTAACAGTAACAGTTCCAGCTGAATATTAATTCGAAAAGGTACCATCAATTCAACTGATGGTGCCTTCATTTTTACGTCAATTTAATAGGAACATTCCTTATGGACATGGTATACTTCTGTCAGATTAATATCTTCATTTACCTAGGTAGTTGATTAGGAGTGAGACCGTGGGGAGAATAGCTGGAATTACCTTTGCAATTCTTTTATATAGTACGATGAGTGCTTATTTAGGATGGAACTTGAAAAAATGGCTTGAATCTATTCATCTTTTTCGTTGGCCGATTATTTATTGGCTTGGTTTCTTCCTCATCGCATTTGGTTTTATCATTGGCCGCATACATGATTTACTTTCACCATTCTCGATTATAGGAAACTATTGGATGTTCTTTTTCGAGTATGGGCTCATAATATGTATCATTACAAATTTACTTGTTGCTTTTACACCTTTAAAAAATATTGCAATCGTCGGTTCAGTTGCAATGGGTTTACTTGTCGTTTTATTTGCTTGGGGTACATATAATGCCTATTCACCGGTAGTGCGTAATTTAGAAATTTCTGTTGATAAAAGCGGGGAACCATTAAGAGTTGTGGTTGCATCAGATTTTCATTTAGGTGTTTTATCCCACAAAGACCATTTACAAAGATTTGTCGACTTGTCAAATGAAGCCAAGCCAGATGCAGTCTTACTTGTTGGTGATCTAGTTGATGATGATCCGATTTGGTTTGTAGAAGAGGGAATGAATGAAGTGATGAAACAGTTAAAAGCTACATATGGTGTTTATGGGGTGCTTGGAAATCACGAATATTATGGTGGTAAAATTCCTGAATTTGTTGAAGAGATGAAAGAATCCAATGTTCAAATCTTAATGGATGAAACTATTTTAGTCGGAAATCGTTTTTTCTTAACGGGGCAAGAAGATTCAACAAATAAAAAACGATTGCCAATTGGTAAATTAAAACCAGAAAATGAAGAGCTGCCATGGCTTGTAATGAATCATACACCAAATGATTTAGAGCTACCAAGCCAGGCACAAGTCGACCTTCACGTATCCGGTCATACGCATCTGGGACAACTATGGCCAAATAATTATATAACTAATAAAGTTTTTGAGCTTGATTATGGACATATGGAAAAAGGGTCGATGCATGCATTGGTTTCTTCTGGTTTTGGATTTTGGGGACCACCAATGAGAATTGGTAGTAGATCGGAATTATGGGTTGTAGATATTAACTTTACAGGAAGCAAATGATTGCATAAAAAGGCCAATAGACAACTTTTTGTTCATCAGGTAATGTAAATAGGGACCTGCCTATGGAAGTAAGGCTTTTGCAAGAAGATGGCGTATGTGAACGTTTGAAAAGATAGAAAAAATTAAGGAGTTTTTTATGGAATTATTTGATTTACTTAAAGCCATAATTCTAGGTTTTGTAGAAGGGATGACGGAATTTGCGCCTGTTTCTTCAACCGGGCATATGATTATCGTTGATGATTTATGGTTAAAAACAAAAGAATTTTTAGGTTCTGGCTCAGCGAATACTTTTAAAATTGTAATTCAGCTAGGATCAATTTTAGCGGTTGTTGTGGTCATGTGGAAGCGAATGTTAAGCCTTGTTGGTTTGTACAAAATTGAAGGGCAAACAGCTTCGCGTAAATTTAACTTAGGACATGTTATTGTTGGGATTATTCCAGCAGGTGTGTTCGGCGTTTTATTTGAAGATTTTATTGATGAAAATTTATTTTCTACCTCGACAGTGATCATTGGTTTAATTCTTGGTGCTATTTTGATGATAGTTGCAGATAGATTGGCGCCAAAACGTCCATCTATTAAATCTCTAGATGACTTATCATACGGAAAAGCTTTTCGAGTTGGGTTAATTCAATGTTTGTCTTTATGGCCAGGGTTTTCACGTTCAGGTGCAACAATCTCAGGTGGGGTACTACTAGGTCTCGATCATCGAACAGCTTCAGACTTTACCTTTATTATGGCAGTGCCAATTATGGCCGGAGCTAGTGGGTTATCGTTAGTAAAGAACTGGGACCAAATTAATGCAGATCATCTTGGGTTTTATATTATTGGTTTTGTGAGTGCCTTTATTTTCGCATTAATTTCAATTAAATTTTTCTTAAAATTAATTTCGAAAGTAAAATTAGTCCCATTTGCAATTTACCGTCTTGTACTAGCAGCTATCTTAATAGTCTTCTTATACTTATAAAAAAACCGTTTCGGTAGAATGATTCTATCGGAACGGTTTTTTTTCATACAGGTGAAAAACTGAAATGTAATAGGCATAAAGATATATTAGTTCAATCATTTGTCAATATTTATTCCCTCTAAACACATGTTTTATTTGAATATAAAAGCAATATTTTACATATTGGTATACAATAGTAGTACTTATAGATTGATTTTTCCATAAATTTAGCTATTTTCTTATTCAATAATCCTAAAATTAGGAGTGAGGAATTTGTTCGGTATAAAAAATAAACATGTGCAACACTCCATTATAAATGAGAGATTTCCAGAGGTAGGAATATTTATAAAAGATCCGGTATTCGCATTGCAACTAGAACTTATTGGACTTAAGGAACAAGATTTACATTTAGTTCGTGCGATTAAACCTTTTGTTGATCCTCATGTAAAAGACATTGTCCATGCATTTTATAGCACAATTGGTAGGGTTCCTGAATTTACAAGAATGATTGAGAGCCATAGTACTACTGAACGGTTAAACCATACGTTAAGACACCATGTAATCGAAATGTTAAATGGTTGTGTAGATGAAGAATATATTATAGTTAGACGTAGAGTCGCCAATAAGCATGCGTTAATTGGTCTAACAACAAAATGGTACTTAGCGGCCTTTCAGCAAATAGAGGAAAAAATTATTGAAATTATTTTTGAATTGCCACTACCTGTAAATGAAAAGGGAATGGTTATTCAAGCTTTGCGAAAAGTATGTAATTTGGAACAACAAATTGTGTTAGATGAATATGATCGTGTGGCGCAAAACATTTTTGAAGAGGATCAAGCAAAAGTCAGGTTCGAAGTGAAAGATGTGATTGGAAGTATTTCGACCACTTTAGAAGAACAATCGGTTGCGACAAATGGTGCAGTATCAGAGCTATTTTCAAATACACAAAACGTAAATGAATTATTACGAAATAGTATACAGGATGCACAACAAACGAGAAAAGCATCTGGAGAAGGTTATGAGCAATTACAAGTTTTAAGTGACCAAACAAAAGAGATTAATGATAAAACCATCAAGATGACAAGTATGGTACAAGACCTAAATCGTTCCTCTTCAGAAATTCAAGCTGTTGTTGAAATCGTAAAAGATATAGCAGGGCAGACAAATTTACTAGCATTAAATTCTGCTATTGAAGCAGCACGAGCAGGCGAACATGGAAAAGGCTTCGCAGTGGTTGCCAATGAAGTAAGGAAACTTGCGGATCAAACGAAAAATTCAGTCGAAAAGATTGCCACTTTAATTGCAATGTCTAGTGAAGTAACAGCAGATGTAATTGATTCAATTCACCAAATTCAACAACTCGTTCAAAATGGAATCGAACAAAACGAAAAATCGTTAGAAGCATTTGAGAAAATTTCTGCGACGGTCGGTACAACCATTTCGGATTTTGAAAATGTTGGACAACAAGTAGAATCTTTATCTAGAATTGTTGAGAAAATCGGAAATTCAACAGAAAAATTGGAAGATGCCGCATCGAAATTAAAAGAAACGATTGTATCCTTCTAAAGTAATAAAGTAGATGTCCAGAAAGCACTACACTTTCTGGACATCTACGTTTCTAATAATAAAATATCGCTAAAAAGCTGTGCTCCTGCGGTAGTAACAATAAATTGTCACTATCCTCGTCGCAAAGGAGCCGTCCAAAATGACTTTTTGGACGACTCCTTTATTGTTAGTCGTTAAATAAATTAAACAGTCCGCCAATACCACCTTCACCAGTGCTAGTGCCGCCACCGCCTTGTTTTACTGGGGCAGCTGCGAATACACGGCTTGCTAAACGGCTAAATGGTAATGATTGAATCCATACTGTACCAGGACCGCTTAAAGATGCTAAAAAGATACCTTCTCCACCAAATAGAGCAGTTTTAATACCACCAACAGTTTGGATATCATAATCTACTGTTTGAGTCATGGCAACTAAACATCCAGTGTCTACAAGTAGTTTTTGACCAGGTTGTAAATCCACACGGTGAATGGCACCACCAGCATGAACGAAGGCCATACCGTCTCCTTCAAGTTTTTGCATAATAAAGCCTTCCCCACCGAAGAATCCAGCGCCAACTTTACGTTGGAATTCCACGCCAACAGATACCCCTTTGGCAGCGGCTAAAAATGAATCCTTTTGACAGATAATTTTTCCACCATGTTCACTTAAATCCATAGGAATGATACTTCCTGGATAAGGTGAAGCAAAATAAACATGGCGTTTTCCTGAACCTTCATTAGTGAATGTTGTCATGAATAGACTTTCGCCAGTAATTAAACGTTTTCCAGCGCCCATTAATTTGCCCATCAGACCGCCGCCGTGGCCTTTTGAACCATCCCCAAAGATTGTTTCCATTCGAATAGCATCATCCATCATCATTAAACTGCCAGCTTCAGCAATAACTGTTTCGCCTGGATCTAACTCAACTTCTACAAACTGCATATCATCTCCATACAATTTGTAATCAATTTCATGGTTGTTCATTTGTTATAACCTCCTAAAGTTACTAATACATATATACCATTTTTAAATACGTTTTCCCTTCATAGAAAGTTTCACTTCGTAATAATATTTAATAGAATATTAAATTTTAAGGAAAAAAGGGATTTAAAGAGAAAATGTCGAATATTAGTACAATATAATTGAAATTTCGATTAAATCAAGGAGGGTGTTATGAAGATAGTAAACTTTATTAATGGTAAATGGACTTCTACAGACGACCTTCAAATGATTCCAGTTGTGAATCCTGCTAATGGGGAACAGCTAGCAATGGTACCCCTTTCAACAAAAAAGCATGTGGATGATGCAGTAGCTGCTGCTAAAAAGGCACAGAAACAATGGGCACTTGTCCCCGCACCAAAGCGAGCAGACTTTTTATATGAAATTGGTTTTAAATTAAAAGAAAAGAAGGAATATCTTGCTCAAATTTTAACAAAGGAAATGGGCAAAGTGATCGAAGAAGCCCGTGGTGAAGTTCAAGAAGGTATTGATATGGCCTTGTATATGGCTGGGGAAGGTAGACGCCTTTTCGGGGAAACAACGCCTTCTGAACTTGCTGATAAATTTGCAATGAGTGTAAGGGCTCCAATTGGGGTAGTGGGCTTAATTACACCTTGGAATTTTCCAATTGCTATTGCAACGTGGAAATCATTCCCGGCAATTGTCGCAGGGAATACATTTGTATGGAAACCATCTATTGAAACGCCGTTAATGGCATATGAAATGGCGAAAATTTTTGAAGAAGTGGGTTTACCTAATGGCGTAGCAAACATTGTCTTTGGAACTGGTCCAACTGTTGGGACTGCAATGGTTGAACATCCTGATGTAAAGGTTATTTCGTTTACAGGCTCCAATGCAACTGGAAGCAAAGTTGCAGAGCTTGGTGGAAAGCATCTAAAGAAAGTTTCTCTTGAAATGGGTGGAAAAAATGCGGTAATCGTCATGGATGATGCCAATTTGCAACTTGCCGTGGAAGGAATCATTTGGAGTGCATTCGGTACAGCAGGTCAACGTTGTACAGCATGTAGTCGTGTGATCGTTCACAAAGATGTAAAGGCTGAGCTAGAAGAACGACTAGTATCTGCCTTAAGCGATATAACAATTGGCGATGGTCTCAATCCAGATGTGAATGTGGGACCTGTTATTAATAAAGCTGCTTTAGAGAAAATCAATCACTATGTGCAAATCGGGAAAAAAGAAGGCGCAACATTATTAGCAGGTGGAAAAGTATTAACAACACCCCCTTTTGATAAAGGGTTTTATTTTGAGCCGACCATCTTTACGAATGTAAAAAATGACATGATTATTGCGCAGGAGGAAATATTCGGTCCTGTTGTAAGTATTATTGAAGTCTCTAGTTTAGAAGAAGCAATTGAAGTAAATAACAGTGTGAAATTTGGCTTGTCGAGTTCTATCTTCTCACAAGACGTTAATAAAATATTTAAAGCCCAAAGAGATTTAGATACGGGCATTGTTTATGTAAACGCTGGGACAACTGGTGCTGAAATTCATTTACCTTTTGGGGGGACAAAAGGAACTGGTAATGGACATCGCGACTCTGGTCAAGCTGCATTAGATGTTTACACAGAATGGAAAAGCATTTACGTCGACTATAGTGGGAAACTTCAACGAGCACAAATTGATACTTAAAAACTAAACAGATAAAGGGGATGTGTGTGATGAAAGTAGTAGTTTTAGGTGCTGGCTTAATGGGGAGAGAGGTTGCACGCGATTTAACAGCTAGCGACAAAGTAGAGAAAATTTATTTAGCGGATTTAAATACAGATTCGGCACAAGCTTTTGTAGATTCTTTAAATTCTTCAAAGGTTGAAGTGGTATCGTTAAATGCCAACAATGACGATGAATTACGAACTGTTATGGCTAAAGGGGATATATCCGTTAATGCCTTATTCTATGAATTTAATGAAAAAGTGGCAAATATAGCAATTGAAGTAGGGGTACATTCTGTAGATTTAGGGGGCCATATCGGAAGTGTTACCGATCGAATTTTAACATTAAGCGATCAAGCAAAAGAAAAAAATGTTACGATTATCCCAGATTTAGGTGTTGCACCAGGAATGATTAACATTTTAGCAGGCTATGGTGCGTCTAAATTAGATAGAGTGGAATCAATTAAACTTTATGTTGGAGGTATACCTACAAAACCAGAACCACCGTTAAACTACACACGAGTGTTTTCATTAGAGGGTGTTTTCGATCATTACACAGAGCCTTCAAAAGTAATTCAAGATGGAAAACTGACGGAAGTAAAATCACTTTCGGGTGTAGAGCCTTTTTACTTTGATCAATATGGTGTGTTAGAAGCATTTTATACTTCAGGGGGTATATCTACTCTATACAAAACATTCCCGAATGTAAAGACGCTAGAGTACAAGACAATCCGATACAAAGGACATGCAGAAAAGTTCCAACTACTAGCGGATTTAGGGTTCTTTGATAAGGAAAATAAAGTAGAAATAGATGGCCAAGAAGTAAAAGTCCGTGATGTTGTGCGAGAGGCATTAAAGAAAAAATTATATCTAGGTGATAAGCAAGATGCCGTGGTACTTCGAGTAATTGTAGCGGGCGAAAAGTCTGGCGAGCAAGTGACATACGAATATGAAATGAATATTAAGCGTGAAGATACACAATCGATGACAGCTATGGCGCGTGCGACTGCATGTACAATTGCCGCGGTAGCAGTAATGGTTGGTAGTGGTGTGATTACAGAGCGCGGTGTATTCCCACCAGAATCAATTGTTCCAGGTAGTGAGTACATTGAGAAAATGGCAAAGCGTGATGTGATCATTAAAGAAACATCCCACAAATCTTCTATTGTGAAATGGTAAGGTGATGCAATATGAACTTTGACTTCACAGAAGAACAACAGCTTTTGCGAAAAACAGTTCGTCAATTTGTGGATGCCGAAATTATGCCCCATATTTCCAAGTGGGATGCGCAAGGCAGTTTTGATCAAAGTATATGGAAAAAGCTAGCCGACTTAGGTTTAATGGGTGTTTGTATTCCTGAAAAGTACGGTGGTTCAGGGATGGACTATAATAGCTTGGCCATTGTTTGCGAGGAGCTTGAACGAGGTGACACTGCATTTCGAACAGCCGTTTCCGTTCACACAGGATTAAACTCCATGACCTTACTACAATGGGGTACAGAATCACAAAAGCAAAAATATCTAATCCCACAAGCTCGTGGTGAGAAAATTGGTGCTTTTGGATTAACGGAGCCTGGCGCGGGATCGGATGTAGCTTCACTGGACTCCTATGCAAAACGTGAAGGAGATGTTTACGTTCTAAATGGGCAAAAGACATGGATCTCTCTATGTGATGTTGCAGATCATTTTATCGTCTTTGCTTATACCGATAAATCAAAGCACCATCACGGAATTTCTGCCTTTATAGTAGAGCGAACAATGCCAGGCTTCTCGTCAAAGGCAATCAAAGGGAAGTACGGCATTCGTGCTGGAAATACTGGGGAATTGTTTTTTGATGATGTAAAAGTACCTGTTGAAAATCGTCTTGGCGAAGAAGGCGAAGGATTTAAAATTGCCATGTCTGCATTGGATAATGGTCGCTTTACCGTTGCAGCAGGCGCAGTTGGATTAATACAAGCGTGCTTAGAAGCAAGTGTGAAGTACTGTAAGGAACGCAAAACATTTGGAAAACCAATTGGAGAGCATCAATTGGTAGGTCAGATGATTGCGAAAATGGAAGCTGGCTATCAGATGAGCAGATTACTTGTTTACCGAGTTGGTGAATTAAAAAACAAAGGGGTTCGTAATACACGCGAAACGTCACTAGCAAAATGGCAAGCGTGTGATTTTGCAAACCAAGCTGCAGATGATGCCGTGCAAATTCATGGGGCGTATGGCTATTCAGATGAGTATCCTGTCGCTCGCTACTTACGAAATTCGAAAGCACCGGTGATCTATGAAGGGACTCGAGAAATTCACACGATCATGCAAGCCGATTACGTATTAGGAAGACGAGTCGATAAACCATTATCGCATATGCTGCCAAAATGGCCATTTGAATAAGGAAAAGTTGTGCGTGGGGAGTTTAAAAATTCCTCACGCTTTTTTTGGTAAATCGGAGGGGGTTGGAAAAATAAAAAAATCCTCCTGCAAATTGTGAAACGAAAATAAAGTTTTCAAGTCTAATGGTGTAAGAAACTTACAAAGGAGCGAGTGCTGTGAGAGGAAGGTTTTATGCAGGAGGGATTTTATTACTGATCGTTATGTTGGTATCTAGTGCGATCTTTATCTTTGGAAAGAAGGTGGAGGTAAGCGCGGCATCAACCGTTTTTGTGAACCAACCGTACAATGTTTATTTTTCTCAGCCACTAAAAGAAGGTAGTATCGAAAAAGGTCATATTTATTTGAAGGATGAAGACGGGAAAACCGTTCAAGCAGACTTCACGCTATTTGATAACAATCAGGCAATCGCAATCACAAACACAAAACCTGGAAAGTATGTACTACAAGTCGAAAAAAAGGCCTTTGCCAAACCAACAGCAAAAACAAAAAAACAAACAGTTGAGTTTACGGTCATTGAAGAAATAAAACATCTAACATCTGTTAAAGATATTGAGAGCTTTTTCCAAAATGTATTGAATCGTGAAAAACGTTATAAGAGCAGTGTGGAATATGAAACGAGCGCAACGGAGGAATCAAAAGTAGCGGCAGATAGTGCAGGCTCAAATTCCTCACACTCCACGACAAACAATCAAGTTGAAGATATTGAGGAAGGGGATATTGTTGTAACGGATGGTCGTTATATTTACTCGATCATCGAACAAGACATTGTGATTACCGATGCCAGTAATCCGAAATCAATGAAAGTTGTTAGTAAAATTGAACTTGATCGAAATAGTTATCCAACTCAACTCATGCTGCATGAAGATAAGTTAGTCGTGTTGGTCGATCAATATATCGAAATGAAGAAAGAGAAATATGTATCAGGTATGAGTATGACAAAGGCTACTTTTTATAATGTGAAGGATGCGGCCAAACCACAATTAATTCGTGAAGTTGCGCAAGACGGGTATATGAATGGTATTCGCTTAGCAGATGATATTCTTTATATTGTATCAAATAAGACGCCCGACTATTGGATCATGAATGAGCGAGAAGATGTAGAGCTTCGACCGTACATTTATGATAGTGCTACAGATAAAGAAATTGAACCAATGGATATTAAGCAGCTATCCATTTTACCAGGCTCAATGGAACCGAGCTACACGATTATTTCTGCGATTGATTTAAATAATTTTGACAGTAAAGAAGTTCAAACAAAAGGATTTTTAGGGGGAAGCTCTACTCTTTATATGTCCAAAGAGGCTCTTTATTTAACGGCTACTAATTATGGAGCATCTACTTTTGAAAGTCGGACTTCCATTGCCACAGATATCGCCATCTTACCAATGGCTTCCAATACGGATATTTACAAGTTTGCTATTGATGGTACAAACGTCAAGTTAGCTGCGACGACAACCATTAACGGGACGATTTTGAACCAATTTTCAATGGATGAACACAATCGTTACTTCCGGGTTGCCGTAACAGAAGGAAATATGTGGGGAAGTGGCAATCAAACATCGAAAAACCATCTATTTATCTTTAATGAACGATTAGAGAAAGTCGGGGAAGTGAAGGATTTAGCAAAAGGCGAAAGAATCTACTCTGCTCGTTTTATGGGTGATAAAGCATATATGGTGACGTTTAGACAAGTAGATCCACTCTTTGTTATTGACCTTCAAAATCCGGAAAAGCCAACTGTATTAGGAGAGCTGAAAATTCCTGGCTTTAGTAATTACCTCCATCCATTAGATGAAAATCATTTAATAGGCTTTGGGTATGATACGGAAACGAGGGTGGATAGTTGGTCAAAAGAACCGATTGTGACAACAGCGGGTATGAAAATTTCTCTATTCGATATTACGGACTTTGCAAATCCAAAAGAGCAAGACACGGTTGTCATTGGTGGGCGAGGGACGCATTCGGATTTACAGTATAATCATAAAGCGTTATTTAGAAATGCAAAGCACAATTACTATGGTTTCCCGGTTACCGTTTATGAAGGAACAGGGGAGTATGATGTGAAGTATAAAGGAACAGGGGCTCAAGTTTACGAAATAACAGCTGAAAAAGGCATTCAACTAAAAGGAGACCTAATTACACCTGCTAAAGAAGATGAGCAATATGAAGACTGGGAATCAATGATATCAAGGCTAGTGTATATTGAAGATGCGATCTATACTGTATCTCGAAATGAAGTAAAGAGCTATGATTTACAAAATTTCAAAGCTCTTGGTAGTGTGAAGTTAAAATAAACTAGGTAAAAAAGCGATTCGTTTTGCATACTAATGCTGACGAATCGCTTTAATTTTTATTTATTTTCTAAAAGTTCACTAACGGTTACACATTCGTAGCCTTCATTTTGTAGATAGGCTAAAACGCTCTCTAAACCATCTGCTGTTGGTTGATGAATGTCATGCATTAAGACGATGGCGTTGTTGTGTATGCTTTTCTTCACCATAGGTAATAATTTACTTTGATCACGGTATTTCCAATCCAGTGTATCAATCGTCCACATCACGACTGGTAAGGCAACTAAATCTGTAACTTGCTTGTTTTTTGCACCATATGGAGGTCTAAACACGGTAGGATATTCTCCAATAGCTGTAAAAATGGCATCGTTTGTAGATTTAAGTTGTGATGAAACTTGCTTTGATGAAATGGATGTTAGGTTTGGGTGATTCCATGTATGGTTTCCAATTTCATGCCCGCTGTTATGAATTTCTTGTACTAGTTTAGTATTTTTTGCAATGCGATTGCCAACGACAAAGAAGGTTGCCTTTGCATCGTATTTCTCAAGTAATTTTAAAATTTGCGGCGTTACTTTTTCATGTGGTCCATCATCAAACGTTAATGCGATACGTTTGCCAGTAGGTGGTTTCACCGGAATAATCGTTTCTTTACTTACTGTAGTTGATTTAAAAGGCTCCGCTAGTATCGGATTTAAAAACGAAATAGGGATGATCACATTCGGTGTTCCGGCAAGTGGATCTGCAATTTCGTTGTAGTTATAATAAATAACTAAATGACTGTCACTCACCCCAAAACGGTTAAAATTTTCCCATTTTGGCTCAGTTAATTGTGTCATTTTATCTTTATCAAAGTATTTACTGTAATTTGTTGAGATCTGATTTCTCACATGCTTTGCAAAAACTTCTAAATTCTCAACCTTGTTATTTAATAGTTGAGAAAAACTAATCAATTCTCCAGAATTTTTATTAAAAAGATATGTCTGATAGGTTGTGTCGTAATTCGCTTTATTGATTTTTGTATTATTTTTTAATATGACAGAATAATAATTATTGTTGTGTAGGGAAATATCAGCCGTCATTAGGAATTCACCGACAACATCTACTTTTGAATTGGCATTTGTGTATAGACGGACGGCTTCTACATAGTTTTCTTTTGACGAAGCTATGAATTGTGAAATTTCTTTATTTATGTTTTGGAAATTTGTTTTTGGATAATTTACTGCATAGGGCATCGTAGTGTGATCAGAAGTCTCAGTGATGATTTGAATGTCCTTAAATTTTGTTGGGGATTCAGATAACAATACATCTGGAACATAGGCAATTTCAGCTTTTGTCTTTGCCGATGTAAAACTTTGAAACTTTGAATCTCCCGTTGAAAAAATAAATACACCTATTATCAATGTTAAAAGAAACATTGAACTGAGCAGTGAAAAATGTATCCAGGAACGCCTTTTTTCTTGACGATCGTTTTTCAAACTAGATACTCCCCTTTGTTATATAATTATCAATTAATAGCACATAAAAAAGTTAGAAAAATATGTATTGAGAATTGCATTTCTGTTCGATAATATGAGCATGGAGAAAAGGAGAATAGGATCACGCTATGGATAATAAAGAACAGAATTATGAGATGGCGCTAGATTGTTTTCTACTAGCTGGCCAAATAATGATGGAGAGTGGAGCTGAAACTTATCGAGTTGAAGATACAATGCTCCGTATGGCACGCTCACAATCAATTGAGGATGCGCAAAGTTATGTAACACCAACAGGAATCATCCTGTCATTAGGAAAACGGCAAATTACGAAAATTACCTCTATTACAACGAGAATTACAGATTTGCATAAAATAGCAAAAGTAAATAGTGTTTCTCGTAAGCTTACATTTAAAATAATAACATTAGAAGAAGCTTATGACGAGTTGCGAAAGATACAAAAAACGAATTATTTTTTACCAGTACATTTGCAAATTCTAGCAGCTTCCATTGCTAGTAGTTGTTTTATGGTGCTGTTTGATGGTTTGTGGTCGGATATACCGGCAGCCTTTGTCGCAGGGGGATTCGGCTACTTTGTTGTAACAATTATTCAGGAAATGACCAGAGTAAAGTTTTTCTCAGAATTTCTTGCCTCTCTCGTAGTGGGGTTACTGGCCTCCTTAGCCATACACTTTGGATTAGGAACGGAAATGGATAAGATCATTGTTGGTGGTGTCATGCCGCTTGTGCCAGGTGTTTTAATTACCAATGCAGTGCGTGACTTAATGGCAGGACATTTTACAGCAGGCATTGCAAAAGGAGCTGAGGCGTTTTTGACAGCCTTTGCCATTGGTTCGGGTATCGCATTAGTCGTTGGATTTTAAGGAGACGTGGCTATGGAATTAATTATACAACTTATATTTAGTTTTATCTTTACCTCTTGTTTTGGAGTAATCTTTAATGCACCAACAAAAGCATTGCCTTACTGTGGTTTAGTTGGCTCCATTGGCTGGCTCGTGTATTACTTGTTAATGGAAAACGGAGTAACAGAAGTACAAGCCTCGTTTTTAGGAGCCTTTGCCATTGCCATTGTAGCGCAGATTTTTGCTCGACGGTTTAAAATGCCTATGATTATTTTTAATGTATCTGGTATTATTCCTCTTGTGCCAGGTGGTATCGCTTATAATACTATGCGAAACATAGTAGAATTAGACTATAACCTAGGAATTCAAAATGGAATGCGTGCATTTATGATTTCTGGCGCCATTGCCATGGGGTTAGTATTTGCAGAAGTAATCGTTCAGCTTGTCATGCGGATGTTTAAAAAGGGAAGAACCTCCATGCAAAGTTTCGCAAAGGCAAAGAGAACGCAAAAAATAAAGTAAAAGGAGGGTCCACTTTAGAAGTGAACCCTCGTTTTTTTAGATTGAATAGGCGCTCTCATTGACATCTAGCTAGGCGAGCCCATTCCACTTTTCTCTAAACAGTAGCTACCAAACTACTAATTTCTAATTCAGATACTGGTTTACTAATTAGGAACCCTTGAATTGCGTCACAACCGTACTGTTCTAACAGTTGACGTTGTTCTTTTGTTTCAACACCTTCTGCTAATACAGTAAGATTCATTGATTTACCGAATTGAACCATCCCATGAATTAATCGTTGTGTTTTTTCCGATTGCAGGAGGGAACTAATAAACATTTGGTCGATTTTTAATATTTCAATTGGTAAAAGCTGCATATAACGGAACGATGCATAGCCTGTCCCAAAGTCATCGAGCACGAAAACAATGCCTTCATTTTCGAGTTTACGCATTTGTTTAATAATAGATGTTTCAGCTTCGGCTTCTAATGCAAACTTCTCTGTAATTTCGATTTGGATTAGATTCGCAGGACAACCTGTGCGAGCTAATATACTTAGAATCGATTTTGCCATGTTTTTATCACGGAACTCACGAACAGATAAGTTAATACTTACTTTTAAATTTAAACCTTCTTTTTGCCACTCTGCAGCCTGTTTACAAGCCTCTTCAATCATAAAGGAACCAATATTATTGATCAGACCAGATTCTTCTGCAATCGGTATAAGCTCATCAGGTGATACGACACCGACTTCATCATCTTCCCAACGAACTAGCGCTTCAACTGCAATAATATTACCTGTTTGAAGGTCGATTTGCGGTTGGTATAGTACCTTTAAGTGTTGTTGATCTAGTGCCAGTAATAATCGTTTTTCAATGATTGAACGGCGATTTAATGCTTTATGCGTTGCGTTTGATAGGGACAGGATACTATCTCCACCAGCTTCCCGCACATTTGCAATCGTTGCAATGGATGCGTTCATTAGTTGTGAGAAGTTGGATTGATCCTGTGGTGAACGTGTAATACCACCACTAATAGAAATTGGTACAGCCATATTTCCAATATAAATCGGATTTTGTTTTAAATAAGTTAAAAATCCTTGAATAAACCATTCGCCCAGTGGTGTAATAACTACAAAGTCATTTTCATTGATCCGTGCCATGTCACTGTCTTGGAAATAGATTTTCATTCGTTTTGTAAATTCTATAATTAAGTTATTTTCTAAATGATCATTATGAAGTTCTTTTAACGTATAAAACTTATCGATGCTTAAATAAACAAAGGAGAAGTGTCGACCTTCTTCAATCATTTCCGAAACGATATTTTCGAGACGATGAACGTTCATAAGTCCTGTTTCTGTATCGATATAGGCAATTTTCTCTAGTTGTTGCTTCAGTTTCTTTTCATTTGTAATATCTTTTTCAATCAAAATGTAATGATAGTTTTGTTCAGATTGTGAATAGGTTGGGATTGCAGTAAGATGAACCCAGTAAGATTGCCCATCTTTTGTTACTTTTTCCACGTCACCTTCCCAAATTTGACCGGAATTAATCGTTTGCCATATTGTTTCGACGATCTCAGCACTTTCAACAGTTTCAGGGAATAGTTGCCAGAATGTTTTGCCTAAAATGCGCTTTGGCGTCCAATGACTAGCCTTTAAAAATGCTTGATTACTATGAGTAATAAACCCTTCTGCATCAAGAGTGACAACCATAAAAGTTGAATAAAGGCCATTTTTTAAGTCTATTAGTTCTTGAGATGTATCGTCCATTCGTATGACTAAATCGTCTAGTAAACAAGTAACTAGGATAGAAGGGACACCATCAAGGAAACATGGCATTGTCAGCAATGTTGCACTAACAAAAGAATCGTTTTTCGTTACAAGTTGAATATGTTCAAAACGAAATGGTTCTTTTCCTAATAAAATACGGTTCCATGATTCTTCAGTAAATGTTGAAAATAAAGTAGTGTTAATATTTGTATTTTTACTAGTAGTAAGTTCGTTCAGAGAATATCCAAAATATTTTACACATAAGTCGTTCCAAATGGCTACATGGCCATTTCGATTTAGTAAAAAAGTTGGGAAAGGCGCAAATGTTACTAGTTCTTTATCAATTTTAAAAATTTCTTTTTCGCGGCTCATTCTTTCCGTCTCCTTAAATTTCGTATATTAATACTATTATTATAAAGTTTTTGAAGCAAATAGTCATTACATATCTGGTTGTAATATTTTGATAATAGTAGATTGGGGGACTTAAGTTCTAATTTGGGTGTATATGCGAAAAAAATATATCAATTTAAAATATTAAATGTAGATTGAGGGCGAATTGATGGAGAAAATAAAAGGAATTTTCCTCATAGTAATGGGGGCCATGCTTTGGGGAGCTACAGGACCATTGATGGAATTTATTTTAGAAAACACAGGGATGACCGTGTCTTTTATGTTAACTATTCGTCTTTTAGTAGCTGGATTGGCAATACTTTTATTCTTAGTTGCTACGAAAAAGTCTATATTTCCTATATGGAGATCCGCGCATTGGAGGAGGCAATTGATTATCTTTAGTGTGTTGGGAATGCTTGGGCTTCAGTTTTCTTTCGTTACAGCAATTAATGTAAGTAATGCAGTTTTCGCTACCTTATTACAATTTTTAGGGCCAATTTTTATTGTTATTTTTCTTTCGATTAAATTAAGAACATGGCCGCCAAAGTATCAACTGCTTGGGATTATGGGGACGTTTTTTGGATTATTTTTATTATTAACAAACTTTTCCTTTGATTCTTTGCTAGTTAGTACAGAAGCCATCATATGGGGAGTAATGCTAGGGGTTACTTTTGCCATCTATACACTTCATCCAGTGGCATTGATGAATGAATGGGGCGTCTTGGTCGTTGTTGGTTGGGGGATGTTAGTAGGAGGCGCTATTTTAGGTATTACTACATTCGTTTGGAACAGTGAAGAGTGGGTGTTACTTTTAAACATCAATACTTCTTTATGGATGGTGGTCTTGATCTTCTTCGGTACCATAGCATTCATTTTGTTTTTAAGTAGTATGAAGTATATAAGTCCGGTATTAACTAGTATTCTATCTAGTATTGAGCCATTAACAGCAATGGTGATTTCCATCATTGTTTTCCATACTACTTTAGGCTTGTGGCAAGCTCTCGGTGTTTTCATTATGCTCGGTTGTGTTACATGGCTTTCAATTGTAGGTGAAAAGGCAGAAAGTTACAATAATGAATGAAGATGTGAACATTTTGTAAACAATCTAATGTAAAATAATCACCAGAAGTTGATAAAGGCTTTCAATATTTGTCTGAATTCAAATTGATTGAGCTTTATTTCTTAGATTGTTGTCTTCGTTAGGGGTGTTTGTGTGAAAGTAGTATTTTCTTATATAAAACCATATAAATGGCCAGCGCTAATTGCAATTTGTCTAATGCTTTTTGAATTAACGGTGGAACTTACCCAACCATTAATTATTGCGAAAATTATAGATGAAGGAATAGTTGCAGATGATATAGAGACGATCTGGTACTGGGGATTGATTCTAGTAGGCTTGGCTCTTTTAGCTTTTGCAAGTGGCGTGGTGAATTCTTATTTTTCGTCCCATGCTGCACAAAGCTTTTCATATGATTTACGCAACGCCTTATTTAGCAAAATACAGTCTTTTTCGATGGCGACCTATTTGCGTTTTCCGACATCGGGGTTAATTACAAGGTTAACGAGTGATGTGCAACAGGTACAGACCGTCTTTTTTATGAGTTTACGCATTATGTTACGTGCGCCCCTTGCAGCAATCGGAAGTTTAATAATGGCCTTTGTGGTAAATTCGAAAATGGCTTTATTTTTAATGATTGGTACGCCAATTGTGGTGTTGTTTTTATATGTAATTGTGAAAAAGGGTGTTCACTTATTTGCAACGGTGCAACGTAGATTAGACCGGGTAAACCGTGTGCTTCAAGAAAATCTTCAAGGTATTCGTTTAGTAAAAGCGTATATGCGAATGGATTTTGAAGGCAATCGATTTGAAGAAGTAGCGGGTGATTTAAAAACGGATACGATGAAGGCATTACGCGTAATGGAGCTCATTATGCCAGTGTTGTTATTCGTTATGAATATGAGTTTACTTGCTGCTCTGTGGTTTGGTGCTATTGATGTGAGAAATGGGAACGCTCAAGTTGGGGAACTAATTGCGGTTGTAAACTATGCAATGCGTATGACAGGGAACTTTTCAATGTTTGCCTTTATTATTAATGCCTTCTCCCGTGCAAAGGCTTCTGCTGAACGGATGGCGGAAGTTTTAATTATTGAAGAGGGTATCGAAAAACATGTTACATCTGAAAAAGTTAGACCATTAACAGTAGGCTCCATTAAATTTGAAAATGTTTCATTTAACTATCCAAATACAGATAAAAAGGTGCTCGACAATATATCCTTTACGGTAATGGAAGGTGAGAAGCTTGCCATTATGGGGGCAACGGGTTCAGGAAAATCTACCTTATTAAATTTGCTTCCACGTTTTTACGAACCGACATCAGGTGCAATTTATATTCATAACCAAAATATCAATGACATGCCACTAGAAAGTTTACGAGCAATGGTAGGATTTGTCCCTCAGCAATCGATGTTATTTACAGGCTCTATTTATGAAAATGTCCGCTGGGGTAGACAAGCAGCTGCTTTAAATGAAGTGCATTATGCAGCATCACAAGCGCAAATTCATCAAACCATTGAAAACTTTCCAAATCAATACGAAACGCGTGTCGGGCAAAAAGGGGTTAATCTTTCAGGTGGACAAAAGCAAAGATTATCCATTGCCCGAGCTTTAATACGAGAACCTCAAATATTAATTTTAGACGATAGCACGAGCGCTCTTGATGTGAAAACTGAATCTGCATTTTGGGAAGCATTAAATGATAAGCAAGCTACGATGCTAGTAGTTACACAAAAAGTTCGGACAGCAAAAGGTGCGGATAAAATTCTACTATTAGATGAAGGTCGTGTTATTGCTTTTGGACATCATGATGAATTAATGAATACAAGTGAGCAGTATAAACAAATTGCTTTATCACAAGGCAAAGAAGGTGAAGCGTAATGAAATCCCTTAAAGAACCCTTTGGATACGAGCCACTTTTATCGAAAGAAGATTTAAAAAGACCGGTAAAAAAGAAAAAAGGCCCTAGAGCGAATGATTGGAAAAATACTTTACTACGAATTTGGAAAATCGTTGATGAACAACGAGCGTTACTCATTGCTGTTTTAGCACTTGTTGTGATTAGTTCCGCCATGTCGCTTTTAGGACCATTTCTAATAGGTCACATTATCGATGAATATGTGATGAAGTTTCATTTTGATGGTATGTCAACAATGATCATCGCATTAATCCTAATCTACTTCGTGTTGGCAATAGCTTATTTTCTTCAAAATTATTGGATGATTGGAATAGCCCAACAAACCATTTATAAAATGCGTACGGGAGTATTTAATCAATTAGTTCGATTACCTGTATCGTATTTTGACAAACGTCAACATGGGGAATTAATGAGCCGCGCAACAAATGATATTGAAACAGTAAGCTCTACTTTAAACAGTTCATTTATCCAAGTATTTTCAAGTATTCTGACGTTAACAGGGACGATTGTGGTCATGTTAATGTTAAGTCCTCTACTCACTTTGCTTACAATGTGTATTATTCCGGTGATGTTTGTCGCAACTCGTTGGATCACAAGAAGGACGGGGAAATTATTTAAAGAACAGCAAAGTGCACTCGGCGCGTTAAATGGGATGATTGAAGAAACAATTTCTGGACAACGTGTTGTCAAAGCATTTTCCCAAGAAGAACGGGTAAAGCAGGAGTTCCGTGAAAAAAGTGCACATCTACGTAGAACAGGATTTTGGGCACTAACATATTCAGGCTATATTCCAAAAGTGATGAACTTTTTAAATAATCTTAGTTTTGCTATAGTTGCAGGAGTTGGGGGGATCTTAGCTTATCATGGATTTGTATCGATCGGGACAATTGTTATTTTTACAGAGTACGCCCGGCAATTTACTCGTCCATTAAATGATTTAGCGAATCAGATGAATACGGTGTTGTCTGCTATTGCGGGTGCAGAGCGGGTGTTTTCAATTATGGATGAGAATAAAGAGGAAGACATTGGCGCATTCGGTGAACATCATAAACTTCAAGGGGCAGTGGAATTTAAAAACGTGTCCTTTAAATATGAATTGGAGGAACAATCCCACACCCTACAAAATGTTAGCTTTTATGTGCAGCCGGGACAAACTGTTGCCTTAGTTGGCGCTACAGGTGCTGGGAAAACAACCATTATGCAATTAATTGCGAGATTTTATGATGTACAAAAAGGCGAAGTGCTCTTTGATGGGGTAAATGTACGAGACATACAACGAACTACATTGCGTAAACAAATGGCGTTTGTTCTGCAAGATTCATTTATTTTTGAAGCAAGCATCTATGATAACATTCGGTATGGAAGACTAGATGCAACAAATGATGAAGTTGAAGAAGCGGCTAAAAAAGCAAATGCCCATGATTTTATTATGAAACTACCGAATGGCTATAACACGGTTTTAACTTCAGATGGTAGTAGTATTTCACAAGGGCAAAAGCAACTTTTATCCATTGCGCGGGCACTTGTTGCGGACCCGGTCATTTTATTGTTAGATGAGGCCACTAGTAGTATTGATACGGTAACAGAAGTAAAAATTCAACAGGCGTTGGAGCTATTAATGGAAGGACGCACTAGCTTTGTCATTGCGCATCGATTAAATACTGTTCGTCATGCAGATCTCGTTTTAGTAATGAAAGAGGGACATTTGGTTGAGACAGGAACGCAGCAACAATTAATCCAAAAGAATGGCGTCTATGCAAATATGCTCAAACAATCTGGTATTTTATGATTCCACTAGGTAATTACATGTAATTACTGAAATGACCTTGCTACAGTACTTTCGTTCCTCTAAAATTAAATCGATATAATATAAGATGATTTAGGAGCGAAAGTATTCTATGAATTTTTCAATTATTACTGCATCTTTTCCTATAGATGACGAAACCTATAAAGAAATTAAACTATTATGTGACGAAGCTTTCGTCATAGATCAATTTAACTATTGTCCAGTATTAAATTTAACGGAGTCCCAAAAGGTGGATGCAAGGGGATTTTTTGTCCTCGCATATGACGATGAGCACGACCAATTAGTAGGTGTAGCGAATGCTATGGATCAAATGGGGTTAAATACATATGAATGGTCGATTTTAGTTGCTCCGATGTATAGAGAAATTGGAATTGATGAAGCTTTATTAAAAGTAGTTGGAGATGGTCTTCATCACCGTGGGGCAGAAGGGGAACTAGCGTTAGTAATCGAAACTGATACTTCCCGTCGTAAATTTGTTGAGAAGTATGGGTATAGTTATAGCTTTTCAGAAGCAACTTTTGAAGCAAGATCTGAAGCAACAGCGCTATGTGATCGTATTTTTATTCGTCCGTATATTGAAATAGCGGATGAGGACAATATGATTGAAATTTTAGGTGAAGCATTTGGTGATTTACGAGAAGAATCGGTGGAATTAATTTCCTATAACACTTCTACTGAAGGACGAATTATGTGGGTTGCCATTTTAGACGATGAAATTGCAGGAACTGTCACATCCGTAAAAGAAGGTGACATCCAATGGGTAACCGCATTAGCCGTACACCCAGATTATCAAGGTCAAGGTGTTGCAACGGCACTATTAAACTGGGTAAAAGACTTTGCGTTACGCAGTGGTGAAAAAATTGTCATGCTAGAAGTAGAAGTAGATAACGAGAGAGCACTTGCGGTATATGAAAAAGCAGGATTTATTAAGTCGATGCAAGTGGATTACTTTGTATATACAGGTGAATAATTCAAAATAAGTCCACGATATTAGGTGGGCTTTTTGATTGTTTAATTAGTACAAGTCATTTGAGCAACTAGTTGAATTTGTTATAATGGATGAATGAAACTTATAAATAGTAAGGAAGTTGAATAGATTCATGGAAAATGAAACTTTAAGTCCCGCTAAGTTAATGTGGAAAATGACTCGACCACATACACTAACGGCGACCTTTGCCCCTGTCATTTTAGGGACAGTATTGGCATTGTATGAAACAAAAATTGATTGGTTATTATTTGCTGCAATGATGATTGCTTGTTTAGCATTGCAAATCGCGACCAATTTATTTAATGAATATTACGATTTTAAGCGCGGATTAGACACAGCTGAATCAGTGGGTATTGGTGGCGGGATCGTTCGTCATGGATTGAAGCCTAAAAACGTGCTAACCGTTGCGATTTTACTCTATGTATTTGCAGCGATCATCGGTGTTTACATTTGTATGAATAGTAGTTGGTGGTTAGTGGTGATTGGGCTGTTCGGTATGGCTGTAGGTTATCTTTACACAGGTGGACCAATCCCAATTGCCTACACTCCATTTGGTGAGCTGTTTGCAGGAGCGTTAATGGGGACAGGGTTTGTGTTAATTGCTTACTTTATCCAAACAAATACGCTAACACTCCTTGCGATATTAGTGTCTATACCGGCTGGAATTTTAGTCGGTGGCATTAATATGGCAAATAACATTCGTGATATCGAAGAAGATACAAAAGGTGGACGTAAAACATTGGCAATTCTTCTAGGTAGAGATAAAGCGATCGGTTCTTTAGCTATAGCTTTTGTCCTGTCTTATTTATGGATTGTGATTTTAGTTTTCCAAGGAGATATTAGTCCTTGGGCATTGGTTATTTTTCTAAGTGTGAAAAAGCCAATTTCAGCGATCCAAGGCTTTAAAAAAGGAGTGACAGAGCTGCAATATATGCGAGTGGCAATGAAATCCACAGCGATTACCAATACGTTATTTAGTTTCCTTTTGTCTATTGGATTATTGATTAGTTATATATTTTAAAGGTTAGGCGTTTCCGAAATTTACGGAGGCGTCTTTTTTAATTGTGATTATAAATGATATGTTAAAATATTTGGAACACGGAACGGACCTATTCAAAGAATGCTTACAATAACGGTTATTACAAGGAGGGAAAATGGAGTATTTAACGAATTGGCTAAATCAAAAACATAATTGGATTCGTTTTGAATTAGGGGTAATACCTGAGAAAAAAGAGGAGTATTTAACCGAAAACTATTTCCAACCGCTTCTTAATCGTGCTAAGCAGATTGTAAATAGCCTTTTTCAACAAGAAGATCAAGTAGTACTCATTATTTGCACCTATCAAAATGCATTGCCCAACATAAATCGCTTTTTAATCAATCCGAAAGATATTTATCGATTGAAATATGAAGAGATTGACTGTGAAGACGGGAAGGAGTTTTATTGGTCTGTATCTGGGAATAAGGCATCCTTTCGTTTACCAACATTGCTTCGAGCCATAGCAAATGCGGACTTTTCAGTAAAGCCAAAAATAGAAGGGCAAGTCTATTTAATTAATACAACGACGAGTATCTTATTTCATATGTATGATGATCGTGGTTGTGATATCTATTCCGTGAACCAAGATGTGTTACGTCCTATTTACCATCAGTTCAGAAGGTGGATATTAGATTATGATCGACTTCGCATTGATCGTGCATTTAAAGAAGGACTTTTTCAGGTGACGGAAACTGTACAGGAAAAACTATGTCGGATTAATAAAAATAGAGAATTGGTTCGTGCCATGGAGGTTAATTTAAGAATCGATAATACAATGACAATCGTTCATTCATTAACGATACCGTACGAAAAGGGAAAAAGCTGTCTTCAAGAAATAGAGCAAACGGGTTTTCAAATCACTTATGAATGGACGCAAAATACATTTAAGATTTGGGCGAGCAAAATGGAAGTATTGGCCTTAATCGATTATCAAACAGAATTAATAGCTCTCTATGCAAAGAAATATGAAGGAATATATGAAGGGTGGGTCGCTACAAAGGTTCATAGGAGCTAAATTTGTCCGGCAACGGTTCTACATCCTTAGACTTGATTTACTAATAATCAGGTCTTTTTTGCATTTACATATAAATTTAATGAACTCGTTCGTCCAACGTATTGATGATTGGAGAATCTATAAAATAACAATTGAAAAAGACAGGGGGTTTTCCCTGTCTTTTTATTGGTTTATAAATAGTTGTGTCCAGTAACTTCCATTTTGTTCATAACCTACACCGATTTGAGTAAAACTTGCACTTAATATATTTTTTCGATGGTCATCACTGTTCATCCATGCTATCCCAACTGCGGTTTTTTATCCTTGTGTGATATTCTCGCTAGCAGTCTTATAACTGAATCCATCCATTTTGTTCGTATTCAATGAACTTCCATATGTGGGTGAAGTATGGCTAAAATACTTTTTACCTCATTAATAAAGCTCGTGGGCTCAAAAAATTATTTATCATACGTTATTTTGAACTTTTGGGTAATATAATTTGTGAAATGGAGCGATATTCTAAAGTGAGGCTATTAAGATTGATAAATTAACACCTCTATTAAAATTAATCGTCAATTAAGTTGACGAAATTGTTATTTTGAATAGGTGAAATTTGTTGAAATAATTGTTTGAACGAATTTTATTTTCAAATAACTGATAGCGTGTATATGAATCAGAAAAGTGGTGTCAAGCAGTAGAAGTAAAAGGTGGATAGTTAGTTTTTCTGTCAACCTAGATGACGAAAATATTATATTTATATAGATTGTATTGTCGAAAAAAGACTCGAAAATTACATAACCTGTGAATAGTGTTCTTCTCAAGATAATAAGTAAGATAAGTGGCTTAAGTGATGGTATTATATATAGCCTGTTGAAATTAATTGTAAACATAGTTGACAATTTTATTATTGTGTAAAAGTAAAATAGTCGAGAGAAGTCAAAAACTGTAGAAGTTATTAAAATAATAATTGGAGTGTAGTGCCGTTAAAGAATACTGGATTAATACTTTGAAACATAAAGGTGGATACATAATTTTCTGTCAACTAAGTTTACGAGAAAGTGATATTTATATAGGGTGTTTGTAACAATAGATGGATTTATGTCGAGTGAGAAGCGATTTTTTAAACATGGTTCTAATTATGAAAGTAATTTTTATAAGAAATTGTAAGTGATCATGTAAGCTAGAAGGTTTTATATGGACGTTCTATTTTTAAAATGCTGCTATTTAAGATGCTTGGAAATTGTAAATCTTCATAAAGAATTTAGATAAATAATATGATGTATGAGTGAAGGTTTAGGGTGCTAAAACCAATACGAGGGGTTGGGAAGTTGAGGTTTGTACAAGCTATTTTATTATTTATTTGTATTTACGTAGCAGCTTATCTATTTTTGTATGATGGATCGGTATTCAAAACAGTACAATATTCTGTAATTATGTGGACAATCGTAGTCATGATAAAAAGATAATTTGAAATTTAGGGATTCTGTTGTTAAGAGCAGGTCCTTTTTGTGTTGGGAATCAAAAAATGTGAGAATAATATTATTCTTATCTGATTTTAGAGAAGTGGTTAATAAGGGTTGATAAAAAAGGATTTAACTCAAGTTTTTTTGTCTACTTGGTTGACGAAAAAATTATATTAAGAAATCTATGTATATAAGTAGTGTGGGTTTGTTAAATATATAAAAATATCTTTAATGTAAACTAGGTTGACATAAAAAGAGGATGTCGGCTGCGGTATGCCAAATTTCAAAGATATTAAAGATATTAGAATTTAGTAACGTAAGTTTTATTGATAAAATAAACTGTACTTTCTATGTTAGTAAATTATTAACGTCAACATGGTTTACAAAGAAAATGAATAGAGAGTTTGATTTATCAATGTATAGAAACGTCTTGATTGAATGTGTAGAAAAGTAATTGCTTTATAAACAAAATATCACCTAAAATTGCTAGGTGATATAATGGATATTTTTATATGAATAAAATTATGTTGTCAACAAAGTTTACAATAAAAAAGTAATATGATGCTATGAAATTGAGGTTCATTGTAGCACTTTAGAAAAAAGGGAATTGTTAATTACTATTTTAATAGATTAAGCTTTTCGTGTAATAAATCAATCGGAATAAATAATCCAACACGGCCGTATTCTTCTGTTTTTGTAGTGGCGAAAACAATCCCAATAACATTACCTACTTTATTAATGACAGGGCTACCACTATTCCCGTGATAGACGGGTGCATCCAACATAATGACTTCATCTTCCCAATCTTGCAGCAACGTATAATCAATTACTTTTCCTTCATTTGCAATGCCTGTAAAGTATAAAGGATTTCCAATAAAGTAGATTTGTTCGCCTTTTGTTGGCTCGTAGGATTTTTCTAAAGATAAATGAGGTAGATTCTCGCTATCTACTTTCAAAATGGCTAAATCAATAGTTGGGTAGCTTTCAACAACTTCACCTTTATATATTCCATCACCGGGAAAAGTAACGGTAATTGTAAGTGCGTCATCAATAACATGTTCATTTGTCACAATGTATCCATCGTCAGAGATAGAAAAGCCAGTACCTTTTCCATTGTTTGTTTTCACTTCAACAATTGCTTTTTTATATGTTTTAATCTCGTCTTGTTGAGAAAGGGCGGCGGATTTTTTAATAAATTCAATTGCAGGGATAGAGTATATTTCAAAAATGACTGCAAATGTACTGAATAGGAGCATTCCAGCCATGATCCAAGCAACCAATCGAACAGACCGTGGCCGCTTCTTTTGTTTTTTTATCCCAGACAATCTTTCCAGTCGCGCTTTTTCAAGTGCCTCTTTTTGTGCTTCTAATACGAGTTCAATCAATTCTTCTTCGCTTATTGGTTCAACTTCATTTTCTTTATCTTTAGCCATTCGTACCCTCCTTGCTATGTCTATCATATCGAACATACTAGAGAAATGGAAACAGGTGGAGTTTCAAATTAAAGCTTACATATGGCTCCCTTGAAATCAAACTGAAAATGTGAAATAATACAAGGCAGTTAAATAAAAAAGTTTTCTAGGGTTCCGCACTTTTACGTGGTCTGGTCCGAGAGAAAACCACATTTATTGTGACACGGAAGGATAAAAGCCTGGGAGATACTATTACTAGTATTCGCTCGGGCTTTTTTATTTTGAACGGAGGTATCTTTAATGAATCGACATTGGCTAAAGGTGATCGTTGCTGTTGTATTCGAAGTGATTTGGGTGATTGGATTAGCTCATGCAAATAGCATTTTAACTTGGGTTGGGACGGGTATCGCAATTATCATATCGAACTATTATTTAGTTACAGCAACAAAAAACTTACCGGCAGGAACGGTGTATGCTGTGTTTGTTGGTTTAGGGACGGTAGGGGCTATATTATCAGAGATTCTATTTTTTGGTGAGCCCTTTCATCTTGTGAAAATCCTTTTAATTCTTTTATTACTGGTAGGTGTAATTGGATTAAAAGTAGTGACAGACAAAGAAGATAGAAAAGAGGTCGAAAACTAAGATGGCATGGATTGCGTTAATTGTAGCGGGATTATTTGAAACATTTGGTGTGGCGATGATGAACCAGTGGAGTGTGAGTCGTAGTTGGAAGCCACTATCATTATTTGTACTAGGTTTTGGTGCTAGTTTAATACTGCTACATTATTCAATGAACTTTATTGCAATGGGTACTGCATACGCAATTTGGACGGGAATTGGCGTTGTGGGAGGTACAATTGTAGGTATGACTTTCTACGGTGAATCAAAGGATTGGAAAAGGGTATTGTTTATTGCCATTATATTAGTTTCGGTGGTTGGACTAAAGGTGATAGACGGATAGTATGCATTGTGGAGAAAATGATAATATTGATTGTAAATAGTTTATAGGGGATGGAAATATGGCAATCAAACATCACTACTTTTTTGCGGTAAAGCTACCAAATGAAGTGAAATCATTCTTAAATGAGTGGGTCCAAAAGAATAAAAAAACGTTTCCTTTTAAGCGATGGGTACACGAGCAGGATTATCATATAACCCTTGCATTTTTAGGAAATGTAGAAAAAGAGCTACTCAGTCAAACTGTTAAATCGGCAAAAGTTTTACTAAAGGGACAAAGGTTTTCATTAACGCTTAATAAAATAGGGACATTTGGTGCGGTGAAAAGCCCACGGATCTTTTGGGCAGATGTAGAACATTCCGCAGAACTAAATAATATACAAAGTTTCGTTTATAATCATTGTTTAGATCTTGGGTTTGAACTTGATAAAAAGCCTTTTCGACCACATATTACATTAGCTCGAAAGTGGGATAGTGAACAACCATTTCACCAAGATTCACTAACCTTTATTACAACAGAAGATGGAGAAAAGCTTACTTTTACTGTGAATGAAATTATCCTTTATGAATCACATATTGAAGAAACACCGAAATATAAGGAGTTTGCAAGTTTTCCTCTTCATTAAAAATAGTAGCTTTAAAATGATAAAAATCCGTTCTATTAATATATACTAACAGAGTTTCAAAAAAAGTTGACATAGTGAGAGGACTTAGCACACAAGCCGCAGAGCCAACTTGAAGCTGTCTCTACGACTTGTCTTTGGGCCAACACGATGTTGGTCATGGTGACAATGCCACACGATGTGGCGTTTTTGTCACCGGCTTTGTGAAAGGTCCTCTCACATAAAATGACGCCATCTAAACTTTCTTTATTTATTCGCGGCTTACAGTGGTAGGCCGCGCCTTCTTAATATAGGTTCTACTACTAGTGTGTTCTTATATATCATTAATAAGTAGCTTGTTTACTGAATATCCCCTTGCCAAGAAGACATACCTTCTGAAGTATTTATAATATCAAAGCCTTCTGTTAATAAAAGATCACTTGCTGTTTTAGAACGATTACCACTTCTGCATATCACAATATATTTTTCAGCTTTATCAATATTTGAGAAATCACCCGCTTGTAGCTCAGAAAGTGGTTTGTTAATAGCGCCAGGAATATGACCTTCCTCGAATTCATTTGGCTCACGTACGTCTAAAACAAGATAGCCGGAGTCGATTTTCTCTTGTGTATCAGCTAAAGAAATTGTTTCATAAGAAGATTCTTCATTACATCCAGTTAACATTAATAAAACTACCATCATTGTAAAAAATATTTTTCTCATTTCATTACCTCCTTTTTTATACAACTGAAACATACCTGTAGGGGTATAATATCCTGTTGTTAGTTATAAGTCAAATGCCAATATAGGAGGATCCTTCATTAGATTATGAAGAAGTCATGATATAATGAAAAGTGATTATTAAAGGAGTGGTATCAAATGGAATGGATCTTAATAATACTGCTTATCGCACTATTTATATATAGATTAATGCCGGCGAAAGGGATTAAAACTATCACGGCAAAAGAGTTAAAGCCGATGTTAAACGATCCGAATAAAGTATTTGTAGATGTTAGAACACCGTCAGAATTCAAAGGTCAAAGTATTCGTCAATTTATAAACATGCCCCTTCGTTCGGATTTTTCAAAACTCCCAAAGGACAAGGAGATTGTTGTGATCTGTCAGACTGGGATTAGAAGTAATCAAGCGTGTAAAAAATTAAAAAGACTCGGCTTCCGAAATATTACGAATGTACGAGGTGGGATAGGAACTTGGGAAGGTTAATTAGCCCAAGTTAACAAACTTCTATTTGATAATAGGTAATTAGCATTGGGTGCATAATTTTAGAACTCCTACAATATAATAAGAATAAAGGAGTGATATGATGAGAATTCCTGCATTACCACAACCTAAAATTACAAAACAAAAGGTGTCATTCTGGAAAGGTATATTTCGAATCTTTCATAAAATGATAGTAAAAAAACGTCATTTTGTTCGTATGCCGCCAACCAAAAGATAAAGCTGTTCTGTGCATATTAAAGCATAGAACAGCTTATTTTTAATTATCATCTAGTAAAAATACGCCTTTATTAGGACCGACTAAATATAATTCGTGCATTGCGCGGGTTAGTGCTACGTACAGTAACTTTCGATCAATGGGTGTATCGTAGTAGGGAGAATCGTAAGCAGCGATAATAACGGCATCAAATTCTAGTCCCTTTGCTAAATAGCTAGGAACAATAAGTAACTTTGCCTCATTTAGGTTCGATTCCTCACTTAACACTTGTGACTCTACACCGGCTGCATTCATTGAGGCGGCATAGGTTTTTGCTTCTTTTGCAGTTTTGCAAATTAGAGCAATGGATTTATGACCGTTTTGTTGTATTTTTTTATAAATGTCATCAATGATTTCAGCGTTAAATGTTTCACTTTGAACAAAAGTCGGTTCATTTCCATGGCGCACAACTGGTTCCACTAAAGGTAATGCTTCGTCCATTTTTGATAATATTTTATTTGCCACTTCCATTATTTCGATGGTCGTTCGGTAGCTTTTTTGTAATGTAAAATAGTTTGCGCGCGGGAATAAATTAAGTACCGGGTCCCATTCTGTTAAAGAACGATAACTATGAATGCCTTGTGCTAAATCACCAACCATTGTGAACATATCCGTTTCAAGACCAATCTTTAAAGCTGCTAATTGAAATAAGCTATAATCTTGAACCTCATCGATAAACACGACACGCATTTTCCATTGATCTGCAACCCCTTTAATTTTTGCATGTAAATAATAAATGGCTGCTAAATCCTCTAAAGACCATTTTTCTTTTAAATGGAATTGAATAAACCGTTCCTGTTCTTCAATAGTCCATTCAGGTGTAAGGTCTCGTAAAAGTACACGGTCTGTTAAAAATTTCCGATACATCGGTTTAATTTTTGCCTTTTCAAACCTCCGCATATAAGTGGTAGCTGCAGATTTTGCCTCTTGTTTAATTTTCGGTATTCGTTCATCTCGTTCATCGATAAATTTCGTTACCGTTTCTCTTCGTTTATCTGGATCCCGTAATCCATTTAATGCTTTGCCAATGATATCTTCATAGCGTTTATTTAATGTCGCTAGTACCGATTTTGCTTTTCGTTTTACCTCAGCCTGAACGACTTTCTTAATGCGTTCAATTCTTTTTTCAATAGGCATATAGGCAAATTCAGATAAAAATAGATTTTTTAAATGGCTACCGCGCATGATTTTGTATTTTTCAATGTAAACATCTTCATCAAAAAGTTGAGCCAGTGTTTGTTCGTGTAGTTTAATATAACGATCTAAAAAATCCCGATAAAGTAAGGAACCCTTGATTTTAGGTATGCTAAAGGAGGGAAGTGTATCAATGCCGTCTTCTACAATTTCCTCAAGTCGTTCGTTTGAGTTGGTTAGCTTTAGCTTAATCCCCGTAGCGTTTTGGACATACTCTTCATAAGTCGTTTGACAAATGTGTTCCACGCCAAGCTCAGGTAAAACATCACCTATATAGTCAATAAATAACTTGTTAGGTGCTAAAATCATTAGTTGCTCTGGGTTGAAATTTTCTCCCATCGTATATAAAAAGTACGAAATTCGGTGAAGGGCAATCGTTGTTTTTCCACTCCCAGCAGCACCTTGAACAAGGATGGGTTGACGAAGATGAGCTCGGATGATTTCGTTTTGCTCCTTTTGAATGGTAGCGACAATCTCTGTTAAGCGAACATCTGCTTTCCCAGATAATGCTTCCTGTAATAAGTCATCGTTTGTTGTTAAATCGACATCTTGGAAATTTAAGAGTTCACCATTTTCAATTTTATATTGACGTTTTGAGTAGAGGTGGCCGGTAAATATTTCGTCACGAACTGGATATGTAATTTCACCGAGGCGCCCATCATAGTAGACGTTTGCTACAGGGGAACGCCAATCAACAATAATTGGTTCAAAGGTTTCGTTATGAAAGAGCGACGTTTTTCCAATATACAAAAGTTCCTCTGCTTCGCCATGGCGTTGAAAATGTATGCGAGCAAAGTAAGGCTTTTTTTTCACCGCTTCAAGACTTTCTTTTTGGTTAAGAGCTAATTCAAAAAAGCGGGAGTTTGTAAGAATGTTGATATAGCTATCACTAGAATCAATATACTCAAGGTTCGCCATAGATTCCTTAATTTTATCTTGAACTGCTTTTAAATCACGTTGAGAAGCAGCAAGGATCTCATCCATATACTGTTTCGTATACTCTAAACGCTCCACTTCTTGTTGGAAGTCATGCTTAAGTTCCGACATTTCCAGGTCCTCCAATCCATCTAATGTACGTACATAAAGTTAGAATATAATCTTACTAAATTTTAGTTATGAAGTGAAGTTTTGTATAGGAAGGGTAAATCTATGACTATTTGGATAAGTTGAAGATATTCAACCGTGGGAAGGGGGATACATATGAGGTTATTTTTAGGTAGAGCCATAATCGTGTTGGTCATTTTTACATACTTTTACGCTTTTACAGTAGGCGATCCATCGGCTAGATACTTAAAATATATTGTACTAATGGTATTTGCCATCATCAGTCTAAATTATCTTAAATGGAATAAAAATTAATTTTTCTAACTGTTCACCCCGGGCCAATTCACTACATAACATACCTATATGTTTTGTGTGAATGAAAAAGAGGGGAAGAAATGAATGGCTTCATCTATGGATTACACATCTCCGTCGACGCAATTTACTTTTGACTTAAATAAAAGTCCATTGTTCAAAAAGGATAACAACAACTTTATTAACGTATTAGGTATAAAACAACTGAATACCCTTGAGAATGTGTCGCTCTTGGATATTTTTTTAAGTAAGGGTAATGTGGTTGAACCGCACTATCACCAAAATGCGGCTGAATTGGTCTATTGTATTTCCGGTTGTGCAACAGTATCGATTTTAAATCCTTTTACGAAAGAAATGCTCAATTACACCATTACACCCGGACAAGTGGCGAATGTACCACAAGGCTGGTGGCATTACGAAGTGGCTTTAGTTGATAATACGCATTTATTGGCCATTTTCGATGCACCTACGCCAGAAGTAATTTTAGGCTCTGATATTTTGAAATTTACCCCATCAAATATTATGGCGCATACGTATTGTCTTGATGAAAATCAATGGAAGCAAGCCATTGCCCCTGTAAAACCATCCACCTATATAGGTCCATACAAAGATTGCAACAGAATGAAGGATACTATACCTAATCAAAATCAACAGTATCATCAATCATACAATGTCCAACACTCCCCAAATACAGCATACCCTTATCAGTTTTTCGGACAATATTGGGGCTATTAAATCAAATCGCACGCTTAGGCATGGGAGATTTTCCGTGTCTTTTTGTATTTGCTTACTTCAAATACTGGAATAGTTCATCCTGCGTAACTCAAGCAACCATAACGGATGAATCGGTATCTGCTGATAAAACGGTACAAGAAAAAGTATGTGCGGGAACGTTAAACGAAGAGGGGTTAATTAGAAATGATATTATGAAGTTAGTAGAGGATACAACCATTGCAAAAACTATTGGACTTGTTGAGGAAGTGCCAGTAGAATGCGCATGATCTCAAGCGTTTCTCTATAAGTTTGCATTATGATAGGGCATGTTTTGAAATTTCTAAGCATGCCCTTTTATGTGTTATGATATTGCTTTCTTTGGGAATAAAATATAGGACAAACTAATGGCACCGTCTATGAGTAGAACGATCGACCACGTTTTCCAAATCCCCCGTATTGCCTCAGTACTTTCCGTGCCAACAAAGCTAATGATTGCCCAAAACATCACACTACCGATAGCGAAAGAAACAAGATGTCTTAACCACATCTTCAACTCGTGTTTGCCTTTCTCTATGCCAAATAATGTTTGCTTAGTTGATGGCCTTTTTAAGATCCAAGTTTGGAACTTTTCATCTGCCCATGCAATCATTGTTTTTCCGTAAGCAATGGAAACTCCAATATAAATGACCGAAATTCCGTGAGCGGTAGTAGCAATCGCACCGTTTTTTAAATCAACAACAGTCAGTGCAATAAGTGCTAAATCAATAAGTGGAGTTAGCAGTAATAATAAAATACTCGTTTTTTTCCACTTCATTATATACCTAGCAAAAAGACCTGCAATGATTACAATCCAAAAGGTAATTTCAGCAGCAATGATCCATTTTATCATTATCGTTCCCCTTATTTTAATACATTTGTATTAAAAATGATAACATGCGATTTTTATTAATACAACTGTATTATTTAAAAAATTAAGCTATAATAAATTCATGCCGAAAATAGTGAATCATGAAGAAAGAAAAGCGTTAATCGCAAAAGCAACATGGAGTGTCATTGCACGAGAGGGACTTGGAGGGGCTTCTGTACGTTCCATTGCAAAGGAGGCGAATCTTTCACTTGGAGCCGTTCGTCATTACTTTAATACACAAGAAGAATTGCTGGAGTTTGCCATGAAGCTTGTGGAAGAACAAGTAACAGAACGAATTATCGAACATACAAAGCAGCCCCTTCCACCAAAACAATTAACATTAAATATGTTAATGGAGCTCGTCCCAGTTGGAGAACGTATAGTAGAAATGCAAGTCTGGCTCGAATATGTTTCCTATAAGTTGCGAAAAAAAAATTTACAGGAAGACGCCGTTCATGATGGAATAGTGTTCATCATAAACCAATTGAATGATGCTGGATTATTAAAAAAGGGGCTTAACTTAGAAGAAGAAATTATACGTTTACACGCTCTAATCGATGGACTTGCATTGCATTTATTAATGGGTGTTGTCCCAATTGATGCTGATAAAATAGAAGCACTCATTAAAAGGGAATTGGATAGGATTTTTTTAGAAGGTTAGCATTTACTAAAGGGTGGTTTATTTATATGAAAATCTTTGCACACCGTGGTTACTCAGCGAAATATCCTGAAAATACGTTAGCTGCTTTTCGTGCTGCAGCGCATCTGCCCATATATGGTGTAGAGTTGGATGTACATCTCACAAAGGATCAACAGATGGTCGTTATTCATGATGAAACCATTGATCGAACGTCCAATGGTAGTGGTTTCGTAAAGGATATGACCCTAGAAGAATTGCGGAAATTTGATTATGGATCTTGGTTTAGTGAAGAGTTCTCAGGTGAAAAAATACCGACTTTATCAGAAGTGTTAGCGATTTTTTGTAATACGAACTATCGAGTGAACATTGAATTGAAATCTGATATTTTTGTTTACGTAGGTTTAGAAAAACTAGTATTACAAGCAGTGAAATCGTTTGACATGATGGAACAAGTAATCTTATCATCCTTTGACCATGAAGCAGTAGCACGAGTTGCGCGGCTGAATCCAATGGTTGAAAATGCTGCGTTATTTGCCAATGGAATATTGAATATAACGGATTATCAAAAATCGATACCTGCTAAATCTTTGCATGTGTCACTTCCGTCAGCCGTTCGCAAGCCGATTTTAGAGGCAATGCAAGAAGGAGCAATAGTAAGAGTCTATACAGTAAATGAAATTGAACATGCAGAAGTTCTTTTCAATATTGGTGTAGATGCTATTTTTACCGATGAACCGGAGAGAATGTTAGCGTTTTTGTCGGGAAAATAAGTGGGATGCTCAGTATGCGAGCATCCCCATTTTTCTACCACTTCGCCACGTGTTCTTCAATGCAGCCTAGCATTTGATGAATCGTTAGTGTGCTGCCATCATCTAATTTGACTTGCCCACCGTAATAACCAACCATTTGATGGACTTCCGATTTTACTAACTTTGCATTGGTTTGGGCAACACGTTCAAAGAAGGGATGGAAGGTTAGCATCACTTGGTCAGAAAACTTTGTCGTAATGTACCATGGTTTCATGAAATTAGAACGGTCATAAGAAAAAATTACATCTTCATGGATTTTAGTCATTTTCCCATTTACAAACACAGCATTTTCCGTCATTCCTGTTCCATCAGTCCAATGCCCACCAAAATTTAGCCCAATACGCTTATCTCGAATTTGCTGAGAGGCCATTCCCCAATTCCAGAGTGCTTCTCGTGGCCATATACCCCGACCAAAATCTAAAACGGCAAAACAATCCTCTGCAGAAAAATGAAACGTACGATTTCCGATTTTCACCATACCAGTAGTAGGTAGAGTGTGGTGTTTCGCGGTGAATTGAAAAGTTTGGCGATTCCATGGGACAACAACATTTAGAGATTCATCGTCTTGTGGATGGTGGATCATCAGCTCAGCGTGAAGCTCTTCATTATCAAAATTACTTGAAGTAACATTTAAAAACGTTTGATTTTGAAGATGCGTTATATGGAGGTTGACTTCATTATTTGAAAATCTTAAAGGTTCTAACACTCTTGTTGGCATTTTTAACTTACTACCGATACCAAGAGGGATTGTAACACTCTTTTCAAAGAAACGCTGTGTTTCGTATTCTAAAAAATAAATGAAACAAACCGCAGCATAATCAAAATGACAAACGGTTACAGAAAATAATATTTCTTCACCAAAAACACACCAGTAATTCCACTTTTTCTTTCTTAAGAAATGACCAGATAAATTGGAATCTATAATCGGTTTGCGTGCATATCCAATTGCCTCAGGATTTAAGTTCCCCTTATTGTCACAAAGCCTAGTTAGATTAACAATTTCTCTCTCAGCGTGCTGCGTCAAAGCCAACATCCTCTCACATACATTCTGATCTATATTTGTTTCTATCTATAGGAAGTAAAATATGATAATCCATTGTAAAATATATCACCCATTATGTATTTGTAATATTTTTAATATTAATTTAGATACTCGAACTTTCTTTGATTTATTGTACCAAATTATGTATAGAGTTGCTTAAATTTGAACTGTGTAAATGTTAGAAACCTGTTACAAAAGTACAAATTTTGACAAAATAAAATTTCCACTGCATAGGATAGTAAAAAGGAGGGCTAGATATAGCTTCGTATTATAATCGACAAGCTGCTGTCCAATATGCAAGGAATTGGTGGAACGGGCGAAATCCAAATTATCCATCCTTCCAAGATGATTGTACAAATTTTATTTCGCAATGTTTACGAGCAGGGGGTGCCCCAATGAGTGGTTATCCGAATCGTGCTCGTGGATGGTGGATTACGGATGGTTGGAAGAGTGGTCGTGGAACAGGTGGCTATTATTCTAATGAAACATGGAGTTATAGTTGGACGGTTTCCAGTAGCTTACGTTGGTATTTGGAAAGTGCAAAATCGGGACTTACAGCAAAACGTGTGCAATCTCCCTCTGAATTGAACATAGGGGATGTTATTTTTTATGATTTTCAAGGAGACGGTCGAATCGATCATAGTACAATTGTAACAAGTATAGTAAATGGAGTTCCTTATATTCATGCACACACAGTAAATAGTCAAGATCGTCATTATGATTATTCCAATTCCCATGCCTATACACCTAATACAAAATATTATTTTTTTAAAATTGATGATGTATTTAACTAATTCGCGCTATCAATATATTTAATAAGTCATGATTATAGTGGGAGATAGTAGGATTGAATGATGTATTTTAAATCATAGTAATTTGTGTTAAGGTAATTTAGATAAAGATATTACAAAAGGTCTAGTTTATAATAAGGGGAGACGTAATTAATGAGCGAACAATCGTTATCTGTAAGAGAAGCAATTATCGGAAGACGTTCAATAAAAAAATTTAACGGCCAACCAGTAGATCGAGAAGATTTAATGCAAATCATTGATGATGCAGTATGGGCGCCAAATCATCAAAACAGAGAACCTTGGAGATTAGTTGTAGCTTGTGGTAAAGAATTATTTGACTTACATGAACTGCTCCGAAACATGGCAATTCCAAAATGGAAAGAGCTAACGGAGGAAACATTGGAGAAGCAAATGCAAAAGTTTACTACTCCAGGAGCATATGTATTTGTTATCGTCCCTGAAGATGTTCGACAAAAACAGCGATTAGAAGATTACGCAGCTGCGAGTATTTTTATTCAAAATATTCAACTGCTTGCTTGGGATTACGGGATTGGCGCTTGTTGGAAAACACCAGACTTTTTAGATGCACCAGCTTTCCGTGAAGCTCTTGGTGTAAAACAAGGTGAACGAATTATTTCAATGCTTCAATTGGGGTATTTTGATGATCTTCCAAAAGCTGCTGAACGTAAAAAGGCGAAAGAAATTGTGACGATTTTTGGTCAATTAGAAAATAACGAAGAAGAATAAGCTGTTAAATAACGCCTTTTTATTATATTTGAATAATAAAAAGACGTTGATTAGTCTTTAAATAATGTATTGGTTTCAATGTTGTTTTAGTGCTTTTTTAATGGAAATATTTTCTTTTTCGTTGTATTTCCAATTTACTTTTAAAAAATGTAAATTCAGGAAATGGTTTTTAGAATAGTATAAAATGTAACGCAAGGATAACTGTTTCGTTTCCTTGCGTTTTTTAGTGACCCTTTTTTATAAACAAAATTTGTAATTACAAAGTTAAGATGCAATTTGACAAAGGAGGATAATAAATGTCAAAACACCCATTAGAAAAGTGGGGCAATTTAGTTGGAAATAAACGCTCTCGGTGGGTTACGTTAATTTTATGGATATTAATTGTTGGCGTATTATCCATGACGTTGCCGCAAATCAATAGTGTAGAAAATTTTAGTGGCAGCGATTTGCCTGAAGATGTGATGAGTGAACGGGCAGCGTCAATTATTGAAGAACAGTTTCCATCAGATGCAGGACTTCCGCTTTTAATTGTTTGGTATAAAGAGGCTGGACTTGAATTAGAGGATTTACAAGGTATTCAAACTTTGTATAAAGAACTTGGTGAAAATCCACTAGATGGGCAATCAATGATTCCTCCATTTGGAGAGCTACCAACAGAAGCGCTTTTAGGTAGTGTTTCTGAAAACGGATCTTCTATTGTAACACCTGTCTTTTTTGATGAAACAACGGATACTGAAGTTATTAAAGAGAATTTAGCAAAGATTAGTGAGATGACGGAAGAGGCAATTGGTGAAAATCCGTATAGTACCAATCTTGAGGAGGATGTATTACATGCGCGCTTCTCAGGTCCGGCGGGGATTTCAGTCGATGCAACAGATTTATTTATGCAAGCGGATGTGAAGCTTTTAATTGCTACGGTGATCTTAATTTTAATTTTATTAATTGTCATTTATCGTTCGCCAATTTTAGCCATTACACCACTAATCGTAGTGGGAATTGCTTATGGTGCTATTAGTCCACTGCTAGGCTGGTTTGCAGATAACGGGTGGATCGATAAAGATGCGCAAGCTGTATCAATCATGACGGTACTTTTATTTGGTGCTGGAACAGACTATTGTTTATTTTTAATCACACGATATCGTGAAAAGTTACTCGAAGAAGAAAATAAATTTATAGCCCTTAGTCAAGCGATGAAAGAATCGGGTGGGGCAATATTAATGAGTGCGTTAACAGTATTCATTGGATTAGCGACACTTGGATTAGCGAATTTTGGGGCGTTTGAACGCTTTGCTGTACCATTTAGTTTTGCAATTTTTATTATGGGAATCGCTGCTTTAACGATTTTACCAGCAATTTTAGCAATTATGGGACGTGTCGCATTCTTCCCATTTGTTCCTCGTACAGAAGATATGGAACGCAAACGTGCGCAAGAAAAGAACAAACCTTACAAAGAACCGAAGCCGAAACATCCGATCATGACGAAAATCGGGGAATTTGTTACGGAAAAACCATGGTTAGTCATCATCGTTACGATGGTGGTGCTTGGTGGATTAGCGTTAACTTCAACACAAATTAAGTACAATTATGATTTATTATCATCCTTCCCTGAGGATATGCCTTCCCGTGAAGGATTCACAATCATTGCAGAAAACTTTTCGCCTGGTGAATTAGCACCTGTCCAAATTATTGTGGATACAAAAGGGGAAGAGGTAAATTTAACAAAACAAATAGACTCCCTTTTCTATATTGATGTTGTGAGTGAGCCTATAGTAAGTGAAAAAGATCCAAACATTCAGTTATACGAAGCAGATTTAAATGTAAATCCATATGCCAATGAAGCGATGGATGTAATCCCAACATTAAAAGCAGATATTGAAACAATGCTTTCTGGTGCGGGTGTTGACGCAGTGGATGAAAGCTATTGGATTGGTGGAGAAACGAGTTCACAAGTAGATAAAAAAATGGTGCAAGAACGTGATGAATCCGTGATTCAACCTGTGATGGTAGTCATTATTGCGATTCTATTACTAGTGTATTTACGTTCGGTACCAGCAACAATTTATCTTGTGGGGACAGTATTAATTTCATTCTTTGCAGCATTGGGATTAGGCTGGTTAGTATTAACGACATTCTTCGGAGCAGAGTCCATTGCCAGTGCGCTTCCGTTATACTCATTCGTATTCTTAATAGCGCTAGGTGAAGACTATAACATCTTCATGATTTCGGAAGTTTGGAATAACCGAAAAACTCAAGGATTGAAAGAAGCGGTGAAAAATGGGGTCGCTCAAACAGGATCTGTTATTACTTCGGCAGGTCTCATTTTAGCGGGTACCTTTGCTGTATTAGCAACTTTACCAATTCAGCTACTTGTTCAATTTGGTGTCATTACAGCAATTGGTGTCTTAATCGATACCTTCATCGTGCGTCCGCTACTTGTTCCAGCCATAACAGTGGTACTAGGTCGTTATGCATTCTGGCCAGGGAAGTTGTGGAAGAAATAGTTTCTGGTGGTGCCTGGCACTCAAACAATTCACTACAATTCATATTTATGCAAAGCGCTTATCCTTGTCGAGGGGATAAGCGTTTTTGGTATAATTAATGGAATATTTGTTTTAAGAAGGAGGGACTCTTATGAATCTAATTGAAAAAGCTATTATTTTTGCAGCAAAAGCTCATGAAGGTCAGATGAGAAAATCGACAAATATCCCATATATCACACATCCATTTGCGGTAGGTATGCTTCTACAACAGGCAAAATGTTTAGAGGAAGTGATTGCTGCGGGGATATTGCATGACACGATTGAGGATACGGATGTAACCTATCCACAGCTAGTTGAGGAATTTAGCGAGAAAATCGCGAACCTTGTTCAAGCCGCATCAGAACACGATAAAAGTCTCCCGTGGGAAGAGAGAAAACGTCATACGATTCAAGGACTATCTAAAGCTTCATTAGAAGAAATCCAAGTGATTGTAGCAGATAAATTACATAATTTACGCTCTATACGGGAGGACCTTGAACGAGATGGCGAAACAGTATGGTCTCGCTTTAATCGTGGGAAAAAAGATCAGCATTGGTATTACAGTAGTATAGTGAAGGCTCTTTCTTCGCGTAAAAAAGAGTTTAAACTCATAGGACAGCTCGAAAAAGAGGTAAAAGCTGTGTTTGGATCAATAAATTGGATTACAAATAAAGAAATTGACATATTATTTAGCTGCGCTTATGGCATAGGTAATGAAGAAAAGTTAGAAAAAATTAAAGTTTTGGATTTGGCAAAGAAAATTACAGAAAATGCAAATAGGCTATATCGAGGCAATCAAGAACCTGCATGGGGAAAGCTAGAGGATTTATCTACTAGAGGAGTTAATTTTGAAACAAATTCTGATGGCCCAATAATCTTAGCTAGTTTTTGTATTGCTTTACAAGAGGAAATGCACTGGACGGACAATCAACTTTATCAACATTTTAAACGAAACATAAGTAAACTTTAGATCATTGAAGCATCGTTAAACAACGGTGCCTTTTTAATACAAAAAATCGATGTAATTTGCCATTTCTCAACAGAAGTTCGCTTTCTTAAACGAATTATAGAAATATTTCCCGAGAAATGTTTGATTTTGCGATTAAAATCGAAAATCCTTCTACAAATATTGAGTACCACATTTCATTACGTTATGGTAGAATCTTCAAGAAATTTATTGTTCGCTATTTTACAATCTAAAGGGGATTAATATGAAATTTACACGGTTTATTTTAGCTTTCCTCGGTGTACTATTCTTAGTTGGTTGTGATTCTGAAGAAGAGGTCGATCAAAAAGTACAAGATCATGTAATGGAAACCTATGGATTTGAAGTAGACTTCATTTATCGAGAATCCTTAAATGAAGGGAATATGGGCGATCGAATTTACCAAGTACAACGCAAAGATGATCCGAAAGTGGAATTTACCGTGGATCTTAAAGGAATGTGGGAAACGGATGTCGTAGGAGATAACTATAAAATCCAGGAAGAAACATTTTTAATAGGACAAAAGTTTTTAGACAAATATAATAACGAAATCTCAAAATTAAAAATATCCGATGTGGTTTTTCGTAAAGGCAATGGACTGCAAATTAATGTGAATTATAATTCTAATATTTCCACCTTCAAAGAGGATACAGTTCAGCCATTAATGGATTTTATTAATTTATTGAATACCTTTAAAAAGGAAGAAAAATTTGAAGAAAGCATTGAAGAACTGAACATTAATTATGTGAAAGAAAAATTGATGCAAGTAGAACAGATTGAGACAGTTACATCAATTGAGCAACTAAAAGAACAATTATATTTAGATTTGGATATATCAAATGAATCTTTAAAAGAAAGAGACGAACCGCTATTTATTGAACTAGAAAATGAGCTAAACAATCTAGGCTACGTATATGAATTCGGATTAAAAAGTGAAGATCCAAGATTCGAATCTTTTGGCTGCTTCCAAGAGTATTATGAAAATGGCGAATGTACGGAAGGGTATCGGATGTATTTAATCGGTGAAAGCATAGAGAAGGATAAGATATTTCAGCTAATTCAATATTTAAATAGCCATCCTGCACTTAAATTCCAAGATGTAATTATCTCAAATAGAAAAGATGAACGCGTTATTTTTGAAGATATTAAATTAATCAAAAGCATGTCAGATATCGATACCGTGTATTCAGGAGCAAATGAATCACTTGGTAGAGCAATGTTAAACACATAATAAGGAGAATGACATGACTATTCTAAACCGACTCTCCTCACAATTAGATCGAAGTGATGAACAACCTAATATTGAATTAGCCGAAGAACTTGTTAGGAACCACAATCTTGAAGGTGTCCAGGAGATTATTGATAATTTAGCTAACAAAGATAAAAAGATTAAACATGATTGTATTAAAGTGGCTTATGAAATTGGGAAACTGCAACCTGAATTGATTAGTCAAAATGCATTAATCTTTATTGAGCTCCTTAAAAGTAAAGATAATCGATTAATATGGGGTGCTATACAAGCCTTATCAACAATTGCCCTAGAAGTGCCAGAAATACTAATAGAGCACCTGCACGATATAAAACTCGCAATGAAAATTGGTTCGGTTATTACTGTTGATAAGGGGGTAATAACTCTAGCGAAATTAGCATCAGTAAACAATGAATATAATCAGCAGATTTTCTCTTATTTAATCGACCATTTAAAAAGCTGCCGAACAAAAGAAGTTCCACAACATGCAGAAAGTATTTCGATTGCCGTATCAGCTGACAATAAAGATGCATTTTTACAAGTTGTACAGGAACGAGAACCTTACTTTACCGAGCCCCAAAGAACGAGAATTAAAAAGCTCATAAAATCACTTGAAGGAGCAACCAGATGAACTTAAAACAACAAATTGAACAATATCAACCAGACAATGCGCAAGAGATAAAAGATCAAGAACTAATATTAAAATATATGGACTTATTTGATAATCTATTGACGAGAGAAAATGAATTTGCCCACTTTACAGCATCTGCATGGGTTGTGAATCAAAATCGAACAAAAGTATTAATGGCCTACCATAACATTTATCAATCCTGGTCATGGGTTGGTGGACATGCGGATGGAAATGCCAATCTACTTGAGGTTGCATTAAAAGAAACACAAGAAGAAACGGGGCTACAGAAGATAAAGCCTGTATCTGATGAGATGTATTCCATTGAAATATTAGGTGTTGCAGCTCATGAAAAAAAGGGCAACCATATCGCAACCCACGTACATTTAAATGTGACATATTTAATTGAAGCAGATGAAAATGAATTGTTACAAATTAAACCTGATGAAAATAGTGACATAGGTTGGTTTACGTTTGAAGATGCGATTGCGGCAAGTACAGAACCAGAGATGAAAGTAGTTTATAAGAAACTCAATGATAAACTTCGTAAATAAATAGATAAATGGAATGAAGATGGCTTAAGCAAACGCATTAAGTCGTCTTTTTATTATGTGAAAGAATTGCAAACTATTGGAATTTTGTTAAACTCTATATAATTGACTGAAAAAACTGAAAAGTAAAGTTTAGTTGATACATAGGGAGTATGAAGGGGGATTTTCATAATGAAACAACATCGCGCAACGACAATGTCTACAAAAGGGATGGTGACAACACCGCATTACCTTGCATCACAAGCTGCAATCACGACATTGCAAAAGGGCGGCAATGCCATTGAAGCAGCAATCGCAGCAGCATCTACAATAGGTGTTGTGTATCCTCATATGAATGGAATCGGTGGGGACAATTTTTGGTTGATTTACAATGCGAAGACAAAGGAATTAAAGGCATTAAATGCGAGTGGTCGTTCTGGAGAAATGGCAACCATCAACTTTTATAAATCTCAAGGATACACAAAAATTCCATCACGAGGAGCGCTTGCTGCAAATACAGTACCAGGTGCTGTAGCGGGATGGGGGCAAGCATATGCGTATTCGAATGAAGAGATGAACGGCTCTTTATCTTGGGCTAGTTTACTAGAATCTGCAATTCATTATGCAAAAGAAGGGTTTCCGGTAACGCCGAGTCAAGAATATTGGACATCAGTAAATTTAGACGAAAAGGATACAGAATTCCGAGCACTTGGACGATATGCTGGTTTTAAACAAGTCTTTTTAAAAGGTAATCGGCCATATCAAGCTGGTGATGTTATGAAGCAAATGGATTTAGCCAAGACATTAACAGCGATTGCAGAAAATGGTGCAAATCACTTTTATAACAGTGAACTAACAGAAAAAGTTGTAGCGGATTTACAAAAACATGGTGGTATTTTAACTGTGGAAGACTTCAAAAAGCATACAAGTGATTGGGTAAAACCAATTTCAGTTCCATATAGAGACTATGTTGCTTATAATTTACCTCCAAATACACAGGGGATGGCTTCATTATCGATATTAAATATTTTAAATCATATTAATATGAAAGAAATTGAAGAGGGTTCATCTACTTATTACCATGTACTAGTGGAGGCAATTAAACATGCATTTGTTGACCGAGATCGCTATTTAACAGATCCAAACTTTATGGATATACCAATAAGCGAAATTTTAAGCGAGCAACATGGATTAGAACTTGCTGAAAAAATTAGAGATAGTGATCGGGCAAAAGAATTACAATTACTAGATGCAAAGGGAGATACAGTTTGGTTGGGGATTGTAGATGAGTATGGCAATGCCGTTTCATTTATTCAAAGTATCTATCACGAATTCGGTTCGGGCTTTATACCTGAAGGCACGGGGATTGTATTGCAAAATCGGGGTAGCTATTTTTCGCTAGACGAAAACCATGTAAATGCCCTCGCTCCAAGAAAACGTTCCTTCCATACATTAAATCCAGCCATGTTGTTAAAGAATGGCAAGCCTACGTTAGTCTATGGAACGATGGGTGGAGAAGGACAGCCACAAACACAAGCGGCTTTAGTGACACGAATTGTTGATTATGGCATGAATGTACAAGAGGCGATTGAAGCACCGAGATGGCTTTATGGACGCACTTGGGGAGCCTCATCTAATAGTTTAAAAGTCGAAAATCGTATTTCAAACGAGGTGCTTACTGAATTAAAACATCTGGGTCATGACATAGAAGTGTTAGAAGAGTTTACGGATACAATGGGGCATGCAGGTGGTATTTTAATAGATGAAAAAACCAATGTAAAATTTGGCGGAGCAGACCCAAGAGGAGATGGCATGGCAATTGGCTACTAACAAGGCATTTACAGAGAAGGAATTTATGGCGAAACAAAATGCTATTTTTATTGCCTTCTTTCGATCAGGAATATTGGGGTTTGGCGGGGGTCCCTCAACCATTCCCCTCGTCCACAAAGAAGTAGTTGAAACATTTCAAATGATGACGGATGAAGAATTTTCGGATGTGTTATCAATAGGTAATACATTACCAGGACCAATTGCAACAAAAATGGCTGGTTATATTGGGTATCGTGTTGGTGGATGGGTTGGACTGATTAATGCTTTAATCGCAACGGTTTTGCCTACAGTGTTGCTCATGATTATTCTATTAGCCTCATTAAATGAATTTAAAGATTTTGATTTTGTCAAAGGAATGACCAATGGCGTTGTACCTATTGTGGCGATTATGCTCGGTGTACTTACTTGGGATTTCTTAATAAAGTCAAAGAAATCGTTGGGATGGAAGGTCGGGTCAATCATATTAGCAGCATCATTTATTTGTATGATAGTGCTACAGATACACCCAGGGATTGTCATTGCAGTTTTACTGTTACTTGCTTTATTCCTTCCGATTAAGAAGTCTAAAGAAGAAGGTGAGCAAACGTGATCTACCTTCAAATCTTTTTCGCATTTTTTTATCCAGGGATACTTGGCTATGGTGGAGGTCCTTCTACAATTCCACTGATTGAGCATGAAGTGGTAGAGAAATACGGCTGGATGACAACAACCGAATTTAGTGAGGTATTAGCTTTTGGCAATGCATTACCGGGTCCTATTGCGACAAAAATGGCTGGATTTATTGGCTATGAAGTAGGTGGCGTGTTCGGTGCAATTGTCGCCCTATTCGCAACAGTAGGACCATCCTTACTATTAATGCTAATATTATTGAATATTTTGTACCGATATCGAAATTCACCCAGAGTCAAAAGGTTATCTAGCTTTGTATTACCAGCAATCGCAATTTTATTGGCGGAGATGACATTTGACTTTTTTCACACTTCCTATGATGCAACGGGGTTAATTGCAACAATCGTATTACTCGTTTGCGCTTATGTAGCATTGGAGAAAATGAAAATTCACCCAGCCTTTGTTATTATGGGTGGTTTAGTTGTAGGTGGTATATTTTTATAAATTGCTGGTCGTTTTTATGTTTATTTAGAGCATAAAGGCGACCTTTGTTATTGTTGTGAAAGCGTTACCAATAATTGACGAAATAAGGAACTTTTTTCTTTTTTATGCAAATACTCTCTAAATAATGTATTTATTTTCCTTATCTTTCCCTTATACTGAAAACAAGGGGATTGGATATCTTTGTAAAAAGTGATAGGGGGTGTAGGTTGCGATCGTTTCCCTTTTTTAGGTGAAATTGTTTTGCGACGAGTTTATGCAAAAAAAGAAAAATATTAAAATATCGATTAACGGTAAGCTAGGCATTGCATTTTTATTAGCACTCTTAATACCTACTCTAGTTATTGCGACAACATCATTTTTAGCTTCAAAAAAGGAAATAGAAAAACAAATACACATTGGTGCAAACCAAAGTGTTTTAACAGTAGATAAATTTATTGATAAATACGTCGGCCCAATTGTAAATGATGCGAAATATGTTGCAAAAGACTTTACCAATGCAGAATTAGAAGAAGAAAATTGGACAACGATCTTAATTACATTAGAGCATTATTTCAATACAAGTGAAGGGCTTATATCCACATTTATTGGTACTGAAAAAGGAGATATGATTCAATATCCAGATTTAGGTCTAATGAATAATAAGGATTTCGATCCAAGAACAAGAGATTGGTATATTCAAGCAAACAACAATGCTGGCCAAGTTATTATATCAGAACCTCATCAATCTGCCTCTACAGGAGAGTGGGTTGTTACAATCTCCAAAAAGTTAGACAAAGGGGATGGCGTATTTGCGATTAATTTGGGAATGGATCAATTGTACGACATCATTCAAACAAGTAAAGTTGGGCAGAGTGGATATCCATTTTTAATGTCTGAGAATCAAACCATTATTGCGCACCCTACATTAGAACCGGGAACGGATGTTTCAGCAGAAGACTGGTCTAACAAAATGCTTCAATCGGACAATACCATTTTTGAATACATGTTTGAAGGTAATTCTAAGCAAATGTTTGTGCATACAAACGAACTTACAGGATGGAAAATTGGTGGCACTTTGTTTACAAGTGAAGTAATGAATGCGACAAAACCAATCCTGAATTCTACGATATTTGTGGTCATATTAGCATTAGCATTATTAGGGATTTATTTAGTAGCCATTATCCGTTCCATCACAAAACCTCTAGGAATAATGACGAATGCAGCAGTGCAGATGAGTGAAGGTGACTTGCGAACAAAAATTGGCATTGATAAAAAAGATGAAATTGGGTTACTTGGAAAGTCCTTTGACAAAATGGGGGAAATGCTTTCTACAATTATTTCGAAATTACATGATAAATCAGAAGTTATTTTATCTTCATCAGAGGAATTAAGTGCGACGATTGATGAAACGAGTAGTGCTGCTGAAAAGATAACAGTATCCATGAATACGATCCATGAAGGGCTTGAAAACCAATCACAAAAATTAAAAACAAGCTTCAATTCTTTAAAAGTTGTATCAGATGATATTCAAAAGATTTATGAAAATACAAATCAAGTCACACAAAATGCAGAAGAAGCAGAATCCAAGGTAGAAGTGGGACACGATATCGTTATTTCAACACAACAACAAATGAAAAAAATAGAAGGTACGTTCAATACACTTTCCCACAATATTGGTACGGTAAATAACTATGCCAATGAAATTAATGAAATTGTAAATGTTATAACAGATATTTCAGCACAAACCAACTTACTAGCATTAAATGCGGCTATTGAAGCAGCACGAGCTGGAGAACATGGAAAAGGGTTTGCTGTTGTTGCTGAAGAAGTCCGAAAACTAGCTGAGCAGACGAATAACTCTTCTAATCAAGTACAAGAAATTATTTCTGCTATACAAAATGAATCTTCAAAATCAGTAGAGTCAATGAATTCTAGCCGTATAGAGGTGTCAAAGGGTCTAGATATGTTTACTCAAACGGAAACTAACTTTATTGAAATCAAAATGTTTATTGAACAAATTACAGATCAGCTCCAAAGTGTGCTAGAAAGTGCGCATCAAATCGCACAAAATAGTGAGCAAGTCGTTTCAGATATGACAATTGTTGAAAAAATTTCGGATGCATCCAAGGAAGAGTTGCAAAATGTTGCCACAGCAACGGAAGAACAATTAAGTTCAATGGAAGAAATTTCAGCAACAGCAGAAGCGCTTGAAAGCATTGTAGAGGACCTACTAAAAGAAGTAGAAATATTTAAATTACCTTAAAATTTAAGGGACAGCACTTAATTAAGAGTGTTGTCTTTTTTTTATTCATCACTAAATCAAAAGGACAATTGAGATAAGACAAAAGCCAAGTTCATACTAAAAACTATTCATAAACTAACATGAAACTATTTCATTCTATTAAATCACAGTATTTTAAGAAGGGAAGATAGTATGACAGTTGGACCAATTCATGCACTCAATGGCTTTCCAGTATGGTACAAAGATGAAAACGGCTTACGGCTGATGTTAAATACTGATTCAAACGATCCATTTGCAATAATGGATGAATTACCGAATCCGGGGCAGCCAGTTTCATTTCCAGATAATTTTCCAAGTGAAGCTTTTTACTTCATCGCAGAAGCTGAGATGGTAACTGGTACAGGAGAACGAGCACGACTTGTTTTAGCTCTAGAAGCAGCTTTTGTCAATGAGGTACCAGCGGAAGGTGATCAAATTGTTTTTGGGCGCGTTCGCATTCGTGTGGCAGGGCTACAACCAAATGTGGAATATACGGTCACGCATCCATATGGTATAGATACGTTTATCGCTGAGCCAGATGGAGAGGGCTTCGGTGAAATTAACTTTACGGAAGATATTGGCGGCTTAAACGGAGGGAATTTTGAGCTTGCATTAGAATCACGTGTTTTTCCATTTTTACAATGGGATCCAAACGTTGCGCCACTAGCCCCAGTTGGATATATTGGCGACCCGAATGTTCCTCATCCAGTGATAGGTAGTGTTTTAGTCGATCGATTTGGCGAGCCTCAAAATATTTTTAGAATCGAAGGACCGGGTATCGGTATTGGTTCACCTGATAGAGCAACAACACCTGGAATTAATCCGGATAACTGCATTGAAACAAGGGATTTTAATGTAGCAGGAAAGATCTCCACAATTTCTGGTGTAGATGTTGTTCGTTCAACGTATTCACAAAGTGCTGCTACGGGTGGTGTATTGGATGTCTTTGCTATGACAGATGTGGGACAACAAAATCTTGAAGTATCAGGAGCGGGCATAAATACAACACGTTTACAAGGTGAAAATGGAACATATTTTGCTCGCGTCAATTATCCTGGGGCACTTCCTCCAAGTAGTATTACAGTGACAAATACAAGTGACAACCCTCCAAGCTTAAAAGAATCCACACCTGTCGATTTTATTAACGCAACGGCAAATTATGATAATGATGCAAAAACATTAATCATTACCGCAACCTCTAGTGATGAAGTTACTCCAGTGATACTAACCGTTGAAGATTTTGGTCTTGGGGACTTGTCCATCCCAATAGAGGGGTTAGCGGTAAATACAATGATAGTACCAGCAGAGATTACCATTCAATCGTCTGCAGGTGGATTACAGACAATTCCTGTTACAATCACAGGCTCTGTCAATAATCCAATAGGGGTTTCTGCTAATGCAGGAGCGGATCAAACGGTTCTCATTAATTCCACCGTGACTTTAGATGGCAGTCAATCTAGAGGAGCAATCTCTTCCTATCAATGGACGCAAATTCCAGAGCAGACGGTTACTTTACAAGATGCAAATACCGCAATTGCTACTTTTGTGGCTCCAAATGAAGCAGCCCAATTGTCCTTCCAATTAACAGTACAAGGTGAAGGTGGACCGCATTCGGATATTGTTAATATTAATGTGCTCGAGACAGCTTCTGAACCAGTTGCAGATGCAGGACCAAACCAAACCGTACAACAAGGTTCCATCGTAACGTTAACAGGCAGTACAACAGGAGAAGTATCAACTGTTCAATGGGTACAAACAAGTGGGCCTGAAGTTGTCCTTAACAATGCAAATTCACCTGTTGCAACATTTACTTTCCCAAACCAATTCACAACCTTAACCTTTGAATTAAGGGTAGCTGGACCAGGTGGAAATGCGGTGGATACAGTAACTATTTCAACGACTCCAGATAGTTTAACAGTCAATCGTGTACAGTTTAGAACAGGAGATTCCGAGTGGCGTATTTCAGGAACGTCAAGTGTAGCAGGAGCAGGCGTTACAGTAACAATTTATATTGGCAATTCATTGAATGGTACGATTTTGGCACAGGTTCAAGTGGACGCCCTTGGACAGTGGGAGTATCGAGTAGAGCCTTCACAAGTAGGACCAGATGCAACTAGAGCCATATCCCTTCAATCGAGCTCAGGAGGTGTATTAATCAATGTTCCAATCAACATCCGAAATTAAAAAGCAAATAAAGCAGCTTGAGTTATTAGTCGAAATTTTTTCTCCGATATCCTCTAAACTAAATGATAAATTTGTAGATCAATTAAAGAAAAAACTCATGTTGCTAAAGGATAAGTTAGAGAAAATGGAAGATAAGCATAAGCATTGCAAGGATAAATATTGTGATTGCTGGTTAAAAGATGATCCATGGGAACCTCCAGGCGATTGTGATTATCAACAACCTAATCCGAACCCTCAACCTACGCCGTTTGTACCTCATTATGCATTTGTATATACGATAACAGAAAGTAGAGAAAGCAGAAATGTACTATTTACAGTGGCAAGTCCAATTCATGATGAAGTGGAACTAAACACTGAGGGGATAAAAGTTTCAAAGGGTGGGGTTTATCAAATAAATTATACAGTTGTAGTAAAGAGCACACCTGACGTAACAAGCCCAGCTAAATTTTACATTGTTATTAATAATGATATTCAAGTGGTCACATCTTTAACTGAACCCTCCTCCTCCCAACATGTAACTTCTACTCAGTTAGTTTCATTGTTAGAAGGAGATGTTGTAAAATTAGTTGCCGAACTACCAGAAGGAATCAGTTATACAATGGCGTCAATGCAATTATTACAAGTGGAGTAAGGAATAATTTCATTAAATAAACCTTTAATAGTAAACGCTACCTATGTGGTGTTTACTATTTTTTTAACATTTTTTCGTAAAAGCCAAACAATAATGATCCCACCAGCTCTTATAAACATTAATTGAAAGTGAAACTCCACCAACAACCCCACCGCAAGAACCAGTTGGGGAATTAGAAAATGCAGTTCGAGAGTAAATATTATGATCTAATCCGACAATTTCCGAATAAAATCTCTTATTATTTCCCGAGAAATGTCTAATAATGCGCTTTGTTAATGAAAGTAGGAAATAATTCATAAAATAGTAAATAAGAAAAATGAAAGTGGAAGGGGCGTGACAATTCATTGGCTATTGTAATTCCTACCATTAATTTAAAGGGTGGAGTAGCAAAGACAACAACAACAGTTGGATTAGCCGAAATGTTAACTTCTGAATTTAAAAAGCGAGTATTACTTATTGACCTAGATCCCCAAACTAATGCAACGCTAATGCTGATGAGTGAATATGATTGGAAAGACTTAAATGATGATGGATATACAATTGCAACACTTTTTGAAGAAGCATTAGACCCGGACGAAACGAAATTTATTTTAGAAAAAACAATACAAAAAAATGTATCGAATATTTCTTCCGTGAAAAGTTTAGACTTACTACCGTCTAGCCTTGATTTAATGAATGTTCAGGACGTCTTAGCAAAAATGTCAACAGGACCATTTCACGTTACAAATCCCATTGAAATTTTAAAAAAAGCAATTCGTCCAATTCAACACAATTACGATTATATTTTAATCGATTGTCCGCCTAATCTGGGTATTATCACCCTTAATGGATTAAGAATTGCAAATGGCTACATTATACCAACCGTTCCAGATATCCTCTCTACATATGGCATCCCCCAAATCATTAATCGAGTAAAAGAATTTGCGAAAAATATGGATATTAAAATTGAAACTTTAGGAATCGTTGTTACAAAATATAAAGAAAATTCTAAAGTTCATAAAAATACGTTGGAATCGCTGAAAAAGGGAGTAGATGCTCCTTTATTTAGTAGTCTTTTTAAAGAAAGTAACCAAACTGCATGCGCTGCAGATTATACAATTAAATATGCTACTTTCAAGCAAAAATGGGGGAGTGGCTTGCATTTTGAAGCTTTTTATAATTTGGCAAAAGAAATTATCGAAAGGTTTGAAAGAAAGTGAGCATTGAAATAAAGCTAATGGATTTATTTCAAGTGATTTTACAAGAAACAAAAAGTAATCAGGACTTTGCTGAGAAAGTTGCTATCATATTTTCGGATAGTGAATCAAAATCCGCTTCAAAAACAACTAGTCCTAAGAAACGAAATCCAGCTCCCTTTAATCCGGAAATTGTGTTAGAGGAAAAGGGAGAAGAAGAATTGTTGCACGCATTAAAAGCTTTAGATGTCGACGGCTTAAAAGACATTGTATCTCAATTTGGAATGGACCCAGCAAAAAATGTTATGCGCTGGCGCAAAAAGGATAAATATATTGCTCATATTTTTGAAGTAACTCAAAATCGACTAAAAAAGGGAAATGTGTTTCGATAAATAATTATTCCTCCTGTTGCACAAACTATTCTCGAAAAGTATAAATAACGCATGACTATATGCATTCTTTATATTTTTCAGTATGGTCAATTCAATGAGGAGGATAGCAAATGTCAAATAAAGAAGCGAACAATAATTGTCATTCCAGTGTAAACGGAAATGTTTGTGGTCCAGCAAGTAAGATTCAACTAAATAAGAATCAGCAAACCAAAAACAACAATGAAGAGTTTGCTTCTGAATTCCAAGTAGATAACAATCGGCGGCATGAAGCAATTATCGATCGAGATTCGTTCGAACAGGAAAGACCAATAAGCGAACGAACTGCATGGAATTAACGAATTGTTTGGCAGCTATACGAGACATTGAAACAAAAAAGGCTAAAGGGGCAACTCTTTAGTCTTTTTTAATGTACGGTAGTATAGGAGCTTAAATAATGACTAGTTCTGAACTTCTATCATTGAAATGAAAACAGGAAAAAAATTTTTTTTGATAAATTTAATACAAAAATCTTAACGAAAATCTATGTTTGAATAAAATTATTAGTACCAAATATTCAAAATGACTGTAAAACGATAGAGCTACCTAACGTTGACAACAGAATAATTTTTAATAAAATATTGTATAACTTCAGTAAACCATTTCCCCAATAAAACTCATATAGTTGACCATTATTAATTTCAAGAGGTGAAATTTTATGATGCTCGATAGGCAAAAGCTAGTAGAATCACAAACTGTAGTGAAAAAGATTGCGAATGGAATTAACCCAATTGATGATACACCGTTTAATGACACCAGTTTTTTAACTACCCCCCAAGTTATTCAACCGATATTCTACTTATTTAACTATATGTTTCATATTGCAAATGGAAATATTTCTTCTCGCCAAAGACCTAAACAATTTTTCATTACAAATGAACAGCTCGATAACGTAGTATTGCCTGAAGGGAAAATTGGCATTATGGAATTTGCAAAAGCAATCAACGAAGTCATTGATCCGACAATTAGTAAAAAATTAAATGGGGCAATGATTAATAAAAAATTAAAAGAATTGCAGATTTTAAGTGAAGCAATTGATGAAGAGGGTCACCGCAGAACAATCACAAATGAAAATTCAGAAGCTTACGGAATAGAAAGTGTCACTAAAAGCTTTAGAGGACGAGAATATCAAAAAGTTGTATTTAACGAAGTCGGAAAACAATTTTTATTAAAAAATTTAAAGCAATTAATGAATTAATATAGGAATGAAAAAATAACTCATCATAACGGGAAACCTGTGGTGAGTTATTTTTCCCCAAACTTTCCTCTAAAAATAATTCATATAAGCGCTATATGAATTGCTTTTTCTAGTATAATAAATAATGTTTTAATTTTAGGTTAAATAAAATGGGGAAATACCGGTGTTATGAAAAAAAGTAGATTGAGTATATTGCTAATACTTTCGACAGTACTATTTATATTTTTCACTATGTTGGGCGCTCATATAACTTCTATGAGGATGCAGGACACAGTGGAAGAATCAATTGCAAATCATAGTTTAGAAGTGGCGAAAGCAATTGTTCAAGATTTTGACATAGAAGCCTATGAAAACTTTCTTCTTAAACAAGAAAAAAATGAACATTACTGGAAGATTCGTAGAGATTTAAATGCTATTAGAGAAAAGATTGGTGCATTATATGTCTATACATTAGCTATAGACAATCCTGCCATTTCAAAAACAATGATTGTCGGTGCATCTGGAAATTTTAAAATAGGTGACAGTTGTACAGTTCCCAAAAAGTATGTTGAACAAGCATATTATCAAAATGCACCCTATGTGACTGAAGAGATTTTAGATCCTAAATATGGCTCTTATTTGTCGGTAGGAGTACCAATCCATAATGGTTCTGGACAGGTTATTGGGTATTTGGGTATTGATATCAGTGCAGAATCAATTAGCGCTATTGAAGAAACTGTTATGGAAAATAACGTTATGAACTTTCTGATTAACATAATCTTTATTCTAACGATCATTGTTTGTTTCTTGTTATTGCAAAGATGGTACCAAAAAAAGGTATCGAAAGAGGTTGGGAATACTGAGGATACATATCAAGCAGAATTAAAAACACTAATAGCTTCTGTTTCTTCACTTAAGCATGATTATGCAAACCATATGCAAGTGCTTCATGGACTTCTACAAATTGGTAAAACAAATAGAGCGTTGGAATATGTAACGTCTCTTACAAATGAAATTCAAATGATAGAAAAACTTCAATTAAATGTGGATCATCCCGGGTTGGCCATTTTATTACAGACAAAAAAGTTAGCGACAGAAAATTATCAGATTGACATGGACCTTTCGATTTCTTCAAATGGTTTTAATCAAATTAAATCAATTGATCTTATCAAAATACTATCGAATTTAATAGATAATGCGATTGATGCTACCTTAGAGTTGCCAGAAGAACATCGTAAAATACAAATCAATTGCCATGCAGACGAAACGAAATATATCTTTAAGGTCGTAAACACATGTTCATCATTAGTAGACAACAAAGTAATATTCAACCAAGGATTTTCAACAAAAGCTGTAGAGGACGGAAAAATAAGAGGTCAAGGCCTATTTATCGTAAAGGAAATCGTAAATAGTTATAATGGAACAATTTCACTTAACTCAACAGCCGAACAAGAAGTAACAGCAATAGTAGAGATTCCGATAAAGGGAAGGGACTTTACCTTTAAAGTATAGTCACTAACGATTTTGTGAAATTTCGCTTCCTATATACGACATAATTTTTATTAAGTCGTATATGTATTTCGGAATTTGGAGATTTTTAATTATTTAATAGATGTAAAAAAGTAGGGTAAGTAAAAGCCCTACTTTTTTTATGCAGAAATAAAGAATTAAAGATTAAGTTTCTTTTTCACTTCAAGAATATACTCAATGGAATGCCCTGTTACTTCTGCAATCGTTTTAACATCAATGTTTTTTTCTAATGAATTCTGAATAATTTCTTCATCACGATTTAGTCGACCTTGCTCAATCCCACGCTCAATCCCACGCTCGATTCCCTGTTCGATCCCTTGTTGAATCCCTTGTTCAAGCCCCTTTTCTAAAGCTTTATCTAACTCTTCTAAAGCCTTTTTTACACGAAGTTCCGCTTCAATAATCACTGCTTCTTCATCTTTAATTCGTTTTAGACGACCTTCGTATGCAAAGTATTCATCATCAGATAAACTAAGATTTTGCCAATGGTTAAAAGCTTCCGCAAGTTGTTTATCTTTCAAAGCAATCGCCTCCAATTCTTTATAAATATCTCCATAAATTTTACCTTTACGGTGATCAACAATTCCAAGAAGTAGCAGCCATCTTGCTAATATATCATTCCAAGGATCTAACTTTTTAGCATACCAATCACGAATTAGTTGAGGAATTTCAATAAAGTGGATTTCTATCATATTTGTTAATTTATGTTTTACAGTAGCCTCATATAAAGAATACGTGGAATGAAATAAATCTGTTTCATTAATTAAATCGAAATTTAAAATATTTATTGTAATAACAGGTGTTAATTGTGAATAAACTTTTCCTTTTGTCATGGGTTTCGAATAAATTCTAGACCAATAATATAAAGTACGATTTACCATGTCAAATTTGTTTGTAAATTGAATTTCTATATTAATCCATTCATCTGCTTGCGTAACAACAAGTAAATCCAAACGAGATTGCTTATCGTCTTCATATTCTCCACCGATTTCAATATTACTAAAAGATATATCTTTAATAATATCACGGCCTGTTCTTTTTAAAATAGCGTTAAGAAAAACGACGGTAATTTCTTTATTTTGATTACTTCCAAAAAGTTGTTTAAAGGCATAATCCACCTTTAAATCCATCAATCTTTCTAGTGGAATGCGCCGTAATGCTTTTTCGCTCAATTTTGTATCCCTCCAATAATTGAATTGTTGAAATAAAATTACTTAAGGGGCGGAATTGTGTCAAATGTTCATACAATTTGATAATGAACTTTTGAAGATAAAAGATAGGATCAAATGAAGATTTTAAAGCAACTTTTATAATATTTTTGAGTTGAAAATTTTTATTTCAGTTAATATTCAATAGAAAATAAAAATTTGCATAGTTTTAAACTCTTAGTGAAAAATAAGGAAAATATTATTGAAACGAGGGAATAAAATGAAGAAGCGTTTAAAGGTTGCTATAATCTTCATGACACTCACATCGATCTCTGCAGGTTGTACCGATAATGGAGATGAAACACCAGTTGAAGTAAAAGGGAATTCTGAGATGAAAGGTCCTAAGGGAATGGAAGCATCTATTGATGTATTACTACACGAAGTATAAATTGTTTGTTCATAATGGAATAAGCGACCACCTAGAGCTACCCTTGAAGTTTAAAAAAGGGTAGCATTTATATAAAGAAAATAAAATTTTATGTTGGGAAGTGTAGCTATGGAATATTATCAATATTTAAGACAATTCGTTGGAACAAACCCGTTAATACTACCTGGTTCGGTTGTCATCATAGGAAATGAAAAGGGAGAGGTACTATTACAAAAGCGCCCTGAGAGAAGATGGGGATTGCCTGGTGGATTAATGAATTTAGGAGAAAGCTTTGAAGAAGTTGCAGAAAGAGAAGTATTTGAGGAAACAGGATTAGAATTGCGTAATTTAACATTATTGCATGTGTATTCAGGGAAAGAGTTTTATACAAAAGCTGCCAATGGAGATGAGTATTATAATATTACAGCGGTCTTTATGACAAAAGAAGTAGTTGGCAATTTACAGTTGGATGAACAAGAAACCGTGGCATTGCAATATTTTCATTGTGAAGACCTTCCAGAGCAAATGATAGGAAGTCATTATAACTTTATCCAGCAATTTAAAGGGAAATTATTTAATATGTAGTTGAAGAGAAATAATGGATACAAATAAGGAACTGTTATAAAAACAGATCCTTATAATCTATGCTTCTTCCTTATAAAAACGTTCGCCGGTTTCCGCATTAAAATAAACGACCATGCGTTTATTTGTACTAGGGTCAATGGATACTTCATTTGTACGAACAAAACCTTTTGGAACTTGTTTGCCATGTTTTGTTTTAAATCGGCGATCCCAAATAAACCATGAGCCGAATATTAAAATAAGGAGTATTACCAATTGGATTGCATAAAAGCCGATAACCCATTTCATCTATTAAACCTTCTCAATTACCACAGCTGTTCCGTACGCAATGATCTCACTCATATTCTGACCAATTTCCCCTGAATCAAAGCGCATCATTACAATCGCGTTTGCGCCCATTGCTGCTGCATTTTTTACCATACGATCTATCGCTTGTTTTCTAGCGTCTTCTAACATTTCTGAATATTGATTGACTTCCCCTCCGACTATCCCTTTAAAAGAAGCCATAATATCCTTTCCAATTCCTCTGGCTCTAACTGTTAAACCAAAAACTGGTCCGAGCACTTCAGTAACTTTGTGATTTGGAATATTTTCTGTTGTAACAATGATCATAACATTCACTCCTTCATTAAAATAACTAGATGAATACATAGTTAGTATATTACGTATAGACCACTTAATTCCATCTGTATTTACTTTATCCCGCATTAACGGGCAAGTAAAGACTCCCACCTCAAGACTTAAGTAGAACAAAAAGGATAGGTGGGAGATCAACTGCAGGCATGCGCCCGATTGGTTCAACTAACAATCCGTGGGGGATGAAGAAAACCCCCACGGATTGAAGTTTCACTTTATCATCCAGTTTTTTGATTTCTAATTCTTTATTCCTCTAAAAAACATAGCGATCCCGATTTGATGGATTAAGTTCTAAAATTACTAGAAAACGCATTTGTATTGTTGAAATATTCACAAAAATTTTACAAAATCTTAAAAAAATTCAATCGATATTTATATTATAATCTGGTAATATAAAGTGTAAGTATTTACAAATATATACAATTTTTCAACTTTAAAACTATCTTTATAGTAAAAACCTTTATAAAAAACTCGTGGAAGCGAAGAAGATAAGTCGATAATTGGGCACTTAGACTTATTGGAGCTAATAGTGCAACCGGCCACGCTTTTTAATATTTGACTTTGTCATTTATTAAGAAGCGTGTTTTTTTATACGAACATTCCAAATCGTTATACATAAATTTTCAGAATAAGGAGGCAAGCTATGGTGGAATTTAGCGTAGTTATTCCGTGTTGTAATGAGGAATGGGTCATTGAACATACAGTCGAACGCTTTCAGAAGCTATTTCAACATCAAAATTTTGAAATTATCTTAACAATAGAACAAAGCGAAACAGTAACGATCGAAGTCGCTAAACACCTGAAAAAAAAATACTACAATGTGCGATTACTTGAGAATAACGCAAAGCACGGTAAAGGTTACAGTGTACGAAGAGGCGTACTAAGTAGTCAAGGAGAGTATGTACTTGTAATGGATGCGGACATGCCAGTTCAAATTGAAAAGTACTTCCCAATTATGAACAAGCTTATAGAAGACCCAAGTGTGGCGGCCATTTATGTAACGGCCTTAGGAGATAAAACAAATGGTGCTAAGCGCGGAATTTTAAGAGCAGAAGCATCTTTCTGGTTGTTTGTTTTAAGAAGGCTCTTCTTAAAACATAATATTACAGATACACAACTTGGCTGCAAATTATATAGAGGAAAAATTGCAAGAACCTTCTACAAATATCTCGATGAAAAAGGCTTTTTATTCGAATTACACATCACAGATTTAATACTAAATGCTGGTTACAACATTGAAGAATGTTCAGTGCGCATTGAAGAGTTTTCAGAAAAAAGCTCTGTACGTGTATCATCCATAGTTAAAAGTTTCGGGAAATTCTTGTTTTATATTTTAAGAGGAAGGAAGTTGTTATTAAAAAAGTCATTGTCGACAGGGCAGTTGTTTAATGGGGATATTGATTTCCATTAAAATTTTTGTGGCCAATGAAATAAAAGTAGAGTGACATAAGAAGAGATGTCAGATATGAGGTGATAATGTGGAGAGTGTAGACTTTTATGATGAATCACATAATAAGGCAGCTGATAGAAACTTCTTCCCTAGAGAAAACATAGCTTTAAAAGAAATTGAGGAAAATATAACAAAGAAAGTTAATGAATTAAATATATTAGATTTAGGGTGTGGCGAAGGTTTTATTCTGTCCTATTTGTCCGAACAATATAATCAAAAATTAAACCTTAATGGATTGGATTATTCTGAGCACCAGCTAGAATTTGCAAGAAAAAAAGTCCCTAATGCCTCTTTTAGCCAAGCTGATTTCAGCAAAGGGATACCATATGAAGACGAGTCTTTCGATTTAATCTATTCAGGTGAAGTGATTGAGCATTTATATGATCCTGATTTTTTTGTGGAGGAGATTAATAGAGTTTTAAAGAAAGATGGGATATTAGTAATAACCACACCAAATCTATGTAGTTGGATATCAAGGTTATTTTTTGCTTTAGGTATATATCCGATCTTCTATGAATCTTCAACAAAAAATGCGAGATATGGATTTAAGTTCTTAAAGAATATAAAACAACAAAGCATCCCAGTAGGTCACATTCGGTTAATGAATTTAGACGCTTTAGAATCATTACTAGTGGATCAAAAATTTTCCATTCAAAAAAAGCAAGGTTTTGCATTCCATGGCTTTACGGGGCTGATTGCAGCAGTTGATAAATTTCTGGCTAACATACCTTCTTTGTCATCAGGTTTCGTTATAACCGCAAAAAAGAATAGATAGTAACACTAATAGAGAGAGAGGTGTTCATTTATTTTCAGTAAGTTGGCAAAAACTGATAAAATGGCCCGCGGTGTTTGTATGCTTTTGCTAATAGGCATCGTATTATTTCTATCAAGAGAGATGATCTTCTCTAAAAAATATATTGTATTCAGTGATATAGATTTTGGTTATTTTGATTCAATTTATATTGAGAGAATTTTAGGGTTATTTAATGAAAATTTTTCATCCATGAACTTTTTCAACTTATCTAGATTAGTTTTTATATATCCTTTAGAGCTCATATCTAGCCTTTTAGATGGAACTGTACCGCAACTTCTTTTAAAGCTCGTTATCGCAACAGTTTTATTGATTTCTAGTGTAGGAGCTTATAAGTTAATCGAATATTTATTATTGGATCACTTTAAGAGTTTCCCAACAAGACTTCACTACGTAGGATTAATTATTCCAGCATTATTTTATACGTTAAATCCTTGGGTGATCATTCGAATTCAGCATATTTTCTTACTTGCAGGGTATGCAGCCTTTCCGTGGATTCTCCTGTATTTTTTAAGGTTATTTCCTATATACAAAGAAAGTGAAAGGCTTTCCACAAAATTGACATGGGATGATTATTCGTCTGCGATAAAAATTGGCTTTTTTGTATGTATTGGTTCAGCTGCTATACATTATTTCTTTTATTATGTCATTGCACTAGGACTCATTTTTTTAATACTTCTATATAAAAATTTTAGAATTATTTCTTCCTTTAATAATTTAGTGAGAATAACGATAAAAAAAGTTTTCCTCCTAATCGGTTGTATTACGATTTTTAATGCTTATTGGATACTAACATATATTACTTCTATGTTTATCACATCTGTAGAACCATCCAATGTAAATGTAGTGGACACATTACAAATGTTCTCTAGATTTAGTTCAGTTCCAAATGTGCTCTATCTCATCTCTTATTGGTGGCCAATGTTTGAGGTAAACCGTTATCTAAATTGGTCTTTTTGGGTCGGAGGAGGAGTATTTTTAGCTCTTATATTTTATATTATTTTTTTCAGATACGGATGGCATTTCTACATAAGACTTTTTACATGGCTAACAGTGATGATAACTATTCTCTCTTTAGGAGTTAATACAGCAATAATTAGTGATATAAACGTGTTTGTTGTTACGAAAGTACCGATTATTGGACATATTTTTAGAGACCCTAATAAGCTAATTGGTGTTATGGCATTATTTTACTCAATTCTAATTGGGTTTGGAGTTGATCGAACACTCTTTTCCCTGCGTTCACTTGGATTTCCTAAAGTTATACAATTATTTTTTATCTTAATATTAATGGTATCATTTCATTTTTATTTCAAACCATTTTCTGATGTTTTTATTAACCATTATTATGATTCCGTTGAAGTACCTAAGGAATATGAAGAAGTTCAGGAGAATTATATTGAAGGCGGTAAAATTTTATGGATCCCAACGCTGGAACATATGTTGTTATCCAATGGAATATCTAGTTTTGATTGGAATGATACAGAAAATAGTGAACTTATAAAAGCAAGCAGTGATTTCCATCTCTATTCTAGTAAAAAACCAACAATATTTCAGAATGAAAACAACCATGGGATGGTGCGATATACATCTACCTATCTTCAGCATCTTTTAGATAGGGGTACGGCACAACATTTAGGGGAATTTATATCTTGGATGGGTTTTAATGAGGTAGGCTTTCATCAAGATGTGTATGGACATGAAGAAAGGCAAGCGTTTAATAAAAATGTACTAGAACAACAACAAGATTTAGAAAAGCATTATGAAGATGATGTGTTTACTTTATATAAAACATTGGCAGATGATAGTAATGTACATGGTGTCAATAAATTAATCTATTCAACAAAGCAAATACCAAATATTTTTTCACTATTAGATTATAAAAAAGATTTGAATGTTTCAGCAACGGATACAGGATTATTTTGGGCGCAATTACAGAAGCAACAACCACCTTTAAATGAAAATACACTTCTAGTAGGAGATTCCTATTTAGATTTTATCATTCCATATATAGATGAAAAATATGCATACTATCCATTTGACTATATCAATACAGGGAATCCATATAAGGGATGGGGAAAAACTCGTGTTCAAGAAGCTGATTGGTTTTGGACCTTGAAGATGAATCAATTAAATAACAATTGGGATTATGATTATGGAAAAGGATTAATGTATACCTATGCTCCATATAAGTTAAATATTGAGCCTCACAAAGTATTATCTTATAAAGGGAAGCCTCTTATTACAATGGAAGATATTCTGAATGATTTTTTTGAACCAGAAAATGAAGATGTATTTAGGCTTACTCCTTTTTTAGAAAATAATCGTGAAAGTGCTGCACTAGAAGGAATAGTTCAGTCAAAAGATGCTAATGGGGAGTTATGGAACGTTGCTCGTTCAAAGCTAGTTGATTTAAAGGAGATGAATCTTTCGAAGTTTTTAAGAATTCGTGTGAAAATGTCTGGAGTTAATGCGGGTTCTGTCCATTTTAAGGTGCGTTTCTTTAATAAGGAATCTGAAGAAATTCAAGTGGGATTCGTTTCATCCAGTAATGTGCTTTCAGAATATAACCAGTCTGAATTTTTCAACGACTTTGTTATACCAGTCGAAGCCAGATTTTTTAGAATAGATATCTTATCAAATCAATATGATTCAAAACCAACATATCTTTGGATTCATGACTTTGAAATATCAAATTTATCAGATGCTGGTGTACAAAACAAATTTATTTTGCCACTTAGAGAAAAAGAAGAAAAGTCTTATCGTATTCTTGTTAGAATGTTTCATTCAAAAGTAGGTGGTACGACTACTTTTACAACTGGAAAATCTTCTATTCAAGTTAATACAAAAAATGGAAAAGATCGATTCGTTTGGACAGATCTGGGGGATATACCTTTTGGAAATGGAGAATTAGAAATTATCCCTAGTGATGGATTAACAAGTATTAATTCAATTGTAGCAATCCCTTCATCTAAGTTTGAGGAAATAAAACTAAATGCTGAGACCAAGTTGAAAGGCATACAAATAGATACGTCTTTGATAAGAACGGATTATACAGTGAGAGATGAAATTGATACAACAATTTTTAAAGAAAAATATACTACGCCAAGCAGTATTGAAGATAGCGTCATACCAATGGTAAATGGAAAAATGGTGAAGAATGTAGATATTTTATTTGACCAATCCTTTACTCCGTCAATCATAGGAAATGTTATGGAGAATCATTCTCTACATTATAAAATTTTAAGAAATGGTAAGACAATCTATGAAGACGGTAATCCGGGAAAAAAAGCGCTAGCACGAAATTTCCAAAATACTGTTGGTGAAGTAAATAATTCACCCAATCAATATTATTTGTCCATGAGCGAGATACAAGATACTAGTTGGTCGATGGAACGTTATGATTTTAGTCCTGTTTTTTTAGAAAAGGGAAGTTATCAAATTGAAATAACTGCAGTGTCTAATGTTTCGAATTCGATAGATAAAAATACAACCCATGTTTTAGAACTTGGAGAAATTATTGTCCCTAAAGAGTTGGTAGGTTCGGATGAACAAGCAATCCGCTTTGCAAATATGGGGTATGAAGAAGCGCAGATAAATCTGAATAAAGTAGAGGTAAATGGAGCAATCCAATTTGCAAATGAGCCAACTGAGAGTAAGCAGTGGATTATTTATACAACAGATCCAGTAGAGGTCAAAAAGGGAGAGCGCTATATATTTGAATTTAATCTTCACCATACGGGTGTTGAAGAGATGCATGGAAAGTTGCAATTACTTAACAATGAAAAGCAATTATATAAATCAACAGTATTAGAAGGATCATCTAACCAGATGTATGTAGTTATTAAAGTAGAACAGGACGGTTTTGTTCAACCAACGTTCTTATTTAAAGGGAAAAATGATGAAAGTGGTCTATTTAGATTAGATGAAGCAAGAATGTATCCGGTTGATTCTCTTGTAAAAATAGAAAGCTCGCATTTATTGCCTGAAAATCAGTTAGAAGATGTAGTTGGCAATGTTAAAGAAAGTAATGGTCATATCGTTTTGAAGGAAACTGAATATGCCATTCATAATGAAGCTTATCAGGGAGTATGGCGGTTATATGGGGATGATGTTAAAAATCCATACATCATTAATTTCTTCCACAATGGATTTTATATTGGAAAGGAATCCCTTACTGGTTCTATTAAAATAGTACGTGCTATGCAAATTCCTTATTTTATAGGCCTAGTATTGTTAGTGATTGCTTCAATTATCTTACTATTCTTTTTATGTATAGAAAATTCATTGTTTCAGAAGAGAGTTCGAATAAAAAGAGAGTAGTTGTGAATTAGATAGTTTAATAATGAAAAGAAAGGGGGGATTACTTTGAAAAACATTACCAATACCCGGCCAGATTTAGAACTACAAGGGCGCCTTCTATACACAGTTCAGTACGTCGATGATGAGGATATTAAGGGGAAGGATGTCCTCGATATTGGATGTGGCTACGGATGGTTTGAATTAAATGCCATAAAAAAAGGTGTAAACAAAATATCTGGCATTGAAATAACTGATCAAGACCTTAAGACAGCTAGAAAATATATAAAGGATGAAAGGGCAGAATTTCACGTGGGCAGTGGAATTCAAATCCCTTTTCCAAATGAGAGCTTTCACTCGGTAGTTTCATGGGAAGTAATCGAACATATTCCAAAAGATACAGAGGAGAAAATGTTTTTTGAAGTTAGCCGAGTGTTAAAGGATAACGGTGTATTTTATTTATCAACCCCTTTTCGAAGCTTTTTCTCAACTATTTTAGACCCTGCATGGTGGTTAATAGGGCACAGACATTACTCTAAAAGTAAATTGGAGAGTATTAGTAGTAAGTTTGATTTTAAAATAGAGAAAATTGAGGTAAAAGGTTCTTGGTGGGAGATTGCATATCTTTGGAACTTCTATATTTCAAAATGGTTATTCAGAAGAAACCCATTTTTTAATGACTATTTGAATCATAAGAGGAGTCAGGAATATCAAAAGAAAAATGGAAACTTTATTATTTTTATTAAGATGAGAAAAGGTCCTTTTAAATAAAGAAAACCTGTAAAAGAGAGGTATAAAGCGAGTGCAACAGTCAAAAGGAGGAATAAATTTTCTGAAGAAGCAACGTTCTATTTATATGATTGTCGATATTTTTTTAAATGGAATTACTTTTTCATTATTTTTTTATATGAGTTGGATGTTTCCTCAAGAAGCATATGGGAAATTAAATGCACTCTTGTCCTTTTTAGCACTCACATATGTTCTAGGTTTTTCCTATCAAATTTATGTAACAAAGGTTGTTAATAGCCGTGAAAGTAACTACAGGGATATTGTTAGTTCCGCTAAAAGAATAGTACTGGTTCTTACTATACCATTCTTGCTATTAAACCCATTCTTATCAAATGTTTTACAAACAACTCCTCTCGCTGTAGGGATCATAGGCCTTATTACTTGTATAGCTATTTTTTTAAGTTTAGAGAGAGGAATTATGCAGGGGCAAGAGCGTTTTATACATTTAGCGATTAGTTTGTGTATTGATATTGGAATTAAAATCCTAATCGTTGTCCCACTGTTATTATTCACATCGTCCATACCATTAGTTTTATTTTCAACATTACTTGGACATATAGGAGCTTTTATTTTTTGTAAAGTGATCAATAAACCACATTATGAGTTAGAAACAATCGATGAATTGAAGACACTTAGAGGAGTCTATTTATCGATTTGGTCAATAATTACAGCACAATTTTTCTTTTCTTTTTTTAATTCTATAGACATGGTTGTAGTTAATTGGTATTTGAATGAAATGGCTGGTATATATGCGGTTACTATAAAAATAGGGCAATTACATTTAATATTTGGAACGGCTCTTGTCTATCTTTGGTTTCCTAAAATGGTACGTTCAATAAATGATGGTACTAAAATAATAAAAACTACTTATAAATGGCTAGGAATTGTTTTGGCTTTTGGATGTACAATAGCACTATTTTATCAAGTATGGGTATCAAAATGGCTTTCACTATTTTTACCAGAAGATTATATAGAAATTCAAAATTATTTAGGTTTCTCAAGTCTGATCTATACCTTTTTATTAATCTCAGTAATTCTTACTAATCTATTAATTGCTTATGATAGCAAAGGTTATATAAAAATTTTTGCATGTGGCGCAATCGTTTATATATTTCTTACATTAATTTTTCACGATGGCCTATTACATATAATGTTCATCCAACTACTAACCTATCTTTTAATGGCAATTCTACTATTCTATCACTTTATTAAATTGGGACGAAAAGAGGCGAAACTGCAATGACGAGAAAGAAACGATTGTTGTTTTTATCATGGCGCGACATTCATCATCCTAAAAAAGGTGGAGCAGAATTATTTACTCATGAAATGCTGAAAAGAGCGGTACATGCGGGTTACGAGATTGTCCATTTCTCTCCAATGTTTGATGGGGCAAAAGAGGAAGAACGAATTGATGGGGTTTTATATAAACGAGAGGGATCACTTACTACGGTAATTCATTATGCAAGAAAGTACTATAGAGCAAATACTTTTGATTTTGTTGTAGATCAATGTAATACACATCGCTTTTTGACAAAATTTTGGGTTCCTTCTAACCAAAGAGTGTTTTTCATTCATCAGTTGACGCGTGAAATTTGGTTTTATAATTCGAAGTTTCCAGTGAATGTTATTGGATATTTATTGGAGCCATTATTATTGAAATTAAATAAAAATGATTTAACAATGACCGTTTCCAATTCAACAAGGGAGAACCTTCTTGACCTCGGCTTTCAACGACAAAAGGTGAAAGTATTGCCTGAAGGATTAGATTTTGAACCTTGGAGTAAAGAGATGTTTTATGAAAAGGAAGCATCGCCTACATTCGTCTATGTAGGAAGAATGGTTCCATATAAAGGAATAGATGATGCTTTAAAAGCGTTTATTGAAGTTAAAAAGAATTTACCAGATGCGAAACTTTGGATTATTGGAAAACCAGATATGCAATATGTTCAAACCGTATTAGGAGAAATCTCAAATCAAGCGCATTTAACTATTGGAAATGCGAATGAGAATAAAGACGTTACATTGTTTGGATTTGTAAATGAAGAAGAAAAATTACAATATATGAGTCGTGCTCATGCGTTATTGTTTCCTTCGTTAAGAGAAGGATGGGGATTGACTATTTCAGAGGCGGCAGTTGTTGGTACACCAAGTATTGTATATAACACTTATGGAGTAAAAGATGCTGTGGATAATGGAAAAGCTGGCTATTTAGTACCTAAAAAGGATATTAAAGCTCTTTCGCAAACGATGTTATCAATTATTCGTAATCCACACGAGTACGAGATAAAACGTCAACAGGCTTATGATTTCTCAAAGAGGTTACATTGGAATCATACAGGCAATGAATTTATTAATTTTATGAGAGAATTGTCATGAGAAAAGGGTGGTAATAATGAAAGATAAAGTCTGCATTACTTTATCAACCTATAATAATGAAACAATCATTTCTAAATGCCTTGAAAGTTGCTTAGAACAAGATTATCCAAACCTCGAAGTAGTCGTTGCCGATGACGGATCGACGGACGAAACACTAACTATTTTAAATCAGTTGGCACTGAAATATAAAAATTTATATATTATTAGTCTCCCACATCAAGAGCGCGGAATCGCAAGAAAAGAAGCCATTACAAAAGCAATGGAGCACAAGGCAGCTTATCTATACTTCATTGATTCTGACATGATCCTTCTAGAAGGTCTCATCTACTCTTGTGTTCAATATTTACAAGAGTATCCTGATGTCGGTGGATTGGTTATTCCTGAGATACCGCGAACAGAATATACAAATTTCTTTTCTAAAGTAAAAGTGTTTGAGCGGGAAACAGTCAACTTCGAAAGTGAAAAAGTTAGTGCGAATTCGATCGAAGCGGCTAGATTTTGGAGAATGGAGGCTTATGTAACTTCAGAAGGTTTGAATGAAAAACAAATTGCCTTTGAAGAAATACAACCTACGATAAGGTATTTGGAAAAGGGCGGAACTATAAGGAGAGCAATTTTCAGCGGAGTTTACCATGATGAAGGGCATGTTACGCTGAAGAACATTATTTCCAAAAAGGCGTATTATTTTAATCAGATGCCGAAAACCTTTCAATCGGAAGAACAGGGATTTAAAAAAGCATTAACTCGTTGGTACTTTTTTAGAATAGGACTGTACTCGATAGGGAATTTAAAACGTTATGTAAAGCATCCTTTATTGGCGTCCGGTATGTTCTTTATGTATATAGCCCTTACCGCTGTGGCTATACAATCGTTGTTAAAATCTAATCGGAAACCGCTTAAGATGGAGGAGGAAACGAAATGAAAATTATCCTACTATGTGGCGGTTCCGGGAAACGATTATGGCCTTTGTCAAACAGTGTACGGTCAAAACAATTTCTTAAAGTCTTAAAGGATCAAAATGGTGAGAGCGAGTCCATGATTCAAAGAATTTGGAAGCAATTAAAAGAGGTAGATTTAGCAAAAGATACAATCATTGTTTCCTCTGAAATCTATATAGAACAAATCTATCATCAATTAGAACAGGAGATTGAAGTAGTCATCGAACCTGAAAAAAGAGATACATTTCCAGCCATTGCCCTAGGGACTATGTATTTTCTAGAAAAAAAACAAGTTTCCGAAGACGACCTAATCTGCGTCATTCCAGTAGATCCGTATGTCGATATTGATTTCTTCCAAAAGTTAATTGAAATGGCTTCTCTGTTTAACAACTTCAACCCCAATGTATTTCTGATGGGAATTAAACCGATATCTCCTTCTCAACAGTATGGGTACATTATTCCAGAAAATCAAAGTGCTAGCATAAAAGAAGTCAAAACATTCCGTGAAAAGCCGACAGAACAATTAGCAAAAACCTATATTGCACAAGGTGGTTTATGGAATAGCGGCACATTCATGTTCCGGGCAAAGCATATGCAAAACTTTTTATCAAAACATCAATTACCGAACCGTTATGTGGAAATAGTGGAGTGTTACAATCTCCTACCAAATAAGAGCTATGATTATGTTGTTCTTGAACAGGAAAACAAGATCTATTGTAGTGAGTTTAGTGGTCTTTGGCAGGACTTAGGAACATGGGAAGTGCTTTCTGAACATTTCGATGCTAACGTTTTCGGAAATGCAAGTCTTTCTACTAGTTGCTGTAATACACATGTGATGAATGAATTGGATATTCCCATACATGTAATAGGCATCAATGATAGTATTGTTGTGGCAAGTCCAGATGGCATTTTAATAAGTGATAAAAAACAAAGTAATGAAGTGAAAAATTCCGTTCTTCAAATGCATCGGCCCATGGTGGAAGAAAGACGATGGGGTTGGTACAAAGTATTAGACTATACGAAAATAGCAAACGAGGAAGAGGTTTTAACGAAAAGAATCTGTATTTTCAAAGAGAAGAACTTAAGCTATCAATATCACCATCATCGTTCAGAAGTATGGACGATTTTAAAAGGCACAGGTTTGTTTATTCTTAATAATGAAATGATAACAGTGGGTCCAGGGGATGTGTTGAAAATTCCACCAGGAGACTATCATGCCATTAAAGCAATTGAAGAACTCGAAATAATCGAAGTTCAACAAGGTAACTACCTAATAGAGGAAGATATCATACGACTTTATACAGATTGGGAAGCGATTGAAGCTAATTATGAAAAGGTAAATGATTTTAATTACTCGGTCACATAATCTATTGGATAAAGAGGTAGGTACACATTAAAGGCTAATCAATAAGTTCATGGTCTACCTGTTGAGTTTTTACATTATAACTATTTGCTTCTATAATAATTGATGAAATTGAATCTACATAAAAAAACTGTTCTATGTTATATTCCAGTATCTCTATAAAGGATACTGTTTTTTTGTATTTATTGAATGCTAGAATGGTAACATAGTATATAAAAGTATAAATCATATAAGTAAGTGGAGGAGATTTTATGATTATAGATCAATTAAAAAGTAAATTAAATCAAAATCAGCCTCTATTTATAGGAGAGGATACGGCTTTTCGTTCGGCAGTCTTAATTCCTTTAGTTCAAGTGAATGGAGAGTGGCATATTCTTTTCGAAGTGCGGTCTTTGAAGATGAGAAAGCAACCAGGGGACATTAGTTTTCCGGGTGGTAAAATTGACCAGACAGATAAGACTCCATTAGATGCAGCTTTGAGAGAGACTCATGAAGAATTAGGAGTTGACCCTTCTACAATTAAAGTGATTGGAGAATTAAGTCCATTTGTTGTTTCTCCCTCGTTTGTCGTATATCCTTTTGTAGCAACGCTGGACTTTCCACAACTTCATTCCTATAACAAACATGAGGTGGAGTATATTTTCACTGTCCCTATTAACTACTTAATAAATTATGAACCTTATCTCCACGAAGTATCGATTGAAGCAAAACCCTCACCAGATTTTCCATTCCATAAAATTATGAATGGTGATAAGTATCAATGGAGAATGCGAACAATGGAAGAATGGTTCTATGATTATGATAAGTATACGATTTGGGGTTTAACAGCAAGAATTTTGAAATACTTTATTGAACGTTTAAAATAGAGCATGATAAAACTAATAACTTTTAGGTAGTTATTCAAATTAGTCGTACTAGGATAACTACCTTAATTAGATTGAAGTCCTGATTAACGATTTTCAATGAATGTAGCTACCTTCACTATAGTAGATTAGCTTGTCTAACGATAAATAAAAGCATGAATGAAACTTTTGATAATTTTATGTTGACGGATAAGGTAGTTATTGTTATTATTAAGAAGTTGTCGCACGGTAGTTAATACATTTCTTCTTAAAATAATGTATAAATGTATTGAAATGCCGGGTGATATTTGCTACAATGATTTTCCTGTCACTTCGACAGATTGAAATCTTTTGTAGAATTAATTGTTGACAAATACAACTTAAATTGATAAGATATAAAAGTTGTCGCTTGAATGAGCGGAAATGAACTTTGAAAACTGAACAACAAAACGTTAATGAAATAAAGTTTCTCATTAAGTTGAGAAACGAAATTTGGACATCATAATTGATGCCAGCAAAGAATTTGAGCTTTATCAAGTTCTCTTTTATGGAGAGTTTGATCCTGGCTCAGGACGAACGCTGGCGGCGTGCCTAATACATGCAAGTCGAGCGGACCTTAAGGAGCTTGCTCCTAAAGGTTAGCGGCGGACGGGTGAGTAACACGTGGGCAACCTGCCCTATAGTTGGGGATAACTCCGGGAAACCGGAGCTAATA
>NZ_RYYR01000011.1 GCF_003977595.1 Lysinibacillus antri | reverse complement strand
TAAGGTAAAACTAAAAGGCATGAGTCCAGTACAGTACCGAACTCATGCCCAAGTAGCTGCCTAATATTCATGTCTAACTTTTTGGGTTCACTTCATTGTAGAGTGGTTCTTTTCATTTTTGAAAATGAATACAATAGTTCATTCGTACCGATACTACTTTAAAATATTTAAGTCTCTATTTATTCATACATTTTTGATTTGGAGAGTATAAATTTTCCTAATTGTTAATTGAAAATAGATTGAAATTGTTACCAACAAGCATTAAAATAGGTTAAAAGTATGACAATAGTAAAAATTAAAGGGCGAGGGCTTTTATATGAAATATAGAAGAGATGAGGCCTTTCGATTCGCATTTGGTGAGCCGATTGACGCTTTATTTCAAATTACAAAATTAGATGATAAACCGGTGACGACTGCTCAGGGGAAGGCACAAATACTAGATATTAGTCCAGAAGGGTTACGGATTTGTTCTGAATTAAATATTCCAGACGTTACATCAAAAACAATTACCTTAATGATTTCATTTACAATCAATGACGTATCTTTTGACATTGAGGGGATCATTGTTTGGAAAAAGATGTTAGCAACTTTACCGAGTTATGGAATTAAATTGCAACTAGATCATACTTTAAAGACGAATATTATCAATCAACTGAAAATTTACTCTAAAAAGCAACCTAAAAAATAAATAGTAGGAGTCAGTTTGATTACCAAATTGACTCCTTTTTACATGCTTTCATTCCATTAGCTAGCTATTCTTTTTATTCGTGTAGGAACTCTTTTTAGAATTGAGAATATCTGTATTTTTCTCCATCCCATATTCCTCTTTGTTGGTACGCCCCATTTTTGGTGCTGCTTGACTATGTTGAATATCTCGATCATCAAAATTTGAGTACTCATCAAATTCTTTTTCATCGTACATGTGATCATCTCCTTTCCAAATTAATATGCGAATTTTTTAACGGCTTTATGTAAAAAATAAAGTTTGAAACAAACATCTCATTCTGGAAAAAAGGTTGCTCATTGATAGAAAATAATAGATAATTAAAAATTAAGTGAAATAGATTAGGAGTGTCATTCATGCAAGTTCAGCAAGTTACTAAAGAAAGTAAAGTACAAGATTCGCAACTAGAAAACAGAGCTAGATTATTAGTGAAATGTCCCGATAAGCCAGGGATTGTATCGGTTTTATCGACTTTTTTATATAAGCATAACGCCAATATTATTGAATCTAGTCAGTATTCCAGTGATCCTGAAAATGGGAAGTTTTTTATTCGTTTAGAATTCCATTGTGACAACCTTCAAGAAAAAAGACCACAAATGGAAAAAGAGTTTGCCCAAATTGCTTGGGACTATAATATGTCATATAACATCTTTTATCGTAATCAGCGCCAACGTACAGCGATTTATGTTTCGAAAGAATTGCACTGTTTATTGGAACTGTTATGGGCATGGCAAAATGGGGATTTAGATACGGATATTGCCGTTGTGATAAGTAATCATGAAGAAGCACGTTCGATAGTAGAATCGCACGGGATCCCATTCCATTACTTACCAGCAAATAAAGATATTCGTAAAGAAGTGGAAGCACAACAAATTCAATTAATGGAAGAATATAATGTGGATGTGTTAATTTTAGCGCGTTATATGCAAATTTTAACGCCAGATTTCGTGAACCATTTTGAAAATCGTATTATTAATATTCACCATTCCTTCTTACCTGCGTTTATTGGGGCAAATCCTTACGATCGTGCACATAAACGTGGTGTTAAATTAATCGGAGCAACTTCGCACTATGTTACAAATGACTTAGATGAAGGTCCAATTATTGAACAAGATGTGGAACGTGTTGACCATCGTGATGATGTTCCAACGTTGAAGAAAATCGGTAGTCAAATCGAACGTCGCGTTTTAGCAAAAGCAGTGAAATGGCATTTAGAAAACCGTATCATTGTTGAAGGAAACAAAACAATCGTGTTTCATTAAAATAAAAACGTGTGGGAGAACGCCTATTATAGGGTTCTACCACACGTTTTTCTATTGTAACGGTACGTCTTCTTGAGGTTCAATTGGTGTATTGGTTACTGGTTGAAAAGGGCGATCGAATGCATCTAATTTTTCATAAATCCTTCTTTTTCTGTAGAGCATCATACCGGCTTCTGAAACATCCTCGATCATCCCTTTATTGGCAATGGCACCGAAAATCATCCCAGCAATTGGCACCATTTGTAAGAGCTTCTTCCATCCGAAGTTATCGCGGTACGTAAAAAATACCTCTTGCCATCCTTTTAATTGACTAATCATACTTTCAGAACGGTCTTTTTTTTCATTCATCGTTGCTAGCTCTTTTAAGATGGCTTCTTTTCCAACGATATCGGCTGAAGCAAATTGTAAACATTTCACGATAAATACACGTTCTTGTTTTTCGTTCGGATTGTAGCCATGAATAATCGCGATTTCTTGCAACGTTTTTAATGCTGTTCCAAGAATAACCGGAATATCAATTACGAGTGTAAACAATCCACCAAATCCTGTAGAGGCTCCTTGGACTGTTGCAAATTTCGCCCGTTCACTTTGTAATTGTTTACTTACAACTATCATATCTTCAATGGGCATGTTTCCAATGTCTTCAATAGATTCGATTGGATGATTGGACGTTTTTTGAATTTTGGAGATGATTCCTTTTTCACTAATTAAATATTTGCCACCCGTCTGAATATAACTTCCTAATTCATTGACCAAGATGCCGATTTTTTCTTGAATAAATTTCGGTGTTACTTTGTCTAACAATTTAAAGGGGAGGCGTCCAAGTTTCTCCCAAAAAAATAGACCTTTTTGATCGTCTTCCCATATTTCAATTTCTTGTAAATAGGTGTGTAATTGTTCTTTTGTTTCCAAACGACAGATTCTCCTTAAATTTCAACTTGTACTAGTATATACGTTAGGTTCAATAAGAAAGTTTCATATCCTTATTATCATTTCTTTTTATTCAATAAAGATACAAGTGAATATAAAATAAACCCAATACCGAGCCCTAAAAAAATTCCTGCTGCCATTTGGTCAAAAGCTAATCCAATTCCCAACCCAATAAAAAAGCATCCTGGAATCATTAGATTATTTTTTGGATTCATTTCATCCTCCTTTATGTAGTAGATGAATGGAAATGAGAAACCATTCGAAAATTGCTACTTTAGGAATGACTGATTTGGACGAATCGTATATATAACTAATTCATTTTCATGATGAAAGGGGGAATTGAGTGACAGAACTTACAAAAAATGAACTCCTTTTACAGCAACAATTTCGTGAGTCGTTAATTATTGATAAATACGATCCGCAACTAGCGGGGTGGGGTACTAGGAGATTTAGACCAGACCGAAGTGAAAGTATGGAAGACGCGCTCACTTGGAATGTATTTCGGAGTTTGAGGCAAATTAAACCATCGACTTGGATTGGCCCTTTATTTCGAAAAGCTTTCCATCTTGATCTGCCTTATTCTGTGAATGATGTCCAGGTGAGCTTATGGAGACGCGTAACCCCACCAAAAGATATCCATTTACCCGATCTGTATTATGAGATTGATCTTATTATTGAAACAAAAGAGTTTGTTTGGTTTCTATTAGCGAAATATAAAAGTGATATTCAAATACAACCTTATAATCAACGGCAAAGTAACCAAATTCTACGTAATATCGATGTGGGACTGGAATATACAAAGCATCGGGATTTTTATTTTTCATTACTTTTTGTAGACACCTATCATACGCCATATGGACAAATCCTAACGAAGCAATACCAGCAATCCGAAGAAGCGATATTACAGGATTTGCCGCATCGCACAACTGAGATTGCGCGGTTAAAGGGATTAAGCACCTTAAGATGGAAGGCAGTACACGAGGTATTAAAGGATATTTACTTATTTAACAAATGTCCATTTGAAAAGTTTGTTGCAAGTCAAGCAGGGTATTGGTTGTATCAACAGATAGAGGCTACGGAAACGTACGAATAAATTGGTCAAATCCAGCCAAGCGCTCACAAATCGAGGTAAGTGATCCCAAACCCGGCTAAGCGCTCACAAATCGAGGTAAGTGATCCCAAACCCGGCTAAGCGCTCACAAAATCTGATAAATGATCACCAATCTTCTTATATATTCCCTCAACATACTCCAAACTAATATACAAAATGGTTAATATAGTCAATAATAGTTATAGGAATGAACAAGGAGGATATCTATGAAAATCATCATTGAATGGACATACAAAACGAAAAATGGGGTTGAAACGGTTTTTCGTTCAGAGGAAATGCCACCAACCCATGCACTAACGATCGCGGAAGATTTGGAGAAAACCGGACGTGTAAAAACTATGACCTTTATTGATCAACATGATAGCACGTGGATGGCAAAGGAACTTAAGAAATATATTAAAGAAGTCGAAACAGAGCCTCATAATGTTCGTGTTTATTTTGATGGAGGCTTTGATATTCAAACAAGTTTTTCAGGACTTGGGGTTGTTATTTATTACGAACAAAATGGCAAGTCCTATCGTTTGCGACGAAATGCACCTGCGCAAGGCTTAGCTTCGAATAATGAAGCAGAATATGCAGCACTACATTTAAGTATCGTGGAGTTGGATTTATTAGATGTGCATCATCAAACAGTGAAATTTATCGGGGATTCCCAAGTGGTTATTAATCAAATGGGTGGGGAGTGGCCAGCTTATGAAAAGGATCTCGCAAGTTGGGCAGACCGCATTGATGAAAAGTTAAAGAGCTTAGGGATTACACCAGAATTTGAACTCGTCCCTCGTAAACAAAATGAAGAAGCAGATCGTCTTGCTACACAGGCTTTAAAGGGTGTAGATATTACAGGACAAATCGAATTGCAGTAATCGTATGAAAGCATGAATCTTCAAGTCGGGATGTATGCTTTTTGGAATTTTATTAACGAAATAGTATTTTTTCAAAAATTATTTTAAGGAATTCAGAGTTCAACTTTCTGAATTCCTTTTTTCATAGATGTAAGTTTTCACACCAATATGTTAGAATTTACTTGAAGATACACGAGCCTCATAGCGATTTCAGTAGATGTTATCGTTTGTTGTTATTTTGAAATACTATTAGAAAAAGGGGGATTTGCATGGAGTATCAAACTCGAACAATTGAAGTCGTGGATGACTATTTAAAAGAGTTACCTGAAGACATTCAACATATTACAAATACGTTAAGAAAATTAATCTTTAATGCCTCACCGTTACTAAAAGAAGAGTATAAATGGTCAATGCCAAATTACACTTATAATGGCTTAGTATGTTATTTGCAACCGTCCAAAAATCATGTCAATCTAGGCTTCCATCGGGGAAATGACCTTCAACGGTATGATGTGAATGGTTTATTAGAGGGTTCCGGAAAATCGATGAGGCATATCATGATCCAAACGTTGGAGGATATTCAACCAGAAGAATTTACTTCCCTTATTAAAATTGCAGTAGGATTAAATCACGATTAAACTTTTTCACAATTGAAAGGAGGGGGTCCTAGTTTCTATGGAGGTCAAACTAAATCGAAAAATCATCGAAAAATTATGTGGTACCGTCTCCTTTAAAAGAGGGGACTCTTTTTTTCGTGGAAACAAAGTGGAATTGATTGAGAATGATATTGATTTCTGCTTAGGGCTCGTGAAGGGAAACGAAGATTTTCATGTGCACATAAAAAAAGATTCGACCGGTACCATTCAAACTTCTTGTAGTTGTTCATCGCTATTGCAATTTGATAAAGCATGTCAGCATGTAGCAGCAGTATTAATTGCCATTTATGAGCGTCAAGGTGCTGAAAAATTATTGTCGCTAAATATTGAGGCTACTTATGTACAAGCGAATGACTTCATGACGATTTTCCAAACGAAACAAACGCGAAAAAGTGGTCACCAGATGCATTTTGAAAATCGAGAAATAGTGGATTTGGCAATACAACTTAGACCATTCGAGAATGAGGATGAACAGTACTTATTTGAAATCCAGTTGAAGATTGGCAATTCATTGATTCAAGATAGTAGAGGTTTTTTAGAGAATGTTTACCATAGGAACAATAGTAGAGTAACCACTTCCTTTACATATGACCCAATGCTTCATTGTTTTTCAAAAGAAACGGACGCGATTGTTCAACAATTAACACATCTTGTTCGCGATGAAATGGTTTTAATGGATTCTACACCACAAAATCGATTACTGATTGTTCCATCTTCTTTTGAAGGGCTATTTCTATTGTTACTTAAAGCTAACACGACGATTGAAGAATATGGGACAGTATACAAACTCCAGATGCAAGATGGACCGCCACCTCTACAGTTTCATTTAAGAAAAATTCCAGATGGTCACTATCAACTACATATTCATGGATTTGAAAAATTGAAGATATTTCCTTCTTATCATCTCGTTTTAAGTGAAGGTCTACTTTATAACTTAACAAATGAGGATAGTGAAATATTACAGCAATTAAAGCAAATGGTAGCGAAAGGCGCCAATCACGTTTCTATTGCCTCAAATCAATTGAACACGTTCATGGAAACGGTTGTCCCCAATTTGAAACGGCTAGGGCATGTTGAAATAAATGATTCCATTTTGCGTGAAATGAAGAAAACGTCATTAGTAGCAAAGCTCTACTTAGATCGACTAAAGCATCGACTTCTCGCTGGTCTTGAGTTTGAGTATGATCATGTTGTGATTCAACCTTTAGAAAACAATGACGTTCCTATTGGCAACATGGTGATTCGTGATGTTGAGAAAGAAGCAGCGATTTTGAAGATGATGGAGGACAGTGGTTTTACGCAAACTGAGGGTGGCTATTATATGCAAAATGAAGAATTGGAGTATCATTTTTTATATCATGTGCTTCCGAAACTACATCCACTTGCGCAGATTTATATGACCACTGCTGTTCGAACACGCCTAGTAAAAAAAGATGTGTTTCCAAAAATTCAAGTAAAGGTTCAAAAAGAGCGGACTGATTGGATTGAATTTAAGTTTGAAATGACTGGCATAAAAGATGATGAAATTAAAGAAATCTTAGCCGCTCTCAAAGTAAAACAAAAATATTACCGCCTCCCCAACGGCTCTCTTCTTTCTTTAGAGACAAAGGAAATGGAAGAGATTCAACGGTTTCTAAATGAAATACCGGCTCAAGATGATGAATATGAAGCAAGTTTTAATCTGCCCATCCTAAACAGTCTTAAATTTCTTGATTTGATTGAGGAGAGTGAGGTCTTTTCACCAGAACAATCGTTTCGTCAATTAATGGATCAATTGCTGCACCCAGAAACACTAAAGATGGAAGTACCCGAATACTTAGATTCAATCCTTCGCGACTATCAAAAGCACGGGTATCGTTGGATGAAAACTTTAGCGAATTACGGCTTTGGTGGCGTTTTAGCCGATGACATGGGGCTAGGGAAAACGTTGCAGAGCATTACATTTATTGTTTCTGAGCTAGAAAGTATACGCCAACAACAAAAGCCCATACTAATCGTTTGTCCATCTTCTTTAACTTATAATTGGTTGGATGAATTATTGTCCTTTGCGCCTGAAGTACAAGCTATTGTGATCGATGGAAAGAAACAAGAGCGGGAAAAACTTTTACAGGATCTTCAAAGTATGGATGTTGTCATTACGTCGTATCCGTTGCTAAGAAGAGATCGAAAATGGTATGAGTCCCAAAACTTCCATACCGTTTTCTTTGACGAAGCACAAGCCTTTAAAAATCCAATGACTCAAACGGCTCGAACGGTTAAAAAAATACAAGCTGATAATCGTTTCGCACTGACAGGAACCCCGGTTGAAAATTCGTTGGAGGAATTATGGTCCATTTACTATGTCGTCTTCCCGCAGTTATTTCAGAAATTAGAGGATTATACTTTTTTACCAAGAAAAGTAATTGCTAGGAGAGTGCGTCCATTTTTACTTCGCCGAACGAAAAAGGAAGTGCTTACGGAATTACCGGGAAAACAAGAGACTCTCGAACTATCCGAATTACTACCGGAACAGAAAAAACTGTATGTAGCTCTTTTAGCAAAGTTACGCCATGATACGTTGAAACATCTTGATAAAGAAACCTTTGCCAGTAGCCGAATTCGAATTTTAGCTGGATTAACAAGACTGCGCCAAGTTTGTTGTCATCCTGCGTTGTTTGTAGAAGGCTACACTGGAGGTTCCGCAAAATTTGAGCAACTGCTTCAAATTCTTGAGGAATCGCAACATTCAGGTAGACGGGTATTAATTTTCTCTCAATTTACAAAAATGTTAGAAATGATTGGAAAAGAATTAGTTTGGCGGAATCAAAGCTACTTCTATTTAGATGGTAAAACTCCTGCTGATGAACGTGTGGAATTATGTAATCGTTTTAATTATGGGGAACGTGAAGTCTTTTTAATTTCTTTAAAAGCAGGGGGAACGGGATTGAATTTAACTGGCGCCGATACGGTCATTTTATATGATCTTTGGTGGAATCCAGCCGTTGAAGAACAAGCTGCTGACCGTGCTTATCGCATGGGGCAAAAGAACGTGGTCGAAGTAATTAAGCTAATTAGCCGTGGAACAATAGAAGAAAAAATTCATGCCCTCCAAGAAAAAAAGCGCGATCTTGTGACAGATATCCTCCACCCGAACGAAAACAATGCATCAAAGCTAACGGAGGAAGATATTCGGGAGATTTTGATGCTTTAATATTTATTGTGGAATTAGCGATTACATTCAACACGGATGTAGTCGCTTTTTATTTTACCTGTTGTATAGTCATATTTTCACACCACTCATAAATGAAACTTTCGTTGCGTATATAAGTATGAAGCGGAAAATTGTTAATATATGGGAGATGGTGTGTTGATGAAAAAAGGGTTGGTCATGTGTATTATGTTTGTATTCATCGTATTGGGAACGATGCAAAATGTACAAGCTGCAAATTTTAAAGATATGAATCAACATACGCCGTTGTATATTGAAGCGAGTTATTTAGCTGACCGTGGCATTATTAGTGGCTATCCGGATGGGACATTTAAACCCAACGCACTCATTTCGAAAAAACATATCGCAGTGATGCTTGTCAATGCGTTGGATTTACCAACAACAGCTTTAGAAAATCCAAATTATCAAGATATTCCTCAAACGCATCCATATTACAAGGAAATTGCGGCTGCTTATAGCGCGGGATTGTTTCCAAAGGCAGAGTATTTTAAACCAGACGCAGGTATTTCACGTGCTTTTATGGCGCGTTTAATGGCAAAAGCATTTGATTTAGAAGTATTAGAAGGAACGGAAGGTGTAATGGAATTTAGTGACGTTCCCCGTGGTTCAGAGTTTTATTCAGATATTATGAAAGTAACGTCAAACAATATCGCAAAAGGGTATGACAATGGCACGTTTAAACCAGATCTGCTTCTTACTCGTGCGCAATTTTCCGCCTTTTTAACGCGTACACTTACTTTAAATACGATGAACATTATGCCAGATCCAAATTACGTTTATTATTACACGGATGGTACGAGTACTTATCGCTATGACTATGATCAAGTAGAAGAGAACGGCTTAGCATATTGGTTTATTACAAATGAAACGATGCATGAATCGATTCCACGACTTGGTTTTAGACAAGATATGAATTTTTACGGCGAAGGGTATGATGATTGGTATCACTACGATCGAATTATTCCATTCCCATTTGTTGTAACACAAATTCATCGAGATAGTGATATTGGTCCGGTATCTTATGGTGATAGTTGGATTATTGATACGGATATGGTACGGACAGTTCATGGCGTCGAGTACCGTGACGTGTTAGCGATTAAATCCTATTTACCATGGGAGAACAGAACAGTTTATGAATATTACGCAAAAGATATCGGGTTAATTCAAGCAACGGATAGTAAAGGAAATGAAGAATACGGCTTAATGTATCGGGAAGTACGAGAAGGTTATTAATTTGTTAAATCTGCTCTTCTAGTTAAGTACAAAGAAGAGTAGATTTTTTATTTGATGAAAAATGGATGAATGTAGGGGCGGGTAAAGATTATTGCATAGTTATGAAGACCACTTTGAGGAAATTTCATTTTGGTTTGGGTTTTCATCGAGGGTATGAACACCGCTTTGAGTAATTTTCACCTCGTTTTGGGTTTTCATCAAGGGTATGAACACCGCTTTGAGCTATTTTCACCTCGTTTTGGGTTTTCATCGAGGGTATGAACACCGCTTTGAGTGATTTTCACCTCGTGTTGGGTTTTCATCAAGGGTATGAACACCGCTTTGAGTGATTTTCACCTCGTTTTGGGTTTTCATCGAGGGTATGAACACCACTTCGCCCAATTTTTCCTGCAGTTTTGTCCTTCATTGACCACGATAGGAGCATTTGTTTCCAGAAAAAATGAAACCTTCTCAAACAAAAAAACCGTATATATGGAAAATGAAGGATTCTCTTGGAGGTTACATAATTGAAGATACGGTTTATCCTTTTAGCTTTCTTGTCAGTATTCACACTAACAGCCTGTAATGATGTGAACGAAAATGAAAATCCAGACCATATTTCCTATTTTGGAAAGGGCAGTGAATGGTTTGGGACGTATACGATTTCAAAAGTTAATAACTCTTATTTTGATTCTTTGTATATTCAATATGTACAGGATCGTGCAAATCCGGGGACTGAACAAACGATGGAGGAACTCGGACAAATTGAGTATGTACTTGATACGGGAAACTCTGTACTTGAGAGTAGTTCGCCATTACCATTAGAAGGCATTGGAAGTTTCCACACAGCGACAGAGTTCAATGCGGAGATGTTTGAGATGGATTATCCAGATGAGATCACGTTGACTGTGAAATGGCAGGATCAAAATGAAGTCATTCAACTGAATAGGCAAAATTAGTACGCTTATTCTAATTTTTCACCAATTTTCATCATCTCTTTGTCGATAAGATTTACTAATTTCTGAATGCTGTACATGTTTAACACAACTTCTTTCTCCTCATCTTCTATATGAATTTCAGCAACAATTCGAATTTTGGTTGGTTTTCCTTTGAATTGAACATCAAAGATACCAACTTCTTTTTGTTCGTGATCGATTTTCAAACGATGGATTTCGTTCATAATCAACTCAATATCTTCTTGCCGAAAGCCACTGTCTAGTACAGTTTGATTTAAGTGTGTTAAAAACGATTCCACATTTTCAAGGTCAAAGTTCATACCCGCCGCATAACGCGCTTCTTTATAAGCTTTCTTCCAAAACATCAATATTATCTCCTTATACAAATTAATTGTGAGAACTAGTTTAGCTAGCCCTCACAATCACTGTTAATGTTCTACTAAATTTTCAACTGGGACTTCTTGCTCTTTTTCTGGGTCATCGAGAGGATAGATACGAGCGGTACCTTTTTCTTGATCAACGTGTTGAATATAGACACGTTCTCCATTGTACATGATATTTGCAATGACACCAGATTCAGTAATTTCTTGTGCTCTTTGTAAATTCATCAGCAAGTCCTCCTTTAAAATAGAACATCCATTTCATTATTCTCACTCACCATTGAAATATTCCACCCATTTCAAGAAGTATAAATGGCACAAATGAAAACAAACTATTGTGGAAGCGAAAATTATAGGAGGTCCTTATGATGAAACAAAATCCACAACATGTTGCAGGTAGACCGAAAAAGTTTGTTAGTAAACAAGAAATGATTGAAAATACATTAGACAATATGCGTGAAGCAGAAATTAGTATGGAATTTGCGGGGGAAGAAGAATTAGAAAATCTTCAAGAGAAAAACGAACGCCGCAAGCACGCTATTCAACGTATGAAAAATGAAAAATTAACTTAAGATGAAACAAACTGTGTTAACCATCCATTAACGCAGTTTTTTTGTGCCCTGAACTGCACGATGAATCTATATTGACTCAAATGGTTACATTAAGAAAAATGACCATTTTATAAAATCTTATACTAAATTGAACGTGTTAGGAAAGGTTGTGTAGTCATGAGGATTCTTGTTGTTGGTGCTGATACGGTAACAGGAAGACACTTAATCAAATATATTCTTGAAAGTGGGCATCAAGCAAGAGCCATACTACACAATTCTGTACAAGCGGCTTATTTTCAAACGTTAGGTGTTGAGTCATTTCACTTGAGCGAAAAACCAAAAATGAAAGAGCTCGTCAACGCTGCTAAAGATGTCGAGGCGATTTGTTTAATTGGTAGTTTTCTTCGTACAGAAAAAGAGCCATATATTCGTATTGATGAAATGATTCGCTATTTGGAGCTATTTAACTATGTAGGTGTGAAAAGATTTGTACATATGAGTACTTTTGAATCCCGTAAATTTTTATGGAACACGCAACCGGCCATATTTCGTTCCACGATCATTGAAAATTACTATATCGATCGATGGTTAAAAACATCAAATGTAGATTTTACCATTCTACATCCAGGCACATTAATCGATCAACAGGGGACAGGTTTTGTGACTATTTCTGAACATGAAATCAATAATCGTCATATTCCGCGTGAGGATGTTGCCAAAGCGATGTTAATGTGTTTAGAAAATGATGCAACAATTGGGAAAGAATTTAAAATTACGTCAGGCAAAACAACCATTGCAGAAGCTTTAACTTTCTATAACAAATAACCTTTTTCACTATTTGTGAAGGATTTCTCATAGTGTTTCTTGAAAGTATATGGGAATGGATTTTTATGATGGAGGTAGAAACATGATTGAACAATTTCGTGCACTGGTTGTAAATAAAATAGAAGAGGATTTTACGGTTACTCCTCAAACACTAACGGTACAAGATTTACCTAAAGGTGACGTGTTAATTCGAGTTCAGTATTCTGGCGTGAATTATAAAGATAGTTTAGCTACGATCCCAAATGGAAACATCGTCAAAAATTATCCTTTTGTACCAGGAATCGACTTAGCTGGGGTTGTCGTTTCTTCAGAAGACTCACGTTTCCAAGAAGGTGATGAAGTTATTGCCACAAGTTATGAAATTGGGGTATCCCATTTTGGAGGATATAGTGAGTATGCACGTATTCCAGCAGATTGGATTGTACCACTTCCAAAAGGCCTGTCTACAAAAGAAGCGATGATTATTGGAACAGCGGGTTTTACAGCTGCATTATCTGTTCAAAGATTGGAAGAGAATCGCTTATCACCTGATAAAGGAAAAGTGCTTGTAACAGGTGCTACGGGTGGGGTTGGTAGTTTTGCGGTATCGATTTTATCAACATTAGGTTATGAGGTTGAAGCGAGTACAGGGAAAGAGAGTGAACATGATTATTTGAAGGGTCTTGGTGCTACGTCAATCGTTCCTCGAGAAGAAGTGTTTGATGGTAAAGTGCGAGCATTAGGAAAGCAAAAATGGGCGGCAGCTGTTGATCCAGTTGGTGGAGAACCCCTTGCATCACTTCTAAGTCAAATTCAGTACGGTGGTTCGGTTGCGGTAAGTGGTTTAACAGCAGGAACAAGCCTTCCAACGACTGTTTTCCCATTTATTTTAAGAGGCGTTAACTTACTTGGCATCGATTCTGTTTATTGTGATATGGAAACACGCTTACATGTGTGGAATCGTTTAGCGACTGATTTTAAACCGAAAAATATCGAAGCGTTAATTCAAGAAGAAGTTACACTAGAACAACTTCCAGAAGTTTTACCTACACTTCTAAAAGGGCAAGCTAGAGGAAGAGTTGTAGTTCAATTGTAGTCATTTAAAGTGGCGAGGGGTTCTTACTCGTCACTTTTCACTTTGTAGACAACAACCTAGGAGGAAATAAAATGAATCCAAAATATGAAAACCTATTTTCTACTTTTACATTACCAAATGGAATTACTCTCAAAAATCGTATTGTCATGGCACCAATGACACATTATTCTTCAAATCCAGATGATGGAACGGTGACGGATGCTGAATTACAATACTATGCTCACCGTTCGAAAGAGGTTGGGATGGTCGTTACTGCTTGTATTTATGTTATCCCAAACGGAAAAGGATTTCCTGGACAGTTTGCAGGTGACAGTGATGACATGATTCCGAGTATGAGAAAAGTTGCTGCTGCCATTAAAGAACAAGGGGCAAAAGCGGTTCTTCAAATTTATCACGGTGGGAGATTAAGTCCACCAGAATTAGTGCCAAATGGTGATATCGTTAGTGCAAGCGATATTCCTGCACAGCGCGGTAACACGTCAGGGCCAACACCAAGAGCTTTAACCGAATCTGAAATCGAGGAAATCATTCATGCATTTGGTGAAACGACGCGTCGTGCGATTGAAGCCGGCTTTGATGGAGTTGAAATTCACGGAGCAAATGGCTATTTAATTCAGCAATTCTTTTCGCCACATTCTAATCGTCGTGAGGACCGATACGGAGGTAGCTTAGAAAAACGAATGACTTTCCCTTTAGCGATTGTGGATCAAGTTCAATCAGTAGTGGCAGAACATGCAAAATCGCCATTTATCGTTGGCTATCGTTTTTCACCAGAGGAACCTGAAACACCGGGCATTACGATGTCAGATACACTCACTTTAGTGGATGCCTTAGCAGATAAAGGTTTAGACTACTTGCATGTTTCGTTATTCCATTTTGCATCTACTCCAAAACGAGGGGTAGAGGACCTATCTAAAACGCGCGTACAATATCTACTTGAAACGATTAATAATCGGGTACCTTTAATCGGGGTCGGTTCCATTTATACGGCAGAGGATGCTTACCAAGCGCTCGAATCTGGAATGCCACTGATCGCAATTGGGCGTGGCCTTGTGATCGAACCAAATTGGATCCAAAAAGTAAAAGAGGGTAGAGAAGATGAAATTGTAACGGTTGTTCAAAAAGACAAACAGGAACAACTAGTGATTCCTGACCCTTTATGGCAAATGATCATCAATACACCGGGATGGTTCCCAGGAATTTAAGTGTACGATGGAGCCGCTTGCATAAAGGCGCGCCCCATCAGCTTCTAGAAAGGATAACACGATGACAACTCGATGCAAATGGGTATCAAGCGACCCTTTATATATCGCATATCATGATCACGAATGGGGTATCCCAGTATATGATGATCGATTGCTTTTCGAAATGCTTTGCTTAGAAGGTGCTCAAGCAGGGTTAAGCTGGTGGACAATTTTACAAAAAAGAGAAAATTATCGAAGAGCTTTTGATAATTTTGAAGCAGAAAAAATCGTTCTCTACTCTGATGAGAAAATCCAATCTTTAAAAGAAGATGCAGGGATTGTACGAAATCGATTAAAAATACAAAGCGTTGTGACGAATGCTAAAGCTTTTTTAAAGATTCGAGAGGAATATGGTTCCTTTTCAAATTACCTTTGGCGTTTTGTCGAACACAAACCAATTATCAATCAGTGGGCCTCGATTCAGGATGTACCTACAACGACTGAAATTAGTAATCGCATGAGTAAACAGCTTAAAAAAGATGGCTTTAAATTTGTAGGCAACACGATTTGTTATTCGTTTATGCAAGCGGTAGGGATGGTTAATGACCATACGTTAGACTGCCACTGCCATCCGTTTAATAATAATATTATGTAAACTAATGGATTGCGACCAATAGGAATCACCAGTATTTTCTTTCTATTTTTTGAACGTTAATATAAAACGACGTCGACCAGCTTCTAAATCATTTGGAAGCTGGTTTTTTCAATGAGTAAGTGAAATTTTTTACGGGTAGAGTAAAAAAAATGGGAGACACTATTTTTTTAAGGAAATGAAATTTGTTATAAATTATGCGAACTAACCAACAATAAAGGTGGTCTCATTATGATTTACACACTAACCTTAAACCCGTCCATTGATTACGTAATGGAACTAGACGAGCTAACTATAGGTGGTTTAAATCGAACGAACAAAGTAGAAGTGCTCCCAGGTGGGAAAGGCATAAACGTTACGCAAGTGTTAAATCGATTAGGTGTCCCAAGCACAGCACTTGGGTTTATCGGTGGTTTTACAGGAGCGTATATTAAAAGCTATTTGAAACAGCAAAATATTCCTACAGACTTTGTCGAAATTAATGAAAATACAAGAATTAATGTGAAAATTAAATCCACTACAGAAACAGAGATTAATGCGAATGGTCCTTCCATTTTGCCAGAACATTATGAAGATTTAAAAAATCAAATTCATCATCTCACCGCGAACGATACGCTTGTATTATCAGGTAGTATTCCTTCTTCATTGCCACACTCTACATATAAGGAACTTGTAGAAATTTGTTCACATAACAGCATTCGTTTTGTCGTTGATGCAGAAGGTGATTATCTTAAAAATATACTGTCTTTCAAACCATTTCTCATTAAGCCGAATCATCATGAACTTGGGCAATTATTCCATACAAAGATAACAACGATTGAAGAAGTAATGCCCTATGCACAAGAGCTTGTCAATATGGGAGCGCAAAACGTAATCGTGTCCTTAGCTGGAGATGGAGCTGTTTTTGCGAATCATCATTCTATATACGTGGCTACCGTTCCAAAAGGGGAAGTGAAAAGCTCAGTTGGCGCGGGTGACTCGATGGTAGCAGGATTTCTTGCAACATATGAGCAAACAAATTCTGTAGAAGAGGCGTTTCGTTTTAGTGTTGCTTCAGGTAGTGCAACAGCATTTTCAATCGGGTTATGTACGAGAGAAAACGTCGAACATCTACTACCTCAAGTAATATTGGATAAAAAATCGGGCAAAGGAGACTAGCATCATGAAAATAACAGAATTACTAACACGAGATACCATCACCCTTTCATTGAATAGTCAGCAAAAGGAACCCGTTTTAGAAGAGTTAACAAATGTATTATTTTCTGCTGGAAAACTAACAGACAAAGATGAATTTAAAAAGGCGATCTTAGCGAGGGAACAGCAAAGTACGACTGGAATTGGGGAAGGGATTGCCATTCCACACGCTAAAACAAAAGCAGTAAAGGAAGCGGCAATTTGCTTTGGACGTTCAAAAGATGGTGTTCAATTTGAATCACTTGATGGCCAACCTGCTTATCTTTTTTTCATGATTGCCGCCCCAGAAGGAGCAAATAATACACATCTCGAGGCATTATCACGACTATCCTCCATTTTACTCATTGAGGATGTTCGCAGGCAGCTATTAGAAGCATCATCAGAACAAGATGTAGTCGATATTATTAATCGGTATGACAAAGAAGATGAAGAAGAAGAACAAACGATGGACGGCAAACAAAAATTTATTGTCGCGGTTACAGCATGTCCTACGGGTATAGCCCACACGTATATGGCGGCAGATTCACTTAAAGCCAAGGCAGCGGAAATGGGCGTCGAAATTAAAGTAGAGACAAGAGGTTCCAGTGGTGCAAAAAACGTATTAACGCAGGAAGAAATTGAAGATGCCGTTGCCGTAATCGTTGCAGCGGATACGAATGTGGGCATGGATCGTTTTAATGGAAAACATGTCATCGAAACTCCGGTAGCGGATGGGATACGTCGACCACAAGAATTAATTGAAAAGGCATTAAACCAAGACGCGCCTGTTTATAAAGGGAGCGGAAATACAGCTGCAAATAACAATGATGGCGATGAAAAAGGAAGAGGAATCGGTTCGACTATTTATAAGCATTTAATGAATGGTGTATCAAATATGCTCCCATTTGTCGTTGGGGGAGGAATTCTAATTGCGATTAGTTTCATGTTTGGTATTAATGCAGCGAATCCAGATGACCCAACCTATAATTCTTTCGCTGAAGCCCTTAACAAAATTGGTGGAGGTAGTGCCTTTGCCTTAATGATTCCGGTGTTGGCTGGATTTATTGCAAGTAGTATTGCCGACCGACCAGGTTTTGCACCAGGGATGGTTGGTGGAATGTTGGCAGCAAGTGGGGGCGCAGGGTTTTTAGGTGGTCTTGTCGCAGGGTTTTTAGCAGGATATTTAGTTGAAGGATTAAAGAAAGTGTTAGCAGGATTACCTGCATCGATTGAAGGAATTAAAACGATTCTACTCTACCCGTTATTAGGGATTTCACTAACAGGTCTGATTATGTATTACGTGATCAATAAACCAGTAGGCGCATTAAATACCGCAATTTCAGATTGGTTAGCAGGATTGGGTACTGGAAATGCGGTGTTACTCGGAATTGTGCTAGGACTCATGATGGCTTTTGATATGGGTGGACCAGTAAACAAAGCAGCTTATGTATTTGGTACAGGATTGTTAGCAAATGGGGTGTATGAACCAATGGCGGCGATAATGGCAGCTGGTATGGTTCCTCCGTTAGCCATTGCGATTGCAACAACAATATTTAGAAAAAAGTTTACAAAACAAGAACAAGAAGCGGGCAAAGTAAATTACATTATGGGTCTCTCATTTATTACAGAAGGTGCCATTCCGTTTGCAGCAGCGGACCCAATTCGCGTCATCCCGTCACTTATGGTTGGTTCGGCATTAGCTGGTGCATTGTCGATGATGTTTAGTATCGGATTACGTGCTCCACATGGTGGACTATTCGTTATTCCATTAGTAGAAGGTGGTTGGTTACTTTATTTATTAGCGATTGTCATTGGATCAATCGTTTCAGCCATCATTTTAGGATTTGTGAAAAGACCAACTGCTGTGAAATAAGAATGAACTAGTGTTTGTCTGTCGATTATGATAAGGAACTAAAACTATTGGAGGAATGAACATGATAGCAAAAAATTATACGATTACAAGCGAGCAAGGGATTCACGCCCGTCCAGCAACAGTCATTGTCGGTGCACTAACAAATTTCAAATCAGAAGTTAAAATTGAATATAAAGGAAAACAAGCCAATCTAAAATCCATTATGGGTGTCATGGCATTAGGTGTTCCAAATGGGGCGACAATTACCATTACGGCAGATGGTGAAGATGAAGCACAAGTAATCGAAAAAATGGATGAAGTGATGAAAAACGAAGGCCTTGCACAATAAAACTCAAGGAGAAAGTGAATATGTCTACAACCATTGAAGGAATCGCAGCTTCTCCTGGAATATGCATCGCCAAAGCTTTCCGTTTGCAAAATCAAGAACTCCAAGTGGTGAAAACAAGTGTTACCAATACGGAAGAGGAATTACAACGCTTTGACAAGATGCTTGAAAAAACAAAAGCAGAACTGGATGTAATAAAAACCGAAACGAGTAAAAAGCTTGGAGAAGATAAAGCTGAAATTTTTGCTGCCCATCTTCTTATATTAAGCGATCCAGAATTTATTCAACCGATTAAAGATAAAGTAACGACCGATCAAGTAAATGTTGAATATGCTTTAAATGAAGTGGCAGCGATGTTTATAGCGATGTTTGAAAATATGGATAACGAATATATGAGGGAACGGGCAGCAGATATTCGAGATGTTTCAAAACGGTTATTAGGGCACTTATTAGGGATTGAGATCATCAATCCGAGTACCATTTCAGAAGAAGTGGTCATTATTGCTGAGGACTTAACACCTTCTGATACAGCTCAATTGAATCGTCAATTTGTAAAAGGCTTTACGACAGATATCGGTGGTCGCACATCTCATTCAGCGATCATGGCACGTTCGATGGAAATACCAGCTGTCGTAGGTACTAAGCATGTGATGTCAGTAATCGAAAATGATATGACTGTAATTGTAGACGGAATTGAAGGTAAAGTACTCGTAAATCCAACAGAAGATGAAATCAAACAGTACAATGCGAAAAAAATCGCATATGAAACACAAAGAAAAGAATGGGCAAAACTAAAAAATGAAAAAACGGTTACGATGGATAGCCATCAAGTAGAGCTTGGCGGGAATATCGGTACACCACAAGATGTGAAAGGTGTATTAGAAAACGGTGGGGAAGCAGTGGGACTTTACCGTACGGAATTTTTATATATGGGACGCTCACAATTACCAACTGAAGAGGAACAATTTCAAGCCTATAAAACGGTATTGGAAAGCATGGAGGGAAAACCTGTCGTCGTCCGTACATTAGATATCGGTGGGGATAAAGAGCTACCTTACCTTGACCTCCCAAAAGAAATGAATCCGTTCCTTGGGTTTCGCGCAATTCGATTATGTTTAAGTATGCAAGATATGTTCCGTACACAGCTTCGGGCACTGTTAAGAGCTAGTACTTATGGTAATTTAAAAATAATGTTCCCGATGATTGCAACCATCGATGAATACCATCAGGCAAAATCGATCCTTTTCGAGGAGAAAAAACAACTTCAAGAAACGGGGATTCAAGTTTCAAACAACATTGAAATTGGAATTATGGTGGAAATCCCGTCAACAGCGGTCATGGCAGATGTATTCGCCAAAGAAGTTGATTTCTTTTCCATTGGTACAAATGATTTAATTCAATATACATTAGCAGCCGATCGAATGAATGAAAGAGTTTCTTACTTATATCAGCCATACAATCCCGCCATTCTTCGGTTAATAAAAAACGTGATTGATGCAGCACATACTCATGGGAAATGGGTCGGTATGTGCGGGGAAATGGCAGGGGATGAAGTAGCAATTCCGATTTTATTAGGTTTAGGACTAGATGAATTTAGTATGAGTGCGACATCCATTTTAAAAGCAAGGAGTCAAATTTCAATGTTGTCACGTTCAGATATGAAGACCATTGCAGAAAAAGTCTTGACGATGCAAAGTTCAGAAGAGGTCCAAGCATTTATAAAATCAACCGTTCTCAATCGCTAACAGTCCGAATTCAAATCAAGGGAAGAGTACAATTCTTTAGCACGAATTGTACTCTTCCTTTCGTTTATAAAATCTTGAAAGGTGCTACATTGAGCGTAAAAGCCTAATCTTCATAATCTTTAAAAATATGTACTATTTGAACAATTATGGAATACATTATACTATTAAGTCGTTGCTAGATTTTAAAGAGCAACGGCTTTTTTCATAACATTCGTATTTACAAAAACCTCTTATTAGGGGAGATTATTATGGTACAACTTTCATTAAAGAATATACAGAAGCAATATAATGAGTCTATTATAGCAATAAATAATGTTAATTTAGAGATAGAAGATAAGGAATTTCTTGTCATCGTCGGTCCTTCTGGCTGCGGAAAATCAACATTGCTTAAGCTAATTGCTGGATTAGAGCCTGTGACGGATGGGGAAATCTATTTTAATCGTCAATTAATCAACCATCTTCCACCGCAAAAGCGCGATGTGGCCATGGTGTTTCAAAACTATGCATTATATCCTCATTTAACAGTTTTTGATAATTTGGCCTTTACGTTAAAGCGAAGTAAAATACCGAAACAGGAGATTAAACAACGAGTTGAAAGTATCGCCAGCATGTTAAATCTTCAGCTATATTTACATAAAAAACCGCATGAACTTTCTGGTGGTCAATGTCAACGAGTGGTAATAGGTCGTGCAATCATTCGTCAACCAAGCTTTTTTCTAATGGACGAGCCATTATCAAATTTAGATGCTCAATTGCGTTTACAAATGCGTGTAGAAATTACCAAGCTGCATAAAGAACTTGAATCAACGTTTCTTTATGTAACCCACGATCAAACAGAAGCATTAACGATGGCTACACGTTTAGTCGTGATGAATGAAGGAACAATTCAACAAGTTGGGTCCCCGGAGGAAGTCTATAATAAACCAAGTAATCTGTTTGTTGCGGGATTTATTGGATCGCCTCCTATGAATTTTTTCGAAGCGACGATTAATGAGAACGTCATTCAAATCGGCGAAAATTCATTTGAAATTCCAGATAAACACAGGGGGAAGTTACAAAACAAGAGGGAAGTGATCATAGGTATACGACCCGAACATTTTCATTTGAATCTAACTCATAGCATTATTTTTCATGTCAACATTGATCGGTCAGAATTTATGGGTACGGAAAACTATGTTTATGCAACATATAATAATCAACCTCTGATTACACGTTTACCGCTCAATGCACCATTACTAAATTCAATTCAATTGTCAGTTCAAATGGAGCATGTCCATTTCTTTGATAAAGAGACTACAAACAGAATATCCATTGAGGAATGCAGGTGAAGTCACATGTCAAAAAAATTACAACTAATTTTCATTCTATGTTTAGCTCTATTGATTTCTGGTTGTTCAGAAAATGATCGTTCGTCAAAGCAAGCGAAGTTAACGATTTCCATTGCTTCTAGCTTACAAGATGCGATGGAAGAGGTGATTGATACATATATAGAAAAGAATCCGAATGTTCATTTTAATATAAATGTTGGAAGTTCAGGTACACTCGAAGCACAAATAAAACAAGGGGCCCAGGTGGATTTATTTTTTTCTGCTTCTAAGGAAAAATTTGATCATCTAGTAGAAGCTGGGGATATTTCTTCAGAAGACCATATCAACCTATTAAAAAATGAACTCGTGTTAATCGTTCCCAAAAATAATAAAGTAGAAACTACTAGTTTTCAAGATTTAAACAAAAGTCACATCGAACCAATTTCGATTGGTACGCCGGAAACAGTGCCAGCAGGGTATTATGCGAAGGAAACCTTTGAGCATTTCGGGATATGGGAAGAAATTCAGGAGAAGTTTGTCTATGCAAAGGATGTACGCCAAGTGTTAACTTACGTAGAAACAGGGAATGTCACTGCTGGGGTAGTCTATAAAACCGATGCGCTGCTATCTGACCAAGTAAAAATTGTGGCAAGCGCCAAAGAGGATAGTCATTCGCCAATTGTTTATCCTGTGGGCATTCTGAAGGACTCACCGCATTATGATGAAATAAAATCCTTTTATACATTTTTACAATCTGAACAATCCTTAAAGGTATTTGAAAAGTATGGTTTTATTATTCAGTAATAGTAGTGTACAAGATTTTTTCAGCCCTATATGGTTGTCGTTAAAAATTTCGGTAATTGCAAGCATTTTTGTCATCCTAATCGGAACTGTTGTTGGCAGATTTTTAGGGCGAGCATCCTTTAAAGGCAAATCGATCATCGAAACGCTCCTAATGCTTCCAATGGTCCTACCGCCGACCGTTGTCGGGTTTATCCTCATCGTCGTATTTGGACGAAATAGTATCGTCGGTCAAGCGATTGAATGGATATTCCAACAGCCGATTATTTTTACGTGGTATGCAGGTGTGATTGCTGCTTTTGTCGTTGCTTTTCCATTAATGTATATGTCTGCGAAATCGGGCTTTCAATCGATTGATAAAAATATTGAAGATGCAGCTCGTGTGGATGGAGCAAGTGAATGGCAAGTATTTTTATTTATTTCTATTCCAATTGCTTCTAAGGCACTTATTTCTGGGAGTATTTTAAGCTTTGCCCGGTGTTTAGGTGAATTTGGTGCGACTTTAATGTTTGCAGGGAATATTCCAAATAAAACACAAACAATTCCAACAGCCATTTATCTCGCTATTGATAGTAGCAATATATATTTAGCGTGGCTATGGGTGTTGACGATATTAATTATTTCGTTTCTTATGCTTTTTTTCGTTCAAATGAAGCAAAAGTAAGTTCATCTTTCGTTACAAGAAACATATATTTCAAGAAATGATGAGGTCATTCACACGAGAAGGAGGAAACCAATCTATTGGACAATCGCTATTCAAGGCAGACATTGTTTAAACCTATTGCCGAAGAAGGTCAACATAAATTGAAACATTCGAAAGTCGCGATTATTGGTTGTGGTGCGCTTGGATCGGCTATTGCGGAAACGCTTGTACGTGCGGGCGTGGGTACAATCCATTTAATCGATCGAGATTATGTTGAATTTTCAAATTTACAAAGACAACAATTATTTACTGAACAAGATGCGAAGGCAATGCTCCCAAAAGTCGTTGCTGCAAAAAATCGGCTTCAACTCATTAATTCACAAATCACATTACATACATATATCCAACATGCGGATCCTGTTTTTATGGAATCCATAGCACCACAAGTTGATTTAATTATGGATGCAACAGATAATTTTGAAACAAGGCTCTTAATCAATGATGTGGCTTTCAAGTATAACATACCTTGGATTTATGGCGCTTGTGTAGGGAGTTCTGGAATTGTTTTCCCTTTTATACCAAAGAAAACAGCTTGTTTTAGATGTTTACTGCCGATACTACCAACCTTAAATGATACATGTGATACAGTTGGGATTATCGCACCAGCCGTTATGATGACGAGTGCCATGCAATGTGCGGAAGCTTTAAAAATACTGACAGAAAATATGGATATTGTTCGAAATAAAGTACATCATTTCGATTGTTGGACAAATGGGAACATGGACATTGGCATTTCCAGAATCAAAAATCCGCACTGTGCTACATGTAGTGAAACCCCAACTCATCCATCTTTAGAGCGGCAACATGAGCAGCTATATACCGTATTATGTGGTCGTGATACAGTTCAGGTGTTACCGAGTAAAGAAAGAAAAATATCTTTACAGGATGCTGAAAAAGCAGCCATTCGCAGGGGGTATTTTATTAAGAGAACCCCGTATTTTATTGAGATTGACAAAAATCCTTACCGTTTAATTGTTTTTCAAGATGGTCGTTTACTCATCCATGGATTGAAAAATATAAATGAAGGTAGAAAAATTTATACAGAATTGTTCGGTTAAAAGAAGGTGAAGAAATGTCGCAACAGTTTCAATATGATACTGAAATAAAAATGGCAATTTTAACAGTAAGTGATACGAGAGATTATCATACTGACAAGGGGGGCGCACTAGTAGAAAAGCTTGCTAGTGCGAGTCAAATCCGTGTAATCGAGCGGAAAATTTGTCGCGATGAATTACTGGAAATACGGGAGACTTTGAAGCAGTGGGCGAATCATCCTGAAGTGGATTGCATCATTACAACAGGGGGTACAGGAATTGCAACTCGAGATGTTACCATTGAAGCCATTCAGCCTTTATTTAATAAAGAAATACCGGGTTTTGGGGAACTCTTTCGTTATTTAAGTTTTACAGAAGATATTGGGACACGTGCAATGGCAAGTCGAGCAGTCGCTGGTGTAGTAAATAATAAAGTGATTTTTACTCTACCAGGTTCTACGGGCGCGGTAAAACTTGCAATGGAAAAACTCATACTAACCGAATTAAATCATCTTGTGTTTGAGTTAAAAAAGCGCGCAAAATGAATGCGTTAGTCATCCATTTTGCGTGAGTAATCACCATTTTTACCACCTGTTTTTTCTACTAACATGGTCGGACCAATAATCATTTCTTTTCCAGCTGCTTTACACATATCGTAAATAGTAAGCGCGGCCGTTGTGGCGGCAACTAACGCCTCCATCTCAACACCTGTTGAACCTTTTGTTTTTACTTCAGAACGAATGTGGATGATATATTGGTTTTCTAAGTCCCAATCAAAGGTAATGTTGATCCCCGTTAAGGATAGTGGGTGACACATCGGTAGTAGAGAGGATGTATTTTTTGCTGCCATAATTCCCGCAACTTGTGCGACGGCAAAAACATCTCCTTTTTTATTTGTTCCTTCTGAAATTTGATCATAAATTAATTTATTTACGATCACAGACGATGTGGCAACTGCAGTACGAACGGTTTCAGCCTTATCCGAAATGTCGACCATTTTTGCTCGACCTTGTTCATTGAAATGGGTAAGCTCGCTCATGAAATCATCCTTCCTAAAATTGTATAAAAATTATATCATGTAAACGTTTGGAGTTGAAAGAAATGGTAGAAATTCGAAAGCCAATCAAAGTAAAAGATGCGGTTAATCAAGTAATGGAACATGTAAAAAGGACGCCGATAATTGAAATCGATTATTTGCAAAGTTATGGCTATTCACTCGCTGAACCGATTGTTGCTAAACATGATGTACCGAGTTTTCATCGTTCTCCTTATGATGGTTTTGCTATTCGATCCCAAGATTCCATCGGGGCATCCGGAGACAATCGCATTCCTTTTCAGGTAATTGATCATATTGGGGCAGGACATGTTTCTACTAAACAATTACAACCCTATGAAGCCATTCGTATTATGACAGGTGCGCCAATTCCAGAAGGGGCAGATGCCATCGTAATGCTGGAACAAACCGTCGAACAGGGGAATTCCTTTTCAATTCGAAAACCTTTTGCGCCTTATGAGAATGTATCGTTAAAAGGAGAGGACGCAAAAGAAGGGGAGCTGTTAATTCAGGAAGGATCCTTTATTCACCCAGGAACGATTGCGTTATTGGCTACATTCGGGTATACAAAAGTGAAAGTACACCAAAAACCATCAGTCGGAATTATTTGTACGGGAACGGAATTAGTGTCACCACACGAAGAATTAGCTCCTGGAAAAATACGAAATAGTAACGGTCCAATGGTAGAAACGCAGCTAACGCGAATGGGAATTACGGGGACATCCTATGGGTTTTTTACAGATGAATTAGACAATTGTCTTGCATTAGTAAAAAAAGCACTGGCAGAAAATGATTGTGTCATTACTACTGGGGGAGTATCAGTAGGAGACTTTGATTATTTACCGGAGATCTATCAACGCCTAGGTGCGAAAGTGTTATTTAATAAAATTGCGATGCGTCCTGGAAGTGTTACTACCGTTGCTACGCTAGATGGCAAATTATTATTTGGTTTATCTGGTAATCCTTCAGCTTGTTATACAGGTTTTGAACTTTTTGTACGTCCTGCTATTCAGAGGATGATGGGCAATAAGCGTCCATTTTTACCGCATTTCAAGGCGCGTCTAATAGAGGATATTTTAAAGCCCAACCCATTTACGCGGTTTATTCGCAGTGTTTTCCATTTTGATGGGATGAATGCGTATGCTACTCCAGCCGGCTTTAATAAATCAAATGCCGTCACATCCATTGCAAAGGGAAATGCGTTTATCGTTCTCCCAGGTGGTACACGAAATTTCCAGCAAGGAGATGTTGTGGATATTTTACTACTCGGTGTTGAAGAAGGGGTAGATGAATGGACAATCTAACTATTTTACAAGTGATTGGCTTTAAAAATAGTGGAAAAACAACGCTCATCTCTAATTGGATTAAAAGGCTACATGCCATAGGAAAACAAGTAAGTGTCATTAAACATCATGGTCATGCAAACGGGTTACAACTCCCCAATGATCACACAGATAGTATGAAATTTTTTCAAGCGGGGGCAGCTACTTCTATCGTAGCGGATGACGATATGATTTTGTTTCACCAACAAAAGAAGTCACCTCAACTGGAGGATTTAATTCGCTTAGTGAATGTAGAAGAAACGGACCTTTTATTGATAGAGGGATTTAAAAAGGGACCATATCCAAAAATCGTTCTTGTAAAAAATGAAGAGGATTGGGAAACGTTACAACATGTAAACGAGATTGTTTGTGTTGTTTCGCATGTTCCTTTTCAGCTTGAAAACTATCCAACTTTTCATATAGATGATAACGACGAGCTTTTCATCTGGTTGCAGCATTATATTGGAGGTGATTTATATGAAACGATTTGAAATTGTGACAACGGAATTAAATCCTGAACTGTATCGACAGGCAGTACTACACCCAAATGCGGGGGCTGTAACGGTGTTTACAGGTCATGTTCGCGAATGGACAAATGGCATACAAACAACGTACTTAGCCTATGAAGCTTACGTTCCAATGGCGGAAAAAATGCTTGCCCAAATCGGACAAGAGATTCAAGAGAAGTGGCCAGAAACGAAAGTGGCCATTGCCCATCGAATCGGAGAATTACAAATATCGGATATCGCTGTTGTCATTGCGGTTTCGTCTCCCCATCGAAAAGCAGCCTATGAAGCAAATGAATATGCCATTGAACGGATTAAAGAAATTGTCCCGATATGGAAAAAAGAAATTTGGCAAAATGGGGAAGAATGGGTTGGCGATCAACAGAAAAAACCAGTGCCAAAGGGGGAATAACGTTGGTTACGATTTTATATTTTGCAAGACTAAAAGAAATTGTAGGGAAAGAACAAGAGCAGCTTCCCTTTGAAGGGCGTACAGTAAAAGAATTACTCGACTATATCGAACAACAATATGATTTTAGTAATTTTGTTCATGTGGCGGTTAATGAAGAATATGCGTTGCTAGAAGATACCCTTCAAGAGCATGACACGGTTGCCATTATCCCTCCAGTGAGCGGCGGTTAATGAAAACAGCAGGCATATTACTAGCAGGAGGGGCTTCAACGCGCTTTGGTTCACCAAAAGCTTTTGCCATATGGAATGAAAAGTATTTCTATGAGTGGGCATTAGCCGCACTCCAATCTGTATGTCAAGAAGTGGCGATTGTCACGAGAGCAGAATTGGTGAAAAATTTCCCAACTAACCTACATGTCATCACGGATGATGAAGCATTTCTAGGAATGGGACCTTTAGCTGGGATTTATTCAGGTATGCAACAAGTGGATGCAGATCAATATTTCGTGCTTCCTTGTGATATGCCTAATATTACCGGTGAAATTCTTGAGACTTTATATGATTGTCCATTTCAAGGTGACGTTATGGCAGTTCAAACGCAAGACACCTATCATCCACTTGTCAGCATTTGGCAGAATGAATTGAAAAATAAGCTCTTTCTCGAGTTGCGTGAAAATTGTCGAAGTGTGATGCGATTTTTAGCAAAAGTAGAAACGACTTGGGTAGATGGTACGTTACTTGTACCGAATTCAGCTAACATGTTTCAAAATATGAATAGACCGGAATGGAAGTGATTTGTATGCCGGAAGAAGTGATAAAAGACCAGTTAAACAGACCGATACGAGATCTTCGTCTTTCCGTTACAGATCGATGTAATTTCCGTTGTACATATTGCATGCCAAAAGAAGTTTTTGGGGATGATTACGTGTTCTTACCTAAAAATGAGCTTCTTACATTTGAAGAAATTGAACGGCTTGCCACCATTTTTGCTCAGTTAGGCGTTAAAAAATTACGTATTACGGGTGGGGAGCCTCTAATGCGTAGTCATATCGATCAATTAATTCTCAAATTAAACCAGATTAAAGGAATTGAAGATATCGGATTAACAACAAACGGGTTATTACTGAAATCCTACGCTTCGAAATTAAAAAGTGCTGGTTTAAACCGATTAAATATTAGCTTAGATGCGTTAGATAAAAAAATATCCGGCTTAATGAACGGTAGAGGGATTGATCCAGACTACATTTTACAAAACATTGTTCAAGCGCAAGCACTAGGCTTTCAAATAAAAGTGAATATGGTCGTTCAAAAAAACGTCAATGAACAAGAAATCATTCCAATGGCCAACTATTTTAAAAAACTTGGGATTACTCTAAGATTTATTGAATTTATGGATGCTGGTAATGATAACGGTTGGAGTTTCGAGAAGGTGGTTACGAAAAAAGAAATGCTCGATATTATAGAGAAAGAGTTCGAAATCGAGCCCGTCAGTAAAGATTATTTTGGTGAAGTGGCAAAACGGTACAAATATAAAGATTGTAACAGTGAAATAGGCTTTATTACGTCTGTTTCTCAATCGTTTTGCTCTACTTGTACCCGTGCCCGAATTTCTTCTGACGGTAAATTTTATACGTGTCTCTTTGCGAGCGATGGGTTTGATTTAAAGAAAATGCTTCGGCTTGGAGCGACAGATGAAGAATTAACGAAGGCCATCGTTCATGTATGGGAACAGCGCACAGATCGGTATTCGGATGAAAGAACGGAACAAACGATTAAAAACAGAACAAAAATTAATATGTCTTATATCGGTGGCTAGTGATTGAATTACAAAGTTTTGGTTATATTGTAAATAGAATCTAACAAAATAGGTGATATGAATGGTAGGACCAGCGTTAAATCAACTCCACGCACACCGAGCGATCCATGAAGGCGGTCTAACTGGAGCGATTGATCGAATGGAAGAGTTCATGGAATTATACAATGCCAAAAAGACCGAGGAAGCAAATGTAGCTGCCGATGATCTACTCGATTATTGGGAAACACGCGTGTTAAGTCATGCGGAAGCAGAAGAATCTGGATTTTATCAAGCGAAAGTCGATGCGAATCCCGATTTAAAAGAGGCCGTGACAAAACTGATTCGAGACCATGACATTTTGCGAATGATTGTGAAGGATATTCATGAAATTCGTCAAAAAGAAGGATTAAATGAAGCGGTTATTCAAAAGTTGTATGCGTTAATTACGGTCAATGAACTCCATAGTCGTGAAGAAGAACGATTGTTATTTGAATGAGCGAGCTGTACGTCGGAATGAACTTCTGCCGTACAGTTTTTTTATTATTTTGGTACAATAAGTGAAGTGAAATTTAGAAATGAGGATACAACATGTTTAAAACGATTGGTGTACTAGCTCATGTAGATGCAGGAAAAACCACATTTTCTGAGCAGTTGCTTTATCATACACAAAGTATTAAAGAGCGCGGGCGTGTGGATCACAAAGATGCCTATTTAGACAATCATTCCATTGAACGAAGACGAGGCATTACGATTTTTGCTGAGCAAGGTCGGATTCATTATAACGGGGATACATACACATTAATTGATACGCCAGGTCACGTCGATTTTTCTCCAGAAATGGAACGGGCCATTAGTGTAATGGATTATGCCATTATTATTGTTAGTGCAGTGGACGGAATTGAAGGCCATACCGAAACCGTTTGGCAATTGCTCCGTAAATATCACGTTCCAACCTTTTTCTTTTTAAATAAAATCGACCGTGATGGAGCAGATGTGGATGCGGTGATGACATCTATTCGTAAAGAATTATCACCTGATGCAGTGCTCCTAACAGAACCTGTTACAGAAGAGTCGATTCCTGAAACGATTGTCGAGTGGATTGCCGAACGTGATGAAGGACTTTTAGAGCAATATATGGAGGGCAATGTTGATACTGCTGTATTTTTCAACACTCTCCGTGACAGGATTCAATCTGAGCAGGCATTTATTTGTATGAGCGGGTCGGCACTAAAAGATATTGGCGTACAACAGTTTTTTGAACAATTAGCTCAACTTACGCCAACAAATTATGCTGTCGAGGCACCATTTCAAGGGAAAGTTTTTAAAATCCGACATGATGAACAAAATCAACGCATTACATTTATTAAGGCAACGAGTGGCGTTCTCCATGTGCGTGATGAATTTCAATTTGGCGACATTACGGAGAAAGTAACGGAAATTCGTCTTTATAATGGCAGTCGCTTTGAAGGAACGCAACAAGTAGAGGCGGGAGAAATCTTTGCTGTTAAAGGTCTAATGCAAGCCGAAATTGGAGATATCATTGGCAAGGATCCAGTAGTTGGGAAAGATTATGAATTAGTGCCAACCCTTCAAGCGAAAGTTGTTTATAACGGTACGGAACATATTAAAGAGATTTTACGTTACTTCCGAATGCTAGAAGCAGAAGAGCCGACTTTAAAAGTGGTGTGGAGCGAAAAATTCCAGGAAATCAATGTCCATGTGATGGGTGTGATCCAGCTTGAAGTATTGGTTGAAGTGATAAAAGAACGATTTCAACTGGATATTATTTTCGACAATCCGAAAATCTTATATATGGAAACTATTAAAGATAACGTTGTTGGGTACGGCCATTTTGAACCGCTCAAACATTATGCGGAAGTTCATTTGAAAATGGAGCCTACAGAACGAGGAGCTGGTATTCAATTTCGGAATGCTTGCCATGCGGATGATTTATCGGTAGGGCATCAACGATTAATCGAAAAACATGTATTTGAACGTGATCATCATGGACTACTTACGGGCTATCCAATTACAGATATTCGCTTTACGTTGTTAACAGGGGCTGCCCATAATAAACATACAGAAGGTGGCGATTTCCGAGAGGCCACATTCCGCGCACTTCGCCAAGGCCTTGAGCAAGCTGAAAATATTTTATTAGAGCCTTATTATCGTTTTAAAATGAAAGCATCAACTGATTACGTCGGGCGCATGATGACTGACATTCAACAAGTGAGAGGCACATTTGATCCACCAGAGATCAATGGCGATCAAGTAATGATTTCTGGCAAGGCACCTGTTTCCACTTTCATGAACTATAGTACAACGTTTGCAGCGTACACAAACGGAAAAGGAGCGCTATCTCTTCAATTTTGTGGTTATGATGTGTGCCATAACGCGGATGAAGTAATTGAACAAATTGGTTACGATAAAAATGCAGATCCAGAATACTCATCTTCTAGTATTTTTTGTGCGAAAGGAAAGGGGTATGTGGTGCCGTGGGAGGAAGCGGCGGAAGCGATGCATTGCTTGAAGAAGTAATTAAAAGTTATCGGTTGGCGGATAAACGTGAAATTTTGGCGGATATCCTAAACAAATTGGCGGATAAATCGCATTTTTTGGCGGATATCTCCCGTACTTGCTATAAGAATCCCAATCTCTTGAATTATCAAAAAATTATGCTAGAATGTACATAATTAGAATATTTGCAGGGGGGGCACTAGCTGCCTGAGAAGGTTAAAACCTGACCCTTTGAACCTGTTCGTTAATACGATCGTAGGGAGCAAAGTACATGATTAGCGCATTCGCACGCTATTTTTTACTGTACACTCGCTCTCCATTTATGTGGGGAGCTTTTTATTTGCCAAATATCTCTAATTGCTCGAGGTGATCACCGCTATCTTTTCGGGTTTACCTATTCGAATACGGATGTAGAGAGCAATTACTATTTCTTACAAACGCTCTTTTCTCACACGTTGAAAAGGGCGTTTTTTCTCTCTAACGTCCTCTAAAGCAAAAAGGAGGAAGTTGTAATGTCATTTTGTGAAGAAGTACGAAAAGAAACAGATGTGTATTGGGAAGGGAGTTTTCATCATCCATTTGTTAAAGGCATTGTTGATGGAACGCTACCAATTGAAAAATTTAAATATTATATGTTGCAAGATGCGTACTACTTAAAACACTATACAAAAATTTTAGCCATTGCTGCATCAAAGGCAGAAACGAACGAAGACATTACGTATTTCATTCAATCTGCTCAGTTCATTAATGAATCCGAACTCGAATTACATCGCACCGTTTTCAAAGAATTAAATGTGACACAACAAGAAATTGATAGCTTTGAACCTGCACCCGCTGCTTACAACTACATTAGTCATATGTATAATGCCGCGCATAATGGTGATGTAGCAGAAGCGTTTGCTGCCATGTTCCCATGTCCATGGTTGTATCAGGAGATTGGTGAAAAATATAAAGATGCACAACCCGGTGTAAAACTATATAAGGAATGGATTGAAATGTATAGCCATCCGGATTTTAAAGAAAAAATTGAATTCCAAAAATCAATGATGGACCGTTACGCAGTTGAAAATCCTAAAAAAATCCAACTGTTTAAAGCTCATTTTCATAAAAGTTGTTACTTTGAATGGAAATTTTGGGAAATGGCTTGGACGCTAGAAACGTTTGATTCGGAGGTTACACACTATGACTATGTATAAAATTCGTCAAAAAAGTCCCCTTGTTCATTGTATAACAAATTATGTTGTTGCTAATTTCACGGCGAATGGTCTTTTAGCTCTTGGCGTATCTCCTGTCATGGCAGATGAAGTGGAAGAAGTTGAAGAAATGGTTTCCATTGCCAATGCCTTATTAATCAATATTGGCACATTAAACACGAGAACTCTTGAAGCCATGATTAAAGCTGGAAAAAAAGCAAACGAATTAAATATTCCCGTTGTTTTAGATCCTGTAGGTGTCGGAGCAACTTCCTTCCGACAAAAAGCAGTTGAAAACATTTTATCGCAAGTAAATATTCAACTTTTACGCTGCAATATAGGAGAACTAGCTTCAATTGCCGGTGTTGATTGGCAATCAAGAGGTGTCGATAGTGGAGATGGGGAATTAGATATCGCATCTGTTGCAAAACAAGTAGCCGTACAACATCAATGTATGGTAGTCGTAACAGGCAAATCCGACTACCTGACAGATGGCGTTTCCGAGCATTGGACTGCAGGTGGTCATGAATTGATGACACAAGTAACAGGAACGGGTTGTTTGTTAAGTGCCATTTGTGCTGCCACGCTCGCATTGGATGGGGAACCTTTGGAAAATCTTTGTGAAGTACTTATCGACTATAAACGCGTTGCCGAATTCGCTAGCGACAACCAATTATTAGGCTCCTTCCAAGAAGAAGTCATTAATCATATTCACTCATTATCAAGAGGTGCAAAACAATGGACGTTGTCATGACAATTGCCGGCTCTGATAGTGGAGGCGGGGCAGGTATTCAAGCAGATTTAAAAACCTTTCAAGAATTAAAAGCATTTGGTACGTCCGTCATTACGGCATTAACAGCTCAAAATACGATGGGCGTTGATGGCATTTTTCCGACAACACCCGATTTTGTCGCTCAACAAATGAACAGTGTTTTCCAAGACTTTGATGTAAAAGCGTTAAAAACGGGCATGCTCTTTTCTGCAGAGATTATTGAAACGGTTGCTGCTATATTAAAAGAACAAGACTTCCAAATCGTTATCGACCCAGTCATGATTGCAAAAGGTGGCGCGAGTTTATTACAACAAGAAGCAGTGGTTGCGTTAAATACAAAACTTCTGCCTCTTGCAACGGTATTAACACCCAATATACCTGAAGCAGAAGTCATTAGTGGGGTAGCGATTCGTAAAGAAGAAGACATCGAAATCGCCGCAAAAATAATTTTAGAAAAAGGGGTACAGTGTGTCGTGATGAAGGGTGGGCATTTGGAAGACCTACAGCAAGCAACGGACACTGTATTTTTTTCTGACGGTACTTCTTTTAAAATGCAAAGTAAAAGAATTCAAACAAAGCATACTCATGGAACAGGTTGTACATTTTCAGCAGCGATTACCGCATTTTTAGGTAAGGGCTATTCTTTACAAGAGGCCATCATTGCGGCAAAACATTTTGTACAACGAGCGATTGCCCATCCTTTAAACTTAGGACATGGTCACGGTCCAACAAATCATTTTGCCTACCAAGAGCATAAAGAAACAGACGAGGTGCTTGTTTATGAATCGTGAGGATCTATCCGTTTACTTTATAATGGGAACGACCAACTGTATAGAAGATCCATTAGAAGTATTAGAGGATGCATTAAAATCGGGCGTTACTATTTTTCAATTAAGAGAAAAAGGCGATGGATCACTAAAGGGGAGCGCTTATGAAGAATTCGCCCGACAATGTCAACTACTCTGCAACGAATACAATGTCCCTTTTATCGTAAATGACGATGTGGAGCTTGCCTTAAAACTACAAGCTGATGGTGTACATGTTGGACAAGATGACCAAAAGCTTGAAGAAATACGGAAACAATTTGTTGGGAAAATTGTCGGTGTGTCCGTTCATAATGAACAAGAAATGGACATAGCTGTATTCAATGGTGCGGACTATGTTGGCATTGGTCCAATTCATGAAACAAAATCGAAAACCGATGCAAAACCTGCAGCAGGTGTAACGTTTCTAGCAAAAGCTCGAAAAAAATACCCCGACTTTCCAATTGTTGCGATTGGTGGATTAACAACGGACAATGCTTTTGAAGTATTTGAAGCAGGTGCAGATGGGGTAGCCGTTATTTCTGCCATTTGCGAAAGTCCAAATCGCAAAGAAACAGTAAGATCGTTTATGCAAGCACAGATCTAAAAAATGAAAAAGGGGATGTTCAGAATGCGTTACACTTTCTGAATATCTACACTTCTAATGGTAAAAAATTGCTAAAAAACTTTTTGTTAGAACAAAATCATATTGTAATAGTTTTAAACCTAACCCTTTTCTATTAAATTTCATATTCTTTAATGAGGAGGCGAGGTGAACTATATGAATCAATCTAGCAATGCAATTACTATTTTAGGTAGTGCAGGTGGGGTTGCTAAAGCAATTCTATCTATTCTTAACAAATCCGTTGTAGATCCACATGACCCAATTCATTCGATTCTTGCCAAAAGCAAACTTCATCTTATTGATCTGAAAGCAATGGACAAACAGGCATTTTCCCAACTGTTTCCAAACTTAATCAATATTACGGAGTTTCATCAACTCGATTTGAATGATCGAAGTAAGTTTATTCATCATTTGAAAACAACGAAAACTTCTGTTGTCATTGATGTTTCTTGGGCTGATACAGTGAAAATGATGAAGTGCTGTGATCAGCTTGGTATTCGTTATGTGAATACAGCGTTAGAAAATCCTTATATTGATGAAAACGAAGACCAATTTGCTGGGTTTGGGCTCATTGAAAGAATATATCATCTGGAAAAAGTGAAAAATGAAATAAAAAATGCAACAGCCATTCTTTGTTCAGGGATGAATCCAGGCGTTGTGCAATGGATGGCTGTTGAGTTGTTAAAGAAGAACACTTCTCAAGACCCCCCATTAGCTTGTTTTATCGTCGAGCGAGATACTTCGTTTTTCAAAGATAAAACAAAGGCGAAGAAAAATACCATCTATACGACATGGTCCCCTGAATGCTTTTTAGATGAAGCGATCCTAAGTTATCCTATGTTCATGAAACAAAAGACGCCCCTTTTTTTATATGAAAATGTATATGACTTAGAATTCAAAGTACAGCTAGGGGATGTCCAATTTTATGGTTGTTTAATGCCACACGAAGAAGTGTATAGTTTGGGAAAATTAATGAACATGGAAACGGGTTTCTTCTATAAAGTAAATGAGCATACAACAAAATTAATTCGGGCAAATATTCATGATGTAGATAAAATGTGGGATTTTGACATGCAAGTGCTCGACCCACTACAAGCCGAGTTAGAAGGGGAAGATTTATGCGGTGTATTGCTCGTTTATAAAGATCGAGAGCATTATATGTATAATGTATTAAAAAATGATGAAATTTTTGCGAAATATAAAATCAATGCAACCTATTTTCAAGTTGCTTGTGGCATTTACGCATCTTTGGCAGTACTGTTACTAGATGATATTCCAAAAGGCGCGCATCATGTAGATGAACTACTCATGAATACGAAGGCGAATTTTGGAAAGTATTTAACTTATTATATGACCGACTTTATTAGTGGTGAAAATAAACAATCAGATGGTCTATTATTGGATCGCATGCGGAAGTTTATCGATGAATAAGACTTTTATCACTACCTTCTAATTCAACTATGAGTTAGAAGGATTTTTTTGTATGTTACCTTGGTATACAAACAGATAATTGTTATCAAAGGAAGTGCATCTTTTGTCATATTCTTTTGTAAATATATCTAAACCCGTACCCTTTCCTAGTTGTAAACATTTATTTTAAAAATTATTTGTAATTTACCGTACATTATGACGGTAAATTGACAAAAATCCATAAAAAATTTGCTATTTTTTTAAAGATTCTTTCTCAATACATCTTTTCATAGTATGATAAACTATGAAAATAGTAGTAGGGGATATCAAAGAGGTGGTACAAAACAATGAAATTTAGACAAACTTTAACGTTTCAATTAGGTACTATAATTGCAGGCATACTCGTAGTGATGATTATGATTACTTCTGTTGCAACATACTTTACGGCTTATGATAAATTGTATGAAGCAGCTGGAATAGAGGCATATGGATGTGCCAACATTACGACAGGTTTAATCAATCCGTTTCAATTAGAAAAAGCATTAAATAATGATGAGAATGCTAAAGAGAAAATTGGGGAACAGCTCAATTGGACAACCGCTCATAAAGACATTTTTGAATCACAATATATTTTAGATTTAGAGGGCAATTTGATTGCCCTGGACAAAAACTTACAAGAAAAAGGATTTGCTCCTGGAGATGCCTTTTATATGGATGAAGAAGCAATTTCCATGTTACTAGAAATGGGGCATCCTACATATTCACAACCATACGAATTTGGTGGGATGGAACGTTTATCTGGGTATGCGCCAATTTATAAAGATCATGATCCAACGAAAGAGATCGTTGCAATCAGTGTTATTGACTTTAACGCTGAAATTGTGACTGAAAGAACATGGTCAGTAGTCAGCCAAGGAATTTTAATAAGTTTAATACCAATGTTACTTGCTTCAATGGTGACAGGGTTATTAATCTATCGCAAAACAAAACCAATTTCGAAACTAATTGAACAAGCGAAACAATTAGCTGAAGGCGATTTAACCGTTCAAGAAACGAATATTAAAGGGAAAGATGAAATTGCTGATTTGTCTCGTACGTTAAATCAAACAACCATCAACCTACAAACGATGATTTCGACGATGCGTTCAACGTCTCAACAATTAACCGTTAACGCCAATGAAACAGCGAGTTCTTTAACAGAAATGAATTCAGCTGTACAATCGGTTGCAAATCATATAGAAGATGTGTCAGTAGCGATGACGGATGGTATGCACCACGCGGATAATGCATCGAATGTGTTGACATCACTAGCTGATGATTTACAAGATATGAAATCAAAAGCTGATCTTACTGTTGAAAATTCAAATGAGACAATGAAAATCGCAGCAGAAGGGGAAAAACGCGCCCAAGAAATTAGCGAAGATATGGAACGCATCCGTCAAGGTTCCCATGAAGTAAGTACAACAATTCAACACCTTGTCGAATCAGCAACTAAAATTCAAAACATTACAACAACGATTGCTGCCATTGCATCCCAAACAAATCTATTAGCACTGAATGCATCCATTGAAGCAGCTCGAGCTGGAGAACATGGAAAAGGATTTGCAGTCGTGGCAGAAGAAGTACGAAAATTAGCAGAACAATCTAATGCGGAAGTGACAGAAGTTGAAAAACTAGTAAAAGACATTATGGAACGTATCGGTAATGTTTTAATTTCATCATCTGAAAATGGGAAGTTCATTGAAAAAGGTGAAAAAACGGTTCAATTGACGGTTCAAGCTTTAAATGATATTTCGTCTGCCGTTTCGGAAACTGTTCAAGAAATTACAAATATCTCGGATCTACTATCTACTGAAACAGAGAAATCTACGACGATTGTAGAAATGATTCATGAATTAACACAATCAATCCATGAAATTGAAAATACAATGAATGGCATTTCTGCAGCAGCACAAGAAACAACGGCAAGTATTCAAGATGTGTCAAGTCGTTCAAACGAATCTACTGAAATGGCCGAAGAACTAGAAAAATCGGTAAAAAGATTTAAATTAAAAGATTAATATTGTACTCTTTATATAAAGTGCATCTCTCACATAAATACGTGAGGGATGCACTTTTTCTACGTTATCGGTTAAAATAGGATAAAAGAGCGGGGATTGGAGTGAAGTAGAATGATTCAATTTCAAAATAGTAATGTAACAGTTTTTCAAAGTCTTTTATATAAAACTACTTCAATAGTCATACAAACAGAAGATTGTATCATTGTCGTTGATCCAAATTTACTACCAGTAGAAGTTGAAATGATTCGGGAATATGTAGATAACGTGAAAGGGGACCGCCCATTATATCTATTATTTACCCATTCCGACTGGGATCATTTAATAGGATATGGGGCTTTTCAAGAAGCAATCGTGATTGCTAGCGAAGCACTTTCACTAAAAGAGGATAAAGAAGATATCCTAAACCAAATTTTCAAATTCGATCACCAGTATTATTTGGACAGATCTTACCCAATTTTGTACCCACTAGTCGATATAGAAGTAAAGGAAGAAGGCCAAGTGCTTGAAATTGGTAACACAAAGCTTACATTCTATCACGCACAAGGGCACACAGATGACGGGATTTTTACAGTCATTGAACCATTAGGAATATGGTTGGCGGGCGATTATTTGTCAGACATCGAATTTCCTTTTATTTATGATAACAGTGAAAAATACGAGGAAACATTACGCAAAACCGATGAATTATTTAATCAACACAATATCCAATATTTAATACCAGGTCATGGTCATATTACAAATATAAAAGAAGAAATTAAGTTCCGGAAAATCGCTGCGCAAATTTATATTAAAGAACTGCGAGAATCCATTAAAGAAAATCGGACAAATTCAAATTTACTCCAAGGATATAATTACCTACTAGAATTTCAAACAATCCATGAGGAAAATAGTACATTAATTAAAAAAGAACTAAGTACTAGCTCCGTCAATCTACTAGAAATAGTAGATGATCAGGGAATAGAAGAAGTGCTAGACAATGCAGAAGAAGATCGAGAAGAAGTTATTTAACTGATTCACGGGGCAACTAACAGCGACCGTTTTGCATAAAGTGAAACTTCAATCCGCGGGGGTTTTCTTCATCCCCCACGGATTGTTAGTTGAACCAATCGGGCTTTTACGGGCAATTGATCTCCCACTTATCCTTTTCGCTTCACTAAAATCTTGAAGTGGGAGTCTTGTACCTGTCGCTAAAGCTTTCGGTACAGATAAATTACTGCCCGTTAATGCGGGATAAAGTACCCCTTCATCACTTTTCGCATACAATAGAGGTGCGTGAGAAGGGGGTGTACCTAACGATGGGTTTATATATTAATAACGCCGAGCACCCAGAAATGTTTCGAAATAATGGCCCACTCGTTGAACCGAATCAGGTAGAGTTTCGACGAGATTATTTATCGCAAGTTTTAGAAAAACAAACTCAAACGACTGAACGAATCCAACATGCCTTGTCAACTGTCCAAAGCTCCCAAATTGTTTACAATGATCATCAAAGTCAAAAATGGCAACACGTTGAACGTCTGTTAAGTGAGATGGGTGATCAACGTCACATTCAGGAACAACATGAGCAGCAAATGATGAATCAACTCAATCAACTAGAACAACATGAGCAGCAAATGATGACTCGACTTGATCAACTAGATCAACATGAGCAGCAAATAATGAATCAACTTAATCAACTAGACCATCAAACGATCGATATCCAACAATCGATATTGAACGAACAACAAAAAACAGACACACTTTTACAGGAATTTCAATTATTGAATCACACCCAACAAGAAATGGTAAAAAGGATAGATGTAGTAGGGGATGAATATCAGGAACTAATCGGTATTATAAAAGATTTTTCCGTTATTCATGAAGCCATCATAAAGAGGTTAGAACAGGTTACATTGACGAACGAACAAATTCAAGAAAAAATTGATTTACAAACTAATGTAAATGAACAGATCGTGGCACAAATTTCGACAATCGAAAACTCCCAACAGGATGTGATCGAACGAGTGGATAGTAATGAAGGGCTAATCGAAAAAATAATGCGCCAGATCGATCATTTACGTTCAGTTGTCTATGAACGCTCCAATTTCATTGAAGAAAAAGTAGAAAAAGCAATCCAACAATCTTCTTCGTATTTTCAAAAAATAAAAAATGGTAGCTAGACACATTATAGAAAGCCACGTTTTAGTCAAATTCATCTTTGACAAAACGTGGCTTTTATTTACAACTTAAACTTATTAACCGTTTCGGCTAATTCTGTGCTTACGTTATTTAATTGTTCAGATGCTTGGGCAACGGATTGAATCGCCGTTAGTTGTTCATCACTTGATGCACTTACTTCTTCACATGCCGCTGCTGTTGTTTGGGCAGTTAAGGACATTTCCTTAATCGTTTCAACAACGCGATCTTTGTATTTAATAACCCCTTCAATTTCTGTCGTCACATTAATAAACGTTTCTTCCATGTTTTTAATTAATGCAGAAAGATTATTAAATAATGAGCCAGTTTCCTCCACAACAACACCTTGATTATCGAATGTTTGTTGCATTTCACTCATTTGTTTCGTCACTTGTTGAGACTCTGCCTGTAATTCTTGAATCGTATTTTTCACATCTTTTGTTGCGTTTGCGGATTGCTCGGCTAATTTACGAACTTCCTCTGCTACAACGGCAAATCCTTTCCCGTGTTCACCAGCTCTTGCTGCTTCTATACTAGCGTTTAAAGCTAGTAGATTCGTTTGCGCAGATATTTCTGATATCGTATTAATTACCGACCCTATTGCCACAATACGATGTTCCAGCGTTTTTACTGCGCTAGCCATATTCACTAAGTTTTGTTTCGAATGACCAAATGAACCGAGTAAGTCTTCCATCTTGTCTTGCCCAACGACATTTAGTTTACCGGCATGTTGCGTTATAGTATGTAGAGCATTGGATTGTTCTTGCATACCATTAATTTTAGTGCCCAGTTTGATTGTTGACTCTGTAACCATATCCGCATTTTCAGATGATGAAGATGCTCCAACGGCAATTTCATTTACTGCACTTGAAACTTCGATACTTGAAGCGCTTGTTTCTTCAGCTAGGGCACTTAAGTGATGCGAACGTTCTTCCACTTCATTAGAAGATGTTTTTACTACTTGGATTAAATACTTCATTTTATTAATCATTTCATTAAAGTGTTGCGCTAAAAGTCCAATCTCATCTTTCGAATGAACTTCGATTTGTACGGATAAATCACCTTGCGCTACTTCTTCCATTAGTAAACCAAGTTGTTTAATCGGTTTCATAGTTCGAGTAATAAAGAAGTAAAGGGCAACAAATGCAACGATTAATATAATTATTGCAATGATGATGATAATTTTTTGTAAACTTTTTGCCAGTGCTTGAAGGTTCTGTAGCTCATACACAGCTGCAACAGTCCAGCCAATTTCCGGTATTTTATTATATACAACAACGGACTTAGCACCTTCAATGTCTGCTTTTAAATTGTTCGTCATTTTTGAATCTGCTAAAATAGTTTGTACATATTGTTGGGAACTCATATTTTCTCCCATATTATTTGGATGAACTAATGCTGTACCTAAGTCGTCTAAAATAAGTGGGTATCCATCATAGCCTAGTTCTGTAGATGAAATCATCTCGGTTAATTGAGAAAGTTGTATATCAACACCAATGACACCAATTACTTTTTCGCCATCTTTCACTGCGACAGAAGCAGTAATTGCATATTGATTGGAAACCGTATCAATATAAGGTTCGGACCAGACAACATCATTAGAATTATGTATTGCGTTTGTGTACCATGAACGCGATTTTATATCTAGCTCATTAATGCCATCGAAATGTGGAGCAATAATTGTATAATCCCCATCGGAAAAATAGATACTTGATGCAGCATCATAATACAATAAGTAGTTATTTAATTCAGTCCGAAATGTTCGGTCTGCATCATCATTATACTGAGTAGAATTATTATAAAATTCATGGACATTTTTAGAAGCAGCAAGGTTTAATAGACTTTTTTCATACCCACCTAAAAAAGCGGTGATCGTATTTGATAGTTCTTTTACAAGTACTTCACTTTGATCCGTAACGCTCTCTTCTGTTTCAGAAGATATTAGGACCGAACTAATTGTAGATAGTGCTCCTAAGCCTAGAACAACAATTACTAGGACAATGGCAATGATTCTCCATCGAATCGAAATTCTCAAAATAATTCCTCCTTATAAATTTTTAAATCTACGTATAATTATAAGTCATTAAAAGAAAAAATGTTAAATATATATTATTTATAATATTTTTATACTTTTGAATATTACAATAATGATTATATGTAAAAAATGTCGATTCATATTTTTTCTATACAATAGAAATTTCTCCACATTTATTGAATAGTTTCCTAATATTTGATACATTATTAATAAATAAGCAATCTATGATGTGACCAAGTAAGTAAGAATTGTGAGACAGAAAATATAGCAGCTGCTGAGAGCTATATCACCACTTCTTATTGAAACCTATCACGGAGATGCAAGTTAACCTTGCCGAGTCGTTTCGTTACAAACGTTTAAGAGGGTAATAGCTGATTGCTAAAGCCGAACTAAGGTGGTACCACGTCTATATGCACAAAGACGTCCTTATATAAGGACGCTTTGTGCTTTTTTGTCGTTATTGGAAGTTTAAATTTAACAAAGATAACCAAAAACTATGGCAACCATTTTTTATAAACTACGTAAGCGTTCGTAGCAAGAATTTCGAAATTGTAATTGTTTTAGGAGGAAAAAGAGATGTCACAACAAACGAATGATTTTTCAAAATGGTACATTGACACAATTCAAAAAGCAGATTTAATGGATTATACGCCAGTACGTGGTTGTATCGCCTTCAAACCAGATGGCTATGAAATTTGGGAGCACATCCAAGGAGAAATGGATCGTCGTTTTAAAGAGACAGGTCACCGTAATGCCTACTTCCCAATGTTAATTCCTGAGTCTTTCTTCCAAAAAGAAAAAGACCATATTGAAGGATTTTCACCAGAGCTTCCATGGGTAACAGAAGCAGCGGGAGAAAAATTAGAAGAACGTCTAGCGCTTCGTCCAACATCGGAAACAATGATTGGTCACCTATATTCGGATTGGATAAAAAGCTACCGCGACTTACCATTATTAATTAACCAATGGGCAAACGTATTCCGTTGGGAAAAGAAAACTCTTCCATTTATCCGTACTTCTGAGTTTTTATGGCAAGAAGGGCACACTGCACACGTGGATGAAGAAGATGCACGTAAAGAAACAATGCAAATGTTAAACATTTACAAAGAAGTAGTAGAAGGATTTTTAGCTATTCCAGTATACGATGGGCAAAAAACGCCATCTGAACGCTTTGCTGGGGCAGTTGATACGTACTCAATTGAAGCGATGATGAAAGATGGAAAAGCGGTTCAAGCTGGAACTTCACACTACTTAGGGACAAAATTTGCAGAAGCATTTGACATTAAATATTTAAATAAAGAAAACAAACACGTGCATGTTCATACAACTTCATGGGGAACATCAACACGTTTAATCGGTTCGGTTATTATGGTTCACGGTGATGAGCAAGGGCTAGTACTTCCACCGAAAATCGCACCAACTCAAGTTGTACTAATTCCTGTTGGACCATGGAAAAAGAATCCAGCAATCATTGAAAAATTAGACGAAATCTTCGCATCTTTAAAAGCGAAGGGCATTCGTGTTCGTCTAGATGATTCAGATCAATCACCAGGATTCAAATTTAATGAATGGGAATTAAAAGGGGTTCCTGTACGTATTGAACTTGGGCCACGCGACTTAGAAAACAATCAAGTACTATTAAAAGCACGTGATGAAGATGAAAAACAAACAGTGGAACTAGGCAATGTGGTAGAAGCGATTGAAAAAGAGCTTGAAGTAATGCAAACACGTTTATATGAAAAAGCAAAAGCATTCCGTGATGCAAACTCACATACACATGTCGATACTTTAGAACAATTAAATCAACATTTAACGGATTCTGAAACAAATGGCGTTATTCCTGGTTGGGTTCTAGCAGGATGGTGTGGGGACGATGCGTGTGAAGAGCATGTAAAAGAAGAAACAAAATTCACAACACGTAACATTCCATTTAACCCACCAACAACAAAACAAACTTGTATTAACTGTGGTAAAGAAGCGAAACATACAGTTTGGTTCGGCCGCGCTTACTAATAAGAAAAGCGAAAGTGGCTCGCCCAGCTCTTACAGACAATTGAATACTAATTACAATACTAAGGCTGTAGATGAACTTGAAAATCAAGTTCATCTACAGTCTTTTTTTAAAACAAATTTCTGTATATTGTGATAGTCATTCCTAAGCGGGCTTCTAATAGAGTCCGCTCCAATTAAACGAAAAACGACGGAAAAAGGATTAAATTTGCTATTAAATTAAGTAAAAAATAGTTAAAAATAAAGAATAGTTAAATAATTTTTAGCATGATATCTATTAGGATGAAAAGTTATAATATTAAAAATATTGATATTTTTAGGGGGTAGCAAAATTGGCGGTAATGACCCATGAATATATACAAACATTAGTACATTTCGCACCTACTTTTAAACAGTTATTTCTTAATGATGTAGCAATTACTATTTCCGATACAGAGAAAGTCGTTTTCCATAGTGATTCAAACGCTATTAAAATAGGAAATGCAAATCCTGTCGGAATCCTACTAAAGACTAATGAACCGATGTACCAGGTGATGCAAATAAGGAAAATGATTCAAATGGATATTCCAATTGAGCTATATGGTATTTCAGGTAAAATTACGATTTCACCATTATTTGATGATCAAAAAAAGTGATAGGAAGTATAGTAATCGCGACAAGCTTAGATAATCAAGTAAAGTTAACTCAAGTGGCTAAGCAATTTTCACAGTCTAGTGAAACCATTTCTGCTTCCACACAAGAACTGGCTGCATCAGCAAATCATTTGAAACATTTTATTGAAAACTTAGAAACCTCACAATCAGAGATGAGACATCAAGTAGAGAATTCTACAAAAATTTTAGGAATGATTAACTCCGTTGCAAAAAATACTAGAATTTTAGGTTTTAATGCAGGCATTGAAGCTGCACGTTCAGGGGAATATGGTAGAGGATTTAGTGTAGTTGCAAAGGAGATAACAAAACTTGCTGATCAGAGCGCTGATTCAGTAAATGAAATTCGCAGACTTTTAGATCAATTAAAATACAAAGTCGATCAAGTAGCAAACATTACACAAGAAACGGTTGGAATTGCATCTAATCAAAAAGCGTCTATTGAAGAAATTTCAATTTCCATACAAAATTTAGCAAATGCAGCTGAAGAAATTGAAAAACTAGCGAAAAAGGTGTAGGTTTTACGGTCATTAAATGTGAATGGCAAATAACTCTAATCAAATGACTAATAACTAGGGTTTATTGGCAAATAAATTGAATTGAACGGCAAATAAACTCCCCTTATTTGCAAATAACTCGACTAATAAAAAAATCCTTGCCCACTTAATTTAGTGAGCAAGGATTTTTTTAATTAAAGCTGGGCGAGCCACTTCCGCTTTTCTTATTGATTTTTCTTTTGGAACTCTACCATGAAGTCTGCTAGTGCTTGGCATGCTTCAAATGGTACTGCGTTGTAAGTAGATGCACGGCAACCACCCACTGAACGGTGACCGTTTAATCCTACGAAACCAGCTTCTTTTGCTTCTGCTAAGAATTGTTTTTCTAACTCTTCATCTGCCACACGGAATGTAATGTTCATTAATGAACGAGATTCTGGTGTAGCATGACCATAGTAGAAGCCATTACTGTTATCAATTGCATCATAGATGACTTTTGCTTTTTCTTCGTTTTGTTTTTCGATTGCTTCTAAGCCGCCTTTACCTTCAACCCATTTCAACACTTCACCTAACATGTAGATGCCAAATGTAGGAGGCGTATTGTATAAAGAGTTTGACTCAGAGTGCGTTGTATATTTTAACATTGTTGGAATGTTTGTATTTGCTTTTTCAAGTAAGTCTTTACGGATAATAACAACTGTTACACCAGATGGACCTAAGTTCTTTTGTGCACCTGCATAAATGATGCCGAATTTGTTAATATCCACTGGTTTTGAAAGAATATCACTAGACATATCTGCAACTAATGGTACTTCACCAGTAGTTGGGAACTCTTTCCATTGTGTTCCGTAAATTGTGTTGTTTGAAGTAATGTGTACAAATGCATCGTTTGCATCGAATTGAATCTCTTCTAATGCAGGGATGTTACGGTATTTGTTTTCTTTTGTACTTGCTGCTTCAACTGGTTGTCCAAAAAGTTTTGCTTCTTTAAATGCTTTTTCTGACCAAGATCCAGTAAGAACATAGCTTGCTTTTTGATCAGCTGATAAGAAGTTCATTGGGACCATTGTAAATTGAAGACTTGCGCCACCTTGTAAGAAAAGAACTTCATAGTTATCTGGAATAGCGTAAAGTGCTTTTAAACGTGCAATGGCATCGTTGTGAACAGCTTCATAATCTTTACTGCGATGGCTCATTTCCATTAAGGCCATTCCAGTATTATTGTAGTCTACTAATTCTTGTTGTGCTTTTTCTAGAACTTCTAATGGTAATGCAGAAGGACCTGCATTAAAGTTGTAGGCACGTTTGTTTGTTGTTGTCAAATTGAACACTCCTTGGGGAAAATAAAATAAAAATAATATAGATTGATTATATACCCATTTTTGCCATAACGGTCTTAAAATTTAGAAAAAAGGATGAATTTTTTGATATTTTGAATATTCTTGTACTAAAATGACGAATATTTTTTATTAACTAGTGATGAATGTTCACTAAATGATTGAGTATTGCCACATGGATTTGAGGGTTTGTTGTTAATATTTGTATTTATTTGGTATGATTGCTTGGAATTGTTCGAAATATATGGAGGCCTTTAAATGATTTATTATAATAAAACCACGCAAGAAACGTTAGATGCACATCAAGTTTCTATGAATGGGTTATCAACAGAAGGAGTACGTTCTCGACAACAGCAGTACGGATTTAATGAACTTCAAGAAGGGAAACGAAAAACAATTGTTCAACTCTTTTTTGAACAGTTTAAAGACTTTCTCGTGATCATTTTATTAATTGCAGCTATTATTTCAGGCTTTTTAGGAGAATTTGAGAGTACCATAGTCATTCTCGTGGTTGTCATCCTAAACGCAATCCTCGGTACCGTTCAGCATCTGAAGGCAGAAAAATCCCTCGATAGCTTAAAAGCAATGGCTGCACCAATTGCTAAAGTATTGCGAAATGGACAAGTTGTAGAAATACCTTCAAGAGAAGTTGTCGTAGGAGACATTTTACAATTAGATGCTGGGGACTTTATTAGTGCAGATGGACGCGTTTTGCAAAGCTATAGCTTACAAATCAATGAAAGCTCCTTGACTGGGGAATCCTTACCGATTGAAAAAATGACAGATGCGATCAATGAAGATGAAGTTGGAATTGGTGATCAAAAAAATATGGTGTTCTCAGGAACCTTTGTTACAAACGGGAGAGGAACCATACTTGTTACTTCTATAGGAATGCAAACCGAAATTGGCAAGATCGCCAATTTATTAGATAGTGCAAAGGAAAAGAAAACACCGCTTCAAGTTAGTCTTGATCATTTCGGAAAGCGTTTGGCCTTTGCTATCATTGTCATCTGTATTGTGATCTTTGCTCTCGATCTTTTCCGTGGTCGTGAGCTAGTTGATTCTTTTATGTTCGCTGTCTCCCTTGCAGTAGCCGCAATTCCAGAAGCATTAAGTTCTATTGTTACAATTGTTCTTGCATTTGGAACACAAAAAATGGCGAAGGAAAATGCCATTGTTCGCAAGCTTCATGCGGTAGAAAGTCTAGGTGGTATTTCGGTCATTTGTTCCGATAAAACCGGGACCCTTACACAAAACAAAATGACGGTGCAAAAGGTATATATTGATAAAAGGGAAATCCCGCATAACGAATTGGAACTTAACAACGAGCTACAAAATAAATTGCTTGTAATGTCTTTATTATGTAATGACTCTGTAACGGCAGATGAGAAGGAAATCGGGGATCCAACAGAAGTTGCTTTAGTAAATTTTGGTAAAGTGTACGGTCTTGATGAGTTAGTAGTAAGAGCACAGTTTAAACGAATTGGAGAAGTGCCTTTTGATTCTAATCGAAAATTAATGAGTACTGTTAATCAGTTCGGTGACAAGACTTACATGATCACAAAAGGGGCAGTGGATGTATTACTTTCCCGAATTATCAAAATCGAAACGTCAAATGGAATTGTAGAAGCAACTGAACAACAATTCGAACAAATCCGCAATGCGAATCAATCTTTATCCGAACAAGGACTCCGTATATTAGCCTTTGCTTACAAGGAACTTTCACCCAAACAACAAATTGATATGAACGATGAGCAAGATTTTGTCTTTGTCGGCTTGGTGGCGATGATGGACCCACCTCGAAACGAATCAAAACAAGCAGTAGCCGATTGTATTTCCGCGGGCATTAAACCGGTTATGATTACAGGGGACCATAAAATAACTGCTGCCGCCATTGCCAAACAAATTGGCATCCTAAACGACCCATCTGAAGCGATTGAAGGTAGAGAAATTGAGAAATTAACCGATGAACAATTAAAAGCTAAAGTGGAAAATATAAGCGTTTATGCCCGCGTATCACCAGAACATAAAATCCGCATCGTGAAAGCTTGGCAAGAAAAAGGGAACATTGTTGCGATGACAGGGGATGGGGTAAATGATGGTCCAGCCCTTAAACAAGCGGACATTGGTGTTGCGATGGGGATTACAGGTACAGAAGTAGCTAAAGATGCGTCTTCAATGATTTTGACCGACGATAATTTCTCTACTATTGTGAAAGCTGTATCGAATGGTCGAAGTATTTACAATAACATTAAAAATTCCATTAAGTTTTTACTCTCAGGGAACACCGGTGCGATATTAGTTGTACTATTTGCGACACTCTTTGCTTTACCAGCACCCTTTGCACCGGTTCATTTATTATTTATTAATTTACTGACAGATAGCTTACCTGCAATCGCCATTGGATTAGAACCACATAATAAAAAGGTGATGAAGGATTCGCCACGTAATATAAAGGAACCATTACTGAATAAATCGTTTACAACTCAAGTTGGATTGGAAGGTTTACTAATTGCTGCAGTTACTGTTATTGCGTTCCAAATAGGACTTTCAACTGGAGACTCGGTTATAGCAAGTACGATGGCGTTTGCTACGTTATGTTTATCCCGTTTGTTCCATGGATTTAGTTGCCGTTCTAAGGAATCGATTTTCAAAATCGGATTATTTACGAATAAAACGACATGGCTCGCTTTTATTATGGGGGCCATCTTGCTACATGTTGTTCTTTTAGTTCCAGCATTAATGGATATCTTTGAAGTAGCTGTATTAACAGGAATGCAACTGATGACCATATATGGATTAGCATTTCTTTCGTTTGCTATAATACAATTATGTAAACTTATTTTTATTAGAAAATAGGGCAAAAAACAAACAGTTGGGATGTTAAATTTCCTCACTGTTTGTTTTATTTTTTCTGAACTTATATTTTACCTATAATTGATTATCCTTCCATGACAATTTAACCATTTTCTACATTATTCTTCATTTATTTCATTTTTCATCCGATAAAGATGATGGGTACAACCAAAGAAATTTGGTGTCACAAAGCTATAGGGGCTAAGGAAATCTATGCCAGCCAGCTGCCATTACCCACAAATTAAGGAGGAATTGGTAATGAAAAAATTTGTATTAACAGTAGCAGCATGTGTAGCCATTGGAGGAGTAGGAAGTACAGGCTCTGTATATGCAGCACCTAAAGATGAAGTAAAACAAGAAAATGTACAACAACAAAAAGAAAAACAACAAGAGAAAAAACAAGAAAATCAAAACAAAGGTCAACTAAACCAGTTAAAATCAATTGACAAACAACTTGATAAAATTGAAGAGAAACTAAAATTTTACAAAGACAAGCTACCAAAGCTAGAAACTCCTATTGATGAACTCGTTGAAGAAGAGGTAGAGGATGTAAAAGCAGAAGAACCAGCTTCAACTGATGAAACTTCAGCCCCAGCATCAACGGATGAGACTTTCAATTCTGATCAAACTGAAGCTTTAGAAGAATCTGATGGAGTAAAAGATTCTGAAGCTGAAAAAGAAACTCAAACTGAAGCACCAATTCAGGAAGATGCTACTCAAGCACCTGAAGCAACAGAGGATACGGAAGAAGAGGTAGAAGTTGACGTTGAAGCAGAACTAAAACAATTCCCAGGCTATGAAGGGAAATTCAATGCTTTACTTAACCGATTAGAAGCAGTAACAAAGCGTTTAGATAACCTGTCAAAACAAGGTAATGCAAGTGAAGCGTTACAAGAACGAACTCAACGACTAAACTCTTTAAAGAGTGAAATTGAAACGGCTATTACCTCATTGCAATCGATTCAAAATAAAGTAAAAGAAGAAGTGAATTCTGATACTAAGGCAGAAGAAAAAGAAGTAGAAGAAGCTGTTGAGGAAAACAAAGATTGGACAATTCAGTTTTCCAAAGGATTAGATATTTCTACGCTGTCAAATTTAGATATTGTTGTTTTAGATGACGAACAAAATCTAGTAGAAACAACTATTTCTTACTTAAAAGAAACAAATTCTGTGAAAATTTCTTCAGCACAACCGTACGAATCAGGTAAAACGTATACACTATATATCGGCAATGATATTTCTTCAGAAAATGGGTTAAACTTAAAAAACTCTGTGAAAATGCCGTTTACTATTAAATAATACAAAAACCGGGATTATCAATGGTAATCTCGGTTTTTACATTAATAAAAAGGATTTCTCATGCTTTTAATATGAAAAAAGTTAATAATATAATAAGTATTGATTTTAATATAAGGGGAAAAACGATATGTGTCTTATTAATTTTCATTATGCCGATCATCCAAATTATAAATTAATCGTTGTAGCGAACAGAGACGAAGAATACGGACGTCCATCAAAACAAGCACATTTTTGGGATGATGAGCCAATGATTTTAGCTGGAAGAGACCTTTTACAGATGGGGACGTGGTTAGGCGTTTCAAAAAATGGAAAGTTTGCAGCAATTACCAATTTCCGGGACCCAAGTGAACCGCCAAGACCAAAATCACGGGGGGAGATAGTTACTCAATTTTTAACTGGAAACAAGACGACCTTACAATTTATTGAGGAGTTACAAACTAAACGAGAATCATATGGTGGCTATAATGTGCTTCTATATGATGGGCAACAGTTTCATCATTACAACAACCGATTAGACGAAGTAAACAAAATTTCACCAGGTACCCACAGTCTTAGTAATTATTCATTGAATACACCGTGGCCAAAAGTGGTAAAAGGAACAAACCATTTGCAACAATTGGTTGAACAAAATCAGGGTGAAATAGATGCCGAGCCTTTATTTAATCTCCTCTCAGATCAAACCATCGCACCGGATAAAGACTTACCAAACACGGGAGTTGGATTAGAACTAGAACGACAGCTGTCATCGTTATTCATCAAACTTCCGAATTACGGAACAAGAACATCGACGGTCCTGCTTATCAACCATGACAATTCAATAACATTTATTGAAAGAACGTATGAGAAAGGGCAATTTCAATTTGATACGAAATTTGAATTTTCAATGGAGCAACGCTAATTACAGTGTTGCTTTTTCTCATTTACTAAACGAATGTCCCCCTCCAACTTCAATCGATGGCATTTAATAGTACTAGGAGTAAGCAATTGAACGAATCACAGCTTAATACAAAATAAATTTTCTTCTAAAAAAACTCCACAAATGTCATAGGTAAGATGTAAAAATCTTCATAAGTTAGAGTTATGTTCGAAAGGGGGTACAGTCAATGGGCTACTGTGGTAATGTAGGTGGAGCTGGTGGTTACGGTAACGGTAATGGTTTTGCTTTACTTGTAGTATTATTCATTCTATTAATCATCATCGGTGCAACGTATGGCTTCAATGGCGGCGGCGGTAAACACTACTGCTAATTCATATGTGATAAGTGCTCATCTTAGTTGATCTAAGGTGAGCATTTAATTTTTTATTGAAAAATATAAAAACTCCGGCATTTGTCCCTAATCCATTGGCGGAACTTTCATAAATTAGGGTATCTTCATTAAAGGAGGAATAAGATATGGGTTGCAATTCTTATGGTGGGTATGGTAAAGGAAACTCTGATTTTGTATTAATCGTAGTACTATTCATTCTACTAATTATCGTTGGTGCTCACTACTTCAAATAATCTAATAACTACAATGCCTTGGAGGTAGACATACTTCCAGGGCATTTTTATTTTTTATTCCTCTCCATTTCCAAAGAAGATAGCAATAGACAAATAAGGACCATGAACTATTACATTTTGGATATAATGAAAATATAGAAATTCATTACAATATAAAGGGGTTTCGATACATGGACAATGAAACCGAAAAACGGATTGCTCATCTAGAACGAGAAGTGCGCGCTCTCCGTTTAGAGTTAAATGAATTAAAGGGGATTAACCAAGTAGTACCCCAACCAGTCAAAAAAGACCTACCACAACTGAAAGAAGAGCTTGAAAATCCGCTCGTTAAGTTAAATAAAGCTGCTGCTCAATCAAAAACGCCGCAACCAGTGAAACAACCATCTACTCCTCCTACACCAAATCAAGAAGCAAAGCAACAAAATCCGCGTGCGCAGCGTAGTTTTGAGGAAAGGGTTATGTGGGCGTTACCAAAAGTGTTCATGGTGATCCTTGTTCTTGGTGTTTTATGGGGATTAAAACTAATTAGTGACTATGGCTTATTTTCAAATACGATCAAAATCCTCCTTGCTTACGCATTATCCATTAGCTTGATTGGTATTGCGCTGGCGATGGATAAACGGAAAAAAGATATTTCTCAAGTATTAACCGTTGTCTTATATGGAGGCGCCTTCATAATCGGTATTTTAACGACGGCAGCGGGGGCTATTTTGTATGATGTACTGAGCTTATCGATAGCACTCCTATTAGCTCTTCTATACATTGCATACGGAATAGCCATTTCGTTCTTAAAGAAAAATGAAGTGCTATCTGTTTTCGTCATTTTCACTTCATTGTTGTTACCTTATTTATTAGAATATATGGATTTCAATGGAGTCGTAATTGTACTTTATGTTGTCCTTGTTTATGGGGTGATGCAACTCGTTTTCATCAAACATGTCCAAAAAGTGGCCAATTATATCGCGTACTTTTTTTCCATTTCAGCCGTACAGGTCATTTGGGGATTAAACCATCAAGATGATCACCTTTATGTATATGCACATGTCCTACTGAACGTTATATTACTTTTTAGTTGGTTCCGCTTATATGATCAAACAAATAAATTAAAAACATTCCATGAAGGGCTTTTATTTAGCTTAAGTGGTTTAACCATTTTTATGATGAATGCCATATCAGATGAAATTGAACTGCCACTTTTAGTATTCATGCTTATTTTTGGTAGCGTTGCGTACTTAACTTATAAACAACAACTGTCTCGAATCGTGGATGTTGTTGGGACGATTGCTTTTCTAACCTTGTTTAATGTTTTAATGGTTATCAGGTTCATCCCGGATGATATCGATCAACTTTTATTACCGTTTAGCGCCTTCATAGGGATCATGCTTGGCATTCGACTTGGTGCAATGTTGATGAAAATCTCTTATAGCATATTATTTACGCTCATCATTTTCCTTCAATTAATCGTGAATGATGTTGAACCATTTTGGCGCATTGAACATTTGACTTATGTGTTGATTTTCATCTATCTCGTTAGTATATGGACTTATGTAAGGCGGAAGACGGTAGACAAAGTGGCTATGAAGTTATCTTTTATCAATGATTTTTTCCCAATCGTAATCGTGTTGTATTTCTTCATTTATATAATAAAATTGGATTATGCATATGTATCAAGCGCTCAATATCCTTATGTAGCTATTTTGTTGTTATCGATTGTCATGCTCGTATCATTTTTTACTCCAGAGCGTTATATTGGTCAGCTGTTGCGCTATGCGTTAATTTTTGCCTTTACTTTAATAACGATCAATTTATTACCAGTCCATACCGTCTTTGGATTTGATCGCTGGATGAATCTTTTCGTTCGATTGGTTTATGCCGCTATTATCATTGCCATCCTCGCAGATATCGTTATGGAAGGGCGCTTATATGAAAAGTGGATTCGCCATTTAAAGCTTAATATCGATGGGTTAATGACAGTTGGCATTGTAGCTACCATGGTGGTCCTATACGCGTTTCTTACACAACTTGAGTATGATTATTTATTTGATCATCTCATGACCGTTGCGAGCAAAACCATTTTACTTTTTGCGACTGCATCTATCTCTCTTTGGTTGAGTACGCTCCGTAATTATAGAATCGTCCGCACTTTGGGCTATATTGTTCTAGCGATTGCGATTTTTAAACTCATCTTCTTTGATTTAGCATCATTAAATTTATTAATTCGTGCCGTTTTATTTATGTCAATTGGTGGAATCGGCTTATTTTTATCAAATCGTTTACTGAAAAACGCCTCCAATATCGATAAAAATGAATAATCTACACACAGCACACAAGTATTTTGTATAATCTTACTAGTATGGTAACAAAAGGGGTTGTCTCATATGGATTTAGGACTAAAAGGGAAAGTAGCAATTATTACAGGAGCAAGCAAAGGAATCGGCCTTTACACTGCACTTCAATTAGTAAAAGAAGGCGCACAAGTTGCCATTGCAGCTCGTCATGAAGAGACATTAAAGGAAGCAAAAGAATGGATCAAGAACGAAACAGGGGAAGAAGTATTAACGGTGGCAGCAGACGTTTCAAAAGAGGAAGATTGCAAACGTCTCATCGATGAAACCATAGCGCATTTTGGGAAAATAAACATTTTAGTTAATAATGCAGGAACTTCCTCTGCGAACTCTTTTGAAGATGTTGATACAGCATTATGGCATACCGATTTAAGTTTAAAGCTTTTCGGTGCCATTCATTGTTCAAAGTTTGCACTACCTTATATGAAAGAACAAAAAGGTGGAGCTATCTTAAATCTATCAGCCGTTCTAGCGAAAACACCACCTGAGTCAAGCTTGCCAACAACGGTAAGTCGTTCAGCAGGGCTTACTTTGACAAAAGCAATGAGTAAAGATTTAGGCAAGTACAACATTCGTGTCAATGCGGTTTGTATCGGCTTAATTCGAAGCGGGCAAATTGAAGAACGCTGGCAACGAGCAATGCCAAACGATTCTTGGGAAGACTATTCGAAAGAGATTGGGAAAACCATTCCTCTTGGACGCATTGGTGAAACGCATGAAGCAGCCAATGTCATCACATTTTTAGTTTCTGATGCCGCATCCTATGTCACTGGAACATCCGTAAATATTGATGGTGGCTCAGGCGATGCTCTCTAAAAATATTAATCCTGTTTCCTTAAGAAGCAGGATTTTCTTTTTGGGAAAGGGAGTTTGTCCGATCATGTCGAAATAAATGTTCATAGTAGTTAACCCAACTTGAGCAACATCACAACAATAGTGCCGCAATTGTTTTATAAAAAACGAAATATTACTAGAGAAATGAAACTTTTTATGGCACGTATTCGTATGTTTTGTATAGATGCAATTTGGTCAATCTGTAAATGAAAAAAAGATATTTTAGTATATAGAGAAATTGGAGGATTTTTTATGTCTGAACAAACAAATCCATTATTTGAAGATTTAGATGCAAAAAAATATGAACCTGTAAATGAAGTGATGGAACCAATCCCACAACCAGTTCAACTCGTATCGCAAGAAGAAATGTCCCAAATTAAAAAACGTCAACTTGCTTTAAAAGAAGAACCTCAAGTAGTAGCTCTTGCAGAAAAAATTGACTATAAAAATCAAATTGCTGTCCTCGAATTCGGAAAAGAAACGGCAACGGCAATCTCAAAGTTTTCTGATCGAATGCTTTCTTCCATTCGTACAAGTAAGCTTGAAAAATCTAGTGAACTAATTAATAACCTGAATAAAATTATGGACCGTTTTGACCCACAAGACTTTAAAGAAGAGAAAAAGGCAGGTCTTCTAAAGCGTTTGTTTAGTAAAGGGAAGGAACAGTTAGAAAAGATTTTATCTAAGTACGACACAATGAATAAAGAAGTCGATGCGATTTACAATGAAATTACAAAGTACGAACTTGAAATGAAAAAAAATACAATAGAATTAGAACAAATGTATGACCAAAACTTACATTACTTCCAGAGTTTAAGTGAACATGTAGCAGCCATTGAAGTAAAGCTTGACCAACTTCGACCACAACTGCCCCTATTAGATCAACGTGCGAACGAAGGGGATCAAGAGGCCATAATGGAACTTGAAACACTACGCCGTACAATGGAACTGTTAGAGCAACGTCGCTACGATTTAGAAATGGCGCAGCAAGTTTCTTTCCAAGCTGCACCACAAATTCGAATGATTCAACAAGGAAACAATCACTTAATCGGGAAAATTAATTCAGCCTTTGTAACAACGATCCCTATTTTTAAGCAAGGTCTTATTCATGCAGTGACAATACAACGCCAAAAACTAGTGGCGGACTCCATGAATGAATTGGATAAGCGCACAAATGAAATGCTTGTTCGAAATGCCGAAAACATTCGCCAAAACAGTGTGAATATTGCACGATCTGCTGGTAGTCCAAGCATCAAAATCGAAACAATTGAAAAAACATGGCAAACGATTATGGCAGGAATTGAAGAAACAAAACAAATTCAAGCCGAAACAATTCGCAATCGTGATGAAGGTAGAAAACGCATTGAAGCCCTTCAATTGGAATATGAAAAGTTAAAACGTATGTAATAAAAGAGCCTGCTTTCTCCAGCAGTTGTTGGAGAAAGCAGGGCGTACTAAAACACTATATTAGAAACCAAATCTTCTACGTACAGGGAAACAGTTTGGATTTGGGTTTTCTGGCGTACCACAATTTCTTTGATTTTCGAAATACTCATTTTCAACGGATTGAGTTTGTGGGAAGTAGTGTTGATGATGTGTGTAATGGCGATTTACTGTTCTAGTGTGTACTGGATGGTAGTGGGGAACGACTGTATTAAAGATATTTGTTTTCACCACTTCTTGTGTTGGGGATACTCGTGCTGGTGCAACTCGAGTTGGATGAATGTTTGGCGGACAACAATGTACTGTTTTTCTGCCACAACCGCAATTTCTATTACGCATAATAAATTCTCCTCCTTTTTTAAAATAGTACTTACATGAATAACTTATGTCATAACAAGTTTTTCAACTGGTTAAATACCTACTAACGAAAGGAAAAGAGAGAAAAGTTGGATTGTTAATAGAGAAAAATGTTAGATGCCTATAGTAATTTTGTACGGAAATACACCTTTGTCCCATTCTTCATTTTAGTAAGTTCGCATTATTGGTGGTTTTAAAAACAAAATTCGCTATTGGCCATTTATGGTTGCACATGTTGATCAAAGTGATGTCACTACATACGTCAAAAGGGAAATCTTGCATTTTTTTATCAGATGGGTTGATAATTCCTAGTGAAACAGTTAGTATTAATTCATACTAAATATATAGGAAATCAAGATATTAACCGATAATGCGAGATAAAAGGACGTGATGGCATTGCCAAATCTATTATTGAAAGCACAACAATATTTGCAAACCTTTAACCAACAACCACCTTTACATACAATGACACCAGCAGAAGTGCGAAAACTACGTGCAACAGCAAAAAAAGTAAATTTACCAACGAACGTTAATCTATCCACGATTACGGATCAATGGATAACGGTTCGAGATGGGGAACAAATCAAAATCCGACTATACAGACCAATAGGAGAGGGACCATTTCCAGTCATTATTTATTATCATGGCGGAGGGTGGGTACTCAATAGTATTGAAACGAGTGATGCTTCTTGCCAGATGCTTGCTTCTATGACGAATTCGATTGTTGTATCAGTGGACTATCGTTTAGCGCCAGAATATAAATTTCCCATTCCGATGTATGATGCCTATGATGTATTTTTATGGGTAACTAAAAATATCCAAGCGATTCATGGCATTCCAGAGAAAATCTCCGTAATGGGAGACAGCGCTGGTGCAAATTTAGCGACGGTTGTCACATTACAAGCGAAACAAGCAAATGGCCCAACCATTGCTTCACAAATTTTATTGTATCCAGTGACGGAACTAACATATGATTCACCTTCCTACTATGAGTTTGCGGAAGGGTATGGTTTGAACAAAAAAGATATGGAATGGTTTGGAAACTATTATTTAGAAGAGGACTCACAAAAAAATAATCCTTATGTTGCACCATTGAAAGCAAAAGATGTGACAGGATTACCTGCTGCACTCATTATTGTGGCAGAAAATGATGTGTTACGAGATGAAGGGATTGCTTATGGGGATTACTTGAAAAGTTCTGGCGTCTATGTGGAACAATTAATGGCAAAAGGACTAATCCATAGCTTTTTTACGAAAAATGAAATCTTTCAAGAAGAAATCGAAAAAACAATCCAAACCGTTCATTCTTTTATAAATCAAAAGTGACTGGTACAGAAATGATTCTGACTACTCCGAATTGTTTGTGTATCAGGCACCAACAAGAAAGGAGTTATGGAATTGACACTTCAATTACAACATGTTGTGAAGAAATATAAAGACTTTACAGCAGTGAACGATTTAAATTTCACTATTGGCACGGGGGAAATATTTGGATTAATTGGTCAAAATGGTGCTGGTAAAACGACAACCTTCCGTATGATTTTAGATTTACAAGATCAAACTGCAGGGTCCATCACCTGGGAGGGAACACCGATTAAAAAAATTAATCGGGATTGGCTTGGGTACTTACCGGAAGAGCGCGGTATCTTCCCTCAAATGAAAGTAGAGGAGCAACTATATTTTTTCGGACATTTGCGCGGTATGGATCGGACAGAGCTAAAAAAGGAAATTGATTTTTGGATGAACCGTTTCGACTTAGAAGAAAAGCGAAACGATAAAGCCGAAACGTTATCGAAAGGAAACCAACAAAAAGTCCAATTAATTGCTAGTTTCATACACCAACCGAAATTTCTCATTTTAGATGAACCTTTTAGCGGACTAGATCCAGTCAATCGAGATTTATTAAAAAATGCCATTCTATTTTTAAAAGAAAAAGGGATGACCATTTTATTCTCGAGTCACCAAATGGATAACGTCGAAGAATTGTGTGATCATTTATGTATTTTAAAGCGGGGTGTCTCTTTATTCTCAGGTAGTTTACTAGACTTAAAGAAACAATACGGGAAAACGAAACTTACCATTCGTACCGATGTACACCAAGAAGACCTTGCGAAAATGGCTGGCGTAAAAGAAGTGAAAAAAGTTCGGGATGAATATGTTTTAACATTAATGGATGAGAGCTTTGCAAAACCAATCTTTGAAGTTGTTTCAAATGGCAGTTATATTGAAAAATTCAGTTTAGATTATTTATCATTAGATGAAATTTTCAAAGAGAAGGTAGGTGGCGAACATGCGTAAGTTCTCTATATTACTAAAACAACTGTATTTCCAAAAACTGCGCTCAAAATCGTTCATTTTAATGACCTTACTCTATGTCGCTGCCATTACCGTATTTATGTTTTGGTCTGATATTAAAGCAATTTTTGTAAATGAAGAGGATGCGTTAGAAGTTGCCGTTGTAAACGAAACGACGGTTGATTTAGAGTCTATTTTCAATTCAACCGATGATGTCAATTTTAGTTTCCCAACAGAATCCATTGAAACCTTACATGCAAATGTAAAAGAGGGCAATTTAGATGCTGTTGTACTGATCGCAGAAGAAAATGAAAATTTAAGCGCGGATATTGCAACGTATACACCACTAAAATTAAATGATCAATCAACCATTTCATCTCTCATTCAATATGCAGGGAAAATTTATGGAATTGGAAATCTTAATTTGTCTGCTCAAGATGCAGATCGGATTTTAAACTCAACACCAAATGTAACGATGACCAATTTAAATGAAACGATCGCAGGCGGGAAAAGTGAAGATGAAAAGCAAGCAGGGATGTGGGTATCCTACTTAGCTGGGATTGTCATTTACTTTTTCATCATGGCCTTCCTATCGATGATTACAACAGATGTAGCAACTGAAAAAGGCTCTCGTGCTTTGGAAATGTTACTTGTTAGTGTGAAACCGAGTACCCATCTTCAATCCAAAATATTTGGTGTATTTTTATTAGCTCTTACACAAATGGCGATTATTTTTGGTGTGCTGATTGCGTATGTTGTTTTTACAGACGACGGAGCAAAATGGACAATGGTGCAGTCCGTTATTGACGAACTATCCATAACGTATGTTCTTTATGTACTCGGATTTTTAGTTTTAACGATATTCTTATATTTAATTATTGGCGCCTTATTTGGTTCCCTTGTATCTAAACCAGAAGAGGCTTCCCAAGTAATGACACCAGCCATTATGATTCCATTAATCGGATTCTATGTGATGTTATCGGGAATAGGCAATCCAGATACGTTATTAATTAAGATCTTTTCTTATATCCCATTGACATCTGGTATGGTGATGCCCATGCGAATTGGTGCAACAGATATTTCCGCTATTGAACCAATTTTATCATTCCTTGTCCTAATTTTAAGCGTTGTGGCATGTTATCTGTTAAGTTTATCCTTCTACAAACGTAGTGTGTTAACTTATAGTAGCGGTGGACTTATTCAAAAAATTAAAACTGTATTAAAAGTAACAACTTAAAATCATTCATTAAACTGGGGAAGAGAGTAGCATGGACATCTCTTCTCCAGTTTTTTGTTTGCTCTTATATTTCACAGGGATTCTACATATTTCATTCAAATAAGTTATATTTCTAAAAATTCAAATATTTAAAATTATAATACTAGCTAATAGATTTACTTTAAATGTATAATAGATGTAACTATTTATTTGTTCGGGGGTGGTTATGATGAATTTAGTTGCTGAATCAATTGATTTAGGAGACTATTTAACTGAACTTCCTGTTGTTAATTTTTCCCACGAAAGCATTCGACAAAAAACAAACGTATTATTTTCAGAAGGACAAGCCGATGTAGAAAAAGTGAAAATTGCCTATGAATTTGTCAGAGATACTATTTTGCAATCATTAGATATTGAGAGTCAATATGTTCCTTGCAAAGCATCCGACGTGCTCAAATATGGAGAAGGCGTCTGTTTTGCTAAAGCAAATTTACTTGCATCTCTTTTACGATCTCAAATGATTCCAACAGGTTTTTGTTATCAGCGTTTGCTTATTGATCGAAATAAGGACAACTTCTATGTACTACACGCGCTAAATGCAGTGTTCCTGCCATCTTTAAATCGTTGGATTCGATTAGATGCGCGTGGCAATAAAGCCGGGGTGCGAGGGGAGTTTTCAATTCATGGAGAAATACTCCCTTTTAAACCAAATGAAAACAATGGAGAGAAAGATTATCCCATCATTTATACAAAACCAAATGTAGAGGCAATGGTCGTACTTGAAAGAAGTACAGATGCCCATAAAATGTTCCAAAATGACTTACCCTCTGTCATTAATTTTTAATAAAGTTAACGTCTACCAAAAACTACTTTGTCTTTTGGTAGACTTTTATTTTGAATTTTAGATAAAATGGTTTATTTTATAAGATAAATATTTCTAGAATCGAAGGAATAATCATATTTTCATAGAGAAGAGAAGAAGGTGAACTTTTGAAAGTATTTTTTAAATTGAAATGGTTTTTTATCGAGAAGAAGAAAGAATATATCATTGGACTAATTATGCTTACATTTGTCGCCATTTTAAATTTACTTCCTCCTAAAATTATTGGGTATATAATTGATGAAATTGCTGCGAAACATCTAACGCCAGCATCGTTAGTAAAATGGATGACCATTCTTGTCTTAGTTGCACTATTCATGTATCTTTTACGATTTTATTGGCGGTTATTAATCTTTGGATCATCAAATTATTTGGCCAAAACGTTAAGGGAAAAACTTTTTTCACACTTTACGAAATTGAGTCCGTCCTTTTACCAGAGCCGTAGAGTAGGCGATTTAATGGCACATGCGACCAACGATATTTCCGCTGTTCAACAAATTGCCGGGGTTGGAATACTCACTCTTTTTGATTCCATTGCAACAGGTGGATTTGTCATTTTAGCCATGGCATTTACAATCGATTGGCGTCTTACTCTCATTGCATTGATTCCGATGCCCTTTATGGCGCTTTCTACGAGTTATTACGGAAAACTATTGCATAAGCGTTTTGGCGTTGCACAAGCAGCGTTTTCGGATTTAAATGATAAAACCCAAGAAAGTATTTCAGGAATAAAAGTGATCAAAACATTTGGTCAGCAAAAAGAAGATATAGAAGAGTTTAAATCTCTTTCGAATTCCGTCGTTGAAAAGAATATGCAAGTAGCAAAGGTAGATTCATTATTTGATCCAACGATTAGTCTCATCGTAGGCATTAGTTTTTTGCTTAGTCTTGCATTTGGCGCTAAATTTATTGTCGATGGAACGATGACGATTGGTGATTTAATTGCCTTTAATACTTACTTAGGTTTGCTTGTTTGGCCCATGCTTGCCTTTGGAATGTTGTTTAACATACTCGAGCGCGGGTCCGCTTCTTATGATCGTATTGAAGAGCTGCTCGGTGTACCGATGGACATACAAGATAAACCAGATGCCATCGATCAACAGCCAAAAGGAGATATTCGTTTCGAACTAGAAAATTTTACATTCCCAGGTGAGCAAGTAAGCGCTTTAAAACATATCCACTTTGAATTAAAACGTGGAGAGACCCTTGGCATTGTAGGGAAAACCGGTTCTGGCAAAACGACTCTTTTGAAATTGTTAATGCGGGAATATGAAGGCTATGACGGGACGATTCATTTCGGCTCACATAAAATTGATGCGTATAAAAAAGAGCGACTCAAAGAAGCATTTGGCTATGTACCACAGGATCACTTTTTATTTTCTACAACGATTTTTTCTAATATTGCCTTTATTAACCCGACTGTGGAGAAAGAAAAGGTTGAACGTGCTGCGAAAATCGCACACATTCATGAAGATATTTTACGATTTCCAGATGGCTACGAAACGATCGTGGGGGAAAGAGGGGTCTCCTTATCTGGGGGACAAAAACAACGGATTTCGATTGCACGGGCTTTGCTATTAAACCCAGAATTGCTCATATTAGATGATTCCTTATCTGCCGTTGATGCGAAAACAGAAGAAGCGATTATTACCTCGTTGAAAGCAGAACGGCAACACGCTACAACAATTATTACATCCCATCGATTAAGTGCGATTGAACACGCCGACCTGATCATTGTTTTACATGAAGGGACCATTGTTGAAAAGGGGACCCATGAAGAGCTCATGGCTAAAAAAGGAAAGTACTATGAAATGTATCAATTACAACAGTTAGAAAAATTAGTGGAAAAGGGAGGATACTGTGATGAATAATCAACCAACCTTTTCAAATAAAGCACAAACGACAATACTGATTAGGCTATTAACTTACTTAAAGCCACATAAAAAAGCTGTATTCGTTGCATTGGCATTACTTATTCTAACGGTCATTGGGGATATTATCGGACCATTTCTCATTAAAATCTTTCTAGACGAGCATGTAGCTATTGGAAATTTTGATACAAAACCAATCCTAACACTGGCTGTAACCTATATTTTTATACAATTCATCAATGTAATTCTTTCTTATATACAACTCATTAAATTTCAAGAAATCGCACTGAAGGTCATTCAACAACTTCGAATCGATGCATTTACAAAAATTCATCGATTAGGCATGCGTTATTTTGATAATACACCGGCTGGATCCATTGTGTCCCGCGCAACCAATGATACAGAGGCGATCAAAGATTTATTCGTTTCAGTTTTGAGCTCCTTTGTGCAAGCGGGCTTTTTAATTATTGGGATGTATATTGCTATGTTCTTGTTAAACCCACTGTTGGCGATGTTTGTCTTGATTGTTTTACCACTCATTTTCATCGTCATTTATTATTATCGTAAACTTAGTTCCGTCGTCTATTTAACGATGCGGGAAAAGCTAAGTGAACTCAATGCAAAACTGGCGGAAGGTTTGTCAGGTATGGTCATCGTTCAAGCGTTTCGACAAGAACAACGCTTTCATGATGAATTTAATGAAATCAACCAACAACATTACCGTGCGATGATGGACAATACAAAATTAAACAGTACATTGTTAAGACCTGTTATTGATCTCATCTATTTTGTTGCAATCATTTTATTGTTAACCTATTTTGGCATCACTTCCTTTAGCACGTCCATTGAAGTAGGGGTAATTTATGTATTTATTACCTATATTAATCGTTTCTTTGAGCCAATTAACCAAGTGATGGAACGGTTAGCCATTTTTCAACAAGCACTTGTGGCAGCATCGCGTGTGTTCACATTATTAGATCATGAAGAGTTGGAACCGAGGCAACAGGAAACAAATGCGCACATTTCAAATGGGTTCATTGAGTTTAAACAGGTAACCTTTAGTTATGATGGAAAAGTAGACGTGTTAAAAGATATATCCTTTACGGTAAAGCCTGGTGAAACGGTGGCACTTGTTGGGCATACGGGTAGTGGCAAAAGCTCCATTATCAATTTATTAATGCGATTTTATGAGTTTGAACAAGGGGATATATTAATCGATGGCACGTCAATTAAGTCGTATAGCAAAAATGAACTCCGGAAAAAATTAGGTCTCGTCCTACAAGATCCATTTTTATTTTACGGTACGATTGAAAGTAACATCCGTTTACACGATCAAAGTCTAACGGATGAAGATGTACGTGCTGCAGCAAAGTTTGTTCAAGTTAATCAATATATTGAACAGCTACCAAACGGCTATCAACAAAACGTGACAGAAAGGGGTTCCACTCTTTCAAGTGGTCAACGTCAGCTCATCGCATTTGCGCGGACCATTGCAACGAATCCCAAAATTCTTGTATTAGATGAGGCAACCGCTTCCATTGACACAGAAACTGAAGTCGCGATTCAAGGCTCATTAGAGAAAATGCGGAAAGGGCGTACAACTATTGCCATTGCGCACCGTCTTTCTACAATCCAAGATGCAGAGCAAATATTGGTACTTCATCAAGGGAAAATTATTGAACGAGGCAATCACCAACAGCTACTAGTGCAAAAAGGCCTCTATCACAAAATGTATTTATTGCAAAATGGTATTGTAGAATAACGATAATCTAAAATCTTAATGATGACGGTTTTGGTTATCATTCTAAAAAAACGTATCCGCTTTTTGGTTACGTTTTTTTAATATATTAATTCCAAGCAAAAATACATTTACTTCAAATAATCCGAGAACTATAATGGGCTTATCGCTCAATTAAAGGATATAAAAATGTTAAGTGGGGGGACCTTCTACTCAGGGGTCTAATGAAACATCCTGCCAATAATAGATTTTATATAGCGCAAGTATACAAGTAACATCAGAAAGGGAAGTGTTTGAAGTGCAAATTGATAAAAAGGGCATCCTTTACGCTTTTGCTGCCTATGGTATATGGGGTGTTTTTCCTCTCTATTGGAAACTATTAGTCCATGTTGATAGTATGGAAATCTTACTTAGCCGTGTCATTTGGTCCTTTGTGTTTACGACTATTTTTATTTTAGTAATTAAACAAAGAAAACTATTATTCGAAGATGTCAAAACATTATGGCATAATAAAAAAATGTTTTGGTCACTTTTAGCAGCTTCCTTTGTCATATCATGCAATTGGTTTTTGTACATATTTGCGGTGAACAATGATCATTTAATAGAAGCTAGTTTAGGATATTATATTAATCCTTTAATTACAGTTGTCTTTGGTATGTTTTTCTTTAAAGAACGATTGTCAAAAGCTCAAATCTTTGCAGTATGTGTTGCTTTATTAGGGGTAATCGTTTTATCAATTGGTTATGGGGAAATTCCGTGGATTGCCCTTGGTATAGCATTAAGTTTTGCAATTTACGGTGCGTTAAAGAAAAAGATTGCTATTAATGCAACAAGGGGTTTAGCCATCGAAACTTTATTCATATTACCTTTTGCACTAGTCTACTATATTTATATTATGTTAACTGATAATATGTCATTTTTACATATTGATTGGCAAACGGACCTCTTTTTAATGTTAGGGGGGGTAGTCACAGCCATTCCTCTTGTATTATTTGCAAAAGGAGCAAAACTTTTACCACAATATGTTATAGGTTTTATACAATACTTTACACCAACAACGGTTTTATTACTTGGTATTCTACTATACAAAGAACCTTTTACAAAAACTGATTTTATGTCCTTCAGTATTATTTGGATCGCGATTCTTTTATTTACCATTTCAACAATCTTTGAGTCGAGAAAACAACATAATTTACAACATGAAGTAGCAAAAGTGTAATGTTTGTAGCAATTTCCTTTTCTTAAAAAGGGAATTAATAGTTTTTGTAGAATATATAGATATATGTATAAAAATACATATAGTAAAGTTCCAACAATTTACTTACACAATACAAGGGGGAGTATGTATGTATGTAAAAATAGGGGATCGAGAGTTTCATTTTCATCGAATGGAAATTGATATTCTTAAAACGGGGATTAAGAATACTTTCGCCAACTTCGATAAAAAATCGATGAGAGAATTGCTTATTCATCGGCGTTATGAAGGGTTAAAAAGTCAATTTCATGGTAGATATGAACAATATTTAGATCTACCTGCTGGGGATGTTTTGTTTGCATTAAAAAGTAAAGGGGACTCATTTTACAAACAATTTCTTAATAACTACGGAGACTTAACTTATTCGCACTTTTCTGTAAAGGGCAATGATTCGCTTTTAACGAAAACAGGAGTTTATACGATTGTCGTAAATGACGAGCTCGTTTTTGCTGGAGGGTGTGCGAATTCTTTTAAATTACGGTTTAACCAACATATCGGAAACATATCACCAAAAAGCTGCTTTAAAGATGGAACAGCCACACATTGTCATATCAATGCAAAAATTACAGAGGCATTTTCTTCCTCAAAAATATATTTTAAAATTTGTCCGATCAATGATGTGGAAGAAATGAAACAAGTAAAAAATGCGATTATTAACCGATTTGAACCCGTTTGGAATTTGCGTTTCGGTAGAGAGGAATCCTATTTACTTAGTTGATTTTTACCAATCAATAGCATACCAATCATTTTCCTACATATAATTATTTTAGTATGGTATTTTTAAAAGAGTATAAATTTGGGGGTTTGTGATTGATTTCATAAAGAACACACATATTTGTCAAGAAACGTTCACAAGTCAAACTTATACATTCTTATTAAAAATTTGGTACGATTAAGACATTAATTTTAAGGAGCTACACACAATAATGAATACTGATATTAATGTCTTTTTAGCTTTTGGTGCAGGTTTCTTAAGTTTTATTTCGCCTTGTACACTTCCGCTCTATCCAGCATTTTTATCCTATATTACTGGAATGAGTTATGATGATCTTAAAAATGATAAAGGAATGCTTCAAAAACGTGCAATTTTACATACGTTATTTTTCTTACTTGGTTTTTCTATCATTTTTATTGCAATTGGTTTCAGTGCCTCTATAGCAAAAGAATTTTTCCTTAGTTATCAAGACTTACTTCGACAAATTGGAGCTATTTTAATTGTCATTTTTGGTTTAATGATTGTTGGTCTACTACAAATTGATTTCTTAATGAAAGATCGTAAAATTCAATTTAAAAACAGACCATCCGGCTATTTCGGATCATTATTAATCGGAATTGCATTTGCTGCAGGATGGACACCGTGTACAGGACCAATTTTAGCCTCTATTATTTTACTTGCTGGCACAAATCCTGAATCGGGCATGGGGTATATGCTTGCCTATTATTTTGGTTTTGCAATACCATTCTTTGTTCTATCATTCTTTATTTCAAAATTAGGATGGATACGCAAGAATAGCCAGAAAATTGTTAAAATTGGTGGATATATTATGATCGCAGTGGGTATTCTATTATTCTTTAATGGTTTAGAATTTATCACGCGTGCTTTATTACCAATCTTCGGTGGGTTTATGGGCTTTTAATTAGAATTTTTATTCAACATAGATGCAATTTAAAAGGGGAATGATCGATGCCTTCAGTATTAATAGTAGATGATGCACTTTTTATGCGAGTTGCAGTTGGTAATATGTTTAGAGAGTGGGGATTTGATGTAGTAGGGGAAGCAGCCAATGGGAGAGAGGCAGTGGAACTATACAGAGAGCATCAACCCGATCTTGTAACGATGGATATTACGATGCCTGTTATGTCAGGTTTAGATGCAGTAAAAGAAATAATTCCGGAGTTCCCCGATGCCAATATTATTATGATTACAGCACTTGGACAACAACGAATCATTGTTGATGCAATTGAAGCTGGTGCGAAAGACTTTATTACAAAGCCTTTTGAACAAAATCAATTAAAAATGGTTGTAAATAATATTTTAGGCTTATTCGAACATTAATAGTTCAACAAAATCCTACCTGCATGTAATCAATAAATAGGTAGGATTTTTTATTTTCTATTACTCTTTCTATGGAAATTATTTAATAAATGAGGTATTATCAATACGTTATTTTGTTATAGTGTACAAATTATAGAGGAGGGAAAATCTATGTTTGCCAATATACCTTCTCATTATTTAATTATCGGTTCGACCGTAATGGCTTTATTTATGGGGACGTTTGTCATGTTCATGCGTGTACGCTCACAAAGAAAACCCGTAAACGCTAAAAAAATCCTCATACCTCCATTTGCAATGTCTACTGGTGGTTTTATGTTTCTTTTCGAGGAGTTTCACATCACACCGATACAAATATTAGAAGCAGCAGCAGTGGGGATCATATTCTCGACCGTATTAATTGCTACATCCAAATTCGAAGTTCGAGATCATGATATTTACATGAAAAGATCGAAGGCATTTTTCTTCATTTTAGCCGGACTTCTCATTATTCGTGTTCTTGCAAAGGTTTTAATGTCAGATGCCTTTGATGTAGGCGAACTAGCAGGAATGTTCTGGACGTTAGCCTTTTCGATGATTTGGCCATGGCGATTAGCAATGTTTGTCCAATATAAGAAATTGAAAAAAACACAATTAGTTATGTAAGTGAAAAGGGACCTCTCGCATTGGAGAAGGTCCCTTTTTATGTAAGGTTTAATCAAAAAAGTGCTCGTATGGCGCTACATCAATACGCATTTCATCAAGTTTTTTTCTTAAAAATTTATGATCGCGCTTTGGTGTTGCTTGAATGTAACCTCTAATGATTAAATCATTTGAAATGGCTTTGGCACGTTCCTTCAAAGCAAGCTCTCCAATTTTCCCTGCAATTTTTTCCTTTGCTACTTGTCTAAAAAGGTCCGGTACAGGGCTAACGAGTTCATTTAATAATTCCTTTTCATCATTGCCCCACAAATGAACAGTTTTATCTAAATAATAATTTTGCCAATCCAAATCAGACTTACCATCTTGTTTTGGTAATGCCTTTAAAAACTTGCGGAACATGAAGAATCCACCAATCCCCATTAGAGAAACCAGTACAACAACCCAAAATAAAATAAACCAAACAAACCAACCATCTAACTGACCCAAAACGTTCACCTCATTATCTTCACTAGTACTTATTATAAAAGGAACAAAAAAAGTTTTCACTATTAAAGTCTCTTTTTATATTGAAAAAAGTTATTTATGTGCTTCAATGTACCGTTTAGAGACCGATTGCTTTATTGAAGGTAGGGGAAATGTGAAATCGAACTTCACAATATTGTTTCATAAGTGTCATTTTGAATAGTTGTACAATTTACCATATTTCGATAAGATGATAGAAGAAATAGAGGGAGTTGAATAGATATTGAAAAAGAGATTACTCAGCCTTGTTGGAATGCTCGTAATCGCTACAATACTAGGTGCTTGTAGTAATTATAAATTTAAAGCCGATACTGAATATACAATTGCTGATTTTGAAGTTACGGATCATAACGGTGAAACGGTGACACTAGAAAGCTTAAAAGGCAAACCATGGCTAGCAATGTTTATTTTCACAAATTGTACAACGATTTGTCAGCCAATGACATTCAATATGACGATGATTCAAGAAGAATTAAAAAAGCTTGGCGTGGAAGATTATAATATTGTCGGTTTCTCAGTTGACCCAGCAAATGATTCACCTGAAGTTTTAAAACAATATTTAAGTCATTACTCGATACCTGATGAATCCAAATGGCATTTCGTTACAGGCTATGATCAAAAATGGATTGAACAATTTGGTTTGAATTCTTTTAAGACGTTAGTAAGAATGCCTGCAGAAGGAGACCAAGTACTTCATGCTTCAACTTTCTACATAGTTGATGAAAAAGGCGTTGCAGTGAAAAATTATACAGGCTATTCAGAAACGAAAGATGGCGTTCCATTTGAAACAATAGCGATGGATATGGAAGCATTAATCAAAGAACGTTTAGAAAAATAACAATGTCAAACTACTCGTCAGTTATCTTATACTGATGAGTAGTTTTTTTATTTTGCATAAAATCCTTTAAATTAGCAACAATAAAATAGATGAAAATTTGAAGGAGGAAACAACATGAAAACTGTATCTCAAATTATGTCGACAAATATTCAAGTGTGTACACCACACGATTCACTAACTCAAGCGGCAAAAATAATGCGTGATGTAGATTGTGGATCTGTACCTGTTTGTGAAGGGAAAAAAGTAGTAGGGATTATTACAGACCGTGATATCGTGATTAACTGTGTTGCAGACGGTAAAGATAGTAATAAAGTACATTGTCATGATTGTATGACAACAGATGTCGTTACATGTGATGCGAATACAGATGTTCATGAATGTGCACGAATCATGGCACAACATCAAATTCGACGTATTCCAGTAGTTCAAAATGGAGAAATCGTAGGTATTTGTGCAATAGGGGACTTAGCGAAAGAAAATATCTTCGTGAATGAAGCTGGAGAAGCTTTAAGCGAAATTTCTGAACCAGATCATCACTAAGAAAACATCATTTATCTTAAGTAAACGACAAGTAATATCATATCGTTGCGCGGATAGCTACTGTTATCTACGTGAAAAACAGGCGTCTCAATTTTCTGAGACGCCTGTCACGATTAAAATTCGTTTCGAAGTTGATCAAACACTTGCTTTAAATCTGCAATAATATCTTCTGCTTCCTCTACACCTACTGAGAAGCGTAGTAAACAATCGTCTACACCTCTTGCCACACGTTCTTCATAAGGAATATCCGCATGTGTTTGCGTAGCTGGGTAAGTAATAAAACTTTCCACACCACCTAAACTTTCAGCAAACGTAATCAATTGCATTCTTTGTAAAAATGGGTTAACCATTTCAGGCGATTTTACTTTAAAAGATAACATACCACCTTTACCCGTATAAAGCACATCTGCCACTAATGGTTCACTTTCTAAATACGCTGCAACTTTCTTCGCATTGGCATCATGTTGTTTTAATCGAACGTGCATTGTTTTCAAGCCACGAATCACTAACCAACTATCCATCGGGGAAAGAACTAATCCCATTCCGTTATGATTAAAAGCGAGCTTTTCACATAATTCTTGGCCTTTTGCAATAACTAGTCCAGCTAATACATCATTGTGCCCAGCAATATATTTCGTTGCACTATGAAGTACGATGTCTGCACCGTGCTCGATTGGACGTTGGAAATATGGTGTATAGAACGTATTGTCTACAATGTAAAGTAAATTGTGTTTTTTACAAATCTCATTAAATTGATCTAAATCAAATTCAATCATTAATGGGTTTGTCGGTGTTTCTAAAATGATGGCCTTCGTGTTGTCATTTATTAATCCATCAATTTCTTCTACTTGAGAGAAATAAACTGGTTTAATGTTATAAGATTCGCTAAACGTTTTTAGCAAACGATAAGTACCACCATATACATCATCCGGTAAAATGATTTCATCGCCTGGTTTAAATAACGATAGAACTAATTGAATCGCTGCCATACCAGAACTACAAGCAAAACCTGCATCCCCATTTTCTAAATCCGCAATACCATTTTCTAAAATTTCACGTGTAGGGTTTTTAGTGCGTGTATAATCATACCCTGTAGATTGCCCGATCCCCGCATGTTTATAAGCTGTCGACATATAAATTGGCGGATTTACTGCACCTGTTTTCGGATCACTTAAATTACCTAATTGAACTAGCTTTGTTTCAATCGATTTTGTCAATGTTCTCACTCTTTCTTCTAAAGTTGTGTATTTGCAAATTTAATAATTCTCCATTATATGAAAGAATAATCTGAAATCATTTCTCATCTCAAGATAGTATCTCTAAATGAAGATAATTGATTTTATTATTTATACAATTTAACATGTTAATATTGTGAAAACAACACCATTGGAGTGAATATTTATAAATTACCAATTAAGATGATTAAAACAGTAGGAAAAATGAAAAAAAGTGCCTAATCAAATGCAAACTGATTAAACACTTTCGAATTAGGATTGCTCTTTTTTCAATAAATCACGAATTTCTTTAAGTAGTTCTTCTTTTGGATCAACTTGAGGGGCAGGTTCTGGTGCGGCCTCTTCTTTCTTTTTACGGTTTAATTTTGATAATAAACGTAATGCCATGAATATAGAAAAAGAAATAATTAGGAAATCAACGATCGATTGAATAAAAACACCTATTTTTAAACTATCTTCTGGACCATAGGCAAAACTTTTTGTTAAATCAATACCGCCAGTTAACATTCCTACAAGGGGCATAATTATATTTGTAACTAATGATGTAACAATTTTCCCAAAGGCACCACCAATTACAACGGCAATGGCTAGGTCTAATACGTTTCCTTTCATCGCAAACTCTTTAAAATCTTTCCACATTTATTCTCACTCCTTGATGTATAATACTAATTTAGTATAGATTGGTACTAAATGAGTTTCTATAATTCCATTCAACTAATTTAACAAATGACACAAAAGTTCTATTCGTATTCAAGTAGGTGGAGTGTGTATGTCAAAATCAAAAAAACCTCTTATAAGCCCTGGTGTAAAACTAGTATTAATTATTTTATTGATCCCCGCATCGATTACAATTTATGCCCTTGCATTTTTAGCGTGGGAGGAGTTGAGAAGTATCCCATTTATTAATGGACTAGTACATAACGAGATGGATGCCATACAAGGAGACTTTGATTTGCAAATCCCAGAAGAATATATTCCAATTTATCTTTCAGCCGAAAAGGAATATGGCGTTCCATGGACGTTACTTGCCGCGCATCATCGAATCGAAACAAGGTTTTCAACAATGAAAACATTAGTATCCCCAGTTGGAGCAGAAGGTCATATGCAATTTATGCCCTGTACCTTTGTTGGTTGGGATCACCCGACATGCAGTGATTTAGGGACGGGAGAAATTACAGAAGCGGAGAAAACAGACCCAAAAACCATTCAAAAGTATGGGGGATATGGCGTTGATGCGAATCAAGATGGCATTGCAGATCCTTTCAACATAGAAGATGCGATTTTTAGTGCAGCCAATTATTTGGCACAGGCTGGTGTAGCAGAAGGGAATTTTAAAAAGGCAATTTATAACTACAATCATAGTGAACAATATGTAGAAGATATTCTTTATTATTATCATCTCTACGAAGAAGTTAGTAATGAACTTGAACAGCTAGTCCTTGCAAAAAATAAAGAAATCAACTAACCAGTATAAAGGTAAAGTTGATTTCTTTTTTTGGAGCCTAGCTTAACGAGCCGCCTCCGCTTTTCTATGTCTAGCTTCAGGCGCTAGCTCTTTGACAACTTCGCTGCTGTCTGCAAAGGCAAAGAGCACCCTTTTGCCAGCCCCTCCAGTTGTTTTCAGAGCTGGGCGAGCGCCTTTCCGCTTTTCTTATTAAGTCGTTCTTTTTTTCATTGAGCGCATGACTAGGCTAACAATAAAGATTAATACAATCGCTCCTAGTAGGGCAGGGAATACGTAAAAGTCTGATACTTGCCAACCCCAATTTCCCAATACTGCACTACCAATCCAAGAACCTACAATCCCGGCAATAATATTACCGATAATTCCTCCAGGTACGTCTCTACCTATAATGACACCTGCTAACCAACCTAATATACCACCGATAATTAAAAACCATATGAAGCTCATCATTCTTTCTCACTCCTTTTTTGGTGTATATGCTTTTACAACAAACACAAAAAATATTGTTGTACTTTCAGAAGTAATATGTGCATTTTCGTGGAAACAATTCATTGATTCGATTTGAAAATAAATTTCACAAAATTTTCAAAATCTTTTGCGTTTTTCGTTAAATTGTCATATAATTGACACATATTAAAAAATTAATTTGATGGGGTGGTTTTTATGGATAAAAAGGTTATGAAAAGATTAAATCGACAAGCAGTTATTTTTGCATTTTTACATTCTATTATCCTCTTAAACCTCTCAATGGATCTTATTTTTATTAAATAATCTAATTTGATAAATTAAAAGTCTGGCATATTGCTAGACTTTTTTTATGTAAAAATAAAAGAACTTAAAACAAATATGAATATGAGAAATTTTCTAAAAAATCATTTGAAACAGAAAATTAGGAGCATTTTCGAGGAAAATAACGATTTCAACGAGGATAAGTTTTTTAAATTGTGCAAATAATTAAAAAAACAGTGTTGACGAAGACGCACTTTTTGTACTATGATGACAACAATTTAAAAAGTTCGTTACTTCAAACGAACAAAATCACGTTACCTCGAATATGAAGAACAGTGATTGTAAATTATGTATTATTATCTACTAACATATTAGTAACATAGTAGAACTGAGGGGCGTTTCAATTATGAGAAGTGATATGATTAAAGTAGGAGTTGATCGTGCTCCTCACCGTAGTCTTTTATATGCTACGGGTAAAGTGAAAGCAAAGGATTTAGGAAAACCATTTATCGGTGTATGTAACTCGTATATCGATATCATTCCTGGGCATGTGCATTTAAGAGAATTTGCAGATGTTGTGAAGGAAGCGATTATTGAAGCAGGCGGTATCCCATTCGAATTCAATACGATTGGTGTTGATGATGGAATTGCGATGGGTCATATTGGTATGCGTTATTCGTTACCAAGTCGCGAGTTAATTGCAGATTCTGCTGAAACAGTTATTAATGCACACTGGTTTGATGGTGTCTTTTATATTCCAAACTGCGATAAAATTACGCCAGGGATGTTAATGGCAGCTGTACGTACAAACGTACCTTCCATCTTCGTGTCAGGTGGTCCAATGGAAGCAGGAACTTCATCTAATGGAAAACAATTATCATTAACATCTGTTTTTGAAGGTGTTGGTGCTCACAAATCAGGTAATATGTCTGCTGAAGAACTATTAGATATAGAAAATAACGCTTGTCCAACTTGTGGATCTTGTTCTGGTATGTTTACAGCGAATTCAATGAACTGCTTAATGGAAATGTTAGGAGTTGCTTTACCAGGTAACGGAACAATCGTTGCTACTAGTGAACAACGCCATGAATTAATCCGTGAAGCTGCAAAACATTTAGTTCGTATGATTAAAGAAGACATTAAACCACGCGACATTATCACAAAAGAAGCAATTGATGATGCATTTGCTCTTGATATGGCAATGGGTGGTTCAACAAACACAGTGCTTCATACTTTAGCTATTGCAAATGAAGCGGAAATCGAGTATAACTTAGAAGACATTAACAAAGTCGCGGCTCGCGTTCCTTACTTAGCAAAAATTATGCCAGCTTCTGATGTCTCAATGGATGATATTAATAAAGCCGGTGGAGTAAGCTCCATTATCAACGAACTTACAAAAATTCCAGGAGCGATTCATCCTGATCGAATTACTGTTGCAGGTAAAACGATGCGAGACCTTGTTAAGGATTTTGAAATTACAAATGATCAAGTTATTCGAACAAAAGATAATCCGTATAGTGCTGTAGGTGGTTTATCCGTATTATTCGGAAATATCGCACCTGAAGGCTCTGTCATTAAAGTTGGTGCAGTTGATCCTTCCATTCAAGTATTTGAAGGAAAAGCAATTGTCTTCAACTCACAAGACGAAGCTCAAACAGCAATCGATAATGGCACTGTTAAAGAAGGTCACGTTGTAGTGATTCGCTACGAAGGTCCAAAAGGTGGGCCTGGTATGCCAGAAATGCTAGCACCAACTTCTGCCATTATGGGACGCGGTTTAGGTACAAAGGTTGCATTAATCACAGATGGTCGTTTCAGCGGCGCTTCTCGAGGTATTTCAATTGGACATATCTCACCAGAAGCTGCAGAAGGCGGTCCAATTGCATTAATTGAAAATGATGATGTTATTGTAATCGACTTACCAAATCGTACAATTAATCTTGATGTATCGGAAGAAGTACTAAACGAACGCCGACAAAACTTACAACCATTTGAACCAAAAATCAAAAAAGGTTGGTTAGCAAGATATTCTAAACTTGTTACAAACGCTTCAAAAGGCGGCGTAATGAAAATATAATTATTATTCACTAAATGGTTTAAAAATGTTATAATGAACATATAAACATTATAGTAAACATTTAAATATATTAATTCGATGATGGGGTAAAAGGATATAGAGTCTTGTATCTACCAGAGAGTCGGCATTGCTGGAAGCCGACGATACAACTATATCCGACATCGCCCCGGAGTGAGCTATTAAACGCTTTATGCCATTAGATAGCTCCGGGCAATTTCGAGATGCTCGTTATTAATGAATAGTGTATCTATTTTTACACATTAAATTTTCTTACTATTTGAAATGTTTAATGGAAATAGATAATTCTCACTATTCGCGAGGTAGCTTATGCTACGAACTAGGGTGGTACCATGAAAGTCTTTTCATCCCTACGCAGAAGGTCTTCTTTTGCGTGGGGAAAAAAGACTTTTTTATTTTTTTATCTTTTCGAATCTAGGTTCACCTCATCAATTAGTAAATAGGGAGGAGCAATAAAATGACTGCTAATGTATCAACTAGCGAACAAAAAGAGGCAGCGCAATCAGTGCAGCAAGAAACAAAACATAAACCTATTAACGGTTCAGATATTTTAATTCAAGCTTTACACGATCAAAATGTTGACATTGTGTTTGGATATCCTGGTGGTGCTGTACTAAATGTTTATGACGCAATGTACAAAAATCCAATTCGACATATTTTAACTCGACATGAACAAGGTGCAATTCATGCTGCTGAAGGTTATGCAAGAGTGTTAAATAAACCAGGTGTAGTCATTGCAACAAGTGGTCCTGGAGCTACAAACTTAGTTACAGGTATTGCAGATGCCATGATCGATTCAATCCCTTTAGTAATTTTCACTGGTCAAGTTGCATCTAACTTAATTGGGACAGATGCTTTCCAAGAAGCGGATATCATGGGTATTACAACGCCAATCACAAAACACAATTACCAAGTTCAAGATGTGAATGATATTCCACGTATCGTAAAAGAAGCATTCCATATTGCTAATAGTGGTCGTAAAGGTCCAGTTTTAATTGACTTCCCGAAAAATATTTCTGCTTCTGTATTTGATGAGGCATTAATTGAAAACAGTCGTAAACAAGAACTTTACTTACCAGGTTATCAACCAAATACAAAACCGAATTATTTGCAAATTCAAAAGGCCATTCAAGCAATTTCAGTTGCCGAAAAACCATTAATTTTAGCGGGTGCTGGCGTACTATTCGCAGAAGCGCGTGAAGAATTGACTGAATTTGTCGAAAAATACAAAATCCCTGTAGTCAACACATTATTAGGGCTTGGAAGTATTCACGGGGATCACGAATTAAATTACGGTATGGCTGGGATGCATGGTTCGGTCGTTGCAAACACTGCCATCCAAACTTCAGATTTACTTATTAATATCGGTGCACGATTTGATGATCGATTAACAGGAGATACATCACGATTTGCTCCAAATGCAAGCGTGATTCATATTGATATCGACCCTGCTGAAATTGGTAAAAATATTCCAACAGATATTCCAATTGTTGCAGATGCAAAAGAAGCGTTAAAAGCGCTACTGAAAAAGGATTTCCAAGCACCTGACACAACCGATTGGATCGATTTCTTAAACAATAAACAAACGGATTATCCATATTGGTACGTTGAAGACGAAAAAGAAGTGTTGCCACAACAAGCACTTGAAATAATCCATGCGATTACACATGGGGATGCAATTGTAACAACGGACGTAGGTCAGCATCAAATGTGGGCGGCTCAATATTATCGTCAAAATCATTCACACCAATGGGTAACATCAGGTGGCCTTGGAACGATGGGCTTCGGCTTCCCAGCAGCAATTGGTGCACAATTTGCAAAACCTGACAAAAAGGTTATTTCAATTTGTGGTGACGCTGGATTCCAAATGACAAATCAAGAGTTAGCATTATTAAAAGAATTTAATCTACCAGTAAAAGTTGTAATTTTAAACAATCAAGCATTAGGTATGGTACGTCAATGGCAAGAAATCTTTTATGAAGGGCGTTACTCGCAAAGCTTAATGCCGGTGCAGCCTGATTTCGTAAAACTTGCCGATGCATATGGAATCAAAGGTTACCGTATCCATACATTGGATGAAGCTAGAGAAATTTTTGAAGAAGCATTAAATTCAGATGAACCAGTAGTAATTGATTGCCGTGTTAAACAGCTTGAAAATGTTTATCCGATGATTGCACCTGGTAAAGCATTAAATGAAATGGTAGGGGTGAAGAAACCTTGAGACGTGTTATAACAGTAACCGTAATTAACCAAAGTGGTGTTTTAAACCGAGTAACTGGTTTATTAATGAAACGCCAATTCAACATTGAATCCATAACTGTAGGTCATACAGAACAAGCAAATATTTCAAAAATGACATTTGTCGTAAACGTTGCAGATGAAGTAAGACTAGAACAGCTTATCAAGCAATTATCTAAACAAATCGATGTTCTAAAAGTTACTGATATTACAGAAAAGTCCATTGTTCTTCGTGAGCTCGCACTTGTAAAAGTCGTTTCACCTGCGAACTTAAGACTTGAAATGAATGCAATTGTAGAACCATTTAGAGCACAAATTATCGACACATCTAAAAATGTTGTCACTTATCAAGTAGTAGGTCACCCTGATAAGATTGATGCTTTCATTGATCTCATTAAACCTTATGGAATAAAAGAGTTAACACGTACTGGTGTCACAGCAACTGTCCGTGAAAATCAACTTTTAGAAACGACGCAACTTTCTATTCTTAAGTAAGACATACTTAGATAGTTAGTATATATATGCTTTTACATTCGTAAGAGCAACAACAAACAATAAAACTTAACCAATCTTAGGAGGAAATTACAATGGCTAAAATGTACTATGAAAACGAAATTAACGAATCAGTATTAAAAGGGAAAAAAATCGCAATTATCGGTTACGGATCTCAAGGTCATGCACATGCATTAAACTTAAAAGAATCTGGTTTTGACGTAGTAGTTGGTGTACGTCCTGGTAAATCATTCGATCAAGCAAAAGAAGATGGCGTAGAAGTAAAAACTGTTGCTGAAGCTGCAGCTGAAGCAGATGTGATCCAAATCTTACTTCCAGACGAAAGACAAAAAGCAGTTTACGAAGCAGAAATCGCTCCAAACTTAACAACTGGTAAAGCATTAATGTTCGCTCACGGATTCAACATCCACTTCGGACAAATCGTTCCTCCAGCAGATGTTGATGTATTCTTAGTAGCTCCAAAAGGACCAGGACACTTAGTACGTCGTCAATTCCAAGAAGGTGCTGGTGTACCAGGATTATTTGCAATCCACCAAGATGCTACTGGTGAAGCTCGCGATTTAGCATTAGCTTACGGTAAAGGTATTGGTTCTGCACGTGGTGGTTTATTAGAAACAACATTTGCTGAAGAAACTGTAACAGACTTATTCGGTGAGCAAGCTGTACTTTGCGGTGGTGCAACTGCATTAGTTAAAGCTGGTTTTGAAACGTTAGTAGAAGCTGGTTACCAACCAGAATTAGCTTACTTCGAAACATTACACGAATTAAAATTAATCGTTGATTTAATGTTTGAAGGCGGTATGGAAACAATGCGTTACTCAGTATCAGATACAGCTGAGTGGGGAGACTATGTAACAGGTCCACGTATCGTAACAGATGAAGTAAAAGAAAACATGAAAGCTGTATTAAAAGATATCCAAGACGGTACATTCGCTAAAGATTGGATCAACGAAAATGAAACAGGTCGTCCACGTTATACTAAATACAAAGAAGAAGGCGCTAACCACCAAATCGAAGAAGTAGGTCGTAAACTTCGTTCAATGATGCCATTTATTCAAGAAGGCAAGAAAAAGGTAGTGATTAAATAGTGCGTAAAATTGATATTTTTGATACAACTCTTCGTGATGGCGAACAGTCAGCGGGTATTAATTTAAATACTGCAGAAAAAATTGAGATTGCAAAGCAACTTGAGCGTCTAGGTGTAACAATCATTGAAGCAGGTTTTCCTGCTTCAAGTCCTGGCGATTTTGAAGCAGTCAATCGCATTGCAGGAACAGTTAAAAACTCAATCGTGACAGGTCTTGCTCGTTGTGTTAAAAATGATATCGATACAACGTGGGAAGCACTTAAAGTGGCTGAACAACCACATATTCACGTATTTCTAGCAACAAGTCCAATTCATATGGAGTACAAACTAAAAAAATCTCCTGATCAAGTAGTAGAACAAGCTGTAGAGGCTGTAAAATATGCGAAAAAGTTCTTCCCACTTGTGCAATGGTCTGCTGAAGATGGTTTCCGTTCAGATCGTGATTTCTTAGTACGTATCATTGGTGAAGTCATTGCTGCTGGTGCAACGACAATTAATGTTCCAGATACAGTTGGTTATGCATCTCCACAAGAATATGGTGAATTATTTGCATTCCTACGTGAAAATGTTCGTGGGGCAGATCAAGTAAAATTCTCCGCACATTGTCATGATGACTTAGGTATGGCAGTAGCAAACTCAATTGCAGCTATTCAAAATGGTGCAGACCAAGTGGAATGTACAATCAATGGGATTGGTGAACGTGCAGGTAATGCTGCATTAGAAGAAATCGGTGTTGCAATGCACATTCGTAACGATCTTTATCAAGTAGAGACTGGTTTAAATTTAAAAGAAATTAAACGCACTTCTCAACTTGTAAGCCGTTTAACAGGTGTTGTCATTCAGCCAAATAAAGCAGTAGTAGGGAAAAATGCCTTTGCACACGAATCGGGTATTCACCAAGACGGTGTGTTAAAAAATAAAGAAACATATGAAATTATTTCACCTGCATTAATTGGTGAAGAAGATGTTCCTTTAGTATTAGGTAAACACTCAGGTCGTGCTGCATTCCGTGATCGTGCAATCACAATGGGCTTTGATTTATCTGATGATAAATTGAATAAAGCGTTCCAAGAATTCAAAAAGTTAGCGGATCGTAAGAAAGAAATTACGGAAGAAGATTTAATGACACTTCTTACTGAACAACAAGTTTCTATTGAAGACATTCCTTTATTCGAATTAAAATCTGTTCAAGTATCTTATGGAACTGAAAATATTCCAACAGCTACTGCTTCAGTTTTAACACCAGAAGGGGAGCTAAAAACATTAGCAGCCACTGGTTCTGGTTCGGTAGAGGCAATCTTCAATACTCTTGAGCAATTAGTAAACGCGAAAGTTAATATTCTTGATTTCCGTGTGAAATCTGTAGGTAAAGGTCGCGATGCTTTAGGTGAAGCTGTAATTAACTTACGTTACAACGGTTTCACTTCTACTGGTCGCGATGCAGCACAAGATGTTCTTGAAGCGACTGCAAAAGCATATTTAAATGCCATTAACCGTCATTTAATTCAAGAAAGTATTCGTGCAAAACAAACAACTGAAGTCTAACTTTTTGCAAATTGATAAATAAACAAAACGCCATCAAATGTGTTTCACGTTTGATGGCATTCTTTTAAATCCTATACGCTAAAGCGTTACATATTGAATAGAAAGGTGTTTTTGCAGGTGGAAAAGAAAATTACAGTACTTCCTGGTGACGGCATTGGTCCTGAAGTTGTTGCTGCTGCGGTTCGCGTATTACAAGCAATCGGAAAACGATACAAACATGATTTTCAATTAGGATATGCAGCGATTGGTGGAGCGGCGATTGATCAATATAATAATCCACTTCCAGATGAAACCATTGCAATGTGTGAACAAAGTGATGCAATTCTATTAGGAGCAGTTGGAGGTCCTAAATGGGATAACAACCCTGCAGAACTACGACCAGAATTAGGCTTACTAAAAATTCGTAAAACATTTGATTTATTCGCAAATCTTCGCCCAGTTAAGGCGTTTCCTAGTTTATTAGATTCATCTCCATTAAAACGTGAAGTAGCTGAAAATGTTGATTTAATGATCGTTCGTGAATTAACTGGTGGCATTTACTTTGGAGAAAAAAAACGTAATGATGAAGAAGCAAGTGATTTAAACATTTACTCTCGAAAAGAAATCGAACGAATCGTAGACAATGCATTCGAACTTGCTCGTTTACGTCGCGGTAAACTTTGTTCTGTTGATAAAGCAAATGTTTTAGAAACTTCTAGATTATGGCGTCAAGTTGTAGAAGAGAAGAAAGAGCAGTATACAGATGTAATTGTAGAACATAATTTAGTAGATTCTGTAGCGATGAAATTAATTACAAACCCAGGCCATTATGACGTAGTAGTTACGGATAATATGTTTGGTGATATTTTAAGTGATGAGGCATCTGTTATTACAGGATCTTTAGGTGTACTTCCTTCTGCTTCCATTCGCAGTGATAACTTCGGATTGTATGAGCCTGTACACGGTTCAGCTCCTGAAATTGCTGGCTTAGGCATTGCAAACCCAGCTGCTACAATTTTATCAGTAGCAATGATGCTTCAATATTCATTTGGTCTTAAAGAAGAAGCGGCAGAAATTGAACGCGCAGTAAGTACAGTATTTGAAGATGGTTACTACACGGCAGATCTAGTGAAAGATGGCAGCCGCGCATTATCAACAGACGAATGGACGGACAAAGTTATCGCAGAAATTGATACAAGTTTTGTTGCAGATAGCATTATGGAATCATATATTTAAGGATTGGTGAAGATTATGGCAAAAAATATTATCGAAAAAATTTGGGATTCACACGTTGTTTACAATGAAGCTGGTAAACCGGATTTACTATATATCGATCTTCATTTAATTCATGAAGTAACATCTCCACAAGCATTCGAAGGTTTACGTTTAGCAGGTCGTAAAGTTCGTCGTCCAGATCTATGCTTTGCAACGATGGACCATAACGTACCGACGAAAAATTTACCGACGATTAATGACCCAATTGCAAAAAAACAAATTACAACATTAGCAGATAACGCAAAAGAATTTGGGATTCAATTAGCGGATATTGGTCACCCAGATCAAGGAATTGTTCACGTAATTGGACCAGAACTTGGGTTAACTCAACCTGGTAAAACAATCGTATGTGGTGACTCACATACTTCAACACACGGTGCTTTTGGCGCATTAGCATTTGGTATCGGTACTTCTGAAGTAGAACATGTACTTTCTACACAAACATTATGGCAATCAAAACCTAAAACGATGGAAATCCGTGTTAACGGAAAACTTGGTGTTGGGGTAGCAGCAAAAGATATTATTTTAGCGATTATTGCTAAATGGGGAATTGGTGTAGGTACAGGACATATCGTGGAATTTACAGGTGATGCCATCCGTGAGCTTTCAATGGAAGAACGTATGACAATCTGTAATATGTCGATTGAAGCAGGAGCAAAAGCGGGTCTTATCTCTCCAGATCAAACAACTGTTGACTTCTTACGTGGTCGTCGCTTTGCACCAAATGAAGATAAATTTGAAGAGGCTGCAAATTACTGGTTAAGTTTAGCATCAGATGCGGATTGTTCATACGATGTCGTATTAGAAATTGATGCTGAAGAAATTGAACCAATCGTTACTTGGGGTACAAACCCATCAATGGGTACAGGCGTTTCGAAAACTGTACCAACGACAGCTCATTATGAAAATGAATCTGATAAAGCTGCATTACAAAAAGCACTTGCTTATATGGACTTAGAAGAAGGGCAACCAATTACTTCAATCGAAATCCAACACGTATTTATCGGTTCCTGTACAAACTCTCGTTTATCCGATTTACGTACAGCAGCTAGTATCGTAGAAGGTAAAAAAATCTATCCAGGCGTTCGTGGAATTGTTGTTCCTGGTTCTTACTCTACGAAGGCTGCTGCAGAAGCTGAAGGTCTTGATAAAATCTTCCTTGATGCAGGCTTTGAATGGCGCGAATCAGGATGCTCTGCTTGTCTTGGCATGAATGAGGATATTATTCCGTCAGGTGAACGTTGCGCTTCTACTTCTAACCGTAACTTCGAAGGACGTCAAGGGGCAGGGGCACGTACTCACCTAGTAAGTCCTGCGATGGCAGCAGCAGCTGCTATTGAAGGTCGTTTTGTAGACGTTCGTAAATATGTAAAACAAGAAGCGTAAGGCTAGAAGGAGAGTATTCAAATGGAACCAATTAATGTAGTAAATAGTGTCATTACACCATTAGATCGTAAAAACGTTGATACAGACCAAATTATTTCAAAAGAATTTTTAAAACGCATTGAACGTACAGGTTTCGGTGAATTTTTATTTCATCATTGGCGTTTTGACGAACAAGGAAATGAAAATCCAGACTTCGTTTTAAATAAACCTGAATTTAAAAATTCACAAATTTTAGTTGCACAAGATAACTTTGGTTGTGGGTCTTCCCGTGAGCATGCTCCTTGGGCGATTTTAGATTACGGCTTCCGCGTAGTTATTGCACCAAGCTTTGCAGACATTTTCCATAACAACTGTTTCAAAAATGGGATTTTACCAATTAAGTTAACTGAGGCAGAATGTGATGACATTTTAGCAAAAGGGCAAGAAAAGCCTTACAATGTTGAAGTGAATCTTGCAGCTCAAACGGTAACAGGGGAAGATGGCCAAGTGTACAATTTTAACATCGACCCATATTACAAAGAAATGTTATTAAACGGTTGGGATGAAATTGCATTAACGTTCAAATATGAAGTTGCAATTGCTGCTTATGAAGCAAAAAGAATTGCTTTCTAACGAACAAAAAGAAGAAGTCGACTAATTCGAAATTTCGGATTAATCGACTTCTTTTTATATTTAAAGAATAACAATTGCATGAGAACCAAGTGATTCGAAACTACTGAAGAACACGTTCTCATCAATTGTTTCGTACCCTGTTAAAGGATTCATGACTGTTACTTTCCCATCTTTGTACCCAGTCATCACGACAGCATGTAAATTCATATAGGTAGCATGTTTTTCATTCGTTCCCTTAATGATCCAATGACCAGAAGTACGTGGTTTTTTTAAATCAATCGTTACCCATGCAAGAACAGGAACACCTGATTGCACATAGTTAATAATCTCTTTCTTTGATGCATCGGATAAATTCATCGCTTTATAGTCACTACTATTTTCAAATAACACTTGATTCGCTACATCAACAATAGGGGAAGCATATACATAGTAGCCTCCTTTTTTTAAGGCTGGGTCACCTGCATAAGCAACATTTGGATCGGGACCGTAACGTACATTATCCTTGAATGTAAATGGCTCTTTCGGTAAATAGTTTTTTGCTAAATCCACTTTATCCGCTTTAACACCATAATAGTTTAAAATCGCCGCTAGAGCCGTTACTTCACAGCCATTTGGAAGCTCTGGATTTTGTTTTACAACCGGAACCGATAATGAGTCTTTTACGCTGGAATTAAAGGTTTCAATTGCTACAGTAGGCTTTTGTGAATCAAAAACGATTACTTCTCTTGTTTGTTCGAGCCATTCTTCATTCGGTAAAATACGATAAATGACCACTTCATATGGTTCGTCTTGTTGAAACCCTTCAAATGTCACTTTTCCCTCATTGTTTACCACTTCATTTGCGATTTCAACACCAGAAAAGAAATCATATACCCGAACCGCAACATTTATCACACTTTTTTCCGTATTGAATTCAACCGTTTGAATCGTCAGTTCATCGGAAGTACTTGCATAGGAATGTAGCGCTATTGGCGAAGATTCCAACGTGTTGCTGCTACATCCTAGCAATAAAAACGAACTACTAAACAGTACCAAAATTTTACTTGAATTTTGTTTCCTGCCGATCATCGAATCACACCGTTACATATTTTTCTGATATCACGTCATACCGATGTTCATTTACAAAATATTCATTATACCAAACTAAGAACATGTAGATTGACCATATTTTACGTTGATTGTTTTGTGTACCAGTTACATGCTCTTCTAATAGTTGTAGTATTTTTTGTTGATCAAAGAACTCCGCTGCTACCTCGCTATTGAATGCATTACGTACACGTGAAACATATTTTTCATCTCGTAACCAGTGGCGAATTGGAACAGGGAAACCAATTTTTTTACGGTTTGCCCACGCTTCTGGTAATGCATTGTTTGCTGCTTTTCGGAAGGCAAACTTCGAATTTTGTTCGTTTACACGGTAACGAGTAGGAACAGTCGCTGCAACATCCATAACTTCGCGATCAAGTAATGGTACACGTAGTTCAATAGAATGAGCCATCGACATTTTATCTGCTTTTAATAAAATATCATCCACTAACCATAAATTTAAGTCGAGTAATTGTTTTTTCGTTACATCGTCATGTCCGTTTGCCTTTTGATAGATAGGGGAGACAATATCTTTTACAGTTGGCGCATTTAAATAATCTTTCTTTAAAATGTGCGCTGCTTCGTCTTCTTCAAAAATGCGTGCTTGGCCAATAAATGTTTCTTCTACTGGAGCATTCACACGTTTCACAAACTGACCAATTTTACTATTTGGCATAATGGCTGCACCTATGTTAGCTAATGCTTTTACTGGCCCCGGTAAACCTTTGAATTTCTTTTGGTTTGGTGTATCGGAATATAAATCATAACCTCCGAATAATTCATCCGCCCCTTCTCCTGAAAGAACAACTGTTACATGTTGTCTTGCTAAACGTGCCAAATAATAGAGCGGAACAATTGATGGATTTGAGTGGGGCTCATCCATCATATATTGAATTTTATTTAAATCATTAAAGCATTCATCTGGATCTAATATTTCATTGACATTCTCAATGCCTAATTCTTTTGATAATTCTGCAGCATTATCAATTTCCGAAAAATTTTCTGCACTAAAACCGACTGTAAATGTTTTATCAGGACGGAGAACACTTGCTACATAACTTGAATCTACGCCACTTGATAAAAATGACCCTACTTTTACGTCAGCGATTGTGTGCGCGTGAACAGATTCACGTACGACATCATCTATTTCTTCGACAATTGTCTCAAGTGGGCGTTCTTCTGGATGAAATTCAGGTTCCCAGTAACGCTCGATTGAAAGCTTTCCTTTTGCATATGTCATATAGTGCGCTGCCGGTAGCTTAAATATACCTTTAAAGAATGTTTCCTTTAATACCGGATATTGGAATGTTAAGTATGGTTTTAACGCTTCTTTATTTAATGCTTTCACAAAGTGTGGGTGAGGGAGGAAGCTTTTAATTTCTGAACCAAAGAAAAGCGTTCCATTCATTTGGCCATAGTAAAAAGGTTTAATCCCAAAATGATCACGCGCTGCGAAAAGGGTTTGTTTATTGCGATCCCAAATCACAAACGCAAACATACCGCGCAGTTTCTTCACTAAATCTGTACCGTATTCTTCATATCCGTGAAGCAATATTTCACTATCTGTATCGGTTTTAAAAATATGTCCTTTTTCGATTAAATCATCCCGTATAATTTGGAAATTATAAATTTCTCCATTAAAGATTAAAACTAATGATTGATCTTCGTTATATAAAGGCTGAGATCCTTTTTCTAAATCGATAATACTTAAGCGACGGAAACCTAATGCCGCCTCACCTTCAACAAACTGACCACCACTATCTGGTCCTCTATGAATAATTTGATTCATCATTTTTTCTAAAACGACGCTTGGTTCATTGACTTCGCCGATAAATCCTGTAAAACCACACATAATATTGATTCTCCTTAATCTATAAAAAACTTGTTAGCAATGCATTTGCTATGAAATTTTTAACGAATTTTAGCATATAAAGTTACATTTATTTTTAGAATTACTTATAACTTATTTATTATACTATAAAAAAAGGTTAAAAATGTAGTGAATGATAACAAAGGGGACGTCCGAAAATTTATTTTGGGACGTCCCCTTTGCGACGAGGATAGTGACAATTTATTGTTACTACCGCAGGAGCAAAGCTTTTTAGCGATATTTTATCATTAAAAGCGTAGATGTCCAGAAAGTGTAGCACTTTCTGGACATCCCTTTTTTATTATAGCGTATTGGCATTTTATCGAAAAGGGTGTGTTGTCGGATTTGTCGTTCTTTTTATCTCATCTACCTTCTCATTGCACTCATTGAACTGCTTTTTTTTCTCAAAAACTTCATGAGGGTTTGACGAAGTGTTTCGTTTTAGCTCAGGGTAAATGGAGTGAATAAATGTTGATGGCATGAGGAAGAAAATTGTAAGAGCTAATGCAATGCTACAAATGATCAAAATGTATTGAGCAGGAATTACATCATAAAGGAGCCCAAAAATAAGCGTTCCTAGAGGTGTTAACGCCATTGCACACATCTCGATTATTCCGTAAATTCGACCACGATAGCTTTCTTCCACTTCTGTCTGAATAATGATTCCAATTGGTGTATTCGTTAACACTAAGGAGCTCCCAAATAAAAACATGTTTAATAGATAGTAGAAAAAAACACTTCCTGCAGGCAATGGCGTGATTAATGGAATTGCATATGCACCTACTAATAACGAAAGGGCAAGTAACGCTCGTTTTGAGAAAAGTAAAGGGTATTTTAATTTTGAACGCCTTGCCAAATAAAGAGCCATTAAAAGCATTCCAACTGCTCCAGCCGCTTCAATCATTCCAACGAGTTTATACTCGATTTCTAAAACTTCAACAAATATGAAACTAGCACCAACTGTTACTGACGCAAAAAACAAATTCAACCAAAATATTAACATCAATAACTTCGAAATAACGGGTTTCGTCTTAACGTAGGCAACACTGGCTTTCATACTTTGAAAGACAGATTCTTTACTATTTGGAATCGATTCGCTATTTGAGAAAAATTTAAAGTCCAACGTTGATTCTAATAGAAACGCCATCACATATGCGACGATATTAATCATAAAAAAAGTCTCAACAGAAACAAATCCAAATAACATCCCACCAATAAGCGGACCTCCAATGCCGGCAATCGATAAAGATAATTGATTAAAAGACATTGCCTTTTGTATTCGACTTGGGTCGACTAAATTCCCAATGGATGCAGTAAAAGCGATCATACTAAATGTGCTGCTAATTGAATAAATAATCGTCGTAACGTAAATGGCTAAAAGAGATAGTTCTGCCAACATGCTAAAAATTAGTAATGAAGTGATGGATAAAATGACGCCCAATTGCCCTAAGAGCACAATTGACTTTCTTGAATATCGATCGACCAAGATACCAGCAATGGGGGAGATGATAGTTCTAGGTATGATCGAAAAAATTAAATTAGCCGCGAAGCTAAATGCTGAACCTGTCATCGCTAAAATATACATACTAATCCCAAAGGTATACACATTAGCGCCAAGTGAGGAGATCATTTTACTAACAAGAAACGTATAAAGATGAATGGTCGCTTTTTTTTGGATTATGACGTCCATTACTTCTCACCTCCAAAAGTTTAATTTTATTAAACTCATCATATGCTACTAACTGCATGAAAGCAATATGAATGTTTAATTTAATTAAACTTTTTTTCGGTAGTTCACTTTTTTATTTTTCATCGGTTTAATGATATTGAAATTTCTTTCGAATTGTCGAAATTCTTGGTAAAATAATAGGGATGGAGGGATATTGATGAATGATTTAGGCAAACGCATAAGAAAACTACGTAGAGAAAAAAACCTAACATTAGCTGAGTTAGCAGGGGAACGTTTAACAAAAGGAATGCTTAGTTTAATTGAAAATGGAAAAGCACAACCATCAATAGAAAGTTTGCATTATATCGCAGAACGGATCGGAGTGGAGGTATCTACATTACTAAATGATAACAATGTAGAACAATTACGGGTGTTACTATTCGAAATTGAAGAAGACTTTAAAAAAATCTCAAATCCCTATATTAAAAAAGATATTAAAAAAATGAAACAAATGTACGAAAAGATTCAAATCCATCGTGAAAAATTACTAGGAAATCATTATGAGGAAATTCGATTACTAGATATTGCTACACGTTTAGAAACCTTTTTACATATCGATGATGATCCTTCGACAATGTATGATGTTATTGAATTTTATGAGAAAATACATGCTTATAACCAAGTAATCCATTGCTTTTCGTTTTTGGGGAGCACCGCTTTTAACCGCAATGATTACCGCATCGCATTGCAGTTTATGCAAGAAGGGGAAAAACGAGTTCATCCCTTCCTTCATTTAATCGATAAACTTTCTATACTAGATATGCATTATATATTAACCGTCTTGTATGCAGCAATCGATGACAAAACGAATACACAAAGACATTTGGAATTAGCCTTGAAGATTGCCCATGAAAATAAAATCTATTACCGTTTAGATGACTTTTACCGCTTTACTTTATCTCAAGCAATTGGAGAAGGGGATGAAGTGAAAAGTAGATATTATCTAGAGAAGTTAACACAACACGCTGCCTTCACGGAAGATAAAGCAGCAACAAGTATGCTCGCATTTTTTAAAGCACATTATGCGAATAACATCGAAAAAAATTATAAACAAGTTCCAAGTTTTGCTTCCTACTTAGATTACTCGATTGATTTAGAGGAGAAAAAAGATATTCTAATATTATATAAAATCGAAGAAGCCTATTCATACTGGGCACAGGGGTTATATAAAGAAGCCATTGAAAGCAGTAAAAATATTGAAATTCCTTCTTATGTCCATCATCCAACTGACTTAGCCATCATGTATCAAGGGTTTGCTATCCGTGCATTAAGTCATTTAGAATTAGGGGAAAAAGAGTTAGCGAAAAGTGAAATTTTATATGCTTATCAAGGTGTTAATGATTTTCCGGATACTCTGTACAAATCATTTATTCAACAAGCCTACGAAAAAATACAATATGGAAAAAGGGCTAGATAGGAGCTGGAATTTGAATCCACTTCTGTCTAACCCTTTTTTTGTTTATGCTTTTACAGAACCACTAATAAACTGCGCTTCTTTGTAATACATGTTTTTCACTAATACATTAGGTCCTAAACATTTTACAGCAGGACAATGGCAATTTAAACTTTTTGCTAAATCTGTCGCTACCCATTTTTCAAAAACATCCGGTAGTGAATCATGTTGTATGTTTCCAAGTGCTGGTGTATCACCAAAGTCTGTCACAATGACGTCACCTGTAAAGATATTTACATTTAAACGAGAGCGTCCATCAGGATCATTTCGTAATGTGACATTTTTCGCTTCACTTAAACGGTTTAATAAACGAGCATCTTCCTCATTTTGACTACAAGGATAAAACGGTAGCGTACCAAACAACATCCATGTAGATTCATCTCGTATATCTAATAAGTGATGAATTGCTTCTCGTGTTTCTTCTAACGAAAGGGAAGTTAGGCTCGATGCGAAGTCTGAAGGGTACATTGGATGAATTTCATGTCTTGCACATTTCATTTCATTCACAACTTGATGATGAATATGGTCAATATAAGGTAATGTTTTTTTATTTAACATCGTTTCCGCAGACACCATCACCCCTTGTTCAGACAACATTTGCGAATTTTCGATCATCCGTTCAAAAAGAGCCGCTCGTTGTTCAAATGTCGGTTTACGCTCCATCATCGTAAAACCTGTTTCGACAAATTCATCTACCGTTCCCCAATTGTGCGAAATATGTAGAACGTCCAAATATGGTGCGATGTCCAAATAGCGTTCACTGTCTAATGTTAAATTTGAATTAATTTGCGTACGCACTCCTCGTTCATGGGCGTATTGTAAAATCGGCTTCACATAATTCGCAACCGATTTTTTACTTAACATTGGTTCTCCACCAGTAATGCTTAACGTTTTCAAATGAGGAATTTCGTCTAATCGTTTTAAGATGATATCGATCGGTAGGGCATCGGGATCCTTTGTTTGAAGTGTGTACCCGACAGCACAATGCGCGCATCGCATATTACATAAATAGGTAGTAGTAAATTCAATATTTGAAAGAGTTAGTTTCCCGAATTGTTCAACATCCTTATAAGCTTCCCAGGGGTCAAATTTCGGGGTTATTTTTTCTAATGTCGTCATTGCTTTCTTACTTCCTTTCATAAAAAACTTGGTCCAACACCAAAGATTGAGTGAGGTACTGGTTCTAAAACGTTCATTGTCTAATATGTCAACGTGTCATTCTCTCATAGAAAATCCTTTTCGAACACTCATATTGCTACATTTAGAGCATTTATCCATTACCGCATTAAAGTGAGACTTTAAGCAGTGTTGTTTTCAAAAAATCCATTGTTATGTACAAACCCCCCACCATAAAAAAGAGGAGGGGGAGTTTAATGATGAATATTAACAGTCTAATTGTTTGATGAAGCTATTATTTTCACTATAGTACACATCACCGCATTTATTTTCAATGACTGTATTCGTGATTTCGATGTTCGAAAAGTTGACTGCTTGTACATTATAGCGTGATTTATTGTTTCGAATAATACTATCCGAGACATATACGTTTGATCGATTTTGGGCGTAAAGATCGGAAAGGGCGCCTTCTGTCAGTTGTACACCTTTGATATCTAAGGTTGACTCATAATCCACCCATATTTGATGTTGAACGTGTTTTGAAATAAAACAATCTTGAATAAATACTTCACTGTGATTTTGAACATATAAGGCATGACGTTTCCCATCAAAGATTTCACTATTTTTGATGATTAAGGAACTATCATTTACGACGAGTTGAGACAATTCATTACGAAATAGTTGACAATCAATTAAGTAACAACTTGAATTCCGTAAAATTTTCATGCCATACGAATGCCCATTATACACTTGGCAATTTTCAAATCGCGCTGTCGATTTATCACATACTTCTATTTGTACGTTATGACTATCGTAAAATTGACTGTCAATGGCCGTTATTTCACAATCATTTACGATAAATAAACTTTTCCCATTAAACAATTCACATTGCACAATAAAGAGTTTGACATCCGACTTACATGCAATATGTGGCATTTCATTATTATAAAATCTACATGTATCAACATCAACCGTAGAATTAGACATGGCTAATATTCCGTTTCCTACATTATGGGATACGAGTGATCTGAAAATCGTGAATTCCGATTTAAAAACGGTGATGGCCGAATTTTGGTTTTGGGTGATGTCACTTTCAACGATGGTACAACTACTACTATGCTCAACGCACAATCCAACATGATACCCTTTTTTAATGACACATTTTTTCATGGAGCAAATGGCTTTTTCAATAAGCCAAACTTGAGAGGCGCGATGATTTTGTATGTCAACCTCATAAAGATTTACAATGGATTCCTGACTAATTTTAACCCCATGACTTTCCCCATCCCCAATCGAGCTTTTTACAATGTTTAAGCGAGATTGTTTCAATACTTCCACGCTACTGTTTTTATGATTTATAATATTACTATTCGATATTTGGCCTTCACATTGTCCTTGAATGGATATGCCAACATCTTTTCCGTTTTCAATATTGCAATTTCTTACAATTAAATAGCTAGCAACACCTGAAATTTGCGCTTCAGTATTTTCTCGAATTGTAGTGGCTTGTAACGATGCTTCACTCTTCTGGATGATGTGTACGCCCATTCCATTTCCGTTTTCAATGACGCTTTCATGATCATAATATTTTGAATGGTCCACAACCACTTGTGTACTTGTCTGATGATGAAGGTGGACATTTCTTGATTGTAATAGGGATTGATTTTTTAAAAGAAAACCATGCTTTGCCTCAAACAATTCACTTTTTTCAATACACACTTGTGAGGATTCGGAAAAAATATGAGCCTTTCCATTCTTTTTAAACGTACATTGTTCGAAAATCGCTTTACTATTATTAATTAAAGATACGCCCATGTCTTTTGCTTTTTCAAATTCACAATTACTTGCATTCAGTTTGCCGTTATCTACTGTTATTAGTACATCAGATCTTCCGCCAATAAATCGGCAATTTTGTAATACGACATCGCCCTCAACATACATTTGAGTTGTTGGAGAAATGGTTAAATCGTGCAGAGCAACTGTTACATTCTTTGGGATAATTAGTAATCCTTCAATGATCGTTTCCTCATGTTTATCGCCAGCAAGGACCATATTTTTTTCAAAACGAACGGATTCTTTATAAAGTTTCGGTTTTAGTTGAATGAAATTTCCTGATTTTGAAAATTGTATCGTTTTTTGTATTGTTTTCACATTTGAAAATAACTTTGAAAATATTCCACTAATCGCCATGTAGGTGCCTCCTCTTTCAAACAATCAATACCTCTATTCTCACTAAAAAAGGCGAATCTTAATCGCATAGATTAGAAAAAACACCAAAAATTGGTGAAAATATAGACTGATTTATACTAAAATGGGTTTTTGTTGCACATAATTACTATAATGAATGAAAAAGGAGATTACCCGGTATGGATCAAGAAAGACTGAGGCAAATTGTAAAGTCGTTAAACGCGATGTTTTACGATCGACACGATGAGATAGAGGCATTAATCATTGCTTTGTTATCACGTCAACATATTTTATTTATTGGCCCGTCTGGAACAGGGAAAAGTGCATTATCGAGTATGATTGGGAAAATTGTAGAAGGCAGTCATTTTTTCCAACATTTATTAACTCGCTTTAGTACGCCCGATGAAGTCTTTGGACCGCTCTCGTTAAAAGAATTAGAGCAAGGGATTTATCAACGCAATACGAACGGAATGCTACCTGAAGCTGATTTTGCATTTATAGATGAGATTTTCAAGGCCAATTCTGCAATCTTAAACGCATTACTTACATTAATTAATGAACGAATTTACTACAACAATGGTCAGCCAATTATTTCACCATTAAAGACATTAATTGCGTCCTCAAATGAATACATTGAAGAAGGTGAAGGTCTCGAAGCGTTGTACGATCGTTTTTTACTACGCTATGACGTTCAATATATTCGTGAACAAGAAACCTTTCTTGCTATGTTAAAGGATGACTCTTCACAACAGGTTCCAACGATTACGTTAGATGAACTATATTTGTATCAAAAACAGGTGGAACTCGTTCACATTCCAGATGCAATTTTTTCGAGTTTAGCAACGATTCGAAAAGAATTAATTAATATAGGTATTCGCCCATCAGACCGTCGATTTAAGCAATCCCTTTCATTATTGCGTGCAAAAGCTTATTTAAACGGAAGAATGAAAGTGAAACGCGATGATTTAGTTCTCTTAACGAATGTATTGTGGGAAAAAGTAGAAGAACGCGACCAAATTACAAAAATCATTTATGAAATTGTTGATGATTCAGTCGATACGTTTATTGAACGCATTAGCCCGAAGTTTGAAACGCTGATCATGGATATTGAACATTCCATGATGGAAAACTCCATTGCTGCAAAGGAATCGGTAGGAGATTTATTGTTGCAGGGAAAATCCTTATATTTAGAAGTTCAAGAATTAACGATTAAAATGCCTAACCGTCAAGAATTAATTGAGCTAAAAAATAACATGCACAAACGACTTCTTGACATGACGAAACAAGTAATTGGCTTTTAACTAAATCGAGAAATTAAAGATTTAGGGGGATGGTTCGGATCTATAAGCAAAGTGAATATATACTAGGAAAATATACAATTTCTATAATAGATGTTTCGATTGAAAAAATGACTCAATTTAATGAATTACTTTCTTATGCGAAAACGCTTCGCTCCCTTTGTGAAGAAGGGGAGAAGTTCTTTAATGGATTTACGAATTTAGTCGGAGATATTTGGTCTAGTTTTTATAGACCTACATTTGAATTAAATAATTCTTTCAATATGAATTTTCATTATCAATTTATTGAAAGAATGCTTTTAACAAATGAATATAACAATTGGAAAAAGCTAACGCAATTAGATGAGTTGTTATCCCTGTTAACAACGGAATTTTTTGTACAGCGTATCATTTCGTACTTTCAAAATTCTTTTCCGCCAAATGTGAAAACCTCCAATCCGTTGAATCACTCCAAGATCAAACAAAATGTTATGAAACAATTGCTTACGAAAGAAATTTCAAGATACCTTAATTATAGTAAAGATGCCGCCATTGATCTAAAAAAGTCCATTGTTCAAGTAAGTAAAATGGACGGTAAAAATAAACAACCTGCTATAAAAGATCAACTACTCCTTGCAAAAGAATTGCAAACCCATTCAACATTAAAACAAATTGCCGAACTCACTGGAAAACTAAAACCCATTGTACAAATAAAACAAAACTTTGTGGATCATTCCATTTCAATTAAAAACATTGTGCCTGGTCATGAAATCCAAAATTTAATCCCCTCTGAGTTGGCGAAATATTCTTTACCTGCATCAAAGTTAGATTTTTTAAAAAGATTAGCTGAACGTCAAGCGTTGCAATACGATTATAAAAACAAGAATAAGGGGAAGGGACCCATTGTTTTTTGTGTGGATGAAAGTAGTTCAATGAGTTCCATTAGAAATGAATGTAAAGCCTTTTGTATGGCATTATTAATGATCGCGAAAAAGCAAAAAAGGGATATGGTCATCATCCCTTTTGCAAATGATACTGGGGAAGTCCATCTATTTAAAAAGGGACAGTCAACTATAGAACAAATTATTTTGTTTTGTAACAGTTTTTTAGGTGGGGGTACGAACTTCGAAAAGCCTTTAAAGTATGCTTTAGAGGTAATTACTACGAGCGAATTCAATAAGGCAGATCTATTATTTTTAACGGATGGTTCAAGTTTTTTATCGAAACATTTTATTGAAGAATTTAATCGGTGTAAAAAAAGGAAAAAGTGTGAATGCATTAGTATTATTTTGACAAATTATTTTAATGCGGTCGACAAATCCATTGTCCAATCTTTTTCTGATCAAGTAATTGAAGTGAAACATTTATTTGAAGCAACTGACGTCTTTTCGATTGGAAAATCCTCTTAATTCATATCCTTTTGTAGCAAAACAACTTTGAGAAGTTTACAATGAAAAGAGTTTCGCTTTTTTAGGAGGATTTTCATTGAAAACTACTTTAGAAAACATTTTAAATATGAATGTAGAAGAACGACAACTTTACCTAAATCAAAATGGGGACGTGTTAATTCAAAACATGTTGTTACATATTGGCACACCAGAAGATGAATTGCGTGATAAACTGAACTATCGTTTATTTATTGAGTTATTGTCACAACAACAATTTACACAAACTCAGATGAAGACCATTACGACGACATTAATTAATTCGGATTTTTTATTTTCATCTATTAACGAAAACGAATCCGATCATGTGTTTACGAGATCCTTTTCTGCGCTTTGGTTAACAGGCCTACTACATGCTGATCGTCAATTACAGTTTTTATCAAAAGAGCAAGCGTTGGACGTCTTAACGAGTGGTTCACGTTATATGAGTCGAGAAAAGGACGTGCGCGGCTTTGTAGCAGAAAAAGGGTGGGCACTGGCGATTACTCACGGAGCGGATTTAGCAACAGCCATTATATCGCACCCTGCTTTTGAAATTCGTCTTGCTCCAACGCTATTACAAGGTGTAAAAGACAGCTTTTGGAAAGGGTCTGTTTATACAAATGATGAAGATGAGCGTTTAGCAGCAATCATTATGAAATTAATTGAAAAAGATTATCCAGTAGAAATATTAATCGAATGGGTAGAGCAAGTCTTTGATAAATTACAATTTTATTTAATGGAAGTCGGTTATACACCTCACTATTTTGTAGCTCGAACAAATACGCTTAATTTTATGAAAACTCTTTATTTCACGTTAAAGTTTTCACAAAAAGCGCCTGAACTAAAGGGTGTTGTTTCATTACTTATTGCAAATTGGATGAAACAATCGTAAGGGAACGGGGTGGTTTTTATGCGAAGTCGATTTACACGGATTTTATTATTTGCAGTCCTCGTTATTGTCATTGGCTATTTATTTAATGCATATTTTGTTCATTTTACCGGTGACGGCAAGGATTCACCTGAAAAAGCTTTACCAAAGGATGCAGACTATGAATGGATTGAGGGGCCAAAATCTGATAAAGAACATCGCTATTTCTTTTTATCAAACGGGAACTACTTTGGAACTGGAATGGTTACGAAAAATTTAAAAGGGTGGAGCGCGGGGGATGGTGTTTATGCCGAACTACCGAAATCACTCGATGATAATACAATCAAAAGTGCCCATTCAGATCGTAAAATTTTATATGGATTGATTAAACCTAAAGGAAAAATGAAAGTGCTTGTAAATGACAAAGAAGCACAATTAATTGAACTAACTACATTATCAAAAGACGTCATTGATTTATATAAAGTAGAGGGTTATTCCATTTGGTATATCGATTTATCTAATTTAGACGATACTGAGAAATTCACAATCCAAGTGGTTGATGAAAAAGATAACGTGGTAAGTGAATTAGTAATATAACCGGTATTCATTACTATATAATAAAAGGTAATGGCACGTTTTTTGTAGAACTTTTCAACAAAGGGGGTTTTTTTATGGCACAATATTTAGTGAAGTTTTTTTCAGATAGTAACGAAATGATCGGAGAAACTTTTATCGAACAAGATAATCCAGATTTAGTGGTACTTGATGCAAAAAGTTTATTAATTGACCCATTTATTGAAACAAAAACAGCAGACGGTGATATTGAAGTCATCTTAAGTTCGAAAGTAGCTAAATTTCGAATTTTAAAGAGTGAATATTTACAAGTCTAATAACTACGAATTTGCACATCATAAATTTGATGTGCTTTTATTTTTGTCGTATATAACTTTTTTAGAAAGAGGTTATTCGCTAGACATTGTAATAATTAAGGTTTAAAATAACGTTCGGACTGTACACTGTATGCTATATTAATTGCATAGTTAAATACTTGGTTATAAAAATAACTTATCACAAAAGATAATATTAATGTAATTTACTTATGTATATTTTTAGGGTATGATGTGTATTGGAGAAAAGAGCTAACTGATCTTTTTCGAATTTTAATTAGGGGGATTACAAAAATGGCAAGTAATTTACACAACAGCCGTTCTTCATTCGAAGTTAATGGTAAAACGTACAACTATTACCGTTTATCTGCAATCGAAGAAGCTGGCGTAGCAAACGTATCACGCCTACCATACTCAATTAAAGTATTATTAGAATCTGTATTACGTCAATATGATGGATATGTAATTAAAGATGAACACGTAAACGAATTAGCAAAATGGGGTGCTGATGCGAATCCAGAAGCAGAAGTACCATTCAAACCATCTCGCGTAGTATTACAAGACTTCACTGGGGTTCCTGTAGTAGTTGACTTAGCTTCTTTACGTTCAGCTATGAAAGAATTAGGTGGAGATCCAAATAAAATCAACCCAGCGATTCCAGTTGACCTTGTAATTGACCACTCAGTACAAGTTGACAAATACGGTAATGCTTCTGCATTACAAGCGAACATGGATCTTGAGTTCGAACGTAACGCAGAACGTTACAACTTCTTAAAATGGGCTCAAACTGCATACGATAACTTCCGTGCTGTACCTCCAGCAACAGGTATCGTTCACCAAGTAAACTTAGAATATTTAGCGCCAGTAGTTCACGTTAACGAAAACGCTGATGGCACTTTTGAAACATTCCCAGACTCAGTAGTAGGTACTGACTCTCATACAACAATGATCAACGGTATCGGTGTTCTTGGATGGGGTGTTGGTGGTATTGAAGCTGAAGCAGGTATGCTTGGTCAACCTTCTTACTTCCCAATTCCAGAAGTTATCGGTGTTAAATTAACTGGTGACCTTCCAAACGGAGCTACTGCAACTGACTTAGCATTAAAAGTAACTCAAGTATTACGTGCTCGTGGCGTAGTAAACAAATTTGTTGAGTTCTTCGGTCCTGGTGTATCTAAATTACCTTTAGCTGACCGTGCGACAATCTCTAACATGGCTCCTGAATATGGTGCTACATGTGGTTTCTTCGCAATCGATGAAGAATCATTAAACTACATGCGTTTAACAGGTCGTGACGAAGAGCATATCGCTGTAGTAGAAAACTACTTAAAAGCAAACAGCATGTTCTTTGATCCATCATTAGAGCCTGTTTACACAGACGTTTTAGAAATTAAATTAGACGACATTGAACCAAACCTTTCTGGTCCAAAACGTCCACAAGATTTAATTCCACTTTCAAACATGAAAACTCGTTACCACGAAGTAGTTACTGCTCCAATGGGCGTACAAGGTTTCGGTTTAACAGAAGAGGAATTCACAAAAACTTCAACTGCTAAATTTGCAGAAGGTGATGTAGAAATTCCTGCAGGTGCAGTAGCAATCGCAGCTATTACATCTTGTACAAACACTTCTAACCCATACGTTCTTTTAGCTGCTGGTTTAGTAGCGAAAAAAGCGGTAGAAAAAGGAATCAAACCTGCGAAATGGGTAAAAACTTCTTTAGCACCAGGTTCTAAAGTTGTAACTGGTTACTTAGAAGATTCAGGTTTACAAACTTACCTTGACGAAATCGGATTCAACACTGTAGGTTATGGTTGTACAACATGTATCGGTAACTCAGGTCCATTACTTCCAGAAATCGAAGACGCGATCAAAGAAAAAGACCTATTCGTAACTTCAGTTCTTTCTGGTAACCGTAACTTCGAAGGTCGTGTACACCCACTTGTAAAAGCTAACTACTTAGCTTCACCACCATTAGTAGTTGCTTATGCTTTAGCTGGTACTGTAGATATCGACCTACAAAACGATTCTTTAGGTAAAGACAAAGATGGCAACGATGTATTCTTCGCTGATATCTGGCCTTCAACTGAAGAAGTTAACGAAGTATTAAACCGCGTAGTAACTCGTGAATTATTCCAAAAAGAATATGAAACAGTATTTACTGCGAACGAAAAATGGAATGAAATTGAAACATCAACTGAGTCTCTATACACATTTGATGAAAAATCAACTTACATTCAAAACCCACCATTCTTCACTGGTCTTTCTAAAGAGCCAGCACCAATCCAAGGTCTTGACGGATTACGTGTAATCGCGAAGTTTGGTGACTCAATCACAACTGACCATATTTCTCCAGCTGGTGCGATCGGTAAAGATACGCCTGCAGGTAAATATTTACAAGAAAACGGTGTTGCAATCCGTGACTTCAACTCTTATGGTTCTCGTCGTGGTAACCATGAAGTAATGATGCGTGGTACATTTGCAAACATCCGTATCCGTAACCAAGTAGCTCCTGGTACAGAAGGTGGATTCACTACTTACTGGCCAACAGGTGAAGTTGAATACATTTACGATGCATGTATGAAATACCAAGAAAACGGAACTGGTTTAGTAGTATTAGCTGGTAACGACTACGGTATGGGATCTTCTCGTGACTGGGCTGCTAAAGGTACATTCTTATTAGGTATCAAAACAGTTATTGCACAAAGCTATGAGCGTATCCACCGTTCTAACCTTGTAATGATGGGTGTATTACCACTTCAATACTTACCAGGTGATTCTGCTGAGTCTTTAGGCTTAACAGGTAAAGAAGAAATCTCTGTGAACATCACTGATGATGTAAAACCACGTGATATCTTAACTGTAACTGCGAAAGCTGAAGATGGAACAGTGAAAGAGTTCAAAGCTCTTGCACGTTTCGACTCAGAAGTAGAAGTAGACTACTACCGTCACGGTGGTATCCTACAAATGGTATTACGTAACAAAGCTCAAGAAGCATAAGAAAAGTGTAGAGCATAAAAGCAAGTTGACTCGTTCAACTTGCTTTTTTCTATGTATAAAACGTTATAAGGAAAGAAATATTCTTAAAAGAAGGTGAGGGTAACAATACGAAGCTAGTACAACATATAGTTCAAAAGGTTTAATTTACAATAATTACATAAACTTAACAGCAAACTATTAGTGTTTTACAATTAATTCTAGTAAAATTCTACATAGGTTTCATTTATCGCAATTTTCTAAAATAGTAGATTCGGAGGGTTTAATTAATGAAAAAATTACAAAACCGAAATAAAATGTTAGGTGCTACAATCGCCGCTACTGTCGCAGCATCTGCATTCGCAATCGCCCCAGTAGGAGCACAAACGACTACTTTTAAAGATGTTCCTTCTACACATCCTCAATTTGATGCTATCTCGCTATTAGCTAGCCAAGGGATTATTTCAGGTTTCCCAGACGGCACATACAAACCAAATCAATCTCTTACTCGTGGACAAGCAGCCATCATTATTGCAAAGGCATTAAAACTAGATTTAACGAATAGTAAAGATCTTACATTTACAGACGTACCAAAATCTCATCCTTATTACGCTTCAATTGCTGCATTATCGCAAGCAGGACTCCTTGAAGGGAAGGATCAGACTTTTAAAATTAATGACAATATTACACGTGGAGAAGTGGCGAAATTAATGGCACTTTCCCTTCAGCTACAACCGAAAAATACCGATGCACTACCATTTACAGACGTACCTGCTGACTATGCTCCATACGTAAAAGCATTACTAGATAATGGGATTACATCAGGAACTTCTGAAAAGACATTTTCAACAGGTCAAGGTGTAACACGTGGGCAAGCAGCCGCATTTTTAGTTCGTGCTCTACAAGCGATGACAACACCAACACCACAACCTACTGAACCACCAAAAGAAGCAAATGACAATACATTTGAATTATCCATTCTCCATAGTAATGATACCCATGCGCGTGTAGAAAATGCGCCAAAACGAGCGACGGCAATCAAAGAACAGCGCGCCAAAAATCCCAATTCATTATTACTAGATGCTGGTGATGTATTTAGTGGCACACTGTATTTTAATGAGTTTCATGGTGAAGCAGATCTAAAGCTTATGAATTATATGGGCTATGATGTGATGACATTTGGAAATCATGAATTCGATTTAGGTTCAAGTCAAGAAGGACACCAAGCATTAGCAGACTTTATTAAAGCAGCTGAGTTTTCATTTGCCTCATCCAATGTTGTTTTTTCTGACGATGCGAAATTTACTGGATTATTCAATGATTTAGTTTCAAGTGAGCCAGAAAAAGGAAAAATCTATAGCGGTATCGTCAAAGAAATCGATGGAGAAAAAGTTGGAATCTTTGGTTTAACAACTGCTGAAACAGTGGATATTTCTTCACCAGGAAGTGTGAAATTTGAAAATTATATTGATGAAGCAAATAAAGCAGTAAAAGCATTTGAAGAGTTAGGTGTAAATAAAATTATTGCACTTACTCATATTGGCTATGATGATACTGCTGCAGTTGATAACGATGTTGAATTGGCAAAAGCGGTGGAAGGTATTGACTTAATTGTCGGTGGCCATACGCACACAATGCTTGAAGAACCAGTTGTGATTGATAAAAATGCAAAAGGCGAAGAGAAGGATGCAACACTAATCGTACAGGCGTATCAATATAGCGATTATTTAGGTACTTTAGATGTCGTATTCGATGAAGAGGGAGTAGTCGTTGAATATGCTGGTGAACTAATTAAACTAGGTGAGTATGCCGATGATCCAGGAGCACTGGAACTATTAAAGCCTTATAAAGAAAAAGTACAATCTGTTCAAAACAAAGAAATCGGTGTAACGGCTACATCGGTTTTAGAAAATCCTCGCGTATCCGATGAAGGCAATACAACAGGGGCAAGTGTACGTAAAAATGAAACGCCACTAGGAAACTTAATTACAGATGGGATGCTAGCAAAAGCGAAAAACTATACAAAAAATGAAGTCATTATGGCAATTCAAAATGGTGGCGGAATCCGTGCTAGTATCGGAGAAGGTCCTATTACAGTTGGGGAAGTCATTACGGTTTTACCATTTGGAAATACTTTAGCATTAATGGACGTGACTGGGGCGGAATTAAAAGCTGCATTTGAAACATCTGTAGAAAAATACCCAGAAGAAAGTGGGGGCTTCCTACACGTTTCAACTGGTACAAAAGTTCAATTTGACTCTTCAAAACCTGCTAAGTCACGAGTAGTAAGTATTTCGTATACAGATGCATCTGGAAAAGAAGTGCAAATTGAAGATAATAAAACGTATACAATTGCTACAAATGCCTTCACTGCAAAAGGTGGAGATGGCTATGATATGTTTGCAAAAGCTTATAGTGAAGGTCGCGTAACCGATTTAGGATTATCAGACTGGGAGAACCTTGAAGAATATCTTAAAACAATGAAAGAGATTAAACCAGCTACAGAAAACCGCATTGTGGATGTAGCAAAATAGAATTTAAGACTAAAGTTGGGGATGTCCAGAAAGTACTATACTTTCTGGACATCTACGCTTCTAATGATAAAATATCGCTAAAAAGCTTTGCTCCTGCGGTAGTAACAATAAATTGTCACAATCCTCGTCGCAAAGGAGAACGTCCAAAAATGCCTTTTTGGACGTTCTCCTTTTTTATGACTAAATTTGGTTGATTTCACATAAACTTCATTAACTTTTGAAAACTTTAAAATTTTTGTTGAATTAACATTGTACTGTTAATAAAATAGAAGAAATATACTTTTATTAGTAGTGGATAATAAAAAAATCTATCGAAAATATAGGAGGATACATGAAGAAAAGATATAGTATTTTAGCAAAGTTTCGAGATGGTCGATACTTTTACTTAAACTTCAATGATTCAAAGATTTTGGATTGTTTAAAAGAAGTTCCTCCTCCACAAGGATTACTAGCCATTGCAACATGGCCCATTTATACTCAAGCAGAAATCGAATTTTTTGTAGAATTAATCAATGGCAACATTAGTTACTATCACTTAAAAGATCGACTAACCGAAATAAGTGAAACGGTCATTTTTGATAAAACAGAATTAGATTATTAGACGAAACCAAAAGTACTAGTACTTTTGGTTTTTTATAAAAATTTTGACACCTGTTAATACAGGCGTCATCTTTGAATGATAGTTTATTATATCCTTTATACAAATTAGGTTCCATTTTACAGTTACCAGTTTCTTTTACAATAATACTTCAGATTTTTTTATAGCTTTTAAAATTTTATCAGCAATTTGAAGCATTAACTTTATCCCTTTTTGCCCATATCCCGATTGATTTAAGGTACCGATGATATAAGTATCCGTCACTGGATGATAAAACATAAACGAACCAGTAGAACCAGCATTTCCCCAAGAATTATATTTTGCTGGCATTAACAGAGGAATCGTTTTAATGTTCATCACTCCATATCCATAATCTATTCCTAAAAAGAACTTACCACAGTCATTTTTCATCTTTTCGATCGTTTTTTTCTGTAATAACTGATAATGAACGAGTGCTTTCATAAATTTTAACAAGTCACCAGTTGTGGAAACGATACCGCCCCCAGCATATACGGAGCTTCTCATACTTTGGTAATGCGTAACATTAATATTACGCATATATATCTTGGCTATTTCGTATGGACTTTCTTCTAATGGTTTCATGCGAGAGAAATGTGAGTGCTTCATACCTAATGGTTCAAATATATTTTTACTAAGGACTTCATGAAAGGAAAGTCCTGTAATCTTCTCAATAATTAAGCCTAATAGATGATATCCTGTATCGGAGTAGTGGAATCTTTCTCCTGGAGGGAAGTGTGTTTTCAAATTTTCCTTAGCCCATTGGATTACTTCCTGTGGGGTCCATGTTCGATTCGGGTCATCAAGAATAAGGTCTACAAATGCTTTTCCCTTTACCGGTTTATCCTCAAAGAAATCATGTAAGCCCGAGGTGTTATTTAATAAATGTTTGATTTTTATTTCGTGTGTATAATCTTTTCCTTTATAAATATGCAAATTATTTAATATATCTATCTCTAAATACTTAGAAATTTTGTCTTCATACGAACAGTGCCCCTGTTCGATTAATTGCGCAAATAGAACAGATGTAAATAGCTTACTAATACTTGCAATGTAAAATGGCTGATCTGGGTGGATTGATTCTTTTCCAGTATTCATACTGAAGTCAATACGATACTTTTCAGAGTGAACACGTAAGTAAGCGTTATGGATTTTTAAATCTTTTTTTACTTTATTTTTAAAGAATTGTTCAATTTCGATTTGTACCTTTGTCTTCTCCATTTACCCATCTCCCTTAATTTTTCTCCGCTATTTTATTTCGCCTTTACGATATCGGGTAGCCATAATGACATCCTTACCAACACTATTTAACATTTGGATGATCTTCTCTTCATCAAAATCATCTGGAAGCAGACCATTTACATCCATTACCGAAAGACCCAATTGGAAAACTTGCATTTTAAACAAAATTTCTGCTAGTTCTTCTTCTGAAAAGACACTTAGTGAGGTTGATTCTTTCATCTGTTCAAAAGTGTTTATTCTTGAAGGCTGTATATTTTTTAAATAACGATTGCTATTCATAATGAGGTCTTTAAACAAAACACTGTACTCTCTAGCAAACTTTATACTTGCAATACCAATATTGAGAAAGGGATCAGAACTGTATTGTGTCTTTAACATTTGCTGTGCAATATTGTGGATCCGAACTAAAACGGCCTGTTTTAACTCTTCTATCTCTGTAAAATTTACATAAATAGGAGCAGTAGAACTTCCTAATTTTTCGGCTACTTTTCTCACTGTAATGCTGTCGATACCTTCTAACTTTGCTATGTCAAAGGCTGCATCAATGATAGCTTCTTTTGAAAATTTTGTTTTTGGTGGCATGTAACTTACTCCTAAACTTTCATTAAATAACAGTTGTTATATATCGTACGTTACATAAAATTTCCTTATTTGTAAATAGGTTTTTTCGAAAAATAAAAATGAAAATTTGTGATATTTTGAGATGAAATGGGGATTCACTTCGATTTAGCGCGGTCATAGCATGGAGAAGGGGACTTTGTAATGAAATATGTACTTACTATGAAGGGGAATCTAAATACTGAACTAAACTAAAAAAGGACTTAGCATTATGAACTAAGTCCTTTTTGACTAATAATAAATACTTACTTTAGCTGTTTTTGGAGCTGGACGAGCCGCTTTCGCTTTTCTTTTTACCACTCAATTTTTGCTATGATTCCTTCTTCATCGTGTAGGTCCAAAACGATGCGAGCTGCAATAGAATCTCTTCTTAGTTGTTCATCAATATATAATCGAATGGCCGTAATAAAGTTTACGGTGTTATAAACATCCATTTGGCCATTTACATAGGCTTCAGCAGTAAATCCTGCCGCATCGTCATACATTAATTCTATTTCCACATCTTGTGGTTGTACACGTTTGAATTTGGCATGAAAGATACATAAAGCATTGATCACTTCTTGTTCTGATAAAATTATCTTTTCCAACTGTCTGTTACCTCTTTATCCTTTTTACGTTTCATCATTTGATAAATTTTCATCCCTAAGAACACAATTAACAGAATAGCTGCTGCATTGATCGCAAAGCCTAAAATGTTTCCAATTAGCCCCATGTCTGAGAATAAGCTACCAAAAAGTAAACCAGCTAGTCCTCCAATAAATAGCCCTTTCATTAAGCCGCCAGATGTAAAACCACCTTTTTTCGTAGTAGTACCCGTCGTTGATTTATTTGTAGTCGTTGCTTTGTTTACATTTGTATTTGTTCCTGAATCGTTGTTTTGGATATTGTTGTTTGTCGTACCTGTGTTGTTATTGTAACTTTTCTTCCCAGACTTGTACTTTTTCGCTTCAACTGTTTGCACGTCATCGCTAAGAATAACTGACCCTAAACTTGAGAACGCTAAAGTAAACGCAAATAAAATTGCTGTAGCTATTTTCAATATTTTCACTACTAAATCCTCCATTCTAAAATAATCCATTTTTTACACGTACTCTATTATTATAACAAAGATTAGGGGTATAAAAAAATAAATACTCTAGTTAACGATAGTATGTTGGTTTGCAGTGAACTAATACGATGGTACATGAATCAAAAGTATGTAAGTTCTTCCATTTCCATCATCGATAATGCTATGATAATAAAGTTGTTTTTATACTAAAATAATTTTGGAAGGGTGAAATAGTTTTGCAGGATAAACGATTCAAAATCGCAAACCGTGAAGCATTAATTGGCGTCGTACTCGTACTCATTAATTTTGCGATTTGGTTTGGGTTTGCATATGGATTAGGAAATGGTGATCCAAAAGATTATACATATTTATTCGGTTTTCCCGCTTGGTTTTTCTATAGTTGTATTGCCGGAACCATTTTTATGATTGTTTTGATTTGGATTACAATTAAACTATTTTTCAAGGATGTTTCTTTTAGTGATGAGGTGGATAAAGAATGATTCAATGGCAAGTCATCATTCCGCTACTCATATTTCTAGTCATTATTTTTGGTATCGGAATATGGGCAAATAAACAAATACGGACATCCAGTTCTTTTTTACAAGAATATTTCCTCGGTGGACGTGAAATGGGTGGCTTTCTCCTTGCTATGACCATGATGGCTACTTACGGCAGTGCCTCTAGTTTCATTGGAGGTCCTGGGGTTTCCTACAATTTAGGTCTTGGTTGGGTACTCCTAGCAATGGCTCAACTTCCTGCAGGATATTTTGTGTTAATGGTATTAGGGAAGAAATTTGCCATTATATCACGTCGATATGAAACCATTACATTAATTGATTTTTTAAAGAAACGATATGAAAGCAATGTTGTCGTGATCATCTCTGCTATTAGTATTATTGTATTTTTATTTGCCTCCATGACAGCGCAATGGGTAGGAGGTGCACGTTTAATTGAGTCGTTAACTGGACTGAATTATACAGCTGCGCTAATAATTTTTGCCGTGACCGTATTAGTGTACGTGATCATTGGGGGATTCCGCGCAGTTGCACTAACTGATGCATTACAAGGGTCGATTATGATTATTGGGACAGTGATTTTATTAATCGGAACCATCGTTGCAGGTGGGGGACTAGACACAATCATGAATTCATTAGCAAATGAAAATCCAAACATGTTGACCCCATATGGTGCGGATGGATCACTAACCCCTCTTTATGTATCGACATTCTGGATCTTAATTGGTCTAGGTGTCATCGGTCTACCACAAATCGCGGTCCGTGCAATGAGCTACAAAGATTCGAAAAGTTTACACCGCGCGATTATTATTGGCACGATCGGTATTGGGACAATTATGTTTGGGATGCATTTAATTGGGGTTTTAGCACGACCTGTTCTTCCAGGAGTAGAGGTAGGGGATAAAGTAATGCCATTATTGACTTTAAAGGTATTGCCCCCAATCTTAGCTGGAATTGTCCTTGCTGCTCCAATGGCTGCCATTATGTCTACTGTCAATGCATTGTTAATTTTAGTTAGTTCAACCGTTGTGAAAGATATTTACTTAAATTTTATTAATCCGAAAGCAACAGAAGCACAAATTAAATCCCGAAGCTTTTATGTCACGACAATTATTGGATTAGCCGTTGTATTTTTCGCACTTAAACCACCTGAATTTTTAATTTGGTTGAATTTATTTGCTTTTGGAGGATTAGAGTCTGCCTTTTTATGGTCGGTCATCTTTGGTTTGTATTGGAAGAAGGCGAACAAATATGGAGCCATCGCATCCATGATCAGTGGGCTAGCTCTTTATATCACAATCCACCTGCTCTCACCACATATTTTCGGGATGCATACGGTGACTTTACCAATCCTTTGTTCATTCATTATTTTTGTTGCCGTGAGTTTAGCCACACAACAAAAAACAGTTACTGTTCACATCGAAAAATAGTATGGTTTCTATTATAGATTTTTTATATAATGATAATATTGAGAAGTTTAGGGATTTTCTAGTAGGGAATGACCAAAAAGAAAAAAAGGAGGTCATTTCAGTTGTCGAATAAAGCAAAAACTCAGTACAATGGAATGATTTTATTAACGGGCTATTTACAGCGTTTATTCGTAGTAGAGACGATCTATCAGCGACTAAAAGTACCTCATGAAGCTGAACGACTAGAGCAAGTAAAATTTCTAATTGATGAAACCCATAAAATTTTACCTGTTTTCGAAAAGACCAAAATACTGACAGAAGTTCAAAGAGACGAACTGCATTTCATTTTACGCCAAATAGAAAATTTAATGGCAGACTACTTTAAAGAAGCGCCTGTTTCCTTTAATGAAAAACTAGCCATCGCGGGTTCTTCGTTATATGCTGAACAACATGTGAATAAAGGGATTATTCGTTTAGGGGAAGTGTTTAACCAAGAAATCAACAAAGATTTTCATAAACGCATTCAATTTTATGAACAACGAACAAAAATGATTGATTATTTAGTGCACACGTTAGCAGAAGGGAAAGAGCCAGAAGAACAGTTTATGAAACCTGTTGAACCATGGTTTGATAACGTGATGCAAAACAAAGAACTTATTTTAAAAGATATTAAGCAAATCGAAAAAATGATTGAGATTTAGTAAAAGGGTATGGGGTTAAATTTGACTCCATACTTTTTTAGTGAACAAAAAAGGGGGCATCCGAAAAGTGATTTTCGAACGCCCCATTGAACAAAGTTTAATAAAACACCTTGTCCACATTATATTTCGCACGAAGGAAATTGATCGCATACGTTTCGTAAATTTCACGTTCCATTGCATCTTCCACTTCATACACTTCAATTTTATAAATTTCATCGCGATGATTTTTCATTGGCGATACATTATCTTCAAAATGTTTTTTGATCCGTTGACGAATTTTACGCGCTTTCCCTACAAATAATACTTCATTTGCTTTATTGTAAAATAAGAAAAACCCGCCTTTTTCACGCGTAATTTTATGAAAATCAATAAACCCATGATACGGTGTGATTGGCACATCGCCTTCTTTTAGTTCTTGCTGACGTTGATAAATAACAACATCTGGTTTTGGTAATTCAATTTTAATCAACTTATGTTCACGTCCTTCAATTGTCTAGAGTTTAATCCTACCATAATTCCCAATCAATATCTATAACTGTATTCACACATCATATTATCGCCAAATATGATCTGTATTATTATTTTCATTGTTCTTCCGTTTTGTATAACAGAATGAAAAATATATAGTTCAAAAAAATTAAAAGTGTTTAGGTATCGGCTCCTAAACACTTTTATCAGTTATAATATTGTGAAATCATCCGAAATTTCCATATGAATTTGTTCCGTATTTTCATTTTTTAATTTTGGATCATATGCAATTAGCGTAACCCCTAGTCTTTCTTCTAATTCAGTTAGTTCCTTTAATTGATCATGGTTTAATTGTGCAAATTTTACTTTTTCCATCATCCACACATCCTCATTTAAATTTAACAAAAGTATGTGAAAAATAAATGAGCTTCATACAATGCTTAGATTCCCGATAAGAAAGCTTAATTAAGCATGACAAATTCAGAGCAAATTGCCACACATCATTTATTTTTACGCTATAATTACTTTTGAGGTGAAGGTAAATGTTTGTCAGTGAAAAACAAATCGAAATCCGCTATGCCGAAACAGATCAAATGGGTGTGGTGTATCATGCGAATTATTTAATTTGGATGGAAATTGGCCGTACGAAGCTTATTTCCGACTTAGGATATAACTATGCAGGGCTAGAAGAACAAGGATACATTTCGCCTGTATTAGATGTATCTGTTCAATACAAAAAAGCGATGCGTTATGGACAAGTAGCTACTGTTCGTACATGGGTTGAATCCCATTCAAAACTTCGTACAACATACGGGTATGAAATTTTACACGAAGATGGCTCGCTCGCTGCAGTTGGTAAGACATTACATACGCTAGTGAAAAAAGACAATTTCCGCCCAACGCCATTAAGTAAAATTGACCCGGTGTGGGATGCAAAATACGCAGAAATTGCAAGAATTAACAACTAACAATGACTCAGGCTAGCACCGTTGCTAGTCTGTTTTATTTTTGAATAATTACGAAACTACACAGTAGGCGATTATCTTGTTATAATGACGTTTGTGAATACTTTATCATCATTCAGCTGGGTTCAAACCCAGCTAAATGATGATAAAGCCCCAGGCGGATGTCACGGATTTTGTAAGGAGTTAATTGTGCAAGCACAATTCAAAATCCGGACGCAATTACGCCAAGGCGAAATTGATTTAATTAAGATAGAGGAGGGTGTTCATGGTACAAAAAATGGTAGCAAACGAGACGGTCAAATGCTTTATCGTGTTAACCAATACAGCTCGGGAAGCAATAAAACAACATTTTCAAGATGAACATGCCTTTTTCAAATTACAAAATCCATTTACCGTTTATATAGAAAAATTATCGATTGAACAAACTTCCATTTCTTTAACCCTTTATTTTGATAATAAGCGTAACGTCAATCTAGCAAAAAAATTCGGTGGCCGTGTCGTCATTATGGATTGTGCCTTTGATCTTAAAAATGGTTTAGTTGCCAAGAGTTTTCGAACGAGAGGGGCCCGTACCCCCATAGAAACGAATCGACGTCAAAAAATGCGGATCAACCTTGTTCCTTCACGGATTAATGGCCATACATATCCAGAGGCATTTATTTCAACGATCGCCCAATTACCTGAAGCGAAAGAACGTTTTGATTATGTCAACAAACGAATTACAAGCTGGGAAGGTTATTTAAAAGTTTTATATAAAAATGCGTCTATTGATGATATTGATGCAACATTTAGTTCGGTCCAATACAGTCAAGACTTCTCGAAAGTGACATTGCGTTGTAACGGAATCGATGACAAACAGTGGAAGCAACTAAAAGGATTAAGTGCTTATGTGAAAGGGTATAACCGAGAGATTGGGGAAGTCACAAAGGCGAATCGTCAAGACCATACTGTTGTAATCGAACTTAATGCAAAGGTTGCAAAACTTGTTCGTAACAATGAATTTGACTTTTCAACGGAATATATCTCCTTTAGCAATGCGTCAACGAAATCCCAATTGAATCGCTTACTAAAAGGGTTTGAACGGTTAAAAGAAGGGTTAGCAGCCAATGCCAACCTCGAAACAATTTTATTTGAGGATCACCCGACCATTGCAGAGCGAAAAACCGATGTCGACCTTGAATTTCATAATAACTTAAATGAATATCAACGGGATGCTGTCATTGGTGCAGTAAGTGCAGAAGATTTATACGTCATTCAAGGCCCCCCAGGTACAGGGAAAACGACGGTTATTTCGGAAATCTGTTATCAAAATGCCAAAGCCGGTTTAAAAACGTTAATTGCTTCTCAATCCAACCTAGCTGTAGACAATGCGCTAGGTCGTTTATTGTCCAATAAAGATATACGGATTTTACGCTACGGACGCACCGAAAGCATTGAAGAAGAAGGCAAGAAGTTTATCGAAGAAAATGTGGCTGATTATTGGAAAGCACAAACTTATGAAGCGATCACGCACGAAATTAGTCAGCATCAAACGAAGGAACAGCAATTAAATGATGAAATTCAACAATGTACAGAAGAAATTGGCTCGTTAAAAGAAAAAGAACAGCATCTTGAGGAGCAAATAATCGAGAAACAACAAGCACAGGAAAAATTAAAGAACATCACAGTTGAAATTGCCGAACTGAAAAAACAAATTATTCCACTTAAAAAAGAACGAGAAAAAGTAGAGGAATCGATTGAAAAACTCCGCAATGCCCAAGAGAAAATAAATACTAGATTGAACGAACTAACGAACCAAATTTCTGCAATCGGTTCAATAGAAAATAGCGAAAAACAAATTCAATTCGCACAGGGAAAAATAGCGAAATCAAAACAAGTGGTACAGTTTGTTCAAGTAGATTCCAAGCTTCGTCAAATACAGGGCGAAATTACTACCATCAACAATGAATTGCAGCAAATTGAATCTAAAACAAATCAAATCTCGGAACTCGTCGATCAAATTGCATCCTTAAAAAAAATATATGAGCTTGAACAGTTTATCGAACAACACCAAATTCGCCGTGGTTATGTGTTAAGCCAGTTGTTTTCGGATATGGATAAGCTTTCTGGACAAATCGATCAGTTTAAATCGTTAAAAGACATAACAGCCCGTCTTGATAAGGCGATGGAGTATAATCGAACAACTTTAGGGATACAAGTACAAGTTTCCCAACTACCGCCTAATCACCAATATTCACTAAATGAGATTAACGAATTTTTAACGAAATTAAGTCACGCCATTGCGCAGAAAAAAATTAACGCATTAAACGGGACTCGTTCAATTGAAGGGTTATATGCTAGAAAGCTGTACTTAAATACGTTAGCCGTTCGTTATCGTGCACTCATTGATGAATCGATTCTAGTTTTTACGAAAATTAAAGAAGAAGTAACCGATCAAATTATGCAACAAAATGGGATCAATCATTCCGCTGTTGATAGTTTGCGCATGAAAAAAGCAAATTTAGAACAAACAGCCAACTCCTATAAAGAACAACTAGCAGCCATTGACCCACCAGACATTATCCCATCAGAGGATGAATTGGCGTCAATTATTCAAGTATTAAACGAAGAAATTCATACACATCACGAAAATAAAACAAAACTTGATGAGTTGAATCAACAATTGGAGAAAAAAACTTCAGAACTCGAAAGCGTTACGAAAGAGCTCGTACATGGGGAATCGGTGTTAAAAGAATTTATTCTTCAGTTAAAAGAGTTAAACGGCACTGGAATCCGACTCGAAAAAGAATATGAAGAAACCGAACAACTAACAAAGCAAAATCCGGAATTAGAGCTTGAAAAGACGAAAGAAATGATCCAAAACCTAGAAGCAACTATTGAAAAGTTGAACTTAAAAATTGACATGCTTCCGGTTGCGCAACAACTTCAAGTGGAATGGAAAGCTTTACTTGAACAAGCAACTGAACACGATTTGGACGAAATTCGAAAACTGTACGTGAAACACGCAAATGTAATAGGAACAACATGTGTTGCTTCTGCCAATAAAGAGTTTATGGACAACTATCCAATTTTCGATGTGGTCATTATCGATGAAGTATCGAAAGCAACACCACCGGAACTTTTACTGCCGATGTTAAAAGGAAGGAAAATTGTGCTAGTAGGGGACCATCATCAACTACCTCCGTTAATTGGAGATGATACGTTTGAAGAAACATTAGAAACGGTCATTAAAGAAAGCGATACGTTTGAGCAAAAGCGTGAACTCGAAAAATTATTAGAAGAGTCGCTATTTGAACGTCTTTATAAAAACTTACCGTCCTCGAACAAAAAAATGCTGGCACTTCAATATCGAATGCACGAAAACATTATGCAAACGATCACACCATTTTATGAAAGTGAAAATGAATCACTTAAATGTGGCTTAACGGATTCCGATGCGATGCGCGATCATAAATTAGAAAGTCCTCTAATTAAACGAAGCGAACATTTACTGTGGATTGATCTGCCAAATCAACCTTCCTACTTTGAAGAACGAATGAAAGAAGGAGCTAGTTTATTTAATGAAGCTGAGTTAAACACCATTCGTACGATGTTGCTTGATTTAAATAAAGCGACAGAGCAAGCGAAACAACAAGGCTTGATTGAAGAAAAGGCATTAAAATCAGTGGGTGTTATTAGTTTCTATGCTGAACAAGTAAAAAGAATTAACCGCTTAATTGAACAAGAGCTTCACTTACCACATTTACATATCCGAACAGGTTCTGTCGATAAGTTCCAAGGGATGGAAATGGATGTTATTTTAGTAAGTATGGTCCGCAATAACGATAACAAACATGGAGATATTGGGTTTGCGAAAGATTATCGACGTTTAAATGTTGCCTTGTCACGCGCGCGGGAGCTGTTAGTGTTGATTGGCAGTACAGATATGTTTACGAAACGTCCGAAAAAAGAAGAGACGAAGCAAATGTATCGCCAATTATTGTCCACAGTAAAATCTCAAAGTGGCTATCGAGATCTCGTAAGCTTCACTTCATAAGTTCATTTGAAAGGAAATCAACATGGAACTTCAAGCACTTCAATCGAAACTATCGGATCAATTAAAAAGAAACAATGCGACCATTCTTGATACATCTATTTGGTGTGTCCCTGTTCATACGGTGACCATTTCTTACAAGCCCGTTGTTCGAACAAAAATGGATATTTTAATGAAAATGCTCCTCCTATCCGTGCAAAAGGCCAAATTTAAAAAGGCTGAGCAGCTAAGTGAAATTTTATTAGTAGAAGAACTGTTTGTCCAAGATTTATTGTCAAAAATGGAGCGAACGGAGCTAATTCGTAAGGAAGAATATTATCAACTAACCGAAAAAGGCAGCTCACAACTAGCAAGTGGAATCTTTGAAGAGAATCAAGACGTGAAGACAATGGAGCTTTTATATAGTCCTACTCACAAATCTTTCTTACAAGGAGAAATCGAGTCAGTGCTAGACTACGAGGATTTTCCAGAAGATATGTATCGCCATCATAGTCAAACCGAAGAACTTCAAATATCGGATCAACAAATTATCGAGGAATTACAAGCAATAGGTGACGAGGATGAAGGTGATGAGCAGGCAAACGAGCTCGTCATTTCATCGATTGATTCGATTGAAGATGGACAAATCAATGATGTGCCGTGTATTGAATTTGTTTTGTTTGACGATCAAAATGAGAAAATATTTTCTAAAGTATGGAATACCTTACTAGATAATTGGGATGTTACTTTACAACAACAATTAGAAGAAAAAGAAATGACCAAATGGAAAGAGCAAATAAATACAAAAAAATAACGATAGAATATTGCAAATATTTGTTTTCCATGGTAGTATTACTATTAATTTCATATGTCTTATCAAGAGAAGCAGAGGGAAATGGCCCAGTGAAGCTTCAGCAACCTCTAACATGTTAGAAAGGTGCTAATTCCAGCAAGACAAAATTGTCTTGGGAGATAAGAGTGCGCACATAAATTGTACCCTCTCATCCTCATGCTGGAGTGAGAGGTTTTTTATTTGCACAAAAATGGCGTAAAAAGAAATGGGGGAACAAAATGCCAATTAATATACAAAAGAATTTACCTGCAGGAGAGATTCTGCGCCAAGAGAAAATTTTCGTTATGGAAGAAGATCGTGCCAAAACACAACAAATTCGTCCATTAAATCTATTAGTCTTCAACCTAATGCCTGAAAAAGAAAAGACTGAAATTCAACTATTACGTTTACTAGGAAATACGCCATTACAAGTAAATGTGACGTTTTTAAATACGGCAACTTACGCATCTCGAAATGTATCCAAATCACATTTAGATACATTTTACAAAACGTTCGACGAAATCAAACACCGTCGTTTTGATGGTATGATTATTACAGGAGCACCTGTGGAACGAATGGAATTTGAAGATGTCAGCTATTGGCAAGAATATACCGATGTGATGGATTGGGCAAAAGTAAATGTTACATCTTGTATGTATATTTGCTGGGGAGCACAAGCTGCACTTTATCACCTGTTCAATATCGGAAAATTCGAACTACCAAAAAAATGTTCAGGAATTTATTCTCACGTGATTACAGACTTAACAGTGGATTTAGTACGTGGCTTTAGTGATGAATACATGGCACCACATTCTCGTCATACATCGGTTTCCATTGAGGAAGTGCGTGAACATCCAGAATTACGATTACTTAGCTATTCAGAAGAAGCTGGACCATTCATTATCCAATCAAAAGATACAAAACATATTATGATTACAGGTCATCTGGAATATGACGCAACTACATTAGCGGATGAATATTCACGGGATGTAGCAAAAGGAGAGCCGGTTGACATGCCAGTAAACTACTTCCCAAATAACGACCCAAGCCAAACACCAAAAAACACATGGCGCGCCCATTCGCACCTATTGTTCTACAACTGGCTCAACTACTACGTATACCAAGAAACACCATATGATTGGCATTTCGTTGAGGACAATATTGAGTTTCATATTTAGTGGTGCCTGGTACTTAAACAATTCTGAAAATTTAATACAATTTGAAAAAGCTAAGCATGTAGAAAACTCTGTGCTTGGCTTTTTACTACCTTGATATAGTTAGCAAAATATCATTGAAGTAAGCTCACATTTTTTGTGGGCTTTTTCCACTTTGTATAAATATGGCCGAATAAGAAAAAATAGTGGAAAAGGGAGGTAAACAAATTGGATGAACAAATGAATTATGGTGAGGATTATAAATATATTCCCATGTCTTCACTTATGAGCGGAATTGGTGTAGAGGTAACTCCGGATATCTATTTATTCACCATACAAGTTGTCAATATTTGCATGGTAGGCGAAAAAACCAATTCTACAGGATGGACGCTAGTTGACGCAGGAATGCCAAAATCTGCGGATACCATCATCAAAGAAGCAGAAAATCGTTTTGGACCAGGTGCGCGGCCAAATGGAATCATTTTAACACATGGTCATTTTGATCATGTCGGGGCAATTATAGAGCTAGTTAAGCATTGGGATGTTCCAGTGTACGCACATAAATTAGAAATTCCTTATTTAACGGGGAAACAAAGTTATCCAGAAGCAGATCCAACTGTAGAGGGCGGGGGACTTGTATCACGAATGTCGCCGTATTTTCCAAACGAAGCCATTAATTTAGGATCCCATGTGAAGCCATTGCCAGCTGACGGCACAATTCCGCTATTAAAGGATTGGGCTTGGTATCATACGCCAGGACACTCACCGGGTCATGTATCATTCTTTAGAGAAGCAGACCGCGCATTAATCGCAGGAGATGCCTTTATTTCTGTTAAACAAGAATCTTTATTCAAAGTGTTAGTACAAGAAAAAGAAATTAGTGGGCCGCCTCGCTACTTTACAACAGATTGGAACCAAGCATGGGATTCGGTAAAGAAACTAGAATCCTTAAAACCATCCATTGCCGTCACGGGTCATGGTGGTCCAATGCAAGGGGAAGATTTAACGCTACAACTTCAATGTTTAGCCATCGATTTTGAAACAATGGCCATCCCGAAACATGGCAAATATGTGGATGGAAATTAATGATGAAATGCTTGAGGAGAAAACTTCCTTGAGCATTTTTTAATTTTGACCAGTGGGAAATTTGCTAGTTAAAGAAACTCTCTGACCAAATTTTAGCCAAAACTCGCTAATTTTTAGACAAAATGAATAAGATAATAGCCAAGCGTGGAAGAATATTAGCCAAATTTAAATCGATATTAGAAATTCGGCTTTAATTCAAAAAAGAAGAGTCTATACAGAAATCTTAACTTCCTGCATAGACCTATAAGCTAATTTTTATAAAATAAACATTGCCACGATCGTCGTCACAACAAGACCAATAACTACCGGTAAAAAGTTTCTGCGAGCTAATTCGAATGGACTGACATTACAAATCGCTGCTGCTGGGATTAACGCCCAAGGAACTAAAGTCCCGCCACCAACCCAGATTGCCGCAATTTGCCCAAGTGCTGTTAACGTTGCGGTACCTTCTCCTAAAGCTGTTCCAAATAAGTTGGCAATTGATCCGGCTAGTGTAATACCAGAGAAACCTGAACCATCTAATCCCGTAATAGTTCCGACTGCCGTTAATGTTACTGCTGCAACTTCGGCTGTTAATGGTACAATCGCCGCTAACGCAACCCCTAAGTCATTCACAATTCCTTGTGACGCGGCTGGCAAGTATTCACCAATAATTTTACCAAATCCAGAGTCACCTAAATAGAAGAAGGCAGCAATCGGAATAACGGGACCAAACACTTTAAAACCAAATTGGAACCCTTCAATTAAATAACTCGTTGTTTTTTCAAGACCATCATTTTTATGCGCAAATAAGGCTAATAATAGTAGAATAAATACAGTCGTACCTCCAACAAGGGCCGTTGCATCGCCACCCGTTAAATTAAATACAGACATGGCCACAACGTCAACAATGAAGGCAAGTGGGATTAATAATGCAAAAAACTTTCGTTGTCCCAGAGTGAGCAATTTTTCATTGACTTCATCTACAACTTTCTCTCCAAAGGAACCAACCATCTCCATGTTGCCACGTTTCATATCACGGCGTAAAAAATAAAAGGCAACAATCGTCGTCACCACACCCATGACAATGACAAGAGGTATACTTGCTGATATAACGTCACTCACTGGAAGCCCTGCAGCATCTGCCGTCAATTTCGGAGCACCTTGAATCACAAAGTCACCGGATAATGCAATCCCATGACCAAATAAGTTCATCGCCATGGCAACTCCAAGAGCCGGCAAACCCGCGCGAATAGCAACCGGTAACAACACCGCCCCAAGTAACGCAACAGCAGGAGAAGGCCAGAAGAACCAAGAAATGACCATCATTAAAATCCCAATCGTCCAGTAAGCAAGGGGAGGGTTTTTAATGATCTTCGTAAACGGCGAAACCATCACTTCATTGATCCCGGTTTTCAATAGCACCCGACTCATCGCTACAATGATGGAAATAATTAAAATCGTCGACAACAATTCGGTGATGGCATAGATAAAGCTATTAAAGACTCCACTAATGGAAGCCGTCAAATCCCTAGTTGCCACAATCGCCAACATAAAAATCCCAATGATACAGATTAATGTCGTATCTCGGCGTTTCACCATAAACCCAATAATCAACACAATGAATACAACATAAATCCAATGCAGCGCCGACAAATCCACACCTAAAGCACCCATGTTCTCCCTCATTTCTTTTACGCTTAGAATATGAGGCATACGTCCAATGGGTGTGTGCTTAGGAAAGTGATTGGATACATTTTTTACTTGGTGGATGATTGTGTAAATAGTATAGCAGGTGGGGATTTTTGTTTTAATAGGTTGAGAGGGATTTTTTATCTATGAGAATAGCTATTACATATAAATTTTTATGGTATATTTTACTTAAAGAAAATAATAAGCACCTCAGCCCTACTAACGCAGCGGGGAAAAGGTGCTTTAAGAGCTATTCCAGCCCTACTAACGCAGTGGGGAAAGAATATGCTCAAATATATAATATGATTGTTATTATTATAGTATACGTGTTTTATTTTGTAAAGTTGAAGGAGGTTGAAAGATGTCCTATGTTATTTACTTTGATGAATCAAATAAACTAGATCAACCCGGAATTGACTATTCTTATTACGGTGCATTAGGGATGGATGAAACAGTAGCCAATAATATTCGTCAATATATAAATAATTTGAATGAAACACAAAGGTCAAAGTCGGAAATGCATTTTGTTGAATATACGCAAGATACGAATTTTGAAAAATATTTTAAAGCCTTGCATTACGTATTAAGTCAACCCATTCAATTAAATTTAATGATTGTTAATAAAGGCGATGCTGAGAAGCTAACAACAGCTATGGACATTAAGATGGCGGAATTACGTGAATTATTTTATGTGAAAATTCCTGAACGTTTATTTTATGGACTGACAAGAGATTTATCTACAGGACAACATATTAAAATTGTCATCGATGAAAATAGTGAATATGAAAAAATTGAATTGGAAAAGAAAATTATTGAACAAATGAATGCACATTCCGCATATCGTAAAAAAGCTTATAAAGTTGTGGATGTTGAACAGGCATCTTCAGAAAAAGATCTATTGCTACAAATGATCGATAACTTAATGGGAATCATTGTTTTTGTTTTAGAAAAGCAACATAAGGCATTTGAAGAAAATCGAGATAATATTACGTTAGATGTAAAATGCGATTTAATTTATCGCTTATTAATTGAACAAAACAATTTAGAGTTATTACATAAAAAAGTTATGTTATATTGTTGGGAAGGTAATGAAGAAGGGATTAGTCAAATAGAGTTTAGTCAGTTTACTGGAAATTTTATTATGTCTAAAACAAAATACGATGTTTCTGAAATGGCGAAACTTGCACAGGTTAGAGCAATATATCCGAATGAAACGACAAAATTTTATCGCCAACAGATGGGCTATCCCCGTCAATTACGAAAGTTATTAGGTTATATAGATGAATTGGATGGTGAAGGTAGGAATAGTTATTATTTAGAGAAATAAGAAACTAGTAAGTTATTTCTGAAATAGGAAACCAAGAATGCTATTTAATTAACATTCTTGGTTTTTAATTTCTATTATATGTAAATTTAAATCAAAAAATTAAATGATGTTTTATAAAAGGTTCTTTTATTGGCGTTCGGAACTCCAAGAGCCGGCAAACCCGCGCGAATTGCAACCGGCAACAACACCGCCCCAAGTAACGCCACTGCAGGAGAAGGCCAGAAGAATCAAGAGATGACCATCATTAAAATACCAATCGTCCAATAAGCAAGAGTAGGGTTTTTAATGATTTTCGTAAACGGTGAAACCATTACTTCGTTGATTCCGGTTTTCATTAAGATTCGACTCATCGCCACGATTATCGAAATAATTAATATCGTCGACAACAATTCGGTGATAGCATATATAAAGCTATTAAAGACGCCACTTATGGAAGCCGTTAGATCGCCTGTTGCTACAATCGCCAACATAAAAATCCCGATAATACAGATTAATGTTGTATCCCGACGCTTCACCATAAACCCAATAATCAGTACAATGAACACGACATAAATCCAATGCAGCGCCGACAAATCCACACCTAAAGCACCCATGTTCTCCCTCATTTCTTTTACGCTTAGAATATGAGGCATTAGTCTAATAGGTGTGTGCTTAGGAAAGTGAGTGGATATATTTTTTATTTGGTGGAGGTTTGTATAAACATTTTAGCAGGTAAGGATTCTCGTTTTAATAAGTTGAGAGGAAATATTTAAGTAAAAAAACTACGAAACAATGCAGCAGAGAAAATAACTCAAAAGGAGATGCCATTTCTTTAAAAATACCGTTTTCAAAAGTTGGAAAAAGTCATGTAATAAGCAGGGTTTGTTTTACTCTTAAAACCTTCGCAGTAATATTCGATTAAAGGGTAATTTAATAAAGGAAGAATATATATAAAATTGAATATTATAGTTGTGGGTAATATTTTTTAAGAGTTTTCAGATTACATGAGGGAGGTATATTAATGGAGATAAGTTTTCTATCTATTCTAGCTTTAGGATTTGTTCTTGGAATCAAACATGCAATTGAGCCAGACCATGTAATTGCTGTATCTACTATTGCTAGTCAAAGTAAAAAGTTATGGCGTTCCTCATTATCTGGAGTATTTTGGGGCATTGGTCATACTGCAACATTATTAATTGTCTGTCTTATTCTTATTTTTATGAAAGGTGAAATACCAGAAAAATGGGCTATGTCCTTAGAATTTTTAGTAGGAATAATGCTTGTTTATCTTGGTATTACAACTATCCTTTCTCTAAAAAATATCCATTTACATCAGCATAAACATGATGGGGAAGAACATAAGCAAGCTCACGAATATGAAGGTCAACATAAGCATAATCACCAACTTAAAAACGTTTCATATTTTAAATCCATGTTGATTGGCTTAGTTCACGGTCTAGCAGGAAGTGGTGCTATGGTTCTATTAACTATGAGTACAGCAAATAGCGCTTGGGAAGGAGCTATTTATATCCTTATATTCGGTGCTGGGACGGTCATCGGTATGCTTTTCTTTACTACGATTATTGGAATCCCATTTGTTTTTAGTGCCAAAAAGCTGAGTTTGAATAAAATACTTACCCAAATTATTGGAGTAATTAGTACAGTATTTGGATTTTATTACATGTACAACTTAGGAGTAACAGAGGGTTTATTTAAACTTTGGATACAATAGAATTAGTTTGCTAGCTTCTGATTTTTAAGGAATATGGTTTATAATCCTGATTATATTAACTACAATGTAGTCAGCATTACGATAATCTTTGCTGAACAACATTCTAGAGGGGTACAAAGTAGTAGATTACAAAATCCCTATTGACTATAAATGTTCCATATCTAACAATAACCCTTATGCAGCAGCGAATGTTAGACATCGTTAGACTAGAAGGTGGAATAAAACATGAAAAGAATGGAAAATAGGCAGCACAGAAAATTAACCGGGCGGATATGGCGTAAGTTTAAAAATAAAAAAATGATGGCGAAAATTTTAATAGCGGGTTTAGTATTGGTTTTATGCTGCTTGCTTATCTTTAATATTTTAATTTGGACAAGTGATGTCAGTAAAATAGAAGAACCCATTCCACAGCCAACGATTATTTATGATCAAAATGGCGATGTAGCTAGCAAGATTGAAGCTTCTAATATTGAAGGAGTTAGCATAAAAAAGATTCCAAAGAACCTTATACATGCTGTAATTGCAACAGAAGACCAGAGATTTTACAAGCATGAGGGAATAAATTTTATTGGCATTGTTCGAGCGTTAACTCAAAATATGATGAGTGGCGAAATTGTGGCGGGGGGAAGCACAATTACACAGCAGTTGGCCAAAAATGTCTTTTTAACACAGGAACGTACGTATACAAGGAAGTTTAAGGAACTTATTTTGACGAAAAAAATTGAACAAACCTACTCTAAAGATGAAATTATGGAACGGTACTTAAATCAGATTTATTTTGGTGAAGGTGCTTGGGGCATCCAACGTGCGTCCCAAACGTATTTTGGTAAGGATGTTAACGAATTAACGCTAGGTGAGTCGGCTATGCTTGCAGGGTTGATTAAGGCGCCATCCATTTTGTCTCCATTTAAAGATATGGATAAATCCGTTGAACGGAGAGATCTTGTCTTATCATTAATGGAAAAGGAAGGCTACATTAGCCAAAATGATGTGGAAAAGGCAAAAGAACAGTCAATGGTCTTGGAAGGCAAGAAGACTGATGATTATAAAGGCAAATATCCTTATTATGTAGATCATATTATTGAGGAAGCTATAAAAAAATATAATCTAACAGAAAATGAGGTCCTTTCGGGTGGGCTTCATATTTATACGGAATTAAACCCTACAATACAAAACGCAGTTGAGCAGGTGTATAGGGATGACGAGATGTTTCCTGAAGGGCAACCTGACCAGCTGATTCAAAGTGGTGCAATTTTTATCGATCCTTCAACCGGTGGAATTAGCGCACTAGTAGGAGGAAGAGGGGAGCATACTTATAGAGGTTTTAATCGTGCCACTCAATTGAAGCGACAACCTGCATCTACAATGAAACCATTGGCAGTATATACTCCTGCTCTAGAGCAAGGGTACGAAATTTATGATAGGTTACAAGATTCACCTATTAATATTGACGGATATCAACCAATGAACTATGACAAGCAATTCCGTGGGGAAGTTACAATGTATGATGCCTTGATACATTCCTATAACGTCCCGCCAGTATGGTTGTTGCAAAGGATGGGATTGAAATACGGTACGAATGCTGTGGAGCGTTTCGGCATTCAATTAAAGGAAGAGGATTATCATTTAGGTTTAGCACTTGGTGGCTTGAACGAAGGGGTATCGCCTTTGTTGATGGCCCAAGCATTCTCCACATTTCCGAATAATGGCGAAATGGTGGAAGCGCACTCCATTCAAAAGATTGAAGATGCAGATGGCAAGGTTATTGCACAATGGCATAATAACACTACAAGAGTCACGGATCCCTTAGTTGCTCAGAAAATGACCTATATGCTTAAAGGCGTTGTTGAAGAAGGTACAGGTATGAATGCTCAAGTGGAGGGCTGGGAAGTAGCTGGTAAAACAGGTACAACACAACTTCCTTTTAAAAATACAGGAGGAGCAAAAGATCATTGGTTTGTCGGATATACTCCGCAAATCGTTGGGGCAGTTTGGATGGGATATGATGTAACGGATGAAAATCATTATATATTGGAACCAAACAACTCTACTGTCACAAATATATTTAAAGAAATTTTCTCCCAATCTAAAACAGAATTCTCCCAAAAAGAATTTGATTTACCATTGCTAGGAAAACAGCTTAAAGAACAGCGAAAGGAAGAGGAAAAACGGCGGAAAATAGAGGAGGAAAGGAAGGAAACAAAAAAAGAAAAGAAAGAAGAGGAAAAGAAAGAAAGAGAGAATAGGAAAGAAGAAAAGAAAAAAGAAGAACGGAAGAAAGAAAAAGAAGAGAAGAAAGAGAAAAAGAAAGAAGAATAGATAAGGTGTAATTTGTTGCATTAAGGTTCCCGATTAACGATTCGTTCGACCTGCTTTCAACAATCGATTATTGAAGATTAGAAGTCAAATTCCCCGCTAAATGAAAACCAAGAATGCTGTAAAATAAACATTCTTGGTTTTTACTTTTTTAAGCATTATGTATAAAAATATAGAAGAATAAAAGGTTCTTTTAATGGCATTCGGAACTCCCAGTGCCGGCAAACCCGCCCGAATCGCCACCGGTAACAACACCGCCCCAAGTAACGCTACTGCAGGAGAAGGCCAGAAGAACCAAGAAATGATCATCATTAAAATCCTGATTGTCCAATTATTTTACTAAGTTTTTAATGTATTTATTGATATATGCAAGGTTAGCAGTACATAATAAGGTTTACTTCAGTAAAATAAGGTATATTATATTTGTTGATTAGATTTTCTTTAAAGACATGAAAAGTAGGTGAACAAAGTGGGGAAATATCAATTGGATACTAAAGGTAAGGTAGCTGTAACAAAGTATCATGAGAAAAACAAGCCTGCCAAATTGGATAAAAAGCAGCAACTTGAAAAAATACGTGCGGAGTATTTGAAAAACAAGCAAAATCAAACAGATAAATAATATGAATGAATATATGGTACTTTCTTCTTGAATTAACTGCTTTAGTCAATTAACAATCTTCAACAATCAGACGCGTTTATTTAGGAACGCGTTTATTTTTTTTAACGGGCCGGATTAGTAACGAATTAATTATACTATATTATAACCGTGTTAAAATTTTCTCTGTAATTTCAATTGTATTGATATTTAGAACTTCTATATTCAAAGTCCCCAAAAGAAGCAAGTTCTACTTTTGCACTTCACGATTGGCTTTTGGCTACTACAAAGAAAAAACTTTATCATGATGATAAACGCGTGTTTCTTTGCCTTTTTTTCTTAAAATTTCTCCCCCATTGACATATAGCAATTACATGCTAAAATGATAAACGACTTCATTGCGTTGAATCGTTGAAGTTAGAAACGTGAAAAAATATCATCTAGGAGTAAGTAAATGTTTTCTATTGAGGCAAAAACAAAACCGTCAGTATTCGAAGCATTATTCATAGTAATAATAGTTATTTTAATAATTTCTATTGCGATAGGTAAGCTTGGTACTGTACCACATATCCCAATTCTTTTTTCTATTATTCTTCTTATTTTTTATGGTTTGCTAAAACGTGTGCCATATAAAGTGTTGGAAGAAAGTATGAAATCTGGAGCCATTTCAGGAATAGGAGCTATTTATATCTTCTTTTTAATAGGTATACTGATTAGTAGCTGGATTGTAAGCGGTACAATACCAACGCTTTTATATATGGGTTTTACTCTCGTATCGGCTAGTTTCTTTTATGCGATTGTATTTATCATTACAGCAATTATCGGTACAGCAATTGGTAGTTCATTGACGACTGTAGCGACGATTGGGGTTGCTTTTGTAAGTATTGCAGGAGCGATTGACGCATCACTAGCATTGACGGCTGGCGCTATTGTATCCGGAGCGTTTTTTGGCGATAAAATGTCTCCATTGTCAGATACAACAAATTTAGCTGCGAGCATCGTCAATATTGATTTATTTGTACATATTAAAAATATGAGTTGGACAACGATTCCTGCGTTTTTAATTAGCGGTGTCCTATATGCTGTTTTATCCCCTTCAGTTGTAGGAATAAATAACACGACCATTGAGTTCTATAAGGCTAGTATACAAGCTGCAAATTTTGTGCATTGGTATGCGATTGTGCCACTGCTAGTCTTGATTGTTTGTACATTCAAAAAAGTGCCGGCATTTTTAACACTTATTGTAAGTTCCCTTGTAGCGCTTTTCTTATCAATATTTCATACGTCTTTATCAGTTAGTGATTACTGTGCAATTTTATATAGTGGTTATGTTTCTGAAACAGGAGTTGAAGTAATTGATTCACTTTTAACTCGTGGTGGTATCAGTAGTATGTTCTTTACAATTATGCTTGTGGTGCTTAGCCTCAGCATGGGTGGGTTATTGTTTGCTTTAGGTATTATTCAAACATTGCTTAGCAAAATTGAAAGTTTATTAAAATCAGTTGGTGCGTTGATTACAGGTACGGCTTTTACTGCAATTGGTATTAATATAGTAGTTGGAGAACAGTATTTATCGATTTTATTAACAGGGGAAGCCTTTAGGCAAAAGTATAGAGAACTAGGCTTACATCCGAAAAATTTAAGCCGGGTAATAGAAGATGCGGGTACAGTCGTTAATCCGCTTGTCCCTTGGAGTGTTTGTGGTTTATTTATTGCCTCGATGCTTGACGTTTCCGTGATCGACTATTTGCCTTTTGCGTTCTTTTGTTTACTAAGTCCAGTCCTTACTATAATATTTGGATGGTTAAATCTAACAATATCAAGAAACTAAACATACAATCATTAGTAGTACAAACCAAGACCATGGTTTGTGCTACTATTTTTTATAGTAGAAGTGAAGGAAGGTCGACCAGCCTCTAGGAGCATGACTTCAAACTCTTTAAGAGTAAGTCCATCATTTTCCCACTAATTCAGCAAACGGGTCGATTGTTGAAGATCAGAAGCCAAATTCCTCGCTAAAATAAAAATATAGAAGAATAAAAGGTTCTTTTATTGATCTTCGGAACTCCAAGTGCTGGGAGACCTGCCCGAATGGCAACCGGTAACAACACCGCCCCAAGTAACGCCATAGCTGGAGAAGACCAGAAAAACCAAGAAATGATCATCATTAAAATCCCAATCATCCAGTAAGCAAGGGTAGGGTTTTTAATGATTTTTGTAAACAGAGAAACCATCACTTCATTGATCCCCGTTTTCAATAATACACGACTCATGGCTACGATTATCGAAATAATTAATATCGTCGACAACAACTCGGTGATGGCATAGATAAAGTTATTAAAGACCCCGCTAATGGAAGCGGTCAAATCCCCAATTGCCAATATGAAGATCCCAACTATACAGATCAACGTCGTATCCCGGCGTTTCACCATAAACCCAATGATGAACACAACATAAATCCAATGCAGCGCCGACAAATCAACACCTAAAGCACCCATGTTCTCCCTCATTTCTTTTACGCTTAAAATATAAGGCATATGTCTAATGGGTGTGTGCTTAGGAAATTTATTGAATACATTTTTTACTTGGCTGATGTTTTGTAAACATTATAGCAGGCGGGGGGATTCGTTTTAATAGGTTAAGAAGGAATATTTAAGTGAAGATAAAACTATTAAGAAGATCCAAAAACTGAAATATTCTTTCGATACTAATAAGTAAACCGAATTGGATTAGATTATTGTAGTAAAATTAGGTAAAAAGTCAAACTGGAGGTACTATATGCTATTTGAACCCTTATCCCAAGTTGAAAGAAACGAATTATTATTTCTTGTTACAGATGAACAAAAAGAGTATTTGTTAAATCAAGTAAAGCGTGGTAGGAGAACAATTTTCGGTAATATTATGATTGAAGAAAAAGTACAAGCGATTAAATCAGTAGATATAGATTTACAAGAGGATGAAAGAAACATAGAAGACTGGGACATTGTTGATTACGTGGATTTTGGTCCAGGGAATCGTTTAGGGAAATGTGCTTGTGGGATTACTTTACGATATATGTTCACTGTACAACATAAGGGAACAAATAAAACGATTACATACGGTAAAGACCATTTAAGTGCATTTTTAAATCTACCTATAAAAGATATAGACGCAGTAATGGCTGGATTAAAAACGATAGATTATGAACTGGATGAACTATTGGTTAAGATCAGAGATGATGATTATGGATATGAAATAGTAGCGGAAATACCAGAAGAAATTGAACTGCCTAAAAACATAAAAGAACATGTCGAACATCACATACCCTTGTTAAACCGACAAATCAAAAAAATTGAGCGAGAAGTCAATAAATACTACACCAAAGAATTGGAAAAGGTTAAAAATGAACAACGTGAGGCAGAGCGTGTAGAAGCAGTCAAAAGAGCACAGACTTATTTAAAAGCTAGAGAAATATTAAGAGAACGTAATGAACTAGAACAAAAAGAGAAACATGCGAGGAATCAGAAAATCCTTGAATCTACTAGACATTTACTAGTCTCTCCTAATCCAACCATTGCTGAAATTGCTTATTCATTAGTACTTAATGGGGTTTCTAGTGCAAACGAAATTAGTCGTATCACAAGGGAGTACTTTCATGTTGATAAAAGGCTTTCAACAGGAACTTTACAAAGGTCATATATTTATATGGATGTTGTTCTTGCTTTAATGAATGAAGCAGAAAATGGGACTCTGTATTTTGACAAAGAAAGTTCAGGTATTGATGACTGCTATTTCTACCCATCTGAAGAGAAATTAGAGATTAATACGACTTCAACGAACAATGTTCAACCTTCGTTATTTTAAAAGTGAAATTTGAAAAAATCATGTAATAAGCGGGGGGTGTTTTAACCTTAAAACATTCGTAGCAGTGTTCAATTAAAGGGCCTATTGTTGAATAAAAGGAAATGGGTTACGCTGAATAATATAATTTAGGGATATGAAGAAGAGGTGTAGTTTTAAAGATGATAACTGATTTATGTGAAGCCTGTAAAAAAAATGAAATTAATGTTGTAGAAATGTCTGATGAACCTAATCAACCTTATAAATTATGCAATCAATGTCACGATAGACTATTGAAATATTCATTACGACCTATTGAATGGTACAACTTAGCGGTTGTCCATTCTCCCAACAAATTTTTATTGCATGATGATTTTTACGAAGAAGACGGCGAGGCTTGCCAACCAGAAGAAGATGTAGTGGTAACTAAAAATGATAAAGCACCCACATTACGAGAAGTTCGAAATGATTTGGAGTCTTTATTAGATTTTTCAATAACTAGATGGTTTCTTGAGGATGATGTAATAAAAGCTCTTAAAAAGCACGATAACCAAAAGATCCTAATTTCTGTAAAATCAAGGTTTTATGGAACAGAAAATTACGAACTAAAATCACGAATGTTGGAAATTACAGCTGATGTTTTAGGTACTTCTGCTTCGGAATGGGTAAGAGAACTTTGGGAGAATTATGATCAAGAATATCTTTACCCACTCTCTTGGGCAACAGCCAGTAGTATACCAGTAGAAGAGGGATTAAATAATATATTTGAGAAATTGAAATTAGTAAGTGAAAAAGAATTGCCAATAGCGTCTTTTACCTGCCTATACCGATTCCGTTCAAGCAATATACTGGATTGGATGGAGTCAACTTGCATAATTTTTAATGATAATTGGGGAAGGTTGGCATCTGTATGCTTACCAACTTGGGAAAGAATGAAATCTTGGCTAAACAAAGGTAGACCTTTAAGTTTAATTGCACTGGATACAATGGCGAACTGTGTTAAAGGTTGTGGGGACATCTATGTTGAGCAATTTTCTCCTAAAATACTAGGTACAGACAAAATCGAAGTAGAACAAATATTAAATGATTATTACCAAAAAGATGGAGTTCCTCGTGTCAAAATGAAAGTGTCCAAAATACTAGAGAATAAGCAAGAAATATTTGAATAAAAATTTTCAAACCAAAGAAGCTAATCGGTAGGAAAATGTGATTCAAAATAGAATTTCTATATTCCACAATCGGGCTAGGTTAGTTGAAGAAAGATTTCGTGTAATTTCGAACTTTGACGAACCGTTTTCGTTCATATAACAAGTATGTTTACCCCCTCGTGTAAATAATAATACGATGTCATCGGAAAGAGCTTGTGCAATTGTATTATAATTGTAAGCGTCAAATAGGGGATGTCCAGAAAGTACTACACTTTCTAGACATCTACGCTTCTAATGATAAAATATTGTTAAAAAGCTGTACTCCTGCGGTAGTAACAATAAATTGTCACTATTCTCGTCGCAAAGGAAGCGTTCGAAAATTACTTTTCGGACGCTTCCTTGTTGTATCATTTTGATAACTTATTAAAGACGATACACGTAATAGGTAATGTTGTTGACCACTGCATCAATTTGTCAGAGGCATCATTGCCGCTTCTTAGTTTTCTTATTATTAGCTCTCTCTGCGGCTGTCAAAGGTTCGTTTGCAAATTCATGATCAAACTCCTTTGATAAATTCTTCCTTACTGCTTGCTTATCACTAACGGTACCACTTACATTGCTCTTTCGATTGTTACTCACTATATACACCTCCATGATTTTAGTTTGCCACGTGGTGTCCTTAGTATGCATTTTTGTTAAATCTTATAGTAATTGTTTTGTAATTGATTATCTCTTCGAATGCAGTTACTAGGTTCTTTCCTTCACAGTATTTAAAGAATGTAAAAAAGTTACTTCTTTCTGTGCTAGCCTATTGTACTAACGAGGTAGCTTAATTGTATTGGGAATGTTAATATTGTTAAATTTTAACTAATGATAGTCGGCTAAACGAGATAAGAGGAATGGACTAGATTGTTGAACGACATTCTTTTATGAAAGGTTTCCAAAGCACGCTTTGGAAACCATATAACTACAATTTATATCTATATTAAAAAGCGGAAGTATAATGGAGGCTTCATTATGTGGTTAATAATAGGTCTTATTGCAATAGTAGCAACTTTTAGAAATCTTTATATGTATACAACAGGTAAAGATTACAAACTTGCGATGGCAATGGGGTTATCATTTACAGCATTAACACTTTGTGCAGAATACAGTCTTGTATCGGTGTGGGTAGAAGTGAAAGATTGGGCAGCTTTAGAGGATGTAGTACCTAGTATGGAAAGGGCATTATGGTTTTTGACAATTGTTTCTATCTTACTAAATATAGCACCTATACTTTTAGAACGAAAAGGTAAGAAATAATTACTTATTGTTGTCACATCATTTATATAATATGCAATTAATGTGTAAGTCTTTATGTATAACTAAGAGGGCGTTCGTGTAAGAAGAATGAAGTGATTTTATGATTATTGTAGTTATTCCATTAAAGGGCACAATTCTTCAGCAAGAATTGTGCTTTTCTTCATGAAAAGGGCCATATTGTGAAATTCCATAAAATTGGAATTTATGATAAGGTTAAAAAAAGTGGTTAGTGGAGGTGTATTCATTGAATAAAGATAAAGAAACTCCCGAAGCACGAAGAGAAAGATTGAGACAAGAAGAATTAAAGAAAAACCCAGCCGGAAGTATTCATGGTGGAGGACTTCAAGATTTATTTGGGGATTTAGGTTGGAAAGGTATAGGAATACTTATTCTTTTAATAATAGTTGGTAGCATAATCTATTTAGCATTTTTCAATTAAAGGGCAGGTTGCTTAGAAAAACGAGGGGGATGTATTGAAGTATTTTACTAAAGAATGGTACGAATTGTGTCAAAAAGCAAGTTTCCATCTTTACTTAAGAAGAAGATAACCAGGAAGAAAAATTTTCAGAAGGGTATTTTAAATAACTCAAAAAAATGTATATATTGCAGGTGAAACAGAAAGGTCTAAACCATCCTCTTTAATGATTTCAGCTGCTAAAGGTAATAAATCTGCGGTTTCAGTAAATATGGATCTAACGATGGAACGCTTTTAATTATGTCATAACACCTTCTGCTTCAACTAAATAGTGTGTTAATTGAAGCAGAAATAGTTTTGAAGATAAATAAAAAATGGCTGTGTTGAAAATCCTTATGTGAATCTCAGTCTTTCTGCTTTTTTAATTTAAACTTTTAAATGGCTAGTTTCATTTATTCAATTCCTTATATAAAACATATTTTAAAGCAGAAATTTCATCTTCAGACAGTTTACCTTCAATTTCGGATAATAATTCATCCTTACTAATTGAACCGTTTTGCGCTTGCTCCTGAATTTCAAGTAAACGATTAACGCCCACTTTTTTTATTAACACACGTGTCGCTTCTTCCTTAGTTTGGAAGGGAAGAGTATCCGGATTTGTAGTTGCTGCCTCGCTTACAATTTCTTGAACCTTCGAATCGTTCTCGATATAGGATTTTACTTCTTCTAGATTTTCGTCATCTATAGTAGATTCCACTTTTTCCACTATTTTTTCGGAAGCGATATTTGTCCCAAAATGCCACACAGCATAGCCAGCTGCTCCGAGTAAAACAAGAATTATTGCGGTAATTGTTAAAAACTTTTTCATCAACTCACTCCTGACATTTTGAATATAGCACAACTTCTTAAAAACCACGAAGAAAAGATGTTTTCTATAATGGATTTAATTACAATTATTTGAGAACCCAGAGCAGATAAGTTTTCACCTTAATATATAGATAGCATAATTATCTATTGTAGGTACGTCTATATTTCCATCTGGGTAGTTGTTCCACAGTCGGGAGCGATTGTTGAAGATCAGAAGCTAAATTTCTCGCTGAAATGAAAACCAAGAATGCTGTAAAATAAACATTCTTGGTTTTTACTTTTATAAGCATTATGTATAAAAATATAGAAGAATAATAGGTTCCTTTGTTGGCATCAGGAACTCCAAGTGCTGGGAGACCTGCCTGAATCGCAACCGGCAACAACACCGCCCCAAGTAACGCCACAGTAGGAGAAGGCCAGAAGAACCAAGAAATGACCATCATTAAAATCCTGATCTTCCAGTAGGCAAGGGGAGGGGATTTGATAATTTCGGTAAAAAGAGGCGTCATAATTCCACTTTTCAAAACACTACATATTATCCGACTCTTTATTACTATTTATTAAATTTACACGCCCCAAACACATTTAAAAACACAATAATTTAACGCTAAAATCAAATAGGAAAATATTAACCCGCATGTACGCCATTAAAATTCAAACTAGCCTAAAAAGGAAAAAACAAAAAATACTAACAAAACGCCATAATAGCTATCTGTTTTTCTTATTACGCATTATTAAAACAATAATTACTTTTTGAACAGTTATTTATAGTAGAATTAAAATAACGTTATTGTAAGAAATGGAGTGAAAAAAAGTTGAGAAGGGAAGAAAAGAAAAGACAGACTAAATTAGCTATAACAAACGCTGCTTTCAAATTATTTTCGGAAAATGGATATGAATCCACAAAGGTTGAAGATATTGTGAAATTAGCCGGGGTTTCTAAGGGTACTTTTTTTAATTATTTTCCGACAAAAGAGGCAGTCATCGAAGATTTTGAAAGAATTTCAATTTATTCAGAAGCTGAAAAATTAATGAATATCACAAGTCCAGTAGTACCTAAATTACTTTCTTCGTTAATTAATATCGTACATAATTTAAACTATACAAGGTCATTAAGAAGAGCAACTTTAATGGCAACCCTCTCAAGTGCTAATAATTTAAATGATCACATGGATAATATGAATAATCTTCGTGCTTTGTTGATTCCAATTTTTAAGTATGGACAAGAAACGGGGGAATTTACACAAAAATTGCCTCCTGAAACACTGGCAGACTTAACTATTCAAATGTTTATTGGTGTATTAACGCACTGGTGTCTTGGTGGAGGCGAAGATGATCTTATTACACAACTTATGATGAGTTTTGATGTTTTCTTTAAAGGAATATCTTCATAAAGATCCTGTTGATTTCCAAAGTACTCCTGCGAGAATAGCCTGGGTTATAAAAACTCGCAGGAATGTTGTTAAAGAGAGAATTGGAGACAAGCCGAGAACTAATTAATACTCTTCTTATGGAAGTTAACGACTAAACTTTGAGAACGTCTATGATTTGTACCAGAGAATAGTAGACTAATAACCGGTAATTTCCGAATAATAAAATACGATATTAAATGGCTAAAGACAATCCCCAATAGTGATGCTAATACAAATTTTATATAGCCTGAAACAGGTACACTAATTAAAGCATATTGAATTCCAATTAAAACCGGAGTTTGAATAATGTAAACACAAAATGTATTTTTAGCTAGCATCTCAATCCATTTTGATTTTCTATTTAATTTACGTTGGAATAATTCAATTAAACCAATTGAAAGTGCTGTACATAGAAAAGTTTCATAGATTGCATAAATAAGTGAACTACTATCCCATCCACCCCTTGAATGTGGTACAAATCCAAAGACATTTAAAATAATTAATAAAATCCCCATGTATAACCATAATTTCCCTACATTTTTAGGGATATGGTGAATCCAATTACTATTCGCAGCTATAATTCCTAAAATTACAAATGCTAAATATTGAGGAAAGTGTGCATATTCCATTTGGATAAAGCCTAGTACACCAATCCATTCATCTAATGCATAATTTGTTCGAATTAAAAAAGTGAATAATGATACGATAATAACAAATATAAAAATATGTTTATTCGTTGGAACAAATGCAATTTTAGGTAACTTAATATTTTTAAAAAGATTCATCAATAATAGATAGATTAGGGAATAAATAAGAAGATGTTCAATAAACCAAAGATGACCAAAATTTAAATCTGGCCAAGATGGTCCTGCCCAATTTAACGGTTTTTCACCAAATCCTAAATAAATATTTTTATAGTATTCAAATAACGATAGGTTAGGGTAACCACGGAATTCATTATAATAAAAGTACATTATTAAAGGAATTATTACTATAAAACCAAACAATAAAGGGATACCAATTCTCTTCAAACGATCTTTCAAAAAACCTATATTCCCTTTGTGCTTATACGCAAGAGGAATAAAATAAGCAGAAAGAAAAAAATAAAGACTCATATTAAAGGCAGCGTTTATCCCGAAAAAAACGCCCAAGTCAGAATCGACACCCGAATCTCGTACATACCAAAAACCATTTGACCCGCCATAAGGTTGACCTGCATGATGGACGATTACAGTGCACGAAAGAAAAACTTTTAAAAAATCCATAAAGTGAATACGTGTATTAGGCAACTTATATTTCTCCTTTTTTTGAAATAACTACCAAACTATTTATAATACTTTTTGTACTCACGGTCAATATTTATCTTATTATTTTATTAATTAAATTTTAGAATATTAATTTTATAACTACCATTTATGACTACAGGTCAATTTGGATGTGGTTAATTACGTGGATTTTCACTTTAATATACAAATCTCCAAAATAAAAATAACCTCACTTGCAGATTTACATAGTCAAATGTATATATAGAAGTGTTTAAAACGAATTGAACCGATATCGACCTTCATTTTTGAAATATTACATATTATCCGACACCTTATTTTAATTTATTAAATATTTATGCACCAAACATACATAAAATATCTAGATATTTTACACCCTTAAGCAATTAGGTAATTTAAGCATATTAATTAGAACTGGTTTGAGAAAAGAAACTATGATTAAATGTTGGGGGAAATGTGCTTGCGGGATTACCTTACGACATATGTTCACTGTACAACATAAGGGAACATATAAAGTGAAACTTCAATCCGTGGGGGTTTTTTTCATCCCCCACGGATTGTTAGTTGAACCAATCGGGCTTTTACGGGCAGTTGATCTCCTACCTATCCTTTTTGTTTTACTTAAGTCTTGAGGTAGGAGTCTTTACTGCCCGTTAATGCGGGATAAAATGATTGCATATGGTAAAGACCATTTAAATGCATTCTTAAATCTACCTATAAAAGATACAGATGTCGTGATGGCTGCATTAAAAATGATAGATTATGCACTAGATGAATTATTGGTTAAGATCAAAGATGAGGAATATGGATATGAAATATTAGAGGGAATACCAGAAGAAATTGCTTATTCATTAGTACTTAATAGGTTTTCCAATGCAATCCAAATTAGTCGTATCACAAGGGAATACTTTAATGTTAATAAAAGACTTTCAACTGGAACTTTACAAAGACCATATATTTATTTGGATGTTGTTTTTGTTTTAATGAATGAAGCAGAAAAAGGGACTCTGTATTTTGACAAAGAAAGTTTAGGTATTGATGATTGCTATTTCTACCCATCCGAAGAGCAATTAGGAATTAATATGACTTCAACGAACAATATTCAACCCTCGTTATTTTAAAAGTGAAATTTGAAAAAATCATTTAATAAGCAGGGATTGTTTTAACCTTAAAACCTTCGCAGTAGTATTCAATTAAATGGCCAGATTGTGAAATAACACTTTTTTATAAAAAAGGACATCCCATATTGCCGTGCTGCAGGATGTCCTTTATAAACAATATTTATCAACCTAATTTTCTTTTTTAACTCCTGTCGATGTCAATATAGGTACATGAACAAAGAATACCGCTATCAAACTCAGAATCCCTAACAGAAAGATAGATATTGTGCAATAAAAAATAAGGAGAATCCCTGTTTAAAAACTTTAAAGTGGACAAATATTTTGTGGCTTCATAGGTCTTTTTACAAGTTCTCCTCCGCAATTTGGACAAATACTATTCATTTCTTCAGTGCATGGAGAGCAAAAAGTACATTCATAGACACATATAAAAGCGAGTGAATTGTCATCAATTGAATCATTACAACTTTCACATTTTTTTCGCATTTCTAATGCCATATTATTGGGCACTCCTTTCTAATTGGTTTATAGAATGAGTTTAGCAACTTTGCATGCTCAATAATAGTGACAGTTGTTATATTTATAATGGGTACAATATGCAGGGTTTCTATGTCTAAGAAATATAGCTCCCCACTTTTTTACTCTAGCTAAGAGGAAGGGACTCTTCTGTCATCTGGCCGGCCGGACCTTTACGTACTATAGTCATCCAGGACTTTATTTCCAGCAAGAAAAAAGGGGATTGTGCATTTATATAGAACGTATAAAGAGTAGGAAAAAGCAATATAAAAATGACTACTTGTCCAAATACATAATTAAAAGAGGAAACTTTATGCTTGAGTTTTTCATAAATATTGACCGAAATTCAATTCAGCCATTATTCGAGCAGGTATACAAGGAAATCAGAAATCGAATCCTTACCGGAGATCTTCAAAACGGGCAAAAGCTGCCCTCGGTCCGAAAAATGGCAATCGATTTAGGTGTCGGGAAAAATACAATTCTTCATGCCTATGAATTATTGCTTGCTGAAGGTTTAATCAGCAGTAAACCTCAGTCCGGATATATTATAGATTTTCAAGATGAGATGATGTTAATAGAATCCAATCACCAGCAAATGACGACTTTTCAATCTGAGGGGGATAAAGCAGAGATAATAGACTTTTTTTACGGCAATATAGAGTCGGAAGATCTTCCTTATTCTGATTGGAAACAGAGCTTTCAGAAGACCTTGGACCAAAATGAAAAAACACTATTAAGTTTATCGAATGCGTTCGGAGAGGCGCCTTTAAGGGAGCAAATAAAAAATTATGTGGAAACCAGCAGAGGGGTAACATGTGATGTGGATGAAATAATAATTGGGGGAGGAATCCAGCAAATTCTGTTTTTCCTTGCTTCGATTTTTAAACTAGATGGCATAGAAAGGGTGGCTGTTGAAGAGCCGACCTACAATAAAGCTCGGCATATCTTTGGGACACTGTTTCAGGCACCGTCTCTTATTCTCTCTGAAGAAATTGACTGGCAAGGTTTACATAGCTATAAACCGCAAGCAATTTATGTGCATACCTCTCATAGAGGGACGGAAACGGTTTTTATGTCATTGGAGAACCGTCTTGACTTACTGAACTGGGCAAAAGAAACAGACAGTTATATCATTGAAGATGATTTTGAGTCTGAATTCCGAAATCTGAATGAAATTATCCCATCTATCAAGACCTTCGATGAGGGTAGAGATTATGTTATCTATATGGGGACACTCTCATCTACGCTAATCCCTTTTGCAAAAATTAGTTACATGGTTTTTCCAAAGAGACTGATGCAAACTATGTATCAGTATAAGGGCCTATATGAACAGCCGGTATCAAAACTAATGCAATTAACGACTGCGGAGTTTATGAAAGCTGGTTTCTTTGGAAATCAGCTTCGCAGAATGCGCAAAAAAAATGCCTTGAAATTGGAGGCATTCAAGTGTTGTTTCGAGGAGTACTTTCAAGACCGTGTTCACATTTTTTCAAAGGATGCGGGCATCCACCTTTTAGCAGAAATCAAGGTGGCGAAAACGGAGGAGCAATTAGTTGCTGAAGCAGCAAGGGTTAAGGTAAAGGTATATCCGACAAAGGGCTTTTGGAAGAATCCCGCGCACCGGTATCCAGTCCTGCAATTTGGATTTAGTGGTGTATCGATTGAAAAGATGAGAGAAGCGGTTCAAAAGCTAGCTAGCATTTGGCTGGATGAAAAAAACAGTTAAATAAACGAGAATTGTTCGTTTAGAGGGGGAACTCAGCTTTGGTTACAATAAAATTACTGCCACATGACCAAAAATATGCAAACAGGCTTTATCAGCTTTCATCAGACCCAAATGTAAATGAGCACTTAAGCTTTAAAGATGGCTCTGTTGAAGATACAAAGTGGTTTATCAATCACATAATAAATGAAGAAAGAGATGGAAGGTCAATTAGCCGTGTCATCCTTAATGAAGAAAACCACATCATCGGAGTGACCACGCTTATGGATATTGATAAAGAAAAATGCCACTGTTCGATTGGGAGCTGGATCGGCAAGGCATTTTGGGGCAAAGGCTACAATCAAAAATCAAAAGAAGAGATACTAAAAATCGCTTTTGGGCAATTGGGAGTCGACCTGGTCTTTGCAGGTGCCCACGCTGCAAATGTTCGATCCCAAAAAGCCCAAGAAAAACTTCCATATGTGACATTGCATGTTGAGACCATGTATCCTGAAGAACATCGAAAACTTGAGGAAAAAGAAAAACAACCTTGTATTTTAAACTGTATAACCAAGAACGACTTTTTCCAATACCTGGAGATTAAGCATCAACCGAAGTTAAGCTAACGGATGCTTATGTTTAAAGAAGGGATAATGCGGTGATCCCGTTTTCTTTTGTTCTAACAGGCAGAATAGTTTAATAAAAGGAAGAATAGAAGGAAGTCTTTTCGTTTTTAATCCGTTTTAGACGTAGATTCCGACATGCAAGGTGAGATTGTGAAATAATGTACTTAAAGTAACACGATAGTTTCATTAGATACGGTAGAGTAATTACTAGATGTAATACAAATAAAAACAGACAGAAATGAGATTGTTCTGTCTGTTTTCAGTATTAAAATGAATATGACTCGCCATCATTTGGTACTAACACATTAGAGGTAATTCCTTTTTCGTTGATAAAACTCTTTAATTCTTCTCTTGATAATGTCCAATGATTCACTGCTTCCATGTGGATAGAAATGATTTTTGTCTCTGGTGCAGCCTTGACTACCTCATAGACATCATCTTTCCCCATTACAAGAGAACCACCAACAAGGAATTGATTATCGCCAGCATTAACAACAATGATTTCTGGTTTATGCGTATTGATAACTTCTTGTACTTCATCATACCAAACTGTGTCGCCAGCAACGTATAATGTTTTCTCATCAGCGTGCTTAAAGACAACCCCACATGTATGACCAGCATGCTCTAAGATTTCTCCTCTGCCATGCTCGGCTTTAGTTTTAACTAATTGGATACCTTCAAAAATGGTATCCTCTTTTAAAATCTCTAAATTTTGGAAACCAGTGTTTTTGATAGCAGTTACATCTTCTTCATTTTGGGCAAATAGTTTGATATCTTTTTGTAATACTTCTATTGCAGCTTCATCCCAATGGTCAGGGTGCAGATGAGTGACAATGACAGCATCAATATTAGAAATAATATTGTCAATGGATGTCGGTAAGCTTACCAAAGGATTATTTTGGTCTTCTCTTGGTGCAGGGGGTAAACCAACACCAGTTCCAAAAGGCGGCATAGTCCCTTTCTCTGCTAACATTGGGTCAATCAAAAACTTTTTCCCTGCGTATTCAACAACGATTGTTGCATTACGAATGTGATGTATATTTATATGTTAACTCCTTTTTTTGCGATTTTCTTTGAACAATGCATATTCTATATTATGGTCCATTGTCGAATACATAGATTCAATAAAGTCTTTTGGCCCTTTGACTTTATTAAGGAATGCGTCTATTTTTAGTTAGCTGAATATTGTAGAGGCTACGTTAAGTATTATTTGTTAATGGAAAATGGAAACAATCACTCTTTTCATTTCGTTTATATAAAGCAACTGATATATAGACAAAATATCAGGAACTTTTTTAACAAATAAAATTGGAGTAGGTAATGCCTTTGGGATTTTTCACAACACAATTAGTAATGATTGCATTATTTATTTTAATCATTCATTCAATTGAAACATTAGCATATTCAGTTCGTTTATCAGGGGCAAGAGTGAAACTGTTAGCATCAGCACTCTCCCTATTTAATGTGATGGTAATGGTTTCAAGGCTAGCAAACATGATGCAACAACCTTTTACAGGAAGTTTGATTGATAATGCACCAAAAGAAAATGCATTAGAATTTGTGGAGAGCCAGTATCGTATTCTCATTGGATCTGCAACATTAGGCACAATAATCGGTTTACTTTTGTTACCGACATTTATTGCAATTTTTTCGAGAGCCATCATTCATTTAGCAGAGGAAAGAGGTTCGATTCCAGGGTTATTGAAAAAAGGATTTACACTGACTTATTTAAGACGTGCCAAAAAACATATTCATCTACCTAGATATGCTTATTTAAAAGATATGAGCTGGCGTGATATCCCGATTAAATTATTTCTTATTAATGTATTGATTACAGCAATTTATACAATAGGCGTGTTATCTGCACTATATGCAGCGTTAATTGCACCTGAACGAGCAACAACAGCTGTTATGGCATCGGGTTTAATTAATGGTGTAGCTACAATCTTGCTAATTGTCTTTATTGATCCTAAAATTTCAATTTTAGCGGATGATGTAATTAATCAAAAGGGTAGCTATGTTACTTTAAAAAGTGTCTCTATTATGATGGTAACATCAAGATTATTAGGAACACTTCTAGCACAGGCATTATTCATTCCAGGTGCTAAGTATATTGCTTGGTTTACGCAGTTTATAGTGTAGTGAAAGAAGATTAAATAACTTCATGATTAAAATTATTTTTTAGTTATTCCAGAATCAGACGCGTTTCAAAAATACGTTCGGGTTATTAATATGACATTAATAAAGATAAAGAGAATGCTTGGTATTATTATTTAGAAGATAAAAAGGACTTACAAAAGCTTTATACAGATGTTTTCAAAAAAATTGAGGAGTTATAGTGGGTTATTTTAAATTGTCGAAGTTAAAGAAATGTCCATATCAAGAATAGAGCGCTTTTCTGAAAATAAGGAAAGTGTCTTTTTTTTCTTTATGAATAGGGCCAGTTTTCAGAGGATGAATTTACGCTCTTTTTGCTTTTAGGGGATAAATTATTGAACACTAATTGGTGTTTTATGGTAAATTAATTTACAATTTAAAAAGGAAAAAAAGGGGATTTAGTTATGCCAATATTAAAGGATTGCTCTAGTAAACCTACTTGTGAAGTAGAAATTAATTTAGTAGTAGTTAATTCAAGTAGTGTTAGATTTGGAATTTATTTTCGAACTGGTCCAGCTTTTCCAGAAGTACACATGGAAATTGCTTGTTTAAAGAAAGATTTCTTAAAGCTATTAGATGATTTAAAACAAATTGATAATACCCATCTAAGTATGTTAGAAATGCATGATCCAGGACTGTGCATTTATCATATTCCCCAATTTGGCCAATACTATTATCCAGAATATGGTATTTACCAAGTGTCCGAAAGCGAAAGAAATGAATTTGAACCTTTATATAAATTAATTTTTTCATTAGACGCAAATGAAAAGAATCGTTTTGGACCATCAGAATGTGGTCTAGCATTATGTCTTGTAGTAAAGCTGGAACAAATAATCGAATTTGTGGATAGTATAAAATCGGAAATATATAATTTTTAAATTCATAGATTAATTAACAGTGATTGGTTCTTCAAGAGTAAGGATTACAAAAATAAAGGGCTTTAGTGAATGAAGAAGTAAATAAGAATATATTTTAGTTATTCCAGAAACGGGCGCAATCGGTGAGGATTGCGCCTTTATTATTAACATAATGGGTCTTGGATAGGCTACACTGAGTTGGACATTTTGTATAAGAGATTAAGATCAATTCCTATGTCTATCAACGAAGAAGAGCTTTATATGGAGCAATGGGCATGATAGCCTCGTTTGGCTAAGACAGCCCAATATAGCTGGCTTTCTGGCGCAACGAATCATGCCCATAGAGGCTCCATGTCAAGCAACTTGTGCGCCCCTTATACGTTAAGAAGATAATTCAACCACCTTTAAAAAGTTGTCCAAAACTGTTGCCGTACCAGTAGATCCATAATAACTAAGTGCTGCTCCGACATGATCCTTGGTATATGGATTTTGACTAAGCTTCTCCCTATAAATATTTAAAATATCCGTCCCATCTTCTGTTATAAACTTACCATTTACATTCTCCAAATCTTTCAAATTATATCCTGTCGTTGTTTTTATTTGATTGACAAGGCGGAACTTATCTAATTTTGCATTTGAAAATTGAGTTGAATCGTGAGATCTACTTTTCATTATATGGAAAAATAATTCTCTTGAATTATTGTCTGTATTTAATAAGCTTTCTAATTGACTTATAAGTACTTCATCTTTTGATCCACTAATTATTAATTTGAAGTTATTCGGGTCAATGGTAAATGCTAAACTTTTCCCTTTAGGAAGTGTAACTCCATTCTTAGATAATAATGAATGCAATTGTTCATTAACCTTTTGCCGATTAAATGCTTTTCTTTCTATACTTTCTTGTTCGGGGTTGTATGCCTTTTCATTACGAAAGACAGCATCAGTGGAAATATACATCCCCCCTGTTCCATGATTTGCCCAGTGTATTTCCATACTGTAAGCAGCAAATCTCTCTTCCTTGGTTAAATCACTCCTGTAATAAGGAGAATAAGGGTTTCTATACTTATCAAATATATGACCATGAGGATCTTTAAATTGTTTATTTTGTTCATTGATTTTTCGATACTTTTCATCTAGTATTTTCATCATTTTATCTTTTTCGCTCACAAATTCATTTGTACTGTGTATAGAGGTTTGATCGTTTTCTTTAGAAATTGTTTTATCCTGATTCTTTCGTTGAATTGGAGTAGTTGAAACGGCTGATGTATAGGTTGTATTAATATTCATTTTGACCCTCCCTTAAAGTATTTAATATATTTATCGGTATGCAAATGTTAATTTACAGTATAATACATTTAAGGAAATTAGAGAGAAATATATATTTGAAATAAAAGGTACTTGGGTAAGTTTTACATAATTTGGTTATTTATTGTAAATTTTGGTTTGATATCCGATAAAGAGTGTAAATAATCAAAAAACTAACGGGAGGTTAATGAAGATGTTACAAACAATAGGTTCCTCAGACATTACGAAGGTTTGGCAAACACAAAATACGGGAAAATCTTCTAATTACACTGTACAAAATATAGAGAATGAAGAAATTCAAGAAGCACCAAAAACTGTGAAAGTAAATGGTGTTGAGTATAATTCTGAGGATGTTGAACGTTGGGATAGCTATATCAAAAACTTGCATCCAACATTTCTTGCCTTTGGTATTGTAGCAACTGAGGGTTCCGGAACTGAAGCTGTTCCGGCAGGTACAACATCCATTCATTTTTATGATTTCTGTTCAATGCTTGAAAGAGGGGAAATAATCAGTCCCGACAATGTGAGAAGCGGAGAAATGAGCTATGAAAATGCACATTGGAAGGAACGATTAGAATTAGCGACTTTTGATAATGGACAAAGAGACGAAATAAAAAGTGGTAAAATCCTAGAAATTATTAATCGATGTTATGAACTTGGTATGATGTCTTCAAATAATAATTTAATCTTACCAGACGAGTTATCTAAAATTCGTTTGAATAAAAAGTTTGAAGAACAACAATCAATATTACACAAACCGCATTTACAAAATTTAGAGGTACGAAAAAAGAGTATAGAACAATTTTATAAATCGAAACAAATTCGGAATGCCTATCAAAATTCAATTTAATATGTTGTGGAATTGTTACTTAAAGAAAATTAGGAATTTAGCAAAATGATAGAGGAACTACTTTAATAATTTTTCAGTATTCCGCTAAAGGGCGCTTTCCTGGAAAATAGGGATAGGGCCTTTTTAGATTAGTCAGAGTTCGAAATTTATCAATATTTTAAATTGTTGAATATCCTCGTATGAAAAAGTCTTTCATTGAACATTGGTACGGCAACAGTTTTGGACAACTTTTTAAAGGTGGTTGAATTATCTTCTTAACGTATAAGGGGCGCACAAGTTGCTTGACATGGAGCCTCTATGGGCATGATTCGTTGCGCCAGAAAGCCAGCTATATTGGGCTGTCTTAGCCAAACGAGGCTATCATGCCCATTGCTCCATATAAAGCTCTTCTTCGTTGATAGACATAGGAATTGATCTTAATCTCTTATACAAAATGTCCAACTCAGTGTAGCCTATCCATTCATTCCATAAACTTTTAGTGATTTAAGACACCTATGTATAAGTGTGTGTCTTTCTGCTATTGGGTCATATAATGGCTTAACAATAAATAAGAAGATTCTGGATATTTATGTTAAAGTTAGATGTGATTGTGATAGAAGATACTTAAAGGAATGGATGGAATTGTTAAAATAGATATTACTTGGTAAACTTTTAATTAAAGATTTATGAAGAGGACGATGAAACGGTAACGATCGGGTACGAGGTTGAAGATACACTGATTAAAAACAAATCGAGCTTTTGTGAAAAAGATAAATCTAAAATTACTATCATAAATTTAATACTGATAATTTCAGAGGTGCAGTAATGAACTATATTATTAAATACGGTAGAAATTTTATGGCCATTTCAAATAGTATAGAAGCAGATTCCCATAAACATTGGTTACTGCAAATGTTTCTCAGCAGTAAAAAGATGTTAACTATCGAAGTTAATGGACAGCTTATCTCCTGTAGTGCCATTCTTATAAATATGAATATACTGCATAAGTTTAACACAGAGGAAGAAGCCCATTTCACTATTTTAGTTGATCCTACAACAGAACTAGGGCGTAGGATGAGAGGGTTGTTAATGGATCAGCCCTTTTATATTTTCCCACTTCAAAAATACATATTTATGCAGAATACTTTAAAAAATGCGCTAGAACAAAAGAGTCATGAGGCTATTCTTTCCTTTGCTCAGAGCGTTACATTTCAGTTTACTTCTGGTCATATGAAAAATTTTGATGATCGGGTTGTGGAAGTATTGAATTACTTTGATGACTGCATGCATGAAGATGATTTTCATCAGATCAAGAATCTTTCTAAAAAAATAGGTCTCTCTGAAAGTCGTTTGGCGCATTTATTCAAAGAAGAAACAGGTATTCCCTTAAAAAGTTATATTGTTTTGCATAAACTTCAGGTAGCATACGAGTCCATTTTCAATGGAGAAAACATAACGACAGCCGCTCTTAGTGCTGGTTTCGATAGTCCATCACATCTTGCATATACCAATAAAATGATGACTGGGATGTCTGCAACAAATATAATAAAAGATAGCGAGTTTTTGAAAGTTTACTGATAGGTATTTTGATAAAGTGTAATCAAACAAGAGGGAGGATTACACAATGAATAAGTACTTGCAAGAAACTCAAATGTTGAATTTTAACCATAGCTCAATACAGAGATTAATAAAAAAACAGGGATGGTTAAATGATGATAATTTTAAAAAAATCAGTAAAATCTATAATTTCGTTCGTGATGATATCACATTTGGATATAATACAGATGATACGATTTCCGCCTCTGAGGTGTTAAAAGATGGTTATGGACAGTGCAATACAAAGGGAACATTATTTATGGCGCTTCTAAGGGCTGTTGGAATACCTTGCCGGATACATGGTTTTACCATTGACAAGAAATTGCAAAGAGGTGCAATGACAGGAATCATCTATAAGCTTGCTCCCCAAAGTATTATTCATAGCTGGGTTGAAGTTCAGTATAAAGAGCATTGGTATAACATTGAGGGTTTCATTCTGGACAGCAAATATTTGAAAAAGTTACAAGAAAAGTTTTATGATTGCAAAACCAGTTTTTGTGGATATGGTGCCGCTACCGATAACTTTCAAAATCCACAAGTAGAGTGGAATGCCAATGATACTTATATTCAAAAAGAAGGTATTAACCACGATTTCGGTGTGTTCAATTCACCCGATGAATTCTTTGAAAAATATCAACAACAATTAACACCGCTGAAAAAATGGGTTTATCGGAATATTGGTCGTAAACTGATGAATCGTAATGTAGAAAGAATTCGTGCTTAGGTGGATATGTTTCCGTCTACCGATAGTGCCAAAAAACGCAGTGTATAATGGAAAAAAGTAATAATAGCAGATAATAAGTATCCTGCAAAACCGGCTAATAGAAGTTAACTCTTACTCAATTATAGGGCGCTTTTCCAGAGTGAATTGCGCTTTTTTCCATGAAAGGGACAGATTACTAAACAAGCAGGAGTTTTATTAAGAATGTCGAAGTGGTTCTTTAACAGGGATTTTAATTACCTTCAAAGAAAGTTAAATGATGAGGTGTGAAGAAAATGAAAATCATTTCTGTAAAAAAAAATCCTGAATTTAAGGATAGAGCCATTAAATTTATTCAAAGTAAATGGGCAAACGAACAAAGTATGATGGTATTTGAAGACTGTATTACCCATTGTATTACCCCCTCTAATCCATTGCCACAATGGTATTTATTGATGGAAGGTGATAAAATAATTGGTTGCGCAGGTATTGTTACAAACGATTTTATTAGCCGTATGGATTTATATCCTTGGTTGTGTGCTGTGTACATCGAAGAGGAATACAGGGGAAATGCTTATAGTTCGATATTATTAGAAAATGCGAAGATTGATGCAAAAGAAGGAGGTTTTAACCATTTATACCTCAGTACAGAACATATCGGGTTTTATGAAAAATTTGGATTTGAATTCATCGGTACTGGATATCATCCGTGGGGAGATAGTTCTCGTATCTATAAAACAACTTTGTAATATTCCATTAAAGGGCGCTTTTCTGTAAAAAATAAAGTGTCCTTTTTCTTGTATTTCAAGCGTTCTCATATTTTGATAATCCGCTATTTTTTACGATTTTTGAATATCTTCGTTTAAAAAAGAGTTTCTCTGAACATAATAGAATCTAGATTAATAGATTTAATTAATAGGAGAGTGAAAGTATTATGTTATTATCCGACGCGTGGAAAAAGTATCAACAGGATAAAAAAATCGAGGGTTATTCAATGATTGCATTAAAAACATATTGTTTTCAATATAATCTTTTATTAAGGTTTTTTGGTGACATTGATATAAACGAATTTAGTACATAGAAGTTAAAAGAATATTTAGTACAGTCAGGGAATCACTTAAAGCCATCCAGTTTAGGACACAGCTATGCAACACATATGATTAATAACGGTGCGCCAATTGATGTGATCCAAAGTTTACTGGATCATGAAAAGAGGGAGACTACAAAAATATATGCCCAGCTAAGCGGAAAACTTAGACAGCATTTTTATAGTAAATACTTTTGAAATTAATCTTTAAATAAGACACCCATGTAAAAATGCGTGTCTTTTCGTTATAGGGCCAGATTGTGGAGGAAAGTAAAACACATATAGGTCTTATATAATGGTATAGATAAATTATGAAGGATTACACCTAAACTAGTGGGGAAGGTTAGTAGAATAAAGTAACCAACTTCTGAATATTACAATACAAAGATAATCCATTTGAATGGGAGTGTTGTACTTGAGAATACTTATAACTGGTTCAACCGGACAACTAGGTTCAGCTTTGTTAAAGCAATTAAAAGGCTTGGATTATCAAGTTAAAATGACTTCGAGAAGAAAACCAGAAGGAGTAGACTTCACATGGGTTTATAGCGATCTATTATCTGGCGAAGGTTTAGAAGAAGCAGTAAAAGATGTTGATGTAATTATTCACGCAGCAACTAGCCCGACCAAAAATTCTAAAAACATTGAGGTTGCTGGTTTTGAAAAACTTTTAAGCAAGTTGCATCATATAAAACTTTTTATTTATCCATCAATTGTGGGAATCGAGGAAATCCCCTTCAAATATTATAGACTTAAATACAAAGCAGAAGAATTATTAAAAAACAGTTCTGTACCCTATACGATTTCTCGTGCAACTCAGTTTCATAGCTTTGTTGAGAATTTACTGTTATCAAAACCTTTCTTCAAAAGATATATAATCCCTGGAAAGATTAAATTTCAAAGCGTGGATGTTAATGAATTTGCCAGACATTTAATTGATTTAGTTAATAAAGGCCCACAAGGAAAATTAGATGATTTCTGTGGTCCAGATATAATGACATTAAGAGAAATGGCGGAGTTGAAAATTAAAATTAACAATGAAAGCAATGATGTTTTAAGTATTCCTTTCTCAGGAAAACTATATAATTCTTTAATCGAAGGAAAAAATACAAATCCTATGCAAAAAAAAGGGATAATTACCTATGAGGAATATCTAAAAAATAAGCTGAATTAAAGATGTTGTATGAAAATAGTAAATTAGTACAAAAAAACATAGGTTTAAGTGGGTTTCTTTATTTAAGAATGGAATAATTCCCGTTGCGATTGTTATCCAGAAGTATCTTTATTAGGGCAGTAATTGAAGAAGCATTAAGTGAGTTTGGAATTGATATTATATTTAAGTTATTCCATTAAAGGGCGCTTTCCTTTAATTAATAAGGAAAGTGCTTTATTCAATTAAAGGGCCATTTAAAAGAATATGACTTATATGGTGTGATATTGTGAAGAAATATAATTAAACTAAATGACAGAATACTTTAATAATCGAAAAAATAAAATAAGCATTTTGTTGACTGAGTAATTAATGTTCACTACAATATATGTATAATACAACATTTGTATGGTACATCATTATATATAGGTGAAGGTGATGAAAAATTGAATCGAGAAGAAATTCTAGAACTACGCAATACAGTTCAAAAGTTTGTTCGATTATTTGGTTTGCTTGAGCAAAATGTAACTCCGTGTGGTTTTAATTTGTCTCCATCTCAAGTATTTGCTTTACAAGAATTAGAGAATAAAACGTTAACCATTGGCGAATTGGCAGAACTATTATTTCTAGAACGAAGTACGGTGAGCCGTTTGGTGGATTCCCTCGTAAAAGGTGGTTTTGTAAACAGACTTTTAAACGAAGCGAATCGTCGTGAAGTTTTGGTGTCATTGACAGAAAAAGGGGGAAGTTCGTTAAAACAAGTAAGAGAACAGTCAATCCAATATTACGTTTCTATTTTGAATGGAGTTTCAGAAGATTGTCAGCATCAAATTTTGAGTGGACTCAAATTATTTAATGATGTTTTATCCAAAAAAAGGAGCAAACAAAATGAATTTTAAAACTAAGCAAGCCACCACTTCTATATCTTCTGTTGTCTTTTCCTTCCTTGCTACGTCTCACCATTGGATTCATATGGGGATTCTTATGCTACTAGGTGGCAGTACAGATATGATGGCTACTATGTCGGGAGCCCTTTGGATACGACGTTTGATGATTTTGATGACTTTTGTTACAGCAATTTTCTCTATATATCGTTTGTTCAAGCACCGTTGTAAAGAATTTTGGATAATTGCTCTAACTGTTGTTGCCGTTTTGGTATCAATATATTTTATTTATTCTACGCTTACAAACTTTGGCTGGTAAGAAGGTCCTTATATTGGACTTTCACAAAGATTTATCATATTTAGGTTGGGAAGAAGTCAAACAAAGACAATTAGAACGATTTCCATTAGTTTACGAGTAGATTAAACTTGTAGATATGAAAAAGGGGAATCAGTTCTTGATATTGGTACTGGACCAGGTGTTTTTACTTTGCAATATGCCAATTTTATTGGGGAAGACGGTATAATTTTTGCATTAGATCAATCAAAGGAAGCTCTTGATCTTTTTCTAAGAGAAATAGAGGAAAAGAAAGACAACATTATTCCAATTTGGAGAAATGCTGAAACATCATTGAACACTGTAGGAAATGTTGACATTGTAATGATTACTGATGTTCTTCATCACGCAGATTCTCCAATTAATATAATGAGAAACGTCAATAAACATATTAATGAGGATGTACGGGTTTTAATAGCTGAGTTCGACACGGATTCTGAATGTCAAATAGGTCCACCATTACAGAACAGAATTTCAAAAGAAGAAATTAAAAAGTTAGCAAAGTCCGTCGGTTTCCGGGTAGTTAAAGATGGAAAACAAGATTATGAACATTACTATATGTTTTTAATGAAGTAAAAGAGATGTCTTCCGTTTCACAATCGGGGTTTCCACAGTAGTTCTTTTTATCTGTAAAAGTAAGACTTTGTGAAGAAATGTACTTAAAGTAAAGGGTGCAATATTGAAAGAATATTACATTATTATTTTCTTTTAAGATTATATTAAAATCGAGTCTTCTGTTAAAGGGCGCATTTCTTTAAGAAATACGCCCTTTCAGACTGTAGACAAACTCGATAAATTTCGAGTTTGCCTACAGTCTTTTTTCTTTTACAATAAACTCAAGAGATTTCTAAAGGTAAAACGAAAA
>NZ_RYYR01000010.1 GCF_003977595.1 Lysinibacillus antri | reverse complement strand
ACCTATCGAGTGAAGAGTTCACGACTCTCTTACTTGTCATTTTGACTTTCGGACAGCGTGCATAACCTTTTCAGTTATGAACGTGTCGCACGATGATTGTGCCCAACTATACAGGAACAGCTGTTGCTTAAAATAGCTGGTTTTAGCACCTCACGTGGATGTACTATTGAGGAATTTAAACTACCAATGTGCACTGTTTGAATGCATGTTGGCTGGTTCTTCGTGTCCATACAAAGCACAATGAAATGCTCCCGATCCACATCACCTAAAAATTCTTTCATTAATTCATAAGCATCATGTGGGGAACGAATTCGACGATTTTTGTACAACATCGTTTTCTCCCTTACTAATTTCACTTGCACAATGTCCACACGTTTCGCAGGTACATTCTCTCGATTGTCTTCCATGTAAATCACTCCTTGAATAGTTTGGTAAATATAAAAAACACTAACACCTGTAATAGATGTTAGCGCTCATTTAAGGTAATAATATATGTTTGAAAGTTTTATTATGACGGAAACAGAAAAGCCCTGTAGAGATTTCTCTCCACAGGGCTTTCGATTCATTCTAAAACTCTAATTAAGTTATTAGAATTATTTGTGTACTAGGTATACAAACTTATTTAAAGTCAACAACTAAATTAGCTGCAGGTGTATTACCCGTTACATCAGTTAAATTAGCTGCAGTAAGAGTAATTGTACCATCAGTATTGAAAGTTGCGATTGCAGCACCTGCATACGCTCCTGAAGCAGTTACAGTTACTACTGTTTTGCCAGCAACTGTTGAACTAGCTACAGTAAAGCTACCAGCAGTAAATACAGATGCAAATTGTCCCTCAAGAGCTGTAATATCTGCAGGATCAACTTGGTCATTGAAAGTAAAGATTAATGTTTCGTTAGCTTCGATATTCGCAGCATTTCCACCTTTATAAGTTCCAGTTACAGTTGCAGCTGAAATTGGTGTTGAATCAGTGTAGATAACAACTGCATCTACTTTCTTAGATCCAGCTGCGATTAATGAAGCAACAATTTTTTGGTCAGCACGTAAGTTAGTTAAATCACCAGTAGTACGTGCTTCAAGTTTTGTATTTAAACCAGTTCCTGTTACTTCGTATACTTTAACGCCTGAGTTAGCGTATGAGTATCCAGTAACACCGGCAATTGAGAACTCACCATCTGAAATTTGCTTATCAGTTGCACTGTATTTACCAATTGCATTAGTTGTACCAGCAGTTTCTTGAGTGAAATTAACAATTGCTGTTTCTTTTGCTTCAACATTAAGAACATCACCAATTGCTAATGAAGTTGTGTGTAAATTAGTTGAGCTTGAAACTGTATATTGTTTATCATCCCCAGCAAACTTGATGTAAGCAATTTCAGGAGTAGTTTGTGTACCATATTTTACTTCTGAAATTACACCCTCAAATTTATTATTCGGATCTGGTTGTTGAATTAAATTTTCATTAAGAACGATGTATTTAGCATTACCTTTACCATCGTTATAAACAGTGAATTCTTCACCAGCATGACCAGTTGCATTATCTTCTAAAATCTTAGAGATGTTAGCATCTAATGCACCCCAAGTTGTGCTCTTATAAGTTTGTGTAGTTTGACCAGCTGATAATTTATTTTTTATGAAAACTGGAACAGATGAGCTTAATTGGTAAGAAGGCCCTGTACCATTTGAAGTTCCTAATGCTTTGTCAGTTAATTTAACTTCGTTTGAAGCCGTATTAACTTGTGTACCGGCACCTAAGAAGTTTAATCCAGTTACCACATCAGCAGCTTTTGTTACTTCTACTACATCTTCAAAAACAACTGGAATTGGTAATTCAGTAGCTAAAGTATTAGCTCCTGCTGCAATAACATCAGCTTTAGCAGCTGCAATTGTTTGACCAGCATGTGCATACCATAGTTTATCAGCGCCTGTTCCTGCATCTTTTGCAACAAAGAAGCCTGCTACTTTAAGAACGTTACCATCAGTTACTTGCTGAGCAGTTAAATTAGCTGTTTGGAATGTAGAATTTGCACCTACAGTAATACCTTTAACAGAAGTTAATTTTTCAGCATCAATTTCTTCTGTAGCCGCAGTACCATCAGTTTTTTGTGTAACTAATTTTAAATAGTCTACACCTTTAAAGTTAAATGTTGAAATATTCTCTTTAACAAAGGCTACACTTGTTGCTTTAGCAGCTTCAGAACGCTCACCAGTTAATAATTCTAATTGACCAGCACGATCTAGATAAGCAGTAACATTAGTGTAAGCTGCAACATTATCATTTGTTAATGTTGTAAATTTGTTATCAATTACGCCTTGTGCATTACCAATTGCATAAGATTTACCTTGTAATTGAATCTCATTGTTGAAGAATGCAGAAATTTTACCAGTTACTTTGTTGTTATAAATCTCCGCAACTTTAGTTCCAGTGTTATAGAATACTGCATCTCCAGCTTTGATATCTGCAATTGTTGCTGTTTTGCCATCTTTTAAGATTGTGTAATCTTTTAAGCTTGCAGCTAATCCGTAACCTGAAACTGTTTCATTTTCAACTTTATCAACAAGGATTGCACTGCTTAAATCATGAGCAATGATTGTTTTAGCTTTACCGTCAGTACCTAATACGATTTTAGCGTAGTTGTCTTTGTTACCAATAGTTTGAACTAAAGCACCATTGTTAGTAGATTGAACACCAACATTAGCTGAAATTTCATAAGTCTTACCGTCAGAAAGAGTTTTTACGACAGTAACTGGAGCACCGTTAATTGTTTTTGTTTCGTACTCAATAGCATCATAAATAACTGTTTCGCTATTATATACGAATTTAGTTACATTATTATTTTTATCAATCCAAATTGTTAAGTCGCGACCACGAGCTTCTTGGAAGTCAAATGCTAGGTCTTTTGGAATGTTAAGTGTTGGCCCAGCAACATAAGTACCAGCATTATTTTTCGTTGCAACAGCAATTGTACGGTTAGTTGTATTAATAGTTTGGACAACTGCATCTTCTAGTACAGCTGGGATTTCAAAATCAGCAGATAATACAGAACCATTCTTTGTGATTGATAATGTATAAACTGTTTGAGGTTTTAGACCATTGATAGACGAGTCACCAAAACCAACTAATGTAATTTGTGCTGACATACCATCAGAAGCTAATTTTACTGATTCAACAGCCGAACGAGTTTGAGCAACTTTTTCACGAATTACAATCTCAGAAGCACTTAAAGATTCTACTGGAGAGTTAAATTCTACTACTAAAGTTTTACGTGCTGAGTCAGTTCCTTCAACAGCAACGATTGCTAATTTATCAACTTTGTATGCAACACCATTTACTTTCCAAGCAGCAGTTGGTGAAACTGTTAATGGAGTTACAAAGTTAAATGTAGCTTCAGTAGCGCCAGCTTTAATTGTAGCTGCGTTTACTGCGTATGTTTTACCAGCACCGTCTTTAACTACAACTGTTTGATCTACTAAATCTTCAGTTGGAGCATCGATAGTTACAGTAACACTTGTAGATGTAATCGCACTTACACTCTTAACAGCTAAACCATCAACGATTACTTCGCCAGCAGCAGCATCGATTGATCCTTTTGCCATTACAGCGAATTCAGCGTTAGTGATTTTGTCACTTGGAGCTAATGCGCCATTTTTACCGTTGATTACTTTGTTAGCAACAGCAGTTTCGATAAATTCTTTAGCCCAAGCAGGAACTTTTGAAGCGTCAGAGAAGCCGCTAAGTTCTGCTGATCCAGTTAATTCAAATGCACTTACAAGAACTTTTGCAGCTTCTTGTCTAGTTAAAGGAGCATTTGGATTGAAGTTTCCTTTGTCATCACCTGAGAAAATTTTTGGTGAAGTTGCAGTAACTGCATCATAGTACCAGTCACCTTTTTTAACATCTTTAAAGTTTTCTGTACCAGTTGGTTCTAATTTTAAAACTTTAGCAAGGATTACTGCCGCTTGCGCACGAGTTAAATTACCAGATGGGTTAAAGTTACCGTTTTGGTCACCTTGAACAGCCTCGTTTTGTACTAAATAATTAACTGCGTCTTTAGCCCAAGCTGGGATTTTTGCAGCATCGTTTAATTCAGCAGCAGATGCTACTGGTACGATCGCTGAAGCCACAAGTGCTGCAGTTGCTGTTGTCGCGAATAATTTACGACCTTTGTTTTGCTTTGTCATTCTATAATTCCTCCCTAGATCAGTTCAAAAGTTTATATTACTCTCTGAAAACTATATTACGACTAAAAATTACAAAAATATGTATTATAGTTTTCTTGAATAATAAGGAAAGCAAAGTAAATTTATTGAAATAAATCTACTAAATTCTGACGAAATTAGTAGAATCATTTACTTACTTACAAACTATAACATTATCTTTTATCCAATTCAAGCAAATAACTATTAAAATTACCATTTATCCCATTACATTATTTGTCCCAATTGTTACTGTACTGTTATATTTGTAATATTTAATAGAGTAGCGGTATGGATTCGAAAAACATCCAGAAATGCTAGTTAATGGTACTAAATCTTTCAATCTACTAATTAATTTATCCCCTTCTAAATTTTGCTCCCTAGATACGTATATTCAGTTCTTCACTTTTTATGTCTTTTTCTTTTTATTCTTTTAATGGGAAAGCAGAATTCTTCTGATTTCCCTTGATAATTGTTGAAGATTTCGACAAAAAAATATTTTTCCCTTCGTAGGGGGCGTGGGAAAGTTCCATGAGCTAGAACCTGTACCCCCCATACTGTACAGACTCTACGAATTTTTTTCTTAACCAAATAAAAAAGCTTTAACTAACAATTAGAGGAATTTCCTCAATGTTGTTAGTTAAAGCTTTTTACTGTAATAATTCATGTACGATCATTCATCATGCTTTTATTACTTATTTTTCTAACCACTTATAATAATCTAAAATTCCTAAGTAAATGGCTTCAGCTGTTTCTTTTTGATGTGTTGAAATCAACTTTGCTTCACTGGCGTTCGAGATGAAGCCCATTTCTACTAGCACGGATGGTAACGAATTGGTTTTGAGTACTTTAAACTCTTCTGTTTTTTCGCCACGATCTTTTGTACCTAATGTGTCAATTAATCGTTCTTGTATAAATTCCGATAGCTTCTTACTTGACTGCACTTTATAGGAAGAGCCTGACGTAGAAGAGTACGTCTCTGTACCGCTAGCAGATGTAGATGTTGCCGAATTCATATGAAGACTAACGAATGTATCGGCCCCAGCTCTTTCTGCGATTTTAACTCGTTCATCAAGACTAATAAAGACATCCGTTGAACGTGTCATAACTACTTTAATTCCTGCTTCCTGTAAATAGTCTCTTAAATATAGACCTACACTTAACACAATATCCTTCTCTTTTAGTCCATTACCAACTGCTCCTGGATCACTTCCACCGTGTCCTGGGTCAATGGTAATTACTCTATCTGCGCTTACTTTTTCAGTTGATAAGTATGCCTTATGGACATATCCAGCGACATTATCAGTTTTAATTTGTATCCAATCTCCTTCTATTGAATAGGAAATAATTTCATCACCTTTTTGTAACTTCCCTAACACTTCAAATTGCGTACCTGGCCCTTTTCTTATATTTAGGTTATTGTCTGTTACATACATTTTTACTGGTGTATATTGAGGCGGTTGTATCTTAAATTCCGGGTTTAACGCGCGAGCAAGCATCACTGCAAATTCAATACGAGTGATATCGTTATTTGGTCGATACGTGCCATCGCTATAACCATCCGTAATCCCGGCATTTGTTATATTTTTAATCACTTGCGAGGCACCTTTACCACTTGGCATGTCTACATAATAAACATCTTGATTACTTGATAATTTAAAGGCACTTGTCAGCAGATAAGCCATCTCTAGACGCGTCATATTGTTTTTTGGTTTAAATGTCCCGTCTGTATAGCCCATTAGTACTTTCTGTTCATTTGCAGATTGGATATAACCTGAAGCAAAAGAAGTTGGACTAACATCAGGGAATACTGTTTTACCCGGCTTTTCTCCGTTTAATCCCAATGCTTTTCCAATCATCGTTGCTGTTTCTTCTCTTGTTAGAAATCGTTCAGGTCGAAACTCTCCATTTTCATACCCAGCAACTACTCCTCTTTCTATTAAATAGTTTACTTCCGCCTTATAATTTTCTGGGATATCAGATAGTGTCTGAGCAGAGGTGGACTTTATTGGTAAAAAAACTAATATAACCAACAAGAAGGAAAACAACAAGTAGAATTCTTTTTTTACCATTTTTCGGTCTCCTAACTATTAATCTCTTTTTATACTAAATATATTTAAAATATACCATAATTCTGCACCGGTTTCGACAACAATCAGCAGAAGAGGAGAATACTACTAAATTTTCTTTAGAACTTCCTCTATATTTTTTCCCCATAGTTTGATAGGGTTTATATAGAATGATAGTTTTGAAGGGAGTTTGTTGAATGAAAAAATTATCACTTGCTGCAAGTTTACTAGCAGCTGGACTGTATTTCTCACCTACACCCGCGCAGGCTGAAGACATTTCAAAGCACTGGGCATATGACGAAATGAGTTTTCTTATTGATCATCAAATTATGAAAGGTGATGCCCTAGGAAACTACTTACCTAACAATAATGTGAGTCGCGCTGAGTTTGCTGCTTTTCTTGTTAGAGCATTGGAATTACCAGAAGTATCGACTTCTGCAAATTTTCATGATGTTCATGAAGGTCAATGGTTCTATAATGATGTAAACAAAGCATATTACTATAACCTCGTTGCAGGTAACGAAAATGGCTATTTTAATCCAAATGATAAAATTAACCGTCAACAAATGGCTGTGATGGTCCATAATGCCATTGTCTATTTAGGGATGGAGTCATCAGCTAGCTCACTTACGTTTAATGACACTAATACAATTGCCGATTGGGCCTATGATAAAGTACAGCATGTAGTTTCACTTAACATTATTGTTGGTAAACCAAATAACACTTTTGCTCCACTTGCTGTAGCTACTCGTGCAGAGGCAGCTTCTGTTATTTTCCGTATATTAAATCCTGAGAGTGTTCCAGAAAAGCCGGCTGTTGGTTCGATTGTTCACACAACGACTAGCTATTCGAGAAACTTTGCGGATGTTCTTACTGTCCAAGCAAATAATAACCCCAAAGTGGATGGAGGCGGATTGTTTATAGGAACGAAAGATTTAGTAGCCTATTATGTCAATCCAAATAACTTCTCCCAAACAAGTGTAGAATATTACCAGTTCTTAAAATTATCAACCCCTATTACAAATCTCGATCTGAGAGTTGTGAATGAAAAGGTACTATCGGGGAAAGGTACATTAGCAAACACAGCTAATGCTTTCATTGATGCAGGAATTAATCATAACATTAATGCCATCTATTTAATTTCCCATGCTTTACATGAAACAGGTAACGGAAGTTCTGCTTTAGCAAAAGGTATTGAAGTCGGTCTAAATGCGAGCGGAAAACCCGAAATGGTGACAGAACAAAATCGTGCAACTTTAACAAACATCAAAAAGACATACAATGTATATGGAATTGGCGCAATTGATGTAGATCCAAACAAATATGGTTCGGAAAGAGCTTATACGGATGGATGGTTCACGATTAATGATGCAATTATTGGTGGCGCAAAATTTGTAAAAGAAAAGTATATTGGCGTTGGACAAGATACTTTATACAAAATGCGTTGGAATCCAAATGATCCACCAAAGCACCAATATGCCACACATGTACAATGGGCAATTATCCAAGCACGAAAAATCCAAGATATTTACGCAATAACTGGTGCAGATAAAACAACAAAAATGATTTTTGACGTACCAAGATACCAAAATCAGCCAAGCACTTCTCCACTACCAGCACCTGAAAATCAATATGCATTGATTACAAGTTTAAAAGGTGCGATTGGAAAAGTAACTGCGGATAACCTGAAATTAAGAACTTACCCAAGTACGGCGGTAAGTTCAAATATTATTGACCAGCTTGCAATGGATACGAAGGTAACGGTTATTGGTCATAATGGTCCGTGGTATAGAGTGAGCGTTAATGGTAAAGAGGGCTGGGTTTCTGGTGATTACGTGTCCTACCTGAATATCTTAACAGTAGCGGAGATCGATACTCCTTTAAACGTACGTAGTGAACCAACTACTGCAGGTTCTATCCTCGGTTCGGTTAAAGCAAAATCCAAGTTGATTGGTGTATTAGATGAAAATGATCAATTAGTACAAGAAGATATTTGGTACCAAGTGTATTACAACGGCGGCACTGGATGGGTGTCTGGGGATTATATTGTGAAGTAAGCTTATCAAGGCGTTCAGAATGGTTGGTTCTGGGCGTCTTTTTTGGATACTATCTATTACTACAAGGTTTAGGTATCGGTGCTTGGATTGCGGGCACTTGCCCCGGCTTGTGGTCACTTTGGCTCGAGGTGAGGACTTAAGCAAGAAATAAGGAGAGTTGTCATTTTAAGTGGCAACTCTCCTTTTATGCTTATTGTAAATATTAAGGTGCACAAAAAGTATAAAGATTGATAGACAATTTTATCTACCTAATATTTTATAAGCACTATGAATTTCTACTGTATTATGAATATAGTTTTTAAAATAGCTCTTAAAAAATTTTAATACTTTTTTATCTTTGTTTCTCACATCAAAACAAGCATAAGGAATATTCATTTTAAGTTGATTTTTTATAACTTCACCTAATAACGGTCTGAGAATATAATGATTCCTTCTATCTTCTTTAATGAAAAGCGAGGTAATAAATAAATATTCGTCATTAACATTTTTACTTAATATCCAGCCTATAATTTCATCCTTATGGAAAACCCAAAAGCTGGTTTGTGGGCTAGTTTCACCAAAATGATAGGCCTCTAACGGCGATAAATGTTTGGGATACCAATCCGCATTTCGTAAGGATTCTAGCTCCGTTTCATAGATTTGATTCCATTCTTTAACGGAAAAGTCTTCAGGAAAAGTGTTTGTTTCGATCCAGTTTTCTTGGTGCATATCCTTAACATTAATTATAAAGTGAGTCTTATCTAAAACTGGCGGAGTCCATGATTGTTTCCTTAAAGAGAATTTTACGTTCGGACTAGTTTCAGAGAAAATATTTGTGAATAAAACTTTGGCACCTTTTGTCTTTAATTCTTTTTCAGCAAACTTTAGTAATTTTTCTTCAATGCTTTTATTTTGAAACTCCTCTCTAACATTTACTGAGTAAATTACCCCTAACTTGTCTATATCTTCTTTATACTCCGCTAATATTACCCCAAGTATTTGATCGTTTTTGTCAATCAAAACACCAATTACAAACAATTCGTTGTTTATGTCATTTAACAAAAAATCACCTTTAGCATTTTTGAAATGTAATAACACTTCGTTAACCTGGGATTCATTTAGTTTTTGAATTTTCATGATTTTTACCTTCTCTGGAAAATAGTCTAGTCTTAGCTTGCACAACCAAGGTTTACTTATACGATATTTTGTTAGATTAAAAGTGTATGATATCAAGACTAGAGTTACTTTCGAAATGAAAAAAGGCGAAATAGATCACCACTTTAAGTAATCTATTTCTACTAACTTTTAGCTTAATTACGGACCTTCATACCCTTTAACACTCTTTATATACGATGCTGGTTTTTGTGTGGTTGCTTTCACACGAATGTGAATATATTTTGAACTATCAGCTGGGATATTATTAATATAACCATCTCCATCAGCTGTAGCCTCTTGCCAACCAATTGCATTATCATCTAGAGTTTGATTAGTATCAACAATATATTGATAAATAACATCTTCTTCTAGACCTGTTAACTTTGTAGAACCTGCACTACTTCCTAGATCTACATTTGGATTAGGCGCAGCATCTGGTTTTATATCGATTAATGCAATTTGTAGATCTTGTACATTTGCTGTTTGTGATCCTGTTGGTTTTACACGAATGTGTACATATTGTCCCGCATTTACACTAATGTTATCAATTTCAGTTTTACTAGATAGTGTCACAGGTAGTGCCCCTGTCCAGTCAGTGCTAACAGATGTTGTAGGATTATTATCTATTATATATTCATAAGTATCACCATCAGTTAATCCTGTTAATTTGATTGTTCCTGCATCATTTCCTTGTACTTTACTAGCAGTAGGTGCATCAATTGCATTTACGCTAGGGGTTGGAATGCTAATAATATCTATTGTTTTTGCATCGGAATAAACATTTTCATTTACAAATACTTTTTGAGGCTTTGCTTTGTTAAATACATTATCCATTAAGGAAATAGCACTACCATCTGAATTCATAGTAATTGTCGTGCCTTGTGTGATGTTTGCTACTGTTGTTGCTCCTAATGTTACAGTGACTGTATTTCCTAAAAGGCTAAATTGATCACTACTGTTGAAAGTGAATTCAGAATGAGTTGAGTTATATAAAGTAAAATCATCAACTAGATTCGTCACATTCATTCCTAAAGCAGGGATCACAGCTTCAGAGAAAGTAATTGTTATTTGATCTCCTGCATTCATACCTTCAGAATCATTATCAATGAAAACTGAACTAATAATAACTGGTGCTGCTGTATCTTTTGCTTGAATATCAATTCCTGTAATTTCCACTCCATAAATATCTCTGATCACCGAGTTTGAATTTTGAGTTACCGTTGGGGTGAAGGCAGTGCCGTTTTGTGGTGTAACCCGGATAGTGACATACTGATTTTCACCTTGTGTGTATAATGGATTTGGAGTTGTACCATTACTAAGATAAGGTGTTCTTCCATTTTTATCCGTTACTTTTACAGACTCTACAGTAAATCCATTAACAGTAAATGAGTTAATATTAACAGTCATTAGATCAATATTTGCAGAGAACTTCAAGCGGATTGTTTCAACTTCGCCATCCTGAGAACTTACCCCGTCTTTCCCGTCTATCATTACTGCTTCTAACAATTGGTTATTAACTACTGTCACTGCATTAACTTGTCCAACCTTTTTAGCAAGTTTCCCTGTTGCCGTTCTTTCTACAACAACAATCACTTTACCGTTATCTGCTGGAATTTTGCCGTCTGGTAGTAGTGTTGTCCAAGAAGTTACATCAGCGTTTAATACTGGCGTTCCTAAGTTTGCAGCATTGGCATCATCAAATACTTTATACGCAAACTCATTTCCTGTATCGGCAGTACCAGCTGTGATAATCGTTTTGTCATTGCTAAAAGGATCATCATTTGCAGTAACATTTAAATTTCCAAGGGTCTCAAAATTACCAATTATGTCTATTGCTTTAGGATTTGAGTAAGTAGTTTCTGAGACATATAATTTTTGTGGTTTTGCTTTGTTTCCTACAGAATCAAATAGAGAAATATAATTACCGTCTGAGTTCATCGTGATTGTCGTGCCCGGTAATAATTTTGCTGCTGTTTGCTCTCCTAATGTTACAGTCACTGTATTTCCTAAAAGACTAAACTGATCATATTGATTGAATTCAAAATTAGGATGTGTTGAATTACTTAATGTAAAATCATCCATTAAATCTGTTACATTAGCACCCGGAACAAGATTAATATCTTCAGAGAATGTAATCGTTATTTGATCTCCTGCATTCACACCATTTGAGCCATTATCAACCAAGCTTGAACTTATAATGACTGGTGCAGCTTGATCTACAGCTTGAACATTGATTCCTGTAATTTCTACTCCATTAAGATCCGTAATTACTGAGTTTGGATTTTGTGTTACCAATGGAGGTTGGTTAGTTCCAGTTCTTGGTGCCAATCTAATCGTGATGTATTGACTTTCTCCTTGTGTATATAATGGATTATCCGTTCCATTACTTAGCTTAGGTGTTCTTCCATTTTTATCTGTTACTTTGATAGACTCTACACTAAATCCGGGAACTGTAAACATATTATTCGGTATTGCTGCATTTGGATCAAATTTACCCGAGAATTTCAAGCGAATTGTTTCCACTTCTCCATCTTGAGAACTTACTCCATCTTTACCGTCCAACATAACTGCTTCTAACAATTGATTATTTACCGTTGTCACTGCACTAACTTGCCCAACCTTTTTCGCAAGTTTCCCTGTTGCTGTTCTTTCTACAACGACAACCACTTTGCCATCTACAGCTGTGATTTTTCCATCTTGTGGTAGTACCGTCCATGATGATACATCAGCGTTTAATGCTGGTTTTTCTAAATCGGCTGCATTTGCATCATCAAATACTTTATACGCAAACTCATTTCCTGTATCAGCAGTACCAGCTGTGATAACTGTTTTGTCATTGCTAAAAGGATCATCATTTGCAATAACATTTAAAGATCCAAGCGTCTCAATGTTAATAGATGTGGATTCGCCGGCAGAAATTGCTTTTCCATTTTTAAATCCAACTACTACTAGATATTTACTATTATCTGCAGTTGTTAAAGTTGGTCTTGTTGTTGATAATGTTCCACCTAGCGCCGTATCTGCATCCGCTTCTAATGTCAATGTATTCCATGAAGCTATAACGGTTGCTTTCGATTGATTAACAAGTAGATATTTTAGAGTTTCCCCATTTGTTACTGTATCACCTGAAATGACTCCTGTATTTCCAATAGAGATATTTAAAGAATTTATAGGTTGTGACTGATAGGAAGCCACCACTACTGTAATTGCAGAACTTGCCGGTGTGTTTCCATTTGCAGCAATACGTACTTCATAGTTTCCTGCAGTTAATCCAGTAATTTGTGTAGATGATGCTGCGACATTTGTCCACGTTGAAGCTGTTGCTAGTTTATATTGATAAGATTTTGTTGAAATTAACCCTGTTATTTTCCCATCATTTAATAAAACGGATGGTGCTATCCCTTGTAACCCTTGTGGTGCAGCTGGTGCTACTGGGATTGAAGTACTACCACCGCTTGATCCTCCACCATTATTAGATGGAGGTGTTATATCCGGATTCTTTGTTCCACCAATTTGCTCTACATTTCCTTTTGTAGTCTCATAGTTTCCAATAATATCAGATGGTTTTGCCCCTGTTGGAACGACTAGATTATTTACTTTTGTTCCAGTACCAAGTGTTATTTTTGTATCTTTATTACCTGTTTCTAATGTTCCCACTTTTCCTTGCGTTTGAAGATTCACGTTAGCGTTAGTAGTTACGGATAAGTTCACGATATCTGCTTTACCAGATAATTTTAATTCCCCAACAGCCGTAACTTGTAGACTTGTTACAGTTGAATTAATTGTCACGTCTTTTGCTTCTGAGGTAATCAGTAATTTAGGTATCGTCACTGAACTATCTGAAGTTATTGTAGCATTGCTATTAACGACGATTTCTCCTACTGTCGATGTCCCAACCGTTTTTGAAAGGAAAATGACATCCGCATTTTTATCGACATCAACATCTCCTAATTGGAATTCACTAAATACGACTCTACCTTTAGTAATTGTTTCATTAGCAACTATAGGGAAGCTATTAGTAGAAGCAAGCTTAACACCTAATGATTTATAGTTTTGAGCTGTTTGGTTAACTATTTGCAAGGAATCATCAATTGTCGTTTTCCCTTCTACTTTTGTAAATTCTGAGAAGAAGGAATTTTCAACACCTTTACCGACATGCAAATCCCCTTTGATGGTTACATTTTGCATCGTAAAGTAATCGCCATTGATCGTTATATTTGCATCAACTGTCGCACCTTTTCCATCAAAGACAATATGGTTTGCATATGGGTTTGCTGTATCTGTACTCGATGAACCTTTTGCCGTAAAGTCAATTAATTGTATTTGTTCAATTTTATTATTTTTTGCTGTGAGTTTAATTGTGGCTCCACTTAATGCTGCTAGATTGCTAGGATTCATCCATTTCTTTTGTTCGTCTGTAAGTGTATATGTGCCTTCAGAAGTAACAAGTGTTTCATTTGTAATTGTTGAAATTGTCTCATTTACTTGAACAGGAGCTACACTATTTTCACTGCGATAAACGAATGACGCTATTTGCCCACGAGTTACGATTTTACTTGGTGAGAATGTTGTCGGTGTTGTACCGGATGTAATATCATTTTCTACTAATGCACCAACATACTCACTAAACCAATCACCTTTTTTCACATCTGTGAATGGTAGTTCTTGCGAATCACTCGGTTGAAAATTGTAAGCAACAGAAATTATCTTAGCCATTTGAGCGCGAGTTAGCGGATCATTCGGTTTAAATTCACCATCATACCCTACAATGATCCCTTTATTTGCTAATGCTGCTATGTATTGATAAGCCCAGTTATCTTTAGATACATCTTTAAATCTAGGGTCTTCGATATTTGATGTATCTAAATCTAAAGCTTGGGCAATGATTGTCGCAGCTTCTGCGCGCGTAATACTATTTTGCGGACGGAATGTGCCATCCCCATAGCCCTTGATAATATTCCGCGCACTTAAACTATTAACAGCATCAGAAAAGTATGAATTAGATGATACATCATTGAACTTGATTGACGCTGCGTCTACATTTGGAGCAAGCGTAACAATAGCACTCGTTGCAACAGAAGCAGTAATTGTAGATGCTACTATCTTGTTAAACTTTTTTCTCTTTTTTGACATTGTGTCTCCCGCTTTCTTTATTGGTGATAAAAAATTTTTTCGATTTCTTAAAGGGATCTTCATAGTAATTTTTTATTAAATCTCCCTAGAATTACAGTGTATCAATTCATACTGAACAAATTCTGAACAATATCAACGGAATATTTGTATTAAAATGCCAAATAAGTAACTTGCAATTCCAAATACCATTTAAATTAGCTACTTGAATAAGGATGAATACCTTATATTAATTCTGTTTTCGAGCGTATAAATGGATTAATATACAGTTTAATCGGGAGCTTGGAACATGTTTGGATATCATTTATAGTTTAGAAATATGTGATCACTTAGCGCGATTTTCGAGCACTTGGCTCTCTTTTAGCCACTAATCCAAAGGCATGATTTTACAAAAAATATCTATTTTTTTGTAAAATCCCTCGTCAGAACAACCTATCATGGTATCCAGCCTTTTTACCCTCCTCAACTGACCACATCCATTTCGAGAGAATTGACTATTTCAATACGGTCAATATCCCCCTATACTGAAAATCATTACAAACATGGAGGGAAATTTTATGAAACAATTAGGTACAGAACGAGTAAAACGTGGGATGGCAGAAATGCAAAAAGGCGGTGTCATTATGGATGTTGTGAATGCAGAACAGGCAAAAATTGCAGAAGCAGCTGGGGCTGTAGCTGTCATGGCGTTAGAACGAGTTCCTTCAGATATTCGTAAAGCTGGTGGCGTAGCGCGTATGGCAGATCCACGAATTGTAGAAGAAGTGATGAATGCTGTGTCTATTCCCGTAATGGCAAAAGCACGTATTGGTCATATTGTAGAGGCGCGCGTTTTAGAAGCGATGGGTGTGGATTACATAGATGAGAGTGAAGTATTGACACCAGCCGATGAGGAGTTTCACTTGTTAAAGAGTGACTATACGGTGCCGTTTGTATGTGGTTGCCGTGACTTAGGTGAAGCAGCTCGTCGTATTGGAGAAGGTGCATCGATGCTTCGTACAAAGGGTGAACCAGGTACAGGAAATATTGTGGAAGCCGTTCGTCATATTCGACAAGTGAATGCGCAAGTACGAAGAGTAATTGGCATGAATGCAGATGAATTAATGACAGAAGCGAAAATTTTAGGAGCACCATACGAATTATTGGTTGAAATTAAGAAATTAGGACGTTTACCTGTTGTGAATTTTGCAGCAGGAGGAGTGGCAACACCAGCCGATGCTGCTTTAATGATGGAGCTTGGGGCAGATGGGGTATTTGTTGGTTCAGGTATTTTTAAATCCGAAAACCCTGAAAAATTTGCCCGCGCTATTGTCGAAGCAACAACACACTATCAAGATTATAAATTAATTGCCGAAATCTCCAAAGAATTGGGTACCCCGATGAAAGGGATTGATATTGCAACACTTCCAGCTGAAGAACGTATGCAGGAACGAGGTTGGTAAGATGAAAAAGATTGGCGTCCTTGCATTACAAGGTGCGATAAGAGAACATATCAATCAAATTGAAGCGGTTGGTTGTGAAGCGATTGCTATAAAATCAGCTGACGATTTAGTAGGCATTGATGGACTTGTATTACCTGGTGGTGAAAGTACAACAATAAGGAATTTATTAGATCGTTTTCATTTACTGGAGCCTATACGTCATTTAGCTGAGCAAGGATTACCGATGTTTGGTACTTGTGCAGGACTTATTTTACTAGCAGAAAATATTGTTGGCTATGAGGAACCACATCTAGGTGTAATGAAGGTTACGGTTGAGCGTAATTCGTTTGGTCGACAAATAGACAGTTTTGAATGTGACTTACCGATTCCAAAATTAAAAAGAAACGTGCCAGCCGTCTTTATTCGCGCGCCACATATCGTTTCTGTAGAAGAACATGTAGAGATACTAGCAAAGCATGAAAACCGAATCGTTCTAGCAAGGGATAGAAATTTCTTAGGTTGTTCTTTTCATCCTGAATTAACGAAGGATATTACAATTATGCAATATTTTGTTGAAATGATCTAAATGAGAGCTCGCCAGCATTTCGCGCATATTACATTAGAGTGGGTTCCTCACCAAAAGTTGGGGATAACAAAATCAATTTCCTGACTTGTTAGCTGGAGCGGTGGCTGGCGAATCTTTTGGGAAAGCGCGCGCGGAAAATTCATTTTTCCGCTGTAGCCGCGCCCCCGCAGAAATCAACCCCAAATTATAATGAGGAACCCATTATTAGTTTTAAAAGCTCTAGTTTTATTACTGAGGAATTTTTATTAAAAATGTCGTTCCTTCACCAGGTGTACTTACTACTTCGATGTTGCCTTTATGGGTATCTACTATCCACTTTGCAATTGACAGACCTAAGCCATGTCCCCCCATTTGACGGGAACGGGATTTGTCTGCTCTGTAAAACCTTTCAAAGATATGATGTACATCTTCACTATTTATTCCGATTCCCGTATCCTGTATCGTAATCGAAAGTCCAGGTCCTTCTTGTGAAAGGGTAAGTTTTACTTTTCCGTCTGTCGGTGTGTATTTAATTGCATTGTCTAAAAGGATGTAGATCAATTGCGATAATCGTTCAGGATCTCCTATTGCTAAGAGTTCTTTTGGTGCATCTAAACTAATGGAAATTGTCTTTTTATTTGCGAGTGAACTTAGGGATTCTATCACTTTTTCCGCTACCTGTCTAAAATCAAACACTTCTTTTCGTAGCTCGAGTATATTCGAATCTGATCGTGCCAACGTTAACAAATCACTTATTAAACTGGTCATTCGTTTCACTTCTTGTTTCATGTTCGTTAACAGTTTCCCTGTAAAATCGTCTTTCTCAGGTTCTATTGTCATTTCCATTGCGTCAATGGAAGATTGTAAAACGGCTAATGGTGTTCGTAATTCATGGGACGCATCGGCCACAAATTCTTTTTGTCTCGTAAACGCATTGGAAATCGGGACCATTGCTTTTTGGGACATTCTTTGACTAATAAATATGGCTAATCCGATGAAGATGATTCCTAATACCACTAAGATCATAAGGACCCACTGAAATACTTGAGTGGCAAATGTAAAATCCCTTCCGATGTAGAGTGTCCCGATGATTTGTCCTTTATAAATAATGGGATGACCAGCGATGATTAAGCGAATGTCTTGTTCAATATCCGGGCGAAATTCTCCATGTTTCCCTCGCTCTTTTCGAATATCATCCAGGTGAATGGTTTCATAAAAAACATCTTCGTTTTTTGCAACTTTGCTATTTAATAAAGGTGTTAATGCTTGTTGTAGTCGTTTGTCTTGATTATTCTCCATCATGATTTCGCCATTTGGATTCATCACGTAATAAAAGGCTTGATTTACCCCAGTAAAAACGATTTCTTGACCCTGTGCTTCTCGTAAATCCTTCTTTTCATTTTCTAACAGATATCCTTCAATGACTTTAGATTCTTGCTCCACAAGGGTTTTTATTTCTTGTTCTGCATTTCTTGAAATGAAAAAGTGCAGAACACTATAAACGACGATAATAAAAAGTGAAAGAAAAAGGATGAGTAAGCCGCTATATATATACGTTAATCGTCTTTGGGTGCGACTGAACATATCTTTTCCACCTGGCTTGATTCGCCTAATAAACGAAAAAAGTTTATTATTCAAACTTGTAGCCCACCCCTCTAATACTTTGAATTAAGTCCTCTTTTTTGATTTTTTTTAATTTTTTACAAATTAATTTAACTGTCGCATCCACTGTTTTTGGTGCAACATCGGAATCAATACCCCATATGCGATCAAGAATCACTTCACGTGAAATGACCTGTCCTTTGTTTTGTAAGAGTAGATCTAACAACTGAAATTCTCTTGGACTTAGTTGAATGTCTTCATTCCCAAATCGGACTAGGTGACTTGCTCGATTAAATACTAAGTCTTTTATTTTAATTTCTTCCTCTACAATCGGCGCGTAATTACGGCGTGAAAGGGCTCTTAATCGTGCCAGAAGTTCATCGATTTCAAAAGGTTTCACGAGATAATCATCGGCTCCAGCATCTAATCCTTCTATTCGATCCTGAACGCTATCTTTAGCCGTAAGCATCAAAATCGCACCAGCGTAACCTTGTTTTCTTAATCGTTGACAGACCTCAATACCTGTCCCATTCGGCATCATCCAATCTAATATTAAAACATCATAGTGAGCATTATTGGCATAATAGTACGCATCCTCACCCTCCATCACCCACTCGACATTGTAGCTTGCCTTCTTTTTGAGCATAAAAACAATTAATTCTCCAAGTGAAATGTCATCTTCAGCTAGTAATATATTCATGGTCATGTCCCCTATCATTTCTCATTTGTTTGTCCATTATAATTGGAATCGCCATTAGATTGATACAAGAAAAGAAGCACCTAAGTCCTAGTGCCTCTTTTCCGATATCATCCGATTTTCAACTGTTCCTGTTTCAATTTATCGAGCTCTTTATTGACATCATCTTCATTGATGACCGTTGCTTCTTGTATTAATAGTGGTCTTGTAAAGTGTTTGCCCGCTTCGACTTCAGCTTCCATTAATATAATTCGATCTTCTGCTTGCGAAATTCCTTTTAAAATATTCCCTGTTTCAAATGAAGATGTTGTAGCTTGAATCCGTTTGATGGATTGAGCGACGTTTGCTCGTGAAGCTAATAAGACTTTTCTATTTTGTAATTCAACTAATGTTGTATTTAATTCGTTTACATGTGTTTTTAGTATACCTGTTTGATCTTGGAGCGCTTGATATTGTTCTACAAAAAAACTTAGCTGATTTTCTTGAATCATTTTTTCCTCAATAGCTAATCTTGCAATTGCCTCATCGCCATGTTCAATCGCTAATTTTGCCTGTCTTGTTCTTTTTTCTATTGTTGCGTTTACCTCTAGAATCAATGCCTTCTGTTTATTTTCCGCATAAATTTGGCGTGTCAGTGCCTTTTGCGCATTCGTTAGTTCCTGTTCTAATTCTCTTGTCATTTCATTCAGCATCATCATTGGATCTTCTACTTTATCTAACAATCCATTAATATTTGCTTTTGTGATGCGTTTTACTCTTTTGAAAATCCCCATATTATTCTTTCTCCTTGTTGTTGATCGTTTTTTCCCACTGATCTAAAATATCTTCATTTTGATTTTTCATCGGTCTATATGAAGTAGCTAAACTTGTATAAATAAACTGTTCCATTGAAGCATCTTTTGTTTTCTTGTTAAGCCATTTCATTAGAAATACAAGTACGATTACACCAATGATTAAAAATACAACTGTTTCGAACCACGGGAATCCCATATAATGATGTCCGTGCATAGCAGGATGGCCAAATGCTCTTGGTCCATGCCCATGCATTCCTGCAGCTAAAACTTTAAAACTTCCTCCCAATAGAAGTACTAATCCTACTATGACTGTCGCAGTTGTAAGAAGTGTCTTTTTTATTACTTTCATTTCTTTAACTCCTTTCTTTTTGATGTCTTTAATTTAATTCGCTTCGGTGAAATTTTGGTGAAAAGCAAATGGGTTTTGTGAGTTTCATTTATATAGGTAAGCGGACGAAATTTAAAAATTAATTTCAGTTTTCACCATTTTTTCACCATCGAGGAGTAAAGTAGCAATCAGTAAGACAACAAGGAGGAATTGAAAATGATCAAAAACAAACTTTTTGGATATGTAATGACAGGCGCTTTATCGTTAGGCGTAATTGGAGGATCAGCTCATGCTTTTGCGGCAACGGAAAATAATACGGATGCCACACCAGCTGTAGAGCAAGCAGTAAATGTAAAGGCTTCATTAGATGAGGCGACAAAAGAAAAGGTTCAAGCGATTATGGATGACCTTAAATCTAACTTAGCAACAATCGGAGTAGAACTACCAACAAAAGGTGGACATGGACCCCGAGGTGATTTTTTAGCTGATTTAGACGATGCGACAAAAGAGAAAGCTCAAGCTATTTTAGACCAAGAAAAAGATGGCTCTATCACTCGTGAAGAGGCTCAAACTCAATTGGCCGCACTTGGGGTCGAGCTTCCAATAAAAGGGGAGCATGGTCACCGCGGTGATTTCTTAGCTGTTTTAGACGATGCGACAAAAGAGAAAGCTCAAACAATTTTAGATCAACAAAAAGATGGTACAATTACTCGCGAAGAGGCTCAAACTCAATTAGCTGAACTTGGTGTTGAGCTTCCAACAAAAGGAGCTGCAAATGATTTCCTAGCCGGCTTAGATGCTAATACAAAAGAAGTAGCTCAAGACCTTATTGATAATGCAGAAGCACAACTAGCAGAATTAGGCGTAGACCACTTACCACTTAAAGGTTTTAAAGGTAGCAAAACCGAATAGAACTAGTATAAAACCCTTGATATAGTACATCTATCGGGGGTTTTATTTACATTTCTAAAGTAACATTCGCTATGTTAATAAACTGTTTCCTCATAAACAGCTCTTTAAATTATTTCAACCGAGTTATTCTTTGGTGATTTACCTTTCGTCAATTCCCCTTTTGAAAGATAGAAAATTTTGAGTAAGTTTGTTGTACTAGCAAATAATGTTCCTCCTCCATAAACAACTCTAAGAAAATCTATAATTATATGCTAAAGTAATATTATGTACTTAAACTATCTGTGGATGGCTTGAGAAATCTTATTTTATTTAGGTATCAAAGGAAAAGTAATCACTTTTTCGGTGGGGAGAGGAACTTTACCATGCAAAATGTAATAAAACGCAATAATGTGAAGGTTATGGGACGGGGAGAGCAAACTATTCTTTTTGCTCATGGATTTGGTTGTGATCAAAAAATGTGGCAATATATCGCACCTACATTTGCTATGAACTATCGAGTTGTTTTATTTGATTATGTCGGATCGGGAAATTCAGATATTACAGCCTATGAATCTGAAAAATATAATACACTTCATGGGTACGCTCAAGATGTGTTAGATATTATTGAGGAATTAAATCTTCAACATGTATTATTTGTCGGGCATTCTATTAGTTCAATGATTGGGATGTATGCAGCGATCCAGCGACCACAGTACTTTGATAAATTAATTATGATTGGTCCATCCCCTTGTTATTTAAACGACACAGATGGCTATGTTGGTGGATTTGAAAAAGAGGATATAAAAGAATTACTGGAAATGATGGAGATGAATTTTGCAGGATGGGCAAGCTTTATGGCGCCATTTGCCTTGAGTCAACCGGATGATGCTAAGTTAACGCAACAATTGAAAAGTGATTTTGTCTCTACAAACCCGCGTGTAGCAAGAGAATTTGCAGAAGTAACGTTCTTTTCGGATTGCCGTTCGAAACTACCATTCCTAAAAGTACCTACACTTATTATTCAATGTTCGAACGATAGCATTGTTCCAATAAAAGTAGGAGAATTTTTACATAAACATATCCAAAATAGTAAGCTTCTAGTTATGGATGCAAAGGGACACTATCCTCATATTAGTCAGCCTCTAGAAACAATTGAAATTATAAATGAATATCTAAATTAGTTTATAGAAGGAGTAAATCATGGATAAACGGTTAAGAAAGGCTCCCTGTGGTTTCATATCAATTAATCATGACTGTTACATTATCGAAGTCAATGATACCTTCCTTGAATGGATGGGCTATAAACAAGCGGATTTACTAGGAACACATATTGAATCTTTATTAAAACCAGGAACAAAAATGATTTTCCACTCTTATTTTTATCCAAATATTAACTTTAATGGATGCGTTGAAGAATTATTCATTAAAGTTAAAAATCAAGCTGGTGATGAGGTCCCTTACTTGTTGAATGCTAAAAAAGTGAAGCAAGGTGACAGCGAGATGATTGATTGTATTTTGGTTCAAATGAAGAGGCGCATTGATTATGAGCTAGAATTACGCGCAACGAAAAAGCAAATGGAAGAGGCCTATATCGAAAAAAATATAGCTTTTGAAAAATTAGAACAAATCTATCTTGAGATTGAAAAGAAACAAATTGAATTAATGGAAATTAACTCAGGTCTCGTCACAATATCGAATACAGATAAACTAACAGGCATTTCAAATAGAAGGTTCTTCCAAGAAAAGTTAGAACAACAAGTTGAATTGTATCGAAAAGAAGGAAAACCATTCTCTTTCCTAATCATTGATATTGATCACTTTAAAAAAGTAAACGATACATACGGTCATCAAATTGGGGATATTGTGCTTGTGAAGTTAGCAAATCTACTTAAAAATATCATGCACCCAGAAGATATTCTGTCTCGATTTGGTGGTGAAGAATTTACAGTGATTCTTCCTGCCACTAATATCGAAAAGGCCATTTCATTTGCCAAAAAAATTAACCAAGAAGTTGAAGAAGCAACTTGGCAAGAAACAGGAAGCTTAACGGTAAGTATCGGAGCAGCAACATTTACTGAGCAAGATACAGAAACATCGATTATCGAAAAGGCAGACCGCGCTCTCTATGCTTCAAAGGAAAATGGTCGTAATCGTTCAACACATTTTAGCGAGTTATAAAGATAAAACAATTCCCTTGCGACGAGGATAGTGACAATTTATTGTTACTACCGCAGGAGCACAGGTTTTTAGCGAAATTATATCATTAGAAGCATAGCTGTCCAGAAAGTGAAATACTTTCTGGACAGCCCCTTTTTAATTTCAATTTATAAATTACGCTTGTTTAAAATATCTTCAATAGAATTTGTCACTCGAATAGCCCGTGGTTTATAGTCGGAGGTATAAGTGACTGCACCTTGTCCACCTAAATAGAAGACTATGTTATTCTGTTCTTTGGCAAATTGATCTAATCTTTGCAGCAGCTGCGGATCTGTTGTAAACGGGATGGTCGTTGTAGCAGATAATAACACCACGTCTGGCTTTAGTTTACATACTAACGATTCAATTGATCCTGGTGCAGGTGAACTTCCGATTAATTGTGTTTTCCATCCTTTCATCATAAATTGCAATAGGATTAAATGTAGCGGCACTTCATGATGTTCATATGGTAAACATGCACCGAGAACGAATGGAGCAGCTTCTCGATATTGATAATTACGTCGAATTTGGACCAAAAAATCCCTCACAACTAGGCTTGAGACAGATTCCTGATATTCATTCCACTCTCGATTCTCCCACCGTCTCCCTATTTCCTTTAAAAAGGGCACTACAATTTCTCTTAAAAAACGATCTAGCCCCAGATGATGATACGCTTCTTTAAGAATTAAATTGATTTCGATTTCATCACAGTGACTCCCTTTTTCTAAAAGCCGTAAAACATACTCATTCCATTGCTCATAATTAAAGGAATCCTCATTTCCCTTTAATTTTGGAACTTCCGGGTCTTCCTCAACCTCATTTACAAGAAGCATAGCTTGCTTGAGCGAATGACCTTGTTCCGAAAGTGACTTGATTTTCAAAAGCGTTTTAACATCCTCTTGACTATATACTCGATAGCCATTTTCCAATCGCCTTGGTTGAATAATCCCATAACGTTCTTCCCATTTTCTAATCACTTGTTTCGATAATCCTGTCATATCTGCAACTTGTTGAATTGCAAATACTCCCTTGTTACCGGATTGAATCATACAATTCATCCCCTTAATTACTTGTCCAAATCCTTGTAGGCATACTTTAGTATAACGAATACGCGCGTTTTGTAAAACGTTATCAATACAAACTTTATACAACTTGAGTATAGGATTGATTATTATTTTAACAGATTCGACTGTATAAAGTCTATCCAATTTAGTTGTACAAACATTTGACAGTAAGGGTTGTCTGCAGTCATAATATATTTAATTGAAATTACAGAACTATAAAAATAAAGGAAGTGGCATCGTGTTCTTAGCTTGGCAGGAAATTAAAAGAAATAAACTACGCTTTATCTTAATTACTGGAATTTTAATGCTTGTTTCTTATCTTGTATTTTTTCTCTCCGGACTTGCAACTGGTCTAGCTAGTCTAAATAGAGAGGCGGTCGATAAATGGGAAGCATCCGCCATCATCCTTACCGATGATTCGGATAAAAGCTTATATCAATCATTCATGTCAGTTGATTTACTTAAAGAGATTAATGCAGAAAAAACAGCTGTTATTGGGCAGCTAAACGCAATTGCTAGTAACAAAGACAAAAAGCAAAATATAGCTCTCTTTGGGATCAATAAAGAAGAATTTTTAATGCCCAATGTGATCGAAGGAAGGGCTTTTGAAAACGCGAATGAGGTGATTGCGAATGATTCACTGAAAGATGAAGGATTTAATCTAGGTGATCAATTGTCTTTATCCTCTAGTGACCAAACTTTAACAATTGTTGGATTTACAGATGATGCTCGTTTTAATGCCGCACCTGTTCTTTATGCAAACCTTTCAACCTACCACCAAGTTAAATTTGGTGAGATGGCCGATCAAAATAAAGATCAAATCAATGGAATTGTTATTCAGGATGATTCGATTTTAAACCTTTCCCTAAATGATGAACTGGAGACCATTGAAATTGAATCATTTATTGAGAATTTACCTGGCTATACGGAACAGAAACTTACTTTAAATTTCATGATTTACTTCCTGTTTGGCATTTCCTCTATTATTCTAGCGATATTTTTGTATGTATTGACGGTACAAAAAATTAGTATGTTCGGTGTCATGAAGGCACAGGGGATTTCTAGTTCCTATTTATCTTGGTCTGTAGTGGCACAAACTTTAATCTTAGCGTTCATTGGGACGGCGGTAGGATTTATCATCACACTCATTTCAGGTACTTTTTTACCAGCAGCCGTTCCTGTCTCGTTTGATTTGACCTTAATGATAATCTATGGGCTCATCCTAATGGTTGTTGCCACTGCTGGTGCTGTTTTCTCCGTTTTAACCATTGTACGAATTGATCCATTGAAAGCGATAGGAGGATAAATCATGACCGTATTAGAATTACATCAAGTAAAAATGAGTTTTGGTAGTGGCAATAAGACCGTACATGCCTTAAAGGAAACAAATTTCCTCGCCAACCAGGGGGAGTTAATTGCCATTATTGGTCCATCAGGTTCTGGTAAAAGTACCTTCCTCACAATTGTGGGTGGGTTATTATCACCAACTTCAGGTAAGGTCGTTATCAATGGTCAAAATCTCACTGCTTTAAATGAAAAAGAACGTTCCCAAATCCGACTCAAGGAAATTGGATTTGTGTTACAGGCGTCGAACTTAGTGCCCTTTCTTTCTGTAGCGAATCAATTGAACCTATTAGATAAAGTAAAAAAAGGGAATATGTCGAAAAAGGAACGCGATCAACTTTATGAGGACTTGGGCATTGCTGATTTACTCATGAAATATCCTTCTGACTTATCCGGGGGGCAACGGCAGCGTGTAGCGATTGCGAAAGCTTTATATAGTAATCCTTCCATTATTTTAGCAGATGAACCTACAGCTTCTCTTGACTCTGAACGTGCCTATGAAGTGATGGAGCTATTGAAAGAAGTAACAACGCAGAAAAAAACAACAACCATTGTCGTAACGCACGATATTCGACTTGTCGACTATTGTGACAAAGTATACAAAATGACAGATGGCGTCCTTACAGAAATCGAAAAAGATAAGAAAAGTCCACAAATTGCAGGAGAATATAGTCACCTATCCTAATCAAAACTACTAATGAACTATCAATTTGCTTTTAGAATAATATAAACATACAAGAGGCTGTCTAATAAGTGCTTATAAATTGTAATAGTAGCTTTAGAAATGATAAAAATTCGCTCGATTACTATATACTAACAGGGTTTCGAAAAAGGTTGGCGTAGTGAGCGGACTAAGCACACAAGCCGCAAAGCCACGTTGCACGTGTCTTTACGACTTGTCTTAGTGCTTTGTGTAAGGTCCGCTCACATATTAAAATGCCAGCTAATATTTCTTGATTTAGTTCGCGGCTTACAGTGGTAGGCCGCGTTTTCTCCATTTAGGTTATACTACTAGTGTATTCTTATATCCTATTGTTCTAAGTAGCTTGTTGATTGAAGCGAAGGTGCCCACACCAAAGCGTCCACCGTAGCGGAAATCAACAGACTCCAAAAGCAAAAATGAGGTTGGGACATAAGTAGATTTTTTTAATGAATTCGATTTTACGATTATTAAAATTTGGATAGTTTTAAAAATGGATTGGAGTGAAGGGGCGACTCCTGCGGGAATAGCGTGAGCCTTGAGACCCCGCAGGAGCAAAGCGACGAGGAGGCTCAAGCCACGCCCGCGGAAAGCGTCCCCGTAACGGAAATCAATTTTCTCTTTATCAAAAACCACCATTTTCCATAAAAGAAAAATGGTGATTTTTTGTTTTGTCCCAGCCTTTTTTTACTTTCAGGATAGCCCCTCTCTAAAAACAGTCACTGCAATCTTTCTGCTTATCTGTACAATGCATACAAAATTGATCACTGTGTTTTTTATATGGTTCCACTTCTCTTAAAAGTTGTTTCGCTAAGGAGTACCTTCCTTCCCAATACGGGTTTTCCCTAACCTTTTCCTCAGCTAAAAGCATTTCAGCTCTTATAGATTTGACTAGTTGATGTAATTCCATTGTCGGTCTCCTCCTACTAGAGTTTTTGAATAGTCCGCTTATCTATTTATCTACAGTTAGAGCATACCAAACCTTTTCTTACCTATCTATTAAAATTCATCTCAAATACATCTATTTTTAAGTTATCCTATTCCATTAGCACCTTCCATTTATTTTTTCTCTGGCTTATTTTTTATTGCATACTTTTTTAACTCTTGTAGCAATTGCTGTTGTAAAAGCATTGCGGAATCAAAAATCATCCCATAAACAAACTCCTGATTACTTTGCTTTTCCCAGACCAATTCCCCAACAAGATGCATTGGTTTATCACAAATTACAAATTCCATCTCTATTCTCGTATTCGGTATAGGCAATTTAAATTTCGTTTGAATTTTTGCTCCTTTTAAACTCATGTCTAAAATTTGAATCTCGCCCTTCTTACTCTTCACGTCTTTCCCACTAATTTTTAAAATAATAAATGTCGCTGGAATAGGCTGATTAAAGATTAAGCGGAAACCTTCGTTACGTTTGAAATTTACTCGTTTCTGATCCTTCATATAACTAGTTACTCCTTTATACTTCAACTGATAAGGACTCTAAGGGCTTCGAAAGATAAACCTCATCCCAAAACCTATTTAACCTTTATTTTCATTTCAGTTAATAGCTCTAAAATTTCTTTAAATAAAATCAACTCTTCCGACCCAATACTATCTATTTTCTGTTTAATAAAATCTTTTATTTGATTTTCTACATTCGATATACTTATTTCCAGATTTAATCCATTAGTGCAATCTTCATAAGAATGATCCATTAATTTTTTTGAGCTAATGTTACTTATTTCCATCTCCACCATCTCCTTGAGAAAACAATCAAGGTTAATAGAAAATTCTCTATAAACTTCAAAAGTTATCTGAATTATTTACTACCCTCTTAAAGCTGCTATATACTACATCTCTTTTAACTTTCCTTATTTCCATCGTTATCTTCAATGTAAATCTAGTTGATAGCAGTCTTTTAGTGCTAAAAATTTTATTTCAGATCACATAAAAGGTGTTTTCACTAGGTATATTTTCCTTATAATTTTCTACACATTTTAAACACCAAATAATCATTAGTTAATAAGTTTTATAATAAAAATATTAATCAATATTTTTATAGAAATATATAGGTATTTTTTCCTTTTAATGAAGATATAAGTAGATATAGGATCAATATAGCCTCCCTCATAAGAAAGAGTAAGTCTATGCAAAAAGACCTTCACACTCCTCATTAGGGATGGCAAGGTCTTCAAATCAAGCTATAGGTGAACGGTTGTATCATATAATTGGAGTGATTGGGTTGCTATTTTTGAAGTGTATGAATTAATCTCCTCAATCACATCTACAAGTGTTTTAATATTATTCCCAATTAAATCTATTTGAATTTTATTTTCATGCACAGAGTCTACGATATTATTAAATGTTTGTTTCATTTCAAAGGAACTTTCTAAACTAACCGTTACAATCTCTTTAATGTTCTTTGTTGTCTCTACTGCATTTCTTGTTAGGGTTGCTGAATCTTGAATTAATTCCGTAATTTGTTCAACTGATTGTTTTGATTGATTTGCTAGCTTTCGAACTTCTTCAGCTACTACTGCAAAACCTTTTCCATGAGTCCCAGCTCTTGCTGCCTCGATCGTTGCATTGAGTGCGAGAAGATTCGTTTGATCGGCAATTTGTTTAACCATGGAAATGATTTGATTAATTTTTTCCGAAGAATTTTTTAGTTTAAAAACAAGATGTTCCATTTCATCCGTTCTTTTCGATACAACACCTATTTGATCTTCTAGCCGCTTCACTAAATTATTCCCGCTATTTGCTTTCACTTCGATACTATTTGCTTGAATAATATTCTTTTGAGTATTCTTTTCAATTTCTGATGAATAGTCAATTACTTCTTTTACAGAGCTGTTTGTTTCTTCTGATACTTGCGCAAGATTTTGACTGAGGAGAGAAAGGTTATCTTTCAATTCATTTTTTACTTGTTCATACTGGGCATCCCTAATTCGAATATTTTCTTTTTCGTATTCTTCTAAGACAAGTTGAGTTTCAAAATTTATTAGTTTTGAACAGAGTAGCATTGCTTTTTCGATATTTTCCTTTGACCACTTACTCCGATTAAGGATGTGAATGATGGTTCCTAATATTCGTTGAAATGCCCCTATATACCATTTTGGTAAGAGTCCAATTCTAAAATGCACACGAGCAACTCGCAATCTTTTTTCGATAAATGCATCGTCTATTTGTCCGGAAAACATTTCGATAATATGAGATTCAAGCGTTTTTCTTAATCGATCAACGGTGCTATGATCTTCAATTATTTTTTTCAAATGAGGGATGGAGCTTAACGCGTTATAAAAGGTATTAATTATTTCACCAATATTCTCTTCAATATAAGGCTTAAGCGTAACTAATGATTTTACGTCATCCTCTGTAAATTCAATTAATGTCAGTTGCTCAAGTAATCCAAGGTGACTGTTCGTTTCTAATATCGATATAGCTTGATGATCAATAGATGCCCAATTTGGTTCCTCAATTTGCATTTTTTTATTCGTCGAAAAAAACAACCCCATACATACTTCCTCCTCTAGCTAAGCTAATACCTTACTTAATTTCCTCTTATTTATAACAAATGGAATAATTAATGTCAAATGTTTGTATAATGTATTAGTTATAAAGATTGTACAAATAGATTTATTGGGTTTATAATGTATTTAATATTATTAGGGGGATTGTATTGATGAATTGTAAAGCGTGTTTTCCCGGAGACATAACATATAAAATTAAATTTATGGGAGAGAAAAACAGTATTTTTATATCTTTTATTCGTCATTATCTTACAGGTAGAAAACAACTTATTAAACACCAAGGAAATGTGCTAATTGTAAAAGAAGAGGCAGTTCCTGGACTAGTTGATTTTATTTTTGATCATATGCAATATTCAGAAGTTTATTTCGCCTTAGATGATAATGTTTGGAGGCCAATTAAAGAGATTACGACAATATTTGAATTGCAATGGGTAGATCAAATTATTACAAATCAGCTTGTTACAACGTTTGCTCAACCAATAGTCGATCGAAATGAAGAAGTTTATGGTTATGAAATGTTGTCAAGGTTTAAACGTGACGACAAGGAAGGGTATCTTGCTCCTTTTGAAGTGTTCCAAGCAGCCAAAATTCGTAATCGTATGTATGCATTGGATAAGGTTTGTAGAATGACCGCTGTGCGAAATGCAGCAAAACTTCAAAAGAAAGTATTTATAAATTTCATTCCTACTGCTATTTATTCACCGCAACATTGTTTAAAATCGACTGTACAATTAGCTCAAGAATTAGGAATTAATCCTTCATTATTTGTTTTTGAAGTTGTGGAAACAGAAGAAGTTGAGGATATGGACCATTTGAAAAATATATTGATGTATTATAAAGAAAAAGGATTTGAATACGCATTAGATGATGTGGGGGAAGGTTTTAGTACCAAGGAAGTGCTTGAAGAATTAGCGCCAAATTATATGAAACTTGATATGAAGTATGTACAAGGTGTATCCAATGATCAATCGAAACAATTAACTGCTAAAAAGTTCTTAAATTCAGCCAAAACGGTAGGATCCGTACCACTAGCTGAAGGCGTTGAATTAAGAGAAGATTTTGAATGGCTGAAAAAAGAAGGATATCAGTTATTTCAAGGTTACTTATTTGGCAAACCAGCACCGATCGTATAAGTGTACAAACATTTTACGTAAAGTGAATAAGTAAAATTGCGGGAAGAATGAGGCGGAGATTGATGCGTTGAAAAAGAAGAGAGAATTTCTAGAGTAATAGAAAAGCCTAATTCTTGTTTTAACGCATCATATTCTATGTTTTTCACTCTAGATGGAATCGTCAAATCTCTAGCACTACTCGTATGACCTGTAATTGTAATATTGCCATTAATCTTAGTGTAAATATAATCGCCCTCCATTCTTTGGGAATGTCAAAAAAACAAGCAGCAGGCACGTCACCTACTACTTGTCCTTATAAACATTCCCTACTTAAATACTATTTCTGCCCCTTCACAAACATCATCGACACCTTTTTCCCTAGATGAATCGATGGAACCTCTACTAATCGATATACAATTCCCGCAGCGAGGATGGATAATCCGATGGCGAGAACAAATGCCCACACCATTGGGATTACTTTTCCTAGTACAATCGTTGTCACCATGATGACTGGAATATGCACTAAATATAAGCTATATGAAACTTTCCCTAGCCAAAGAATTGGTCTTCTTGTTAGCCATTCGTCAGCTAATTTCGAATTTAAGACGAAAATAAATAAAATTAGAATGCCGAATAACGCGATGATTTGTGGCATTTTGTACGATGCAATCCCAATCATATAAAGCATTGATTTCGCATTGATCAGTAAAATCGCGATGGCAAAAACGATAAATTTTATGAATGGATGGGTTTTCTTTAAAAATGAAAACAGCTGGATGTATTTCGCTAAAAAACTACCTGCAAAGAAGAACAGACTGTACCAAACTGTTTGTCCAATGTTCCCCGTAACGATGGCATATTTTCCAAAGTCCACTGTGTTGTTAATATAATTTACACCTACATAACACAGTGCCCATCCAATAAAGATGACAAAAAATGATTTAAAGAAATTCAATTTATAAATGATGTACGCGACAAATGGAAAAATGATCGAGATTCGCATTTCATGGATTAAAGACCACACAACCCCATTCACGTTCGTAAGTTCATAGTTAATCATTAATATGTACGCAATAACAGCAGACTTTGTTACATCATGATTCCATCGAGCCTCGTAATGGGCGCTTAACCCCGTGCTATCTTTATATTCCATAAAAACGATAGCAAGAATTGTCGATACGGCCATCATAACGATATACGGTATGTAAATTCTAAAAAAACGTTTTGTAATATAAACGGTGTATCTTTGCTGTTTGCCATTCAGCATTGGTAATGTTAGTACAAATCCACTTAAAACAAAGAATAATAAAACCGCTTCATTACCGGACCAAAGAACTTTCAGCGGAGATAAGGTTAAAAATTTAATGAATTCATTTTCAAATTGAAAGTTAATCGCATTAGCAAAGACGACAAACGCAATTAAACAGTGAAAAACGACAACAATTAATGCGGAGATCCCTCGTAAGGAGTCGAGTGATTCAATTCGGTTCGCTTTCATTTATGTAACGACTTCCTCCCATAAGTAAGCATTTACCTTAAAGACTATCATGTATCACGCACCGAAGACAATATTCACTTGTTCGAAACGAAGCAAAATTTTTTCACTATAAGGAAAGTTTGATGCATTTTGTAGAAACTTTCCTGATTGAGGAACTTTCTCTCTATTATTACATCCTATATAATAGACAATTCTGGCAGATTAATAGCCAAAATTTGAGGAATATTAGCCAATTTCAGCTTATTATTAGTCAAACTCGCAACAATATTAGCCAAACTCCGCGCAACTGGATTTCTCCTCGAAACTCTACTGCTTGTCTTGCATTATATGGTATGATAGGTTGCGTAAATTTGCTTTAAAGAAAGGTATGAATGCTGTATGAAGTATGTCACGATCATGGATATACCCTTTTTACATATTACCCAGCAAGGTTTTGTCGAATTACTTGAACAACGCATTAAACAACAAGAAAAAACTTTTGTGGTGACAGCGAATCCGGAAGTAGTAATGAAAGCTAATGAAGACCAGCAAATTATGAATTACATTAAAAAAGCAACCTATGTGACGGCGGATGGAATTGGGGTCGTGAAAGCCGCGCAAATTCTCGGGGATTCTCTACCTGAGCGTGTGACAGGGTTTGATACGATGGTCAAGCTATTGGAACGTGGGAACCAATTGCACTATAAAATCTATCTGTTAGGCGCACAAAATGAAGTTTTACAAAAGGCTATTCAAAAAATCAATCAAGACTACCCGAATATCGACATTGTCGGACATCAAGATGGCTTCTTTGATTGGACGAAAAATGATATTGCTCAGCAAATAAAGGAAACAACACCGGATCTAATTTTTGTCGCTCTCGGTGTACCTCGTCAAGAAAAATGGATTTCGGAAAATCTCGACCAATTTTCACATGGCGTCTTTATCGGTGTTGGTGGTTCTTTTGATGCCTTAACTGGAACAGTGAAACGTGCACCTGTTATCTTCCAAAAGTTAAATCTGGAGTGGTTTTATCGTTTAATCAAACAGCCAAGTCGTTGGAAACGGATGCTTGCTCTTCCCCTCTTTGCATTAAAAGTATTTAAGCTTAAAGCTACTGGTCAGCGAGGGTCAAAATGAGTCAGTCAACATTTGTCAAAAGCACGATTATTTTAACGATTGCGACCTTACTTTCCAAAATATTAGGCAGTATTTTTCGAATTCCATTGCAAAATATTGCCGGGGATGAAGTTTTAGGAATCTTTAATTTCGTTTATCCCGTCTATATGGTGGCACTGTATCTTTCAGTAGCCGGAATTCCGTTAGCGATTTCAAAACTAATTGCGGAAATGCGTGCCAAAAATGAGCCAGATAAAATTCGCGAAATCTATGTAACGGCAAGTATTCTTGCTTTATGTTTTGGGATACTAAGCTTTACCGTGATTTATAGTTTTAAATCAACTATTGCCAATGCGTTTGGTGGGCCTTCTTCGGAAATTTCACTTGTCGTTGTCGCCCTCACATTGTTAGTTGCCCCTTATATGGCTGTTTACAGAGGATTTTTCCAAGGGTTTGGCAATATGGGACCGACTGCAATTTCCCAAGTAATTGAGCAATTAGTACGTGTATGCCTAATCCTGATCATTTCGTTCATCCTTGTTCAAATGGATTACTCGAATGAATTGGTTGCAGGCGGTGTGATGATTGGATCTGTGATTGGCGCACTCGTTTCATTGATTTACCTACGAATGAAGTATGCACGTTCAGATATCAAAGTAACAGCGACGAAAAAGTATCGTTTTTCTGATTTTTCATCGTGGAGTAAAATTATTTTAAAATTATCAATCCCTATTGCGATTGGGTCCGTTACGATGGCATTATTTAATCTCGCCGATTCCTTTACCGTTTCCTATGGGTTAAAAAGTTTAGGCGTTCCTGCCAATGATATTAACGCTTTATTCGGTGTTTATGGCCGCGGATTGGCGTTAGTGCAAATCGCAACGGTTTTTGCCTCATCGATTATTTTGCCATTAGTGCCGTTAATTACTGAAAAATTAGCCGCAAACAATGTGGCAGGTACACGTTCCATTATTGAGCAAACACATCGCTTAACACATCTTATTTCTTGGCCAGCTGCACTTGGTTTACTTGCGCTGACTTTGCCACTAAATTTAAGTTTATTTACGAATTTGGAAGGAAGTACGATGCTGGCAATCATTAACCTAAGTTCGGTATTTACATCATTAACGATTGTAGGTACAGGAATCTTACAAGGGATGAATGCTTCACGAATTGGGGCAATCATTATTCTTGCTGGTGTTCTTGTGAAAGTCGTTGCAAATATCGTCTTCATTCAAGCGTTTGGTTTAGATGGAGCTGCGTATTCAACGTTACTTGTGTACTTCTTGCTGTTTGTGACAAATACAATTTTCATCTTTAGAAAAATTCGCTTTACAGTCATTACAGCGAAAATAGCGAAAATGATTGTGGCTTCAATTGTAATGGGTGCGGTGATTGGCGTTCCTACGTTTATGCTGGATATAGCAAATTGGTCAAGATTAGTGGCTCTTTTATATGTGGGAGTTGCGATTATCATTGGTGGTGCCGTTTATTTTGCACTGTTATGGGTAACAAAAGGAATAGATCGAACAGATATGAAACAGCTCCCGATTATTGGGAAAAAGTTTTAGGAGGAAGAACAAAATGTTTAAACATCAAAAATGGCTGTGGGGGGTCGTAATTCTTTTACTCATTATTTCCTCCCCCGGCCTGATCAATCGCTGGAATGTAGAAACCGCGAGCAATCATTATGAAATTATTATACCGTATGATGAAATATTAATTACCGCACAAGAAATGGATCGTCCTATTGATAAAGTCCTTGAAACATTAAAAGACGCAGGACTAACAACCGTGAGCCTTGAGTCTGTTTCAGTGAATGATTTAAAGGATCAAAAAATTGTTTCCGTTTATGATGAAGCCGAATTCGCAAAGTTGCTAGAATTTGTAGCGTCTGAGAACACTATAGTAGAAAAAGGATATTATATTACAATTCCGGAAGATCTACGTCACCAACAATTATTATCCGATATTTCGGATATCGAGATGGTAACGTTTGCCGAAAAGCCTTTCTACTATTTACCATCAATGAGCGACTACTCTATTAATACACCAATTGGCTACGATACAGTGGCCATTGATACAGTGACCAACCATGGATTTATGCTTACATTACGCTACGAGAACTCAGCAAATGAAGAATTTAATGAGAAAACAGTCGAGCAATTACTAACTTTGAAAAATGATCAGATTTCTGGCTTACTTCCCTCAGGTGAAGAGATTCTTGGCTTTGGACAAGGTGCCCGAGATGTGTGGATTGATGAACTAACAAACGCGGGTTACTTTTTCTATACAATTGAAGGCAGCAAACTAAAGGGAGAAACGAACCTAGCACGAGTAGCGGATTATGATATCGTTCGATTACTAAGTATTGATGTTAATAAGGAGAAAAAATTAACGCTTTCCGAAACGGTGGATCGTACAACACGTGCGGTGAAAGAACGAAATATGAAAGCGATTTTTTACCATATTAAAATGTCAGGTAAATCGGATCCTAACTTTGAAATAAAAAAATTAATCAACCCTAGCTTAAAAATTAGCGGTACAGCAGAAGAACATTTAGAGCTGGCAACATCTTACTTAAAAAATGTACAAGAAAGAATGCCGAACCAGTTTGTTTTAGGCTCACCAAAATTATTTGATAAAGTCGTTGTCCCATCTTGGGTAACTGGACTTGTTTTATTAGCAGGTGTCTTATTTACATACCTTGCAGCAGGGATTTTCAAAAATAATAAGCTTCGTCTATTAGGTGCTCTTGGGATGCTAGCGATAGCAGCGGCTTACTTTATTTTAAATCGTCTTGTTTTCCTACAAGGATTCGCGTTAATCATTGCCGTCATTACGCCGATTTATGCAGTCATTACATCCGCAAATGGCTCTACGAAGATTGGCAAGATTGCCCTTGAATATTTAAAAGCGGTGGGTATTAGTCTTATCGGGATTGTGATCATTATCGGTTTATTAAACGGTAATGGCTTTATTACTGGATTTGAAACGTTTAGAGGGGTCAAATTAGTCTATGTTATTCCGATTGCTGGAGTTTTAGTGTATGCTGCATTCGTCATCAAATCGATGTTGTCAAAAGATGGTGTGCGAATTACGGATGCTGTGAAGTTGCTAAATAAAGACGTCAAATATTGGCATTTATTAGTTTTACTTGTTGTAGCAGCAATTGGATACTTCTATATTAGTAGAACAGGGAATTATGGTGCAGTCAGCTCGGTTGAATTAACAGTTAGACAATGGTTAGAAGACACATTGTATGCCCGACCACGTACGAAGGAATTTTTAATCGGTTTCCCATTCTTCGTATTAGCATTATATGTGATGGGAATTAGCCGTAAATGGGGTGTCGGGTTACTCGTGCTTGGAGTCATTGGATTCCTTTCAATGGTCAATACATTTACGCATTTACATATTCCAATCTCGGTTTCGTTACTGCGTTCATTCTATAGTGTGGTCCTTGGATTCATCGTGGGACTTGTCTTTATCGCGATTTTCAAAGTCGGTTACCGCTATAGCGCAAAATTGAGAAAGGAATGATTGTTCATGCATGTCGTGTTGTCTGGCTATTATGGATTTGATAATGTAGGCGATGAAGCCATCCTATTTTCAATTATCCATGCACTTAGAAAATGCCAAGAAAATATTGAAATTACTGTACTGTCCAATAATCCCCCGGAGACCGAGAAAACGTACGGGGTGAAGGCGGTCAATCGGTGGAAGTTAAAAGAAATTCGAGACGCGTTAAAAAATGCGGATGGATTAATTAGTGGCGGTGGTAGCTTACTGCAAGATCAAACCGGTATGAAATCCATCCCCTACTACACCGGCATCATGCAAATTGCGAAGATGTGTAAAAAACCGGTGTTTGTGTATGCCCAAGGAATGGGGCCGATTAATTCGGGGATTAGCAAATGGATTACTCGAGCTGCCTTAAATAAGGTGGATCGAATCACGGTGCGCGATGAGGATTCAAAGGCGCTTCTTACTACGATTGGTGTGAAGCAGCCTGTTTCCATCGTTCCGGACCCGGTAATTGGACTGGATCACAGTTCGTTTCACAGTGAGTGGTTGGAAAGCAATGTGACGAAGCCTTATATTGCAGTGAGTGTAAGAGATTGGCCAACTGCAGTACCGTATAAAGAAAAAATTGCACAGGCTTTAGATGAATTGGTTCGAAAAGGTGAAACGGTTCTGTTTGTTCCGATGCATGGTGAGCACGATGCAAAATCTTCTCGAGAAGTAGCGAGTCTGATGAAAGAAATGAGCATGGTCTCCCCTGCTGATCTATCGTTAGAGGAGAAAATTACAATTATTGGTGGGGCGCGGCTATTGATTGGGATGCGCCTGCATTCATTAATTTTTTCGGCTATCTATTATACGCCGTTTATCGCGATCTCTTATGATCCAAAAATCGATGCATTCGCCGATATTGCTCAACAACCAGTAATTGGTCATGTAGAGAAGGACAATTGGGATGGAACACGATTAGCGGATCAAGCGATGGAACTACTTGAACAACGAGATATGGGCACGGTGGTTTTGAGAAATCGTGTAGAGCCAATGCAAGCCGAGGCACTTCTAACGGCGAAATTAGCATTGGAGACATTTGCATAGATACTAAAGATAAAACCCAAGGCACTGGTGATACAGTGGCTTGGGTTTTTTTTTGGGATGGGGGCGGTTGTTTCTGCTTATGGGCACTTGCCTCTACTTGAGGGCGGTTACTCTCGATTGGGGGCGCTTGCCTCCATTTGAGGGCGGTTACTCTCGATTGGGGGCGCTTGCCTCCATTTGAGGGCGGTTACTCTCGGTTGGGGGCGCTTGCCTCCATTTGAGGGCGGTTACTCGCGATTGAGGGCACTTGCCTCCATTTGAGGGCGGTTACTCGCGATTGAGGGCACTTGCCTCCATTTGAGGGCGGTTACTCGCGATTGAGGGCGCTTGCCTCTTTTTGTTGTTATCGCTTAATACATAAGTAGTTGATTTTCTTGCTCCAATTCTTCCAATGCTATTTGCCTGTATCATCCTTTTAGCTTCATATCTATTTCTTAACCTCAAAAACCTTAATGTTTCTTGCATACTTATCGTATTGCTAATCAACATCCCATAATCCTTTAAAGCCTTTTCATGGGCCTTCATGGAAAATCTATCACAATGTGTACAGTACCAAGTGCGCGTCATTCGTTGCATTGGGATTGTACCACATTGAGGGCATTCAACCCCCTCCACAATATGCATTTTATCAATCCCGTAATAATCGCAAAGCGGAAACTTGTTCCATTGTTCGTGTCGACTAATTAAGATTTCTCCTAGTTTCAATGGATCTGCATAATTTTTATTGATTTGAAGTGACCATAGATAGCGTAAATACTCATTTCCAACTTTCACTGGGAATTTCGTAGGTGGTTTTTTAATTGCAGCGTTGTTAAATGGAAAAACAATGAGACCATAAATCGGGATTTTTATTCGATACGCTTCAAATAAACTATTTAACCCAAACATATATTGCTCGATTTGTGACTCAGGATTTGTATAAACTCTTTCAATTCCATCTTTCTGACATACTACTTGTGAAGGATGGTCTGAAAAGAAAAGTGACCCATTCCAATTTTTCACTTCCATTATTAAGCACCAACTAGGAGAAATGACAAGAACATCGATTTGGGTTTCTACTTTCGAGATGAATGATACATTGTGGAGTACTACATGATTTTTGGGAAGTTGACTTGAGGTGAGCTTGTCCATTACTTTTTTCTCAGCAAGATCCCCGGCTTCCTGTTTGTTCAGGTCATCATTGATTTGCTGGAATTTTTCATGTTTGCTCGGTAACCTTTTCTTCAATGCTTTTAGTCCAAGGGTTAGTTCGTACATTTCAAATGGTTTTAAGATCAATTGCAATCCCCTTTCGTTTTTGTTTCAAAAGTATCAAGTTTCATTACAACTGTGAATGTTTTTTCTGAAACTTTTTATTTGGGGGAATTTCATCAATCAAATGAAGACTTTCACGTTTAGCACTAACAAAAGTTGGAAACTATGTACATTAAAGGGGGGAGATGGATGAAGAAATCAAAACATTTGTCGCTTACAAAAGAAGATTGGCTACTTGGAATCATTGGCTCTGCAATGGTTGTGATTGTTATTCAATTTTTTATTTCTTAAGCTCCTCCACTGGAATTGATCTGAACTGTCTGAACCGGATTCTTCCACTCTCCCTACCTCCCCAAAAAAATTTAAGCACCTTCGATTTTACTTGTTAAAATCGAGGTGCTTATTTTTTGTGCAAACTATTCATGATGTCGGTCCTTTCGTTGCAAATCCCGATGTTGTTCGGGCAACTTTTTCTTTCCCGCAATGCACGCTGCTATACTTTATTACTTTTCCTTGCATCACGTTTACGTCCAATGCAGTTTGGCTTTCTCATCTAGTAAGTCGTAAAAACGTTTTTCGTCACGCTTCTCAAGAGCTTCATCAATAAGGCGATCGAGATTTAATTCTTCTAGATGACGAATCATTTTTTTCACTTCGGATTCTTCTTCATCTTTCGGTAAAAGGTTGACGGTTTCTTCTTTTGTTGAGGCTTTCTCCAAAATCGGTGATAAATGCTCATGCACGTTTGATATCAATAACAACTGATACAACGGCATCCGAATAAAGCGATTGCCACGCTGGAATACAAAAATTTCCGACATGTTTTCAATTTGCTTTGTTTCTAAATTGACAATCATTTCCTTCCCTTCAACCGGTACGAAATGGTAAAGCTCATCATCCTTTACAATGGAAAAATATTGATACGCAAAAACTAAACGAAGATTTTTTCCATTTACTTTCGTGTAAAAAGGTTTCATAAATTGCACTTGAATCATACAATCCCCTCCTAAATGGAAGTTTTCAGATTTTTCTAAATTTTAGCACAAAAATTGAAATTCACAAAGAAAGCAATTCGGAATTTTTCGAATCATTTTCTGATTTCATGAAGTTTATGATTCATGATGGGGTTTCATTCAGGAATTTGTGACAGTTCCCTTACTTTATTATACGAATCAAACTGTATATTAATGCTATAGTCCCCATACTTTTCTTGTTTCAAACTTCTCGTTTTGCACTAATTTTAGCGATAATTGTATTATTTCATCTCACAGATCTAATCCAGATCGCTAATTCTTTTATGATTTCTTATGCAAATTTATGTAGCCCTATTCCTTTACTGTTCCATCAGGTTTATTTCTTCTCTTATTTAAATAGTACAATTGTGACGTTGGTGAAGTGTGGATCGTTAATGCATTTAAAATATTATGAACTGCCTTAGGATCGCTTTGTCGTATCAAAATTTTTAATCTGCCCTTTTTAAAATCAAATATTAACTTTTCATATGCATACCCATTCACTTCAATATAGCCAATTTCCTCATAAATGTTAGAAGAGGAGAACTGAAGTCGGCGTCTCTGCATGGGGTTGTCTAAAATGGTAAGTGTCCATTGAAATGCAGAGTATTTTGCTAAATAATTGCCCGATTTGGGTATTGGAACTTCAATCATTACCAAATGTCATTCCTCCATTTCAATTTACTATTCTATTATTCATTTTACAATATTTCTCTATTTTTTCACAATTCCCTTCGTTCCGACAAATTTCTTCTAATTAGTGACATAGAGAGGTTATTTATTGTATAATTTTTACAAATATTTGTAATAAATTGGAGGTTGGATAAATGAACTTTGGAAGACTTTTAAGAGAGTATCGAGAAGATGAGTTAAACATTACACAAAGCGAAGCAGCTTATCAACTAGACATCGTTCCTAGTACATATTCCAATTATGAACGTTGCGATCGATCAGTTCCAATTGCGTTGTTACCAAAAATTAAAGAAGCTTTTAACATTCCAGACGAGCAATTTTTAAACATGATTCTCGATAGACCACACAACCGAAAGAAATTATCTGCAGAAGGACTTGCCATGCAAACGAAAGAATTGCGTGAACGATATATTACTAATTTTGGTGAATCATACTTCGACTTAATTCAACAATCTCCAGAGCTCCGACAACTACTTGGGTTTATTCATATATTGGATGTAAAAAAGAGAAAATTACTGTTAAACGCATTAAGATCCATTTTATTGGTGTACGATGATATGTTAAATAAGGAAATAGAAGTAGACATTTCTGCAGTCCGTAAAAATGAATCATATGTAGAATTAATCCAACAATCTCCCGAGCTACAACAGCTACTCACATTTATTGATACGCTAGACGTAAAAAAGAAAAGATATTTAATCAATGCTATAAAATCCCTTTTAATTGTATATGATGATTTGATAGAAAAAGAGTTAGAGATTGCTGGCCAAAGTTAACGCTATTGAATATTTAGATTTAAAGGCTTCATATCAGATGTACGGAATAAAAAATTTCAAAAAACGTAAACCAGTTTCATAATCCTTTTACTTATCATTCCTATTCTTTCAAGTTATAATGAAAGGACAGTCTTTTTTTGCGGGCATTTTTTTAATGCATCTGCAAATGAAGAGACAGCGATTTGTCTCGCACAAATGGAGACAAATCGTGTTTTTTTAAGGAGCGATTACAAATGGGGCTATCGGTTTCATCACTAGCACATGATCATGAACATTTTATAAAACAACAATTGGAGCAAATTGAGCGAGGGTTGCATCCTTCTGTAACAGAAGACGAGGAGTTGGTGCGCCGCGCATTGTTTGCAGTTCGAAATAAGTCCGTTGTATTTGGACGTTACATTGCTACAAATGGCGTCTTATATACCACGGTGCAAGATGTTCGACCTACAGAAGTGGTATTTCATTTTCATAGCAATATTATTGTGTGCAATTGCCCGCAAGATGGTTGGTGTCGTCATAAGGTCAGTGTGATTTTATCGCTATACCAATATCTTGAGTCTGTACAGGATTGGGCAGCAAAGTGGCGCTCGAAAAAAGGGGTTAACCTACATTTATTGGCCTCGGAACGCACTCCGGAAAACTGGCTTGCTATGGTTAACGAAGTGATGTCACACCTTTTACCTGTAGGACGACAAATGGACCACTATCTCTTCTCCACAATTTATGAAAATGCCTATACAAAACTAAGAAAGCACCTTCCTTTTGAACGGGAATGGCAGCCACTATACAATTTGTTTATGGAAATTGCAATCCTCAATAAACTATGGCAGCATCTTTTCCAATCGGAATCGGCATTAAAAAATGATTACTTTGAATATTTTTTTGATCGACGTTTTGAAACGATCCAAAATTATGTTTATGAAATAGCCGGTAAATCACGTCTATTTGCAACGGATCCATTTTTTGATGTACTTCAAGAAATTGTACGCGAGCTATTAGTTGAACGGAAATTCCATATCAGTAGACGATTAAACTTATATTTATTATTTTGGGATACGATATTCATTGAAAAAAGAAGAGCTGAAGATGAACAAACCATCCTTCTAGAATACATGAACAAACCGGAAGACCATCCGAATGTTAGTGAAGATGTACCGATCTCTACGGTCTTAAACCTGTTTTACATTTTGTTAAAACAATACGATAAACTAAAAGCAAACTTACATTCTATAGGAACAGCACAATTAGAGGTCTATTTGGGGCTTGCCAAGTTCGCCTCTTCCCGCAATGAAGAAGTAGCTAGTGATTTGTTACTAAAGGCGATTCTTCCTCATTTAGATACATTTATTAATCACCATCTCCAACCTTCACGTCGCCAAGCATTCGTTCGGCGCATTCATTTATTGTATGATGCGATTGAATTATCCGAACAAGAAGAACTGTTATTATATTCTTCTTTTGGCGTTCATGGGGTTCAACCTTATTCGAACTCCCTCTTAAAGGCTGAACGTTATGAAGAATGGGTAGCACTACATTTACTCTTCCCTTCTTCGATTTCTTATTTAGAAACATGTGGGCTAAAGGAAGTATTAGATCATGATCCTGGGGCAACGCTGCCTTTGTATCATTATTATGCTCTAGAAGAAGTGAATCAAAAATCACGAATGAACTATAAACAGGCCGTACGTATTTGGAAAATGATGAAATCTGCCGCGAAAAAAAGTGGAAAGACAAATTTCTGGGTAGATTATATTCAGACTGTACGTAACCAATACAAACGTTTACGAGCACTTCAAGAAGAATTGGAGAAAGGAAATTTACTGGCATGATAGATTTTCGCTATACAACACCCTTTACAAAGGTCATTCGTTTAAAACTAGATGAACTGCAACCAGGTTTCTTTTCTGTTAAAGCTCTAAATGAAGATGATACGGTCCTTCCTACTGTTAGCTGGTCACATCACTTCTTTTATCGTTTTGAGCAAAATTACTTTGGACTAAATGCAAATTCAGATGGAGCAGAGTTGGTACTCAGCATTTCAGAGCTACTCGATTTACTGTCTCCTCAATATAAGCACCCATTTATTCAGCCAATCGGGATCGATGAACAGTCGCAAAAGGTACTTGCTTCTATCCAATCATTACAATGGTTGTGGAATAGTTCTGTACTTTGGGATTACGCAATAGTCACGGATGATTCTGTTTTAACCTTTGAGTTGCCAGCGAATTTTGCCGATGATAAAACAATTAAATCCATCGCTCGAGCTAATACAATAGATGTTGCATCGTGTACCACTCTTTTAACAACCGCAACAACTCAAAAATTAATGAATGCTGGCCTTACGATAAACGATGTACCGCAGTTGTTACCTTTCTTTAAAGATGGTGGATGGCCTTTAAATAAAGAACGATCTATTGGCAATGTAAAGGTTGCACTGCGCTTAAGTGAACCTGAACCAACTTCTTCTGAATGGTTATTAGAGACTGTTTTAAGTTCTACAAGTACTGGTAAGTTATGGACACCAGCTATTAGAAAACGACATTTATCAATTGACCGTGCCCTTCCTGATAAATGGATGCCTTTAGCAAATGATATTTCTACACTTCAACAACAAATGCTAGAACTTTTAGATTTGGGTCACTACAATATTTCAACGGATTCGTTTCTACATGTTGAGTTAGAAGATGCCGATGTTCGGAAATTACTTCGTGATGATTTTGCAAAGCTTGGTGCACTCGGGTTTGAGGTACATCTTCCTACATGGTTAAAGGAATTAAAACAAACAAAAATGCGTGTTCGTGTCAGTGCGAATAATCAAACTCAGCGTTCTGTAGCTGGTTTAGATGATATATTATCATTCAAATGGCAGCTATCTGTGAACGGAGAGGAAATTTCTCCTGATGAGTTTCGAAAAATTGTTGATGAGAAACGCGAATTTATACGCGTCGGCAACGAATGGTTCCGAATGGATGCGAATTGGATGAACGAAATTCGCCAGTTAATGAATCAAGCTGAGGAGGAAAACTGGACTGTACGCGAATTGCTATTCCGTGAGCTTCCAGATGAACTAACTGCACCGCTTGAGGAAGAGGATGATGTCGAACGTGATGATCCATTGTTTGCTTTTGAGATGCAACAATCTCTAAAAGATTATGTTGATCAATTGCAACATAAAAAAGGATTACCCCATGTTGCCTCATCACAAAAGTTGCAAGCCGAATTGCGTGCTTATCAGCAAGAAGGATTTGAATGGCTTGTCTTTATGCGTGATCAACAGTTTGGTGCTGTATTAGCCGATGATATGGGCTTAGGAAAGACGGTTCAATTAATTAGTTATCTATTGTACTCTGTTGAAACACTTGGTGAAACGCAACCTTCACTAATTGTTTGTCCGACGTCTGTACTTGGCAACTGGCAAAAGGAATTAGCCCGTTTTGCCCCTTCTCTAACCGTTCATACGCATTACAGTTCGTCTCGTTTAAAAGAGGATGCATTCGAGCAATTTATTGAAACAAGCCAACCACAAGTGATCCTAACTACTTATGGAACTGTTTCTCAAGATATTGAATTTTTACAATATATGGAGTGGAATATGGTTGCACTAGATGAAGCGCAAAATATCAAAAACATGCAAACACTGCAATCGCGGGCAATTCGTAAATTAGTAGGGAAACACCATATTGCATTAACCGGAACACCGATTGAAAACAGACTAGCTGAATTATGGGCAATTTTTGACTTTATCCATAAAGGGTACTTAGGAAGCTTTGGGAAATTCCAAGAGCAATTTATTTTACCGATAGAGCGTGATGAATCCGAGCGTCATAAACAAATTTTACGTACAAAAATTCGACCATTCCTATTACGTCGTACAAAAAATGATCCCGATTTAATGTTAAATTTACCTGATAAACAAGAAACAAAAGAGTTTTGCGCCTTAACAAGCGAGCAAGCTGCCCTTTATGAAGGCTATATTGAAGATACGATGGCACTGCTTGATAGCATGAGTGCATTTGAGAAAAAGGGTCGCATCTTGCAAATGTTAAGTAAATTAAAACAGTTGTGTAACCATCCTGCCCTTTATTTAAAAGAACCTTTTGAAGATGCGAAAGCAATGGTCAATCGTTCTGTGAAGCTAAAACGGATTGTTCAGCTTGCTGGAGAAATTGTTCATAATGGCGAACAATGTTTAATCTTCACCCAATATATTGGGATGGGACACCTTCTACAACATTGTTTTTCAGAGTTATATGATATTGATGTTCCCTTTTTAACGGGAAGTATGCCAAAGCAACAACGTGATCGTTTGGTTGACGGATTCCAAAATGGGGAATTCCCTATTTTCTTATTGTCGTTAAAAGCAGGTGGTACAGGGTTAAATTTAACGGCTGCGAATCACGTATTACACGCTGATCGATGGTGGAACCCAGCAGTTGAAAATCAAGCAACCGACCGCGCATATCGGATTGGGCAAACGCAATTTGTTCAAGTACACAAGTTTATTACAATTGGTACGATCGAAGAAAAAGTTGATAAAATGATTGAATTAAAATCCGCACTATCTGGAGAGTTAATCCAATCAAGCAATTGGATTACAGAGCTTCAAGAAGACGAGTTGCTCGATTTATTATTGCTAGATACAGCATCTGTCCGGTAAACTGAATAGATAGAAACAGAGTCGAGTAGGTAGTAGTTACTCGACTCTGTTTTTGTCTCGTTATCCTTTGTCACTTTTATAAATTCGATATTCAGTTGTCAAAAGTTCTCTACTTTCCCTATATGGATTATGAGGAAGTTATGTAGAGGTTAGGAGAAATGGGATCCACTACTGTGCGGTCTGCAGTAGGGATAGTTTATCACCCCTTTCACATCTATAAATGTTTATACGGCTTCGGATTGTGTGGTTACAATTTTGTTAGGAGATTCATTTAGTGATTTACGTAGAGTAATATTACAAATCAAAGACTTCCTACTTCAACAATAAAACAACTTCCACAAAAACTTGGACCTTAACATTTCCCCAAAGGTTAAGGTACGGGTACAGGTAATTCCTCCTCTACTTGAGGCAGGACAAAATGTTGGTCTATTTCTTGGTTGTTAGCAGTTTGTGTCTTAACTTGTTGAGATGAGGCTATATCTAGCGGTTGTTTTAGTGCATAAAATCGGACATCATCGCAAACAACTTCAGTAGAGAACACTTTCATATTGTCTTTTGTAGTATACGATCTTGATTGTAAACGGCCGTTAATTCCAATCAAAGATCCTCTTCCACAATATTGTACGATTCGTTCTGCAAGCTTTCCCCATGCAATGCAATTGACGAAATCTGAGTCAACAATGCCCTGACTATTACGAAAGTTTCGGTTTATGGCAATCACAAAATTCGTTTGGTTTCGATTTTCAGAAATTGCTTTAAGTACAGGATCTCTTGTGATTCTACCGACTAGTCCGACATGATTCATTGTCATCACCTCCTTTCGCTTATATCTTAATGGACAAAAGCGATTTTGGCAAAATCTGAAAATCTTGTTTTCCCCTGTTTTTCGCGATGAAAATTCTTTTTTCAATACAGGACTTTTGCGCTAGTTTTTTGTCGAAATACAGACAGCTGTAGGTTCCATGAAGGTTTATAAAGTGTGTCCAAAATATAAGTTTCGCATTTTTTCTATGTTATACTGAAATTAACTAAAAAACTTTAGGAGGTATGCGAATGAAGACTTTTAAAATGCTCTCATTTGATTTGATCAATAAAACGGGCGGATTAAATATTCCGATTATCGACGGCATTGTTATTAATCAAGAAAATAGTCATAAATCTTGGATATTAGAGTTGTTTCTCTCTAAAGAGCATCATTCCACCTTTGAAAAGTACCATTCCTCTGGCGACATTTTAGAAGTACACGTTATTATTTCATTTCCCGACAATGAACCAGCACCATTTAAAGTCATCGTTAGCGAGATCCGTGACATTGGAGAGCAAATATCCGTTTTATTAAAAGGAACGATTAAAACAAAACGTAGCAAATATGCAGAACAACTATTAATGCTTTTGTTAGAAGAAAATCTTTCTAAAGAAGAGCTTTTGAATCGATTTAAAAAAGGGATGCGGGAGCGACCACGGTTGAAGGAGTCATGAAAAAATCGCCTCACTTGCATGAGGCGATTTTTTGTTATTCGTCTTTTGTATCACGGTCTTTAACATCTTTGGCGTCTTCCACAATGTCTTCCTGGTTGTCATCTAAAATTCGTTCATCGTTGTTATTGACTGTACCAGAGATTCCATTTTGGCCAGCACCGTTACTATTGGAAGCACCGTCATTGTCAACACTTGGGTCGGTACCATTTACATTACTGTTTGTACCGTTCATCCCATTCGTGTCATTTTCTCCATCCATACCGTAATTATCAAGTGCATCGTCAGCACCCTCTTGTATGTCATTGACACCTTGATTGACGTCTTCGCCCACTTCCTCTAAGGCGTCTCGATCTTGAGTTGCATCCTCATCTGCATTATTACAACCAACAAGGAAAGCAGAACCCAAAACGAATGCAAAGACTGGCTTTTTCCACATAAAAAAAGTCCCTCCTTTCAACATTTCACTCCATCACATATGGCATGTGACTAATCATAGAGTGTGCGTGTAAGGAAGGATCTATCCTTCAAAAGAAGGTGTCTATTTTAGATAATTAGGTAATTATTTCTTAGGTGTCGAGACTTATGGCAATTACACTTTACTAAAATGGGAATTCGTTCAGAAGTAAACTGTTACTTACTTACTTTCTTTTAACTGAGTTTGTAAAAGCTGCTCTACATATGCTGCTTCTGCTTTACAACTGTATGTATAGTTCGTCCCCAGTTGTTTTTGCAGTTTTTCAATTGACTCAGTTTGCTTTTTCGTTGGTTCTTCATTTAGAATTTTTTCGATCACTTCATCAATTTTCTTAGCTAACTCTTCATGGAATTCTGGATTTACTAATATATCTTTAGGTACTTTATCATACCAGGCAGCATTTTCAGTGAAATAATTTTGCCACCATTGCATGTAATCTTCCATTGAGAACTTTCCTTCATCCCAACCAATACTTGCTAAATAGGATTCAAAAGACGTTGCGATGGACCGAGTGATGCTTATCTTTACGCCCGAAGACAACTGTTTATACATCTATTTAATAACCTCCTACGTTTAAAAAGCCAATCCATACGTAACTTTCTACATACGTACTATTATTCAACCTTTTCATTTTATAACCTTCATCAATAAATTGCAAATTCACGTACATTTCGACAAAATCCCTTATAGCATTCATGCCCATTTGAAAAGACGTATTATACTAGGAAAATACAATTATTTTTAATGAAGGCTAATGAATTACTTCGGTTGAACAGGGCCGATTGCAAATAAAATATCTGCTTCACAAACCAGTTCGCCGTCAACTGTTGCGATTGCATGTCCTTTTCCCATAGCTCCGCGTAGTTTTACAAATTCTACTTCTAATTTTAATTGATCTCCAGGTATTACTTGTCGTTTAAAACGACAATTATCAATTCCCGTTAAAAAAGCAAGTCGTCCTCTAAATTCATCGGATTTTAATAAGGCTACGCCACCTACTTGAGCTAATGCTTCTACGATTAATACTCCTGGCATAACTGGATAGCCTGGAAAATGGCCATTAAAGAAGTCTTCGTTAATTGAAACATTTTTGATTCCAACCGCACGCTTCCCTTCTTCGATTTCAACAATGCGATCCACTAATAAAAAAGGATAACGATGTGGTAGAATTGCCTGAATTTGTTCAGCAGTTAACATTTACTTTCCCCCTAATTACAAGCTTATATGTATTTTTGACACTAAAACGTATTAACAGCAACACTTATTATTTGCAAGCTTCTTTTGTCTCAAGGTATATAAATTATTTTGGAATAGTATTTTTTCATTCTTTTCCACTGATCATATCTAATATGTGTTGCCATGTTCCCCATTTAAGCGCATCAATTGGTTTTCCTTCACCAATCACGCCAAAGCCAATCATTAAGCCGAAACTTGTAGCAAGGAGAAGTAAAATAAATATGATGAGTAATCTTAACCAGATCGGAAAAAGTCGGAAACTATACCAGCGAATCGGTCTTTCTGAGTATCTCTCGCTTCTTTTTTCTTTCTGTTCTTGTGGAATATTCGGCTTTTTCGATTCACTTTTTAATTCGTTTGTCATTGGCCGTTTCTCCCTTTAGAGCATTTAGCGTCTTTTGTTTTTCATTATATGTGCACTTAAAAATGCTTTTCATGCAATAACATATAGTAAGTGCACATACTACTTAAGCTCCTTAACGAATGCCGTTGATTAACCCTAGCATTTGGTCCGCAATGGTAATAGCGCGTGAGCTAAATTGATAAGATCGTTGTGCGTTTATAAGATCTGTCATTTCTTTTGACACATCCACATTGGACATTTCAATTTTTTGATTTGTCATACCCACTTGTGTTCGAGCAGCACCTAGTAAATCTGTATAAAGATCTGCCTCTGTTAAGCCTAATTCATCTAAATTTGTTGGTAAAGCGATGTATGTACCTGAAAGTTGTTCCATTGATTGCGGTTTTTGAATTTGTGTAACTGCTAATTCGAAGTTTAAAGATGTTCCATCTGGGTAATTAACTAATAACGTTCCACCTTCAGATAAGTTAAAGTTTTTCATATTATCTGGAAACGAGATGGCATTCCCATTTGAATCAGCTACCGCATAGCCTTCATTATTAACAAGCATTACTTGTCCAGCCGCAACAGGTGTTACGTAAAAATCGCCTTGACGTGTATACGCTGTACGCTGACCATTTACTCCATCGGGCATAATCACATTGAAGTATTGATTTTCCTTTGTGAAAGCAAAGTCTAGGTCACGATCTGTTAATTGAAGACTACCTTGTTTTGTATTCATTTGAATTTGAGAAATATGCGCGCCCACACCATAACGAATACCTACTGGCGATTGACGAACTGTTGGGTCCAGTTGATCATTTTCAAATTGTTGATATAACAATTCTGAAAAACGAGCTTCTCTTGCTTTGTACCCGGTTGTATTACTATTGGCGATATTATGACTAATTGTATCGATTTGGCTTTGCAATTGACCTAAAGTGTTCGTTGCAGTAATCATTGTACGAATCATTTTTTAGTCTCCTTTTTTGGTCTTCTTACACTTTACCAATTTCATTCACAGCTTTTTCCATACTTCGATCGTATGCTTGTAGTACTTTTTGGTTTGCTTCAAATGCACGATAAGATGTAAGTAAATCTGTCATCGATTGTGCTGAATCCACGTTAGAGCCTTCTAAGTAGCTTTGTTGCAGTGCAAATGTTACGCCATCTTCACCAAATGCAGTTGGAAGCTCTGCCCCATCAACCGTGCGGAACAGGCCGTTATCAAGTTTTTGCAGGACGTCTGGATTAGCTGAAAATGAAATACCTAAAGTCGCCACTTGTCCACCATTTACAAGGATATTGCCGTCTTGTGAAAGCTGAAAATCTTCATTTTGTAATTGAATACGTTCCCCTTCATTCGATAAAACATATAATCCTTGACCGTTCACTAAGTAGCCTTGACCATCTAAAGTAAAATTCCCGTTACGCGTGTACGCTTCTCCACCTTCTGGATGCTCTAGGCGGAAGAAAATAGTACCGGGCTTGCCTGATTCTTCATCAATAGGCATTGCTCCATTTATTAACGCAAAATCTGTAGAAAGGTTCGTTTCGTAAATTGTACCTTGCATATAGTTTGCTAATGTTTCCTGTAAGTATACTCCAGCATTTAATGAACCAATTTGATCCGAAGTAGATTGGTTTAACCCATTTTCAGTTGGAATATTTGTCATACCTCGAGCGGAAAGAAGCATATCCGGAAATGAACGAATTGTTGATTGATCTGCTTTAAACCCAGGTGTATTGGCATTTGCCATATTATTTGTAATGATTTCTGTTTTTCTTTGTTGTGCAATCATACCTGAAGCGACAGTATAAAATCCTTTAAACAAATGAATTCACCTCTCTATATTGTATCGGAACTATATTGCGAAATTATTTCAATCAAGTTTCAAAATGTTTACATACGGGAGCCAGGAGAACGATCGATATTATCTAACATTAATCCCGTACCAACTGCCACGCAGTCCATTGGGTTCTCTGCAACAAATACTGGTACTTTTAACTCTTGGATTAATAATTGGTCGATTCCGTGTAAAAGCGCTCCACCACCTGTAATGCATACACCGCGGTCAATAATGTCTGCGGATAATTCTGGTGGTGTTTTTTCTAATACGTTTTTCGCTGCTTGCACGATTAATGAAACCGATTCGTGTAAAGCCTTTTCAATTTCTGAAGAATGAATCGTAATCGTTCTCGGTAAACCTGTTACCATGTCACGTCCTCGAATTTCCATCGATTCATCACGAGCGTCAGGGTAGACTGTTCCGATTGTAATTTTAATCGCTTCTGCTGTACGTTCACCAATTAGTAACTTGTACTCTTTTTTTATGTATTGCAATATATCGTTATCAAATACGTCTCCTGCAACTTTGATGGATTCGCTAGTGACAATATCCCCCATTGAAAGAACTGCGACGTCTGTTGTCCCACCGCCGATATCTACTACCATGTTTCCACTTGGTTGAAAAATGTCCATGCCTGCACCAATTGCAGCGACTTTTGGTTCTTCCTCTAAGTATACTTTTTTACCACCTGATTTTTCGGCAGCTTCACGGATCGCTTTTTGTTCCACACTAGTAATGTTTGTTGGACAGCAAATAAGGATGCGTGGTTTGGAAAAGAATCCTTTTAAGTCTAATTTATTTAAAAAATGTCTTAACATTGCTTCTGTTACATCAAAGTCTGCAATAACACCATCTTTTAGTGGGCGAATCGCCACAATATTCCCCGGTGTACGACCTACCATTTGGCGTGCTTCTTCACCAACTGCAAGGACTTTGCTAGTATTTTTATCTATTGCTACGACGGAAGGCTCATTCAAAACAATCCCCTTACCTTTTACATAGATTAGGACGTTAGCCGTTCCTAAGTCGATACCAATATCTTTAGAAAACATTTATATTTCTCCTTCCCGCCAATTCCAACATTGTTCACGTTCAAATAGTTATCTTTATCTAGCTTATTTTATCATATTCAAGTAGTAATTACATCTTTAATTTCAATGCTGTTACAGTTGTATTACAAGTATATTTTGGATTGACTGGCACTTGTAATTTTCAGAATTGTTCGGGTATCTGGCACTCAGACAAAGTAAAAAAGCATTTAGTTGACTTCAAAATTAAAGCCAAACTAAATGCTCTTTCATTGTGTTTGTCGGGACTGCCATTTCTTGCGGGTCGCCTCGCCTCCTCGTAAATGACGAATCGATTTGTGATATGCTAATATTTCCTTTACTTCATTTGCTAGTTCTTCATTGACTAGGAATAGTCTTTCGGTTAAGTCTTTATGCACTGTACTTTTCGAATAACCCGTCATTTTCGCAAGGACACGAACCGTCTCACCTGTTTCAATAAGCAGCTCTCCAAGCCGAACGCAGCGATGCCGAATGTGCTCGTGCACGTTCTCTTCCTTTCTATCGGATATAAGAATGTGCCGTTTTGCTAACGAGAGGCGTGTTTTTCAACGTGTTCATATTGCGAGTGTTTCATTGATATTTTTGCAACTAGCGATTTAACGTTTATTCACAATATGAGGTGTTCCGTGATTTAAGAACCATTTTTCCAAAAAACTCCGAAAAACGCCCATTAAATCTCCTTAGACGTTGAATTACTTAAAAAAGTTTCGTCGATTTCAACGTTTATAGAGTAATGGGCGTTCTTGCTATGCTTGTACAAAAGTTATGATCTTGTCAAATTTAAAGTCAGGTATTGATTAGAAAGCTAAGAAATTTCTTGGGTTTACGTGTTCTCCATCTTGTAATACTTCAAAGTGGAGATGGTTTCCAGCAGTTGGATTCCATTCATTTTCAGTTGTTGTTGCTAAAGGTTGTCCTTGTTCTACCGTGTCGCCTTCTTTAACAAGAATATCTGTCACGGAGCTATAGCGCGTTTCCATACCATTTGGATGTGCAATTACAATTTTGTTTCCAGTAAATGCATCTAATTTTACTTCTTTTACTTCACCGCTCATTGCAGCAAGTACTTCAAATGCTTCGCTATTTACAGACAATGATACACCAGATGAAGTGGAGAAAGTTTGATTAAACACTAGTAGTGCTTTTTCTCTTGTCGCTTCATCAGCGGCTACATCATAAAAGTCTTGTAAAACTTGAAGATTGTCTAGTTGCTCTTCATTGAAAGGATACTTCATTGTCTCTTGACGTGCATTTGTTTCGATGACTGTTTCTTCGGAAGTTGGGTTTTCTGATACCACTTCTTGTTCTTCATCATCGTTGATAAGTGCATTATAACTGAAAATTAGACCGATTAATACTGCAGCGATCCCTGCATAAATGGACGGCCAAAACCATGGCTTTTTCTGCCAACTGTTTTTATTAGGAGAAGGCTTAAATTGTTTTTCTTCTCTCATGTTCATCACCTCTAACTGAAGGATGAACAAGATTTTACAATTCTAAACACATTATGGAAAAAAATTTCTATTATTTACAAGTTATTTTTTCAATATTTGTATTTTTATAATAATGTTGGATAATTTCATGTGCGGTTGCGCCGTTATCAGCCATAGCATCTGCTCCATATTGGCTCATACCAACACCATGACCATAGCCCTCTGTTGTCACCACAATGTTTCCTTCTCGAACATTAATTCGAAAATCGGTAGACCGTAAATCGAGTAAAGTTCGCATATCTCGGCCTGTCCATTCTTTTCCACCAACCGTTACCGTTTCTACCCTCCCTGTGTTATTCCTTTTAATACGTGCGCTTTTGACTTGATCCATCGTTACGTTTGTACTCAATAGTTGATTCCATTGTGCTAGTGTAAAGGTTTTTTCGGTTTCGTAGTTATCGGCATATTGAAAATCAGTACTTGCCACGGGTTGTAAGTACGGTAAATCAGTTCCACTATAGTTTTTGGAGCTTTCGGTCATTCCGTTACTCATCGAATGAAACATTGCTGTAATAAGCTCCCCATTATAGTTAATGATCTCTCCTTTTGTACTTTCAACTGCTTGCCTTACTTTTTCTTCATATTCTTCAAAAGATCCTTCCCAGTTGCTTTTACGCGTATTGGGATCATAAAATACTTGTTTTGCTACTGTTGGTTCTATGGCTGTTTGTCCAAAATTAGTTGATTTTAATACGTAGGTTCTCGCAGCAATAGCTTGTGCCTTTAAAGCTTCAGAGTGAAAGTTGGCAGGCATCTCAGCAGCTACTACACCGATGACATACTCCTCTAAATCAATAGGGACCTCACTTCCACTTACTTGAATCGAAAGTTCACATGCATTCGCTATTGCATCTTTTTTGGATTCAGGCGTTGCTTCTGACTTTTCATCCGATTGTTTAAAAATAAATGGGAAGAAAAACAACATTGAAAGAAAACAGAAAATGGATGCGACGATTATCAACTGTTTATTTCGTTTTATTTTTTTCATACATATTACTTATGATGTGGTAATCGGAAATATATCAGATATAGAAGCAAAATAGAATAATTTTTGGGATACTGACACAGAATAGAGGGGGTGTAATTTAAACGAAGAAAAAACGACAAAACCCTACTAAAAGGATTTTGTCGTGAAAACTTTTTTTGTAACTTTACGTCATAATTTAAATAATCGATACATATTTTTAGTTAAAATAGATAAATTATATGGTGGCGTATTGTGCAAGCTTTTTAAATTTCGATTTTATCGTCGGCTACTGAAAATTCCACTTGTTTAACTTCCATATCCTCAACGCGTTCAATATTCGCGCCTAGAGCAGCTAGCTTTTGATGGAAATTCACATACCCACGATCTAAATGATAAAGTTTTGTCACTCGAGTTATGCCTTCAGATACAAGACCAGTTAATATTAATGCAGCGGCAGCTCGTAAATCCGTAGCGCTTACTTCTGCGCCTTGTAATTTGACTGGACCTTCAATGAAAACTGAACGGCTTTCGATTTTCGCTTGTGCATTCATGCGACGGAATTCTTCCACATGCATAAAACGATTTTCAAATACAGTTTCTGTTATGATACTCGTTCCTTGCGCCGTTAAAAGTAACGCCATCATTTGTGCCTGCATATCCGTTGGGAAACCAGGATGAGGCATTGTTTTGATGTCTACTGCTTTTAATGGGTCATTTGCACGCACTCGTAGACCATCATTTTCTTCAATAATTTCAACGCCCATTTCGCGCATTTTTGCAATTAAAGCTGTCATGTGCTCAGGTACAGCATTTTCAATAAACACATCACCACGCGTAATAGCAGCAGCAATCATAAATGTACCTGCTTCAATTCGATCCGGAATAACATGATGTACTGTACCATGCAACTCAGTTACACCTTCAATACGAATCGTATCTGTACCAGCACCGATTACACGACCGCCCATACCATTAATAAAATTCGCCAAGTCTACAATTTCTGGTTCTTTTGCAGCGTTTTCGATAATTGTAGTTCCTTTTGCTAATGCTGCAGCTGTCATAATATTTTCAGTTGCACCCACACTTGGGAAATCTAAATATATATCTGCTCCATGTAGTCCATCAACCGTCTTAGCTTCAACAAATCCGTGTCCAAATGAAATTTTTGCGCCCATTGCTTCGAAGCCTTTTAAATGTAACTCAATCGGACGTGATCCAATCGCACATCCTCCAGGTAAGGCAACTCGTGCATAACCATTACGAGCAAGTAGTGAGCCCATTACCAATATAGAAGCTCGCATTTTACTTACATATTCAAACTGCGCTTCACTTGATAACTGTTTTGTGGCATCTATATGAATTTCATTATTTTTTACATCGTATTCTACTGTAGCATTTAAGCTTTTTAGTACTTCATTAATTGTATGAACATCCGCTAAATTCGGAACGTCTTTAATTATATTTATACTCTTTGAAGCTAATAAGGATGCTGCTAGAATTGGTAGTACGGCATTTTTGGCTCCCTCTACTTTTACGTCTCCACGTAATTTCTGGCCTCCCGTAACAATAATTTTCTCCACAATTCGTCCCTCCGAATTCAATTGTCCAAAAGTCATAATAAAATCAGTTACACCTCGACAAATTACGGCTAGGAGATTGCTTTCCAAAATCGCATAATTCGTCAAAGTCTTTTCTTCATTCAGTTTAGTTAAAGCCCACAGAAAAGGAATGGAATTTGGATTGAATGAAGATAAAATAGTTTCTATTAAACACACAAACTATCACTATGGTACTGCCTCTTCTTAGGTTAAACAAGCATCCAAATCACTATTTTAATGCAATTCCCGCTAATTAGCTACTATTTTATTTAGCTCTATACAATGGCATAGAGCTAAGCGAATAAATAGGTAACAATTACCCAAAATAATTGATAGTACTAATGAAATATAAGTAGCTCAAAAAATTAAAATCATTTTATTTTACGCTTACTAGTACATATTGGTGAATATATTATATGCTCATAAAATGACTAATCAGGGAAAAACTAATGATTAGAGGAATTGCATTTTTCTACAACATTACCCAGGAAATAATTAATCTCACCAAAGTATGGCATTATTAAACAAGGTTTTGGATGCGTTTTTATAAGTAATGCGAAGGGATAGTTATTCTATATGTGTTGTAACAGCAAACGATCATTCATTTGCCCTTACAAGCCATATAACGTTTGCCTTGTTCCTATAGTATGTTCGATTTACGAAAAAAGATAAGGTAATTGTCGAGACCATTTTGTAAATTCTAAAACAAAATTTGACACACTCGAACCAATCGCTATGCTGAGAAGAATATAAATTAATTGTATTTGGAAAGTACGGCCTTTTTTAAAAAGTTGTTCTAAACGAAATGCTTGAATTGCATAAAAAGATATACCTATAAAGAATATATGAGAAAAAATACCTAATGTAGCTTGTACGCCTAAAGATTGGTAAATTTCCATTATCATTTCCTCCAGTATGTAGACATGTGAAAAAAGCGGACAGATAAACTGCCCGCTTTCTTGTTTATTTATTGATTCTTACCCTCATGAACGCTGATACGATTAATCGCACGTTTTAAAGCAAGCTCCGCGCGTTTGAAATCGATGTCATCTTGTTTCTTTTGAAGGCGTTCTTCAGCACGTTTTAATGACTCTTTTGCACGAGCAACATCAATGCTAGTTGCAACTTCCGCAGATGGTGCTAAAATTGAAATTTGTTCTGGACGAACTTCAATAAAGCCACCGCTAGTAGCTACAACTTCTTGGGAACCGTCTTCTTTTTTTAGTGTAATTGCACCAATTGCAAGAGGAGCTACCATAGGAATATGTCCTGGTAGTACCCCAATTTCACCAGAAACTGTTTTTGCGATAACCATTGCGACTTCTGAATCGTATACTGGGCCGTCGGGAGTGACAATATTGACTTGAACTGTCTTCATATTTTTTCCTCCTCGTACCTAGATTATACCTCTACGCCCATGCTTTTCGCTTTTTCTACTACTTCTTCAATGCTACCAACTAAACGGAATGCATCTTCTGGTAAGTGATCGTATTTACCTTCAAGGATTTCCTTGAATGAACGAACAGTATCTTTTACTTGTACAAAAGAACCTTTTTGACCAGTAAATTGTTCTGCTACGTGGAAGTTTTGTGATAAGAAGAATTGAATACGACGAGCACGTTCTACTGTTTGCTTGTCTTCATCAGATAATTCATCCATACCAAGGATAGCGATGATATCTTGTAATTCATTATAACGTTGTAAAGTCATTTGAACTTGACGAGCAACATTATAGTGTTCTTCACCAACAATTTCAGGTGATAAAGCACGTGAAGTAGAAGCTAGTGGATCCACCGCTGGATAAATACCCATTTCAGATAATTTACGCTCTAAGTTTGTTGTTGCGTCTAAGTGAGCGAAAGTTGTTGCTGGAGCTGGGTCAGTATAGTCATCGGCTGGTACGTAGATCGCTTGGATCGATGTAACCGAACCTTTGTTTGTTGAAGTAATACGTTCTTGTAAGTTACCCATTTCAGTAGCAAGTGTTGGTTGGTAACCTACCGCAGAAGGCATACGACCTAATAAGGCAGAAACCTCAGAACCTGCTTGAGTGAAACGGAAGATGTTGTCGATGAATAAAAGTACGTCTTGACCTTGTTCATCACGGAAGAATTCAGCCATTGTAAGACCAGTTAAAGCTACGCGCATACGTGCTCCAGGTGGCTCGTTCATTTGACCGAATACCATTGATGTTTTACTAATAACGCCTGAGTCGCTCATCTCGTGGAATAAGTCGTTCCCTTCACGAGTACGTTCACCTACACCAGCGAATACAGAGATACCACCGTGACCTTGAGCGATGTTGTTAATTAATTCTTGGATTAATACAGTTTTACCTACACCGGCACCACCGAATAAACCTACTTTACCACCTTTGATGTAAGGTGCTAATAAGTCTACTACTTTGATCCCTGTTTCAAGGATTTGAACTTCTGTAGTTAATTCTTCAAATTTTGGAGCTTCGCGGTGGATTGAATCACGACGAGCATCACTTGCGATTTCTTCTCCTAAGTCAATAACTTCACCTAGTACGTTGAATACACGTCCTAAAGTTACATCACCAACTGGTACAGAGATTGCTTTTCCTAAATCTGTAACTTCTGCTCCACGTTGTAAGCCGTCAGTAGATGACATGGCAATTGTGCGAACAGAATCGTCACCTAAGTGAAGAGCTACTTCTAAAGTTAAAGAAACAGCTTCTTGATTTGGACGTTCAATCTTAACAGTTAAAGCGTTATAGATTGCTGGTAATTGACCGTTGCTGAATTTTACGTCAACAACCGGACCCATTACTTGAATAACGTGTCCTATGTTCATTCCTGTGTACCCTCCTATCGTACTTTTATACGAAGTTGGGAAGCTCGCCTATTCTAAGGCTGCAGCTCCACCAACGATTTCTGTAATTTCTTGTGTAATCGCCGCTTGACGTGCACGGTTATAAACAAGAGATAATGATCCAATAAGTTCTTGCGCATTATCCGTTGCAGCTTTCATCGCTGTCATACGAGCAGCATGTTCACTTGCTTTACCATCTAATAAAGCACCATAAATTAAGCTTTCAGCGTATTGTGGAAGTAATACTTCTAGAATTGCTTCCGCAGAAGGTTCGAATTCATAAGAAGCCGATACGCCTTCACTTGCCGGAGCTAAATCAGTAATTGGTAATACCTTTTTCTCAGTAACTTCTTGTGAAATAACACTGACAAAGTGGTTATAGTACATATAAAGTTCATCATATGTACCATCAGCGAACATACCAACAGCTTTACGAGCGATTTGTTTTACGTCAGAGAATGTAGGTTGATCTGGTAAACCAACCATACTATCTATTACGTTGTAACCACGTTTTACGAAATAATCACGAGCAACACGACCAATCGCTACAATCACAAATTCATCTCTTGATTTGTGACGTTCGCTTAATGTACGTGTTAATTGACGTAAGATACTTGAGTTATATGCACCTGCAAGACCACGGTCAGAACCAATTACAAGATAAGCTGTTTTCTTAACTGGACGAGACGTTAACATTGGATGTGATGCGTCTGTAGTACCTGATGCAATTGCAGCAACTACATCTTGTACTTTTTCCATATAAGGAACATAAGATTTTGCATTTGATTCAGCACGCTTACTTTTAGAAGCAGAAACCATTTGCATGGCTTTCGTCATTGCACTCGTTTTCTTCGTAGAAGTAATACGACTTTTTATTTCACGTAAGTTTGCCACTGGTATTTCACCACCTTTAGTTTTTAATCACAAAACACATTTTTCAATAGAACTTATTCTGATTTAGCAAAAGTCTTTTTGAATTCGTTAAGAGCAGCTGCCATTTCTGCATCAGATGGAAGTTCTTTTGTAGTGCGGATATGATCTAAAACATTCGTGTGGTTTACATCTAACCAGCTATATAATTCAGCTTCGAAGCGAACGATATCTTGTACTGGGATATCATCTAAGAAACCACGAGTTAGAGCATATAGAATTGTAACTTGCTTTTCAACTTTGATTGGTTTGTTAAGATCTTGTTTAAGAACTTCAACCGTACGTTTACCACGCTCAAGTTTTGCAAGAGTTGCTTTATCTAAATCTGAACCAAATTGTGCGAATGATTCAAGTTCACGGAAAGCAGCTAAGTCAAGACGTAGTGTACCCGCAACTTTTTTCATTGCTTTAATTTGAGCAGATCCACCTACACGTGATACAGAAAGACCGGCGTTAATCGCTGGACGTACACCTGAGTGGAATAAGTCAGATTGTAAGAAGATTTGTCCATCAGTGATTGAGATAACGTTTGTTGGGATGTATGCAGAGATATCCCCAGCTTGTGTCTCAACGAATGGAAGAGCTGTAATCGAACCATTTTTGTATGTTTCGTTTAATTTAGCAGCACGTTCTAATAAACGACTGTGTAAGTAGAATACGTCACCTGGGTAAGCTTCACGACCTGGAGGACGACGTAATAATAATGAAAGCTCACGGTAAGCAGCTGCTTGTTTAGATAAATCATCATATACGATTAATACGTGTTTACCTTGTAACATGAACTCTTCTGCCATAGATACACCAGCGTAAGGAGCTAGGTATAATAATGGAGCTGGCATAGAAGCAGATGCAGTTACTACGATTGAGTAATCAAGAGCACCGTGTTTACGTAATGTTTCAACTACACCACGAACTGTTGATTCTTTTTGACCAATTGCAACGTAGATACAAATCATATCTTGGTCTGCTTGGTTCAGGATTGTATCGATTGCAACCGAAGTTTTACCTACTTGACGGTCACCGATAATTAATTCACGTTGACCACGACCGATTGGAACTAATGCGTCAATCGCTTTAATACCTGTTTGTAATGGTTCATGTACTGATTTACGTGCCATTACACCGTAAGCTGGGCTTTCGATTGGACGTGTTTTTGTTGTATTAATAGGGCCTTGTCCATCCACTGGTTGACCAAGTGGGTTAACAACGCGACCAATTAGTTCTTCACCAACTGGAACTTCCATGATACGACCTGTACGACGAACTTCATCGCCTTCTTTAATGCCAAGGTAGTTACCTAGAATAATGATACCAACGTTACCTTCTTCTAAGTTTTGAGCCATACCCATAACACCATTAGAGAACTCAAGTAGCTCTCCAGCCATGACGTTGTCGAGGCCATGAGCACGAGCGATACCGTCACCAACTGTGATTACCGTACCAACTTCGCTTACTTCTAATTCAGATTGATAATTTTCAATCTGCTTTTTTATCAGCACGCTGATTTCTTCAGCCTTGATGCCCATGAATTTCACCTCTCACATTTCTTTTGAATTAACCAACTAACGTACGTTTTAAACCCTCTAGCTTATTTGCTACAGTGTTATCAAAAATGTAGTTACCGATTTGAACTCGAACTCCACCAAGTAATGATGGTTCGATTACGTTTGTAATGTTTAGTTTACCTTTTCCTACTAATTTACCGAATGCAGTAGAAATTTCATCTTTTTCTGCATCTGTTAATTCACGAGTAGAGTAAACTTTTGCATCAGCAGATCCTTGTGCTTCTGCTGCTAATACTTTAAATTCTTGTGCTAATGCTTTTGTTTCGTTTACACGTTTTTTCTCGATAAGAAGTACTAGTGTGTTAATAACGAATTCGTTCGCATTTGCAAAGATTTCAGCTACGATTTGTTTTTTACGTTCAATAGAGAACTTAGGAGAATCAAGTAATGAAAGTAACTCTGGAGTTGTTTCAATAACTTTAACTAATTCTTCTAAATCAGCGTTAACATCCGCAACGATTTGTTTTTCTCCCGCTAAAAGAAATAATGCATCCGCATAACGTTTAGCTACTTGACTCATTTCGCCTCGCCTGCCTTCGCAATCGTTTCTTTAATTAATGCGCTATTGTCCTCTTCAGAAATTTCCTTTCCAAGAACTTTAGATGCAGCAAGAACCGATAGTGAAACGACTTCTTGGCGAACTGCAGCAATTGCTTTTTCTTTCTCTGTTTCGATTTCACGAACAGCAGATTCTTTTAAGCGATTTGCTTCTGTGCGTGCAGCGTTGACGATTTCATCACGTTGAATTTCGCCTTGTTTTTTAGCACTTTCTACAATAGTTTGTGCTTCTGTGCGTGCTTCTTTTAAAAGACTTCTTTGTTCTTCTAGTAATTTCGCAGATTCTTTACGTGCGTTTTCAGCTGCTTCAATTTCACTAGAAACTAACTCTTCACGTTGTTGCATCACGCCCATTAATGGACCCCACGCGAATTTCTTAAGAAGAGCCATTAGAATAAGGAAAATTAATAGTGTGGCAAGAACGTCCCCACCGTTAAAACTAGTAGCTCCAGCACCTAGTACTAGGTTATCTAAATTCACGATTGTTTCACTCCCTTCAAGAGCTTTCAATAATAATGTATACTAACTTGTCATGTTCACGTAATGTAAACACGCTTTTGCATTGTAAAATCTATGTTTTATACATTTGCTATCAAATTAAGAATCAAATGATTAGTTCATACAAAAGGAATGGCGAAGTTTCTTCTTGTGAAATCATCTTCGCCACATTTTAGCCGATAATTATCGGTTCATTACGATGAATGCTACTACTACCGCGATGATCGGAAGGGCCTCAACTAATGCTACCCCGATGAACATTGTAGTTTGAAGAACACCACGAGCCTCTGGTTGACGAGCGATACCTTCTACTGTACGTGAAACGATAAGACCGTTACCAATACCTGCACCAAGTGCACCTAAACCGATTGCGATTGCTGCTGCTAATAAACCCATTTTAAAATTTCCTCCTTGGAATTGTATGTTTTATTTTTTGTTAAGCATCTAATGTTAAACACTAAAAGCTTTATATTAATGGTCTGCACTCACTTTGTGTGATAAGTAAACCATTGTTAACATTGTAAAAATGAAGGCTTGGATAAAGCCAATGAAGATAGAGAATCCTATCCATGCCATACCAGGAATAATTCCGCCTAAGAATCCTAACACTCCTGATCCAGCAATACCTGCGATTAAACCAAGTAAAATCTCACCCGCATAAATGTTACCGTAAAGACGTAGACCTAACGTTAATGTGTTGGCAAACTCCTCTACAATTTTCAATGGGAACATGAATGACATTGGTTGGAAAAATGTACCGAAGTAATTTTTTGCACCACGCATTTTAATACCGTAGTATGTTGCTAATACCATAACCATTGCTGCTAACGTTAATGTAACAGTTGGGTCAGCTGTAGGTGATTTCCACCATAACTCGTGATTAATTACAATCCCTGAGAATGGTAAACCTAATAGGTTGGCAATTGCGATAAACATAATTAATGTAATACCTAAAACGTGGAATCGGCCACCTGTTTTCCAGTCCATGTTACTTTGAATAATTCCTTTAACAAAGTCCATAACCCATTCCATAAAGTTTTGCATACCAGTTGGTTTTAGCTTTAAGTTACGTGTAGCAATAAATGCAATTAAAAACACTATAACTGCTGTAATAACTAGCATTAGAACTGTTGATAAGTTGAAAGTTAAAAAGCCTATCGTAAGCTCTGGAGAACCATGATCCATTCTTGCACTCACCTCACTTTCTTAGTTACCCTTGTTTCTTACTGAAGATACGAATACTCCTATAAATAGGAAAACGTATGGAACCATTAGCCCTATCACTGCGCTAATTAAGTGGAAATATTCTGGCAACGTAATTGCGATAGCGACTGCTGCAATACCTGATCCAAAACGCAAAGCTGAGCCGAGTGACGCTACTTTTCTTCCCTCACTAATGGAACGATCAAACTTGTCCATTCGTCGAACAAGAATCCAAAAGTTATATGTACCAAAGCAAGCACCGATAGCAATTCCAGCAAAGACTGTAGGATACGACGTAAATCCCCATCCTAATGCACAAAGAGCAAGCAAAAAAAATAACGCTTTCTTCTGCATAGCGAAAATGTGATGCAAATCTAGCATTGGCAAATTATCTCCCAAATCTTTTTCGAGTAAAATGTTTAACCGTTCTCTACTTAGAGGTACCAAGTGTAACAAAGTGTAATCTAAGCGATTACTATTGATGTCGAAAAATCTGCAAAAGTAGCTTTAAATTCTCTTTAATGTGAGAATTTTCTGTCATTCCGCATTTTCCCCATTGCAATCATTAAGTATTCAGGCGCCTGAAAACGTTGCAAATTGACAAAGAAATGTTTTACCTGTCAATCTAGTAGAAACTTGATATAACAAGTGTTTCAAGCCCTAATTTGGACATAAAACCCTTATCATTCTTACCCTTTGTAAGCATACAATAGCCTAAATTTGATGTCAATCGGTTAAGGTGAAAAACTTAAAGACAAGTGAAATCTTGTCAAATTGTCGACAAATTTGTGAGTATAATTTGAAGAAATTATGTGACCCCTACCAATTCAAGAAATAAATTACTCCACCTATTTTTGTTAGTTAACCAATAAAAATAGTTTTTTTAGTAAAATATTTCTTATTACTGCACCATATTATTCACGTTTTTCTAAAAAACTAATCAATGCTTGCACAATTCTTTCTGAAGCATGTCCATCTCCGTAAGGGTTTGATGCATGCGCCATTTCTTCATAAGCTTTTGCATCTTCTAACAATTCTTTTGCTAGTAAATAGATTGTTTCTTCATCTGTACCTGCTAGTTTTAACGTTCCGGCTGCAATTCCTTCAGGTCGTTCAGTAGTATCACGTAATACAAGAACCGGTTTACCTAGTGATGGTGCTTCTTCTTGAATGCCACCTGAATCCGTTAAGATCATATATGAGCGGGCAGCGAAGTTATGGAAATCAAAAACTTCTAACGGCTCGATTAAATGAATTCGAGGATCGTCACCTAAAATTTCATCTGCTACTTCACGTACAGCTGGATTTAAATGAACTGGATAAATGACTTGAACATCCTCGTGATCTTGTAATAGTCGTTTAATGGCACGGAACATATTGCGCATCGGTTGTCCGAGATTTTCTCTACGGTGAGCAGTTAGCAGGATAATTCGACTGTCTCCTATTTTTTCTAGTACAGGATGCGAATAGTTTTCACGAACAGTCGTTTTTAATGCGTCTATCGCTGTATTTCCTGTAATATAGATTGTTTCATTCTTTTTGTTTTCTTTTAATAAATTGTCTCTGGACATTTCAGTTGGTGCAAAATGTAGATCCGCCATAACACCTGTTAATTGACGGTTCATCTCTTCAGGGTAAGGAGAGTATTTATTCCCGGTACGAAGACCTGCTTCAACGTGCCCAATTGCAATTTGATTATAAAATGCTGCAAGGCTTCCTACAAAAGTGGTAGACGTATCACCATGAACTAACACGATGTCAGGTTGTGCATCTTTCATTACTTCATCTAAACCGTGAAGAGCATTTGTTGTCACGTCAATTAATGTTTGACGTTCCTTCATTATATTTAAATCATAATCAGGCTTTATTTGAAAAGTTTCTAGCACTTGGTCTAACATTTGTCTATGTTGCGCAGTTACCGTTACGACCGATTCAATTTTATCGGGATGTTTTTGCAATTCTAGAACAAGTGGGGCCATTTTAATTGCTTCCGGTCTTGTTCCAAAGATCGTCATTACTTTCCATTTTCTAGTCATAATGTGTTGCACCATCCTTAGATATTTTGAAGCGCCCTTCATAATAGTGAAGAGCGCGTTTTTTCAGTATAGATTAAGTGGTTCTTTGGGAAATCGGACACTTTACTCGGGGAATCCAACAGTTCGCTGAGGAAGTTGGACAACTCCTCACAAAGATATTTTACTTCGTGCCGAATAAACGGTCGCCCGCATCCCCAAGGCCCGGTACGATATAACCATGGTCATTTAATTTTTCATCTAATGCAGCAATATAAATATCTACATCAGGGTGTTCTTCTTGAATTGCTTGAACGCCTTCAGGAGCGGCAATTAAACACATAAACTTAATGCTTTTTGCTCCGCGCTTTTTCAATGAATGAATCGCTTCTACCGCTGATCCACCTGTTGCAAGCATTGGGTCAACTACGATGAAATCACGCTCTTCCACATCAGCTGGAAGTTTTACGTAGTATTCCACTGGTTTTAACGTTTCTGGGTCGCGATATAAACCAATGTGTCCTACTTTTGCAGCTGGGATTAGTTTAAGCACACCATCTACCATGCCAATACCGGCACGTAAGATTGGCACTAATGCGATTTTTTTCCCTGAAAGTACTTTCGCTTTTGCCGTTTGAACTGGTGTTTCAATTTCAATTTCTTGCAATGGCAGATCACGTGTAATTTCAAAAGCCATTAACGTTCCTACTTCGTCAACAAGTTCACGGAATTCTTTTGTTCCTGTGTTTTTATCGCGAATATACGTTAGCTTATGTTGGATTAATGGGTGGTCAAATACATATACTTTGCTCAAAATGTTCGCTCCTAACTATTTTCGTCTACCATTTAGAATGTCCCCTTCTCTAAAGGTAGTTCTCATTATCTAGCCTAGTATATCAAAAATTGTTAAAACATAAAACATTATGTCGAAAAGGGTTTGTGACGAATTATATTACACTACAAGAATTTGCCCCTCATTTGTGAAGTTATTCCCCTATTTGTGAACTTATCACCCATAAAAAAATCCCCACTCTAAAAAAGAGCGAGGATTCAAATTAAAATTAGATGTTTGTTACTAAATCTTCATAGATTGGGTATTTGTCAGTTAAAGCTTTCACGCGATCGCGAGCTTCTGCTTTTACTGCTTCATCTTCTGGATTTTTTAATACTTTCGCGATAATTAAACCAACTTCTTTTAAGTCTTCTTCTTTAAAGCCACGAGAAGTTACCGCTGCAGTACCTAAACGAATCCCTGAAGTAACGAATGGTTTTTCTTCATCGTAAGGAATTGTATTTTTATTTGTTGTTAGTAAAACTTCATCTAGTAAGTGTTCAGCCACTTTCCCTGTTAAACCAACTGATTTTACGTTTACTAGTAATAAATGGTTATCTGTACCACCCGAAACTAATTGTAAACCTTCAGCAAGTAATGTTTCAGCTAAAGCATTTGCGTTTGCTTTAATTTGTTTTGCGTATTCTTTGAACTCCGGTTGAAGTGCTTCACCAAATGCTACAGCTTTCGCAGCGATTACGTGCATTAATGGACCACCTTGGATTCCTGGGAATACTGCTTTGTCGATTTTTTTTGCGAACTCTTCATCGTTTGTTAAGATTAAACCACCACGAGGACCACGTAATGTTTTATGAGTTGTTGACGTTGTAAAATGTGCATAAGGAACTGGAGATGGATGTTCACCAGCAGCTACAAGACCAGCAATGTGCGCCATATCTACCATGAAGTAAGCTCCCACTTCATCCGCGATTTCACGGAATTTTTTGAAGTCGATTTCACGTGGATATGCAGATGCACCCGCAACGATTAATTTTGGTTTATGTTCTAATGCTTTTGCACGAACATCTTCATAATCGATGACGTTAGTATCTTTTGTTACGCCATATTCAACGAAATTATATTGTACACCAGAGAAGTTTACTGGAGATCCGTGTGTTAAGTGACCACCATGAGATAGGTTCATCCCAAGAACTGTGTCACCTGGTTGTAAAATTGTGTAGTATACAGCCATATTTGCTTGTGCACCAGAGTGAGCTTGTACGTTTGCAAATTTAGCTCCGAAGATTTCTTTTACACGATCACGAGCGATATCTTCCACAACGTCAACGTGTTCACAACCACCATAATAACGTTTGCCAGGGTAACCTTCTGCATATTTGTTCGTTAATACAGAACCTTGAGCTTCCATTACTGCTTCTGACACGATGTTTTCGGAAGCGATTAATTCGATGTTTGCTTGTTGACGTTTTTTCTCTGCTAAAATTCCTTCTAGAACTGCTTTATCTTGCACTGCTAGTTTTTCGTAAGCCATTGCTTAAAATCCCCCTAAAGTTCTTTTAATATTTTTTATATGAAAAAACCCTTTTACTCGGATTTTTATCAAACTTATCTGAAAACTCCTTATAAAACCGCGCTATTCCTTAATATAGATAGCACGTTCTCCACCAATGAGTTTTGGTCGCGTTTTTGCAACAGTGACTACCGCATCGCCAATCTGTCGAATAGACGTTCGAATAGGTACTGCTACTTCCTTCAAATGCATCCCAATCATTGTTTGTCCAATATCAATTCCTGCATGGGCACGTACATGTTCCACCACAACCGGATTGTCCAATTGCGTGTAAGCATAAGCCGACATCGACCCACCTGCGTGTTTTGCTGGAATGACTGTAACTGGTTCAAGAGAATATTTTACTGCTGCTTCATATTCCAACGTTAGTGCGCGGTTTATATGCTCACAACCTTGGAACACTAAATATAAATTATGTTTTTTCGCAAATCGATTGAATTCCTCGTAAAGAACTTCTGCTATTTCCAAAGCGCCTGCTGTACCGATTTTCGCACCTGCTACTTCTGAGGTTGAGCAGCCAACCACAAAAAGTTGGTTTGGTTGAAAGTCAACTTGTTCTTCGAGTTCATGTAATAGCTGAGACAATGGTTGTTGCAAATGTTGAAATGAAGTCATTTTCGACACTTACCCTTCAAGTTCAGTAATTTTTTCGATGCGTCGAGTATGGCGACCACCTTCAAATTCAGTACCTAACCACGCTTTTACGATTTCACATGCTAAGCCTGGCCCAATTACACGTTCACCCATTGCTAAAATGTTTGAATCGTTATGACAACGTGTTGCTTTAGCACTAAAAACATCATGTACGAGTGCACAACGAATGCCTTTTACTTTGTTTGCTGCAATTGACATGCCGATGCCAGTACCACAAATAACAATCCCACGATCAAACTTCCCGCTTGCTACACCGTCTGCTACAGGCTTTGCATAATCTGGGTAGTCGACAGAATCTGAATTTTGCGGACCAAAATCTTCATAGCTAATGTTTAGCTCATCTAAAAGTGACATCACTTCTTTACGTAAATTATTACCACCATGGTCTGAAGAAATTGCGATTTTCACTCTTGTTACCTCCTACATGTTTGTTCATGAACAGTGTACCACTTATTACAAAAGAATAACATGTATTTTACATAGACAATTCGAAACTTTTTTATAAAATACGAATGATTTCGCTTACAAATAAGAAAATGTTCACTTTTAAATGCATTTCTATGTAAATAATGATAGATGACCCTTTTTATATTCGTAATTAACTGGGAATTGACTAACCCCTTAAACTTAGCTCTATTTTAAGTTTTGCGGGTTTACGAGCGAGTACACTTCCCCCTCATAAAACCTTCCTTTCCAAAATAAAAAATAGTGCTATATAACATATTATAGCACTACAAAAAATGGTATTTTATTTTGTACGATCAAACTGCTGGATCATTCGGTAAAGTTCCTCGGATTGACGTTTTAAATCTTTTGAGAGGTTTTCGACTTGTTCGATGGCATAGGCTTGCTCTTCGGTTGAGCCACGGACTTCTTGCGCCCCTGCTGATGTTTGTTGTGCAATAGCTGCTACCTCTTGTGATTGATGTGCCGTTGTTTCAATATTAATCATTTGTCGTTCAATTAATTGAGAAATGTCCACAACCGCATCGGCCATTTGTCGTACATTCGAAGCCATTCCTTCTACTGTAGCTGTTGTTTCAGAAACTTTGGATGATTCTTTTACCGCAAAGGATACTTGTTCGTTCATTTGTTTCACGACGATGTTTACGTTTTCTTGCATCGTTTGAATGAGTGCTGTAATTCCTTGAACCGCTTTGGCACTTTCGTCTGCTAAACCACGCACTTCTTCAGCCACTACCGCAAAACCTTTTCCATGTTCTCCTGCACGAGCAGCCTCGATCGAAGCATTTAAAGCGAGTAAGTTTGTTTGAGCTGCAATATCCCCTACTAAGCTAATAATGCGTTCAATTTGTTCCGCATTTTTTTCTAACTGATGGATGTTGTCTAATGCTTTTTCGTTCCCTTTTGCAATTTGTTGAATGCTACTTACAAGTCCTTGAATTGAATCCGTTGTTGTTTGTAAGTTAGCAATGATTTGTTTTGATTGAGAAGCAGAATTCACTGCACGGGAATTTACCTCGGAAGCTAGCAATCTCACATCTTCTATTGCCTCTACTGTATCTTGAACGGCAACTGCTGATGCCTCTGCCCCTTGCGAAATTTGGCTAACAGTTCTAGCAATCCCCTCTGCCTTGCGAGAAGCAGATGACGTTTGTTCAGATAACTCAATAATTGTTTCATTTGTTTTTTGGAAGTTGCCATCAATGCTATCTACCATTTGTCTTAAGTTTGTTAGCATTAATTGGAACGCTTCTGCAACGGATTGAATTTCATCTTTCGTTTTAGGGATTTCCACATCTTGTCCGATTTTCCCCTCTGCTACACGAGTCGCTGTTTCTTCAAGACGTTGTAAAGGTTTTACTAAAATAACACTAAAGATAGCAGCTAAAATACACGACCAAGCGATTCCTAAAGCATACGTAATGATTTCAAACACTATTGAATTTGGGATGAATTTTTCAAAAAATATTGGGTGTAAGTAATGGATAAATACAAAACTAGTAGAATAAGTAACAAGTGCTAATACGCCAACGAATAAAACTAACTTTCTGCGTAAGTTAAAGGTTTTATTATTCTTCATTCGCTAGTACGACCCCCAGTAATTTTTAATTGCAATTCGTCGATCAATTTCGTTAATTCTTGGAAAGTATGTCGGTACATATGAATGTCTCCTCCGAATGGATCGGAAACATCTTTTGAACTATATGGTGTTACGTATTCTTTTAGGGTGAATGTTTTTTGGTATGCATTTGGAAATGTGTGAAGAATCATATTTTTATGCGCTAATGTCATCGTAAGAATTAAATCTGCCCACTCGATATCCTCGTGCTTTACTTGAGCCGTAATATGGTCAAATCGAATTCGGTCTTGTGCGAGAACTTCTTTCGCATTTTCGGATATTTCGCCCCCTTCTAGCGCATAGATTCCCGCAGATTTCACTTGCACCCCTTGAATATTTCGCGATTTTAAAATGGCCTCTGCCATTGGACTTCTACATGTATTACCTGTACAAATAAAATAAATATTCATGTTGTCACTCACTTCTTATGAATTGTTTAAACTATCAACTAAAGTAATCATACTAATTGTTATTAATGAAATACCAGCAATCCACTTCAACGTATCACCTTTAATGGGGAACCGGTTTTTTGCTAAGTGCAGGGAGATATATGAAAGTATAAAAGTCCATATGCCTGCGCTTATGATAAACAAATATTTTTGTAAGTTTAGCATACCAAAAGAAACGCTAACTGAAAAGGTATCTAAACTTGCAGTAATTGCTAAAATAACTATAGGAATTGCTATTATTTGGCGATTTTTTGTCGATAGTATCAATTGGAGCCCAATAAAGAATAATAAGATACTGGAAATTAAACTCGACCATTGAGATAAAATAGAGACCATCCAACTCCCTACTGAGTATCCAATAATCGGAAATATCATATGTAATAAGGCTGTCCACAATGAAAGTAAAAAACGTCTTTTCACATCTGGTAGAAGCAAATAGAGCGCAACCACATCTAATGCAACAATCAGTCCTGTTAATATTTCCTGCAAGCTAGTCCTCTTTCCTATATAAGATTTCTACTATCTTATGCGAACAAGCTACCCAATATCATGGCTTTTCATCGACAGAGTTTGATTTCGTTACTATAGATTTTTTGTGCACATAAAAAGATTTGACGACCCTATTTAAAGGTGCCAAATCTTATTTTATACATTCAATTATTAATACATTGTGTAGTTGATATTATATTGTTATTAAATTTCACTTAAGCGAAACCATTTGCCCCCTGCCGCTTTTTCGAGACGATTCATAATGGCCGCCCCGACTCCTTCAGTTGACGTCGTTGTGGCAAGAATAATCGTAGCATCAGTTTTATCACAGGCACGTAAATCCTCATACAGTTTCGCTCCCATTTGTTCCTTGTCTTCCTCTTGTCCAAAGGCAAAGAAATAATCGGAACCGAGCTTGCTAAAGTTAATTGGCGCAAGTAAGGCAACCTTATGCCCATCCTTTTGTAAATAAGCGATGGCAGTGCTTACGGTATGTTGATCTTTTTCAATTAACAATACGGGTGCATTTGGTGCATAGTGCGTATATTTCATCCCTGGCGCTTTTGGGGTTGAATCGAGTTTTTGTTGTTCCTTGTTCGGTTGAATGACTTCCCCAATGACTTCTTGCAGCATTTCCTTCGTTACTCCACCAGGACGTAATATAACGGGTGGTGTTACTGTCATATCTAACACAGTTGATTCTAGACCGATTCCCGTTGTCCCCCCATCAAGGATTAATGGAATTTTACCTTGTAAGTCCTCTTCTACATGTTGCGCCTTTGTTGGACTTGGTTTGCCACTTCGATTTGCACTTGGAGCGGCCACTGGTTTTTTTAATTTTCTTAATAATCGCAATGCCACTTCATGGTCTGGCATACGGATTCCTACTGTTGAAAGTCCTGCCGTAACATTCGGTGCAAGAATGCCACTTTTCGCTTTCATAACAATCGTTAAAGGACCGGGCCAAAATACATTCATTAATTCTAGTGCGTTTTCTGAAATATGTTCAATATAATTCGATACTTCTTCAATTGTTCCAATATGTACGATCAATGGGTTATCAGAAGGACGGCCTTTTGCTTGGAAGATTTTTTTAACCGCCTTCTCATCGGTTGCGACTGCACCTAAGCCGTAAACAGTCTCGGTCGGAAATGCCACAACTTCCCCATCATTTAATAAATCCACAGCTTGTGAATAAATCTGTTCATTATCCCCATCGTTATCCACAAGCAATCGTTTTGTATTCATCTATGTCCCTCCTTTTATTTCAGGGATGTATCCACACTTATTCACAATATGTGGATAAGTTTCACTTTATTGTGCATAAGTTTTTATGAATCTGTGAGTAAACTTTAGTCGAATAATTTTTTAATCCATTCCCATATAATAAACTTTACTTTTTTCTCTTCTTCTACTTCTTGTGCTTCTTCTTTTTCCGCTGAACGTTCGCAAACATTTGAGAAGATCGAGCACCACCAGTTGTCTCCACGTCCATCACCAATCGTTAAGACGACTGAATTGTATAAAGATTGTGGATAAAAGAACGTCTCATCAAGCTTCGGTGGAATTAAGTTTTCCCCAATATTGATTTTTACATTAGCATCTGCATAATATTTTTCCACAAAAGTTGCTAATTGTGCATAAGTCTCATCGTTATCCACACCACTTATTTCATTTTTCTGAATTTGTACAAAAATCGGTTGCAAGTTCTCCACAACCTCATTTTTAAATTGCTGATCTGCTTCGAGGTTGCTATTCGCAACTACTCGAATTTTTAATGAATCATCTACCATTGTTTCTCTAGTTTCATATACTTTATTTGCAACGTCTGGTAATAATAAAATAGAACAAAGGATTGCTACTGAACACGCAACTAATTTTAATAGACTTAAAATGTATTGTACCTTTTCATTTTCAACTCTTGTAATCTCGTAATCGTTTAACATAAGTAAATCCCTCCCTGACATCATAATTGGCAGGAAAGGAATTTTTTATACATGAATTTCACAAAAAACAAATCTATTTTTTTGATTTATATCTTTTACGATTTCTATTTTCGCCTGTGGAAAACTAGATTGAAAGAAATTTGCCACAGTTTCTCCCTGTGTATAACCGATTTCAACGCCGATTAAAGCTGGCTTATTTACTAGATTAGGTAGTTGTTGTGCAAGCTTTCGATATAAAATTAACCCATCTTCTTCAGCAAAAAGAGCAGAGTGTGGTTCATGCTCTACTACAACTTCTGACATTTCTTTTGCTTCATCATACGCAATATACGGTGGGTTCGATAAAATAACGTCCCATTTTTCATCTTTAAGAGGCTCTGTTAAGTCTCCGAGTCGGAAATCAATTGTCGCTCCAAGGATCTCGGCATTTTTTTGCGCGGTCTTTAAAGCTGCTTCTGAAATGTCGGTAGCTGTAACATGTAGTTTGGGCAGTTCACTTTTCATCGTTATAGCAATGGCCCCACTACCCGTACCGATATCCGCTAGTTTAATTGAAGCTTTTTTCTCAAATAATTTGTGCATACGTTCTAGCGCCGCCACAATCAGTTCTTCCGTTTCTGGTCTTGGAATTAATACAGATTCGTCTACTTGAAATGTGCGTCCATAAAATTCTTCAACACCCGTAATGTATTGTACAGGGCGACCTTTTGCATGTTGTTCTACGTAAGATTGAAATTGTTCGAATTGCTCTTTCGTTATGTCATCGTGCATTCGCATCATTAATCCAGAATAGTTTGTTTGTAAAATATGCTGCAATAATAGTCTTGCAGCATTTTCATCACGACCATTGTCAACTAAAAAAGAAGAAGCCCAATTCAGGGCCTCGAAGATTGTGTTATGCTTCATCATTTAAGTTGGCAAGTTTTGAAGATTGGTCTTCTAGCATTAATGCATCGATTACTTCATCTAGCTTGCCTTCCATGATGATATCGAGTTTTTGTAACGTTAAGCCGATACGATGGTCTGTGACACGATTTTGTGGATAATTGTATGTGCGAATACGTTCTGAACGGTCTCCAGTACCAACCGCAGATTTACGCGTTGCATCGATTTCTTTTTGTGCTTCTTGCATGTACATATCCGCTACACGTGCACGTAAGATTTTCATTGCTTTTTCACGGTTTTTAATTTGTGAACGCTCATCTTGCATCGATACGACAACACCTGTTGGAAGATGGGTCATACGAACAGCTGACATTGTCGTGTTAACGGACTGACCACCTGCACCAGAAGATGCGAATGTATCAACACGAATATCTTTTTCATGAATTTCAACATCTACTTCTTCTACTTCAGGAAGACATGCAACTGTTGCCGTCGATGTATGGATACGACCTTGGGATTCTGTTTTTGGTACACGTTGAACACGGTGAGCTCCATTTTCGTATTTGAATTTTGAATACGCACCTTGCCCGTTAATCATGAAGATCACTTCTTTGTATCCACCCATTTCATTTGGAGTGGCTTCCATAATGTCGATTTTCCAACCTTGTGTCTCAGCATAACGAGAATACATACGGAAAAGGTCCCCTGCGAAAATGTTCGCTTCATCCCCACCAGCAGCTCCACGAATTTCCATGATAACGTTTTTGTCATCGTTCGGGTCTTTTGGAATAAGTAAGATTTTTAATTTTTCTTCTAATTGCGGGATACGCGCATTCAATTCGTTAAATTCTTCTTTTACCATGTCGTGCATTTCAGGATCTTTTTCGTTGTCTAGCATTTCTCTTGTATCTGCTAGTTGTTGTTTTACATCTTTATATTCACGATAAACTTCTACCATTTCTTGAATATCTGACTGCTCTTTTGAATAGTCGCGAAGTTTTTTGCTGTCGCTTACGATATCTGGATCGCTTAATAATTCATTTAATCTTTCATAACGATCTTCAACCGCTTGTAATCGATCAAACATAGTTTCACCTCTTATATAATTATATAGTTTAGGGCGGGAATAGTTTGGAACCTTTAAGTCTGATGGATATCCGCCAAAGTTTTCGTTTTATCCGCCAACAGTGTTTTTTAAATTTGTACTTACTTAGTATAAAGAAAATGGATTTATCTTGCTACATTTTCTTATAACGGTGGGTTTACATGGCACTTACGACAAACGGGATAGTAAGAGTCATTTCCACCAATTTGGATTTGTTCTCCTGTATAAACGGGCTTCTGATTTTCATCTACCCGTAAGTTCATTGTTGCCTTTTTATGACAAAACCAACAGATTGTTTTCATTTCTTCTATTTTGTCTGCATAAATCAGCATATAGCGACTGCCTTCAAAAAGTTCATTTTGAAAATCATTTTTCAAACCAAAGCCCATTACTGGAATATTTAAAACGTCTACAATTTTCGTTAATTGTAGCACATGTTCTTTTTTTAGAAATTGTACTTCGTCGACTAAAATACAGTATAGTTTTTGAGGATAGTTTTTTACATAGTCAAACAGGTCCGTCTCATCAAATACCGGAATTGCTTGACGGCGAAGTCCAATTCGGCTGGATACATAGCCCACTTCATCTCTTGTATCAAGTCCAGAAGTAAAAAGTAGTACTGGCTTATCTTGTTCTTCATAGTTATGTGCAACTTTTATAATTTCAATAGACTTTCCGCTATTCATTGCACCATGTTTAAAAAATAATTGCGCCATGGCTAGTAGTACCTCGTTTCGTCGATGTTTGTGCAGTTCGATGTCGCGATTTTTTCATTCGTTTATTGTTGTTAGTGTAAAGATTAAAAAATGCCTGCCAGCAGTTGCTTGGCAGGCATTTTATATAGGTCTTATTATTTAATACCGTATTTTTTGTTAAAACGATCAACACGTCCGTCAGCAGACGCGAATTTTTGACGGCCAGTATAGAATGGGTGACACTCGTTGCAAAACTCAACAACGATTTTTTCTTTTACTGAACCAGTTTCAAAAGAGTTACCACAAGAGCAAGTTACTGTTGCAGTTTTGTAATCTGGGTGAATTCCTTGTTTCATATTCGTTTCTCCTCTCGCCCTGAACCATCCGGAACAGAGTATTTTTTCGAACTGTACCTTACATAACCCGAATATGCCAGTTACATATGTACACGTTACATACCTAAAGAATTATAGCAGGACAAACTAATGAATGCAAGAGAAAAAGTGAAAACAATTTCCCACGCCTCGCTTGTACCAATTCAAATTTATTTAAAGCAAGCCTTTTCCTTTTGTCGCCTTTTTCATGTCGCTATCTAGCTTTTCAAAGAATTCTTCGTTTGATTTTGAGCTACGTAGTTTTCTTAGGAAGCGTTCTGCAAAGTCTGGTGCATCCGAGAACGTTTTTCGAATTGCCCATAGTTTTTCTAGTTGATCGGATGGGATTAATAGTTCTTCTTTACGCGTACCCGAACGACGAATATCAAGCGCTGGGAAAATACGACGTTCTGCTAAGTGACGATCTAAATGAAGTTCCAAGTTACCTGTTCCTTTAAACTCTTCATAGATTACCTCGTCCATACGGGAACCTGTATCTACTAAAGCAGTTGCTAGAATTGTTAAACTTCCACCATCTTCAATATTACGAGCAGAACCGAAGAATCGTTTTGGGCGATGGAACGCTGCTGGGTCAATACCACCTGATAACGTACGACCACTTGGCGGAATGACTAAATTGTAAGCACGAGCTAAACGTGTGATCGAATCCATTAAAATGATCACATCTCGTTTGTGTTCTACTAGACGACGTGCACGTTCTAATACAAGCTCCGCCACTTTTACATGGTTTTCAGGCACTTCATCAAAGGTTGAACTTACAACATCTGCTTTTACAGAACGTTCGATATCTGTTACCTCTTCTGGACGTTCATCAATTAATAAAACAATCAACTCAGCTTCTGGATAATTGGTTGTGATAGCATTCGCAATCTCTTTTAACAGTGATGTTTTCCCTGCTTTTGGAGGAGCGACAATTAAACCACGTTGACCAAAACCAACTGGGGCAACTAAATCCATAATACGAGTCGAGAGTTTATTAGATTCTGTTTCTAACTTAATATGTCTGTCTGGGTAAAGTGGTGTTAGAGCTGGGAAATGGACACGTTCTTTTGCAATTTCTGGATTTTCTCCGTTAACTGCATCAACTTGTAATAATCCAAAATAACGTTCATTTTCTTTCGGTGGGCGTACTTTACCAGAAACTTTATCCCCATTTCGTAGATCGAAACGGCGAATTTGTGATGCTGAAATATAGATGTCTTCCTTCGATGGAGAGTAGTTAATTGGTCGAAGGAACCCAAAGCCTTCTTGATTTACAATTTCTAACACACCCTCCATAAAGAAGAAACCTTCTTGTTCGGAACGGGATTTTAAAATAGCAAAAATTAATTCTTTTTTTGTTAATTTACTATAATATGAAACCTTGTAATCACGTGCAAGAGCATATAACTCTTTTAACGTCATATTTTCTAATTGAGCTATTGTAAGTGCTGACATAGCATTTCTCCAGTCTTTTAAATTTTAAATGTACTAATTTATTGGAATAAATCTTACTGTAGGGTTTTTTGAGAAGGAAAAGATGCCTGATAAAAAATTATGTAGTGTGAATGAGGAACTTTTCATTTAAGATATCCAAATTTACTTTTTTTAATCAGGCATTTTTAATTTGAAGTTTTTATTTTTCGTATCTTGGTTTTTTATCGATACTGTGACGACCTTCAATGAAACGTACTGTTCCTGTTTTTGCACGCATGACAACAGAATGAGTTAAACAGTAGGCACCTTTATATTGCACCCCACGTAGTAATTCACTATCTGTTACAGCCGTTGCAGCAAAAATCGCGTCATCGCCTTTAACAAGGTCTTCTAAGTATAACACTTTATCTACGTCGATTCCCATTTTTTTGCATCGTTCAGTTTGCGCATCATCTTCTGGTACTAGTTTTGCTTGGAAATCTCCACCTAAACATTTTAACGCTACAGCAGAAATAACTCCTTCTGGTGCACCACCAGTACCAAACATGATGTCAATACCTGTTTCATCAAATGCTGTACTAATTGCCGCGTTCACGTCACCATCTTGAATAAATTTAATACGCGCTCCTGCTGCACGAATTTCATCTACAATGTGTTGATGACGAGGGCGATCAAGTAATATGGCTACTACATCAGAAATTTCTTTATTTTTAGCCTTTGCAACAGCTTTTAAATTATCCGTAACCGATGCATTAATATCAACTTTACCAGCTGCCTCTGGACCAACTGCTAATTTATCCATATACATATCTGGTGCATTTAATAGGTTGCCACGGTCTGCAATTGCAAGTACTGTCATTGCTCCATTTGTACCTTTTGCAACGATGTTTGTTCCTTCAAGAGGGTCTACAGCGATATCCACTTGTGGTCCACCATTTCGAAGGCCAAGTTCTTCACCAATATAAAGCATTGGCGCCTCATCCATTTCACCTTCACCGATCACAACTGTGCCATGCATTGGAATTGTATCAAATAATGCACGCATTGATGATGTTGCTGCTTCATCTGCTTCCTCTTTTAACCCGCGTCCCATCCATTTTGCAGAAGCGATTGCTGCTGCCTCTGTTACGCGTACTACTTCCATCGTTAAGCTACGTTCCATTCTTCATTTGCCTCCTAGTGTTCGGTTATCCCGAAACTATGTTGTTCCCTCTATTGTAACATATTTTGTTATATTTGCATTTTGGGTATTTTTTGAAATTATTTTTACTGTTACTCAGCTCTTTTTGAACTAACAGCAATGGTTTCACGACGAATATTTGCTCCGATTGCACAAAGTTTTTGAATTAATGAACTGTACCCACGTTCAATATGATAAATTTCTTGGATTTCAGTCTCACCTTCAGCAAGTAAGCCAGCTAATACAAGCGCTGCTCCTGCACGAAGATCTGTTGCCGTCACTTTTGAACCATGCAGTTTGGTTGGTCCTTGAATAATAGCTGTATTTCCCTCTACTCTTGCGTTGGCATTCATCCGACGTAATTCATCGATATGTTTGAAACGTGCCGAATAAATTGTATCTGTCACTTTTGAGGCACCAACAGCTTGCGTCATTAGTACGGAAAGTGGTTGTTGAACGTCTGTAGGGAACCCTGGATAAACAAGGGTTTTCACATCAACAGAAGAAAGTACGTCACTTCTTGGAATAAAGATACTTTCTTCTCTTTCTTCGATTTTCACACCCATTTCCCGTAATTTTGCTGTAATAGCTTCTAGATGAAGTGGAATAATATTATCAATCGTCACACCATCGCCAATCGCCGCAGCCATAATCATGAAGGTAGCTGCTTCAATTCGGTCTGGGATAATTGTATGTTTCGTCCCGTGTAATTCATCTACCCCATCAATCCGAATAACACTTGTACCCGCACCTTTAATGTTTGCACCCATATTTGTTAAAAGTGTGGCCACATCGATAATTTCCGGTTCTTTTGCAGCATTTTCAATAACGGTACGCCCTTTTGCACGTACTGCTGCCAACATGATGTTAATGGTTGCACCAACACTGGCCACGTCCAAGTATATTTTCGCACCGATTAATTCATCTGCACGTAAATAAATTGCCCCGTGTTCGTTTGTCACTTTCGCTCCGAGTGCTTCAAAACCTTTAATATGTTGATCGATTGGACGAGGCCCTAAAAAGCACCCTCCTGGTAATCCAATTACCGCCTTTTTAAAACGACCTAACATTGCCCCCATTAAATAATAGGAAGCACGCAATTTTTTGACATTTCCATTTGGTAATGGAATAGCTTGCATATTTGATGGATCAATCACCATTTGACCATCTTTAAACGTCACTTCTCCACCAATTTCCTCCATCAGTGCTTTTAACGTCCAAGCATCCGATATTTCGGGAATTCCACCAATTGTGACAGAAGAATTGGCAAGGATTGAAGCGGGAATTAAAGCGACTGCACTATTTTTTGCTCCACTGACTTTCACTGTTCCTTTAAGGCGATTACCGCCAATGATTTTATAAACATCCATTACACGTTCTCCCTTATGATTGGAAAGTTTCACTTATTATTGTCCTTTACGTAATCCAGCCAAATCCGTTCACTTTCTAAAAAAAGGTAGCCAAATAATAATATTACTTTTATTATTTACCATTTTCACAATTTAAAGCTTCAGATTTACAAATTTTTTCCTTTATTTATATATTATTGAATAATTCTTATATGTTGACTGCAAGAGTTACTTGATCAAATTATAGCGATTTACGTTTTTCCCAGTCTGCTAAAAATCCTTCAATCCCTTTGTCAGTTAATGGGTGGTGGAATAATTGTTTTAAAACTTTAAATGGTGTAGTCGCAATATCTGCACCCGCTAATGCTACTTCTTGAATGTGTTGTGGATGACGGATCGATGCTGCAATAATTTCTGTTGGGATATCATGAATGGCAAAAATATCTGCAATTGTTGCAATTAGATCAGAACCTGTTTGACCGATATCATCAAGACGACCCACGAACGGAGACACATAAGTAGCGCCAGCACGAGCCGCCATTAATGCTTGATTCGCACTGAAAATAAGTGTTACGTTTGTTTTAATGCCTTTTTCAGAGAAGAATTTACAAGCTTTTAACCCTTCAGGTGTCATTGGTAATTTTACTGTGATATTTGGCGCAATGGCCGCAAGTTCTAAACCTTCTTTAATCATTCCTTCTGCGTCTAAAGAAATTACTTCCCCACTAACAGAACCATTTACAAGCTCCGCAATTTCACGAAGACGATCATGGAACGATACATTTTCCTCTTTTGCCACTAACGATGGATTTGTTGTTACACCAGATAAAATCCCCCAAGAATGGGCTTCTTTAATTTCCTCAAAGTTTGCTGTATCGATAAAAAATTTCATTATAATTCCTCCCCTATTTCTTATAATCGCATATCAAAAATGAAGAGAAGGTCGAATAAAACACGACACTTCTCCTGTAAAACGTTATTGAATCAAGAAAAGCAGTTGTGGTCACTCCTAGTGAAACGATCACCCACATGAAGGACTTTAAGTTTTACAATATAGTAAACAAATTCCTGAGTAAATAAAAACAATCTGCTTGCCTTTAATTCTTTTTAAGCTTTTTGTGAGCTGCCAAATTCGCGCATTTTGCCAATAACTGTTGTTTTAATCGCATCACGAGCCGGTGCTAAATATTTACGTGGATCGTAAACTTTTTTGTCGTTATCTAAAATTTCACGAATGACTTTTGTTGCAGCAATTTGATTTTCAGTATTTACGTTAATTTTTGCAGTACCTAAAGAAATTGAACGTTGAATATCTTTTGTTGGGATACCTGTTCCGCCATGTAATACAAGTGGAAGATCTGTTAATTTCGAGATTTCTTCCATTTCAGCAAATCCTAAGTTTGGTTCGCCTTTGTATGGTCCGTGAACAGAACCAAGAGCTGGCGCTAAGCAATCAATCGCAGTTTGTTCAACTAACGCTTTACATTCTTGTGGATCTGCATACATAATGCCGCCAATAACGCCATCTTCTTCTCCACCAACAGTACCCAACTCGGCTTCAACCGAAACACCTTTTGCATGGGCATATTCCACAACTTCAGATGTAATTTTAACGTTTTCTTCAAATGAATGGTGAGAAGCATCAATCATAACCGAAGTAAAACCAGCATCTACCGCTTCTTTACATTTGTCAAAGCTTGAACCGTGATCTAAATGAATCGCCACAGGAACCGTAATTTTATAACTTTCCATTAAGCCTTTTACCATGTGGACAACCGAAATAAATCCACCCATATATTTCCCTGCACCTTCAGAAACCCCAAGAATAACTGGCGATTTCTCTTCCTCAGCAGCAAGTAAAATCGCTTGTGTAAATTCCAAGTTATTTATATTAAATTGACCTACCGCATATCCTTCTTTTTTCGCTTTTATTAACATTTCTTTCATAGATACTAATGGCATCTCGAAAATCCTCCTACGAACGCAATTTTTAATTATTATGCTAAAACATTCCATTAAATATTCCAGATTAACTATAACAAAAACGATGTAGTCTCTCAAGTGAGACTACATCGTTTTCTGCGACGGAGCTTTGCGAAGGAGCAAAAACCGTATTAGTACTAAATTAATTTCAGAAATCTTTCACTTTTCTCATCTCTCAAGTAGTACGAGATGCAACCCTTTTCTGCGCCGAAAGCTTGCGTCAGGCGCAAAAACCTTCATAGTATCAAACGAATTCTAAAAATTATTCATTTTCTTAGTCTCTCAAGGGAGACGGGATTGTTTTCTACGCCGAAAGCTTGCGTCAGGCGCAAAAAAATTCTTAGTATGAAACAAATCTATAAATCGTCTATGAAAACTAGTACTATTTTTCTCTACATATACCAGCTATATTAATCGGGGAACTTTGTTAGACTTTATGTTTTCACGTAGATCGTACTATACTATTTTTTTAACACTCTATTAACTTCATGGATGATGTCAAAAATATTAAATGGTTTTGTAAAACAATTTTCGATTTCTAAATCTTTAGCCTGCTCTTTAACTTCTTGTCCGTCTAAAGCTGTCATCATAAATACAGGAATCGTTAAATTCATTTCACGAATTTTTTTTAAAATCTCCAAACCATTCATTCCAGGAATTTTCAAATCTAATAAAACACAGTCAATTTCCTGTACTTCTAGGATTTTTAAAGCTTCGATACCATTCGATGCTTGATCAACATGGTACCCTTCTTTTAATAACACTTCTTCTAATAAAAGGCGGATGCCTCTTTGATCGTCTACTATTAATATATTTCTCACAGTCTTTGTCCCCTCAAAAAAATAGTTATCTACTCTACCGTATATATTCCCTTAATTTAAATCACTAAACATTAATATAATATTGTTTTGGTCTTTCCAACATAGCTATGCATTTTACATTTTCACACTTAAGCTTTTATAATACTTTTTGAAGAGGTGGAACTAATGTCAAAAATACTTTCTACTCAAATGAGTGGATTATTCCAACGAATTATACAAAGCGAAGAAGAAGCAATTGAAGAAACTGCTCGTCTCCTTGCCCAAGCCAGTGTAGGTCAAGGGAAGGTTTACTTTGCTTGTTTCGATGAATTACAAGCAATTGAAATGAAAGCTTTATACGGAAGCGAAAAGTTTACAAATCTTGCACAATGGACACCTGAAACCATCGTGAGTGATGTGGATCGTGTTTGTATATTTACGACAAGTTGCTCAGATCCAACAGCTTTAACTCTCGCAAAAAAATTATATGAAGATTTTATTCCGTTTGCAGTGGTTTCCAGTGAACTACAAAATGATACAAATGAATTAAGTGCGCTAGCCTATACTTATGTTTCGATGAAAATTCGAGGAGGTCTATTACCGCATCCAACAAAACTAGGAGAACGAGTTATCATTCCCTACTTAATGTCCGCATTATTTATATATGAGGCTATTAAGTTAAATTATGACGAAATGCTTTCTGAAGACGAAGATTTTTAGTAGTTTTTCTTAATCCTCTTATTCCTTGAACCTCTTTTTTTATGAAAAGAGGTTTTTTAAGTTACAATTTTTTAATCATACACCCTAAATGTTAAGAAATGGTTAAATATTAAATGTTTAATTAAATTAAATTTTTATACTTTATAAGTATAATCTATTTTTTGAATTAAGCAAAAAAAGAACTACCTCTTTAACAAGAGATAGTTCTTAAGTAGCTTATTTAGGAATTATTTATTAAATGCAGCCCCAACAAACTCACGGAATAGTGGTTGTGGACGTTGTGGACGAGAAATTAATTCTGGGTGGAATTGACAAGCCACGTAGAATTTTTTCTCTGGTAATTCGATAATTTCTACTAAACGGTTGTCTGGGCTTGTTCCTGAAAATACTAGACCCTCTGCTTCCATTGCTTCACGGAATTCGTTGTTAAACTCATAACGGTGACGGTGACGTTCGTATACTAATTCATCGTCATAAGCAGCCATTGCACGAGAACCTTCTTTTAATTTACATGGGTATAAACCTAAACGTAATGTTCCACCTAAATCAATCTCATCACTTTGATCCGGTAAGAAGTCGATAATTGGATATGGTGTTTCTTTATCTAGTTCTGTAGAATGTGCTCCTTGTAATCCAAGAACGTTACGAGCAAATTCGATTGTTGCCAATTGCATACCTAAACAAATTCCTAGGAATGGAACATCATTTTCACGTGCATATTGAATTGCTGCGATTTTTCCTTCAATACCGCGATCACCAAAGCCACCCGGTACTAAAATACCATCCGCATTTTGCAATAGCTCATTTACATTGTCTGCGTTGACATGTTCTGCATTAACCCAGTCTACTTCGATTTCTGAATCATATACATATCCGGCGTGTTTTAAAGCTTCTACTACTGAGATATAAGCATCTTGCAGTTCTACGTATTTTCCTACAAGGGCAATACGTGTTTTATTTGAAAGGTTTTTCACTTTATGAACAAGTTCTTTCCAATCAGACATATCCGCTTCTGGTGCTTCAATTCCAAAATGCTCTAACACGATATCGTCAAAATCTTGTGCATGTAGATTTAAAGGAATTTCATATAAATGTTCTGCATCACGCGATTCAATGATGTCACGCGCTGTTACGTCACAGAATAACGCTAATTTTTCTCTCATGTCTTGAGAAACTGGTTGTTCTGTACGGACAACTAAAATATTTGGTTGAATCCCTAAAGAGCGTAATTCTTTTACAGAATGTTGCGTTGGTTTTGTTTTTAACTCCCCAGCTGCTGCAATGTATGGAATTAACGTACAGTGGATGTACATCACATTTTTATGTCCTAAATCTGATCTCATTTGGCGAATTGCTTCAAGGAATGGTAGGGATTCGATATCCCCAACCGTACCGCCTACTTCTGTAATTACGATATCTGCATTTGTTTCACGGCCAGCACGTTGAATGCGGTCTTTAATTTCATTTGTCACATGAGGAATTACTTGAACTGTTTTTCCGTTATAATCGCCACGACGTTCTTTCGCTAAAACGGATTGATATACACGTCCAGAAGTAACAGTAGAATGCTTACCTAAATTGATGTCGATAAAGCGTTCGTAGTGACCTAAGTCTAAGTCAGCTTCTGCACCGTCATCTGTTACGAAAACTTCACCATGTTGATATGGACTCATTGTACCTGGATCGATATTTAAATACGGATCGAATTTTTGAATTGTCACTTGAAGTCCGCGATTTTTTAAAAGTCGACCTAAAGATGATGCAACAATCCCTTTTCCAAGTGATGAAACTACGCCACCTGTTACAAATATATACTTTGTCATTATGATTTCCTCCTATTACTACTGTTACGAATGATTTAATTACTTGGTTATTGTCTCGTTGATCGGGACGAACCTTCATGGGAATTAAGAAAAGCTTGAAAACTCTATCTTCTATTAGCAACATTCCACGAGTTATTCAAAGCTATACGTTTTAGGTAAAGACTTTACCTGTTAAATGAAAAAATAAAAAAACGCTCCGCCTGCAAATTTTGCAGAGGGAGCGTGAATTTATCACGGTCAATCTCCATTCCAAATGGAGCCCAAGTAAAAGAGTATATTGAAATATAAAAGAAGTCAAGACCTTAAATAAAAAAGTACCTAACTATCTGTAAAAATGGTTCGACTACAACCAGAGACCAAAATTAGTTCTCATCTTCCTCTATTTCTTCTTCTAACTCTTCATCTTCGTCTTCATCAATGATAAAACCATCATCTTCTTCAATAATTTCGTCATCTAGATCTGCATCGACATCTACTTCGTCAATATCATCAATTACTTCTTCAACAAAATCTAAATCTTCTTCGTCGTCTAGCTCTTCTTCTTCATCAACGAATTCTTCAAAGTCCTCTTCAAAGACTAAATCGTCCTCATCAACAAGCAACTCTTCTTCGTCTCCATCAAGAACCGCTTTTGTTTTACGTTTACGTGCTTTAACTGTTGGCGCTGTTTCTTCTTCAATTGTTTCAACTTTATACCATTCACGAAGACCCCAACCATTTTCATGATTTAATAGGAAACGTCCATCAATATTCATATCTGTATAAAACTGTACAAGTCTTTCTTGAATTTCATCATCAGTTAGACCGTTTAAAGTTTGAATTTCTTTTAGTAAGTCGTGGAAAGCGATTGGAGATTTTCTCTCTTCTAGTACTGCGTAGGCTAAGTCAATTAACGATTCTTCTGCTAATTGTTCTATTGTCATTTCACGAATATTCAACTCGTGCACGTCCTTTCTTTCATTACATATCTTAAGCATAATATCCATTATATACAAAGTACTATACACTATGCTAGTTTCATTTACTGTTTTTTATATTATAGATCTCTTTTATTCCTAAATAAAATAGAAATGCTGATAATATAAGCAAAGGTACTGAACCCAACTGCTTATTATACAAAAAAAAGGTTGCTAAAAGACAAGCGAGTATAATTATGTAATGTGTATATTGTTTCATTTGCCTGCCATCCTTTCTTTTCGCATTCTATATTATATCCAAAACCTTGAAGTTATTGTTAAATATTATATTAAAAACAGTAAATTCTAGCTCCATTATAGAAAACATAATAGAAATTACTCTCTCTTAACTAGTAGTAGGTGTATTAAAATAACAATATCATGTTAACTAAGAAATGATAATCAAAATTAGCTCAGATTGGAAGAAAAAAATGTAGCGCTTGCTCATCCACCATTTGCAAGCGCTCACTGTACTCAATTACATATTTCTTCTATATTGGCCTCCAACTTCATATAACGCTTTTGTGATTTGGCCAAGGCTTGCTACTTTCACTGTTTCCATTAGTTCCGCAAAAACATTGCCACCGGAAAGTGCTGTCTCTTTTAATTTATTTAAGCTTTCCGTAATAGCTGTTTCGTTTCGTTTTTGGAATTCACGTAAATTTTGAATTTGTAATTCCTTTTCTTCCTTTGACGCCCGAGCAATTTCCATATTATTAATTTCATCGGCTGATGGAGGATTCGGGTTTAAATACGTATTGACCCCAACAATCGGGAATTCACCCGTATGTTTTAAGTGCTCGTAGTACATCGATTCTTCTTGGATTTTCCCACGTTGGTATTGCGTCTCCATAGCACCTAGTACGCCACCACGGTCATTGATTCGTTCAAATTCCTCTAATACCGCTTGCTCTACTAAATCCGTTAACTCCTCGATGATGAAGGAGCCTTGCAATGGATTTTCATTTTTTGATAAGCCATTTTCTTTTGTAATAATCATTTGGATCGCCATTGCGCGGCGTACCGATTCTTCCGTTGGTGTCGTAATTGCTTCATCATAGGCATTCGTATGAAGAGAATTACAGTTATCTTGCAGTGCCATTAATGCTTGAAGTGTTGTACGAATATCATTGAAGTCAATCTCTTGTGCATGAAGAGAACGCCCTGACGTTTGAATGTGATATTTTAATTTTTGTGAACGCTCATTTGCACCATATTTATCACGCATCACAATAGCCCAAATTCTTCGCGCAACACGACCAATAACCGTATACTCCGGATCAAGTCCATTGGAGAAGAAGAAGGACAGGTTCGCTGCAAAATCATCAATCTTCATGCCACGACTTAAATAATACTCTACATACGTAAAGCCATTTGATAACGTAAAGGCTAATTGTGAAATCGGGTTTGCCCCAGCTTCTGCAATATGGTAGCCAGAAATGGAAACGGAGTAATAGTTTCGCACTTTATTGTCAATAAAATACTGCTGAATATCGCCCATTAAACGAAGCGCAAACTCTGTAGAGAAAATGCATGTATTTTGACCTTGATCTTCTTTTAAAATATCTGCCTGTACGGTACCGCGCACAACTTGCAGAGTTTCTTTTCGAACTTGGGTAAACTCTTCTACCGTTAGTGTACGGCCAAGCTCTTCTTCAAGCTTTTTCACTTGCTGATCGATCGCTGTATTCATAAACATCGCTAAAATAATTGGAGCTGGCCCATTAATTGTCATTGAAACAGAAGTAGATGGTGCACATAAATCAAATCCTGCATACAACTTTTTCATATCATCTAACGTACAAACACTAACACCCGACTCCCCAACTTTCCCATAAATATCAGGACGGTAATCAGGATCTTCACCGTAAAGTGTTACGGAATCAAAAGCAGTCGATAAACGTTTTGCATCATCATCTTTTGAAAGGTAGTGGAAACGTCTATTTGTCCGCTCCGGTGTGCCTTCTCCAGCAAATTGACGCTTTGGATCTTCCCCTTCTCGTTTGAATGGGAAAACGCCCGCAGTATATGGAAACTCTCCTGGTACATTTTCTGCATAGACCCATCGAAGGATTTCACCGTAATCTTTAAATTTAGGTAATACAACTTTCGGAATTTTTGTCCCTGATAAAGAAGTCGTTTTTAAGATCGTACGAATTTCTTTATCACGCACTTTTGTGATATATTCATCGCCCGCATACATGGCCTTAATTTTTTCCCAATTGTTTAATATACGTTTCGATTCTGCGGATAATTCGTCTTTCACGCTATCTGCAAGAGATTGTAGCGATTGAATTAATGCATTTTCTGATTTCGTATCAACAATTTGCGAAATAGCGCCTTCTAGTTGGTATAATTTGCGGGCTAGCTCTACTTGTTGACTTGCTTGCTTATGATAATTTCGTACCGTATCAACAATTTCACGTAAATAATATCGACGGTCGTTTGGTATAATGACATCTTGCTTTTGCGTTTTGACAAATTGCTCGTAGGATGTTTGCCAATTGTACTGGAATTTCTCATTAATTTTCGCTACAAGTGCTGCAAATAATGAATTGGTTCCTTTATCATTGAATTGGCTTGCAATTGTTCCATATACTGGCATTGTATCCAAGTTTTCTGACCATAATTCATGGGAACGTTGATATTGCTTTTGAACTTGGCGTAGTGCATCCTCAGAACCTTTTCGCTCAAATTTATTAATGGCGATTAAATCGGCATAGTCAATCATATCGATCTTTTCAAGCTGCGTCGGTGCACCGAATTCACTTGTCATCACATACATCGATAAATCCGTATATTTCGTAATTTCTGCATCTCCTTGACCAATCCCACTTGTTTCAACAATGATTAAATCGTAACCAGCTGCTTTAACAATATCCAGAACCTCGCCAATTGAAGCTGATAGTTCCGTTCTAGAACCACGTGTTGCAAGACTTCGCATATACACTCGGTTATCAAAGATGGCATTCATGCGAATACGGTCACCCAGTAACGCACCACCTGTTTTTTGTTTCGTTGGATCTACTGAGATAATCGCTACTTTTTTGTCAGGGAACTCTCGTAAGAAGCGACGAATTAATTCATCTGTTAAGGAAGATTTCCCTGCGCCACCTGTGCCAGTAATACCTAATACAGGAGTGTTTTTTGTTCTTTTCCGGGCTTCAGCAAGTAAGTTTGCCGTTTCGCCATCCCCACCAATTTCAACGGCTGTAATTAGATTTGCTAAAATTTCCGGAGTATCCGTTGACAATTGTTCAAATCGTTCTAAATAGTTGCCCGATAATGTGGAAAAATCGGCTCCTTCTAATTGTTTGTTAATCATCCCTTGCAAGCCGAGCTTCATACCATCCTCAGGCGAGAAAATGCCCGCAATGCCATATTGGTGAAGCTCTTCAATTTCGCGTGGAAGAATAACCCCTCCGCCGCCTCCGTAAATTTTGATATGTGGTGCTCCTTTTTCTTTTAACAGGTCGTGCATATATTTGAAGTATTCCATATGCCCCCCTTGGTAGGAAGAAATGGCAACAGCTTGCGCATCTTCTTGGATGGCCGCATTGACTACTTCTTCTACGGAACGATTGTGTCCAAGGTGAATTACTTCCGCCCCGCTCGCTTGTAAAATTCTGCGCATAATATTGACTGATACATCGTGCCCATCAAATAAACTAGATGCCGTTACAAAACGCACGTGATGTGTTGGTTTATATACCCCGTTTTTTTCTGCTTTTTCATCAACTTTCACCATACATGTTTACCCCTTTCAATGAACGTGAAGCTTTTGTTATTTCCGCCATTTTTCTTTGTTTATCCGCCAAATTTTGTGATTTATCCGCCATTGCATCATTAAGGTCAAAAAACACCGCCACTTGCAACGCATTTAAACGTATGCAAATGTAGCGGTGTCCTCCCTACTCTTCATAATGCAACATACCGGATAAGCACAATTTCGTTTGAGCAACGGTGTAATCTTTTAAAGTAAAACGTTTTTGAAGTGCCCATTTTCGGAATGCCCAAGCTTGACCTTGAATGACAATATGATTAGCAGCTAGATAGATTTCGTTTTCAGAGATAGTGAGTTTCCCCGATTGCACGCAATTTTGAATAATTTTTTCAAAAAGCGAAACCATTTCTAATTCTTTCGCTAATATATATTGCTGCTTATCTTTTGGTAGTGATTTTGTTTCTTGATACATAATCGTAAATTCGTCTACCATACTATCAATCAACGCAAAATATTGTTTAATTGCAATTTTTAGTCCTTCAATTGTCCCAGCACTTGTTGAAATGGTGGAAAGCTGCTTCATTACTTGATCAAAGATGTTATCACAGACGAGATAGAGCACATCTTCTTTCGTTCGAATGTATTCATACAACGTACCAATACTAAATCCTGCAGCTTTTGCAATTTCCCTTGTTGTCGCTCGATGAAAGCCTTTTTCTTTGAATAATTTGACTGCTCCACTAACGATTTGACTGCGCCTTATTTCGATTAGACTTTCATCTTTGACATTGGTTTGAACTAAAAATTTTTCATCTTTTGCCTGCATAAATTATTTCGTTAACATACGCGAGATAACCAGGCGCTGAATCTCTTGCGTACCTTCATAAATTTGAGTGATTTTTGCATCACGCATATAACGCTCTACTGGGTATTCTTTTGTATAACCGTAGCCGCCAAATATTTGAACCGCATCTGTTGTGACAGACATTGCTGTATCACCCGCCATTAATTTCGCCATCGCAGAAGCTTTTCCGTATGATAGATTATTCGACTCGAGCCACGCTGCTTGATATGTTAATAGTCTTGAAGCTTCAATTGCTGTTGCCATATCCGCTAATTTGAATGAAACGCCTTGATTAGCCGCGATTGGTTTGCCAAATTGAACACGTTCTTTCGCGTATTCTGTAGCCGCGTCTAGAGCACCTTGGGCAATTCCAACTGCTTGAGCAGCGATACCATTTCGCCCGCCATCCAATGTTTGCATGGCAATTTTAAACCCTTCTCCTTCGCTACCTAATAAATTTTCTTTCGGTACACGGCAGTTATCGAAAATAATTTCCGTTGTTGGTGATGAACGAATGCCCATTTTCTTTTCTTTTTTCCCTACGCCAAAGCCTGGGAAGCTTGATTCAACGATAAATGCGCTTGTTCCTTTGTGCTTTGAGTCAGGATCTGTAACAGCAAACACGATATACGTATCCGCAACCCCACCATTTGTAATGAAGATTTTCGAACCATTGATCACGTATTCGTCGCCTTCTAATTTCGCCGTCGTTTTCATTCCACCTGCATCACTTCCTGAGCCAGCTTCAGTTAAACAATACGCGCCAATTTTTTTTCCTTCTGCCATTGGACGTAAATACTTTTGTTTTTGTTCTTCTGAGCCAAACTTATAAAGTGGCCACCCTGCTAGAGACGTGTGTGCGGATAGCGTTACCCCGGTAGATGCACAAACGCGTGATAGTTCTTCCACTGCGATACAATAAGCTAAATAATCGAATCCTGCCCCACCATATTCTTCAGGCCATGGAATTCCCGTTAAGCCAAGTTCCGCCATTTTGTTCCAAATATCTTGGTCAAATCGTTCATGTTCATCGCGTTCAGCTGCAGTAGGTGCTACCTCATTTAAAGCAAAATCGCGAATCATCTCTCTCAATTGTTCATGTTCCTCTGATAATTGAAAATTCATCCCCATAACCCCCGTTTGTTTGGGTGCCTGGCACTCACACAACTCTAAAACTATTATGAATTTTCCGAATTATATGAGTACCTGGCACCTTAAATGTATTTACTTATTACGATTTTTTGGATTTCACTTGTGCCTTCATAAATTTCTGTTACTTTTGCATCTCGGAAGTAGCGTTCTACAGGATAGTCTTTTGTAAAGCCATACCCTCCAAAGACTTGGATTGCTTCTGTAGTTACTTCAACGGCCGTTCGAGTGGCGAATAATTTGGCCATAGATGCTTCTTTTCCATTTGATACCCCTCGTGACTGTAAATCTGCAGCACGATAGATGAGTAATCGTGCAGCTTCTACAGATGTAGCCATATCTGCAAGCTTAAAGCCGATTCCTTGATTTACTGCAATTGGTTTGCCAAATTGGATGCGTTCTTTTGCATAATTGGTCGCTTGCTCTAATGCAGCTTCTGCAATTCCTAAAGCTTGTGCTGCAATGCCAATACGCCCCACATTTAAGTTGGCTAACGCAATTTTAAAACCTTCATTCTCCACACCTAACAAATTGCTTGCAGGTACTTTCATATTTTCAAAGGTTAGTTGCACTGTTCTTGAGCCATGGAGCCCCATTTTATGTTCATCTTTTCCGATAATTAGTCCAGGCGTATTTTTCTCTACGATAAACGCAGAAATACCTCGAGAACCTTTATCCGGTGAAGTGGAAGCAAATACGATATAGACATCTGCTTCTCCACCATTTGTAATAAACACTTTGGATCCATTAATCACATAATGATCGTCTTTTTTCACCGCTTTTGATTTTAATGCGCCTGCGTCTGAACCCGCTTCAGGCTCTGTTAAACAAAAGGCACCCAGATACTCTCCCCTTGCAAGCTTTGGCACGTACTTTTCCTTTTGTTCCTCTGTGCCAAAGTAAAGGATTGGATTGGTCCCTACCGATGTGTGAACAGATAAGATGACCCCAACGACTGCACTTACTTTTGAAATTTCATTGATTGCGAGTATATAAGAGGTGAAGTCCATGCCAGCCCCACCAAATTTTTCAGGTATCGTAATTCCCATTAACCCGAGCTCACCCATTTTTTTTAGAATGTCTCGTGGAAATTCCCCTTCTTCCATTTTCTCAACGAAAGGAGCGATTTCACTTTCAGCAAATTGCCGAACCATCTCACGCATCATAGTTTGTTCTTCTGAGAAGACGAGATTCATTGAAACCCCTCCTTAATTTTCGTATACATAGAAGCCTCTACCTGTTTTCTTTCCTAACCATCCAGCTGCCACATATTTACGAAGAAGTGGACATGGACGGTATTTACTATCGCCTAATCCGTCATGCAAGATTTCCATGATATATAAACACGTATCAAGACCAATAAAGTCTGCGAGTGTTAATGGCCCCATTGGATGATTCATTCCTAGTTTCATCACATCATCAATTGCTTCTTTCGTTGCAACCCCTTCATACAACGCGTAGATTGCTTCATTGATCATTGGAAGTAAGATTCGATTTGAGACAAAGCCTGGGAAATCGTTTACTTCAACAGGCGTTTTTGAAAGCTTACGCGTCATTTCCTCTACTGATTGGTACACTTCATCTGCTGTTGCAAGTCCGCGGATAATTTCAACGAGCTTCATTACAGGTACAGGATTCATAAAGTGCATCCCAATTACTTGCTCTGGTCGTTCTGTTACGGCTGCGATTTCCGTAATTGGAAGTGATGACGTATTCGTTGCAAGGATGGCATGCTTTGGTGCAATCGCATCTAGCTCTCTGAAAATTGATTGTTTAATATCCATATTTTCAGTAGCTGCTTCAATGACGATATCCACATCAACGGCATCCTTTAAATCTAGTGACATTGAAATGCGATTTAAGATTGCTTGTTTTTCTTCCTCTGTTTTGCGCCCCTTTTCCACATCACGAGAAAGATTTTTTGTAATTACCCCTAATCCTCTATCAAAAAACTCTTGCTTCATATCATTTAGTAATACAGTAAAGCCAGCTTGTGCACAAACTTGCGCAACCCCTGACCCCATTTGCCCTGCACCAACGATCATTACTTTTTGAATTGTCATATATTAATCCCCTTTTTTGAACATGTGAACATTTCGATCCCCTTATTGCTTTGGAACTTCGATCATGATGGCATCCCCTTGACCACCACCAGAACAAATTGCTGCAATCCCAATTCCACCACCACGGCGTTTTAATTCATAGGCAAGGGTTAAAATGATTCTTGCTCCCGATGCGCCGATTGGATGACCTAGTGCAACAGCTCCTCCGTTGACATTTACCTTTTCTGGATCTAATCCAGCGATTTGATTACTAACAAGAGCTACGGCTGCAAAAGCTTCGTTAATTTCAATTAAGTCAATCTCACTAGCTGTTTTTCCTGTTTTCTTTAATAGTTCGTTGATCACAAGACCTGGAGTTTGTGGAAAATCTTTTGGCTCAACTCCCACTTCTGCATGACCGATAATATCGGCAAGTGGTGTACGACCTTCTTGTTGCGCCTTTTGTTCACTCATTAACACAAGCGCACAAGCCCCATCATTAATCCCTGGTGCATTCCCTGCAGTAATCGTTCCGTCTTTATCAAATGCTGGTCGCAGTTTTGAGAGCGTTTCCAGAGATGTATCTTTACGAGGTGCTTCATCAATAGAAACTGTTGTGACGTCCCCTTTACGCCCCTTTATTTCAATTGAAGTAATTTCTTCTGCAAACTTACCTTCTTCGATTGCTTTTATTGCTAACTGATGACTTCGAGCCGCCCATTGATCTTGTGCTTCTCGTGACAGGTCAAATTGATTTGCAGTGGAATTACCGTAAGTCCCCATATGCACATGGTTTGGATCAAATGCACAAGAAAGGCCGTCAAAAACCATTCCGTCTACTAAACTCGCATCGCCCATTCGAAGTCCCCATCGTCCTTTTGGCAAATAGTACGGTGCGTTAGACATCGATTCCATACCACCTGCCACAATCACGTCTTCTTCTCCTAAACGAATCAGTTGATCGGCTAATGTGACACTGCGCATGCCTGAAGCACATACTTTGTTGATGGTTTCCGTTTTAACGTTGTAAGGAATCCCCGCTTTTGTTGCTGCTTGGCGAGATGGGATTTGCCCTTGCCCTGCTTGTAAGACTGTCCCCATAATGACTTCATTTACTTCTTCTGGCTTTACATTCGATTTTTCTAACGCTGCTGCGATCGCTCTTCCCCCAAGATCACTAGCGGATAATGCTGATAAACTTCCCCCAAATTTACCAAATGGTGTTCTTGCCCCATCTAAAATCACTGTCTTACTCAAATCCCCATCCCCTTTTGTTTGATTGTAGATACTGAGTTTTCTTTTGTTAATTATTTTTGGTTGTTCGATGCAAGCTTACTGGTCGCAGGTTTGTGCGTCTGCGATTGCTCGTCGCAGATATAACATGGCTCTTGATCCGGCAGAGCCATAAGTAATTGTGCGTCTGCGGTTACTCGACGCAGACATAACATGGCTCTCGATCCGGCAGAGCCATGTTATGTTGCTCCTGCGCTGGCAAGCCTGCTCGTCAAAAGTGTGCTCCTGCGATTACTCGTCGCAAAGTTACATACCAAAGCAAGCTTAGGTATGTAACTTGACTGAACGCTCGCTCAACCTCACCCTATGAAAAATGGGAGTCGTGTAGAACTCCCATTTTCCTTTTCATATCCATTGTACAAAACATTCATTTTTCTTTCAATTTATATTTTTCTAAAAACTAATAATATCCGTTAAATTTCCACAAATTCATTGCGTTATTGCATTATTCTTCTGTTACGGCAATTTCTGTTGGGATACCTTCTTCTATTGAAGCTGCATCCTCTTCTACTTGCTTTTCACCAAACACAGATCGCTCTAAAAGTTCTGCAATATCAAATGTACCGACATTTTCTTCTACTTCTTTTGCTTTTGTTCCATCTGAAAGCATTGTTAAGCAATATGGACATCCAGAAGAAATGACAGATGCATTTGTTTCAAGTGCTTGTTCTGTTCGTGCTACGTTAATGCGGTTTCCAACATGTTCTTCCATCCACATTAAGCCACCACCTGCTCCACAACACATCGCTGTTTCGCGGTTTCGTTCCATCTCTACTAAATTTACACCTGGAATGGCTTTTAAAATTTCTCGCGGTGCATCGTAGACATCATTGTAACGACCTAAGTAACAAGAATCGTGGAATACAATCGTTTCCTCTACTGGATGATTTAACGTTAGTCGACCTTCGTTTACTAAGTCATATAACAGTTCTGTATGGTGATATACTTCGCCTTCCCAACCAAAATCTTTGTATTCATTTTTAAAGATATTGTATGCATGCGGATCGATTGTGACGATTTTCGTTACTTCATTTTTTTCGAATTCTTCAATATTCGCTGTTGCAAGCTCTTGGAATAAAAATTCATTTCCTAGACGACGTGGTGTGTCTCCTGAGTTTTTCTCTTTATTTCCTAGAATCGCAAATTTGATCCCAGCTTCGTTCATTAAGCGAGCAAAAGATAATGCAATTTTTTGGGAACGGCTATCGAAAGCACCCATTGAACCAACCCAGAATAAGTATTCAAAACCTTCCCCAGATTTTTTCGCTTCTTTTACTGTTGGGATATTTACTTCTGGATCAAGGTCACGCCAGTTTTCTTTTTCTTTTCGGTTAAGACCCCAAGGATTTCCTTGACGTTCAATATTATTCATTGCGCGCTGTGCGTCAGAGTTTACTTTTCCTTCCGTCATCGTTAAGTAACGGCGTAGGTCAATAATTTTATCTACATGTTCATTCATTACTGGACATTGATCTTCACAGTTACGGCAAGTTGTACAAGCCCAAATTTCTTCTTCTGTAATCACATCTCCAATTAATGATGGACTATAGATATCTTCAATCACTGCACCTTCTGCTCCAGCCGCCATTGCTAATTGGTTGCCTTTTGTATTGTTAAAGGCAAATGCTGGTACCCAAGGCTTTTGTTTTGTAGCTACTGCGCCTGTATTTGTTAAGTGATCGCGTAACTTTACGATTAAATCCATAGGTGAAAGCATCTTCCCTGTACCCGTTGCAGGACACATATTCGTACAACGGCCACATTCCACACAAGCATATAAATCAATTAATTGTTTTTGTGTGAAATCAGTTACTTTGCCAACACCGAATGAAGGCATTTCTTCTTCATCTTCTGCCTCTTCCATTTCCTCAAAATTAATTGGGCGAAGCGTTCCGGCACGGTCTAAACGGTTAAAGTACACATTGACTGGACCTGAAATTAAATGGAAGTGTTTTGATTGTGGTACATATACTAAGAATGTTAACAAAATTAGTAGATGCGCCCACCACATCACGTAAAATCCTGCTGTGGCAACTTCAGATGATAAAAAGCCAAAGATTGCAGCAATACCGGATGCAATTGGTTCGCTTCCAGTAAAGCCATGTCCATGCCAAATAATGCCCATTCCGTTACCGATTAACGTTGTCACCATTAATCCACCGATAAAGATTAATACGAGTCCATTTTTCCAACCGCGTTTTAATCGAACTAATTTTTCAATATAACGGCGATAAAATGCGCCAAACACTGCAACTAAAATGACAACCGCGACAATTTCTTCAAACAAAGTAAACACTTCATATAGCGGACCTAATGGTAAATGTGATTCTGGAGCCAACCCTTTCCAGATAAAATCAATTGCCCCTAATTGAACAAGTAGGAATCCATAGAAAAATAAAACATGAATAAATCCACTTTTTTTATCTTTTAATAGTTTAGATTGTCCAAATACGTTGACCCAAATTTTTTCGAGTCGTTCTTTTATACTTTCATTGAACTCTTCTTTTTTTCCTAGCTTGACGTATGCTGTTCGTGTTTTCAATAAATAGATAAACAATCCTAATGCATACAGTACAACCGCTACGAAGAACACCCAGTTTGCAATTAATAACGGACTCATTAACGCTCCTCCTTTGACATATACTCCCCTTTTTTGTGTTGATCGGTATCTGTAAAACTATAAATATGATACAAGTTTTATAGATAAAATAAACCGATAACCTTTTACTAAATTATCCTATGTGTTCATTGTAATTATGAATGAGCATTCAGTCAACGCATTGTTCAAATTTTTCTAACAATTTGTTTCGCTTTTTGTTCATTACGCTTATTTTTTCTGCTTTTTGTTCGTTGTTTGTTACTGACCTCCCTCATTTTGTTCATTTTGCTTTCCTTTTGTTTAAATATTTAACATTGATGTTCATACATCCTCTTCTAGCTCCTAATTTATATATTCTGTTGCAAATCCAATGCCCATTTTATGGGGAAATTAAAACAACCCTACCATCATGATAGGATTGTTCTTTTTAAATTATTTAAATACATCCCCACTACGAATGTATTCAATATCATTTACGTTTAATCTAAAATTCACTGCGCGAGCTACAGCAAAGAAATAATCGGATAAACGGTTCAAATACTTTTGCACAATTGCCGGAACATCTTCTACTTCATTCATTAATGTAACGACTCGACGTTCAGCTCGGCGTGTTACTGTGCGGGCAATATGGAGAGTTGCAGCTGCTGGAGTCCCACCTGGTAGAATAAAACGTTTTAAAGGTGGTACTTCATCCGTTAAAGCATCGATACGTTTTTCGAGTGCCTCAATAGAAGTTTCTTGCAATTTATAGTTCCGTTCTTTCATTACATTTGCTAAGTCGCCACCACAATCAAACAGCTCATGTTGAATTGTTTCTAAGTCAGCTAAAATATCTTTAAATTTTTGTTGATCTAGTTCTGTTACAGCCTTGCCAATAAAGGAATTCAATTCATCAATTGTGCCGTATGCTTCAACACGTAAATCATCTTTGCTAACACGGCCGCCCATTAAACTTGTTTTCCCTTTATCCCCTGTCTTTGTGTAAAGTTTCATATTTTAAGATCCCCTTTAAACTTTTTATTATTATATCTTATTTTAACGTATTGTATAGAATCCTACATTTACTCGTGCTTTTTGTGTAAATACTCGCGGAATTTATGAAAATACTCGCGCTTCTAACCATTTTACTCGCATATGAAAAAAACCAGCCCCACAAAAAGGACTGGCCCAACAAACTTAATTATCAAATTCATAATTATCCGGTAATACACGGCGTAAAAATTTGCGTGTACGTTCTTCTTTTGGTGTATCGAAAATATCGTGGGGTGTACCTTCTTCTACGATAACCCCGCCATCCATGAAGATGACTTTATTGGCTACATCTTTGGCAAATCCCATCTCGTGCGTTACGACTAACATTGTTGTACCTTCTTTTGCAATGTCTTTCATTACTTGAAGTACCTCACCTACTAACTCTGGATCCAGTGCAGAGGTTGGTTCGTCAAATAAAATAATATCCGGATTCAGTGCAACGGCGCGGGCAATCCCGACACGTTGTTGCTGACCTCCAGAAAGCTGGCTCGGATAAAAATCGTATTTCTCTGATAATCCTACTTTATCAAGGGCTTTTTTCGAAATTTCGTAAGCTTCTTGTTTCGGTACTTTTCTTCCGATAATTAAACCTTCCGCTACGTTTTCTAGCGCTGTTTTATTATTAAACAAATTGTAGTTTTGGAAGACAAAGGCCGTTTTTTTACGAATCGCTAGTACATCCTTTTTAGACGCTTCTTTTAAATCGACATTTATATCACCAAAGCTCGCCGTTCCTTTATCCGCGCGCTCTAAGAAATTCACACATCGTAATAGTGTTGTTTTCCCTGAACCACTCGGACCTAAAATGACAACCACGTCACCTTTATCAATTCTTAAATCTACACCTTTTAATATTTCGTTTTTGCCGAACGATTTATGGATATTTTTAATTTCTAACATAGATTTCCCTCCTTACGCGCTAGCCATTTTATAGCGACTTAATCGTTTTTCCCACCATTTAAATAGTTGCTCTACTGCAATACAAACAATTAAGTAGACGATGAAAATATCAATATAGGCTTCTAAATAGTTATATCCTAAGTTTGCTTCCACTTTCGCTCTTAATGTAATTTCCTGTAATGAAATCGCATAACCAAGAGAAGTTGCTTTGATTAAATTGACTGTCGCCGTACAAATATTCGGTAAAGCCGAAACTAATGCTTGTGGAATAATGATTCGTATGTACGCTTGTTTCGTCGTAAGCCCCACAGAATGAGCCGCCTCTAATTGTCCTCGATCGACAGTACCTAGTGCGGAACGGAATACTTCAATTAGCACCGCAGTTGTATTGAAGGAGAAAATAATAAAGGCATACCATAACGGGTGGATATCATAAATCGGATAATCAATATTGTATTTTGTAAATATACTATTCAAGAAAATTGGGATGAAACTATATAATACAAAGATTTGAATAATGATCGGTGTTCCTCGGACAAAGGAAACGTAAATTTTCGCAATTTGGCTAATTACTGGAATGTTATTTATTCGAGTTAGTGCAAAGAAGAATGCCACTGGAACAGCAATCAGCATCGCAACAACCGTTACAAGAAGCGCAGTGGGTACTCCACTTAACGCAACCCAAAATGTATCAATTAAAAAAGGTATGTTCAAACTTGAATCCATTTTCCCCACCTCCTACGATGCTTTTAATGAACGTGAACCTTTGCTGAATATTTTTTCTAGTTTCTCAAAAACTTTTTCAATCGTAATCGAAACGACCCAATAGATCACGGCTAGGGCAATATAAATTTCGAGAGCATGTGTATTGAAATTCGATGCGATAATTAAATTGGCTTTCCCTACGATATCAATAAACCCGATTGTGTAGGCTAGGGCACCTTCTTGTAAAATCGAGATCAATCCGTTCCCGAAGTTTGGTAAAGCTACGACAAAAGCTTGTGGAAAAATAATGCGTCGATACGCTTGAAACGGTGTTAATCCTACACTTACGGCTGCTTCATATTGACCGTGATTGATCGCTTGGATTGCCGAACGAATTACTTCTGACATCATGGCAGCAAATTGTAAGGAGAAGGTTACCACAACAAATACCCCTGTATGAATATCTTGTAGATTTATACGAAATAGGGAATCTGCTACAAATGGGATCCCATAGTAAACTAAAAATAAAAGGACGATTGATGGTGTACAACGCATAACTGTCGTATAGCCATTTGCCAAAGCGCGTAACAACTTGCTTTTACCCATTTTGGCAAATGCTAAAAGTAAGCCAAGCAACGTCCCGAAAAGTACAGCAAGCCCTGCTACAAGAAAGGTAACTTTTAAATACGGCAATAAATTCGGTAATGCAGTCCATATGTAATCTATATCAAAGTATTTTTCCATTCATTTTCACCTCTTTTTTGAGCGAATGCTTAGAGCTAGACACGCTTCTCATTTTATATTAATCAAAAAATAAGGCTGCAAGGTGTATACCTAACAGCCTTTTTTTAATTATCTAGTTACTGTTTCTAAAACTTCAAATAAATCTTTACCATAATGTTTGATCATTAATTGATTTAACTCATCTGATTTTTTAATTTCAGTCATTACTTCATCATAAGCATTTGCTAAATCTTGTTGTTCTTTATTGAATAAAGGCCAAGTTTTGATTACTGTAAATTCATTGTAAACTACTTCATCAATTAAATTATGGTATGGTCCTTTTTCATCAATTACTTGTAAGTTAAATACTGGTTCCAATGCAACTGCACCATCTGCACGACCTTCATTTACCCATTGAACCGCATCTACAGCGAATTCATCACCGGCTACTAATTTTACTGGATTATCTGGGTTTGCTTCATTATGCTCTGCGATAACTGTGTATTGTGCATTGTTTGCTGCGATTGGTGCTAACTCTAATCCTGCAGTTGCAAAATCAACTAAGTTTTTAATATCAGCTTTTTCTTTTTTCAGTAATAATCCTGTACTACTTAAACCTAAGAACTCTTTTGGATAAACATATTTTTGTGCACGTTCTTCTGTATAGAATACGTTTTTAACACCAATGTCATATTTTCCTTGTTCTACACCGATTAATAAGTCATCATCAGTAGTACCGATATATTCAAACTCGTAATCTTCTAAAGCTTCATCTACTAGGCGTAATGCATCTAAATCATAACCTGCTGCTTCACCGTTTTCATCTTGATAAGAAATTGGTTTCCAACCGATTGCATAAGCTACTTTTACTTTTTTCACTTCACCAGATTGTGTATCTGTTGTGCCAGAAGTTTCAACCGCTTTATCTTCTTCATTTCCTCCGCATGCTGCTAAAATTGTTACAGATGCTAAACTTACTGCTGCAAATTTTAATAGTTTGTTAAATTTCATTTTGATGATCTCCCTTTATTTTCTTGTTGTTTTAATGCTTCTTCTGCTAATTTTTTAATCGTCATATCATCCATTGGTGGGTTATGTAATCCCGCGCGGACATCACGGTAATAGCGTTGAAGTGGATTTGTACGTTGTAAGCTTTTCGCACCAACTACACGCATTGCTTTATCCACTACTGTAATGGCTGCATTGGTTACGACATGTTTGGCTGTGTTCACTGCATTGACAATTAAAGCCGCTTCATCTGTTGTAAGCTCTTGACCATTTGCTTCTTTTTGTTTTAATTCCACATAACTTTGTGCTGCGCCATATAGTGTGAAGCGAGCAGTTGCAAGCTCTAACTCAATTTCACCAAGTAATGATTGGACGTTTGGTAATGAAGCAATCGTACCTTTTATACTATTTGGTGAGTGCGTGTTCGCAAACTCCAAAGCGTAGTCTCTTGCTGCTTGTGCAATACCTAAATACGTAGCAGAAACAAGCAATAACCAGCCATTTAATTTAAAACCAGTTGTGTAAGTTGGTAATTCCACTAAATCCGACTCATCAACGGCTACATTATTTAGAACTAAATCGTGACTTCCAGTGCCGCGCATCGCAATAACGTCCCACGTCTCATCGATTGATAAACCTTCCGCATCTTTAGGAATTAAAAAGAAGCCAATTTTCTCTTGTTCTTCTATCCAAGCTGATGTTAAGAAATAATCTAATTCTGGCGATCCTGTTGTATAGCTTTTGCGTCCATTAATAATCCATTGGTTCCCTGATTTTGTTGCCGTTGTACCTGGACGACCGCCACGAATCGGACTACCTGTTGCTACTTCACTAACACAACGATTAATAATGGCCCCGTCTTCTACTTTCTTAGCAAACTCGCTTAATTTTGAAGGTTCCCAATATTTATTTTCAAAAAGCTCTCCCACTACAAGCAAAGTCCATCCAATCGCAAGGGCCGTACTGCCATCGTAACTACCTAATGTTTCATGGAGCACCAATGCTTCATATACGTTAAAGCCTTCTCCACCAAGATCTTTTGGTAATGTCAGCTTTGTATAACCAATATCACGTAACGCTTGAATGTGCTCATGAGGAAATGATGACTGTTCATCGATTTGTTGTGCATTCTTTTTAAACGTTTCTTCTAATGTTGCTAATTTCTCTAACCAAAGTTGTTGTTGTTCTGTTTTAATAAAAAGCTCTTTCAATTTAGTCCCTCCTTCTCCATTTATTATTCTTTAAAAATTTATTTAAAATTCCTACTAATCCACTTCGTAAAGATGGTTATCTAATAAACAGTATTTTACTTTTCCTTTATCAAAACGTCAATAGCAAATGACAAGTTTTTTTATAGGGATTATTCAAATTATACAAAAGTATATAATTTCCTTACAGTCTTCAAGCAAAAGTAAGTGTATTCTAAATTGTTTGACAGTATGTTATATCATCGCTCGTATAGCGACCAAAATAAAAAGAGAGCAGTTACGCTCCCTTTAGATTATGATTAAATTATTTCACGAAAGTATTGTAAAGTTTTGGAGTTATCCCCCAGTTTCCTCAATTGCCACTGATCCTCTAAATAAATTTCCGCCAGTTTCTCGTATTTTCCTCCATAGTGATCAGCCCATTCTATCGCAACAACACTTTCATATACTAATGCCATCTTTTTAGCCACTTCTTTTGCTTCAAATGTTTGCATTGCATCATCTAATGTACTAAATAGATTCAAGTCTTCTTCTAGTGAACGAACCTTTTCAATGACAATTCCTTTAAGGTTACTCGATTTAATTGCATCCAGACGTGATGTCATTTCGTTTATAAATAGTTGGTGCGCATCAAACTTTTTAAATAAACGAATCAATTCTAACGCTAATATGTTGGCAGTCCCTTCCCAAACCGTTAGAACTTGCGCATCACGTAATAAGCGCGGTGTTACGAAGTCCTCAATATAGCCGTTACCTCCATGGAGTTCAATTGCCTCACTTGCATATTTTACCGCTTGTTCAGCCGTTTCTTTTTTCATGATGGCAATATTTAGACGGTTTAAGATCACGTCTTTTTCGGTCGCTTCACCATTTGAGACAGCATCATATAATTGAATTAAATCAAAAGTAGTGGCAACTTCCACATGAAGCTTTGCTGTAAACTTCGCCAATGAATCTTGGATCATCGGATAGTTCGTTAACACTTGACCAAATGCATTGCGATTTGAAACATAATGTTTTGCCTCTAAATACGCACGTCTCATAATGCCTACCGATGCTATAGCATTACAAATTCTTGATAAGTTTAACGCCTCTAGCATGTAGTAGATTCCTTTATCAGGGTCGCCCACAACATAGGCTAATGCCCCATCAAATTCTACTTCTCCAGAAGGCACTGCGCGAACACCCAATTTATCTTTTAATCGACGAATACGTAACCGATTAATAGAGCCATCTTCCTTTTTCCAAGGCACTGCAAATAATGTTAAACCTTTGGAGCCAGTAGCTGTACCTTCCCGACGAGCTAACACCATCGCAACGCCGCACATTCCTGCATTGGAGGCAAAGTACTTTTCGCCGTATAAATAATAATTTTCGCCATCAAAACGGGCTTCTACGACATTTGCGCCAACATCCGACCCACCTTGCCGCTCCGTTAAAAACGTTGCTCCCTCAAATAATTCTACATCACCTGTTGAACAAACATGAGGAAGGAATCGTGCCTTTACATCCTCATCTGCATAATGATCCAGTAAATAGGCAGTTGCCATTGTTAGTGTAACTGGGCAATAAAAACCAGGTTCTGCATGGGACAACAAATAGCCTTGTGCAAAGCTATACACATAATTCCCCTTTTTGCCAAGTTGCGGGATTTCTTTATGCACATAGCCAACAATGCCCGTGTTGTATGTTTGCTGAATTGTCTTTTTATAGCCTTCGTTTACCCAGACTTCTGAAACTTCTTCGCCATATTGATTGTAACGTTTTAGACGGGGCTCTCCTTCTCTATCGGTATGTTTAGCTCGCTCATCAATTTCGTTTGCGACAAGTTCCCCAAAATCGTGTAGTTCACGCTTTGCATAGTCCAGTAAGTCCTCGTCTAACATTTGCTCGAGTATTTTGTGAAGTGTATCGTCATTTGTATAGTAATTTTTTTCTTTTTCACTTGTGGACTGTAATACGTTCATTTAATTCACCACCTGCTGTTTTAGTTGGTGTTTTAAGATTTTCCCTGATGCATTTCTTGGGAGTGCTTCCACTTGCTCATATAGACGAGGTACTTTGAATTTTGCTAAATGCTCTGATAAGTAATCTTTTAGTTGCTGTTCATCGATTGGTGTTTTCGCTGCAAAAATCGCTTTGACCGTTTCGCCCCATTCTTCGTGTGGAACCCCAACAACGGCCACCTCAAATATTCCGCCAAATTGTAAGATACGATCTTCAATTTCTTTCGGATAAATATTAACACCACCTGAGATAATGACATCTTTTTTGCGGTCAACTATCCAAACATAGCCGTCTTCATCAAAACGAGCTAAATCCCCTGTCTTCACCCAACCATCAATAAAAGCTGCTTTTGTCGCTTCATCATCTTTATAATAGCCAATCATATTCCCCTCACCATAAAGAACCACTTCCCCAATTTCCCCCACTGGAACGTCTTCTCCCAGTTCATTGACAATGCGAAGTTCTGTCCCAAACGGTGCGCGACAACCGACACTCCCTGCTTTTTTTGCATGCTCATGACCAAATAAAAGAGCACCACTTGGACCTGCTTCTGTTAGCCCATACACACATGTTAGCTCAGCTTGGAATGCCTGTTCGATATGGCGAATTTCACCTTCCGATAATGGTGCCCCACCGTATACCCACCATTTCATTGAAGAAAGGTCCGCTGATTTTAGGCGCGGATGGGATGCCGTGACTAAATACGCAACAGGCGCTCCAAAGAAATGAGTCGTTTTTTCTTGTTCGATTGTTTCAATGAATAAATCCGGTGTAAAAGTTGGTGTAAGGACGCTTGTTGCTCCAACTAACATGCTAGACATTAAGAATAAATGAAGAGGTGCTGAATGTGTTAAAGGCATCATTAGTAGGATACGGCTTTCTGGTTTTACTTCCATTTCAATGGCAATCATTTGCGCCACAGCTAAAATATTTCGATAGCTAAATAAAACTCCTTTTGGCTTACCAGTTGTACCTGAAGTATAAAGAATCGTGGACAAGTCATCCTCAGTTAGTTGGCAATCAATCGGTGTCGTGTTCGCATTTTCTAGTAAATCGTTGTAACTTTCCCATCCGTCTATTGCTTGGCCTGTTTTGATTTTCAATTCAACATTGGCAAGCTTTTCAACAGCTGGGAATATTGCTTCATGAGCGATGATTGCTTTTGCTTCTGCATGATTGGCTACATATTCAACTTCTGAAAGTGTAAATTTCGCATTGACTGGAACAACAATGGCCCCAATGCGTTGTACGGCAAAATAACTAACGATAAATTCCAAAACATTTGGCATGAATAGCAGCACCTTATCTTGTTGTGTAATTCCACAAGATAATAAAGCATTACTTAATCGTGTAACTTGGTTGTCCAATACGTCATACGTTACTCTTCTACCATGACAAATTACTGCTTCATTGTTCGGATATTTACGGGCATTTCTTGCTAACAAATTTGAACTATTCATCAAGCATCTCTCCCTTTAATTTCGTTAATTTTTCACTAAATACCGCATGCAATTGTTGAATATCGCCCTTGATTTGCGTAAGCTCAGCAATTTTTCCATCGATTTCTTTCATTTTTTGTTCACCGTATGCAACTGTTCGTTCTAACTGTTGAATGCCTGTACGATCGAGATCAAAAAGCAACACCATCTCCTTTATTTCTTCTAATGAAAAGCCATACTTCTTTCCACGAAAAATGAGTTTCAGTTTGGCAATCTCCTTTTTGGAAAATGTTCGCTGATTTGAAATAGAGCGACTTGGCTTAAGTAAACCAATCTCTTCATAGTATCGAAGAGTTCTTGTAGACACATTGAAGTGCTTTGCCACCTCTTGAATCGTTTTCACTTTATCACCTCTTCAACGCTGGCAAATGTTGTATTTAATCAAAAGTATAGCATTGACGTTAACGTAAATCTCAAGGGAAATTGTGAATTTAATAGAAAAATTGATACATATTATAGATATTCATCCCATAATCCCGACGAGAACAAAAAAACCAGCCCCTTATGAAAGAGACTGGCCTCAATATTTTTATTACATTTTTTCAGGAGCTGCTACACCAATTAATCGTAATGCGTTTGCTAATGTTACGCGAACGGAGCTAATTAAAGCAAGACGCGCTTCTGTTAGTTCTTTATTTTCTGGATTTAATACTTTTTCTGCGTTGTAGAAGCTATGGAACGCTGCAGCTAACTCTTGAATATAGTTGGCTACGCGGTGTGGTGTACGATGTTTTGCAGCATCTGCCACGACCTGTGGGAACGAGCCTACTTTTTTCAGTACATCTTCAGACTTTTCATCAGCTAACAGATTTAAGTTTTCTAATGAAGAGGCAAATCCTTGTTCCTCAGCTGAACGTAGAATTGAACAAATACGTGCATGTGCGTATTGTGCATAATACACTGGGTTTTCGTTCGATTGTGAAACAGCTAGGTCTAAATCAAAGTCCATGTGTGAATCACAAGCCGTTTTCACAAAGTAGTAACGCACTGCATCTAGTCCAACTTCTTCCACTAACTCACGCATCGTTACAGCATTTCCTGTACGCTTACTCATTTTGTACTTTTCGCCGTTTTTATAAAGCTGAACCATTTGGATCACTTCAACTTCTAATTTTTCGCGATCGTAACCAAGCGCTTGAATGGCCGCTTTCATACGAGGAATATAGCCATGATGATCGGCACCCCAAATATTAATCAGCTTTTCAAACCCACGTTGGATTTTGTCCTCGTGGTACGCAATATCTGGCGTTAAATATGTGAAAGAACCGTCTGATTTAATTAAAACACGGTCTTTATCATCACCAAATGTTGTCGAACGGAACCAAGTTGCTCCTTCTTCTTCAAACACATGACCGTTTGCTTTTAATTTATCTAATGCAACATCGATTTTCCCGTTTTGATATAAAGATGTTTCAGAATACCAAACATCAAAATTAACACGGAAATTTGCTAAGTCATTTTTTAATTTATCTAATTCTAATTTTAAGCCGTGCTCACGGAAGAAGTTGAATCGCTCTTCATCTGATTTATCTAAAATCGAATTACCGAATTGCTCAGATAATTTCCCTGCAATATCGATAATATCTTGTCCATGGTAACCATCTTCAGGCATTTCTGCATCCATACCTAACGCTTGTTTGTAACGTGCTTCTAAAGAATAAGCTAGGTTGTTAATTTGGTTACCTGCATCGTTAATATAGTATTCACGAGAAACGTCAAAGCCTGCAAAGTCTAAAACGTTACATAATGAGTCTCCGAATGCTGCACCACGAGCATGTCCTAAGTGAAGGTCACCAGTTGGATTTGCTGAAACAAACTCCACTTGAACTTTTTCTTTATTTCCAGCAGTTGAACGACCGTAATTTTCACCTTGTTCTTTTACTGCTTTTACTACGTCTGCTAAGAAATCTTTACGCACTGTGATGTTAATGAATCCTGGACCAGCGATTTCTAATTTTTCAATTTCCGTACCTTCAGTTTCTAAGTTTTCTAAGATCGATTCTGCAATCGCACGTGGTGGTTTTTTCGCTAATTTAGTTAATTGCATTGCTAAGTTTGTTGCGTAGTCACCATTTGCTTTATCTTTCGGTGTTTCAAGATGGATATTAAATTGCGCCCCTTCTTCTACTAGACCTGATTTTGTAACGGCTAATGCAAGCGCATCTTTAATGGATTGTTGCAATTGTTCTACTGCGTTCATTTTTGTCCCTCCGAATAATGAATTTCTAACGTATATTTTCCGACAGATTGACCACTTATAATGAGGTCATACTGAACTTTAAAGTTTCCATTAATCCCATGTTCCTCTTCGTGATCATGGGTTAATTGATGAGTTTCTGTTAGGATTGGCAATGTACCAAACTGGGTATCATAATGCCCACTTTCTTGTTTTTCGCTATTAAATGGGAGCCTCATTTTTACTCCCCCACTTCGTAAAATTAACGCTTGAAGGTTGTCCATTTTTACAGTTGTCTGAATGGACTTGTCATCAAGTACCTCTTCATAGCGTAAATACGTTTTACCTGCTTTATTTATATAAGATCCATTTAACCACATCTCATAGTTTTCGGGTTCACCATCAATTGGTTGGATGGTAGAATTCAATTTAATTTTCACGCTTTTTTCAAACGTATTCATCCCTAGTCACTCCAGACTAACTTTACTATAACCTTATCATTATAGGATGAATTGTCTATTTTTATCAAGGTTGAACTTAATTGGAGAAAAAATAAGCACGGAAAACGTTTTACGGTTTTCCATGCTTATTTTCTATTTTATAGGGCGAGTCGCACGTATTTTACTCGAAACCGCTCGTAAATCTGGAAAAAGCGCTCGTATTTCTCAAAAACCCGCTCGTAAATCCAGAAAAGTCGCTCGTATTCCAGCAAAATCCGCACGCAACCGATTTAAGAGGTTACTTTACCCAACCTAAGATCATCTCGCGTAATAATTTCGACGCAGTATTCGCTGTCATTTCGGATGAGTCATAAATTGGTGCTACTTCTACTAAGTCAAAGCCGACTACATTTACATCGCTACCAGCAATAGCGTGGATGGAAGCAAGTAATTCTTTTGACGTAATACCACCACAATCGACTGTACCTGTACCTGGTGCGTGGGCTGGATCTAATACGTCAATATCAATTGTTACGTAAACATTGCGACCAGATAGTGAAGGTAATACTTCTTTTAACGGCTCTAACACTTCAAATTTTGAAATGTGCATCCCATTTTCACGTGCCCAATCAAACTCTTCTTTCATACCTGAACGAATACCAAATGAATACACATTATTTGGTCCGATATGCTCAGCAATTTTGCGAATTGGTGTTGAGTGTGAAAGTGGTTCCCCTTCGTAGTCTGTACGTAGGTCTGTGTGTGCATCAAAATGAATGATCGCTAAATCGTTATACTTTTCATAAACTGCTTTCATTACTGGCCAAGAAACTAAATGTTCTCCACCCATGCCCACAGGAATTTTCCCATCTGCTAATACACGCTTCACAAAACCTTCAATTTCATCTAATGATTTTTGCGCATTTCCGAATGGTAGTGGAATATCACCAGCATCGAAAAATTTCACATCATCTAATTCGCGGTCTAGGTATGGACTATACTCTTCTAATCCAATTGACACTTCACGAATACGTGCTGGACCAAAACGTGATCCTGGACGATAACTCACTGTCCAGTCCATTGGCATTCCGTATAGAACTGCCTTTGATTCCTCGTAATTTGGATGACTTTTAATAAATACGTTACCTGAATATGTTTCATCGAATCTCATTGTTTGTTCACCTACTAAGTTATTTTTCTTTACATTTGTTTTAAAAAGTTTCCGACATATATCCCATCAAACGGACAAACTTCAAGGTGTAAAGCTACCTGAAGATTCCGGTAAATGAAGAATTAGGAACTTTCATTGACTTTATTCGTATAGTTTTATACATACTGCAAAAAAGTATAGATGTTTTTAGACAAAGTGCAACAGTTTTTTTATGTATAAATTCGATTAAAGTGATTATTACTCGACCATACTGTTGTTACTGTGAATAAAACATTGATTAGCTATTAATAGTGTTAAGGCTCGCGATCGCAGGCATTATTCAAACTTTTAAATTTGATACTAGAAAATATAAAAAAAATGAGGTGAAATACGGATGAAAAGACAAAGCTATCGCAAAAAACAAAAACGGCAAAAATGGATGAAACATACTGCCTTCACTGTTGTTGCTATCATTTGTGCAGTAGCCGTGTCATTAGGTGCATTGCGGTTGTATGCACAAATTACTGGTGCCCCTCCCCTTACAATGACAAAAGCATCCGTGTTTTTAGATAGTAACGGGAATCGCATTGGTGATTTTTTTACTGCTGAACGACGATATTGGGTGGAGCTCGATGAAATCTCTCCTTATTTACTAGATGCAACCGTCGCCGTAGAAGATAAAGATTTTTATACGCATAGCGGGTTCGATTTTTCACGAATTGCCAGTGCGCTTTTAAAAGACTTAAAAACGCAAAGTAAAGCGGAAGGTGCGAGTACAATTACAATGCAGCTTGCACGTAACCTTTATTTAACTTTAGATAAAACATGGACAAGGAAAATTCAGGAGGCTTTTTACGCTTATAGACTTGAAGTTTTCTATAATAAAGATGAGATTTTAGAAGGCTATTTAAATACTGTAAACTATGGCCACGGTATGTATGGTGTGGAAGCAGCGAGTCGTTACTATTTTGGTAAATCTTCTAGCGATCTAACTTTAGCAGAAGCAGCGCTATTAGCCGGTATTCCAAAGGGCCCTAGCATTTATTCCCCAATTAATGATTATGAAAAAGCAATCAATCGTCAAAAAGTCATTTTACGATTAATGGAAGAACAAAACTATATCTCAGCTGAAGCAAAGGAACGTGCCAATGAGGAACAAATTGTCTTGAAAAACGAACAATGGGCTGCAACAAAATCCGTTGCTCCATATTTTTTAGATGCGGCTTGGCAAGAAGCAGAAAAAATTCTAGAAAAAGAACATCGCAACATTCGTGAAGGTGGATGGGTCATTAAAACAACATTAAATCAAGCCCATCAAAAAGCAGCTGAAGAATCTGTTGCAAGTAATATGCCTGACAGTGATTTACAGGTTGGATTTGTCAGTATGGAAGTAGATTCCGGCCACGTAACAGCATTAGTCGGCGGACGCGATTATTCTAAAAGTTCCTTTAACCGTGTAACCCAAGCCGTCCGACAACCAGGTTCAGCCATTAAACCCCTTCTTTATGCAGCTGCATTAGAAAATGGGTTCTCACCTTTAACTTATTTAGAAGTGGGTGAAACGATTTTTACCTATGATAATGGTCGAGCAACGTACAAGCCACAAAATGTTAATGGTCAATTTGCGGATGGTGCAATGTCTCTCGCACAAGCAATCGCGATCTCTGACAACATTTATGCGGTAAAAACATTAGAGAAAATTGGATATGAAGCTTATAGTGATATATTAAAACGCTTCGATTTAAATTATACAGATGCAGACAACCCTTCCATTGCGTTAGGAACAATTGAAACATCTCTTTATAAATTAACGAGCGCATACAATACCATCGCAGCAAATGGGAAGAAGAAAGAACCGACAATGATTCTTTCCATTCAAGATGGCGATGGCAAAATGGTATACGAATATAGTAAACCGAAAAGTGAACAAGTGATTTCAGAAGAAGATGCATTCCTTTTAACAGATATGATGACAGGAATATTCGATCCAGTGTATAGTGACTATTCTCCAGCTACAGGGGTTTCTCTTCGACCGCGCATGACCCATACGTATGCAGCGAAATCGGGAACTACTGTTAGTGATCAATGGTTAGTCGGTTATACACCAAATGTAACAGCGGGTGTTTGGAATGGCTATGACCAAGGCAAAACCCTTTCTGTCCAAGCTGATATGGCGGCTTCAAAACAAGTTTGGATTGATTTTATGGAAGCCATCAACAAAGGCAAACCGAATGAAAACTTTAAACCACCTAAAGGGGTTGAAGGCGTAGTAATAGACATCGAGACTGGAAAACTCGCAACAGACTCTTGTCCAAAACAACGCTTCTTATATGTAAAAAAAGAAGATGTCCCTGAAGAAAAATGCTCAAATAATGAGTTCTTCAATGAAGATTCATGGAATGACTTCCTAGACTTATTCCCTTTTGAGACATTTAACGATGTGTTTAATTAAAAGCGAAAATAGAATTTAGTTATTTGCTTGCTCTCCCTAATTATTTGCTATTAATAGAAAAGTATTTGGAAGCAAAATCTTGTAACAAAAAAGCTTTCTCTTAACACGGAAAATACTTCCGTTATTTAAGAGAAAGCTTTTTTATGGCAAGGCGAAAGCGTGAGAATCATGGGGCATTCGGCTTGGGATGTTTCAAATGCCGCATAAGTCTCAAGCTATTCGGTTGCCAAGTGTCCTAGCTCACTATTGTCAGCTACATTCAGTGTACTTTTTTTCAAACTGAGTTTCAACAATGGATTAAATAGCTAAAATAAATGTCACACTTTGTTCAATATTAGATAGTAAATTTAAGCAAAATTATTGACTAACAAACATTTACTCATAATAAAAATTGCCTATTTATTATCTAGGGAAAATTTTTACATATGAGTTAGACACCATTATTTCCTTAATTTACTGCTAAATCATTTCGTAATTGTTCGTCGCTATTTCCCCACATTTCAAGGTTATGTGATTGTAAAAATTCAGCTAACACTTGTTTTGATACATCATCCATATGCTCGACAATGATTTTTCGCTTCATCGATTTATCCATTTTATTTACGTGATCTGCTAAAATTTTATAGCCGCGCCTTTTTTCTCGGTTGACGACCATTTCACATGCCGTTACCCCTGCAAAGTAAGGTCCCTCTTCCTTAAAGTCAATCGTTACCCATACGAGCCAATAGGGTTTTCCGCCCTCTGAATCTGCTTTGTCTGTTGTAAATTTAATACCACGCTCCACGTCACTTTTCGCATGCATGGCCCCTATATCGATAAACGCATGTTTTTCTTGTATGTCAATGAAAACTGGCGATACATTTTCTAATGATAATGACCCAATGCCAAATCCTTTATGCCCGTCTGTTGGATCATTTTTAATAATTGTAAAGCCCAATTTTTGTTTTTTTGTTTCTTCATTTGCCATTGTAAATCCCTCCATCTAAGCCTATTATAATGAATATACACTAATTTTATCCTTGGAGGACTTAAAATGCCTATAGTAACTGTAAAATTATTAGAAGGTCGTACTGATGAACAAAAGAAAGCTTTAGTAGAAAAAGTAACAGAAGCCGTTGTCGAAACTGTTAATGCAAAACCGGAAGCAGTAACGATTGTTATTGAAGAAATGGCAAAAAATCACTACGCTACTGGCGGCGTTCGTGCTTCGGATAAATAAAAACTTCCAAATAATTAACCCTACTACATAGTTTCAAATGTAGTAGGGTTATTTTACATAAACATAATTTCTTTCGGATAATAAACTTTATAATCTACTTTTATATTATTCGCCATAGCTGACACGATATGGGATTGTTCAGAAAGCTCCCGAATTTCTCCACTTGGCATCTCCAAATAGATTGGTTTTTTCGTTGATTTTGAACCCGGACGATAAAAATCATAAGGTAAGTCCGATGTCGAATCTGGTTTTATATAATACTCAGGATCTAAACCAATCGATTTCACTTGTTCGACCAGCCAAGCAAAACGCTCTGGTTCTTCCTCTGGATTTAAATCCACATGGGCAAATAAATCCCGATTCACAAACCTGCGCGATAAATCTTTTAATATCGCATCTTCTTCATCCATCCAAAATTGGAAATACGCTAATAAAATATTTTCATCAAGTGCTAAATAATCTTCCAAAGTTACTTCATTTTTAAAGAATGATTCAAAATGGGTCGGCTTCATTTTAAATTGATAGCCATCTTCATATAACTTTCTCGCTCTTTTTAATACATGATTTAATATCGCTTCAGCACTGCGAGAGACTGGATGAAAATAGATTTGAAGATACATTTGATAACGCGACATGATATAGTCCTCGATCGCGTGCATCCCACTAGCTTTAAACACGATTTGTCCTTGTCTTGGACGAATGACACGCAAAATTCTTTCCATATCAAAGTGACCGTAGCTAACCCCAGTAAAATAAGCATCTCGTTGTAAGTAATCCATTCGATCCGCATCGATTTGACTTGAAATTAAACTGACGGCTAATGTATTTGTATAATTTTTTTCAATAATAAGGGCAACCCTTTCAGCAAAATCTGGTGATACTTTCCTTAGTACCGCATTTACTTCCGTATTGCCTAATAATATTTGTCTTGTAAAATATTCATGATCTGTATGGAAAACATTTTCAAAGGCATGAGAAAACGGTCCATGTCCTAAATCGTGTAAAAGTGCTGCACATAGGACAACCAATCGTTCACTTTCATCCCAATCCGCTCTTCCTCTAAACACATCGTCAATAATTCTTCGTACAATTTCATAGACACCAAGAGAATGATTAAATCGACTATGTTCTGCACCATGGAACACTAAATACGTTGTGCCAAGTTGTTTAATGCGGCGTAATCGTTGGAATTCCTTTGTACTAATTAAATCCCAGATTACTTGATCGCGCACATGAACATAGCGGTGCACAGGATCCTTAAATACTTTTTCTTCTACTAACTTAGCATTAGCGTAATTACTCACTGTCCACACCTCACTCCCACTATCTTATTTCCTATTATAAGGGAGTTTTGACATAAATACACCTAACAGTCTTCATTTCGTTCAATTGAAACAACAAAAAGAGTTGTCCAGAAAGTATTACACTTTCTGGACAACTATGCTTCTAATGATATAATTTCGTTAAAAATCTGTGCTCCTGCGGTAGTAACAATAAATTGTCACGATCCTCGTCGCAAAGGGGGCGTTCGAAAATCACTTTTCGGACGCCCCCTTTATTACTTACCCTTTTAGTTTTGTTATTACTTTTTCCATTAACTCATCTTCAGTTAATGCATTGACAGGTCGACCATTTACAAAGGTAAAAGTCTTTTTACGGCCTGGACCACAGTATGAATGACAGCCAATTTCAATCGTCGCATCTGGATCTAATTGTTTTAATTTCGGAATTAACGTTTTTAAATTAACGGCCTGACATTCATCGCAAACTTTAAATTCGTTTGCCATTTAGTCAACAACCCTTTCTATTTTTATATTGTATATACGGTTTTATAATCTAGTTTATTTGAGTATTCATTTTTACACAAATGTTATTTTATCGTAGCAAAACTACATCAGCAAGTAAAAACCGTATATATCCGTCAAAGGTCTTAAGAAAAGCTACAGTGGCTCGCCAAGCTCTTGAAAAACTGCTAATAAAAATCCAAAACTTCATACTTTTATATATTTTCTTTTTTCTATAAATATAGGTGAATAAAATTGGTACATCTTGGACAATATAGTTTTGAGATAACAAATTACTATTATTTTAAGAGGAGGATTTACAATGGTCAAAGTAAGACAAGATGCTTGGTTAAAAGAAAATGATGAATTATTAGCAGAAGCAGTAATTCGCCATGTCAAAGAAGGAAGTACGCAATTAAATGCATTTGAGGAAGCTGGTGATGCGTTAAATCGTACAGCTGCAGCATGTGGTTTTCGTTGGAATGCCGTTGTTCGCCGTTTATATGAAAAAGAGCTAGCACAAGCAAAGAAAGAAAGAAAAGAGAGAATGCGAGTATTAGGCATGTCTGGTCGACGCCGCTCTCAACCTGTTTATCTTTTACCTGGTTCTACTACAACTAGCACAAATGAAGAGGTAAAATCGATTCCATTATCAGCTTTGAATTTAGATATTGTCATTGCTTATCTATTACGCTTGCAACATCAAGGTGGTAACGATATCGAAGCGACAAAATGGCGCCATATTGCAAACACTGCAACAGAAAAAGTGAAAGAGTTAGAGGCTCAATTAAGACGACTAGAACAAGAGAATAAGGAAATTCGCGAAGATTATGAGCAATTTGTTCAAATTATGAACCGCGCTCGTAGATTAGTAACTCTAGAAGAAGATGAACAACGTGTTGCACCTGTATTTAAAATGGAGAAGAACGGTAACTTAGTAGCCAACTATACAACAGGCGCAATTGAAAAGGAAAACGTGGATGTGCCGAATTAAGCACATGCACGTTTTTTCTTTTACGTTAAAAGTATATATTTACAGAGTTCGAGCGTGCCATAGCCTTTACGAGGAGCCTTAGCTTTTCTTCAACATTTTTTCATTCCGTTCGAGCACTCGTTTTAAGTAGAACATATACAATTCAGATTCTTTCTCCATTAATGAATTAATTTCAAGCTCTCCTAAGTTATAAAGTAGGTTTTGTAAACGAAGGACTGTGTCAAAAACAGTAATTGGCTTATTTAATAGTTCACTTAAACTTGCCATGACTGATGGATTAATTTGTGGGTAGTCAAATTTCGTCTTGACCTCTTTTAAACTAATGCTATAAAAATCTTTTATGAGTTTCGCACGACTCTCTCCACTACCCTCAATACATAAATAAATTTGGACAGCAATCCCTTGACGTAAGCGGCGTTGAGAAATCCCCGCAAACTTCTTGCCATCAATACTCAAATCATATGAACCCGGGCAATAGGAACCGACAATTTCATAAGCTTCTATTTTATCTGCTACTTCCGGGAACAATAATTGAATGAATGCCACCATCACATCATAGCCTCTATTGATTGGAATCGCTTCGAGTTGTTCAGATAAAATTATAGACATATTAAGAACACCGCTATCCAAAACGACTGCTAAACCACCCGAGTTACGCACAATGGAATGATAGCCTTGCTCTTTTAATAGCGCCATTCCCTCCTGCACAAAAGGAAGTCGATGGTCTTGGATCCCCAACACGACCGTGTCATCATGAACCCATGTACGAATTGTTGATGGTGATTGCAACTGCCCGACGATTTCACAAAGAGTATCATCCATCGCAAAGGATTCGAGGGGCGAGCGGTTTTTCATTGTATTAGATTGATCGATAAAGCGCCAAGTTGGTTGTTGTAATAAAGGATGCATAGTTAACTCCTACAAAAAAGTAATTACTTCAAGGATACATGATTTATCAATGGATTAAAAGAAGTGCATACTAATGACGAATCTGTGAAATTCGACAAAATATAAGGTTCGATAAAGGAATTATCTAGATTTTATGCTAAGATAATCGTGAATGATTATCAATTAAGGGAGTGTTTATGAAATGAATGAAGCAGCTATTACACTAGATGGTTGGTACTGTTTACACGATTTCCGCGCAATTGACTGGACTTCTTGGAAATTAGTATCACAAGAAGAACGTTCAAATGCCATTGATGAATTTGTAAATTACTTAGAAAAACTAAACGAAACACATGTGGCAAAAACAGGATCTCATGCCTTCTACTCGATTATCGGACAAAAAGCTGATTTCATGTTAATGATTCTTCGTGAAACACCAGAAGAACTTCAAGAATTAGAAGCAGAATTCAATAAATTAGCCATTGCTGATTTCACAGTTCCAACATACTCATATGTATCCGTAGTAGAGTTATCGAATTATTTAGCTGGCCAATCAAATGAAGACCCATATCAAAATCCACATGTACGTGCCCGTCTATACCCAGAGCTTCCTCGTACAAATTATGTTTGCTTCTACCCAATGGACAAACGCCGCGAAGGAAATGACAACTGGTATATGCTATCCATGGATGAGCGTCGTGAATTAATGCACTCTCACGGATTAATCGGCCGTAGCTATGCAGGTAAAATTAAACAAATCATTACAGGTTCTGTTGGTTTGGATGACCATGAATGGGGCGTAACATTATTCTCAGACGATATGTTACAATTCAAAAAAATCGTATACGAAATGCGCTTTGATGAAGTATCAGCACGTTACGGTGAATTTGGCGAGTTCCTAGTTGGAAATCTTCTTGATAACGACAAGCTAACTAAATTCTTATCAGTAAATAAATAAACGTCTATACAAAAAACGAGACGAGGGACAATTCACCTACGTCTCGTTTTTTTCGCCTTCATCCTTGGTTTTCAATATTAAAATAATGGTATTAATGAAAAAACCAACAAAGACAATCAACACAAATAAATACCAATGCAACGGTTGTTCGTAAAAACTTGCGACAACAAAGGCAATAATCGCACTGAAGAGAATTCCTATCCATATACCAATTTGCATCGTACCAACCCCTAAGGTAATTTTCTTATTAAACGATTCCCCTTATCCATTTTCTCTAACTACCGCATCCAAAATACTAGAAACATGAAAAACGTACTATTATTACTTCATTGTATTAATAATTTGTCTTTTTTATACAAAATATGAACTTAAAAGTAATATGTTTCATAAATTAAACCCATAGGCGAATTTTTATCATTTCATTATTCTTAAATGGTAACCAATGCATATACATTGTAATGAGGAGGTTTGTGATTTGGCTAGGGTAGCAGCAAATGAAGCGCAAATTTCCTTACTCGCTCGGTTAATGTGAGCAGAAGCGGAAGGCGACGGATAATTAGGGATGCTATTGGTCGGTAATGTCGGTGTTAACCGTGTTGTTGCAGACTGCCTCGACTTTAAAAATGTTCAAACACTAGAACACATGGTATATCAAAGTTCAGGTGGTTTTGAAGCAACCCCAAAAGAATACTTTTATCAGCAGGTGCGCCCTGAAAATCTTGCATTCGCAAGGCGATTAATTCAAGGCGAATGTTTTCCACCAGCTAAAAGATTTTTACGGTTTTTCATGCCAACTGGAGATTGTCTTACACAGTAGTTTAATCAGTGGAATGTAGGCAGATTTAAATCGCATTGCTTCTTTGCATCAACAACTCAAGATTGTTCAACTGTTTAGTCAACATCAAACCTAATGGTAAAATTTCTTTGAAAGGATGTTTTTTATTGTATTATTATTGGAATCAAATGGGTCAACAGCAATATCCTACAGGGCAATACCCGACATATCAGAATAGCCAATTTACAGGACAGCAAATGATGCCGCCAGCGACTGGTGGAGGTAACATGCAAATTACCGCCATGCCTGGTCGAAATATCACTGCACCAAATCTTCGCGAAGAATCATACATCGAAAATATTTTACGTTTAAACCGAGGGAAACCAGGAACATTCTATTTTACAGTTCCATCTGCAACTGGGATCGACCAACAAGGAAATACAAAAAGAGTACGGGGCGTTGTGGTTGAAGCAGGTCGAGATCATGCCATTATTCGTGAATTACAAACAAATCATTACTTCTTATTCCCAATGATTTACTTTGATTACGCTGAGTTTGATGAAGAATTAGCATATTTCGCTCAAACACCTGGCCTACCCGGATAATGAAAAAATCCACTTCACTTAAAATTGGTGAAGTGGATTTTTTAGTTGTTTTCGGAGCTGGGCGAGCCGCTTCCGCTTTTCTTTAAATTTTAAATTTCTGTATTTCGTTTTGTAACTCTTGGGCTTTAACACTAAGCTCCACAGCTACATGATTTACTTGTTCCATTGTTGCTGCTTGCTCTTCAATTGCAGCGGCAATCATTTCTACATCTTTAGCTGATTCCGATGAGCCATTAGAAATTTCATTCACTGATGCGGAAACTTGTTCAGCACTTGCCGAAATTTGTTCAGATGTCGCGGAAATTTCTTCAATTTGCGTTTTCATCTTCTCTACTGAATGGACAATCGTTTTAAAGGATTCCCCTGCCGCGCCAATCACTTTCACACCATCATTGACTGTAGTTAAGGATTCACTTACCGCTTTTTCTACATTATCCGTATCCGATTTGATCTCTACAGTTAGATTAAAAATTTGGCTCGCTGACATTTTTGACTCTTCCGCAAGTTTGCGAACTTCCTCGGCAACAACCGCAAATCCTTTTCCATGCTCGCCTGCTCTTGCTGCTTCAATGGCCGCATTTAATGCTAATAGATTCGTTTGTTCCGTTATATCTGTAATTACTTTGGAGATGCTTTCAATTTCTTCTGTTTGTTTACTTAATCGTTGAACGAGATCATTTACTAATGTTGTAGAATGACTAATTGTTTCCATTTGTCGTTCTGCTTGTTGAAGAATCGTTGTCCCATGCGTTGCTGTATCGTTTGCTTCTATTGAACTATTGTGTAAAACTTGCGTGGATTCAGCAATACGTTGTACACCAGCAGCCGTTTCATCCATGGAACGAGCACTTTCATTTGCCGCTTGCGCACTGACCTTTGCTTGTTCAGCAGTGGCTCCAACACGTTGCTCAATGTCTTCAGTGGAAGCTGTTATTTCTTCGGTACTTGCCGATAATTCCTCTGCAGCTGCACTTAAATGTTCCGTACTAGATTGAACATTGACAATTAATGATTTTAAGTTACCTTTCATTGTGTTAAAGGCTTGTGAAAGTTGACCGATTTCATCTTTTGTACGAACTTTTAGATCTTCTTCCGTTAAGTTCCCCGTTGAAACAACGCTAACTGACTTTACAACATTTCTTAATGGTATTGTAATTGAGCGTTTTACATAGATCACTAAATAAATACTTACTAGTAAACTAGCAATTAATACGACAGTTGAGATCGTTTTTGCTGAGGACATAGAAGAATCCGATTGCTTGTGAATTTGATCAAGTTGTTTTGTTTGGTATTCAAACATTTTGTCTGTAATTCCAGTTAGATTTTTGCTATCTTCTGAAAGAGATCCATTGATAATCATTATTGCGCGGCTTGTATTCCCTGTTTGAATCTCTTTAATTGCTGTTTCCATATTGTAATTGTAACTTGCTCTTACATCTTCAACTTCTGAAATGTAACCGTTCATGACATCACTTTTAGAAGCTTCTTTTAATGTCGCAAATTCTTCATCAAACAATTCTTTAAATGTTATTAAGCTATCTATCGAATTTGAATCATCAATAACGATTTGACGTGCCAATAACCCTTGCATCGCTAACGAATAACGCATTTCTTCAATGTTTAACATTTGTGCAAGCCGCTTATCTAATAATTCGTCCATGTTTTTATCAATCGTATTCAAATTAAAAAAACTTACACCAACTGAAATACATATAAGAACAATTAATGAATAAAATGAAAGACTCAATTTCCCACCAATACTCATAAATCACTCCCCCAATCATCATAGTAGTAGTTTTTATTTGCTATGTTTTAAATATTTTAGTGTTGCAAGTCCCATCGTTTTTGCTGCGATTAACATGGCACGTTCGTCAAAATTAAATCGTGCATGATGATGAGGATAAGCTTCTTCCCACTCTGGATTTTTTGCCCCCGTGATAAAGAATGTCCCTGGCACTTTTTCTAAATAATACGCAAAGTCTTCACCAATCATAAACGGCGCACATTCTTTTACATTTTGCACTTCTGGTACAAGGCAAGCTGCATCTGCAAGAAATTGCGTTTCCTTTTTATGATTCACAACTGGTGGATACCCTCTTGAAAATTTATAGTCGAACGTAGCATGAGCCCCTTCACAAACCGATTTCAATAACAATTCAATTTCCTGCTCAAGAAGACTACGCACGCTCTCTTCAAACGTACGAACCGTCCCTTTAATGACGACATTCTCAGCAATGACATTAAAGGGATTGATAGCTTCAAAATGCCCAACAGTTACAACTGCCGATTTTAATGGATCCACTCGTCTTGAAACCAATGTTTGTAATTGTGTCATAAAGTGCGAACCAATGACAATCGCGTCTACTGAATTGTGTGGTTCTGCGCCATGACCACCTTTACCATGAATCGTAATATCAAACATATCAGCTGCTGCCATAATCGGACCAGTGCGTACTCCAACATCTCCTAAAGGCATTGGTGCCCATAAATGCGTTCCAAAGATTACATCGACGCCATCTAGACAGCCATCATCAATCATTGGTTTTGCCCCGCCTGGAGTAATTTCTTCGGCAAATTGATGGATAAAGACAACATTTCCCGCAAGTTGTTCTTGCATCTCTTTTAAAACCTTCGCTAGGACAAGTAATGTCGCTGTATGGCCATCATGACCACAGGCGTGCATAACCCCATCTACTTTTGATTTATATGGGAGATCATTAAGCTCCTGAATCGCCAAAGCATCAAAATCCGCACGTAATGCTACTGTTTTCCCTGGCTTTGCCCCACGTAAAGTAGCCACTACCCCTCTTCCACCTACTCCTTCACGTACTTGGAGCCCCAATTCTCGGTGATAGTTTGCGATATATGCTGGTGTATGCACTTCATGAAACGATAGCTCCGGATTAGCATGTAAGTACCGGCGAATCGATACCATTTCTTCATAATTTTTATGTAATGCCGAAAACAAATAATCCATAGGAAATCCCCTCTCCATTTCGACCAATATTTCATTAATGTTAGATTGTTTACCTACTATATCAATCTATTACGAAATTTAAAGAATTACATCTAACTACTCACAATTTTTAAGTACTTTTACTTATGCTTTAAAACAGCAACGATTGTTAGAACCCAACCTGTTAAAAACAATACTCCCCCAATTGGCGTAATAGCACCTAATATACCAATACCCGAGATTGCTAGAACAAATAAACTACCTGAGAAAATTAAAATACCTAGATTCATACAAATCGCGGCAATTTTAAGTTGCTTGACCCCTCCAAGTAATTTCGAACTCATTAATACACCAATAAACAGTAAAGCAGTGGCATGGAACATTTGATATTGCACTGCAGTATCCCAAATACCTGTACCGTAATCATCGAGTATATTTTTTAAAGCATGGGCACCAAATGCTCCTAAAGCGACCGCTAAAAAGCCATGGATAGCACCGGATATAATTGAACCTTTCATAATTTAAATTACCTCATTTCTTATGTATTCTGTTCTAAAAATTCACGGCAAATTTCTAAAAGTCGAAAATCGATTCTCCATTGGCATCGTTTTCCTTTAATTTTGCTCCGTTAAGTGATGATACATTATTTACAATATTGTCCTGTTGAACCGAGTTACTCACTGGAGTTGCGCTGCTTTTATAACTAACGCTTCCAGACTGAGTTTGCTTGTTGCTTGATAACGCCACATTACATAATGCACGAACTGCACTTAGTTGTTCGCGTATTTGTTGCTCATCTTTCTCACCTTTTGCACTTGCTACAAGTTGTTCGATTTCATTGATTAACGTTTGGTACGAAATCATCTTTTTCGTGCCTCCTCTGTAGTTTTAAGTGAAAATTGCATGCAATCCATTCCAGAAGATTGTTTTACGACCATTGAGGGAAGCTGTTTTGATTTGAATTGGTAGGCCGCACATCCTCTAGGGTTATTTTGATCCCATGTCACTCGAAAATGTTGGCACTTAAAACAATTTACTTTCATATAATCCCTGACTTTCTATATCAATTTAACACGATTCCAATAAAGTGGAAAGTAAGTGAACTTCACACGTTTTAAGCGGGATGAATAGTAGTTATCGGTAATAACTACTATTCCAAACACCAATCAATCGGCTCTTTCCCCCACTCAACTAACTTTTCATTTATTTTAGAGAAGGGTTTACTGCCGAAAAATCCACGGTGGGCACTTAATGGGCTTGGATGAGGTGCTTGTAAAATGTAATGATGCGCACCATTTTTTTCAATAATGGCTCTTTTCGTTTGAGCAGGTTTTCCCCATAATACAAACACAATTGGTTCGTCTCGCATTGCTAACTTTCCAATGACCGTATCTGTAAATTGCTCCCAACCAACTCCTTTGTGGGAATTAGCTTCACCTTGTCTAACAGTCAAAACCGTATTTAATAAAAATACTCCTTGCTCCGCCCACTTCATTAAATAACCATCTTTTGGGACCTTACAACCGATATCCGTTGAAAGTTCTTTAAAAATATTTCGTAAGCTCGGTGGATGTGGAACTCCTTTTTTGACAGAAAAACTCATCCCGTGAGCTTGTCCTGGTCCGTGATAAGGATCTTGACCTAACACGACCACCTTTACTTTTTTATAGGGCACTGTATGAAAAACACTCATGACTTCTTCTTTTGGTGGATACACTGTTGATGTACTATATTGCAATGCTACAAAGTCTGTTAGTTTTTTGAAGTACGGCTTGGCAAACTCTTCCTCAAGGATTGTCTGCCACTCATTATGGAAATTCATTTTCATATTTAAATACACCCCTTCTTCAACGTACTTTATTAACACCCATGTTTCAATAGTAGTTTTTAGCACAATTTTTTAAGTAATCTTTAAGTCTGACCATATACTATTTAATCATTCTGACTATTTTTACAAAGTCAGCATTAGTATATACTTCATTATATTAAATAATCTTAAATTAAGGAGTACGATATAGATGACTTTGAAAAAAACATTAACAATCGCTGGTTCTGACGCATCAGGTGGTGCAGGGTTAGAAGCAGACTTAAAAGCATTTGAACAACATGATACTTACGGCATGGCGGCAGTTACAGTGATTGCCACTATGGACCCTGATAACAACTGGGCACACGGTGTTCATACATTACCGATTGATGTGTTAAAAGCCCAATTAAAAACAGCTTTTTCTACTGGCATTGATGCACTAAAAACAGGCATGCTTTCAACAGAAGAAGTAATCAAAACAAGTGGTGAAGCAATTTTAGCATCTGGCGTAAAAAATGTTGTCATTGATCCCGTGATGGTTTGTAAAGGTGAAGATGAAGTACTAAATCCTGGTACAGTTGGCGCAATGATTGAATATTTATTACCTAACGCCCTTGTGACAACACCAAACCTTTTCGAAGCAGGTCAACTAGCAGGCACTGGTACACCAAAAACGATTGAAGAAATGAAAATCGCTGCTGAAAAAATCGTAGAAAAAGGTGCGAAAAATGTTGTGATTAAAGGTGGCCGCGCACTGCAATCTGATAAAGCAGTTGATTTATTCTATGATGGTCAAGATTTCTACTTATTAGAAACTGAAAAAGTAGATACAACTTATAACCATGGTGCAGGTTGTACATTTGCAGCAAGTGTAACAGCAAATCTTGCAAATGGATTATCTGTGAAAGAAGCAGTTATTGAAGCCAAAGAATTTGTTGCAGCTGGAATCAAACATGGCTGGAAACTAAACGAATTTGTAGGACCTGTATACCACGGCGCAAAACCAAGACTTGGCGCGCCAGAAGTAATTGTAAAACAAATCTAATTTAGTGCCAGGCACCCAAACAATTCGGAAAATTCGAAATTGTTCGGGTGCCTGGTACTTTCATTAAGTAGCAATTTTTACTATACTGTTTTGTAAGTAGATGTGAAAGGAGAATTAAGATGAAGGAAGTACAAGTGAACGAGATTCAAGAATTACTTAATTCTTTTGCGAACAAAGACGTCTATATTCATCTAGAAACAACGAATGGAGCTTATGCCACGCATTTTGATGAAAAAGTGTTTAATGCTGGGGCTTTTATTCGTAATGCAAAGATTCGCTTTGAACTTGCCAAAATTATTGATGACACGCCACACCGCGTAGGATTAAAAATGGAGCATGGCTGGGTTTATGCTCAAGGAATTACCCATTACAAATTGGATGAAAAAGGCCGCCTATTAATGGCTGGGCTAGACTATACTGGAAAACTTGCTGTGGCACTAGAAATTAGTGAAACACCATTTACTTATTAAGGAGTGAAGTACATGACTTTACAACCACAACGCCAGATTTTAGTTGTCTTTCCTCATCCAGACGACGAAGCTTTTTCGTCAGCAGGAACGATTCGACTTTACCGAAATATGGGGGTCCCTGTTACATACGCCTGTTTAACTTTAGGAGAAATGGGCAGAAATCTTGGTAATCCTCCATTTGCAACACGAGAGTCTTTACCTGAAATTCGCCGTGAAGAATTAAAAGAAGCTTGTAAGCATATGGGCATTGACGACTTACGAATGATGGGATTACGCGATAAAACCGTTGAATTTGAAGATGATGAAAAAATGGTAAAACTCGTAACCAATCTAATCGATGAGTTGAATCCTTCATTAATCATTACGTTCTTACCGGGTTATGCCGTCCATCCAGACCACGAAGCCACTGGACGCGCCGTGATAGAAGCTGTTCGTCGCATTCCAAAAGATGAACGTCCAACCGTTTACGCAGTCGGTTTTGCGAACAACACCCTCGCTGAAGTAGGACCTCCGAATATCGAAATCGATGTAAGCAACGTAAAACTCGATAAAGTAAATGCACTAAAAGCTCATGCTTCTCAAACTGCTTGGATGATTGAAGAAAGCACGAAACGTATCGATGATGGCAGACCTATGAGTGATAGCTGGCTACACTTCGAAAGATTTTATCATTATCAGTTTGAAGACTAAAATAGATACGAAAGGGAACTCTACATTTAGAGATTCCCTTTTTTCATTTCAATAGCAATAATTACCTCCCCCTATCGTATACATATAATTGAATAAAAAAACACGCTTAATAGTAAACTTCTTCTAAGAATAATTACGTATAGGTTTTTAGGACCTATGTGAAAACCATTCAAATTTTATACACTAATGCATTACCCAACAAGGATTTGAACCATTACAAAAATAGCATCTATTGCCACTCAGAAAAACGGGAATCCCTCTTCACAACGTAGAGAAAAACCCATATCTTGTAAACCTATTCAATTTTCACACATTTGAAAGTTTCTGAATAATTTTACTTTAACTAAAGCTATTTACAACTGTATATTTCTCCTTTATATTGAATAAATATTCAAATACTACTACAACAGAAGAGGTAAAAACATCATGAAAAAATTCACTCCATATACATGGTTCCTTTTTATCTTTCTTTCAATTGTTGGTGTATTTTTATTTATTACACCAATGAATACAGAAGACGGTTTAAAGGTTCCAATTGCATTACTCGCTAATGCAGTATCAGATTTAACGGCATCCTTCATACATTGGTTTGCATTTATTATCTTTATTATTGCAGCAACAGGCTCAGTAATAATTAAATTTGTTCCACAAAACAGAGAGCACACAATTTGGGATTCATTATTCCGTGTAAACTGGTTCTGGACGATTATGCGTATTTTAGCTGTTATTTTTGCAGCGATGTATTTATTCCAAGTTGGTCCAGAAAGCTTTATTAGTGACTATACTGCCGGGCTACTAATTACTCCAGATGGCGGCTTAGTTACAATGATGTTCTCGCTATTCCTATTTGCCGGGTTATTGTTACCATTACTTACGGACTTTGGTTTACTCGAGTTCTTTGGTTCCATGATGGTAAAAATTATGCGTCCATTATTTAAAATTCCTGGACGTTCTGCTATCGACTGTTTAGCATCATGGGTTGGAGATGGAACAATCGGTGTTCTTCTAACAGCTAGACAGTACGAAGACGGCAACTATACAGCACGTGAAGCTGCAACGATCGCTACAACATTCTCAGTTGTATCCATTACTTTCTGTTTCGTTGTCCTTGAAACAGTAAACTTAAATAACTACTTCCTCCAATTCTATGGAACGGTTATTGTAGTCGGGTTAATTTTAGCATTCATTATGCCACGTATTTACCCATTACGTCAGAAACCTGATACAAATTTTGATGGCTCAGTAGCTAATGAAAAACGTGAAGATATTCCAGAAGGATACAACGCTATATCTTTCGGCTTACACAATGCGTTAACAAAAGCAGAGAGTAATCAAAATTTAGGAAAAGTCATTGCTTCAGGATTTAAGAACGTACTTGAAATGTGGTTTGCCATTACACCAGTCATTATGGCTTTCGGCACGATTGCATTAGTTCTTGCTGAATACACAAGCGTCTTTAAAATTTTAGGGATGCCATTTGAGCCAATTTTAGCTGTACTCCAAATTCCTTTTGCGGATGAAGCAGCTCAAACAATGATCGTTGGTTTTGCAGATATGTTATTACCTTCTATTTTAGGAGCGGGTATCGAATCTGACTTAACTCGTTTCTTCATCGCAACAGTTTCAGTAACACAATTAATTTACATGTCAGAAGTCGGCGGATTAATTTTAGGAACAAAACTACCAATTAAGATTTGGGATTTATTTATTATCTTCCTAATCCGTACACTCATCTCTATTCCAATAATTGCGTTGGTTGCACATATAATTTTCTAAGCAAAAGGGTTGGCACTTGCCAGCCCTTTTACATTTTTGGATAATCCCTCAATACCAATATTATGTAAAGTTAAAAATTCGTTCAAATATAAGCGTTTTCATTGATTTAATTTTTTGAATTCAATAAATATTTGTAAAAAAACTCGATTTCTATGTTAAAATTAGAAAATGTTTTAGATAAAACGGAGGTACAAGATAATGGAAGTTGCAGATACTAAAAGCTTTGCAGTTGAAAATATATTAATTGCCCATCACTTATTAAAAGATGTTGTTGTACATACACCACTTCAAAAAAATGAATATTTATCAGAAAAGTATGGTGCCAACATTTATTTCAAACGTGAAGATTTACAGCACGTTCGTTCATTTAAGTTGCGTGGTGCATACTATAAAATTAAAAAAATTGAAGAAGCAGCGCGTGCAAGTGGTGTAGTGTGTGCAAGTGCTGGTAACCATGCACAAGGCGTAGCATTTGCCTGTGCTCACCTAAACATTAAAGGTGCGATCTTCATGCCTTTAACAACGCCAAAACAAAAGGTCGATCAAGTTCGCATGTTTGGTCGTAACAATATTGAAATCATTTTAGCTGGTGACACATTCGACGATTCCGCAGCAGCAGCAATGGACTACTGTGATGAGCACGATATGATCTTTATCCACCCATTCGATGATTTAGACATCATGGCGGGTCAAGGTACAGTAGCAGTAGAAGTGATGAATGACATCGAAGAACCAATTGACTTCATCTTCGGTGGAATTGGTGGCGGCGGTCTAATGGCTGGAATTTCTTCGTATGTGAAGAACCTATCACCAAACAGTAAAGTCATCGGTGTAGAGCCAGCCGGAGCAGCAAGTATGAAGGCTGCCTTCGATAACGATGGCCCAACGACTCTCGATAAAATTGATAAATTCTGTGACGGGACAGCGGTACAATGTGTTGGAACGAAAACGTACGAAATTTGCCGCAAATATTTAGATGATATCGTCCTTGTTCCAGAAGGGAAAGTCAGTACAACGATTCTAGATTTATACAATAAACACGCCATTGTTGCTGAGCCATCTGGTGCCCTTCCAGTAGCAGCCCTTGATTTATATGCAGATCAAATTAAAGGCAAATCTGCAGTTGTCGTAATCACAGGTGGAAACAACGACATTAGCCGTATGCAAGAAATTCGCGAAAAATCGTTATTATTTGAAGGACTTTTATATTATTTCATCGTCAATTTCCCGCAACGTGCTGGTGCATTACGCCAATTCCTAACAGTTGTGCTTGGTCCAAACGATGATATTACAACTTTCGAATATACGAAGAAAAACAACAAAGAAGCTGGTCCTGCCCTAGTTGGAATCGAAGTAAGCAAGCCCGAAGACTATCAAGGTCTTGTCGACCGCATGCGTGTCAACGGCTTCGAATTTAAAGAAGTGAATAAGGATAGTACGTTGTTTGGATTGTTGGTTTAATTTAGAGATTTACGCACTCGATTATGTATCGAGTGCGTTTTTTATTTGGTGTTTAATTGGTTATGTGCGAAATTCATGAGTTTATGTGCGGTTTTTGGGGGCTTATGTGCGATATTCGTGACTTTATGTGCGGTTTTTGGGGGCTTATGTGCGATATTCGTGACTTTATGTGCGGTTTTTGGGGGCTTATGTGCGATATTCGTGACTTTATGTGCGGTTTTTGGGGGCTTATGTGCGATATTCGTGACTTTATGTGCGGTTTTTGGGGGCTTATGTGCGATATTCGTGACTTTATGTGCGGTTTTTGGGGGCTTATGTGCGATATTCGTGACTTTATGTGCGGTTTTTGGGGGCTTATGTGCGATATTCGTGACTTTATGTGCGAGTTTGTTCAATTTACGTGCGACTTAGCACATTTCATAAAAATCCCCAAAAGAAAAGAGGCCATCTCAAATTTGAGATGGCCTCTTTTCTATTAGCCCAGTAACGCTCTGTCTGAGTTCATTTTTTCTCCACGGATTTTTTCGAACTCGGTCATTAAGTCTGGGATCGTTAAGTTTGGTTTTTTATCTTCATCGATTGTTAGGATGATTTGACCTTTATCCATCATAATAAGGCGATTTCCTAAATCGATGGCTTGTTGCATATTGTGGGTAACCATTAATGTTGTCAGGTTCCCTTCTTCAACAAGTTGTTTCGTTAATTTTGTAATCAACTCAGCTCTTGAAGGGTCAAGGGCTGCTGTATGTTCATCTAGTAGCAAAATGGCAGGTTTCGTGAAAGTCGCCATTAATAATGATAAAGCTTGGCGTTCTCCACCTGAAAGCATTCCTACTTTTGCATTTAAACGGTTTTCTAAGTTTAACGATAGCTTTTCCAAAGATGTTCTAAAAAAGTCTTTACGTCCTTTGCTTACACCGCCACGTAACCCACGTTTTGCGTTTCTTGAGTAAGCAATGGCCAAGTTTTCTTCAATTGTCATGGAAGGTGCTGTACCAGCCATTGGGTCCTGGAACACACGGCCAATATAATGTGAACGTTTGTATTCAGGAAGTCTTGTTACGTCTTTGCCATCAATAATAACCGAACCGAAGTCTGGTGTTAATGCGCCAGAAATCATGTTCATCATCGTAGATTTACCTGCACCGTTACTCCCGATAATTGTAACGAAATCGCCAGGTGCTAAGTGTAAGTTAATATTGTCTAAAGCAATTTTTTCATCGGGTGTGCCTTCATTGAAAATCTTGTTGATACCCTCTAACTTAAGCAAGGTGATTCCCTCCTTGCGCAACATTTTGTTCTCCTAGACGCTCTGATCGTCGTTTTGCTTTACGTGCTTTTTCCCGTCGTTTATCAACAACTTGTGGAATAACAAGCGCTAAAATTACGATAACTGCAGTGATCAATTTCATATCAGATGTATCTAACCAATCGATACGTAATGCGATTGCATAAATAATACGGTAAATAATTGCCCCTGCCACAACAGCTAATGTTGTACGGAAAATAGTTTTTGTTCCAAAAATGGCTTCACCAATAATTACTGATGCTAATCCAATAACGATCATTCCGATACCCATATTTGCATCAGCAAATTTTGAATACTGAGCGATTAAAGCTCCAGAAAATGCAACTAAGGCGTTAGAAATCCCAAGACCTAACACGATTAAAGAATCTGTGTTTGCCGAGAAGCTGCGAATCATTCTTTTGTTATCACCTGTTGCACGGATCGCCAGCCCTACTTCTGTTTTTAAGAACCAATCTGCGATAAATTTAATAATTACCGTAACGATTAATACTAATAGAACAGTTCCCCAAGTCGATGGTGCTGATTGAAAACCTAAAGTCTCTCGAATAAAGCTATTCATCGCATCATCAATACCTAAATTACCCCAAAAACCTTGGAATTGGGAAAAAATTGTGTCAGAGTTCATAAGTGGAATATTTGGTTTCACAATTGCATTTTCTGCAGATAACCCCATAATGCGTAGATTGATTGAATACAACGCAATCATCATTAAAATCCCTGAGAGCAGCGGATTGATCTTACCTTTCGTGTGTAATAGTCCTGTCATACATCCTGCAATAAATCCAGCAACAATTGCCATCAATGTAGCTAATACTGGGTTGTAGCCTAGTGCAATCATCATTGCTGCAGTAGCCGCACCTGTAACAAAGCTGCCATCAACCGTTAAATCCGGGAAATCTAACACTCGGAATGTTAGATACACCCCGAGTGCCATAATTGCATAGATGATTCCTTGCTCAACCGAACCGAACAATGCTGTAAACATGGTGAATCATCTCCTTACTACCTGTAAATTATTTGCTAAATTCTGCGTTCCAAGTGTCTTTAATTTCAAGACCTAAGTTGTCAGCAGTTGCTTTATTAATAAGTAATTTTAAGTTTGCTGGGTATGCTGATGGAATTTCTGATGGAGTTGCTTCACCGTTTAAAATTTTCACAGCCATTTGACCCGCTTCATAACCGATATCATAGTATTCAAAACCGTATGCACCTAAACCACCACGTGCTACAGAATCTAACTCACCCACCATTAGTGGAAGTTTTTGAGCATTTGCAACGTCTACTACAGACTCTAATGCAGAAACTACTGTGTTATCCGTGATGATGTATAAAGAATCTACTTTACCAATTAAAGATTCAGTTGCTTGTTTTACTTCAGCTGAAGTTGAAACTGCAGCTTCTACTAATTCAAGACCTGCTTCTTCTAAAAGTGTTTTAATTTGCTCGATTTGAGCAACTGAGTTTTGCTCACCAGTGTTGTAAACTGTACCTACTTTTTTAGCACCTAGTTCGTCTTTTAAGAAGTTAACAGTGTTTGAAATTGTATCAGGGTGTAAGTCCACTGTACCTGTAACGTTTGCACCAGGGGCTTCCATTGAATCGATTAATTCAGCACCAACTGCATCTGTTACTGAAGTGAAAATGATTGGAATATCTGATGTTGCACCTTTAACTGCTTGTGCAGATGGAGTTGAGTTAGCGAAAATTAAATCAACGCCTTCATTTACTAAGTTTTGTGCAATTGTAGTGTTCATTGATTGATCATTTTGAGCGTTTTCTTCAACAAATTCTACTTCAAGTCCTGCATCTTCAAGTGCCTTTTTAAAACCATCTGTCGCAGCATCTAATGAAGGATGCTCTACGATTTGTGTAATACCAACTTTAAATGATTTTGCTTCTTCAGTTTTAGTGTCTGTACCTGTATCAGTAGAGTCAGTAGATTTTTCTCCACCGCCACCACATGCTGCAAGTAATAGAACTAAACCAAAAAGCAAGAAAGAAAGTTTCTTCATAATTAGTCAATTCCCCCCGAGTTTCTCTAGTCCAACTCATTAATTAGAATTTTCTAAATATATTAGACTATTCTAAAAAATTTGAGTTTATCGATATATTACAATGTACTCATTTAATAGTCAACAAGAATCAGAACCTACTGAACTGACCAAATAAGTAATTATTGCTTCTACAATACCATTTTGACGCTTTAAATCGCTAAACTATCACAATTTACAAAATAATTTGTTATATTAGTAAACCATCAATTTTGTGACAATTTTTCGACTTTTTTCGCACTTCAGCTATCTTCCGCAATTTCCCTAGATTTTTTGATATAAATTTGACATAAAAAATAAACTATATTAATATATTACTTTGTGTGATTATAAGAAAATATCAATTGTCAGGGTTTGAACAGTGTCTAGCTACAGGCGCCTTTCACTTTTCTTATCCACCGTGGTTCGAAACCATCCCACGAAAAAAAACTAAGGAGAAAAGAATATGAAAGTAAAATTTTTAGCTACAACAGGGATTATTGCGGCGCTTTATATTGCTGTAACTATGTTAGTAGCACCATTTGGATTTACGGAAATTCAATTCCGTGTTTCTGAGATGTTTAATCATTTAGTAGCATTTAACCCACGTTACATGCTTGGTGTTGTGATTGGTGTGTTTATTGCCAATTTATTCTCACCACTCGGCCTTTATGACCTAGTATTTGGAGTAGGTCATTCCATCATCACTCTTGCAATCTTCCTTTTGATTTGTAAGTTTGTAAAAAACACACTGGCACGTATGATCATTAACTCATTCTTATTTACGTTTACAATGTTTATCATTGCGTTTGAGTTAAATCTTGCACTAGAATTACCGTTTCTATGGACATGGTTAACTTGTGCAGTTGGTGAGTTGGTAGTGTTAATTGTTGGGGTGCCGATTATGCATCTTTTAAATAAACGTTTAAACTTTAAGGACTTAATTTAACGTTTCAAACCGAGAGCCATAATGCATCTCGGTTTTTTTATCGCGCGATTTTTCTGAAAACATTGACAACGAGGAACTAAAAGTCTACAATACTAGTTAAATCATTGTTCGGGTACGGTAGCAGGTTGCGGGAGCGCGACCACCGACAGAGCAAAGCAGAGTTTAGATGAGAATAGCAGAGTAAATTGATGAATAAGAATAGTAGCGATTTCGAACGCTTAAGAGAGCTAGTGGTTGGTGGAAACTAGTGCGCTAGATTCGTGAATGGGCCTTATGAGAGCAACTGACTTATGTTAGTTGACGTCTTTCCTACGTTATAAGGAAGTGTTTTCAGAGTTTTGGGCTTTTATTCTGACCAAAACATGAATTCACGCCAAGGTGGAAGTACAATTACTTCAACAGAGGTGGCAACGCGGTATAATATCGTCCTCTACAAAAGGAAATTCCTTTTGTAGAGGACTTTTTTATTTCCGAAAAAACTCACCCTCACCTATTCTTACCTGCTAACTTCAAAAATTAGGAGGATGAAAACTTATGAATATCCAATTATTCACAAGCCGAGTAAACGCTAGGGAAAACTTACCTTTTGAAGATATGGTTCAAGCTGCAAAACTTGTATTTAATGAAGAAACTCCAAAAGAGGACATTAAATCTTTCCTACTTACCTTAAGTGCAAAAGGTGAAACGGCCGAAGAAATTGCAGGTTTTGCAACGGTCATGAAATCAAATGCAGTAGAAGTGCCTGTTCCAGATGGTAAATATATCGATAACTGTGGTACAGGTGGTGACGGCTTAAAAACGTTCAACATTAGTACAACATCCGCTTTTGTCCTTGCAGCAAATGATGTGCAAGTAGCAAAACACGGGAACCGTAAAATTTCAAGTGCTTCAGGGAGTTCCGATGTCTTACAAGCGCTAGGCATTCATACAGAGTTTACTGTGAGTGATTCTGTTGAACTACTACAACAACATGGCATTGCGTTCCTTTATGCTCCTTCAGTTCACCCTAAATTAAAACGCCTTGGTGAAATTCGTAGAGATATTGGGAAACCAACTATTTTTAATATGTGTGGCCCCCTGACAAACCCAGTCAATTTAAAAACGCAACTCGTTGGCATTAATCGCCCTGACTTAGTCGAGGAATATGCAAATGTTTTACGATTACTTGGTCGTGAACGGGCTGTGGTCGTTTCGGGTACACAAGGCATGGATGAAGCTTCTCTTGATGGTGATAACACACTCGCCCTTCTATCTAACGGCGAAATTCAATCCTTCACTATTAATCTTGAGAAGTTAGGTCTATCCCCTGTCCCAATCACTAAATTAATTGGTGGGACGCCGGATGAAAATGCTGTGATTCTACGCGAGCTATTAAACGGAAAGCTAAGCTCATATTTTGATGCCGTTTTATTAAATGCAGGGCTTGGATTCTTCGCATATGGACTTGTAGACTCTGTAAAAGACGGGGTCGACATGGCACGCGAAAGCATTTTATCTGGTAGAGCCTTATCAAAACTAGATGAGATCATTTCATTCAGTCAGGATATTTTAAAGGAGCGTGCAATTTAAATGACCATTTTACAAACCATTCTTGAACATAAAGAAACATTAATTCCAGAACTGTTAGCGAACAAACCGAAATTTGATGTACAACCAAAAGTACGTCCTTCCTTATATGATGTGTTACGTAAATCTGACACACTTCAAGTGATCTCAGAAATGAAGCGTGCCTCACCTTCGAAGGGACTCATTGCTGAAGGCACAAACCCTGTTGAGCAAGCAACAAAATATGAACGTGCAGGAGCAGCTTGTATCTCTGTTTTAACAGAAGAAAAGTATTTCAAAGGTTCGTTTCAAGATTTAGCAGATATCGCAAATCACGTTGATATCCCACTTTTAAATAAAGACTTTATTATTCATGAAGTGCAAATTGACTACGCAAAAGCTGCTGGTGCTTCGGTTATTCTTTTAATCGTTGCGGCACTATCAGATAAACAACTAAAAGCTTTCTATCAATACGCAACAGCTTTAGGTCTTGATGTATTAGTCGAAGTTCATAACGAGGAAGAGCTCGACCGCGCATTAGCCATCAAACCAAAAATCATTGGTGTGAACAATCGCGATTTAAAAACCTTCCAAATGGATTTAGCGCAAACGGAAAAGTTAGCTGAAAAAATCAACGCCCATGAAGAGATCGCGTTTATTAGTGAAAGTGGCATTTGGAACGCAGAGGATGCAAATCGGGTTGCCAATGTAGGTGCTCGTGGTGTTTTAGTCGGTGAATCGTTAATGCGTAGTGGAAATGTTGAAGAAGCTTTACAATCCTTACAAGTATCCCTTCCCTTCTTCGTAAAGGACGTGAAGTAATGGCTAGGGTAAAAATTTGCGGGTTAAAGGAAGAAGAACATGTGCAAGTAGCCATCGAAGCAGGTGCTACTTGGATTGGGTTTATGTTTGCTCCAAGTAAACGTCAAATCTCGTTCGAACGTGCCGCACAACTTGCACAACAAATCCCGTCTCATGTAAAAAAAGTCGGTGTTTTCGTCAATCCAACCGAAGAACAAGTTCACCAAGCCGTCCAAGTAGCTGAACTTGATTACGTCCAATACCACGGCAATGAAGAGGCGCAGTTTATCAAAAATTTAGGCTACCCTTCCATTAAAGCATTTTCGATCCGTTCATATGAAGATGTTGAAAAAGCAAGCAAATATGACGTCGATTACTATTTATTCGATGCTCCTGGTACGGACTTTGCAGGTGGGAGCGGGAAAGTGTTTGACTGGTCCCTACTTGATCAGCTTTCTATTTCCAAAGAGCGCATCATCTTAGCGGGTGGTTTAAACCAAGAAAACGTCGGTCGTGCCATCGCCCAAGTGGAGCCTTTCGGAGTGGATGTATCAAGTGGTGTAGAACGTGATGGAGTAAAAAATAGCGAATTAATTAAACAATTCATAGAAACTGCGACAACTTCAATTTCAGTCGCTAAGGAGTGAACCAATAATGACAACAACAGTAAAAGGTAGATTTGGCCGATTTGGTGGTCAGTTTGTTCCAGAAACATTAATGACGGCACTTCAAGAACTTGAAGAAGCCTATGATCAATATAAAAACGATGAAGAATTTCAAAATGAATTGAAATATTACTTAAAAAATTACGTAGGTCGCGAAACACCACTTTATTTTGCTGAACGGTTAACAGATTATTGTGGTGGAGCAAAAATTTATTTAAAACGTGAAGATCTCAATCATACAGGTGCCCACAAAATTAATAATGCGTTAGGGCAAGCGCTACTAGCAAAACGTATGGGGAAGAAAAAAATCGTCGCTGAAACGGGTGCCGGTCAACATGGTGTAGCAACTGCAACTGCTTGTGCCCTATTAAATCTTGAATGTATCGTGTATATGGGCGCAGAAGATGTAAAACGCCAAGCTTTAAACGTGTTCCGTATGGAGCTACTTGGTACAAAAGTAGTGGCTGTTGAAAAAGGCTCTGCTACATTAAAAGATGCGGTAAATGAAGCATTACGTCACTGGGTTACAAACATTGACGATACCCATTATATTTTAGGTTCAGCACTTGGACCTCACCCATTCCCAACAATTGTTCGTGACTTCCAACGTGTGATTGGGGACGAAACAAGAGCACAAATTTTAAATCTTGAAAATCGTCTACCAGATGCTGTGGTTGCTTGTGTAGGTGGTGGCAGTAACGCAATCGGTATGTTCTATCCTTTCGTAGAGGATCAAGATGTTGCTTTATTCGGTGTTGAAGCTGCTGGTAAAGGCGTTGCAACTGGACTACATGCTGCGGCGATTCAAGGTGGGCAAACAGGAGTTCTTCACGGTGCCTTTATGTATTTATTACAGGATGAAAATGGCTTTGTCCAAGAAGCTCATTCCATCTCAGCAGGCCTAGATTATCCAGGTGTCGGACCAGAGCATTGTCACCTTCATGAAAGTGGACGCGCTAAATTCGATACAGTGACAGATGATGAGGCATTAGAAGGCGTGAAGTTACTATGCCGTACAGAAGGAATTCTACCAGCATTAGAAAGTGCCCATGCCATTTATTACGCTTCAAAATTAGCAAAAACAATGTCACCGGATGAAATTCTTGTTATCTGTTTATCAGGACGTGGCGATAAAGATGTTCATACAATCTCTGAAGCACTTGGAGGGAATTTATCATGAGTCAATTAAAAGATGCGATTTTAGCGACAACCGCAAATGGCGATAAAGCATTCGTCCCTTACATCATGGCAGGTGACGGTGGTTTAGAAAAGCTTCAATCAACCATTTCAAAGCTTCAGGAACTCGGTGTGACGGCAATTGAAGTAGGTATTCCCTTCACAGACCCTGTTGCAGACGGCCCTACAATTGAGCGTGCCGGTGAACGTGCATTAGCAAACGGCACAACTTTACGAAAAGTAATTGAAACGTTAGCGGGATTTGCTTCTGAAATTAAAGTTCCTCTTGTAGCTATGACCTATTTAAATCCGATTTTAGCTTATGGCGTTGAACAGTTTGCCCAAGATGCGAGTGCTGCTGGAATTCGTGGTGTGATTATTCCCGATATGCCATTAGAGGAAAAAGACATTATTCATCCTGCTTTACAAGAAGCAAATATTGCCCTTATCCAACTCGTTTCTTTAACAAGTACGCCTGAACGAGTGGAACGTTTAACAAAAGCAAGTGAAGGATTTATCTATGCCGTAACAGTAAACGGCATTACAGGTGCACGCTCTAGCTTTGCAAATGAATTAGAGGAGCACTTTGCCAAAATTCAAGACTACACGGATACCCCTGTTTTAGCAGGATTTGGAATTTCTTCTCCAGATCACGTCAAAAGCTTCGGCGCATTTTGTAGCGGAGTGATTGTCGGCAGTAAAATTGTTGACAGCTTAGCAAATGACGATTGGGCGACGATTGAGGAATTAGTATTAGCTTCTAAAGTAGCTACAGTACGGTAGATTTTGAGGTTGGCGGAATTATTTCAAAGTTTGACGGGATTTTAAAACAAAATGGCGGGATTTTCACCATTTTTGGCGGGATTCCAACTAGATTCAGGTTGTTATTAAATTTATATATAGGGAGATGTTAGCAATGAGTCAAACAGCAATTAAAAATGGGTACTATGGGGATTTTGGTGGTAGTTTCGTTCCTGAAGATTTACAAGAAGTTTTACAATACATTGGGGAGCAATACGAGAAATATAAAAATGACCCTGAGTTTAATGAAGAGCTAGAGTACTACTTACGTGAATATGCTGGCCGCGAAAATCCTCTTTATTTAGCTGAAAATTTAACAAAACAACTTGGTGGTGCCAAAATCTACCTAAAGCGTGAAGATTTAAATCATACAGGTTCTCATAAAATTAACAATGTACTTGGTCAAATTTTATTAGCAAAACGTATGGGTGTAAAACGTGTCATCGCGGAAACGGGCGCTGGTCAACATGGTGTGGCAACTGCTACTGCGTGTGCGATGTTTGGTATGGAATGCACAATTTACATGGGTGCAAAAGATACAAAACGCCAAGCTTTAAACGTATTCCGCATGGAGTTATTAGGTGCAGAAGTCGTGGCGGTAGATAAAGGTCAAGGTTTATTAAAAGAAGCGGTAGACGAAGCGTTTGCAGATTTAGTCGCAAACTATAAAAATACGTTTTATTTAATTGGATCTGCTGTTGGACCGACTCCATATCCGGAGATGGTTGAACATTTCCAATCGATTATCAGTAAAGAAAGTCGCGCTCAACATTTAGCGAAAGAAGGTAAACTTCCAACTGCTGTGGTGGCTGCTGTTGGTGGTGGTAGTAATGCAGCGGGTGCTTTCTACCATTACATTAACGATGAAGAAGTACGTCTAATCGGGGTTGAACCTGCTGGAGCGGCTACATTATCAAAAGGCTCGCCTGCTGTATTCCACGGATTTAAAAGTTATGTGTTACAAGATGAAGAAGGCAATCTTTTAGATACTGAATCAATTGCTGCAGGTCTTGATTACCAAGGTGTTGGTCCACTACATGCCTACTTACATACTACTGGTCGTGGTGAATATGTAACGGCAACGAATGAAGAAGTATTAGAAGCATTTAAAACATTATCACGAGTAGAAGGCATTATTCCTGCATTAGAAAGTTCTCATGCAGTGGCACATGCATTAAAATTAGCACCTACCCTTTCACCAGAAGATAGCATTATTGTTAATGTATCCGGGCGTGGCGATAAAGACGTAGAGCAAGTTTTTGCCATGTTAAATAAGTAAGAAAAGCGGAAGTGGCTCGTCCAGCTCCGACAACAACTGGAGGGGCTGACAAAAGGGCGCTCTTTGCCCTTGCAGACAGCACCGAAGTTGTCGAGGAGCTAGCCACTGTAGCTAGACATAAAAGAAGGCTAGCAGAACGGGGTTTTTGCCCATTCTCCTAGCCTTCTTTTATGAAATCATTTTATTTTTTCGTTGTAATTTATCTAACATATCAATCGTCATTTTTGCTAAATCATAGTCTGCTTTGAAGCCCCACTCTTCTACGGCAGCGGATGAATCAATTGCATTTGGCCAGCTATCCGCAATTTTTTGGCGAACCGGATCCACATCATAATCCATTTTGAACGATGGGATATGTTTTTTAATTTCCGCTGCGATTTGGGAAGGTTCAAAGCTCATTGCTGAAATATTAAAAGCATTGCGATGTTTTAATTTTTCCCCATCTGCCTCCATTAAATTGACAATGGCTTGTAGCGCATCTGGCATATACATCATGTCCATATACGTACCTTCTGCAATATAGGATGTGTATCGTCCTTGCTCAACGGCTTTATAATAAATATCAACCGCGTAATCAGTCGTTCCCCCACCAGGAGGCGTAACGTATGAAATTAACCCTGGGAATCGCACACCGCGTGTATCCACACCAAATCGGTTAAAGTAATAGTCACATAACAATTCTCCCGCTACTTTATTCACCCCATACATCGTTGTGGGACGTTGGAGCGTATCTTGAGGGGTGTTGTCTTTTGGCGTTGATGGCCCAAATGCACCAATTGAACTTGGTGTAAAGAACTGTAAATTTAACTCCCTTGATACTTCCAACGCATTCATTAAGCCACCCATATTTAAATTCCATGCGAATAACGGATTTTTTTCTGCGGTAGCCGATAGTAAAGCCGCCATATGAATCATCGTATCTGCCTCAAATTGCTTGGCAAGTTCAAACATACGCTTTCCATCTGTTACATCTAATATTTCAAACGGACCACATACGCTCGTGTCTTTTCGAATATCCGTTGATAAAACATTCTCTTCCCCATACATATCACGTAATTTCACAATAAGCTCAGAACCGATCTGACCTAACGCACCCGTTACAATTATTTTTTTCATGCTGCAACCTCCTCTGTTAGAAAACAATTGTCCACCTCAAAAACACACTAAAACCTTAATATATCAATGTTTCAATTGATTTTTATTATAATTCGTTCATTATAAAAAGACAATAAAAAATTTGTGTAGAGCTGTCATCTTTTTATCATATGCAAGAGGGCCGATAGATGTAAAAACATACAGCACGAAAAAAGCTCCGTCCCCTGACTAGGAACGAAGCTTAAGAAATTACATTTTGGTTTATTCAATGATTTCGGTAAAGAAACATATTTTCATATGGCTAATAAAAGTGTCCCCTAAATCAGTAAAAGTAGCCACACCCCTCTTATGAATAGCTGTTTTGAAACCTTCTGCATCCGCACCTGCAACTGTTAAAAAGTCGCAAATATCCGTACAAACCCCTACCACATGAACTTTTTCAACATCTGAAGCTTTTAATTTTTCAGCTAAGCCAGTTTTAAAGAACGCATTATAATTTGTTTTCGGTTGCATCAGGACATTGGGATTGGATTGATGCTCATTGAACCAAGTAAATAAATCACCATAAAGTTGCTGCCCTTTTGTCCCGACTACATTATGAGCTGGCCAAAGTTCAAAGTGTGGATCGTTTTCTTCATGAGCATCCATCGCCACCACCACAATTTGGTCATTGGTTAAAAATTCGTTCGCTTTTTCCACAATATACGGAACGATTTCTTGCGCCGGCTTCCCTACTGTTAAACTACCATCATCCGCCACAAAATCATTGCTCATATCAACAATAAGCAAGGCTTCTTTTGTCATTTAAATTACTCCTTTTTAAAAGATTCTCTTCCTATGTATTCTACACGACAAAAGAAAAGACCTACCAACGTGAACCATTGGCAGATCTCATTTTAACTACTCCGCACTATTTAATAACGGAAATAAATCTTTTCCATAATATTGTTCCATTAATTCACTTAAAGCACCGGATTCACGCACTTGTGCCATTGCTTCATCATAAGCCGCTGCGAATTCTGTTTGCTGTTTATTGAATAATGGCCACGTTTTAATAACCGCAAATTCGTTGTACACTAGGTCGTCTTTAAAGGCATAGTATGGACCTTCTTCGTTTAACACTTGGGCTGTATAGATGGCCTCAATTGTAATCCCACCGTCAACACGACCTTCGTTTACCCATTGAACAACATCTAGATTAAATTCATCCCCTGCGTCCAATTGAACTTGGTTATTTGGATATGCTTCATTGTACTCCGCTACGATTGTATATTGAGCACTACTTGCAGAAATTGGCGCCAATTTATAATTAGCCGTAGCAAAATCACTTAAGTTTTTAATATTCGCTTTATCTGCTTTTAACACAAGACCCGCGCTACTTAACCCAATAAATTCTTGTGGATAAAGGAATTTTTCCGTACGCTCTTCCGTAAAGAAGGCATTTTTAACTCCCACTGCATATTTCCCTTGCTCTACCCCGATGAACAAATCCTCATCCGAAGTAGGGAAGAATTCAAATTCATATTCTTCTAATTGCTCGTCGATTAACTTCATCGCATCTACATCATACCCCGCCGCATTTCCGTTTTCATCTACATATGTAATCGGTTTTGCTGCTTGTGCAAAAGCCACTTTCACTTTTTGCACTTCTGGTGTTGCTTCCGTTGTATCTTCCGTTTTTGACGTAGCATCTTCTTTAGCTGGATCACTTTCGCTGTTACCACATGCCGCTAAAATTGATACCGACGCAACCCCCATCGCTAAAAATTTCCCTAGTTTTTTAAAATCCATCTGACTATCTCCCTTATCCATAAAATATTAAAACCACCAATGTGATTTTCTAAACTGTGGATAATTTTAGCAAATTATTAGAAAATGGAAATAGTCAGATTTTGTCGAAAGGAGGGGTTCAGGTAATGTACAATCAAGTGTTCAGATTCCCACTTTCCGAATTATTATGAATCATAAAACTACATACTATTTTAATTTTTATACTTTCATATTCTCAATGTGTCGCTCTTTTATCGACTGATCCACCTTCGAATACTGTGCTAGAAAATTATATATTTTATCGATCTGACTTGGCTCCAGTACATTCAATGAATTATTAATTTGTTTAGACAATCGTTTTCTTAAGTCATACCGGTTAAGCACGATATTTTTTGTTGCATCATAACTTACTTTTTTCAGTGTACATCTTTCACTAAATACAATAATGGATTGGTAGTGTGCTTTTGAAACAGATGGGAGTAATGCTTGGAGTGCTCGCACATGTCCGTTATTTTGCCAAATAGGATTGTAGAATGGATACTTCTTACCATTAGGCATCGTTTGGGTCCAGTTGCGATTGTTTTCGTCTCCAAAAATCCAGCCACTATAGTTTTTAGATTCAATGACGTAGATTCCAGTCTCATGTATATAAACTAAATCAATTTCAGTTGTCTTCTCATTTTTAGGAAGATATAAATTAAATAGCACTTTATGATACCCTGGTAAACTTGCTATTTCTTTATAAGATAAGTACTCACCATTATTCCCCTTATTGAATGCTGTAGCTAATCTTCCGTTCCCTGTTTGCTCCTTATATGTAGAAAATGCTGACTTTTGATTAAATACAGATTCCTTCTTACTAAAAACACTTTTCGCAAACTTCACTAGATTTCGAATCATCTTACCCCTCATTTCCAAATTATGTATCTAATTTTAATGTATTTGGAAATTTATTCAAACCCTTCTAAAAAACTCTCTAGTACTAAAAACAATAAAAAAGACCCACTAAGTTACAATCCGCCCAGAGAGTCTTATAAACCAAACAATTATTATTTCTCAATTTTAGAACATCACCACTGCTCAATTTTTGTAAGTTGATTGCTCACTTCCCAAAGTTTGTTTATTACAGACGGGTCATAGGATTTTTTGGAGGAATGGACCATATTATTTTCCTCGTCAAAGTACTTACCGGTGATCTGTTCTAAGTCGGGACTGGCAGCTAAATAAACATATGTGCGTGCCATTTGTTCTGGTGTAATCGAGAACTTTCGCTTTATTTTGTAGGCTGTCCTCAGCAAAGCAGATACTTCCTCATGTCGTCCTTCATCCAATTGGACACTAGGTACTCGGATAGCGTTTACGGTTATGCCTTTTGGTTGTAGTATTTCAGCAGCTTTATACGTAAACATCAGTTGTGCCAGTTTTGATTGATAATAGGCTTTCGTCGGCGAAAAGCTTTGTTCTCCGTTTAAATTTTGAAAATCAACGGTCATAAATGGATATACCAATAAACCCTTTGAAGCGATTGTAATGATTCGCCCCTTTTCCTCCTTTAATTGATCCACTAACAAATTGCTAAGCAAAACCGGACCTAAGTGATTGGTAGCAAAAATAGTTTCGATTCCCTCCTCAGTGAACTTTGGCTTTTTCATAGACAAATCAAAATTTGCTGCGTTATGGATCAACACATGAAGTCGATCAAACTGATTGTGTATTTCCCTTGAGAGTTGATGAATACTGGTCTGGGATGAAAGATCTCCCTTTAAGAACGTGACTCTAGGATTCTCTGTTTTCGTAATGATTTCTTTAGCTGCCATTTTCCCACTTACTTCATTACGGCAGACTATGATTACTTCCGCACCCAATTTAGCCAGTTGAAGTGCAGCCCGCTTCCCAATACCTGCATTCGCTCCAGTAATTAAACAAACCTTCCCATCCATATTCCACTCTTGTAAGCCCAATGATCTAAACCTCCTTATACTTCCAGTACTTTCTTACGCTTACGTCTATATAAAACGAACAACATTCCATTTGCAAGCACTAATATTGGAGTAAAAATGAAACTCGACTCCAATCCATAGCCACTACCATTCCAAAGAGTAAGCTCATCGTAAATTAGGTGAAATACCGATTCTACCTCTTTTCCCCCATTGGCAAATCCAAAAATCGCGGACTGAAGAAAGTTTATTGAAAAGTGAATAGCAATAGGCATCCATAGGCTTCCTGAAAAAAGGCGTGTCATGGATAGAAACAGGGAGATTAAAAAGATATTGGTCATCTCGATTAACATATGTTCGATTGGTCTAGAAAACGATTCCGGGTTGAACAAATGTATGGTCGTAAACAAGATCGAATTGAGGAAAATTGCTGTTTTATTACCGATTTTCGTCTGATACAATCCAAAGAAATACCCGCGTAATAGCCATTCTTCGCCAGTCGCTACCATTAAAAATAGAAATACATGAAACAGAATGATATTCCATCCAAAGAACTGTTCCTGTAAAGCTACTTTTCCCGTCATTAACATGAAAAACATCGTGACGGTCATCACAATCATGCTCATGACAATCCCGGTAAATACATGTTGAACGGCAAACCGATCCTTCCAACCAATGTCAAACTTGTTCTTCCGCTCAAATAATACAACCATCAAACCCGCTGTTAACCCTAGCCCAATCGGCGAGATGAAATTGCCGAAATTCGCTTCTTTCAATAAAACCTGATCTAGTAAACTTAATACAAGAATGATTGCAAATATCATTAAAACGCCGACAATCGTTTTTCCAATTACAGAATATATCCCTTTCATTTGAAACGCCCCTTTCTTTGCTCTGACATCATTGTATACAAATATAGTCATAATCCATTAGTGCTTCTGAGTCATTGAATAGTCATAAAAAAGGGGGCGTTCGAAAAGTGATTTTCGAACGCCCCCTTTGGGACGAGGATAGTGACAATTTATTGTTACTACCGCAGGAGCACAGATTTTCAGCGCAATTATATCATTAGAAGCATAGCAGCCAATGACTATTCAATTAACTTTTCTTTTTGTGCTTTTTCTAACACTTCTTTTCGGTTTGAGACTTCCAGTTTGCTATAGAGGCTTGAAATATAGTTTTTGACGGTTCCCATAGAGAGAAATAACTTCTCTGCAATCGACTGATTGGATAACCCATCACATAAGCAGCGAAGGATTTCTAACTCTCGCTTACTCAATCCGTAACGGTGGGCATTTTGTTGCGTCGATCTGTCTGTTTTATGTATATGCCCAGAAAATAACTGCTTTGCTACCTCTTGATTGATTAAATGTCCGCCCTTTGCTACCACGCGAATGCCTGCTACTAAGTCCTTTGTATCGATTGCCTTTAGTAAATATCCTTCCGCACTAGCCTGAAGCGCTTCAATTACATAGTCCATTTCTTGAAACGTGGTTAGTATAATAATTTTAATCTGTGGATACTTTTCTTTTATCCTTTTCGTCGCTTCAATCCCGTTCATTACGGGCATGTTGACATCCATTAAAATAAGGTCTGGTTGGTCTTTTTCACAATAGTTTAATGCCTCTTCCCCATTTTCTACTGCTGCTGTGATCACCAAATCCTCCTCCATTTCTAGGACGATTTGCAAACTCGAACGTATTAATTCCTGATCTTCTGCAAGCAGCAAACGTATTTCATTCATTCTATCCCTCCAATGGAATTCCAATTGATATAGCCGTTCCTTTACTTGAACTAGAGTCAATCTGAATGGATCCACGTAACGCTTGGACTCGCTCCTTCATACCTTGAATCCCATAGCCTTCCTTCATATCATCCGAGCCGATTCCGTTATCTTGAACGGTTAACGTTAATTGCTCATTCTTGTAATCTAGCAAAATTTTAATTTCAGAAGCACCACCATGTTTCTTGGCATTGGTCAGTGTTTCTTGTAAACAACGAAGTAAAGCAAGTTTAGTCGCTTCAGTTACTATTAATTGATCAGTAGTTGTTTCTACAAACACCTTTGTTTCCGTTTGTTCGGAAAACTCCTCTGCTGTTCGTTGTATCAGTTCTTCCAGTGGCCATTTCAATTCATTCATAGCCATTTCGTGTACGGTTTGCCGAATTTGTTCTAGATTCTTTCTATTGAAGGCAATTAATTCACCTAGCCGTTTTTTTGCCGCCTCTGCATCTCGATCCATTAGTCTTTGTATGGCCTCCATCGCAACTATGGAAGCCGTTAACGAATGACCGACTGTATCATGCAACTCTCTAGACATTCGATTTCTTTCTTCTAACAAGGTGATTCTCTCCACTTGGTGAATATACTGTTCCAATTGTTCATTTTTCTCTTCAATTTCATGTAGACTATCGGATAGTTGATCTTTTTGACGAAGAAACACCCCAAAACCATATCCAATCGCACAAAATAAGGCAAAATTACTAACCTGACTCACTACATAGTCGGCATCATGATTTCCAACAGCTTGAAATAGAATTGGAAATCCGAAAATAATGAACGGTGCCAACGAAAGAAATAACTTTTTAGAAGATAAATAGCAAATAATAATAGCTGGCATATATAAGTAACTTACTGTATTTACATCATGTGAAAGGAAGGACATCATATAAATGGTAAATCCAACACTTAGAATAATTTCCGTTGTAATAAACAATCTTGGCCTTATATGCCCTGGCAAATAGAAAGTTTGAGGCACTGCATATGCAAACAGAGCAATTGTCATGACAAGTCCGCGCTGTTCTGCCGGCGTATAGCCATAAAGATAGGTGACACTCATTAAAACACTGATTAAGCGAAGAGCAGAAAAAAACCAATCCGTCCAGCTCCAATGCCGCCTTGCGTGTAAATCCATCATTGTTCCCCTCGCGCTCATTTACCCATAAAGTACCATATAGTAATGAAATGCGTAAAGTTAATTTAGTAGATCGCTTCGTTACTTTTTTATGACTTTTACGTGCTCTTTGGTCCCTACCCCTCTGTGACTATTTTTATCTATGATGAAAATGCAAGAAACAGATGTGCGGAGAAGATTGAAATTCAAGAAAGGTTGGATCAAACATGTTAAAGAAATTGTCCGATATTCAAAAGGCGTTTGCTTTTACTAGTTTTACACTCATTTTGGCGACTGCTTTTACTTTCCTTTTACCTAAAAATACAGATGTTGGTTTACTAATGTTTGTCCCGTTATTCGTTGGCTTTATGATGATGCTTTTCACAGGCGAACTATTCAGCAAGAGTGGCTGGTCATCACTTGGCTTGCACAAGTTTTCAATGAAAGGTTTTTTAATCGGGTTTGTGACACCAATTATTCCCATTGTGGTAGGTTATGTGATTGTTTGGAATACTGGTCTAGCCGAATTCACGGTCCCCGCTGAACTGGAAGGAAATATTCCCCTATTACTATTTAGTTTCGTTGCGACCATTGTCATTACGTCATTAACGAAAATCCTCGGTGAAGAAATTGGTTGGAGGGGCTACCTACTCCCTCGCTTACAACCATTAGGGATCGAAAAAGCGTTGTTTGTCAGTTCATTTATTTGGGGCCTTTTTCATATAGCACCGATTCTTTTTAGTGGTCAATATCACTCCGATACAAACTTTATCATTTTCATCCCATTATTTATGATGAATTTGCTGTTCGTTGGCTTTTTTATTGGTTACTTACGATTTATTACGGGTAGTATTTGGCCTGCTGTGATTGCTCACGGTGCACACAATGTCCTTTGGGGGTTCGGTGCAAGCTTTACAACAAACACTGACCCGATCGTTGCTTATCTAACAGGTGATGTTGGAATTATTGGCGTCATTTTCTATTTCATTATCTATCTAGTCATTCGGAAAGATTTGAAAAAGAGAAAAGCGATTGGAAAGAACATCTAAGCTGGTGCATTTGCCAGCTTTTTTTATGGTTCTTTACGAAACAACAAAGACCCCCCAAAGCTGTCGTCAGCCCCAGAGAGTCTTGTTATTACCATATGTGAAAGTTTTCATTTGTTGCATGAATTTTGTTAATTTTTTGTAAACATTATTCATTTGAAATGGATTCGATTCATTTGCCACTCAAAATGATAGATTTCCGATCACTTGATACGACATAACATATATTAAGTGCTAATCCCACCATAAGAACGCTTAATATTGAATAAGTCGTACCTCTAGTCTTCTTCCACAACGCCTGCATAAAGAGAAGGACGGCGATCATCGTATACTGGAATGCGGCCGCGCACTTCTTCAACTTTTGAGAAGTCTACTTCGATAATGGCTAGTTCTTCATCTTCTGCACCTGTCCATAACACTTCGCCCCACGGTTCAATGACCATCGATTGCCCATTGAAGTTCTCTGGGTTGCGTGAAATTCGATTGACGGCGATAACAAAGCACTGGTTTTCGATGGCACGTGCTTGCAATAACGTTTTCCAGTGATCAATGCGCGGTGTTGGCCATTGTGCAGAAACAAATAACACGTTTGCCCCGGCTAATGCATGGGCACGCAGCCACTCAGGGAAACGAATATCATAGCAAATTACCCCGCCTGCCTCGATGTCTCCTAATGCAAAGCGATTCATTTCATCGCCAGCTGCTAAATATTTATCTTCATCCATTAATCTAAATAAATGTACTTTACTATATTCACTTACAAGCTCCCCATCACGATTGTATACATACATTGTGTTGTAGAATTTGCCTTCTTTTTCTGTTGCCACCGAACCACCAACGATATGTATGTCTAATTCACTTGCTAAATTGCTTAAGAATGCCTGTGAACGTTCCCCATTTAGATCTGCTAGTTCGCTTAATTTTTCGAGCGCATAGCCCGTATTCCACATTTCTGGGAGTACGACGATTTCTGCCCCTTTACTGGCTGCTTCACGAATTAGATTTTCTGCGCGTTCGAAATTTTCTTCCACTTTCCCAAAGCCGACATTCATTTGAATACATCCGATTTTCATTTTTCTACCCCCTAGACAATTCTGATTCTCTTATAAACGATAGCAGAAAGGACGTTACAATGCCATATATCTCCACGTATTTAGAGAAATGTATGCCATCTGTTTTTGAAAACATATAAAATAATCACCTCATCTTAAAACAAGACAACGAGGTGATTAAGATAGAGATAGATAGATTTTCGAACTAATCAATAATAAGTTTTTTTAAAGTTTCGTGGAAGGAATTTCTCATAGAGGCTTTTACTAGAACTAAACTATTTGCATCCGCAATTGTTTTTAAAATGTTTAACAACTCGTCTTGATGTTGTAATGTAAAAACATCACCCGGGTTCATGCCCAGTTCAGTTGCCTTTTGAGCAATAAATTTCGCTTCTTTTCCAATTGTAACTAGTTGATTAATTTTATATTTATGAATAAAGGTTCCAATTTTTTTATGTTCACTCTCAGATAAATCTCCAAGCTCTTCTATATCCCCTAAAACAGCAATTGTTTTTCTCCCATTTGCGAGGGAAGCCAACGTTTGCAAAGCTGCATCAATTGATTTGGAGTTAGTATTCCACGTATCATCAATTAATGTACACTGATTAATCCCTGTTCGTATTTGCAAATGTCTATTTAATGGTTGGAAATTTTGTAGCCTTTTAATCGCATCTTTTAAAGAGATACCAAGAGTAGTAGAGACAGCTAGTGCGGCTAGTGCGTTATAAACATTATGTCTTCCAAAACAATTAATTTTACATTGATAAATTTGCTTACCATCATAAACAGAAAATTCCATACCCTGTTCGTTATAGTGAATATTGCTTGCTCTTAAATCACCATCATTTATTCCGTAATATCGAATTTTACCTTTAAAATCCTTCAAATCTAAATTTCGAATATTCATATCATCTTTATTTAAGATAATTGTTCCTTTATTTTTATTAATAATATTTACCATCTCCGCCTTTTCATTAATATAACTTTGGTGCGTTTTAAAACCCTTCATGTGGTCGATTTCTATATTCGTTATGACACCTATACATGGCTCAAAATGCAAATCGAAGTCCTTAATCCCACCTGGAAACCCTACGCCAACCTCAATCACTGCCGCATCTGTTTGTTCGTTGATTTTCATTAAATACTCCAGATTTAAAGAGCGTGAATTTTGGCTGGATATCGTTTTTACTATTTTTCGATCCTCTTTTAAAATTGTTGCAATCATTTCTTTCGTAGTGGTTTTCCCACACGTACCCGTTACCCCTACTACAGGTATTGGAAAAAGGTGACGATAAAATTGAACAAACTTATTATAGGCATTTCTTGAATCTTCTACCTTCACTATCGTAAAACATTCAGCGAAATCCATAAATAATTCAGGTCTTTCGGTTACGATCACACAGGATTTCAAATCATTTTTATAGGTTTCTAGCTTTGCTTTCCTCGGAAAAAATATGAGTGTCGAATTTTTAATTTTATCCGATTTTCCTAATATGACATTCTTTATTACTGGATTAATTTCATGTTTATTTAATATGCGACCATCTATTATTTTGTTGATCTCGCTTAATAATAACTTTTTCACACTTCAATCACTCCTGTTAGTAATAGAAAAATAGGTGAAGAAACGCATCCTAGGCTTCCAAAAATATTATGATTTAAGAATAAACGTGATTAAATCGGCTGCTTTTATAGCAATTTGTTTTGCCTCATCTTTTGTTGTTCCTTTCGCTAGTACATAACCATAACGATGCCCCATTGCCAATGGTGGTTGGAGAAATTGACCTTTTTTTGGCTTAATATACACCTCAACAACACCAGGTGTCTTTTCCGCTTTCTTTCTTCCTGTCACTCTTAATAATTCACCCATTGTATCCACCGTCAAATATTGAGCATACACACATTCTTCCTTCGTTTTGGACAATGTTGGAGGTTCTTTTAAATAAACTTTTAATATTTGCTCCGCATAATTATATCCATAAGCTTCATTGATGAGTTTATTCATAACTCCTCCTGAGATACGAGGGTTAGCTTCAATTAATCTCCATTTTTCCCCGTCGTGCCTTAATTCTAAATGACAATTCCCATTTTTAAATTCCATATCTTGTAAAATTTCCTGTGATACTTTAATTAATGAATGTTTATAATCGTCATCAAGTTCATTAGAAAGACTATAGCCTGTTACAATAAATCTTTCCTGTTTCGTTATTTGTTGTTCGATGATGGCGGAAATTTCGATTTTTCCGTTATAAACAATTGCCTCAACAATCACTTGTGGACCATCTACAAATTTTTCAATCAATATATCGCTTGTTGGAGAACTATCTCTTAAGAACTCCAATCGTTGTGTTAATTCCATATTTGAATTTACTAAATATACATCTTTTGATCCGCATGATTTTGGTAACTTAACAATTAAGGGGAATCTTATTGGAGATTGTGAGGGAAACTCTCTGAAGAATTGATCAATATGGCTATCCTTTTTTAATATAAAATGGCTTAAAGAATACTCCTTATTTCCGCCTTTTAGTCTTGTTAATAACTTATCGTCCATAATTTTCATGGATTCCGCCGAAATATTCGTTCCACAAAATTGGTTAGAAAAATTTGCTGCAATTTGAACAAACGCATCGATAAAACTAATCACACAAGAAATGGAATCAATTTCGGCGATTTTACTGATGGTCTCCTCAATTTCTAAAATATCCTCCGTGTTTAAAAAATGTATTTCATCAATTTCAGGAAAAGCATCTTTCTTTTCTATTATTTTCTTATTTGAAGTGATTAGATGAACTTTGTAACCCAGTTTCTTTGCTGCTCTAACACCCTCCCTTGAGGAACCTGATTGATATGTTTCAATAAATATAATAGCGTTCATCCTTTTTAACGCCTCCAAAACTTTCTATTAAATTTTTTTCACTATCATTATTTATATTTTGAACTTCCGAAAACTATTAGGCATAAGTAATCAGATAAAAATTTATTTTGGAACTTTCGGTTTAAGGGCTACATACAGCATTTCGGACATTATGTCGATTACGATTATTATTGAAGTCATAAATACTAAAGGTGGATAATTCATATTGCAGGCACTCCCAGATTATTGTACGATTATTTCAACATATTAAATTGTAATTATTTTCTGAATTTAAAAGAATCCATTGTATGAAGAAAAATTACATATAGAAGAGGAAATATATATGAAACAATCAACTAAACTTCAACAACTTCCTACTCAATTTTTTGCTGCCCTTGCACAAAAGGTTAGTGCGGCGATTGCTGAAGGGCGTGACATTATTAATCTTGGTCAAGGGAATCCGGACAGACCGACGCCTCCACATATAATTAAAGCGCTACAATCTGCTGCTGAAGATCCAATTTCTCATAAATATCCACCATTTCAAGGTGTTCAAGAACTACGGGAAGCTGCAGCAAACTTTTATAAACGTGAGTACAATGTCGACATTGACCCTACGACAGAGGTAGCCATTTTAGGTGGTGCGAAGGTCGGATTAGTCGAGTTACCAATGGCGATTTTAAACCCTGGAGACTATATGTTACTTCCTGACCCTGGTTACCCAGATTATCTATCAGGTGCTGTGCTGGCAGATGTTCACTTCGACACAATGCCTTTAGTGGATAAAAATGAATTTTTACCCGATTATGATGCTTTATCCGATGAGGTTAAGAACCGCGCAAAATTAATGTATTTAAACTATCCAAATAATCCGACTGGTGGTACGGCAAATCTAGCATTCTTTGAAGAAACGGTGCAATTTGCGAAGGACCATGACATTGCAATCGTGCATGACTTTGCCTATGGCGCTCTTGGTTTTGATGGAGAGCGTCCTGTCAGTTTTCTTCAAGCAGAAGGTGCGAAAGATGTGGGAATTGAGTTTTATACATTATCGAAAACATATAATATGGCAGGCTGGCGTGTAGGGTTTGCAGTGGGAAATGCTGACATCATCGCGGCAATCAACTTAATTCAAGACCACCTATTCTGTAGCCTATTCCCTGCTGTGCAACATGCAGCAGTAGCCGCGTTGGATGGCGATCAAGCTTGTGTTGAGGAACAACGCGCGATTTACGAAAGTCGCCGTAACGTATTAATCGAAGAAGCACACCGAATTGGATGGAATGTCGAAGCTCCAAAAGGCTCCTTTTTTGCTTGGTTAAAGGTTCCAGATGGCTACACGAGTGAGGAGTTTGCTGATCTATTGTTGGAAAAAGCCAATGTAGCCGTTGCTGCTGGAAATGGATTTGGTGAATTTGGCGAGGGATACGTGCGTGTCGGCTTGTTAGTGAATGAAGAACGCATGAAGGAAGCGATTGGACGAATTGAACGATTAGGGATTTTTAAAACGGAATCGATATCAGTTAAATAAAGTGAAACTTCAATCCGTGGGGGTTTTCTTCATCCCCCACGGATTGTTAGTTGAACCAATCGGGCGCATGCCAGCAGTTGATCTCCCACCCATCCTTTTTGTTTTACTTAAGTCTTGAGGTGGGAGTCTTTACTGCCCGTTAATGCGGGATAAATGGGAAAAGGGATTCTTTTCTAAGCGTTGGACTTAGAAGGAATCCCTTTTATGATTTTTGAAATCGCTTCGTTTGTGGGCGCTTGGCTAGTTTTGGAATTGGGTTATGTGCGATTTTTCATGGATTATGTGCTTAGCAGTTTTTTGCGACCACTTACTACTCCCCAAACAACCCTTTCACTCGGCTTTCAAATTCCTCCATATTTATAGCTGCATCATGGATTTCCCGAACTTTTCTTTCGGCTTCGGCATACAAATTCGCGTAGGCAATCGCATCGTATATGGCGGATTTGTATTTTGCAACGATTTCTTTAATATTGGCTTCTTCTACTTTTGTTGGATGACAATGTTTTGCAATATCAAATATCACATCACCTGGTCGTGTTTCATCAGGGAAATAGACATGTGGTTCGGTGCTATCAAATATACAAAACTTTAATTCTGGAAGTATGACCATATCAATGGAATTCGAATCCAATCCGCACCAAACGAGTTGGACATCATACCCTCTCGCCTGGGCTTCATTGGCTAATTTCTTCAGCATCGAAGACTTTCCTGTGCCTGGATAGCCTTTAATAAATAATCGTTGCTCGAGGTTTTGCGTAATACTTTGTAGCGTATCGCGAGCGCCAGCAGGGGTTAATGTTCCCAATAAACGATGGGTACGTTTCCCCTCTTTTTCTAATTTCGACGTGCCAAATAAATGTTGGAAAAACTCTTCAATTTGCTTATTAAGGCCGCCCCAATCCATTTGACGTCTTGTTTCAACTTCCCAATCGTCATGGATTTTTAGCGCTTTATTTATACTTGCAAAATATTTGTTATGATAATCCTCTTTTGTTTCGCTCAACTTTAATAGTTGCTCACCATTTTCTAAGAGCTTTTGTACGTTTACACTTTCATGTAGTGGAATTGTGATGGTCGGCTTTGATAATTTGGGGTCGATGGTGATGTTAGCTGTATGAAGAAAAAGAATGTTGTGAGGATGTTGAATATATAATGCTTCGAATACATTTTCAAATAGTGGGTCGTGGAAATACTCAATGTCAGCGCCTTGGTTGTTATAATGATAGCCCAGTTTTTTTATTAACTCCGAGACTTTAAAACCAGATGCCCCTTTAAGGAGGTAGATTGTGTTTGCTTCATTTTCCATTAATTCCTTATATAAAGCCTTCATCCCTTGCCCTGTTAACGCTCGCCCGAAAAAGTGCGTCACTGTTCCGCTCAAAATCTCATCCTTCCATAAGGTTGATACCTTATTTTTATGTTGAAAGCCTAAAAAATGTACCAGATGTGGTTAATTCCCTCCATTTATAAATTCACAAATTAAATTATCTTTTATTATTATTTCTATAATCCTATTAATATTTTGTCCATGTTAATGGATAGTATTGTTTTTTCAATCGAGAAAGATTATCATTATCGTAAAAGGTAACGAAAGTAGGAATAAAAATGAAATATAAATCATTCATGACCGCCTTATTAGCAAGCAGCATAATAATGGGTGCTTGTAATTCTACGGATGAAGCTTCTAATACATCGGAATCATCAAAAGTTGAAGAAACTAGCACGATACCACAAGTAGATTTACAAACAGAGCTAGATACATATAAAGCATTTGCATTAGAACAAATGGATTCCTTTTTAATTGAAACAGAAAAATTCGTGAATGCATTTAAAGCTGGCGATCTAGAACAATCAAAAACATTATATCCCCTTGTTCGTATGTATTTTGAACGTTCAGAACCAATTGCGGAAAGTTTTGGCGATTTAGATCCACGAATTGATGGACGACTTGTTGATATTCAAGAAGCAGGTAAAGGTGAAGAGGAATGGACAGGTTACCATAAACTTGAGTATGCACTATGGGAAGAAAATACAACTGTGGGCTACGAAGCGATTGCCGATCAATTACTTACAGATGTAAAGGAATTGTATGCATTGGTTCAAACAGTTGAAGTGACTCCTGATTTGATGATTACAGGTGCAGTTGACTTATTGAATGAAGTATCAACTTCAAAAATTTCAGGCGAAGAAGAAATTTATTCCCATACGGACCTTTATGACTTCAAAGCAAACATTGAAGGTGCAGAAAAAATCTTTGATATTTTACGAGCTAAGATTGAAGACAAAGATGCAGCTTTAGCGACGACTTTAGAAGAAAAATTCACTGCTGTAAACGATTTACTTGCTAAATACGAAACGGCTGATGGTGGTTATGTTTCATTTGTAGACCTTACAGAAGAAAACACAAAAGAGCTGGCAACTGCAGTGAATCAATTAGGTGAACCACTTAGTCAAATGGGAATTATTCTAGAGTAAAGGTACGAGAGCAATGTCTAAAAAAATTACAAGACGTGAAATGTTAAAGCTAACAGGTATGACTGCTGCTGGTGTCGCTATTGGAGCTTCTGGTTTTGGTGGTGTTGCAAAGGCACTTGGCTATAATTTAATGCCCGTTGATGACAATCTATTGGCTGCCAATAAAGTTATGTTTTATGGAAAACATCAATCCGGTATTGCAACACCAGTCCAAAAGCATGTTTACTTCGCTTCATTAGAGGTACTTGCATCGACAAAAGAAGAATTACAAGACCTCTTTAAACTGTGGACGCCTCTTTCCGTAAGACTAATGAATGGAGAAGACATTGGTGACAGTACAACCAATGCTTATGTGCCACCTACTGATACCGGAGAAACAAATGGATTGGACGCTTCCAATTTATCACTTACATTTGGGGTTGGTCCTTCCCTTTTTGAAAAAAAAGAACTGGGTCTAGCTCATTTGAAGCCAAGTGAATTAAAAGAGTTGCCCCACTTCCCGAAAGACCAACTTGATGAGGCTTTTTGTGGCGGAGACCTATGTATTCAAGCGTGCGCGGATGATCCACAAGTCGCTTTTCATGCGGTACGTAATTTAATCCGGCAAGCATCCGGCAAAGTCCTTTTAAAATGGACACAAACCGGATTTAATGCTCTACCAGCTAATGGGGGTACACCACGAAACCTCTTTTCCTTTAAAGATGGAACTGTCAATCCATCCACTCCTACTGATTTTGATCGTACTGTTTGGGTAGATAGTGGAAAGAGTTGGATGACAAATGGTACCTATTTAATTGTTCGGCGTATTCAAATGCATTTGGAAACATGGGATCGCACATCTTTAAAAGATCAGGAAGCAGCTTTTGGACGCCATCGTGATAGTGGTGCACCGATTGGTAAAACAAATGAATTTGATGAAGTGGATTTAACTGCAGTAGATAAAAATAATAAATTACTCATTCCTGAAGATTCTCATGTATTTTTAGCGAAAAAGGCAAATAAAACGATATTAAGACGTGCCTTTTCCTATTCATCGGGAATCGTTAGTGCAACTGGTGCTTATGATGCAGGCTTATTATTCATTTCATTCCAAAAGGATCCTAAAAGCTTTATTGATATCCAAAATAGTCTTGGTCGTTTGGATCGATTAAATGAATACATTACACACCGCGGAAGTGCAATTTTTGCTTGCTTCCCAGGTGTAGCTAAAGGGAGTTATATCGGTGAAGCTCTTTTCACAACTTTGTAGTCTCATATTTTGTGTTGTTCTATTTGTTTCTCCTACTTACGCGGAGACTTCTTACAGTGAGTACTATATTTCCATTACAGATGCATTAATTAATACAAAGCAAGGAAATGATGAAGCGGCGATCAATGCTATTGAAAAGTTTTCTTCCAACTGGGCACATGTTAGCTCTACTGAAACAGAAGCTAAACAAGTAGTAGACGATATATTGCTAGAAGTACAAAATGCAGCCTCTGCAGAAGAACGACAAACTGCACTATCTAGTTTATCAAAAGCTCTTTCTAATTTAGAAAAATTGGAAAACCCAGTAGATAAAGAACAACAACGAAGTGATTTCAAGAATAAGTTCTCACCCGTGATGGAAATGTTTGAAGAAGCCTTAACATCACAGGACATTTCCACGATCACACAAGCTTATAATGAGTTTGATAAGAAATGGAATCTTTATGAACGGCCAATACGTGAAGAAAGTATTGGTATGTACGGACAAATCGAAACCCAAATGTCGTTTATCCGTATTACCCTTGCTAGTGAAGAGCCTGACTTATCACTTGTTCAGTCACAATATGAAACATTAAAAACAACTATTGAACAATTTATTGCTGGTGAGGACGTTGAAGTTGCTCAAGGAGAATATTCACTTCAAACGTTAATTGATTTAATGAATGATGCGGAAGACTCCATTGACAATGGGGAATTTACAGAAGCTAGCGATCTTTTAAAAGAATTCATTATCGTTTGGCCAAATGTAGAAATGGAAGTATCAACACGTAACGGTAGCTTGTATACAGCCATTGAAAGCAAAATGCCGATTTTAGTAAGTGAGTTATTAAAAGAAAGTCCGAATTATAATAGTGTGAAAGATCAACTAAGTCAATTTAAAACAGAAATCTCTTTATTACAGGACCATACTAGTTATAGTTTTTGGGATTCGGCTTTGATCTTACTACGTGAGGGTCTTGAGGCACTATTAATTATCATGGTACTTGTTTCATTTTTAAGAAAATCAAATCAGAATCATATGACAAAATGGATTTATACGGGAGCACTTGCAGGAGTTGTACTATCTATTTTAGCTGCTGTGATGTTATCTGCAATTTTTAATTCACTATCCGTTAATACAAGTCGAGAAATGCTTGAAGGTTATGTAGGATTAATAGCTGCTGCCATGATGATTGGCGTTGGGATTTGGCTTCATAATAAATCAACCGTGAAATCTTGGAATGCTTATTTATCAAAGCAATTGGGAAATGCTATCTCTAAACAATCGATATTTGCTATGGCAATGATCAGTTTTTTATCAGTCTTCCGCGAAGGAGCTGAAACAGTTATTTTTTATGTTGGTGTTGCGCCTAAGATGCCTATATTCGACTTTGTTTTAGGAATTATCTTGGCTATTGCTATTTTAATCGTTGTTGGTTTAGTGATGTTTAAGTTGTCATTGAAAATACCTGTGCATAAGTTTTTCTTCTTAGCCACTATTTTTATTTACCTTTTAGCCTTTAAAATTATTGGCACAAGTATTCATACCTTACAACTAACAGATGTTATCCCATCAAACGTACTTCACCAACTACCGGTCATTAGTTCGATTGGCTTCTATCCTACTATTGAAACACTAATTGGACAAATTTTATTACTTGTAATTTCAATTGCGGTAGCATTTAGACAAAAGTTAGCAAAAACTATCTAACAAAAACAACACTCGCTAATCTTGAGCGAGTGTTCAGATTGTCGACAAAAGGCTTTCAGAATGGTCTCATTCTGAAAGCCTTTTGTCATTTTTCCGGATTTTTGGGTATTATATCGATTTATTTTAAG
>NZ_RYYR01000001.1 GCF_003977595.1 Lysinibacillus antri | reverse complement strand
GGCGCGCACTTAGAAATGAGTGGGCTTGTTGAAAGAGACAAGTGCGTTCCGTGGGCGAGTAAGTATGGTGGTTTCGAAAGCTCCATGCACCGTTATAGGCGGTGGAGAGGACGCCAGGTAAGAGCTAGCACCTAAGTTAGGATATTGATAGAGTGAAGGGAACGTGGAAAGCTACCCACATGGAGCGGATACACGCAATGAAATGGTAGAAAGGAAAGGAGAATATCTATAACTTTCTTTTATGGTAGTGAGAGTAGAGGCATGAGCGTTGAAGTTTCTGTAATGGAAATGGAGCGATAGCCTCAAGTCGTTTGTTTTCTGTATTTTAACTCAAACTTTCAGGGATTCTCGTATGACTAAAAAGGTCACGAGCCAAGATTGGAGCGTGATACACCATGAGCGAAAACTTCAAGAAGATTCCTAGAATGAAAAACACAAGGCTACGACATGCCGAGTATTATGGTATGACGGAAACTTTTGATGCATTATATGCCAAAAGTAAAGAAAACCAACCATTTAAAAACTTAATGCACATCATCACATCAGAGGACAATATTTTGCTTGCCTACCGTAATATTAAACGTAATAACGGGAGCGCAACAGCGGGTGTGGATGATGTAACCATTTATGATATTGAAAAGTTAAGTACGGCTAAATTTATCGCAACTGTTAAGAAACGCTTTCGACAGTATCATCCACGCCATGTAAAACGGGTGGAAATTCCGAAGCCAAACGGGAAAATGCGACCACTAGGCATTCCGTCAATGTGGGATCGCATTGCCCAACAATGTATCTTACAAGTATTAGAGCCGATATGCGAAGCGAAGTTCTATAAATATAGTTTCGGGTTTCGACCAACGAAATCTGCTGAAAATGCCATTTCAACAGCGGCCAGTCGCATCAATAATAATCGGATGCAGTACGTTGTAGATATCGATATTAAAGGCTTCTTTGATGAAGTGAAACATACAAAACTAATGCGTCAAATCTGGACAACGGGCATTCAAGACAAGCAACTACTCGTCATTTTGAGAAAAATGCTAAAAGCACCCGTTGTTCTTCCAAATGGTGATATTACGTATCCGACAAAAGGAACTCCGCAAGGAGGCATTCTCTCCCCACTACTTGCCAATATCAATCTTAATGAGTTCGATTGGTGGATTGCGAATCAATGGGAGAGTAAGAAATGTCGTTCTATCAATAACCATTATATTAAAAGTACAGGTCTTTATAGCCATCAATATCGGTACAAACAATTAAGAAAAACATCAAGCCTAAAAGAAATGTACGTTGTTCGTTACGCAGATGATTTTAAAATTTTCACAACGTCACGTGCGAACGCTAAGAAGATTTTCATAGCGAGTAAAATGTGGTTAGAAGAACGGTTAGGGTTACCTATATCGGAAGAAAAATCACAGATTACGAATTTGAAAAAGAAAAGTAGTGAATTTTTAGGATTTGATTTGAAAATGGAGAGAAAAGGCTATGACCGTGTCGGAAACAAGAAATTTGTTTGTCACTCACACATCACAGAAAAAGCACGAAAACGTATTAAAGAACAGTTAAAGAGCCAAATCAAGGTGATACAACGAGCACCGAATGGACAAGAACTGATGAAGCAACTTCAAATCTACAACAGTATGGTCATAGGCATACATAACTATTATCAAATCGCTACACAAGTCAACGCGAGCTTGATGCCAATCCAATACCAGCTAACTGTAGTAGAAAGGCATCGTTTTAAACATTTATCCTTAAAGAAACGCTCAAAGGTTCACCACATAAAAGATAAAGGCATTCAACCGTATTTAAGATCCAAAATGACAAGGTATATCAATGATTACCCTATCATTCCTATTGGTTTTATCAAAACGAGAAACGCACTCATGCCGAAAAATGGTGTATGTAAATTCACAACAGAGGGTCGGGCCCTGATCCACCAGAAACAACGTAGTGTTCCCGAATGGCAGCTTCAATGGCTAAGGGAACACCCGATTAGTAGCGACCGTGCAACCATTGAATTAAATGACAACCGTATTTCCTTGTTTGTCGCACAAAATGGGAAATGTGCTGTTATGGGTGAAGAATTAATTCTAACAGAAATGGATTGTCATCATAAAACGTTATGGCATAAAACAAAGGATGACCGTTACTCAAACTTGGTACTCCTATCAAGAGACGTACACAAATTAATTCATGTGACAACGAAAGAGACGATTCAAAAATATGTAGAAATGATAAAACCAAATGCGGAACAACGACATAAACTCAATCAATTAAGAACAATGGTTGGAAATGAAGCCATATAACAAAAGGAATAGTTGAAATTATCGTAGTTTGAGCTAAATGAAATAACAAAATGAACGATGGAACGCCGTGTGCGATGAAAGTTGCATGCACGGTGTGGAGCAGGGGAAAAGGTGGCGATGACGTCAAAGCCTTACCTATTGCTATCAAGCGGCGTGCCGTCACCGAGTCCAGAAGACATTGATGTAACGAAACGGATTCAAGAAGCAGGCTTTATTATGGGCATTGACTTGATCGACCATATTATCATCGGCGACCATCAATTTATTAGTTTAAAAGAAAAAGGATATATGTAGAAATATTATCATGTTTAATTGCTTGAATGCCTTCCTATTATTTGGGAGGATTTTTTTGAGTTTAAATAATGTCTAGCTACAAGCGCTAGCTCCTTTTGCTTTTCTCCGAGAAAACAAAAATATCTAATTGTACATTCATACGGATTTTTACCTTGATTTTGGGCAAATTATGATTAAAATGATATAACATTCGTATGACAAATATAATAATAATCTATAGAAAAAAGTGAAATATAAAAAGTTTTGACGTTATTTTCATTACATTTCTATTTCATCGAACCTATATCCATTAATTTCGTCATCAAAGTGGTGTAGTTGTTACACGAATGTAAAATCTTACATAATTATTTTATTTGTTTCGTTGCCTCAATCGAAATACAATGAAAAATGTCGAAAAAATTGAAGGTAATTAGACAAATATAGTAGAACAGAACATGTGATACTATAATTTTTCAATGTTTTCAGCTATAATAATTCTTATGATTTTAGGCACTGTGAAAGAATGGCTTAAAGAGAAAGGGAGTACAAAACTTGTTTGGATTAGGAAATAAAGATGTCGGGATTGATCTTGGCACAGCGAATACACTTGTTTTTATTAAAGGAAAAGGAATCGTCTTACGCGAACCATCAGTTGTTGCTAAAAACACAAAAACTGGTGATATCGTAGCAGTTGGGAATGACGCAAAAAATATGATTGGACGTACGCCAGGTTCGATCGTGGCAATTCGCCCGATGAAAGATGGGGTTATTGCTGACTTTGATATTACAACTGCCATGATTCAATATTATTTGAAACAAGCATTAAAAAACTCAGGATCTAATTGGAAAAAACCGAATGTTATGATTTGTGTACCATATGGCATTACATCGGTCGAGCAGCGTGCAGTTATTGATGCTTCTAGACAAGCGGGTGCAAAAGAAGCCTTTACGATTGAAGAGCCATTTGCCGCTGCTATTGGTGCAGATTTACCTGTATGGGATCCAACAGGTTCGATGGTTGTGGATATCGGTGGTGGAACAACAGAGGTCGCTGTTATTTCGTTAGGTGGTATTGTGACAAGTGAGTCGGTGCGTATCGGTGGCGATGCAATGGATCACTCCATTATTAGCTATATTCGAAAAACGTACAATTTAACAATTGGTGAGCGTACTGCCGAAAAAGTCAAAATTGAAATTGGTACTGCTCGAGTGGACGATTCCAATGAAAAATTGGAAATACGAGGGCGCGATTTATTAACGGGTTTACCAAAAACAATCGAAATTACGGCCGAAGAAATTTCAGAATCGTTACGTGAAGCAATCGCTGCTATTATTGATGGCGTAAAGAAAACGTTAGAACAAACACCTCCAGAGCTTTCTGCGGACGTAATGGAAAGAGGAATTGTTCTTACTGGCGGTGGCGCGCTATTACGTAATCTAGATAAAGTAATTAGTGATGAAACAAATATGCCTGTCTTTATTGCAGAAAATCCGCTTGATTGTGTAGCAATAGGCACAGGAAAAGCGTTAGAACATATCGATTTAGTCCGTTCACAACAGATGAAAAAATAGGGGGGAAAGAGCAATGCCACAGTTTTTTTCAAACAAGAAATTAATACTGCTACTCGTTGGTATAATTTTCCTTGTGGCATTGATTAGCTTCACATTGCGTGATCGACAAAGCGCTAGTCTTCCCGAACAATTTATTAAAGACACAGTTGGCTTTGCACAGTCTCTTGTTGCGAAGCCAGCAAATTACATAACAGGAATTTTCGATGATATTAATTCTTTATTAAATACGTACGAAGAAAATAAACGTTTAAAAATGCGTTTGGAAGATTTTGCTATACTTCAAGCAGAAGTTAATACATTGCAATCTGAAAATAAATCGTTAAAAGAGCTAGTAGGAAAAGAAGATAGTTTAAAAGACTTTAATCCTTTAAAGGCAACCGTTATTGCACGCAACCCGGATCAATGGGAAGAAAAGGTCATTTTGGATAAGGGTTCGTCTCATGGTGTTGAATTAAATATGGCTGTTATGACGGCGAATGGCCTTATTGGTAAAATCAGTTTGGTTACACCCTTTACTGCTGAAGTGGAACTCCTTCAAACAAATAATCCAAATTTCCGTGTTTCTGCAATGGTACAAGGAGAAAATAAGGATATTTTTGGTTTGTTAGAAGGATATGATGTAGAACGTAATGAATTAATACTTAAACGTATCGATTCAAGTTTGGATGTTAAAGTTGGAGAACAGGTTGTTTCTTCAGGATTAGGTGGGATTTTCCCTAAAGGCATCTTAATTGGAGAAGTAACAGAAGTAACAACGGATGATTTTGGCTTAACAAAAATGGCTTATGTAAAACCTGCAGCAGACTTTTCTATGCTGGAGGATGTTATTATTGCTAAAAGAAATGTTGTATCCATCGATGGGGCTGATGGGAATGGAACAGATGAGGATTTAACAAATGAACCAATAGAGAATACTGATGAAGGTGAACAATAGATGATACGTTTTTTAATTCCCTTTGTTGCAGTTATTTTATTTCTTTTGGAGCCGGAATTTGCACTATTTTCTCCAATTGAGTGGGGAGAAGAGATATTCATATTAGTTCCACGCTTTGTTATTCTTTATTTGATTTTTATTTCTATTTATTATAGTCGTAAGCGTGCATGTCTGTATGGTTTGTTTTTTGGACTCTTGTATGATGTCTTTTACATTGATATTATTGGATTATATTCCTTTTTATATCCACTTGTATGCTTCGTTGCAGGATCTTCCGTTAGGTTCATTCATCAGCATTTAAGCGTCACAACAATATTATCTTTGGTTTTAGTAGCACTTATGGAATTCGTTTTATATTATTTTTTCTCATTTACAAATTTAACGGCGATTCCTTTAGCAGGATTTTTAAGTAATCGTTTACTTCCAACAATTATTGCAAATTTATTGTTTTTAATTATGCTTGGGTGGGCTTTTAAATACTTGATTAATGCGCGTGTATTACAGCATGCCCGAGATATATCTTAAATCTTTAAGCGTGAGGTGTCGCTTTTAATGAAAAAGCAGCTTGTCCATATTAAAGGGACAAAAGAAGGGTTAGTACTTCGGCTAGATGATCAGTGCGCCTACGCAGAGTTAGTAGAGGAACTTGAACGAAAAGTTTCGGAAGGTAGTATTGATGGGACAGTGGATGTACAACTCCATTTAGGAAATCGTTATATTTCAAAGGATCAACAGCAACAACTTGTTGACATTGTACAATACACAGGTAGCATGCATGTTGCCAAAATGCATAGTGATGTCATCACAATTGAAGAAAGTAGAGAAAAACTATTAACGAGTCAAAGTGAAACATTTGTTGGTATTGTCCGCTCTGGTCAAGTGTTAGAATCTTCTGGTGATATTATTGTTATTGGAGATGTAAATCCCAATGGTAAAATAGAAGCAGTTGGTAATATTTTTGTATTAGGTAATTTAAAAGGAATCGTACATGCAGGAATAGAAGGAAATCGTGATGCTGTTATTGTGGCTTCGCATTTTGAACCTACCCATGTTTTAATTGCTGATCAAATTGAAGTTATGTCAAATGAAAGCCCATTCGTAAAAAATCATGTAGAGCAATTATTCGCATATCTGAATACGGATGGCATAATTTCATATGAACGGTTACAAGAAGTAAGAAAGATTCGACCATTATTAAGTACAGTTAAAGGAGGAAGCTAATGTGGGTGAAGCAATTGTAATAACTTCAGGTAAAGGCGGGGTAGGTAAAACAACAACAACCGCCAATCTGGGAACTGCATTGGCTCTTCAAGGGAAGAAAGTATGTTTAGTAGATACAGATATTGGCTTACGAAACTTAGACTTAGTACTAGGATTAGATAATCGTATAATCTATGATTTAGTCGATGTAATAGAAGGCCGCTGTAAAGTACATCAAGCGCTTGTTCGGGACAAGCGTGTAGAAGAAAAACTATTTTTATTACCGGCTGCTCAAACAACGGACAAAAACGCTGTAACGCCAGAGCAAATGAAGAGTTTAATTGATGAATTAAAACGAGAATATGATTATGTATTAATTGATTGCCCCGCAGGAATCGAACAAGGATATAAAAATGCAGTAGCTGGTGCAGATCGCGCTATTGTTGTAACAACTCCGGAAATTTCAGCTATACGAGATGCAGATCGCATTATCGGTTTACTTGAAAAAGAGGATATTGAACCACCTAAACTAATCATTAATCGCATTCGTAAAGAATTAATGAATAATGATGAAACAATGGATATTAATCAAATTACTTTACATTTATCGATTGATTTGCTCGGTATAATTATTGATAATGAGGAAGTAATTACGTCTTCTAATAAAGGTGAACCAATTGTCATGAATCCAAATAATAAAGCATCTTTAGGTTACCGTAACATTGCGCGGAGAATTTTAGGAGAATCGGTTCCTCTTATGACGATTGAAGGCGAACAAAAAGGCATGTTCAAAAAACTGATTTCTATTTTCTCAAAATAATATTTTCAAAGTAAAGGTTATTGATACATCGATTTCAATAGCCTTTTTATTTTTCTTAAAATAACTTAGAACATTTGCCGTTATTACACTTGTGCTAAATATCGATTCTTTAATTAACTCTTTTTACGCCAAAGAAAATTGAGTTTTTCTAAATCTCATTGAATCGTATTTTCATATTTTTCATATACTATGAAAAATGAGAATGGATGAGGTAGTGAACAAAAAATGGAAATGGATTGCGGCCTTTGTTCTTTGTGCACTTGTATTAACTGGCACTCAGTTGCAAGAGCGTGAACAAATAAATATTGATGTAAAGAAAGTTGTGTACAGTTCAGAAGATTTATCGATGATGCGGAACTTGCTACGAAATGTATTTGGGGATGAACAAGGAACAAAAATAACTGTTTCATCGGAGACTGTGAACCAAGAGCTATTATCCTTTGTGGCAATTAAGCCCTATGACAGTGGATATTTATTAACTTTTGAAAAAACAATTCCTATTCTAGCGATTGAAAATGGTCTTGTCGTATATACTGGGCATTCAAAAACAACAGGAAAAACAATTTCGGTTTTTTATGAAGATGATACAACCGTAACTTATGGCAATGTAGATTCCTTCTCGTTGTTACCGTATACATCAATTGAAAGAGGCAGCACGATTGCAAACAAAGAACCAGGTGATTTATATATAAAAATCGAAATGGATGGGAAGGATTTGAATCTTGAACAAACACTACAATGGATGAAAGAGCATACGCAATCATGATGCGGATGACCATTCATCCATTATTTTTGCCGATTTTGTTTAGTATGGTGTTGTATGGGAATGTTTCGTATTATGCACTTATTCTATCGTCTTTAATTATTCATGAATTCGGTCATATCCTTGCAGCTTATTTTTGTAAAGTAAAGGTAGAGCGATGTGTCATTATGCCTTATGGGGGAGAAATTCAGCTTAAAGGAGGAATTGCTCTATCACCAAAGAAGCAATTAATCATCGCTCTCGGTGGACCAATTGCTACACTGTGTTGTTTTTTGGTCATTCCATTTTTAGATCCATTGTTAGCAGAACCATTAATTAAAATTCAATTGGTTTTATTAGCGGTTAATATGATTCCAGTTTGGCCACTAGATGGCGGAAGAATTGTATTATCCTTTATTTTAATGTTTTATCCGAAAGCAAGGCTCTTTGAAATGTACTTATCAGTTTCACTTCTACTTACTATTTTAACAATCATAATCACGTTTATTATGTTGCCGAAAACGCTATTTTTATTAGTATTAAGCATTTTTATATTTATAAAATTAGTAAGTGAATGGCGCTATCGGAAATATCGATTAGCATTTGAAAAATATGTGATGAATCGGTTGACTTAGAATTTCTAAGATGCTATTATTGTAATGTTGTTTGTAGCACCCGTGCTACAACCGCTCTGGGAAGGTTTAAGTATCGAAAGATCACCTTTCATAACAGGCGAGTCTGAGACTTAGAGGAGGTGCAAGTAAATGTACGCAATTATCGAAACTGGTGGAAAACAAATCAAAGTAGAAGCTGGACAAGAAATCTACGTTGAAAAACTAGGTGTTGAAGCTGACGAAGTAGTAACTTTTGATAAAGTTTTATTCGTAGGTGGCGAAACAGTTAAAGTAGGTGCTCCTACTGTTGATGGTGCTACTGTAACAGCGAAAGTTGTTAAAGAAGGTCGCGCTAAAAAAATCACTGTATTCAAATACAAAGCGAAGAAAAACTACCGTCGTAAACAAGGTCATCGTCAACCATACACTAAATTAGTTGTTGAATCAATCAACGCTTAATCGAGGTGAAACAGATGATTACTGTTACGATTCATCACGATGAAAATAGACATGTGTCTGCATTTGAATTTTCAGGACATGCTGAATACGATCAAACAGGGAAAGATTTAGTTTGTGCTGGTGCATCGACAATTGCCATTGGTACTGTTAATGCAATTTATGCACTTTTACAAATCGAACCGAAGATTGACCAAGCAACTGAAGGTGGAGGCTATTTACGAGTAGATCTTCCTACTGATTTAAATGCTGATATTGACTCAAAATTACAATTAATTGTCCAAGTTATGACTGCTCAAGTTTACTCGATGGTTCAAAACTATGGACAGTATATCCAAATCAACTACAACCAAGTAAAGTAGGAGGTGGAATGAAATGAAATTGTTATTATCTTTAGACCTTCAATTTTTCGCTTCGAAAAAAGGGGTAGGTTCTACAAAGAACGGACGTGACTCTGAATCAAAACGTTTAGGTGCTAAACGTGCTGATGGTCAATTCGTAACTGGTGGTTCAATTCTTTACCGTCAACGCGGTACAAAAATTTACCCAGGTACAAACGTAGGTCGTGGTGGAGATGACACACTTTTCGCTAAAGTTGACGGCGTAGTTAAATTCGAACGTATGGGCCGTGACAAGAAAAAAGTAAGTGTTTATCCAGTTGCTCAAGAAGCATAATCGATGAACATAAAAAAGGACTGCTAGTCAGCAGTCCTTTTTTGTTGGTGAAGAACGTATAAAATTTTCGGAGCTAAGCGAGCGCCTTTCGCTTTTCTATGGATAATTGAAATTTTCTCAAAGTATTCGAGGCAGAAAAAAATAGGGAAAATTGTTATACTTATTCTGTTAATAGCAATTTTGACTAGATTTGGTTGGAGGTTCAATATGAAAATTCCTACACTTTCGAATAGTGATGTTATAAGATTTGCTAATCATGATTTTATGAATCATCTGCAGTTAATAAAAATGAATTTAGAATTAGGAAAGGTAGACGAAGCGAAAAATATTATCAATGAAGTTTCGACTGCTTGCAAAACCTTTTCTAATATAAATAAATTAAAATTACCAAAAACCGTAGAATGGCTACAAACTTTGCAATGGCGATTTCCAGCACTTGAATTGACATTAAAAAGTAATGTAGTAGTTCCTGTTGATATGAAAAAAGATGAGCAAATTGTAGAATACTTAGAAAAGACAGTTATTCATGTATATGATCATTTAGATCCTTTTACTGAACAACAGTTAGTCATTGAGATTGATTCAATAGAAAGTAGCTTTAAATTAACTTTTGATTTAAAGGGAAATTGGGATGCAACACAATTTACGCGTCAAGAGTTAGCAAATGTAAAAATTCAAACATATGAACAAACTAATCAAGTATGGAAATATGTATTGAGCTTAGAAGATTAGAAAGAGTAGGACTCATTCGATCTGATAAGATGTTTTTCTAAGAACAGGAGTGAAAGTATGAGTATGTTTGTCGATCACGTTAAAGTTTATGTTAAGGGTGGCGACGGTGGAGATGGAATGGTTGCTTTTCGCCGTGAAAAATACGTACCCAATGGTGGTCCAGCAGGTGGCGATGGTGGTCATGGCGGGAATATCGTTTTTGAAGTAGAAGAAGGATTACGAACGCTAATGGATTTCCGTTATAAGCGTAATTTCAAGGCAGATCGTGGCGAGCACGGGATGAGTAAAGGCATGCACGGAAGAAATGCTGGCGATACAGTTGTAAAAGTACCACCTGGAACGGTCGTAATAAATGAAGAAACGAAGGCTGTAATTGCAGACTTAGTTGAACATGGACAAACAGCCGTTATTGCACAAGGTGGACGCGGTGGACGAGGGAATTCTCGTTTTGCAACACCAGCAAACCCTGCTCCAGAACTTGCAGAAAAAGGGGAGCCAGGACAAGAATTAAATGTTATATTAGAATTAAAAGTACTTGCAGATGTTGGATTAGTTGGATATCCAAGTGTAGGGAAATCAACCCTTTTATCAGTAGTTTCAGCAGCAAAGCCAAAAATTGGCGCATATCATTTTACAACAATCGTACCGAATTTAGGAATGGTTGAAACGGAAGATGGAAGAAGTTTTGCAATGGCCGATTTACCAGGTTTAATTGAGGGAGCGCATCAAGGGGTAGGTTTAGGTATGCAATTCCTTCGTCATATCGAACGTACAAGAGTAATCGTCCATGTAGTCGATATGTCAGGAATGGAAGGCCGCGATCCATACGAGGACTTTGTAAAGATTAATGAAGAGCTTAAGCAATATAATTTACGATTAACGGAACGTCCTCAAATTGTTGTAGCAAACAAAATGGACATGCCAGATGCTGAAGAGAACTTAGAAGAGTTCAAGAAAAAAGTAGGGGATGCAGTGAAAGTATTCCCGGTATCAGCAGTATCACGTCAAGGGTTAAAACCAGTATTATTTGAAATCGCGGACTTATTAGAAGTGACACCACATTTCGAACTGCATGAAGTGATTGAAGAAGAAAGTGATGCAACCGTTCTTTATAAGCATGAGAAAAAAGGTGAAGACTTCGACATTACACGGGATGATGATGGAGCATTTGTATTATCGGGGTACTCGATTGAACGTCTATTTAAAATGACAGACTTTAGCCGTGAAGATGGGATTCGTCGATTTGCAAGACAATTACGTGCAATGGGTGTAGATGATGCATTACGTGAGCGTGGCGCAACGGATGGTGACATTGTCCGATTAATGGAATTTGAATTTGAATTTATTGAGTAATTTTTAAGGGATTTGTGGGGGGAAAGTATGAAAAACGTTGCGAATCAAAGATATTATTTAGTACGTGAAGATGTGCTAACAGATGCGATGCAAAAAACTTTACAAGCAAAACATCTTTTGCAAAGTGGAGCAGTATCATCCATATGGGATGCGGTCAAGGAAGTGGATTTGTCACGGAGCGCATTTTATAAATATCGAGATGCCGTTTTTCCTTTCCACTCCATCGTTCGAGAAAGAATATTAACCATCTTTATTCAATTGCAAGATGAAAAGGGTGCATTAGCAAGACTATTAGAAGTGGTGACCATTTCACATTGTAATGTGTTGACCATTCACCAAACGATTCCAATTCAAGGTCGTGCCAATGTAACATTGTCATTAGATGTTACAAGTATGACAATCGAGTTGGATCAATTAATTCAACAATTAAAGAAACTAGAATTTGTAGAGTCTGCAGAAGTGATTAGTTCTGGGGCTTTATAAAAACATTTAGAGAGCATGTAATATTGCTCTCTCTTTTTCAACTAAAACATTTTGAAAAATTAAAAAACTAGGGGGCATAAAACGTGAAACATCAAGATTGGGAGAAACGGGTTGCCTATTTAGGGCCAGAAGCATCTTTTACATATTTAGCAACAAAAGGGATATTCCCAAATGAATGGCTAATGCCGTATACGACGATTCCGGAATGTATTGAGGCGGTATCTGAAGGCAAGGTTGACTATGCCGTTGTTCCAGTTGAAAATGCATTAGAAGGAACAGTCCCTCTAACAATTGATTATTTATACCATGAAGCAAACTTATATGTTGTAGGTGAAGTATTATCTAAAATCCAACAGCACTTAATGGTACATAAAGCACAAGTAGCTAATTGGCAAAAAATTGAAGGTGTTTATTCTCATTCCCATGCATTAGCACAGTGTCATAAATATTTATTTTATCGTTTTAGCTCTGTTCCATTACATCAATCTTCATCCACAGCAGCGGCGGCAAAATTTGTTGCGGATCACCCAGACAAATGTATTGCGGCAATTGGTAATAGTAGTTCTGCTCAAAAATATGATTTAGAAATCGTTGAGCCAAATATCCATGATTTTCATTTCAATCATACTCGCTTCTTTGTATTATCAAAAGAAAATTCGCGATTGCCAATGGAACAATCAGAGGGTAAGGCGAAAACAACATTCATGTTAACACTCCCAACGAACGTTTCTGGAGCATTACACCAAGTATTATCTGTATTTGCATGGCGTCGAATTGACCTAAGTAAAATTGAATCACGACCTTTAAAAACAGGCTTAGGAGATTATTTCTTTATCATTGATATATTAGCAGACGAAAATGAATTAATGGTAAAAGGAGCAAAAGAAGAATTAGAAGCACTTGGTTGCACAGTAAAATCACTTGGAACATATTATACATATTTAACACCTGAATGAGGTGCGGATTCCTATGAAAATCGTTCTTTTTGATGGGGAATGTAACTTTTGTAATCAGAGCGTACAATTTATTATGAAGCGAGATCAATTAAAACAGTTTAAATTTGCCTCTTTGCAAAGTGACGCAGGAAAAAGATTATTAGAAGCATATAACATACCAAAGACGATCGATAGTGTGTTATTCATTGATCAAGAACAGGCTTATGTTAAATCAGCTGCTGCTTTAAAGATTGCGCTTCATTTGAACGGTTTTTGGAAACTGTTGTATGTCTTTATTATTGTGCCAGCACCACTTGGAAATATTGTATACAACTTTGTAGCAAAAAATCGACATCACCTCATAAAGAATAATCAATGTAAAATTCCAACAAAACAAGAAGTCGATCGTTTTCTTTAAAGAAGGAAGCAATACATGCGGGAAATTCAGTAAACTATAAATAGCGCAGCCTACTATTGTAAGCTGCGTAATAAATCCATTAACCTTCAACCAAATATCCCTTTTCTCGGAGCATTTTTTCTGCTAAATCTAATCGCTCCTCTGTTGGGGCGGAAATGACGTGTAAATGGGTTCCGTTTGTTAAAGCAGATAAGTAGCTGGCTTGTGTCTCTTGAACACGTGTAAGAAAATTTTCCACATCTTTGCGGTTAGATAACATCATCGAAGCCGTAATTTCACCATAAACGGGATGTTCGACAATGACATTTTTTAAAGTAACACCACAATCTACAATAGTTAACATTTCATCCTCAGCTTGATTTGCTGTATGTATGCAAACAATTTTCCGTTCAAAATACATGACATTCTCATCTTTATTAATATAGATGTAACCTTGGCTAGTTGCCAAAATCGGTTCATTACGAGCTTTTAATAAGTTCATATCATTGACAATTACTTGTCGAGAAACATTGGAATGTTTAGCAAGGTCCGTGCCAGTTATAGGGCCATTTGCATTTTTCAACAATGTTAATAATTCATTTCGCCGATCCTCACCTAATAATTTTTTCATGCAAACACCTCTTTGCTATTAAATTTCATGTATATACATAACTCCCTCATTCATAGTTTATCACGAAGGAACTAAATCCAAGAATTTTTTTGTGTCCTTTTCAATTGATTCACATATTATAAAACGAGAAAAGGAGGATGTTTCTTGCGAATTCATATTGTTCAAAAAGGTGAGACACTTTGGAGGATTGCGAAACAATATGGGATTGGTCTAGATGAGTTAAAAGCGTTAAATGCTCATTTAGCGAACCCAGATTATATTGTCCCTGGAATGGAAATTATTTTACCTGATACAGCAATGCCTACGAAATCGACAATGACTAAGGAGCAACTAACTGCACCAATGTCTTCGAAGGAAATGCAAACAATGCCTAAGGAAAAATTGACAGAAGAAATGCCGATGCCAATGTCAATGCCAATGCCAACTAAAGAACAAATGACAGCACCAATAAAAGAAGAGATGACGGCACCAATGCCAATGCCGATAAAAGAAGAAATGACAAAACCTATAAAAGAAGAAATGACAGCACCAATGCCAATGCCACAACCAATGCCACAATTTGATATGACACCACAGTTCCATTTGGATTTTGCACCACAAATGCATTTCCAACAACCACAGCCACAAATGCAACCACAACCTATGCCGATGCCAATGCCTCAGCCTCAGCCGATCTTTATTGAAATGCCACAAATTCAAATGCCACAACCGCAAGTACAAGTACAACCTGTTATGGAAAAAGAAAAAGAGGTTGAGTATGTGCCAGTTCCTCAACCACAAATCGTTTATGTTCCTTATATGCAACCTGTTTATCACCCAATGCCATGTGAATGTTTTGAGCCACATCATTACCATCACCAATCACCATGTGGATGCCATGAAAAACAACACCATCACCACCAATCGCCATGTGGATGCCATGAAAAACACCATCACCACCAATCGCCATGTGGATGCCATGAGCAACACCATCACCACCAATCACCATGTGGGTGCCATGAGCAACAACAATACCATCACCAGTTACCAGTTGGATATCATGAGCAATATCCACAAGTGAATCCTTGTGGTTGTCAGGGAAGTATGTCACCAGAAATGATGCCTTATGGGTTACCATATTTCGAACCAAATTACGATGTTTCGCATGTTGCGGGTCAGGAACAATATATGGAGCAATCGGAGCAACAAAGTTTACCAGATTGGCTTTTAGATTCTTCTGAAATGGAAAGTATGTCGGATAAAGTTGAATATGATATGAATGCTCATAACCAATATGATTATGATGACAATGATGCAAAATCGGCTGATATGTATCACGAGATGTTGGATCTAGATAGTCGTTCTTTACCACAAACTCAAAGCTATTACGGACATAATGATAGTCCACACCAAATGATGCCTCCTATGTCACAACATGGAATGCCATATCAAAATATGCCATATTCTATGAATCCAATGACACACCAAAATCAAATGCAACCTATGAACCCGATGATGCCACAACAACAAATGATGTACCCAGCAGACTTTCAAAGCTATCCTTATATGAACCCGTATTCACCACATTACACACCTTGGAAGTATTGAAATGCAAATAAAAAATAATATATGGAAGCATGAAACATCAAAAGGAACATTATTTATTAAAAAATACGATAATTATTCAGTGTACGAAAAAGTAAAATTCATTCACCAACAACTTGAATCCATTAAGTTTCCATATGTGATCCCATTAAAAAAGAGTAATGAGCCAGACTTACTTGTTCAAGTTTGGCAAAGTAATAGCTTGAGTGCAGACTTCTCGAATGAACTTCAGCGAAAGCAAGCTTTAACGATTTTAAATGCGTTACACGATACGAGTCATTTAATTGATTGGAAAAATAGTTATCGTGTTCCTAGACAACATTTATATCATAAATGGAACGCACGACTGGAACGTTTTCTTTTACATGAAAAAGAATTAGTGCCCTATTTGAATGAGGCTTTCTTTGATATTGTTCTCTATGCCAGTAGAGTATTGAAACAAATGCGAAAGCGAAGACAAAAAATTAGTGGTAAGCTTACTTTGCTTCATGGTGATGTCGTGCATCATAACTTTTTAATTTGTGAAGATAAAAGTATGAAACTAATTGATTTTGATTTAGCCGTTGTTGGAGATTCCGCAGAAGAAATGTTATTATGGATGCATCGAGCGCTTCCGACGATGGACTATAATATAAAAAAGCTTTTTTCTGAAAGTCCATTTTTATATGAGCTTTGTAAACAAAAGCTATATTATTTGCAATACCCGAATGAGCTGTTAAGGGAATGGCTATACGTTTTACAATTAGGTGATTATGAGCGTGAAGTGTTCTTAGACTATTTAATGCCATTTACAGAAAACGCATTAAGGCATTGGCCTCGATTAGTTGCAGAAACTGAAAAATTACAATCATCGTGATCTATGATATTATTAGAAGAATAGAAGATAAATGCTGACCGTCTAAAATTGGGCGGTCTTTCTTTTGGTTTATTAATAAAATAAAGCCTTTTCAGTAACGTTTATGTAAGAAGTACTTATATATAATTTTGTATATAGTTTCCGGAGTGTGCGGGCTATGCACACAAGCCGCAAAACCACGTTATACGTGTCTTTACGACTTGTCTTTGGGGCCAACACGATGTTGGTCATGGTGACAATGCCACACGATGTGGCGTTTTTGTCACCGGCTTTGTGAAAGGCCCACTCACAGTTAGGTTGTATATCTTATGCTTCTAATAAAATAAGCGGCTTACAGTGGTAGGCCGCTTATTTTATAAATATTTTACTCATTAAAAGTGTAGAAAATATAATTTACTTCTTCATTATCAAGTAATACTGATTGAAGGTTTTTGTTTCTTCTCTTTAAGCAAGATAATAATTATGCGTTTTTAAAATTCGATGTAGCTATACTACGGGCTCGTGAGGTCAATATGCTATAATTTTAAAAGTGATTGTGAGGGATTTCGATGTATGATTATATAAAAGGACAAATTACGAGAGTTACACCAGAATATGTCGTGTTAGACCAGCTTGGAATAGGGTGGCAAATTTTTACGCCAAATCCGTTTGCGTTTCGCATTAAAGAGGATACGCAACAGATATTTGTACATATGCATGTTCGAGAAGATGCACATATGATTTATGGATTTAAGTCACTCGATGAACGAGAATTGTTTAGAAAACTCATTCAAGTGTCAGGGATTGGTCCTAAAGGGGCTTTAGCGATTTTAGCAAGTGGCAATCCGAATCAAGTCATTCAAGCGATTGAAATAGAAGATGAAGCTTTCTTAGTGAAGTTTCCTGGTGTAGGAAAAAAAACTGCACGCCAAATGATTCTCGATTTAAAAGGAAAACTTGGTGCATTGCTTGAACAGGTAGAATTACCAAGTGCGGAAGATGAATTGCCGTTATTCGGGGTAAATCCAAATAAACAGGAGTTAGAAGAGGCCATGTTAGCATTAGTGGCACTAGGTTATTCAGATAAGGAATTAGCAAAAATTAAGCCTAAACTAGATGAAAATGACCAACTTACTTCAACGGAAAGTTATATGAAGCAAGCATTGCAATTGTTATTAAAAACGAAATAAGGAGGGAGAACAATGTCGGATCGAATTATTTCAAGTGAGGCAAACGAGTTTGATGAACAATACGAACTATCCCTTCGCCCTCAAAAACTATCACAATATATCGGTCAACAAAAAGTAAAAGATAACTTAAGTGTGTTTATCGAAGCTGCGAAAAAACGGCAAGAAAGCCTTGATCATGTGTTACTATATGGCCCACCAGGACTAGGGAAAACGACTCTAGCAGCAGTGATTGCCAATGAATTGGATGTCAACATTCGTTTAACAAGTGGACCGGCTATTGAACGACCAGGAGACTTAGCAGCCATTTTAAGCTCGCTTCAGCCTGGAGATGTCCTATTTATCGATGAGATTCATCGGTTACCACGAGCAATTGAGGAAGTGTTATATCCTGCAATGGAAGACTTCTGCCTTGATATTGTCGTAGGAAAGGGACCTGAAGCAAGAACAATACGTCTAGATTTACCTCCGTTTACATTAGTTGGGGCTACGACAAGAGCTGGTTCTTTATCTGCGCCTTTACGAGATCGTTTTGGCGTATTGCTGCGTTTAGATTATTACGATGAAGAATCCTTAGTAGAGATTGTATTACGCAGCAGTCTCGTATTTGAGGTGAATATTGATCGATTGGCAGCGAGGGAAATTGCCAGACGCTCTCGTGGGACACCTCGTATATCAAACCGATTATTAAAACGCGTTCGCGATTATGCACAAGTAATTGGGGATGGATCGATCACTTTATCACTAGCAAATCAGGCGCTTGAATTGTTGCAAGTGGATCCACAAGGCCTTGATCATATCGATCATAAACTGATGGTCAGTATGATTGAAGGGTTCAGAGGTGGCCCAGTTGGACTCGATACATTAGCTGCGTCAATCGGGGAAGAACGAATCACGATTGAAGATGTCTATGAACCTTATTTAATGCAAATCGGCTTCATTCAACGCACACCAAGAGGACGTGTTGCGACGAAATTAGCATATGAACATTTTGGTTATACTTATCCAGAACAAACTTAAAAAAGGATGTAACATAAATGAAAGTAGAAGATTTTGATTTCCACCTACCAGAAGAGTTAATTGCTCAAACACCACTAGAAGATCGTACGGCAAGTCGATTAATGATTGTGGACAAAAAAACGGGGGAAGTGGAACATAGTTATTTTAAACAGATTGTAGAAGAGCTACACGAAGGAGACTGCCTTGTTTTAAATGATACGCGTGTCATGCCTGCAAGACTTTTTGGTACAAAGGAAGAGACAGGTGCCAATATTGAGGTGCTATTATTAAAACAAGGTGAAAATGATGAATGGGAAACCCTTGTTAAGCCCGCGAAGCGTGTAAAAGTAGGGACAGAGATTTCCTTTGGAGAAGGCTTACTAAAGGCAACATGTATTAATGAATTAGAACATGGTGGTCGCGTATTTAAGTTTCATTATGATGGTATTTTTTATGAAATTTTGGATAAATTAGGAGAAATGCCGTTGCCACCATATATCCACGAAACATTGGATGACCGAGAACGCTATCAAACAGTTTACTCGAAGGAAATTGGGTCTGCCGCTGCACCAACTGCAGGATTACACTTCACCAATGAAATTTTAGAACAAATTCAACAAAAAGGTGTAAAAATTGCCTTTGTTACACTTCATGTAGGCCTTGGTACTTTCCGTCCTGTAAGTGTTGATTCCATAGAAAATCATGATATGCATTCAGAATTTTATAGTGTATCGGAAGAAACAGCGAAAGTGATTAACGAAACAAAAGCGAACGGTGGAAAAGTAATTGCCGTTGGTACGACATCAACGCGTACACTAGAGACAATCGCTCAAAAATATGATGGAGAAATACGCGCGGAACAAGGATGGACAAGCATTTTTATTTATCCTGGCTTTGAATATAAAGCAATCGATGGATTAATTACGAACTTCCATTTACCAAAATCAACATTAGTCATGCTTGTTAGTGCGCTTACGACTAGAGAAATTATCCTAAATGCGTATAATAAGGCAGTAGAAGAAAAATATCGTTTCTTTAGTTTTGGAGATGCGATGTTTATTCGACCAATCCGCTAACAAGAAGCACTTTTTAAATAAGAGAGGAACAATTTTGAAATGACAAAACCAGCAGTAACTTATGAATTCATCAAAACATGTAAACAAACAGGAGCAAGACTAGGAATCGTTCATACTCCCCACGGCTCTTTTGAAACACCTGCTTTTATGCCCGTTGGAACACAAGCTACGGTGAAGACAATGTCACCTGAAGAATTGAAGGAAATGAATGCAGGAATTATTTTATCGAACACATACCACTTATGGCTTCGACCAGGTAACGATATTGTGAAGGAAGCTGGAGGTCTGCATAAATTTATGAATTGGGATCGCCCAATTTTAACGGATTCTGGTGGATTCCAAGTATTTTCATTAAGCGATTTTCGTAAAATTGAAGAAGAAGGCGTCCATTTCCGTAATCATTTAAATGGAGACAAGCTTTTCTTAAGCCCTGAAAAAGCGATGGAAATTCAAAATGATTTAGGCTCAGATATTATGATGGCTTTTGATGAATGTCCACCTTTCCCAGCTACATATGACTATATGTTAGCTTCTGTTGACCGTACAACACGTTGGGCAAAACGTTGTAAAGAAGCACATGCACGTCCTGAAGATCAAGCGCTATTTGGTATCGTTCAAGGTGGAGAATTTGAAGAACTGCGAAAACGTTCTGCTGAAGCCCTTGTAGAGCTAGATTTCCCTGGTTATGCAGTAGGTGGATTATCTGTAGGTGAACCAAAGGAAATTATGAATCGTGTACTTGAATTTACAACACCTTTATTACCTGAAAACAAACCTCGTTATTTGATGGGGGTAGGCTCGCCTGATTCACTCATTGATGGAGCTATTCGCGGAATCGATATGTTTGATTGTGTATTACCAACTCGAATTGCACGTAATGGTACATTAATGACATCAGAAGGTCGTTTAGTTGTGAAAAACGCAAAATATGCACGCGATTTCGGTCCAATTGATCCAAATTGTGATTGTTACACTTGTAAAAATTATTCACGTGCTTATGTTCGTCATTTAATTCGTACAGAAGAAACATTCGGTATTCGTCTAACAAGTTATCATAATTTACATTTCCTATTAAACTTAATGGAACAAGTTCGACAAGCGATTCGTGAAGATCGACTAGGTGATTTCCGTGAAGAGTTCTTTGAGAAATATGGCTTTAATAAACCGGATGCGAAAAACTTCTAACTTAAAGTTTGTGACAAATTGTTACGAAAAAAAGAAGATAACTACTAATATATAATAAAAATCTGATTATTTTTATAAAAACTAACGTTTGAAATCGCTTTTTTCTAAGGGTTTATACTATACTTAAAAAGTGAGATTTAGAAAGGGGGATATAGATACATGGATACTTTAACAGGCTTATTACCTATCCTAATTATGTTCGTTGCAATGTGGTTTATTTTAATCCGACCAGCGCAAAAAAGACAAAAAGCAACTGCGCAAATGCAAAGTGGTTTAAAAAAGGGAGATCGTGTTGTAACGATTGGTGGACTTCACGGAGAAGTGGATGCAATTGAAGATGCAACAGTAACGATTATTGTTGAAGGTAATACGCGTATGAAATTTGAGCGCCAAGCAATTGGTCGTGTTATTACTGAATAAGACAAATCAAAAGCTTACTCATTTGGACAAGTTCCGAATAAGTAAGCTTTTTTAATTTTTGCTTTCGAAGCTGGACGAACGCCTTTCTGCTTTTCGGGGTATAGTCCTTTTTTGTTGTGAGTACAATGGATGTGAAAGGATGTGCGCTATGGAAGTTTATTTGGAAATTCTTTTAAGAACGATATTTTTATATATCTTTATTTTAATTGTATTTCGTTTAATGGGAAAAAGAGAAGTTGGCGAATTAAGTATCATGGACTTAGTTATCTTTGTTTTAATTGCAGAATGTGTTGCCTTTGCATTAGAAGATGTGGATACACCTTTGTTTCAAAATGTTTTTCCAATTATCATTTTATTTATTATTCAATATTTAAATTCCCTTATTACACTTAAAAATAAGAAGGTACGAGATTTAATTGATGGGGATCCTTCCATCATGGTTCGTGATGGCGTCATCCAACAAGAAGAAATGCGAAAGCAACGATATAATTTAGACGACTTATTCCAACAGATGCGTGAAGAAAGAATCCCCTCCGTTTCTAAAATTGCGTATGCCTTTTTAGAGCCTTCGGGGAAATTATCAATTTTTTTAAAAGATGATGATCCATTAATTTTACCGTTAATTGTAGATGGTTTTATTGTTGAAAGACATTTAACGTTAATCCAGAAAGATAAAGAATGGCTTATCCAAAGCTTGAAAAACAAAGGGTACAACAATTTGGAGGAAATTTTCTTTTGCTGCTATGAAAATTACGATATTCAAGTCCAATTACGATCGTCTAGTAAAAATGGATCGTAAAAATTTAAAATCACTCCATTTTAATTGGTTTGTTAAAAGTAAAAGGATTGTCAATAATAGGACCGTCATCCCACTGTTTGTCCAAAAATCAAAGGACAACTTTGGTAAAATAAATGTTTGTGCAACACAAGTTATAATAAAAATACCGTATGGAATGGCAAAAAATCTAAAACCAGCAGCAATCATTTTATGACTACGCAGTGTGGCGATGTGTAAAAATGATGTGATTAACACACCAAAGCCGATTGCGATGATTGCACCAAACTCTTGAATAAATGGTTGAGATGCCAGGACAAACATGACAAATAATTTTCCAAGTCCACCATAAATCGAATTCATCATAGCAGGGCGTGCCTCATCGACTGCTTGCAAAATCGAATGTAGAGGGCTTTGGATATAGTAAAAGTAAAAAATGGGAGCTAATACACGCATAAATCCACGGTTTTCCTCTAAATGGAACAATTTCATCGCTAACTCATCGCCGTGTAAGAAAAAATAAGTTGCAGCATAACAACCAACAATAGACGATAAGCGTAATGAAATACCAATACGTTCATTTAATAATTGATGATTGCTTCTTGCAACAGCATCACTAACAGCTGGAATTAACACAATTGCTAGGGCGTTTGGTATAAAAGAAGGAAATAACAACAACGGAATATGTACGCCAGAAATAACTCCGTATAAAGTTGTTGCCCCTGCTGCCGTCACACCTGCAACGGTTAAAGCTTTTAAAAATACAATCGGCTCTAAAAACCAAGTAAAGGTACCGAACAATCGACTGCCCGCTGAAGGGACTGCAATTCGTAAAAGTGGCATAGCAGGGTAAGGTTTTGTGCTTTCAGATTGTTTCGGTCTTTTTTTCTTTATTGTGTAATGGATATATAAGTAAATAAATGAGAATAGTTCACCCGCAGCTGTAATGGCCATTGCATAGGCAGCAGTTGAAGTGGGGTTTTCTGGTGTTACAAATAGCGGCAATAAAGTTGTAATTAATGCAATTCGGACCAATTGTTCGAGCATTTGTGACCAGGCAGTAGCTGAAATAACGGCAATCCCTTGTAAATATCCTCGAATTAAACCTGAAAAAACAACGATTGGAACGGCACCTAATGCGATATATAAGGTTAACTTAGTTGCTTCATTATGTAATAGTGTGCCTGCCAAAAATGGAATAAAGAAATACAGAATTGGTGCAAAGAGAATAATCGAAATGATTGACCATCTCGTTGCAGTTTGCATAACGGATTTTAATTGACCATCTCGTTTTTTTGCATGAAGCTCGGCCACAATTTTAGCAAGGGCAATTGGAATGCCGAGTTGTAGGAGGGAAATAAAAAAAACAAAAGCTGGGTAGGAGGTCATGTAAATCCCTACAGCTTCTTCTCCTGCAACACGCATAAATTGCATCCTATATATAAAGCCAAAAAGCTTCGATAAGAAGATGACAAACGTTAGAAAAATTGTTCCTTTAATAAACGACGATCCCATTCATTCAATCCCTTCTCATAAAAAGAAATATCAGCTACAATATTTGTATGCAAAGGGGACGAGACTTAAAACTATTGGATGGGGTGAATGTTATGATTCAATACGACAAGCTTTTCAATAAAGTTTTACCAGTTCTAGAAAGTAAATTAGAGGAAATTCAGTATTACGAGTATGACCAAATTACTGTGGAGGACATTTGGAATTTTTGTATTCAAAAAAAATGGCGAAAGAAGAAAATGGAGGAGATTCATTTATATGAAATTGTTTCGACCATTTATTCAATAAAAGCATCCGAAATTGTTAGTCATTTCCAAATACAACAATTCCAATCTGATAATTGGTTTGGCGAATTGAATCAAGACGAATTAAACGAACTTCTTAAGCCCAGATCCACTCAAAATTGAGAATTATTTTATAGGGATTCAGTTTGACAGGTTAGCCTTTGTGACTCATAATTAGTATGCTACATATAAATTGTTGATTTGTATAAGTTTTTGTCAAATCATGAAAGAGTTACAACAACATATTTTCGGTAAGAAACGTTTCAGGCGTTTTTGTGTGTACGCAGATTGTGTAGACACAAGTTTGAGGAGGATTTTTAAAATGAAGCTAAAAAGCCGTATTTTTACTTTTGCACTCATCGTCATCGTGTTATTTGCGGCAATGGGTACAACGGTACAAGGAGTTTTAAAAGACGTAAAACTAGGGCTTGATTTACAAGGTGGGTTTGAGGTTCTTTACGAGGTAGCACCACTTAAAGAAGGACAAAAAATTACACAGGATGTTATGACGGATACAACGACGGCACTTTCAAACCGAATTAATCAGTTTGGCGTTAGTGAACCGAGTATTCAGGTTGAAGGGGAAAATCGAATTCGCGTTCAACTTGCAGGGATTGATGACCAATCATCTGCACGTGAGTTGTTATCAAGTACGGCTAATTTAACATTCCGAGATGTGAACGACAATGTATTGTTAGATGGAATGGATTTAAAAGAGGGTGGGGCTGCTGCTTCATTTGATCAACAAAACCAACCGATCGTAACACTTACATTAAAGGATGCATCTAAATTTGCTGATGTTACACAAAAGATTTTACAAATGCCACCAGGTCAAAATCTATTAGTTGTTTGGATGGATTTTGAAGAAGGTGTAGATTCTTACGCAGCAGAAGCACAAAAACCAGATCCGAAGTTTGTTTCTGCCGCTTCTGTTAACCAAGTATTAAATACGACAGAGGTTATGATTAGCGGTAGCTTTACGGTTCAAGAAACAAAAGAATTTGCAAGTGTTTTAAATGCTGGTGCACTTCCAGTTAAATTAACTGAAATTTATTCTACCTCTGTAGGTGCTCAATTCGGTGAACAAGCATTAAAAAGTACTGTATTTGCTAGTATTGTCGGTGTACTTGTAATCTTTATCTTTATGTTATTCTATTACCGATTACCAGGGTTTATTTCAATTATTACATTATCTGTATTTACGTTTTTAGTATTACTAGTTTTCAATGGAATCAATGCAGTACTAACATTACCAGGTATTGCCGCACTTGTACTTGGGATTGGGATGGCCGTCGATGCGAACATTTTAACGGCTGAACGGATTAGAGAAGAGCTACGTACAGGTAAACCGATTAAAGAAGCGTATCATCTTGGTTCGAAACAATCACTATCTGCTATCATTGATGCACAGTTAACGACATTACTTGCAGCAGTAGTTCTGTTCTACTTTGGGACAAGCTCAGTTAAAGGGTTTGCCACAACATTAATGATTTCAATTGTATTAAGTTTCGTAACAGCTGTTTGGTTATCACGTATATTACTGGGATTACTTATTAAGAGTGGTTACTTTGAGAGTCCAACATTGTACGGGGTTAGAAAATCTAAAATTCATGATGCTTCTGAAGGTTTAGAATCATTAGATTTATCAACAAACTTTGACCGTTTTGACTTTGTTCATAACCGTAAGAAGTTTTATTCCTTCTCAATCGTAATTTTATTAGTGGGAGCAATCATCTTAGGTATTTTTAAATTGAATCTAGGGATCGACTTCTCAAGTGGTTCTCGTGTAGAAATTTTAGCCGATCAACAAATTACTCAAGAAGAAATCACAGAATATATTGATTCGATTGGATTCCCATCGGAAAATGTGGTCATTACGGGTGAGGAACAAAATACGGCTGTAATTCGCTATAAAGATGACTTAGCTCAAAAAGAAATTTTAGATTTTAAAGCGGCAGTTTTGAAAGATTATGGTCATGAGCCTAGCGTAAGTACGGTTTCAGACACAGTTGGTAAAGAGCTTGTTAAAAATGCGATCAAAGCACTTTCAATTGCTGCATTAGGAATTATTATTTATGTGGCGTTCCGATTTGAATGGCGCATGGGTGTTGGGGCAATTGCATCCTTAGTACATGACGTATTCTTCATGGTAGCGCTATTTAGTCTATTCCGTTTAGAAGTCGATATCACATTTATCGCAGCTATTTTAACGATAGTTGGTTATTCAATTAACGATACAATTGTTACCTTTGACCGTATCCGAGAAAATGTGGATCGCAAAGGACGAATTTCAACAAAAGAAGAATTGGCTGAGATTGTAAATAAATCATTACGCCAAACAATGGGTCGTTCAATTAACACAGTGCTAACGGTTATTATAGTAGTTGTTGCATTGTTAATCTTTGGCGCACCAGCTATTCGTAACTTCTCGATTGCATTACTAATTGGTTTAATTACAGGTATGTATTCATCTATCTGTATCGCCGCTCAAATTTGGTATACTTTAAAGGTTCGTGAAATGGGTAAAAAAGGTACAGCAGTAGAGAAAAAAGAGAAAAAACAATGGGGTTCAGACGAGCCGCTTGTGTAATATTGCCAAATGAATAAGACAAAGTGTAAATTGCTACACTTTGTCTTTTTTTCATGTAATGCGCAATTAATCTATTTTTATCCCGCATTAACGGGCAGTAAAGACTTCCACCTCAAGACTTAAGTAGAACAAAAAGGATAGGTGGGAGATCAACTGCCCGTAAAAGCCCGATTGGTTCAACTAACAATCCATGGGGGATGAAGAAAACCCCCACGGATTGAAGTTTCACTTTATAGGTTAGTAGGAAGCATGATATTTCGCTATAATTAGGATAAGGATGTGACAAAATGATTAAATCAGAAAAACAGTGGATGATCCAACAACCTAATGAACAACAAATTGCAACTTTACAAAATGAATTAAATATTACATCGCTTGCCGCTAAAATATTAATTTCAAGAGGTTATGAAACGCCAACAAAAGCCAAAGCCATTTTACATATGAACGAAAGTCATTTACATGATCCGTACCTATTAAATGGTATGAAAGAAGCAGTAGAACGTATTGAAGAAGCGTTAAATCAGGGTGAGAAAATATTAATCTACGGAGACTATGATGCAGATGGGGTTACTAGTACTACGGTTATGATGAATGTACTACTCGACTTAGGTGCAGATGTGGATTTCTGTATTCCGAACCGTTTTACACACGGCTATGGTCCACACGAAGAATTATTCAAAAAGGCATATGAAGATGGTGTACAACTAATTATTACGGTTGACAATGGCATTAGTGGGATTGAGCCGATTCGTATTGCAAAAGAGCTGGGCATGGATGTTATCGTTACAGACCACCATGAACCTGGGGATGTATTGCCTCCAGCTGATGTGATTATCCATCCCCGTGTACCTGAGGGGCACTATCCATTTGGAGACTTAGCAGGAGTGGGGGTTGCTTTTAAATTAGCCCATGCCTTATATGGGGAAGTGCCGGAACATTTATTTGAATTTACGGCGATTGGTACAGTGGCCGATCTTGTCCCGCTTGTTGGTGAAAATCGCTATTTAGTAAAGCAAGGAATAAAACAGTTGCGCCAATCAAACAATCCGTGGGTAAGAGCATTATGTGAAGTAACAAGTGTGAAACAGCACGAGGTTGATGAGGAGGTAATTGGCTTTTATTTTGGGCCGCGTTTAAATGCAATTGGTCGATTAGGCGATGCCGATCCAGGCGTTGCATTTTTAATGAGTGAAAATGAATTAGATGCGACTATTGGGGCTAAACTTTTAAATGATAAAAATACAGAACGAAAAGAAATTGTCAATGAGATTACGAAGCAGGCAATTGAAATGATCGAAAATAATGAAGTGATAGCCAATTCACTCGTTACCGTCATTGCGAAAGAAGGCTGGAATCCAGGTGTCATTGGAATTGTCGCCTCGCGTTTAGTTGAAAAATATTACAAACCTACAATTGTATTATCTCTTGATGCTGCAAAAGGAACGGCAAAGGGATCAGGTCGTAGTATTGAAGGTTTCCATTTATACAATGAATTGGCAAAAAATCGAGATATTTTACCTCATTTTGGAGGGCATCCAATGGCAGCGGGGATGACGTTTTCCTTAGAACATGTGGATGAGTTACGTACTCGTCTTGATACACAAGCAAGAGCATGTTTAACAGAAGAAATGCTTACCCCAAAACTTATTATAGATGTACCTGTTGATATTGGTGAAATTTCCGTTGAATCGATAGCAGAAATCAAAAAACTTGGACCTTTTGGAACAGGATTTTCAAAACCGAATTATGCCTTACAAAATGTTCAAATACGATCAATGCGTAAAATCGGTGCAGGGGAAAATCATATAAAAATGGAGCTAGAAGACGAGCTCGGTATAATCGATGCAATCGGCTTTAATAAAGGCTATTTACATGAAGAAATTTCCTATGGCGTGCAATTATCCTTTGTTGGAGATTTACAAATTAACGAATGGCAAGGAAACAAAAAGCCACAATTTATGATTGCGGATGTCAAGACAAATGAATGGCAGTTATTTGACTATCGTGGAAAAGGACAAGTGCAAAAATGGGCGTCCTCACTCCCTATAGAAGATAGTTTGATTGTGGCATTCAATGAAAAGACCGTTCCGCTTTTTGAATCAACAATGAAGACACAAATACAACTTGTGAATACGGATAATATGATTGAATCTAAAGCACAATATCTTGTATTGCTAGACTTACCTGAGAGTTTCGATTTATTGGAAAGGGTATTATCGCATTATTCACCAAAACGAATTTACGCCATCTTCCATACACCAGAATCAAAATTTTTCAATGGTATGCCAACACGGGAGCATTTTGCTTGGTACTATTCATTTTTAAAGAAGCGTCCTGGTTTTCAATTGAAAAACTATATGGAACAGTTATCGCAACATATCGGTTTAAATGTCGAAGTAATAAAGTTTATGACAAACGTGTTTTTTGAGCTAGGATTTGTTAAAATAGATAATGGTCTGACAACTATAGACGAAAGTGCACCGAAACGAGCGCTATCTGATGCGCAGGTGTATAAAAAACGAGTTCAACAAATTGAAATTGAACAAGCCCTGTTATATGCACCATACGTAGAATTAAAACAATGGTTCAATGATCGAATGAAGGAATATCACTATTCCTAAGGAGGACAAATTAGATAATGGATTTAAAACAATACGTAACAACTGTTGAAAACTGGCCGAAAGAAGGCATCAGCTTCAAAGATATCACAACAATTATGGATAACGGTGCGGCTTATAAATATGCGACAGATGAAATTGTAAAATTTGCAAAAGAAGTCGGAGCAGAAATTATTGTAGGTCCTGAAGCGCGCGGTTTTATTATTGGTTGCCCTGTTGCCTATGCACTTGAAGTAGGCTTTGCACCCGTTCGTAAAGAGGGGAAATTACCTCGTGAAGTCGTACGTGTGGAATATGGTTTAGAATACGGTACAGATGTATTAACAATGCATAAGGACGCCATTAAACCTGGACAAAAGGCTTTAATCGTGGATGATTTATTAGCAACAGGCGGCACAGTTGATGCAACTGTTCAATTAATTGAAAAATTAGGTGGCGTTGTTGCAGGGTGTGCATTTATCATTGAACTTAAAGAGTTAGATGGCCGCAGTAAAATTGGCGACTTCCCGATTAAAACGTTAATTGAATATTAATTACTAAAAACCTCTTTCAAATCTTTTGAAAGGGGTTTTTCAAAAATATCGACAAAGAATGTACGAAATTGTCGTATTTTAAAAATGATTTCACGACTTACCTTTACTTTTCATACATAGTTTTTATACAATTAAATTTATATATTAATTTTTGAAAAATTATTAACAAGGTGGACAACTCATGGCGAAAGAGCAAATTTTGACGCCCGAAGATGTGTTTTCGAAAGTCAAAGAATATATGAACGATGAACATGTCGCCTTCGTAGTAAAAGCTTACGAAGTGGCGAATGAAGCACATAAAGAGCAGCTCCGTAGTTCTGGCGAGCCGTATATAATACATCCGATTCAGGTAGCAGGTATTTTAGCGGAACTACAAATGGATCCAGAAACTGTGTCAGCTGGGTTCCTTCACGATGTCGTTGAGGATACAACGGTTACAAGAGAAGATTTAGTCCGTGAATTTAGTGAAGAAGTAGCGATGCTAGTCGATGGCGTAACGAAATTAGGGAAGATTAAATATTTATCCAAAAAAGAACAACAGGCTGAAAATCATCGAAAAATGTTCGTTGCAATGGCGCAAGATATCCGTGTCATTTTAATAAAGCTTGCAGACCGACTACATAATATGCGTACATTGAAACATTTGTCTGCTGAAAAACAACGTCGTATTTCAACTGAAACATTAGAGATTTTTGCACCTCTTGCTCACCGCCTCGGAATTTCGAAAGTAAAATGGGAGCTAGAAGATACGGCATTGCGATACTTAAATCCGCAGCAATATTATCGCATTGTTAGCTTAATGAAACGAAAACGTGTAGAGCGAGAAGCATATTTAGATAATGTGATGAAAGAAATTAATTCACAGCTTCACGATGTTGAAATTGATGCGGAACTGTACGGAAGACCAAAGCATATTTATAGCATTTATCGTAAAATGGTACTACAAAATAAGCAGTTTAACGAAATTTATGACTTATTAGCAGTTCGAATTTTAGTAGATAGCATAAAAGATTGCTATGCAGTACTCGGGATTGTGCATACTTTATGGAAACCAATGCCAGGTCGATTTAAAGACTATATTGCAATGCCTAAACAAAACCTGTACCAATCGCTTCATACGACGGTGATTGGGCCATATGGTGACCCGTTAGAAGTTCAAATCCGTACAAAAGAAATGCACAACATTGCAGAATACGGGATTGCAGCACATTGGGCATATAAAGAAGGCAAATCCATCACGAACAACAAAGAAAGTATCGATCAAAAACTTACGTGGTTCCGCGAAATTTTAGAATTCCAAAATGAATCGTCTAATGCAGAAGAATTTATGGAATCGTTAAAATTTGATCTTTTCTCCGATATGGTCTATGTCTTTACGCCAAAAGGAGAAGTAATTGAATTGCCAGCCGGTTCGGTTCCAATTGATTTTGCTTACCGTGTCCATTCAGAAGTTGGAAACCGTACCATTGGCGCAAAAGTGAACGGCAAAATGGTGCCATTAGATACACCGTTAAAAACGGGTGATATCATTGAAATATTAACGTCAAAGCAATCATTTGGACCAAGTAGAGACTGGTTGAAACTTGCTCAAAGTTCACAAGCTAAAAACAAAATTAAACAATTTTTCAAAAAGCATTTGCGTGAAGATAATATTGTAAAAGGGAAAGAATTAATCGAAAAAGAAATTAAAGCCCAAGATTTTGACATGAAAGAAGTTCTTTCAGCGGAAAATATGAAACGGGTTTTAGATAAATTAAACTACACAAATGATGAAGATTTGTATGCAGCAGTTGGTGTAGGTGGCATTACAGCGCAACAAATTGTGAATCGTTTAGCAGAGAAGAAACGGAAAGAACGCGAACAAGTAGAAGCACTTGAAAAAATTGTTAAGGAAATGCAAAATCCTTCTACAAAAAAGCGTAAAGCAGAATCAGGCGTCATCGTAAAGGGAATCGACAACCTTTTAATCCGCTTATCGCGTTGTTGTACACCTGTTCCTGGAGATGAAATTGTTGGGTTTATTACGAAGGGACGAGGCGTTTCAGTCCACCGCGCGGATTGCCCAAATATTCAAGAAGGGGATAATGCAGACCGCTTAATTGAAGTTGAATGGGAACATGGCGGGGAGGCACCAATCCGTAAAGAATACCCTGTAGACATTGAAGTTTCGGCTTTTGATCGTCCAGGTATTTTAAATGATGTGATGCATGCAGTAAGTGAAGCAAAAACAAATATTTTAGCTGTAACGGGTCGTGCAGATCATGATCGAATTGCGACCATTCACTTAACAATTTCGATTTCGAATATCTCCGGCTTGCATAAAGTGGTTGAACGTATCAAGCAACTTCCAGATATATATTCGGTTCAACGAGTAATTAATTAAGGCAGGGTTTGGAAATGAGAGTAGTGATTCAACGGAGTAAAGCGGCATCTGTAACGGTAGATGGACAAATTACAGGTGCTATTGATAAAGGCTATGTATTATTAGTAGGTTTGACGCATACGGATACGCTAGAAGATGTTCAATATGTCGCAAAAAAGATTGTAGATATTCGTCTTTGGGAAGATGAAGAAGGAAAAATGAACAAATCCATTATCGAACATGGTGGGGATATTCTTTCAGTTTCTCAATTCACTTTATATGGGGATACAAGAAAGGGAAGAAGACCTAGTTTTATCGAGGCCGCTCGTCCAGAAATCGCTTTACCGCTATGGGAATCTTTTAATGCAGAACTTCAAAACTATGGATTAAAAGTGGAAACGGGTATTTTTGGTGCGATGATGGATGTTGCTTTAGTAAATGATGGCCCGGTTACGGTCATTGTCGAATCTAAGAGTAAATAAAAAAACAGGAGTCAGGTGTGAATTCACACCGTGGCTCCTGTTTTTTCTAATCTAATTGATTATCAAAATAATTTAATAAACCTTGGTAAATTCCAAGCGTGGCCTGTTCTCGATAAAAATCACTTGTCACAACACGTTCTTCACTTGGATTACTTAAATAGCCTAATTCGATTAATATTGCATTTTGTTTATTTTCTCGTAGTACTAAGTAATTCCCCGGCTGAACACCACGATCACGTAATGACACTTTTTTTGCAAGTCCTTCATGAACATACTTGGCTAAAGGCTGCTGGTAAGAATTCATATAGTACGTTGTAAATCCTGATATGGAACTATCCTCTGTTGCATCATAATGAATACTAATAAAGGCATCTGCTGTATGTTGGTGAGAGATTGATACACGTTTACGTAAATCGACATAGACATCCGATTCCCGAGTTAAAATGACTTCAGCCCCACTTGCACGTAATTTTTCTGTAAGTAATTCTGCAGTTTTTATATTGATATCTTTTTCTTCCGTACCTCGAACACCCGTTGTTCCTACATCATTCCCACCATGACCAGGGTCAATTACAATCGTAACCCCTTTTAAAGTACCTTCTTTTCGTTTCTCTTTTGTTTCAGTTTTTTTATTTTCTTCAGATGATTCATTAATGGAAACAACCCAATTTGCTACAAAAGCGGTCGTATCGTCGGTTATTTGAACTTCAAACCAATCGCCTTGGGTACTAACAATCGGATATTTTTCCCCAGCACTTGCATGAACAGCTACTTCTGATGAGGTAGAAGGGGACGTTCGAAGGTTTGTCCCATTATAAATAATCGTCACGACTTGATCAAATGATGATTTTTTAGTTGAGTTTGTGGTTGTAGGCTGATCTTTTTGTTCTACATGAAATGATCCATAAAAACTATAAACCCACCCCTTTTTATTCCCGTATTGTATTTTAACCCAATTATTATTTCGCTCTAAAACCTCGTATTTTTCACCGTTTTTTGCTACTCCGATTTTTTTAGAAGAGAGGTCTGGTTTTTTACGGATATTAACAGCGTCAACCAAAATAGTAAAAGAATTTGGATCAATTATTACATTCTCTTTAGTCTCTGGCTCTTTCTCTTTAGGTACCTCGGTTGGTTTGTTTTCTTCGATTTTTTTTGTTTCATTCATCGAAACATATTTAGAAGAAACCCACCCAATTGTCCCATTATAATTGATTTGCACCCAGTCATTTTGCTGCTGCACGACTTGTGCTTCAACGCCTGCATTTAATTGATCTAGCACTGGCGAAGTAATAGAAGGTTCAGCACGTAAATTAAGATGGTCAACTTGAGAAATGACCGTCTTGTCAGGTTCAGTTTGGTTGTTCTTTTCTTTTGAAGAAGTTAACCAAGAGGCAACCCATCCCTCATAATTTTTAAATTTTACATGGTACCAATCATTTTGTTTTTCAATAAATGCAAGTTCCTGTCCATCAGTTAATGTCGTAAGAATCGGGTAGGACAATCCTGGCCCTTCCCTTAAATACAATTTTTCAGCTGATACAACTAAATCTACACTGTCATCTACATTCGCATAGACTAGATTAGAATGATCGGAACGGTAGAATGATGTGGAACAAAGTAAAATACCTGTAAGTATAAAGGTAATAATTTTATGCTTCATTTTTTACCTACCTTCTATAATAAACGTTGTAAGATTCATATATTTTCTATTGTAAAATCAAATCTCTACTAAAATCTACTTCTTTTTGACAAATTAGGTAATAAGCATTAGAAATCAATTTTGACCGTGGTCTGTTTCTCTTAAAATAGTTGACAACATAAGTCGACACAATTATGATAAGACTAATGTGAAAATTCATTACCATTGACCAAGAAAGTAGCAATTACCAATGCTGACAAGAGAGGGAAAGACTAGGCTGAAATCTTTCCTACAGTAAGTAAATGTGAACAACACTTGTGAGGTTTTTTTTCGAAAAGCGGATGGCTTAGTAGGGAAAAACGGAAGACGGCCGTTATCCGTTTACGAGAGGGTGTACTTAAGTACGCCAACTAGGGTGGAACCGCGGAAGATAACTAAGCTTTCGTCCCTTGCATTTGCATGGGATGAAGGCTTTTTTTATATTCATTAACAAGTGTATGGACAATTACGTTTAATCGTAATTGATTGAGAAAGGAGTATGAAAATGGCTTTTAAAGTACCTAGAGGAACACAAGATATATTGCCTGATCAAACACCGAAATGGCAAAAAGTTGAATCGATTTTACGTGATTTAAGTCGTGTATATCGTTATAAAGAAATTCGAACACCGATTTTCGAACAAACGGAATTATTCCAGCGTGGTGTAGGTGATACAACGGATATCGTTCAAAAAGAAATGTACACTTTCGACGATCGAGGTGGACGCTCATTAACATTGCGACCTGAGGGGACTGCTTCAGCGGTTCGTTCATATGTAGAGCACAAAATGTTCGGCTATCCTGATCAACCAGTGAAACTTTCTTACATTGGTCCAATGTTCCGCTACGAGCGCCAACAAGCTGGTCGTTATCGTCAGTTCGTTCAATATGGTGTAGAAGCGATAGGCAGTGCAGATCCAGCTATTGATGCAGAAGTGATTGCTCTTGCGATGGATATTTATCAAACAGTAGGGTTAAAGGATTTAAAATTAGTCATTAACTCATTAGGTGATAAAGAGACGAGAGATGCCCATAGAACGGCTCTGATTAATCATTTTGAACCAAGCATCAATGAATTTTGTTCAGACTGTCAAAACCGTTTAGAAAAAAATCCGTTACGTATTTTAGATTGTAAAAAAGATCACGAACATCCATTAATGAAGTCAGCACCTGCATTAACGGATTATTTAACTGAATCTTCAGCACAGTATTTTGACCAAGTGAAAAAATATTTAGATGTACTGGGTATTCAATATGAAGTAGATCCAAACTTAGTGCGCGGTTTAGATTATTATAATCACACTGCTTTTGAAATAATGAGCACGTCACAAGGCTTTGGTGCCATTACAACTCTTTGTGGTGGTGGTCGTTATAACGGGTTAGTTGAGGGCATTGGGGGTCCAGATGTACCGGGAATTGGTTTTGCCATGTCTATTGAACGTCTGTTGCTTGCGTTGGAAGCTGAAGGTGTAGAACTTGAGGTAGAAGATCGATTAGACATTTATGTAGTCGCAATGGGCGATGAAGCAAAGTTAAAATCAGCTGAACTCATTAGCTCATTCCGCACAAAAGGAATTGCAGCAGATATGGACTATATAGATCGTAAAATGAAAGCCCAAATGAAATCAGCTGACCGTTTAGGCGCGAAATTTGTCATCGTGATTGGTGACTCCGAGCTAGAAGAAAGCGCGGTAAACGTAAAAGAAATGGAATCAGGTAATCAAGAAAAAGTACCATTCCACAATTTAGTGAATTATATCCTAGATCATAAATAATTTTTGTCTATAACTGGAGGAAATAAAGAATGGCTCAGAGAACACATGCTTGTGGAGAAATAACAGAACAACACGTAGGGCAACAAGTAGTATTAAAAGGATGGGTACAAAGACGACGCGATTTAGGGGGACTAATTTTCGTTGATGTTCGCGATCGTACGGGTATCGTTCAAGTAGTTTTTGGTGATGAAGCAAAAGATGCATTAGCAATTGCTGATAAAATCCGTAACGAATATGTGATTGAAATTGACGGGAAAGTTATTTTACGTGATGAAAGTCAAGTAAACTCAAATATTCCAACGGGTAAAATTGAAGTTGTCGCATCTACTATTACAATTATTAATGAAGCGAAAACACCACCATTTGCAATTGATGATAAAGTGGAAATTGGCGAAGATATTCGCTTAAAATATCGCTATATTGATTTACGACGTCCCGTAATGTATAACACGTTCAAATTACGTTCAGACATTACACGTTCAATTCGTAACTTCTTACAAAATGAAAGCTTCTTAGAAGTTGAAACACCAATTTTAACGAAATCAACTCCAGAAGGTGCTCGTGACTATTTAGTGCCTTCTCGTGTACATGATGGTGAATTTTATGCATTACCACAATCACCACAACTATTTAAACAGTTATTAATGGTATCAGGCTTTGAAAAGTACTTCCAAATCGCGCGTTGTTTCCGTGATGAAGATTTACGTGCAGACCGTCAACCAGAGTTCACACAAGTCGATATCGAAACATCATTTATGTCAATGGACGAAATTATTGAAATGAATGAGCGTCTAATTCAAACGGTTATGAAGGAAGCAAAAGGTGTAGACGTAACACTTCCATTCCAACGTATGTCGTACAAAGAAGCAATGGACCGTTTTGGATCAGATAAACCGGATGTACGTTTTGGGTTAGAACTTGTAGGACTTTCTGAAATCGTAAAAGACTCTTCATTTAAAGTGTTTGCTTCTACAGTTGAATCAGGTGGAGAAGTAAAAGCAATTAACGTAAAAGGCAATGCAGATAAATACTCTCGTAAAGATATTGATGCATTAACAGAATTTGTTGCGATTTACGGTGCGAAAGGGTTAGCTTGGTTAAAAGTAACGGAAGAAGGCTTAAACGGACCAATCGCAAAATTCTTTGAAGGTGAAATTGCAGAGAATCTAATTTCTGCTATGAATGCAGAAGCTGGAGATTTATTACTATTCGTAGCGGATAAACCATCAGTAGTAGCCGCTTCACTGGGGGCATTACGTAATAAATTAGGAAAAGAGTTAAACCTAATTGACGAGTCACAATATGCTTTCTTATGGATTACAGATTGGCCATTACTTGAGTATGATGAAGAAGCTGGCCGTTATACTGCAGCTCACCATCCATTCACACGACCATTTGATGAAGATATCGAAAAAATGGATACAGATCCAGCTAGTGTTCGTGCACAAGCCTACGATATCGTATTAAATGGTTATGAACTTGGTGGAGGATCTTTACGTATTTATGAACGTGACCTACAAGAAAAAATGTTCAAACTTTTAGGATTTAGTGAAGAAGAAGCGCAGGAGCAATTTGGTTTCTTACTTGAAGCCTTTGAATATGGAGTGCCGCCACATGGAGGACTTGCATTTGGTCTTGACCGTTTTGTAATGCTATTAGCGGGCCGTACAAATCTACGCGACACTATATCATTCCCGAAAACAGCTACAGCAAGTTGTCTATTAACTTCAGCGCCAAGTGAAGTTTCAGATGCACAATTACAAGAATTAAACTTAAGTGTAACGAAGAAAAAAGAGAACTAATTTATAGTAAAAGGAGTCACCTGTGAAGTTGTAGGTGGCTCCTTTATTTATGCGATGAGGGATTTGAGTGCTTTTTAGTAGATTAGGATTTAGCGAGTATAATAGTTTTAAATATATAATAAGTATATGATAAAGATAACATTTATTATATAATTTCTTAAATTTAATGAATAAGACCTTCTTAGTTTTTGTCAAATAAATGTTAGTTTTAAAAATTTTTTAATATTTTTAAAAATTTATATTGAAAATTCAGATAATTGGTGATAAGATTAATTTAACAACGAATCCTGAACTGTTTGTAATCCCATTCATAACAGTTTTGACCGAACAATAAATCGTTGGGAATCCATATTTTGACTTGTGCAAACAGGCCCTCGAACGAGTTGGGGAAGTTTAAGCAGTTGAAGAGGTTACCCACCTGCAAGGGAAGCGGGTTCAAAACATTAAAGTTACGGCAATTTGGGATTCGTCCTTACTAACTCTTCTGAAATTTTACAGAAGGGTTTTTATTTTTTTGCCATACTACATTCAAGTTTTACATGATAAATTTACTTCATTATTTTGATATGATATAATTCCGAGTAGTAAAATGTAGATTGAGAGGCATAAAAAATGTTACATCAGTTTTCAAGAAACGAACTAGCAATAGGTAAAGAAGGGCTAGAAAAATTAAAAAATACGACTGTTGCAGTATTAGGTGTAGGTGGCGTTGGATCATTTGCCGCTGAAGCCTGTGCAAGAAGTGGTGTTGGTCGTATTATTTTAGTGGATAAAGATAATGTAGATATAACAAACGTAAACCGTCAATTAGTGGCATACTTATCAACAGTGGGCAAATCAAAATCAGCTGTGATGAAAGAGCGTATTGCAGATATTAACACTGAGTGTGAAGTGATTGATATGCACATGTTTTATACAGAGGAAACGTACGAGAAATTCTTTGAACTAGGAATTGATTATGTGATTGACGCTTCGGATACAGTCATGTATAAAATTCACCTAATGAAAGAATGTTTGAAACGAAATATACCGATTATTTCAAGTATGGGTGCTGCCAACAAAACAGACCCAACACGATTCCAAATTGCAGATATTTCAAAAACCCATACGGATCCACTAGCGAAAGTCATTCGTACAAAGCTTCGTAAAGAGGGAATTCGAAAAGGCGTAACCGTTGTCTTTTCGGATGAGTCGCCAATCGTGGTTCGTCCAGATGTAGTGGAAACGGTTGGAAATCCGAATGCACAAATTCGTAAAGCAAAAATGCCACCATCATCTAACGCATTTTGTCCGTCTGTTGCAGGACTCATTGCAGCTAGCTGGGTAATTAATGATATCTTAAAGGATATAAAAATTACACGAGTACAACAATAATAAAATGGTAAAAGGTGCGTCTTCAAAATGACCGCACCTTTTTCATTTACTGTCGAATGCTTAATGTATCTTGATACGTATCTTGTATATGTTGTGAAATTTGTTGTTGCTCCTTGTTGACAGTTGTTAAAACCGCGCTCAATTGTTCAACGGCAGCGGAGCTTTGTTCGATAATGGAAGCAAATTCACTTGTACTGGCTTGAATAGATTTCCCATTTTCTTCAATGGCATTGACCGCTTGAGCAAACTCTTTTATTTCAATTAAAATGTCATCCATTGAATGCATTAAAGCTGTAAATGTTTCGTTTGATTTTTCGGCCGTTTCAATTTGTGTAGTAATCTGCTTTAAACCACTCTGTAACTTTTTCAGGGCATCTTCGTTGTATAAATTTACTTCGCTTAGGTTTTCGTCAATTTTTGCTAATGTTTGATCTGTAATACCTGCGAGCTTTCTAATTTCGTCGGCAACTACTTTGAATCCATTCCCATGGCTACCAGCTCGAGCCGCTTCAATCGATGCATTAAGTGCAAGAAGGTTTGTCTGTGTCGTGATTTTTTGGATATCTAACGTAAATTGATTTGTTTCTGCAATTTTCTTTGACAATAAAAGAAAGGTTTCGTTCAGTAATGAGAAGAAACTTTTAAACGAATCGATTTCGTCTTTTAATTGATGCATTGCTTCTGTGCCATTTGAAGCATGTTGACTAGCGTTATCTACACTTTGCACAATCTCATTTAATTGATCTGTAATTCTAGAAATTTCGGTTGTGGTTGCATCGGTACTTTGCACAATATCAAGTACATAATCGGATTGACGTTGTGCTCCAACACTTACTTCTTGGATAGATGAAAGCATTTCATTTTGCGCTAACGAAGCGGTTTTCATACTCATTGTGATGGTTTCAAGCTTTGATGTAATTCGATCGACTAAAGTTTCTAAATGGTGGTGTAAGTTTTGTTCGTGAAATGCCTTTTCATTTGCTGATCTCATTAATGCTTCTATGTTAGTAAATAAATATTTGTTTTGACGAACTTGTAGTAAAATCCCTAATCCCATCAACGTATGAACGACAAAGACATTTGCAGGATCAACAGCAAAACCGGTTGTATCCAATGTAAAATTAAAAATTAAACAAATAAGAGAACCGACATATCCAACAGTAAATACCGTTAGTTTATTGTGTATGCTTCCTAATATTAAAACGAAGAAACTCAAGACAATCGTCGCTAAAGTTACTTTGAATGAGGCGATTGCTCCGTAAACCGTAATAATGCCTAATATTAAAACAATAAATGGGAAAGCTGGACGTAGCGTAACGATTTTACGTTGTACAATAAATAGCAAGCAGGCAATAGATACAGGAATTAATAGTGAAAGGGCTAAGCCAAGTGGTCGGCCAATAATAAATTGAGCAATACCTCCTAAGTAAGCAGCTAAACCATAGACAAGCATTAAGATTGAATTTTTCTTAAATAAGTCATCTTTCTTTAAAATATCGATGTTCATAAGAAAATCCTCCTTTCAAAATTTGAATTATTATTTTAATAAATAGATAGAAAGTATTGTACTTAAAGTTCTATATTATTTATCTATGATTTTCAAGGGATATACTTGCATAGTTTTTTAGAGAAATTTTCAAATTATTATATTAATAAAATAAAATGAGCGTGTTAGGAGTGTAGTATAGTGGAGAAATTTTTTGAAATGGAATATCGAGGATTAAATATCTTGGATGAAATAAGTGTAGTTGAACTAGCGATAAATCTAGAGTTACAGACAATCCATGTACTTGATCAACATCAAGTTGTTGAACCGGAGTATGACTTTTCTACTAAGAAGTTTCGTGAAAGTGAAGGGTTTATTAATATGACAAAAGTATTGTACGACAAATATTTTCTTAGAAAAAATATGGATGAAGATTTAGGGAATTGGGTGAAAAGAATGAAGTGGATTTTTTATGGATCAAAACAATGGATCTTCCAAATGGAGAATGGAAACGTGAAAGAAGTTATAAAAAAGACAGAAATAGATCACCAGGGTGTAAATGACCATGATTTTTATCGTAAATATATTGAGAGAATATTATAGACTGCTGAATATAATTGTTATCATAAAATAGTATAATTCGACAAAATACGATTGCGAAGATTCTGAATATAGCCGTTAGAATATTGTTGAAAATGAATAAATTTTACAGTTATATCCCATTTTTAGCGCATTTTTTTATTTTCTAAAAAAACATTTGAATATTATTGTTATAGTATTGAAGATAGAAAGTAAGGAGTTAAGGGAGGATTCAATATGACGACTAAAGTACCAATGGCGAATAATGCTTTAAATATTCTTTCACTCAAAGAGAGCATGGACGAAATCATTTTTAATTATATTGACACGAGTAAAAATTGGGAAAAAGCTTATTCAAGTATTGGTGAACTTTTAGATGATGCGGTTGAATATTTCAGTAATTATGTAAAAGGAAATAATGGGCAACTTCCAAATGAAAATACGTATTGGGTATTATTTATGGACCTTACTTCAAAATTACTTTATTTTCAAACACTTGCATTTTTCCGTTTAAAATTACAGAGAAAAGAAGTTGTGAGCGAAGAAATCAAAACATTATTTTTATTAGCTGCGAATTGTATTCCAGATGTACAAAAAATTGTGAATGCGCAATTTTTAAATGAGGTTGGAAGAACGTATGAAGAAATTGAGCTGTACGATGGCAAAGAAGGTGGTTTTGAACGATTAATTTTAAAACAAAATAATCGAGCAAAAGATTGTCTGGAAGCGTTTTCGAACTACATTCATAAATTTCATAGATAACTAAACCATTTAGGTGAAATCGAAAAGTCGGTTTCACTTTTTTTGTTTTCATGTCATAAATTCTTACATTTAAGTGGTAACTTCATTATTTAATTATAATTTTTTTTCAAGGAGTTCCACTTAGGAGAATTAAGTGTTTCTATTATTGAACAGGGGGCAATTGGGGCGAAATGTAGGTTGACAGATTCACGTCCCTGATTGAAAACAGCCATTTAATTGGCGTAAAATGGTATTAATTTATTATTTGAAAAATATTTCTATTTTAATAATGGATCTATTCGTAGGAGGGTGATCTGGAGTGGGTGCATTTGGATGGTTAAATTTTATAGAAGGACTTCCTCTATGGTGGTCATATAAGCTAAACGAAGGAACAAAAAAACAAAAAGAAGATATTTTTGAAAGTATTGCAAAAACTCGTGTAAATTTGTTGAATGGATGGGCAACAGATCGCTGGGTTTCACTCATTTCCAGAGCAGAAGAAATTATTCATTATCCACCTGAAAGCTATGATTCATATTTAATAGATTCCAAAAATAAAAGCACATATTTTACGGAATTGTTTTTATTAGACAAAGGAATCAATGTTATTGCCTCAAGCTATTCACCACATATTGGGACAAGCTATTCCACGGGGAAAACAATGGTATATCAAAAAGCAGTACGTAACGTATGGGAAACAGGTGAACCTTTACTGTATGGACCGTTTATTGATCCAATTACATTAAAAATTGGCGCAAGAACTTCAAAGTTTCACGATGTCGTAACATTATTATTTTTACAACCAGTCTATAAAGAAAATGTATTACAGTTTATCATGGCAGCTCGCGTCCCCAATGATGTGATTTCGGATTTAATACAACGCGAAGCAGGTCATATTTATGAAGATTCAGGCGACAACTATATCTTTATGACCAAGTCGAACTTAGATCCATCCATTGAGCCGGGGACCGCATTATCTCGCAGTCGCTTTGAAGATGAGACTTTTACATTAGGAGAAAACTTAAAATTAGGCATCTATACGAAACATTGGGGAATTGTAAAAATAAAGCATCATACAGAGTTTGAAATACGCTTTACAGATCCCGCAACGAAGGAATTGCATCCAGGTGTTATCAATACGATAAAAAATGGGTCCAATCTATTTGTAGAGTTTCCTGGATATTCCGATTATCGTCATATCCCCGTAATTGGAAAAGGTGTTACATTTCAGATGCCTCATAGTCCAGATATTTGGGGAATGATGTGTGAAGCTGATTTAGAAGAAGTTTATCGAACACGTTCCATTGGCTTTCATTTAGGCATTAGTTTTATTTCTTTCATGATGATGAACATTTTGCTATTCCAAGTTTTAACAGCCTTTCATGTACTACATCCACTCATTGTACTAGCCATCAATGTGACGTATGGAGTTATCGGAACATTTTATTTTACTCGAAAACGCTTGAAGCCGATTATCGATCGAATTAATCGCGTAACGGGCATGATTCAAACAATCGCTGAAGGTGAAGGGGACTTAACGATCCGGATAGATAAATCTTTGTTAGGGAATGATGAAACCGGTGAAATGGGACGCTGGGTAAATAACTTTGTCGATTCACAGGCAACACTCATTCAAAAAGTGCAAAAGTCAACAACCGATGTACAAACGACAAATTACCATTTGCAACAACAAACTAAAAATGTTGAAAATAGTTCGCATCAGTTAATTAACCAGATGAATGAAATGTTTATGACAATTCAACACCAATTAGATGATGTGAAAAATGCCATGTTCCAAGTGGATGAAATTAGTAAAACGATGGCGAGTATAGAGCAACAATCTCATCAACAATTATGTGCTGCACAAGATGAAGTGAGTGGAATCGATGAAAAAATGAGTACCATTGTTGAGAAAGTTCGAGAAACGTTGAAATTAACGTCTACCTTTGTGGAATCATCCACTAGTATTAGTAAAGTTGTTGTAACAATTAATGCTATTGCAGAACAAACAAATTTATTAGCCTTAAATGCTTCCATTGAGGCTGCTAGAGCAGGTGAGCATGGAAAAGGCTTTGCTGTTGTTGCAGAAGAAATTCGAAAATTAGCATTACAAACAAAAATAGCCACAGAAGAAATTGATACAACGTTAGAATTAATAAGTAAAAATTCAAACGTTATTCGTAACGCGATTGAAGGTAATAGTGTAGAAGTAGAAAAAGGTTCGGAATATATCCATGTTGTAAAAGAAGTGCTGGCAACGATGACAAATACACCTTCCCAACAAAAAAATGTGACCGATCAAATACGTGATATTATTCGAAATATTGCAGCGAGTAGTGAGCAGAATGTGCGCGTTGTAGAAAATGTAGAAGATACGATGAAACAGATGATTGAGTTAATTAAAAGTGCCCATTACGATACAGAAAGAAGCACATTATTAATCGGTACGCTATCGCAAAGTGTTTCAAAATTCCATATTAAACAATAAGAGGCTGTCTATAAGGTGGACAGCCTCAGTTTCCTCTACCTATCTTAGATACTCAAATTGAACAATAACATTACATTTTTCTAACACTATCAGTTAAATAAAAGTGAAAGGTAATGTATAATCATTAATAGTTTCTGTAAAATTTTTCAAAAGGGAGTAGGAGTTTAATTGTTTAGGAAAATCTTTTTATTCTTATTATTTATTTTTATAACTAGTCACCTTACTGGGTTACAAGTGAGTGCACAGTCGTTTGGAGTGCAAGAGGAAAAAACATATCGAACGCTTGTACCAATTCGAATGATATCTGAAGCGTTTAACGTATCGGTTGATTGGAATGCAAATACAAAACAAGTAACCATTGATCAATTTACGCTAACGTTAGGAAGTAAGTCTATTAAACAAGCTGGACAAGTAGTGAAAGAAATGGATTCCATTCCAAAAGTAATCAATAACTCAGTTTACGTTCCATTAAGAGATGTCGGTTTTATATTTAATACTCCCGTAAACTGGAATCAACAAAAAGGACAAGTTGAGTTTGAAGTAAATGGACAACCTATTCATATACCTGTTTATGCAGAAACTTTTGTTAAGAGACCGAAAGTTTCGTATACAAAGCAAACGATTAGTGCAGAAGGAAAGAATTTTAGTGTCAATGTAGTTACGGTTAATTTATTAGCTCCGAATACTTCCCTTCATGTGGAAGTAGCGAAAGATCAATTAGGAAGTGTTGAGTCACTAGCTTCGATTGCTAAAAGACATGGCGCGATTGCTGCGATAAACGGTAATTATTTTGATGCATATTCAGATAATACATACCGCCAAATATACAATGGACTAGTCATGAATGGAAAGTTAATGCAGACATTTGATAAAAAGTTTTCGGTTTTTTATACGATGAAAGATGGGCAAGTGGGGATTTTACCTGGGGCGAAATTTATGGAACTATTTGAGCGAGGCGACGTTCAAGAAGCAATCCAAGTTGGACCACGTCTAGTGACGAATGGTGCAATTACTGTAAATCCTATAGAAGAAGGTTTTAATAGCCATAAAATATTAAGCTCACCAGGAGCACGGAGCGCTATCGGCATAGTAAAAAATCGTCAAGTACTATTAGTGACAACGTCCGGTGCTACAGTTACACAATTAGCAACTATTATGCAAAAGCTCGGAGCAATTGATGCGATGAACTCAGATGGTGGGGCATCAAGTGGTTTAATAATGAACGGAAACTATATAACATCTCCTGGACGCCAAATTGCGGTGACATTATTAGCGAAATAAAGTAGATTAAAAAATGTACCAAAAACCTTTTAAGAAGAAATATCAACTTTTGCAAAAAAAAAACGGGGTTGTCTAGTGAGTGACAGCCCCTTATTTTTTCTTAAAACCTTTTAAACGTTCATAAATGGCGGCCATTCGTTTTTCCTCACCGGCAATCACTGGGTTATAAAATTCTAAGCTTGCAATGTTATCTGGTAAATATTGTTGATCTATCCAGCCGCCAAATGTCCCGATTGGGGTATCGTGTGGGTATTGATAGCCGATATGCCCTAAAACTTTTGCCCCCGCATAGTGACCGTCCCGTAAATGGGGTGGGATGTCCCCAGTTTTCCCGTCATGGATTGCGGCAATAGCATTATCTAATGCAGCATAAGCCGAATTGGATTTTGGAGATAAGCACATTTCAATGACTGCATTAGCTAAAGGAATTCTTGCTTCTGGTAGACCAAGTACTTTAGCAGATTCTGTGGCCGCATATACATGGGCGCCGACTGCCGGATTTGCAAGACCGACATCTTCATAAGCCATCACAAGCAATCTTCTACAAACCGCAATCAAATCACCGTTTTCCAGTAAGTGAGCTAAATAGTAAAGTGCCGCATTTGTGTCACTACCGCGAACGGATTTTTGCAAAGCGGATAATAAGTTGTAAAAATGAGAGCCTCCCTTGTCCCCATAAACACCAATTCGCTTTGCTAAATGTTCAATTGTATGATCTTTTACGATCGTTTGTCCATCTTCTTCATCTGATGCATAATAAACGGATTCGAGTAATGTTAATGCTTTTCTTGCATCCCCATTAGAAGCCATCGCGATATGCTCGATTTGCTCCTCGGTAATAATGATGTTATGTTTCCCAAGCCCTCTTTCAGTATCTGCCAATGCATTTGTTAAAAGTTGAGCTATGTCTTGTTGGGTGTGCCGTTTTAATTGTAGGATCTCCCCACATCGTGAACGAATAGCTGGATTGACATCGTGAAACGGATTTTCTGTTGTGGCGCCAATTAACACAATCGAGCCATTTTCAACATGAGGTAACAATGTATCTTGTTGTAATTTATTAAAACGATGAATCTCATCTAAAAATAAAATCACCTTCCCAGATATTCTTGCCTCGGTAACAATTTGTTCAACATCTTTTTTTCCAGCGTGTGTTGCGTTGAGGGAAAAGAATGGAAGATTGGAGCTACCAGAAATAGCATAAGCAATTGAAGTTTTCCCAATCCCAGGTTCCCCATATAAAAGCATGGAAGGGACGTGTCCGTTTTGGATCATTTTATACAATGTTGTATTTTTTCCTATAATATGTTGCTGTCCTACGATTTCATTTAAATTACGAGGGCGCATTCGATATGCCAGTGGTTCATTGTGCATGGATTTCCCTCCTAACTACTTTTCTTTAAATAATAGACCTTTTCCAAGTGGAATAAAAGGTGTTATGGTATACTAAGCATAGAAATGGACAAGAAAAATTGAGGTGTTATAATGAAAATTTCTACAAAAGGTAGATACGGTTTAACGATTATGATTGAACTTGGAAAACATTATGGAGAAGGGCCTATTCCGCTTCGCCAAATTGCAGCAGATAAGGATTTATCTGAGGCGTATTTAGAGCAATTAGTATCTCCGCTTCGTATTGCGGGCCTCGTTAAGAGTGTTCGTGGTGCATATGGTGGTTATTTATTAGCATTACCACCTAGTCAAATTTCAGCTGCGGATGTGATTAAAGTATTAGAAGGACCAATCCAACCTGTTGAAGGAATTGAAAATGAAGAAGCTCCTCAACAACAATTATGGATTCGCATTCGTGATGCAGTGAAAAATGTGCTTGATACGACTTCAATTGAAGATTTAGCAAAATATAATGACCAATCGGAATACGATGGGTATATGTTCTATATTTAACGAAAGAAATTAGATTGTCTATTAAAGGAGTTTTAATGAACAATGGAAACAATTTATCTAGACCATGCAGCGACGTCGCCTATGCATCCAGAAGTAATTCAAGAGATGACTTTAGCTTTCGGCGAAATTTTTGGAAATCCTTCAAGCATCCATACAGTTGGTAGGCAAGCGCGAAAGGTTTTAGATGATGCTCGCACAAAGCTCGCAAATGCAATTGGTGCAAAGGATACCGAAATCATTTTTACGAGCGGTGGGACAGAGGCGGATAATTCAGCAATTTTTGGTGTTGCACAAGCACAAAAATTAAGAGGAAACCATATTATCACAACTCAAATTGAACACCATGCAATTATGAATGCATGTGAAAAGCTTGAAAAAGACGGTTTTGACGTGACTTATCTGCCTGTAGATGAAACAGGACGTCTTTCTATTGAGACTTTTAAAAAGGAATTACGCGACGATACCATTCTTGTAACGATTATGTATGGCAATAATGAAGTCGGAACGATTCAACCGATTGCTGAAATTGGTGAAATTTTAAAAGATCATCAAGCAATTTTTCATACAGATGCAGTACAGGCATTTGGCATTGAAAAACTAAATGTAGATGAGTTGCAAGTAGATTTACTAAGTGTATCAAGTCATAAATTAAACGGTCCAAAAGGAATTGGCTTTTTATATCAAAGAACGGGAACGCCTTTAGTGGCAACATTTTTAGGTGGTTCACAGGAAAAGAAACGAAGAGCTGGTACCGAAAACGTGCCATCTGCAGTTGGCTTTGCACAGGCAGTGACAATTGCTCAAAATGAAATGCTTTCAAAACAAGAATTTTACAAACAGTTCCGCAAGCGCTTTTTAGAAGTTCTTGACGAAGAAACTATTCGCTATCATGTCAATGGCAATGAACAACATGCATTACCCCATGTATTAAATATTAGTTTTAAAGGGATGGATGTAGAGTCTTTCCTTATCAATTTAGATATGGTTGGTGTTTATGCGTCAAGTGGTTCAGCTTGTACGGCAGGTTCCATTGATCCGTCCCACGTATTGGTTGCGATGTTTGGGAAAGAGGCAGATGAACTGCGTAATTCCATTCGTTTTAGCTTTGGATATGGATTAACCGAAGCGCAAGTTGTGGAAGCGGCAAAACGAACTGCAAAAATTGTAAAAAAACTTGTGAATTAAAATAGAAAAGGTGAACGACCATGGTAGAAACAAAAGACCCATCTCAAATTCGTGTTGTTGTTGGAATGAGCGGTGGGGTCGATTCGTCAGTAGCTGCCTATTTATTGAAGCAACAAGGCTATGATGTAATTGGTATTTTTATGAAAAACTGGGATGACACAGATGAAAATGGTGTCTGTACCGCGACGGAAGATTACGATGATGTTATTAAAGTGTGCAATCAAATCGGTATTCCGTATTATGCAGTGAATTTCGAAAAGCAATATTGGGATAAAGTTTTCACATATTTCCTTGAGGAATACAAAGCGGGCCGTACACCAAATCCTGATGTGATGTGTAATAAAGAAATTAAATTTAAAGCTTTCCTAGAACATGCGATGAAATTAGGAGCAGATTATTTAGCAACAGGTCATTATGCACGTGTCGATGAGCGTGATGGAGAAGTGGTCATGCTGCGCGGTATTGATAATAATAAAGATCAAACCTACTTCCTAAATCAACTGTCACAAGAACAATTACAGCATGTGATGTTCCCAATTGGTCATATTGCAAAACCTGAAGTGCGTAAAATTGCAGAGGAAGCTGGATTAGCTACGGCAAAGAAAAAGGACTCTACAGGAATTTGCTTTATTGGGGAACGAAATTTCAAAGAATTTTTAAGCCAATATTTACCTGCCCAACCTGGGAAAATGGAAACGTTTGATGGACAAGTCATGGGTACACACGATGGATTAATGTACTATACGATTGGTCAACGTCACGGTTTAGGTATAGGTGGAGACGGTGAACCTTGGTTTGTATTAGGGAAAGATTTAAAACGCAATGTTCTTTATGTTGGTCAAGGGTTCCATCATGACGCATTGTATTCTACATCTTTAAAAGCCGTAAATATGGGCTTCACGTCAAACAAAACGAAACCAGCGAAATTTAGCTGTACTGCAAAATTCCGTTATCGCCAAGAAGATTCACCAGTAGAAGTTGAATTATTTGAAGACGGAACAGCGCATATTACCTTTGCAGAACCTGTTCGTGCTATTACACCAGGACAAGCAGTTGTTTTATATGATGGCGATGAATGCCTTGGTGGCGGAACGATTGATGAAGTGTTTAAAAATAGTGAAAAATTAACATACGTAGGTTAATCTAGACGGCCAAAAATGGTCGTCTTTATTTAAGAGGTGAAATAAATGAATTACAACGAAATAGGAATTAAAGCATTCCAAGAGAAACGCTATGAAGATGCAGCAAAAGCATTTACAGAGGCAATTGAGAACAATCCAGATGATGCAATAGGCTATGTGAATTTCGGTAATCTACTAGCTGCAATGGATGATATTGAACGAGCGGAACGTTTTTTCCAAAAAGCAATCACAATTGATGTTAATTGCGCAACGGCTTATTATGGATTAGCCAATTTGTATTACGATTCGGAACGTTATATTGAGGCGGCGAAACTATACCAACAATCGATTGACCATGGTATTGAAGGGGCAGATGCCTATTACATGCTAGGTAAATCCTTTGAACGGGATGAAAAACCTAAACTAGCATTACCTTATTTACAACGCGCGGCTGAGCTTGCTCCAGAGGATATTCAAATTCGTCTTTCGTACGGTATTTTACTATGTACATTAGAAATGTTTGACATTGCGAAGCCAGAGCTTGAATCTGTATTGGTCCAAGAGCCTAAAAATGCAGATGCTCATTATAACTTAGGTGTTTTGTATGCTGTCTCTACAGAAGATACAGAAAAAGCTCTACACCATTTAAAAGAAGCTTATACGCTTGAGCCGAATTTTACACAAGCGAAATATATACACGATATGGTAAGCCAACGCTTTAATTAATTTTTTACAAAGTCGACTAATAAAATGGTCGGCTTTTTTTCTGCTCATTTTGCATGAAATGATCAAAGAGAAGAAAAATAACAACATAAAGTAGGTGAACATATGAATGTTGTATGGGGATTAATTGGAATTTTTGTTGTCATTATGATTGCTTTTTTACTTTCTACCAATCGAAAATTGATTAAATGGAGGACCATACTAGCTGGTTTATTAATTCAATTAACATTTGGATTCATCGTATTAAAATGGGAATTTGGACGTGAGGTATTAGCGAATGTTTCCAATGCCGTCCAAAATTTAATTTCCTATGCGAATGAAGGGATTGCATTTTTATTTGGTCCTTTGGCAGATAGTGAAGCAATCGGTGGAATGATTTTTGCTGTGAATGTATTAACGGTTATCATTTTCTTTTCATCGCTTATTTCTGTTTTATACTATTTAGGGCTAATGCAAATCGTTATACGTTTTCTAGGTGGTGGATTATCTAAATTATTAGGAACAAGCCAAGCAGAGTCAGTGAATGCCGCAGCCAATATATTTGTGGGACAAACCGAAGCACCATTAGTAATTCGACCATTTATTGGGAAGATGACGAAATCGGAGTTATTTGCGGTGATGGTGGGTGGTTTAGCTTCTGTGTCGGGTTCTGTTTTAGTCGGCTATTCATTATTAGGCGTACCATTAGAATATTTATTAGCAGCAAGCTTCATGGCAGCGCCTGCAGGATTAGTTATGGCTAAGCTTATATTACCGGAAACGGAAGAAATTGATGAATCTAATTTTACGCTAGAAAGAAGCAATGATTCAGTCAATGTGATTGATGCCGCAGCAAAAGGTGCAGGAGATGGTTTAAGTCTTGCTGTGAACGTTGGGGCCATGTTACTCGCTTTTATTGGATTGATTGCCCTTATTAATGGATTGTTAGGTGGGATTACAGGTATTTTTGGCTTAAAAGGAATTACGTTAGAATTACTTTTAGGCTATGTTTTTTCCCCCATCGCCTTTGCAATCGGAGTTCCTTGGGATGAAGCGGTTAAGGCAGGTTCCTTTATCGGGCAAAAGATCATATTAAATGAGTTTGTCGCCTATTCAAATTTTGGACCAGTAATTTCGGAATTAAAAGAAAAAACGGTCATGGTTGTTAGCTTCGCATTGTGTGGATTTGCGAACTTAAGTTCTATGGCAATTCTAATTGGTGGATTGGGTTCCATGGCACCAAGTAGACGACCGATCATTGCAAAATTAGCAGTAAAAGCGGTTATCGCTGGTACTTTAGCTTCGTTATTAAGTGCTGCAATCGCTGGAATGTTTTTATAAGAAAAGCGGAAGTTTCGAAAGGGGCTAGGGCGCTGAGGCTAGACACTGTTCTAAATCCAAAGTTTTATACTTTCTTATTCTTTAAAAAGAGGCGATCACCAGAAAAAAACGGTGGTCGCCTTCACATTTTTTATTTACAGTAGTTTACTACATCCGTATAATGCAGATTTCCTCCAAAAATGTCTAGAGCGCTGCCAATTGTAACGTGAAGCTTGCCATTGGAAATGTCTTTAAACTTCTGCAAATCTTCTAATGATCGAACACCACCCGCATAAGTTGTTGGGATGGACGTCCAATTTGCTAAATCTCTTACTAATTCTTCTTGCATGCCACTTCTTTTACCTTCTACATCAACCGCATGAATTAATAGTTCATCACAAAATTGCTCGATGTATGAAATTGATTCTTGATTAACTTCAAAATCACTAAATTTCGTCCATTTATCCGTCACAACGAACCATTTACCATCTCGTTTTCTACAGCTTAAATCAATTACGATATGTTCTTTTCCTACAGCTTCAATTAATTGATGTAACCGTTCCATATCGAGCTTTCCGTCATGGAAAATATAAGAGGTTACAATCACATGTGTTGCACCAGCGTCGATGTATTTTTTTGCATTATCTGCTACAATGCCCCCACCAACTTGTAACCCATTTGGATACGTTTTAAGAGCGAGTAATGCAGCCTCTTCATTACCCGAACCAAGCATGATGACGTGGCCTCCTGTTAAGCGATCTTCTTTAAACATGTTTGCATAATAAGAAGAATCTTTTTCAGAAATAAAATTTTCTACTACTTCTTGGTCACTATGTCCAAGTGTACTGCCAACGATTTGTTTGACTTGTCCATCATGTAAATCAATACAAGGTCTAAATTCCACGCTTTTCACAAATCCTTTCTATTCCAACAAACTTAATTATACTTTATTTCAAACTATCCCTATCATATCATCAGGCTAAAGAAAATTCGAGGTGTCATTCGGTAGGATTATGTAAGACAGTCTATGGTACATATGGTAAAATCAATAATACTAGAATGGATGTAAAGGAGTTAAGTGGGATGGCAGAAAACCTTAATTTATTTGAAGTAAATAAGTTATTTATCCTTGGCCGTCCAATTGTATCGATTTTTCATAATGCGACGAATATGTATTCCATTGTTCGAGTGAAAATTCAAGAAACGAACTTACAATATGATGATAAAGAAATTATTGTCGTTGGTTATTTCCCACAATTAAATGAAGAGGAATTATACCGGTTTACGGGGATTTTAAAAACGCATCCAAAATACGGGCAACAATTTCAAGTGGAAACGTTTGTAAAAGAAGTCCCTGCTACAGAACAGGGAATTATTCATTATTTATCGAGCGACCTATTTCCTGGAGTTGGACGGAAAACAGCAGAAATTATTGTTGAAAAGTTAGGAATTGATGCAATCAAAATCATAATGGAAGATCCGTATGCATTGGATGTTGTCCCTCGATTAACAACTGAAAAAAAACAATCGATACGCCAAAATTTAGAGTTAAATCTAGGGCTTGAAAAAGTCATGATTCAGTTAAACGATTGGGGATTCGGCCCCCAGTTAGCAATGAAAATCTATCAAACATATCGTGAAGAAACGATTCAGCTCTTAACGGAAAATCCTTATCGACTAATTGAAGATGTTGAAGGGATTGGTTTTGGAAGAGCAGATGAGCTAGGTAGTCGACTGGGCATGACGGGCGCACATCCAGATCGAATAAAAGCAGCAGTATTACATATTTTAACAAACGCTGCATTATCAGAGGGGCATGTATTTTTAGATGCGGAGCATGTGTTACCATCCGTCAAAGCCATGTTGGAACAAAGCCAACCTATACAAATTCCATATGAAACGATTTCAAAAGCGATCATTGAAATGCGCGAGGAAAGTAAAATTTGTGGAGAAGAAACAAGACTATACTTGCCTTCCTTGTATTTTAGTGAAATTGGCATTGCTTCAAAAATTATCGAATTGCTTCAACATAATGAAAAGCATCAATCGTTTACAAAAGATGAAATCCGTAAAGCGATTGGTGAAGTAGAGGAACGTTTAGAAGTTTCTTATGCAGAAACACAAGTACAAGCCATTGAATGTGCGCTAAATTCGTCGGTTATGATTTTGACAGGGGGCCCTGGTACAGGAAAAACGACGGTTATTCGAGGACTAGTAGAAGTGTATGCAGAGCTTCACGGTTTGTCTTTAAATCCAAAAGAATATGCCGGAAAAGAAGAACCGTTTCCGATTGTCCTTGCTGCACCTACTGGAAGAGCTGCAAAACGTCTAGCAGAATCCACCGATTTACCAGCCATGACAATCCACCGCTTGCTTGGGTTTAATGGGCAAGAAAAGGATGAAGAGACAGAAAGAGAAGTCCAAGGGCGATTAATTATCATTGATGAAATGTCGATGGTGGATACATGGCTAGCTCATCAATTATTGAAAAGTTTAAGTGAGGATGTACAAGTGATTTTTGTAGGGGACCAAGATCAATTGCCACCAGTAGGCCCTGGACAAGTATTAAAGGATTTATTGGCATCGCATCAAGTTCCAACAGTCGAGTTAAAGGATGTATACCGACAAGCTGAAGGATCCACCATCATTGAACTTGCTCACCAAATAAAAAAAGGTGATATTCCACAAACGGTAGCGGAGAAAACATCGGATCGTTCCTTTATTAAAGCAAGTGCAGATCAAGTTGCCAGTGTTGTCACACAAGTTGTAAAAAGTGCCGTTGCAAAAGGCCAATCCATACGGGACATCCAAGTACTTGCCCCAATGTATAAAGGTCCAGCTGGCATCGATCAACTCAATAAACAAATTCAAGAATTAGTCAATCCAAATCCAGATGGCACGCGAAAAGAATTAGTGTTTGGGGACGTCATCTATCGCATTGGTGATAAAGTATTACAACTAGTAAATCAACCTGAAAGCAATATTTTTAATGGCGATATGGGCGAGGTCATTGCCATCATTCGTGCAAAAGAAACGGTAGAAAAGCAAGACTTACTCGTGGTTTCTTACGATGGCAACGAGGTGACCTATCAGCGCGGCGATTTGAATCAAATTACATTGGCTTATTGTTGTTCCATCCATAAATCACAAGGTAGTGAATTCCAAACCGTCATTATGCCAATCGTTCGAAGCTATTCCAAAATGCTGCGTCGGAATTTACTTTATACCGGTATTACACGGGCAAAAAACTTTTTAATTCTTTGTGGTGAGCCCGATACGTTTGCAAACGGATTAGCAAGGACAGATGACTTAGAACGGTTAACAAGTTTAAAGGCGCGGCTAAACCCAATGGATGAAATCGAAAACGTTCCAGTGCAAGAAAAGGAAGTCTCTTCAACAACGGATCATTCGATAGATGACAATCAACAACAACAAACCTTCTATGTGAATGGAAAAGCGCTGGAACCTATTTTAACGGCTGAAACAGCTCCATACGTTCACCCATTAGTTGGTTTAAATGGTCTTTCCCCTTATGATTTTATGGATGAATAACGAGTAGGAACAATGGTTCAAAGCAAAATAATGGGTTTAAATATCAAATGACAAACTTTCCATCAAACAAGCATATAGTATTCCTATGAACATGACGAAAGGTGGAAACGTTGGATTATACAAATGCCCATCACGGATCACATCGTATAAGAGTCATTACGGTTACGGGAAATGGGAAAATTGAAACAAAGCCGGATTATGTAGAACTGCAAATTGAAGTAAGAACCGAGGCGCAAGATGTTACGGAAGCCCAAAGAGAAAATGCTGTTAAAATGAACCGAGTCATCCAAGCTTTATTAGGTTTGAATATTGCCAGAACCGATATTCAAACGGCCTTTTATAACGTCTTTCCACGCTATGATTTTGTGGATGGCAAACAAGTGTTTAGAGGCTATGAAGTAACAAATGCACTGAGTGTGAAAATTCGAAACATTAATGAAGTAGGGACCGTCATTGATACTGCTGTAAAAAATGGAGCAAACCAAATTTCACAGTTATCCTTTAAATTAGAAAATGAAGATAATTACTATAAGGGAGCCCTTCAACTTGCCCTTCAAAATGCTAACGAAAAGGCACAAGCATTAGCAGTATCGTTACGCTTGTCTCATTTACCGCAACCAATCGAAATCGTGGAGGAGACAGGTGGAGGTCCAATTCTTTATAAAACCGTAGCCATGACAGGTGAATCCTTTACTACACCAGTTGAACAGGGAATGATTACAGTGGATGCGTCGCTTCGAGTAAAATATCAATTTTAAATTCGTTTTGAATAAAACGACTGAATGAGGAAGTGAGATTCTGTGGCAAAATACGAACAAAAAACAAAAGAAACCGATGCCAGTGTGATTGAATTTATCGAATCAGTCGACAGTCTGAAAAAAAGAGAAGATGCCTATAAGCTCTTACAAATTTTTGAGGAAACATCCGGGTATGAAGCAAAAATGTGGGGTCCTAGTATTATTGGATTTGGTTCTTATCATTACAAATATGCGACTGGACATGAAGGGGATGCACCTTTAGTTGGATTCTCACCGCGAAAAGCGAAAATTAGTTTGTATTTTGCAACAGGTGATACTGAACGAGAGAAGTTATTGGAGAGCTTTGGAAAACATACAGCGGGTAAAGCGTGTGTCTATATCAATAAATTGGCGGATGTCGATGAAGATATTTTAAAAGAATTAATTACGCAATCCATTACATTCCTTCAAAAAATGTACCCTTAAAGTGAAACTTCAATTAGTGGGGGTTTTTCTCAGCCCACTGATTGTTAGTTGAACCAATCGGGCTTTTACGGGCAGTTGATCTCCCACCTATCCTTATTGCTTTATTTAAGTCTTGAGGTGAGAGTCTTACTGCCCGTTAATGCGGGATAAAAATTAATTTTGGAAATGAAACTTTTTTACAAACGTGTACGTAAATAGACCATACTAAAAATTAGCAAGGAGAGCTAAATATGTCATTTTTTAATAAAATGTTAGCAAGTATTGGGATCGGTGCAGCAAAAGTTGATACAAAATTAGAGAAATCCAGTTACACAGCAGGAGAACAAATCCGCGGGGAAGTTGAAATTTACGGTGGCAATGTTGAGCAACAAATTGATGCCATTTATTTAACATTGTACACAACGTACATTAAAGAAATCGATGACAATAAAATTACAGCAAAAGCACCGATTGAAAAGTATAAAGTTAGCGAACCGTTTACGATTGGTGTCAATGAAACAAAAATTATTCCATTTTCCTTTACGATCCCTGTTGAGGTGCCAATTACAGTGGGAAGAACGCAAGTATGGGTTGCAACAGAGTTAGATATCCGTAGTGGTGTTGACTCACAGGATAAAGACTATATCGAAATTCGTCCATCGAAAATTGCTGCAAAAATCTTTGATGAAATTTCAGCACTCGGTTTTAGATTACGACAAGCAGAATGCGAGCAAGCATCCTATAAATATCGCCGTAACTATCCATTCATTCAAGAGTTTGAATTTGTTCCAGTGGGTGGCGCATTTAGAGGGCGTCTCGATGAACTAGAAATTATGTTTATGTCCCAATCTGAATCATCTGCTGAAATCATCATGCAAATCGATCGAAAAGCGCGCGGCTTCGGTGGCTTTTTAGCAGAAGCGCTTGATGCAGACGAAACCCATGTACGCATGACCATCACTCAACAAGATCTACATAACTTAGGGGAGACGTTGAGACAGACGATTGCGAGATATTCGTAATGACAAAAGCTCAAGGAACTTATGTTTCTTGGGTTTTTATTTTTTGCCTAGTTACAAGTTATTAAAGTTTACTTAATGAAAAAAATATGTGAAAGTGTATAGTAGTTATTGGAGGTATCCTTTCATGAACAATCAACACTGGCTTTCGCAAAATTATTTTATCTTTTTCTTCACTTGGGGCGTCTACTTACAATATTGGCCTGGCTGGTTAAGTGAGGCAAAGGGGTTAACGGTTTCAGAAGTCGGCTTCATCATGGGATTTGGCCTTGTGGCGCGTGCTATTTCTACGATGTTTGCGTTTCCCTTTGCAACCAAATTTATGAGTGAAAAGAAACTCATTTTAGGATTAGTTATTAGTTCACTTATTGTAACCATTCTCTATTTACCAGCAAACTCGTTCGAATCGTTATTTGTGATGACATTCCTTTTCAGCTTTATTTATCCTTCTCTTTTACCTGCCATTGAAAATAGTGCAACAACACTGATGCAACACAGCACGATTAATTATGGGAAAAGCCGATCATATGGCTCGATTGGTTTTGTCATTGCTGTTTTAATTATTAGTTTCATCATTGGTTCAGTAGGGGAAAAAGCGATTTTATGGTGTATGATTGGCTTCTTGTTCATTATGCTATTGATGCAAACAAGACCCGCACCAAATGTGTTATTAGTAAAGCCAACAACTGAGGATCGCGGCAAATCGTCTTCTATGCGAGGCTTGTTTAAAATAAAAGGTTTTCCAATTATTTTACTTATTGTCATCCTGCTACAAGGCTCTCTCGCATCGTATTACAACTATAGTTATATTTATTTGCAATATTTAAATGTAAACACGAATTATATTGGAATCATATTAAACATTGCGGTTTTATCTGAAATCATTTATTTAATGAAGGCAGATGCATTGTCTCATTGGAAAACGTCAACATTGCTATTAGTAGCTGGTATTGGCTCTACTTTACGATGGATTATCATTTTTTCGTTTCCAAATATATGGGCTTTTATTCTATCCCAAACGTTGCATTCCGTATCATTTGCAATGGCACATTTTGCTTTTATCCAATACATTTCAAAAACATTACCTAGGCAGCAATTGTCGAATGCGCAAGGTGTTTATTCAGCATTAGGAATGAGTTTAAGTGCGGCCCTTTTGACATTGTTTGGCGGATATTTATACGAAATCTCACCTGGTTTATCGTTTTTAGGAATGATTGTATTTACGATTCCAGCCATTTTCATCGTGATCGCTACAAGAAAAAAATATCAATATTAAAAGAAGTCGCTTCAATTAAGAGGCGACTTCATCTTTTTTATTTTTACGTTGTACATAAACTTTAACAGTTAATCCAATGGAAATAATGACGGTTACAACAATTGCTTCAAATGTATACATGGCCGTTTTTGTTTGGAAAAAATGAGCGACATATTCATCCTTTACGATCATTTTTGCTGCAGTCCAAGCAAGAATAGCGGCGCCCATCACAATGATAAATGGATACTTCTCCATTAAACGTGTTACCATCGTACTGCCCCAAATCACAATGGGAATGGAAATGATTAAACCAATTGCCACTAGTAACATATTTCCGTTCGCTGCACCTGCCACAGCAATAATATTATCCATGCCCATTAGGATATCTGCTAAAAGAATGGTCCCAATTGCTCCCCAAAAAGTTCTTTTACCTGGGTGAACATCTAGCTCCTCTTCTGTAAGCAATAATTTATAAGAAATATAGATTAACAATATTCCCCCAACTAGAAGTAAACCGTTAATTTCAAGTAATTTTACGGCTACTAACGTTAGTATGATTCGTACACCAATTGCTCCGATTGCTCCTAAAACAATAATCCTTTTTTGATGATGATGTGGTAAGTTTTTAGCTACTAGTCCAATTAATAATGCATTATCTCCTGCTAACACTAAATCTATAAATATAATTGATAGTAAAGCAGTGAGGAATTCGATAGAGAGAACATCCATTTATATCACTCCAATCAATAATTAAATGCTATGAGATTGACACAGTATATGTTGACTAAATATTTTCTAGAAGCTAGTAAACTTAAGAATTATTGAAACTCCTAGGGAATTATGATAGTTTGTTAATAATTTCAAGTAGGGTGGTGGAGTGAGAAATGATAAGAAAATTGACTTCGAATGACCATAAAAATGTAATGGCCTTAGTGAATAAAAAGCCGGCTGAAAATCTATTTATTATTGGAGATATTGAGGCTTATGGCTATGAAACTGAATTTCAATCCGTATGGGGGGAATTTAACGATTCAGGGGAGCTAGTAGCAATTCTATTACAATATGAAACAAATTATATTCCATATGCAGAAAGTAAGTTTGACGCAAAAGCTTTCGCAAAAATCATAAATAGTGATCCACGTATGCGCGAATTATCGGGACTAAAGGAAGTTGTGTTACAAATCAAGCCGCTCATTCAAAGAAAACTTCGTAGCGAAAATTCCTTCTATTATGCAAAGTGTCAGCAATTACAAATCACGAAAAGTGATAAAGAGCTTGAACACGTTCAAAAGCTAACAATTGATGAAGTGGAAGAAAACGTTCAACTATTAAAGAGTGTCCCTGAATTTAAAACGGCAACGATTACAGTAGAATCTAAAAAACGAGCACTTGAAGATAAAACAGGTCGGATATACTACATTCGAGTTGATGGTGTCATGGCGACCACTGCCTCAACCACTGCTGAAAATAGTAGTTCTGCCATGGTCATAGCTGTTGCGACAAAAGAAGAATATAAACGAAAAGGCTTAGCTACAGATTGTATGCTAAAGCTTTGTAAAGATTTATTAGCAGAAGGGAAAGAGCTCTGTCTGTTTTATGATAATCCAGAGGCTGGAAAAATTTATAAACGTCTCGGTTTTGAAGATATAGGCTTTTGGAATATGTATCGTTATGAGTCAATTGAAATATAGATATAATTGACATGGTAGACTCATTCTCATATAATTTACAACAGAATAGATGAAAACAATGATGGAACAAGTAAGTTTGAACTTACGAAAAAGAAAGAGATTCCTTAGGCTGAAAGAATCTTACGTACAGTTTTTACCGAATGCTACTCCAGAGTGCAGCTAATCCCTGCCGTTCACTTACGTTACAGTGCTTGAGATATAAGTGCGCTTTTGTTTACTTATAAATTAGGGTGGTACCGCGAGATTATAGTCTTCGTCCCTTTATGGGATGAGGGCTTTTTTATGTTACTTGGCGGATTTAGCTAGCATTTTGGCGGAATACAAAAGAAAGTTGGCGGAATTTTACTCAAAATTGGCGGGAATTTCCTCGATTTTGGCGGAATTCATTCAACATCAACAAGGCATAAACCATCATCAAACAAAATTTAGGAGGAATATTATAATGAAGGCATCAGAAATACGCCAAAAGTATTTAGAATTCTTTATTGAAAAAGGGCATGCCCAAGAACCATCAGCACCACTAGTACCAATTAATGACGCGTCTCTACTTTGGATTAACTCAGGTGTAGCGACGTTAAAAAAATATTTTGACGGACGTGTCATTCCAGATAACCCACGTATTACAAATGCACAAAAATCAATTCGTACGAACGATATTGAAAACGTAGGAAAAACAGCTCGTCACCATACATTCTTTGAAATGTTAGGAAATTTCTCGATTGGGGACTACTTCAAAAAAGAAGCAATTCACTATGCGTGGGAATTTTTAACGGATAAAAAATGGATGGGCTTTGATCCAGAACTTTTATCCATTACAATTCATCCAGAAGATCAAGAAGCGTACGATGTGTGGAAAAATGAAATTGGTATTCCAGAAGATCGTCTAGTACGTATTGAAGGAAACTTCTGGGATATTGGAGAAGGTCCATCTGGTCCAAACTCAGAAATTTTCTATGATCGTGGTCCAGAATACGGAAATGACGAAAATGATCCAGAATTATATCCAGGTGGGGAAAACGAACGTTATCTTGAAGTGTGGAACTTAGTATTTTCACAATTTAACCATAACCCAGACGGAACGTACACGCCACTACCAAAACAAAATATCGATACTGGGATGGGTCTTGAACGTATGGCGTCTGTTGTACAAAATGTGCCAACAAACTTCGATACAGATTTATTCATGCCAATCATCGAGAAAATCGAACAATTTGCAAGTCGCAAATATATGCGCCCTGGCGAAATTGATTTAAAAGAAATTTTCGGTAGTGAAGAAGATGTTAATACACCATTTAAAGTTGTGGCAGACCATATTCGTACAGTGGCATTTGCGATTGGTGATGGTGCTCTTCCTTCAAACGAAGGTCGTGGCTATGTATTACGTCGTTTACTTCGCCGCGCAGTACGTTATGCAAAACAGATTGGTATTGAAAAACCATTTATGTTTGAATTAGTACCAACTGTTGGTGAAATTATGCAAGACTTCTATCCAGAGGTAAAAGAAAAAACAGAATTCATTCAACGTGTGATTAAAAACGAAGAAAATCGCTTCCATGAAACATTAGATGGTGGTTTAGCAATTCTTTCTGATGTAATCGAAAAAGAAAAGGCTGCTGGTTTAAATGTCATTCCAGGAGCAGATGCTTTCCGTTTATATGACACATATGGTTTCCCTGTAGAGCTAACAGAAGAATATGCACAAGAAGCTGGTATGACGGTAGATCTTGAAGGCTTTGAAGTGGCAATGGAACAACAACGTGAACGTGCTCGTAATGCTCGTGCAGATGTTGATTCAATGCAAGTACAATCCGAAGTGTTAGCAAACATTACAGTAGAATCAAATTTCGTAGGATACGATACATTACAAAGTGAAACAAAAGTAGTCGCTTTAGTTGTGAATGGTCAAAATGCACAAGTAGCATCTGAAGGAGAAGAAGTACTTGTCATTTTAGCTGAAACGCCTTTCTACGCTGAAATGGGTGGACAAGTTGCAGACCATGGAACATTAGAAAATGATACATGTAAAGCATTTGTTAAAGATGTTCAAAAAGCACCAAATGGCCAAACTCTTCACACGGTCGTTATTGAATCAGGTGAGTTGCATTTAGATGATTATGTTACGGCAACAGTTGACCGCAACGAGCGAAATCTAATTGTGAAAAACCATACGGCGACGCACATTATGCAACGTGCATTAAAAGATGTGTTAGGGGACCATGTAAATCAAGCAGGATCTTATGTAGGTCCAGATCGTTTACGTTTTGACTTTTCTCACTTTGGTCCAGCTACAAAAGAGGAATTGGAGAAAATTGAACGTATTGTAAACGAAAAAATTTGGGATGATATAGAAGTAGTCATTGAAGAAATGCCAATCGCACAAGCAAAAGCAATGGGCGCAATGGCATTATTTGGTGAAAAATACGGCGATGTAGTACGTGTTGTTCAAGTAAGCGATTATTCTGTTGAGCTTTGTGGTGGTATTCACGTAGGAAGCACTTCTGAAATCGGGCTATTTAAAATTGTTTCAGAGGGTGGAATTGGCGCAGGTACACGACGTATTGAAGCAGTGACAGGTAAAGCAGCTTATGAAGCAGTGAAAGAAGAACAACGCGTATTAGAGGAAAGTGCGGCTCTTCTTAAATCGAACCCGAAAGATTTAGTAGCTCGCGTAGAAAATTTACAGCATGAATTAAAAGAACAACAACGTGAAAACGATTCATTATCTCAAAAAATTGCCAATGCACAAGCTGGTCAAGTATTAGATGCAGCACAAAAAATCGGGGATGTAACAGTTCTATCTACTCGAGTTGACGCAAAGGATAATAATCAACTACGTCAAATGATGGATGATTTAAAAGAAAAACTAGGATCAGCTGTCATTGTTCTTGGTGCAACAGATGGCGATAAAGTAATGCTTTGTGCAGGTGTGACGAAAGATTTAGTGGGTGGAAACTTCCATGCAGGTAACATCGTAAAAACAGTGGCAGAAGCATGCGGTGGTAAAGGTGGCGGTCGTCCAGATATGGCGATGGCTGGTGCAAAAGATGCATCAAAACTTGAAGAAGCGCTTAATTCTGTGTATGATTACGTTAAATCATTTTAAATAATTGGTTATATTTACTATTGATTATTTGATTGAATTATTTTATCGGTTATAATAAAGAAAATGGAGATGAATGTATGTCTCATCTCCTTATATCTGAAAGCGAGGTGCTGGTCTTGAGTTCGTTTGATAAAACAATGAAATTTAGTTTTCCAGAAGAATCAATGGAACAAGAAGTAAAGCAAGTGATGTTGAAGGTGTACTCTTCACTAGAAGAGAAAGGCTATAACCCTACAAACCAAATTGTAGGTTATCTTTTATCTGGTGATCCGGCATACATCCCTCGCCATCAGGATGCAAGGAACTTAATACGTAAGCTCGAACGTGATGAAATTCTCGAGGAACTCGTAAAATTTTATATTAGGAAGAATAATGAGGCATAATATCAATATGAGAGTAATGGGTCTAGACGTTGGATCAAAAACAGTCGGTGTTGCGATAAGTGATGCATTAGGCTGGACTGCGCAAGGTATTGAAACGGTTCAAATTAATGAAGAAGCAGGCGATTTTGGTATTGAACGTATTAAAAAGCTTGTTTCGGAATACGGTGTTACCGAATTTGTCGTAGGATATCCGAAAAACATGAATAATACAGTTGGACCACGTGGTGAAGCTTCTGAGAATTATAAAAAATTATTGGAAGAAACCTTTCATTTCCCGGTTAAACTATGGGATGAACGTTTAACAACGATGGCTGCAGAACGCATGTTAATCGAAGCGGACGTAAGCCGTAAAAAACGCAAGAAAGTCATTGATAAAATGGCAGCGGTAATGATCCTTCAAGGATATTTAGATAGCAAAGGTTCCGTCTAAAATTTGTTTTAGACGGAACCTTTGCGACGAGGATGGTCACATCTTGATTGACCACCGCAGAAGCAAGAATAAGCGAATTAGGTAAAAACGCCAATCAGTGCGTAAATTAAACAAAGAGGTGACCAATAATGGTACATGAACACGATCACGAACAAGAAGCAAGACATATTACAATTGTAGATGAAAATGGAAATGAACAACTTTGCGAAGTTATTCATACGTTTGACTCTGAAGAATTCGGAAAATCTTATGTACTATATTCATTAGTAGGTGCAGAAGAAGACGATGAAGGACAAATCGAAATCTTTGCTTCTTCATTTACACCTTCTGAAAACGGTGAAGATGGCGAGCTAGAGCCAATCGAATCAGAAGAAGAATGGGATCTAATTGAAGACGTGTTAAATGCACTTGAAGACGAATTAGACGACGAAGAAGAATAAAAATTAATAAGAAAGGGGACGTTCGAAAAGTTTTTTGGACGTCCCCTTTGCGACGAGGATAGTGACAATTTATTGATACTACCGCAGGAGCAAAGCTTTTAAGGGATATTTTATTATTAGAAGTGTAGGTAGATGTCCAGAAAGTGTAGTGCTTTCTGGACATCCCCATTTAACTTTTTGGAGGTGTTTTTGTGGACGAGCAATATTTTAATGTGACTTTAGAGGACGGTTCAGAACAAAAGTGTAGGGTGATACTAACATTTGATTCTAACGATCACTCTTATGTACTATACACATTAGTTGACGAAAACGGTCATGAGAGTGAAGAGGTCTCAGCACTACGATTTGAACTAGGTGACAATGGTGAAATGACAAATTTCACTTCATTAGAAACCGAAGAAGAGTGGGACATGGTAGACGAAGTACTGAACACATTAGTCGCAGAATTTGGTGATGGTGATGAAGATTATTTTACGATCTCTACGGAAGAAGATGAAGAGGTCCTTTGTGAAATCATTCATCGATTTGAGTTAGCAGACTTTAATAAATCCTACATCCTTTATGCCTATGCCGATCAGGAAGAGATCAATGAAATATTTGCTTCTGCTTATACTCCAGGTGAGCAAGGGGAAGTGGTTGAGCTATTACCAATCGAGACAGATCAAGAGTGGGAATTCGTTGAAAAAGAGCTAGCTTCTATTAATAACCAGCAATCATAATGGGAAATTGCTATGTCAACTTGGCATAGCTTTTTTTGTTGGTTAACATGAAAAAAATAATGTTTTTTGTGTAAGAAACTACTCGTAGCAAAGGGGTTGTCAAACGTAATAAATTCACCCTTTAGTATCAAAATGAATAATAATTTTTTTGTGTTTCAAATTTGTTGATAGTAATAGAAAACTACAAAAAGGGATCTAATATTAAACTACGTAGCGCTTAGGAAGTTAACTTAATTCAGAAAACGCGGCCTACGATTGTAAGCCGCGAACTAAATCACGAAAGGATTAGTTAGAGTTAATGGATGTGGGTGGACCTTACACAAAGCACTAAGACAAGTCGTAAAGACATGTACAACATGGCTTTGCGGCTTGTGTGCCAAGTCCGCCCACTAAGCAATACTTTATTAAAAATTACATTAGTATTTTTAATGTTAGCTCGTTTTTTGGAAGACTTATTTAGTTGCGCCTGTCGCAAGCTTTCGGCGCAGATATAAGACATCTCTAACCCGTGAGAGATGTCACCTTTGTTGCTCCTGCGCTGCAAGCATGCTCGTCGCAGACATCCCACATCTCTAACCCGCGAGAGATGTGGGATGTTGTCACCATTTGTGTTTTCTTGTATCATATTAGGAGATATAAGGGGGTACGTCAGTGGATAATGAATCTAAGAAACAAGAGATGATAGAGAAAATGAAACAACGTAAAAAAGAAGGCAAAGTGGTACGTCGCATTGTTGGGGTTGTGACACTTGTCGTTTTATTGCTTGTTGGAATTGTAGGGGTAAGCGGTTACTTTTATGTGAAGTCTGCATTACAACCAATTGATCCAGAATCTACTACTGAAATTCCTGTTGAGATTCCAATGGGTTCTGGTATTAGTTCTATTTCAACAATTCTAGAAGAGCAGGGTGTAATCAAAAATGCACGTATTTTTAAATATTATACGAAGTTCAAAAATGAATCGAGCTTCCAGGCAGGGAATTACACAATGTCTCAAGCAATGACATTTGATGAAATTATTGAAAGTTTAAAGACCGGAAAAGTTTATCGAGAACCAATATTTACGGTAACTGTTCCTGAAGGATTAACGTTAGTTCAAATTTCTGAAATCATCGGGAAAAATACAGAATTTACTGCTGAGCAGTTTATGGAAAAAATTGTGGATCCGCAATTTATTGATAAGATGGTAGGTGAATTCCCGGATTTATTTACAGACGAGATTAAGGATGGCAGCATTCGTTATGCGCTTGAAGGCTATTTGTTCCCTGCAACGTATCCATTCTATGAAAAAAATCCTTCATTAGAAGAGATTATTACAACGATGATTGCACAGACGAACACAATGGTTGTGGAATATAAACCATTACTCGAAGAAAAACAAATGACTGTGCATGATTTATTAACTTTTGCGTCACTATTAGAAGAAGAAGCCACAGCGCAAACAGATCGGGAAACGATTGCGAGTGTATTTTATAACCGTTTAGAAATTGATATGCCACTTCAAACCGATCCAACTGTCTTATACGCACTTGGGTCTCATAAAGATCGAGTTTTATATGAGGATCTAGAAGTAGACAACCCTTATAACACATACGTGATACAAGGACTACCGCCAGGACCAATCGCGAATGCGGGTAAAATATCAATTGATGCAGCCCTAAGCCCGACAGATACGGAATATTTATATTTCTTAGCAGATGCTGAAGGAAACAATCACTTTGCCAAAACATACGATGAACATTTACAAAATATAGATAAATTTTTACGTTAATCGTTGAAAATAGAGTAGAGTGATATGCGGATTATTTGTTATTTTTTCAGTTGAAAGTATGGTTTTTATTATTTTTCACTGAATTACGAATAAAGATAGTTCGCTTTCCTTCTATTTTCATGATATTATAAGTTGTGATTTTTTTGTCATATAGTATTTAATTTTTTGTGCCAACTATTTTGTTTGGTCTTTTTTCTTTTCTAGAAGAATAAGAAAGTATAAAATTTCGGACTTAGAACAGTGTCTAGCTTCAGCGCCCTAGCCCCTCGGAAACTTCAACTTCCTCCTACGCATGCAAGCATGCTTGTCGAAAGTCTCCGAAGTACAAGGATGTACGAGTGCCGACAATGCCATACGATGTGGCGTTTTTGTCGGCCAGTTTCTTTCGGGGTTGAGCGAGGGCGCTTGCGCTTTTCTTAACTTGTTTGCACAATAAGCGTAAAAGGGGTTCACCAAATGGAATTTTCAGATGTTTATATAGAATCCTTGGTTCAACCGCGCGATGAACTATTAATGGAAATGGAAACTTATGCGAAGGAAAACCATGTTCCGATTATGCAATTGCCTGCCATTGACGCATTGAATCAATTACTTCGCATTCAAAAACCTTCTAGTATATTAGAAATAGGAACAGCAATCGGTTATTCTGCATTACGTATGTCCCTAGCTCTGCCGAATTGTAAAATTGTTACAATTGAACGCGATCTAGAACGAGTAGAGATGGCAAAACACTTTCTATCGCGTTCACAAGCGGGCAACCGCATTACTGTTATTGAGGGGGACGCGTTAGAGGTAGATGTGGAAAAGATTCAGTCTACTTTTGATGCGATTTTTATTGATGCGGCGAAAGGACAATACCAACGATTTTTTGAAAAGTATTCGCCACTTGTCCCTTCTGGTGGCATTTTGTATATCGATAATATGTACATGCATGGATTATCAGATTTAGATATTAAAGAAGTTCCTCGTAGAAAAAGAACGATGATTCGGAATTTAAAAAATTTCACGGATTGGATTATGAATCATCCAGACTATGATAGTACATTTTTTCCGATCGGTGATGGATTGTTAATATGTTTGAAGAGGTGACGAAAGTGAAAAAACCAGAAATATTAGTTACACCAAAATCGTTGGATCATGTAAATGCTTTAATTGAAGCAGGTGCAGATGCTTTTATCATTGGTGAACAAAAATTTGGCTTACGATTAGCAGGAGAATTTACTTTAAATGAAGTAGAACAAGCGACTAAAATAATCCATGAAGCCGGTAAAAAAGTATATGTTGCAGTAAATGCGATTTTCCATAATGACCGTTTAGATGCATTGGATGATTATTTAAAACAATTGCAAAGAATTGGTGTGGATTCCCTAGTATTTGGTGACCCTGCAGTAGTAATGGCAGTTCGTGAACTAGGCATTACGATTCCATTACATTGGAATCCAGAAACAATCGCAACAAACTGGTTCCAAGCAAATTACTGGGAAGAGCGTGGGGCAAAACGAGCGGTACTTGCACGTGAGCTTTCTTTAGACGAAGTGTTAGAAATTAAAGAAAATGCAAAACCTGAAATCGAAGTTCAAGTACATGGAATGACATGTATGTTCCAATCGAAACGTTCTCTTTTAGGAAATTACTTCCTATATCGTGGAGAAGCAATGGAGATTGAAAACCGTAAAGAAAATAAAAATATGTTTTTACATGATAAAGAACGTAAAAATAAATACCCAATTTATGAAGATGAAAATGGAACACATATTTTTTCACCGAATGATATGTGTTTAATTGATGAGCTGACAGAACTGCTTGAAGCGGGGATCGATTCATTAAAAATTGATGGCGTATTACATAGTGAAGACTATATAACAACCGTTACAAATTGCTATCGCCAAGCAGTTGATGCCTTCTTCGATCAAGGTGAAGATGCTTATAATGCAATGAAAGACGAGCTATTAGAAAAAATTGAAGAAATCCAACCAAAATTACGTCCGTTAGATACAGGATTTATCTTCAAAGAAACAGTGTATTAGAATGGAGGGTCCGGCTTGTTACAACTAATAGAAAACGAAAAAATTCGAGAAGTAGTCGATGGAAAACGTGTCATTACGAAGAAACCAGAATTATTAGCTCCAGCTGGAAGTTTAGAAAAGCTAAAAATTGCGGTACACTATGGTGCTGACGCAGTATTTATTGGTGGACAAGAATTTGGTTTGCGTTCAAATGCGGATAACTTCTCTATTGAAGAAATGCGTGAAGGTGTTGAATTCGCCAAAAAATACGGTGCAGTTGTCTATGTTACAACGAACATTTTTGCCCACAATGAAAATATGGATGGTTTAGAAGAATACCTACAAGCAATTGAAGGTGCTGGTGTTCGAGGCATTATTGTGGCGGACCCATTAATTATTGAAACGTGTCGCCGTATCGCACCAAAGTTAGAAATTCACCTTTCTACTCAGCAATCTTTATCCAACTGGAAAGCAGTGAAGTACTGGAAAGAAGAAGGACTTCATCGTGTCGTATTAGCCCGTGAAGTTGGGGCAGAAGAAATGCTCAAAATGAAACAAGAAGTGGATATCGAAATAGAAGCATTTGTCCATGGGGCGATGTGTATTGCCTATTCTGGTCGATGCGTATTATCGAATCATATGACAGCGCGTGACTCGAACCGTGGTGGATGCTGTCAAAGTTGTCGTTGGGATTACGATTTATACGAGCAAGTTGATGGTGAAGAAAAAGCCTTATTTAATGAAGGGGAAGCACCATTTGCTATGAGTCCTAAAGACTTGAAATTAATTGAATCAATTCCTCACATGATTGAGTTAGGTATCGATTCGTTAAAAGTGGAAGGTCGTATGAAATCGATCCACTATATTGCAACGGTAATCTCTGTGTATCGTAAAGTGATTGATGCGTACTGTGCAGATCCAGAAAACTTTAAAATTAAAAAAGAGTGGTTAGAAGAATTAGACCGTTGTGCAAATCGTGCCGCAGCCTCTGCATTCTTTGAAGGGGAACCGAGCTATAAACAACAAATGTTTGGCTTCCATGCAGCGAAAATGAAATGGGATTTTGCAGGTTTAGTATTAGACTATAATGAGGAAACTCAAATGGTAACGTTACAACAACGTAACTACTTCAAACCAGGAGATACAATTGAGTTCTTTGGTCCTGAAATCGATTCATTTAAAATGGAAGTTGGTCAAGTTTGGAACGAAGATGACGAGGAAATTGAAGTGGCAAACCATCCGTTACAGATCGTAAAATTCAAAGTAGATCGTCCATTGTTCAAATTCAACATGATGCGGAAGGAGAATAAGTAAATGACAAAGAAGCGCCCTTTAGTTTTAGGGATTGCTGGAGGCTCATGCTCTGGAAAAACAAGCGTAACACATGCCATTTACGATGTTTTTAGAAATCATTCTGTCGTTGTAATTGAACAAGACTATTATTATAAAAATCAAAGTCATTTAACTTTTGAAGAACGTCTACAAACAAACTACGACCATCCATTAGCCTTTGATAATGACCTTTTATTAGAACATTTACATCGTTTGTTAGACCGCCAAGCGATTGATAAACCAGTATATGATTATGTAAATCATACGCGTGCTCAAGAAGTCATTCATGTTGAACCAAAAGATGTAATTATTTTAGAAGGTATTCTCGTATTAGAGGATAAACGTCTTAGGGACTTGATGGATATCAAATTATTTGTAGATACAGACTCGGATTTACGTATAATACGTCGAATTGAGCGGGATATTAAGGAACGAGGTAGAACAATTGATTCAGTCATTGAACAATATTTAACTGCTGTTCGTCCAATGCATAATTTATTTATTGAGCCAACGAAACGTTATGCTGATGTAATTATTCCTGAAGGCGGCGAGAATGAAGTTGCCATTGATTTGATGGTAACAAAAATTAAAACAATTCTTGAAACTACGACCAATGTGTAATATGATGAGTGAGTGTTGGAATAAATTAGTACTTTACAAATCAATTTAATATTGGTAAAAAATAAAATTCGGTTACTAGTTAAGTGGACAAACTACTTCTAATAGAAGGGCTTGTCTCATATGCTTAACTACTGACCGGGTTTTATTATTACACTCTATTTCTTTGTTTAACAGGGGTTTAAACAATTGTAAAAAGAGGAAATCTATTTAGGTTGTTTTCTATAACCGAACGTAAAAGTATAAACGTAAAAGAAAACGATTGCATTTTTACTTTTTACGTGTATAGTATTATTTCAAGTATTTAAGGAGTGATTGTCATGTCAAATGAAAAACAATATCCAATGACATTAGCAGGAAAACAAAAATTAGAAGATGAATTAGAGCACTTAAAAACAGTTAAACGTAAAGAAGTTGTGGAGCGTATTAAAGTGGCACGCAGTTTCGGAGACTTATCAGAGAACTCTGAATATGATTCAGCAAAAGAAGAACAAGGCTTTGTTGAAGGTCGAATTTCTGCCATTGAATCCATGTTACGTAATGCCATCATTATTCAAGAAACTGAAGGGGAAAGTGATGTCGTAACATTAGGTAAGACAGTTACGTTTATCGAGCTACCTGATGGTGATGAAGAGGAATATACAATTGTTGGTTCAGCAGAAGCAGATCCATTCGAAGGTCGTATTTCAAACGATTCACCAATTGCCAAAGCGTTATTAGGCAAAAAAGTAGATGATATTGTGAAATTAACAACACCAGGTGGAGATATGGAAGTTCGTATTGTGTCCATTAATACGGCGAAGTAATTCACCTAACTAATGGCTTAAACGATACATAGCCGAAATATTTGTGCATTAAAAGTCGACAAATCGAAACATTTGATTTGTCGGCTTTTTCTATTTAATCAAAAATTAATGTTGAATGAGTGAATGTTTATTTTATAACAAATACATTAAATATATGTCCTCAATATAGAATTATAAGAATGGTTGTTGATAAAATATAGTAGATTCAAAAATGCTTGGAAGGGGATTAACTTATCTCATGGAAAATGAAAGTCGAGATTACATGAATCGTTCTGAAAAAAGACAACGTTATCAGAATGATGGAAAACGTAAAAAAATGGACCGCCTTCTAAACATACTCATAGCAATTGTTTCCATCCTGATTATATTAAATCTGATTAGTATTTTTACGGACAAAGATCAGAACACTAAAAATGATGAAGTGGCAAACACAACGGATGAATCATCTAAAGACGCTAAAATTACTGATGATACAACGGAAGATCGTACAAGTGAAGAGGTAGATGAAGAAACGAGTGACGATGAAACCATTGATGAACCAATAGGAAGTGACGAAAACCTAAGCTCTGAACTAATTGTAGCACCTTCAGAAGATCCGATCGTCGATGAAGTGATTGTGAATCCAAATTGGCAGTCAACGCCGACAAAACAGACTGGAGAACATGTATCCGCATATACAGAAGGTCATATTGATTATGAAGAAAAACTTGAAACATTCCAAAATGCAGTTTCATTAGAACCGGAGAATATCATTGTCTGGTCAGTAAAAAATAATGGTAGTCCGAATTCTTCCGTGGCCGTTCTTACGTCGAAGGATGCAGAACGAACAGATAAATATCGAGTATACATTGAATGGATTGAAAACGAAGGATGGATTCCCGTAAAAGTAGAAAAACTAAATCAATTAGATGGAGCCTATTAATGTTCGAAAGGTTGACGGACAACGATTTATTCTTTAATGTTATTACTTGGAGAATGGAGGAAATATCATGAAAATTGCAGTAATTGGAGCAATGGAGCAAGAAGTAGAACTTTTACGAAATGCTCTAAGCAATCCGCAAGTAACGACGATTGCGAATAGTGAATATACTTCGGGTACATATGAAAATAAAGAAGTTGTTCTATTAAAAAGTGGTATCGGAAAAGTGAATGCAGCAATGTCGACAACGATATTACTACATGAATTTAAGCCGGATGTAGTCATTAATACAGGATCAGCAGGTGGCTATGACGCGGCTCTTGAAGTCGGAGCAATTGTTATTTCAGATGAAGTACGTCACCACGATGTTGATGTGACGATTTTTAATTATGAAATGGGGCAAGTACCACAGATGCCACCAGCATTTAAAGCCGATGCAGAATTAATGAAATTGGCGGAAGAAGCTGTCGACGAAATCGGTGAACATCAATATGGTGTGGGGCTTATCTGTTCAGGCGACTCTTTCATGAACGATCCACAACGAGTAGAGAAGGTAAGAACTTATTTCCCGCAAATGAAGGCAGTTGAAATGGAAGCGGCTGCAGTGGCGCAAGTGTGTTATCAATTTAACACGCCATTTGTAGTTATTCGTGCACTGTCTGATATTGCAGGAAAAGAATCAAATATTAGTTTTGATGAATTTTTACCGGTTGCTGCAAAACATTCAACTGAAATTGTGTTAAAAACAATTGAAAAGCTGTAGCGAATTCATTTGAAACACTCTTGAGGTTTTGAAAATATGCAAGTAATATGGAGATAGGATTTATTAGTTGTTAAAAATAGGAGGTTTTAATGATGTTATTATTAATGGGTGGTTCGGTTGCAATTACAGCGATTTTAGGAATACTTATTTACTTTGGTGCAAACACTGAAACAAGATATCGTTAATTACGAAAAGCTCATTTAAGACGATTAATGTCCTAAATGAGCTTTTTTTAAAGAATAAGTATAAAATTTCGGACTTAGAACAGTGTCTAGCTTCAGCGCCCTAGCCCCTCGGAAACTTCAACTTCCTCCTACGCATGCAAGCATGCTTGTCGGAAGTCTCCAGTTTCTTTCGGGGCTGAGCGAGGGCGCTTACGCTTTTCTTAGGTAGATTCGATTTCGGCTCTTTTATTTTCTTTCTCTGCTTGGCTATGCTTAAATTGTTGATACAGTTTCACCAGTGCTCGTTTTTCGATTCTTGAAACGTAACTTCGGGAAATTTTTAGCTTTTTCGCAATTTCCTTTTGAGTTAACGGGTCATTGTTATTTAAACCATAGCGGTAGACGATAATTTCTAATTCACGGGGTTCAAGCGTATTTAAATATGCATAAAGTTGTTCAAAGCTTTCTTTTTGTTCAATTTTGTCGATTGCGGGTTCTTCATCGAGTTGTAGTAAATCACGAATTTGCAATGATTGTCCTTCTTTATCCACCCCGATTGGTTCAAAAAGCGAAACGTCTTTTTGAACTTTCTTTTGTGCTCTTAAATGCATTAAAATCTCATTTTCTATACACCTTGCAGCATAGGTTGCTAGACGGGTTTTTTTGTCAGGCGTATAACTACTGACCGCTTTCATTAAACCGATTGTTCCGATAGAAATGTAATCATCGAGTTGTTCATGTTGAGGATGGAATTTTTTTACTACATGGGCAACGAGCCTCATATTTCGTTCAATTAAATCTAAACGTGCTTGTTCATCTCCTGCCATAAATCGTTCAATGGCTTTCGCTTCTTCTTCTTTTGTAAAAGGTCGGTGAAATGCCTGCCCCTTTAAATACCCTAAAAAAGATGGGATGTCTAGCCAAAGCTGCATAAGTGACGCAAAAATACCGCTCAATTACGTCATCCTTTCTGCCTTTTACGACATTATATGATAAGCTTTGCTAGAAAATGAAAAAAAAGTAGCAGAATCTTATGGGTAGAAAACACGATTTGTCGCATCGTAGTGGACATCCATAAAATCTATACTACCGTTTCGGTCAAAAAATAATCGATGCACTAGATAAAAATGCACCGATTGCGGTTAAACTTTTTTTAATTTAAAGTTGCTAATCATTAAGATTGAAAGTAGTGGAAACAAAAATAAATACGTGATAGGATTTACAATTGTTGTGAAGAAATAAGTAAACGTTAAAAATGTACCTGCAGCTGTGATTGGTAGACCTACGAAGTACCCTGTTGATTCAGTAATGTTAAAACGAGCTAAACGAAATGCACCTGAAGCAATATATAAAATGGTTAAGAGGGTTCCGGCCATTCCTAAATGAGTCATGATTATTTCATACATTAGTAGGGCTGGGGCTACACCAAATGATATAATATCACCCATAGAGTCTAATTGTTTACCTAGTTCAGATTCTAGGTTAAATTTTCTTGCCACTTTTCCATCATATCGATCTAAAAAAGCAGCGATAAAGATAAATAATACGCTATAACTATAAGCTTCATTTAATGTTGCCATAATGGAAGCACTACCAAAAGAAAGATTACAAATTGTAATTAAATTAGCAGCGTGGGATTTTACTTTTTTAATCGTGGTATCCACCATTTGGAGTAAAAACATGGAGAACACTCCTTTACGCTAAATGTATTAACTTAAAAAGAAATTTTCTAATGTTGAATAAGGTCTTACTATAGATGCGATCTATTTTCGTTACTTTTGCGAGCGCATTAGACTTTTCTTATTATACTTCTAAACCGTATAAATTGTAAGTAAATCAATATTTCTGAAAAAATGTTCCAACTTTATGATTAAATAAACATGTATACAAAAAAGTAAAGAACTAGGGGGTCATTATGAAAGAAAAGGTTTATCAACGTTTAATCGAATTAACGAACGGAAGATATAGCTCCCTTTTGTTAAAAAGCATTGTAACGTCTTCGTTTAGTAAAAAGCTTATTCGTGAGTATAGTAAAGTATACGAAATCGAATTAACTGAGGTTTCAAAGGATTATAAAAGTTTTTCAAGTTTACAAGATTTCTTCACAAGACAATTAAAAGAAGAGGCTAGACCAATAGATGCTCAACAACATACATTCGTTAGCCCTGTCGATGCAAAAGTCGAATCCTTTGGTAAAATTATTGAAGGTGCTATTTTTACAGTTAAAAATAAACCGTATACGTTAATGGATTTGTTTGGCAAACAAGAGCTTGTGGAGAAATATAAAAATGGTCAATATATCGTTTTTTACTTAAGTCCAGCAAATTACCATCGTATTCATAGTCCATTAGATGCGAAGGTCATTCGTCAATATGTGTTAGGAAAAAAATCATATCCTGTGAATCATCTAGGGCTAACTTACGGTAAAAAACCAATTAGTCATAATTACCGTATGATAAGTGAATTAGAATACCAAAATAATAAATATTTTACACTCGTCAAAGTAGGCGCAATGTTTGTTAATTCAATAAAATTGACAAATACTTCTTCAACTTGGAAAAAAGGAGAAGAGATAGGTTATTTTGCTTTCGGTTCAACGGTTGTGATGTTTTTTGAGGAAAATACAATACAATTTACAGAAGATATACAGCAAGGTGCCGAAGTGAAGATGGGAGAACCCATTGCAATTATGATATAATCGAAAAAAATATATTTAAGGGGTCAAAGTGTTGTTTAATTTTCTATTACCTAATGAATATGTAAATACTATATTCGAAATTACACCAGAAAAATTACAAAAACTAGGGATACGAGGTATTATTACGGACCTAGATAATACACTGATTGAATGGGACAGACCAGATGCAACCGAAGAAATTGCCCAGTGGTTGAAAATGCTTCAAGCTTCGGGAATCAAAATTATTATCGCTTCTAACAACAATGAAGTACGAGTAAATCGATTTGCAGAACCTTTAGGCATTCCATTTATCTATCGCGCTAGAAAGCCATTAGGAAGAGCCTACTATGCAGCGATGAAGGAAATTCGTTTAAAAAGCAATGAAGTTGCAATGGTTGGCGATCAGTTATTAACAGATATTATGGGGGCAAATCGCCTTCAGCTATATACGTTCTTAGTTCGACCTGTTGCAGAGTCGGATGGCTTTGTTACGCGTTTTAATCGATTTGTAGAGCGCCGCGTATTTAATACACTAGAGCGTAAAGGAATTAAAACTTGGGAGGAACAACAATGAACGAAATGCCAAATTGTATTGGCTGTGGAGCTATGATACAAACAGAAAATCCAAATGAGGTTGGCTATGCGCCTCTTTCATCGTTGGAGAAAGAAACTGTTATTTGCCAGCGATGTTTTCGTTTGAAAAACTATAATGAAATTCAGCCGGTCAGCTTAACGGATGATGATTTTTTACGAATTTTAAACGGCCTTGGCGAGCAAAAAGGTCTGATTGTAAAAATCGTGGACATTTTCGACTTTAATGGTAGCTGGTTACCAGGATTGCACCGATTCGTAGGGAACAATCCAGTACTATTAGTAGCTAATAAAGCAGACTTACTACCAAAATCTGTTAAACCTAAAAAAGTCATCAACTGGCTAAAACGAGAAGCGAAAAGCTTAGGATTACAGCCGATCGATGTCCTACTAGTAAGTGCCCATAAAGGAATGGGGATGGCTGAAGTAGTTGAGAAAATTGAACACTATCGAAACGGCCAGGATGTTTATGTTGTCGGTTGTACAAATGTAGGAAAATCAACATTTATCAATCGCATCATTAAACAAGCTACAGGAGAAGGGAATGTGATTACAACATCGCATTTTCCTGGTACGACGTTGGATATGATTGAGATTCCATTAGATGATGGATCTGCTCTTTACGATACACCAGGTATTATTAATCATCATCAAATGGCTCATCACATTGACTCAAGTGAGTTAAAATATATTATGCCGAAAAAAGAAATTAAACCTAAAGTTTACCAACAAAATGAAGGACAAACTTTGTACATTGGTGCTTTAGCAAGATTTGATTTTATAAAAGGTGAGCGTTCTGCTTTTACAGTGCATATCGCAAATGACTTACCAATTCACCGTACAAAACTAGAAAAAGCGGATGCGTTATATGCTGAGCATAAAGGTGAATTACTCGCACCACCAACTAAAAAATATATTGATCAGCTTCCGGAATTGGTTCGTCATGAATTTGCGATTAAAGAAGCGAAAACAGACGTGGTGATTTCAGGGCTTGGCTGGATTACGGTTCAGCATGCAAACGTTGTAGTAGCTGCACATGCACCAAAAGGAGTAGAGGTATTTATTCGACCTTCTTTAATCTAATTTAGGAAGAAAAGAGGATTTGAAAAATGAAAAAGTGGTTTGCAGTCATTGGGGATCCAATTGCGCATTCAAAATCCCCTAATATGCATAATATGTGGTTTGAAGCAATGAATATAGATGCAACTTATATTCCAATTCATGTAAAGCCAGAACAACTAGAACAATCCATTACATCGTTAAAAACATTAGGTGCAAGTGGCTGGAATATAACGATTCCCCATAAACAGGCAATCATTCCTTTCCTTGATGAACTAGATGAATTAGCGGAAAAAATGGGTGCTGTTAATACCGTAGTTCGCTTACCAGATGGCAAATTAAAAGGGTATAATACGGATGGTCCGGGATTTGTTCACTCGCTTGAAGAAAAAGTAGGAAAAGACCATAAAGCGAAAAAAGTATTATTAATTGGCGCTGGTGGAGCCGCAAGAGGTATCGCATTTGCACTACAACAATTCGGTTACAATGATTTAACCATTACCAATCGTACGACACAAAAGGCAGAAGCCATCATTTCTGAAATTGGTTCAGGACAAGCAGTATCATTACAAGAGGCAGAACAACATTTAAATCAATATGGGATTATCATTCAATGTACCTCTGCTGGCTTAGCGCAAAGTGAGTTTAGCCTACCTCTTTCTTTGGACAAACTACAAGAAGGAGCAATTGTTGCAGATATTGTGTATAATCCATTAATGACCCCATTTTTAGTTGAGGCACAAAAGAACAAGGCCATCGTTGTAAATGGTCTTGGAATGTTTGTACATCAAGGAGCAATTGCCTTTCATCATTGGTTAGGGCAATACCCCGATACAAATGGAATGACAAAAAAATTAACAGCAGAATTAGAACTAAGCACCTGTTAATATTAGGAGGAAATTTAAGTTTATGCTAACTGGCAAACAAAAACGTTTTTTAAGAGCAGAGGCACATCATTTAACACCTATTTTTCAAGTAGGAAAAGGCGGGGTAAATGATCAAATGCTACGTCAATTACGAGATGTGTTAGAAGCTCGTGAATTAATTAAAGTTCGTATACTAGATAACTGTGAAGAGGAAAAAGATGAAGTGGCTACTGCATTAGCAGAAGGTACTGGTGCTGAGCTCGTTCAACTAATTGGTCTTACAGTTGTTTTATATAAAGAATCTCGAAACAATAAAAAAATTGTTTTACCAAAAGTAAAAGAAAAGTAAGGTGTAAAAACGGATGAAAAAGGTTGGCATTTTTGGAGGAACGTTTAACCCTCCTCATATCGGACATTTAATAATGGCAAATGAAGCGTATGATGCATTGCAACTAGATGAAGTCCGTTTTATGCCAAATGCAATTGCACCTCATAAAAAACTTGATGATGATGCTTCAATTGAAAATCGCCATCAAATGGTAGAGATCGCAATTCAGCCCTATCAACAATTTCGTTTAGAAACGATCGAGTTGGAACTTGGGGGAATTTCTTATACGCATCACACGATCCTTGCGTTAAAAGAGCGAGAGCCAGATACAAAATTTTATTTTATTATCGGTGGCGATATGATCGATTCCCTTCATACCTGGTACAAAATTGATGAACTCATTCAATTTGTCCAATTTGTTGGAGTAAAGCGTCCTGGTACACATTCAACATCTACATATGACGTCAAAATGATAGAAGCGCCGTTAATTGATCTATCTTCAACTTTAATTCGCAAGCGTTTAAAAAATGGCGGAACATTAAAATTTTTGTTACCAGATGGTGTAGAGGACTATATTCGAAAGGAAGGTCTTTATGGAACGCGATGAGTATTTAGCCATTGTAAAAACGCGTATGCCTGAAAAAAGATATATTCATACTATTGGTGTAATGGAAACGGCCTGTGCGTTAGCCAAACGGTATGATGAGGATATAACATCGGCTGAAACTGCGGCAATTTTACATGATATCGCTAAATACGCTGATGAAGACTTGATGCGCCAAATCGTAAAGGAAAATGGTCTCGATGCGAGGCTCCTATCTTGGGGTTCAGAAATTTTACATGGACCAGTTGGAGCATGGATTGCTGAACATGAATTTAATATAAGAAACGAAGATATTTTAAATGCAATTCGGTTCCACACAACGGGACGTGCTGGAATGTCAAAGTTAGAAAAAATAATCTACATTGCAGATATGATTGAACCAAATCGAAATTTTCCAGGTGTAGAAGCGTTACGTGAAGCTGCCAAGGAAAATTTAGATGAAGCTATGGAGCAATGTATTAGCCATTCAATGTTATTTTTAGTTCAAACAAAACAACCAATATTCCCAGTCTCGGTGGAATGTTTTAATGATGTGGTTTCATAAAAAATGGAACGTAAAAAGAGAGGAACAGTGAAGAATGACGCAAAACTTATTACAAATTGCACATAAAGCGATCGATGATAAACGTGGGGAAGATATTGTTGTATTAAATATGCAAAATATCTCACTATTAGCAGATTATTTTATTATTTGTCACGGTAGCTCGGATCGTCAGCTTCAAGCCATTGCAAGAGAAGTGCAAGATAAAGCACAAGAAAACGGCTTTGATATAAAACGTATTGAAGGATTTGATTCGGCTCGTTGGATTTTAGTTGACCTTGGTGACGTTGTTGTGCACATCTTCCATAAGGACGAACGTGCATTTTATAACTTAGAAAGACTTTGGGGAGACGCACCTCAATTAGACGTACCAACAGTTGAATGATGAATAATAGCTACGAACGGTTTGCCTACATTTATGATCAGCTGATGCAAGACGTACCTTACGATCAATATTTACAATGGATACAACAAAATGCACCAAGTGAACAGTATCCAAAATTATTAGATATAGGTTGTGGTACAGGTACGCTTTCTTTACGCTTTCATCAAGCAGGCTATCAAGTAACAGGAATTGACTTATCAGAGGAAATGTTAACTGTGGCAAATAACCGTTTTCAAGAAGCAGGAGTAACAATTCCACTTGTTGCTATGTCGATGGACCAACTTGATGGGTTTTCTGAGATCGATGTTGCCTGTATTCCAATCGATTCGATTAATTATTTACATGATGAAAGTGCCGTTGTTGAAACGTTAAAAAGGGTTTATGGACTTTTGCGAAAAGGTGGAAAAATCTTTTTTGATGTGCACTCCCTTTATAAAATGGATCATATTTTCATGAACAGTCCATTTACGTATGACGATGGCGACATTACGTATGTATGGTTTACAGAAGAGGGAGATGATAATCATTCCGTCTATCATCAAATGACCTTCTTTGTAAAAGAAGAATCCGGGTTGTTTGAACGATTTGATGAAGATCATTTCCAGCGTACGTTCCCAGTTGAAACATATGTGAAGTGGTTAAAGGAAATTGGGTTTACAGAAATCATTGTTACAGCAGATTGGGAAGAATCAGAGCCAACAGACGAAAGTGAAAGAATCTTTATCCAGGCAATAAAATAAAAGTGGAGTGGGCTCGCCTAGCTCCGACAGACACTGGCCGACAAAAACGCCACGTCCTGTGGCATTGTCGGCACTTGCACATCCGTGTGCGGCGGAGACTTTTGACGAGCATGCTTGCATCTGTCGCAAGCTTTCGATGCAGATAAATTGCATGCGTGGGAGAAAGTTGAAGTGGCCTAGGAGCTAGCCCACGAAACTAGACACTGTTCAAACGTATAAAAATTTTACATATTAAAAAATAATAAAACATCTTTTCAACAGAAGGTAATTTTTGTATATTATTAATATACTCCATATGACTAACCTTCTGGAGTGAGGTGTTTTTTTATTGGTGCATCTTGTCAAAAAGTATGCAAAAACGGTGCTATTCCCCGGCATGGTTTGTATTGGAATCCTTTATTTTATCCTTCAACAAAATGATTCAAGCGGTGAAACCCTTGAAATTACAACAATTCCACAAGAACAAATAGAACAATTAAATAGCGAAGTTACAAAAGAAGTTGAGGAACCAACGAATAGTCCTGTTATGGTAGATGTGAAAGGCGCCGTCCATTTTCCTGGTGTGTATGAGTTAACAACAGAAGATCGCGTAATTGATGCAATCCAACTCGCTGGTGGGTACATTGAAGAAGCGGATACAAAAATGATTAATCATGCCCAAAAATTAGTAGATGAAATGGTACTATATATTCCTAAAAAAGGTGAGGATGTTGAAACAATTCCGAATGGACAAGTTGCTGTAGCGACGAATAATCAACATGCTACTTCAAGTCTCATCGACATAAACAGTGCAGATGAGTCCCAATTAACGACCTTGCCTGGAATTGGCCCGTCAAAAGCGCAAGCCATTATTAGCTATAGAGAAGAAAGTGGTGCGTTCAAAAGTATTGAAGATTTAAAAAAGGTTACAGGTATAGGAGATAAAACCTTTGAAAGATTAAGAGAATTCATCGAGGCAAAGTAAAACGTGATTCATAATCTAGCATTGCAACATTGGATTTTTCCATCTAAACTAGTAGAAACAATAGTTTGGAGGAAGTCATATGGAGCGAATAACTTGGGATCAATTTTTCATGGCACAAAGTCATTTATTAGCACTTCGTAGTACATGTACGAGACTTGCAGTAGGTGCAACGATTGTGCGTGAAAAAAGAATTATTGCAGGGGGCTATAATGGCTCGATTTCTGGCGACGAACATTGTACGGAAAAAGGTTGTTATGTAGTAGACAATCATTGTGTACGCACAATCCATGCAGAAACCAATGCACTGTTACAATGTGCAAAATACGGTACACCAGCCAATGGGGCAGACATTTATGTGACACATTTTCCTTGCTTACCATGTACAAAAACAATTATTCAAGCAGGGATTAAAAATGTTTACTATGCAACGGATTATAAAAATAATCAATACGCACTAGAATTGTTTGAAAAAGCTAAAGTTAATGTGGTTCATATTCCTTTTGATGAAGCAAAAATTGATTTTTTAAAGGATGAAAAATTAGAGTTAGCTTTTGAAATGTTATCGAAACTACGTAATCTTGGAGCAACGGATGCGGAATTAAAACCTTTTGAAGAGAAGGTGAATGCACTATTTGATCACGTTAAAATCTAAATTCATCTATTATGCCTTGTCCATTCTCGTTGCAACTCTAGCAGCTATTGAATCGGGAAGGCTTTTATTTTTATTAGTATTCTTTACGTTTTTTTTACTATATAAGCAAGAACATTTACTTCATATTATTGGTGTTATTTTCATGGGCTTATTATCATTTAGTTATGTTACGTTCGAAGTTAACAAAGTAGAAAAATCATTAACGCTGCCAACTACCTTAACTTGGACGCATGAATATAAAATAAATGGTGATAAGTTGCGCGGTTTAATGACAGACATGGAAGGTAGGAAAGTGTATATCGTCTATCAATTTACGACAGAAGAAGAAAAGGAATACTATCAACAAACCTCTTTAACTGGTAGACAATTTTTAGTTTATGGATCTCTTGAAGAACCGTCAAAGCCTGCCCATCAATTTGCGTTTAACATGAAGACCTATTTAAAAAGTAAAGGCGCAATTGGAATTGTTGAAATTTCCCAATGGTCCTATATGAATACAAAAGCGTCTTTTTATCAAAAAATGAATGAGCAAAGATTTAAATTAAAAACACATATTGAGAAGACCTTTCCCCAGTCCCTCGTAGGAGAGGCTCAGGCCCTGCTCATTGGATTGCAAGACTTAGTTGAGGATGAAGAGACACGAGCGTATCAAAAGCTCGGAATCACCCATTTATTTGCGATTTCTGGCTTACATATTGCCATCGTTTCATTTATCTTCTTTCAAGGGCTACTTCGTTTAAAGGTTCGGAAAGAATTTGCGACGGTCATTCTTTTAATCATCTTGCCTACGTACGCCTTGTTAGCTGGAGGAGCTCCTTCTGTATGGCGTGCTGTAGTAGTTGTTGAATTAATCATCCTCTGTAGGTTAAAGTGGTTTCTAACAATTGATGATGCACTGTCACTTAGCTTTATATTATTTTTGTTAGTTGAACCTTGGTCTGTTTTTCAAATTGGGTTTCAATTATCCTATTTAGCAACAGTAAGCTTAATTTATTCAGGGAAAATTATTCAACGTGATCCATCTTGGTTAATGCAGTCGTTTTTTATCACGTTTGTCTGTCAATTACTCGTTTATCCTCTATTGTTGTTCCACTTTTATGAAATTAGCATTTCCTCCTTTTTTGTCAACATTTTCTTTGTCCCATTGTTCTCATTTATCATTTTACCTATTAACATTCTTTTATTAGTCATCTCCTTCTTACCAGGTCCATTTGCAAAGCTCCTATTTGCCTGTTATGAACCGTTCCGAACACTTCTAACGGAGTGTATTCATTGGTTACAAGCGATTCCATATCAAATGTGGGTAGCCGGGAAACTGGGGCTGTTTGCTATTTGTCTTGCTTATGTAAGTGTATTTATTGTGTTTTACATGTTGGAAAATCGCAAACGCCTTTTTTGGGTCATGGTTGTTTTAGCAATTCCGGTCATGTTCATTCATTATTCAAAGCAGCTCAATCATGATTTAAAAATATCTTTTGTAAATGTTGGACAAGGCGACTGCATTATCTTAGAGCTGCCAAAACGGAAGGCTGTTTATATGATTGATACAGGAGGACTATTAAGATTTGAGCAGGAAAACTGGAAAAGGAGTCATAATCCATATGAAGTTGGGACTCAAGTTGTCGTGCCATATTTAAAAGGAAAAGGGATACAGAAAATTGATAAATTAATCATTACCCACGCAGATGCCGATCATGTGGAAGGAGCAGAAGAAATATTGCGTGAAATTAACATAAAGGAAATCCATGTTACGCCAAATTCATTGCAAAAGGAGATTATGCATGATCTTTTAAAAGAAGCTCGTAAACAGCAAATACCCATTCGCGAACAAATCGCAGGTAATTCATGGACGATTGACAATATGACGTTTCAATATCTGTGGCCACAAGATACAGACTATGAAGGAAATAATGACTCCCTTGTGCTTTTCGTAAAAAGAAATGAGTTTACAGCCCTTTTTACAGGTGATTTAGAACAAGAAGGGGAAGAACTGATCTTACAATCCTACCCGAATTTAAAAAACATATATTTATTGAAAGCGGGGCACCATGGCAGTAAAACATCCAGTAGTCAAGCTTTTGTTGAGAAATTAAGCCCGCATTTAACTATTTTTAATGCGGGAGAAAATAATCGATATGGGCATCCTCATGTTGAAGTGGTAGAGAGATTTAAATCTTTAAATTTACCCACATTAACGACTGGTGAGAAAGGAACAATTGAAGTTCGAGTCAATCATGGTAAAATGAGCGTTTTCTATTCCAATTAAAAAAAGAAAAAAAGACATACCCCTATATGAGATGTCCTTTTTTCTTATGTAGCATTAAGCTGCTACATCAATAATTGTTGCAATAATAAACATAAGTGCGAAGAATGCAAATGAAACACCGAATCCTACACCAGCATCGATTGCTTGGTTACGCATAGTTGCGCCATTTTCACCTTCAAAAGGATTATGTGTTACAACGTTTTCATTATTATGTGATGCCATACCTATCCCTCCTACTCAAAGACCATTATAAGTCAATATATACTAAAAATCTATATGGAATACGTCAAATTCTACTAATCACCTTTCGTAAATTGGACACAATTTATACATTCGATATGATAAAAGAAAAAATTGTGTATACTAGAAATGAAAAAGTGTAAGGAGTGACAATAATGTTTTCGAAAATATGGAAAGATATTAAAAATGGACAAATCGCTCCTATTTATTGTATTTATGGGGAAGAAACTTATTTTATTGACGAAACGATAAAAAAAATAAAACAGGCATTAAATACAACAGAAGAAACGGAAACAATTAACTTTGATTTAGAGGAATCCCCTGTAGATTTCGTTCTCGATGAAGCCGATACCTTTCCATTTTTTTCTGAAAAGAAGCTAATACTCGCAAAAAATGCTTCTTTTTTAAAGGCTATGGAAAAAGGAAAAGAAAAAATAGAACATGATCTAAAGCGTTTAGAAATGTGGCTAAACAACCCATCTGATTTTGCCATTGTTATTTTTATTGCACCTTATGAAAAATTGGATGAACGTAAAAAAATTACGAAATTAATGAAGGAAAAATGTACTGTCCTTCATGCAGAAACGCCCAAAGAAAATGATTTAGCCGTTTGGATTCGTACAGAAGTAAATCGCTTTAATAAAACGATCCAGGATGAAGCGGTCGATAAACTTGTTGAAATGGTCGGCGCAAATATGCTCCAACTGCAAATTGAAATCGAGAAAATTTGCCTGTATCTTGGCGAACAACCAATGATTACAACCGATATTGTGGAAGACCTCGTTGCCAAAACGTTAGAGCATGATGCGTTCAAAATGTTAAACGCTTATTTGTCCCATCAAAATGCAGAGGCTATCCAGATTTATCATGATTTACTCAGACAAAAGGAAGAACCGATTATGCTAGTTGGGCTGCTTGCATCGAATATTCGTACGATGAACAATGTTTATTATTTGCAGAAAAAAGGATATCATGCAACCCAAATTTCGAAACAGTTAAAAATACATCCTTACCGGGTGAAATTAATGGTGGAAAATCGAAACCGACCTTCTGAAGAGCGATTATTAAAGGCATTACATAGTTTATCGGAAATTGATTTAAAATTAAAATCGGTCGGGGGAAATCGCGAGCGGTTGTTGGAAATGTTTTTATTAAGGGCGTTATAAAAATTAGTTTATTTACCATCCTATTTTGGGTGGTTTTTCTTTTTCCCTGTGAATTTAGATTTTTTCGTGGCTTACAGTGGTAGGCCGCGTCTTCCGAAGTTAGAATCATTTTTGTTTTGGTATATAAAATTTGTTGTTTTTACAATGAAAAAAGACCAACTACCTAAAAAGGTAATTGATCTTTACGGTTTCATTAGTTAGCTTGTTTAGCTAGACGTGATTTTTTGCGAGCAGCTGCATTTTTATGGATAAGACCTTTAGAAGCTGCTTTATCAAGAGCTTTAGAAGCCGCTACTACTAATTCTTGTGCGTTTTCAGCATTATTTGCAAGAGCTTGTTCAGCTTTTTTCACTGTAGTACGCATAGCAGATTTTGCTTGAGAGTTAGCAGCGTTTGCTTTTTCAGCAACTTTAACACGTTTAATTGCAGATTTAATGTTTGGCATATCTTTCACCTCCTAAGTAAGGTACGAGATGAGTTATCTTCTCACTATTTTCTTGTCAATACAACAAAAATCATTCTACCAAACGACAACAATAATTGCAATAGTTAAATGCAAAGAATATTTACTTGACAGTTTGTCTAACATATTTATGAGGTGATAATTGATGATAGAAGTGAATTGGAGTAGAACCGATTTAATCGATGAATCCCAAGAGGTAGTCGAACATCAAACCAGACAACAGAAGGAAAAATTAGAAGAATCCAATGGTGTCTCCATTGAAGAGTTTAAAGATGGTAGAGTAAAGGTAACAAAAGTTGAAGTAGATAAATTAGGACAAGAACAAATCGGAAAAAAAGAAGGGAAGTATATTACCCTCTCTGTTCCAACTTTAACGATTGAAGATAACAATGGTTTTGAACAACTAGAAAGAGCGTTTACAAAATATCTCGATGAAATTCATAAAGATATCGAAATTAAAAAAGATAGTAAAGTACTCGTTGTAGGTTTAGGAAATAAAACAATTACTCCCGATGCTATTGGTCCTTTTGCGATTGATGCCATGCAAACGGAACAATCCGAAAATCCAAGTGACCATTTTATTCTTTATGCTCCTGGCGTAACAGGTCAAACAGGTTTCGAAACAAGTGATTTTATCCATGCACTTACTGAAAAAATACAACCTTCTCTCGTTCTAGTAATCGATGCACTTGCTACAAGAGGAAGTTCAAGGTTATGTAAAACCATTCAAATTACCGATACTGGAATTCATCCAGGGTCCGGTGTGGGCAATACTCGTACTGAAGTTTCAAAAGAAGTGATGGGGGTTCCGGTTACGGCAATTGGGGTTCCAACCGTTGTAGATGCTACAGTGATTATCGCGGACGCGATCGATAACGTATTTCGTTCGATTGCGGCGAAAATTGAAGAACGAGGCAAGCCGTCTAGTAAACTGTCTGTTACGTCGTGGACACCAGATTCTGATGCGAGAGTCGATTTAAATTTAATTAAGCCGATTTTTGGTGAATGGTCAACGTGGTCAACAAATGATCGACTTCAATTATTTGAAGAAGCCTTTGCCCACCATCCTGAACGTTTAATTGTCACACCTAAGGAAGTCGATGTTTGGATAACAAAATATTCACTTCTGATTAGTAGAGCTTTATTTAATTGGCTCGATCAAAAGGTAAAAAAAGAAAAGCAATAGGTTGTTTTTGGAGTTTGAACAATATCTAGCTTCTCGAGCGTTTCGACTCCTCCTGTAAAAGCAAAAAGCGCCTTCGCAGGAGGAGTCTCCAACGCTTGTCGGAGCTTGCGCGAACCTCTTCCGCTTTTCTTAAAAATAGTTCTAAAAATCCTCTTCTCTCCATAATGTAGTGGAAGGAGAGGATGTCATGTTAAAAAAAGTTCAAGTTATAGCAGTTTTTTTATTCTTCTTTTTTATGTTACCGATCATTGCAGGACTATTGCCTTTTCCGAACAACGAGAAATATAAGCCTCCTATTGTGGAAGAAGAAAAGCAAGTAGTCTTTGCATCCACAGAAGTTACAACACAAGAAACACCTACACCAGATGCTCCGCCAATAGAAGAAATCGTTACAGATGTAACACCGCCAGTTGACTCTTTTGATGTATTATTTGTTTTTACTCATTCCCACGAAACATACAAACCTTTTGTTGAAAGTGAAAAGGGAACAGTTGCAGTTTACGATGACCAATCCAACCTTCTTACAATGTCACAAGTGATGGAAGACTACTTCAAATTGAATGGTTTAAACGCGAAAACTTTGGATGTAGATGTTATGTCTGTGATGAAGCAAAAGGGCCTTACTATGTCTTCTGCTTATAAAACAGTCCGTCCTTATATTAGTAAGGAATTGCAACAAAACAGTTATGATTTAGTTTTAGATATTCACCGTGATGCGACAAAAGCAGATAAGTCAACAGTTTCACATAATAATGTCAAGTATGCGAAAGTGGCCTTTGTTATTGGCGCTGAAAATCCAAATTACAAACAAAATTTATCCTATGCGAATCCATTAAGTCAGACAATGAACCAAATTATTCCAAACATCTCTAGAGGAATTATTGAGAAAAAAGGTGCAGGGGTAGATGGAGTTTATAACCAAGATTTATCAAAAGGATTATTGTTAATCGAAATTGGTGGTATCGATAATACGGAAGATGAAGTTTATCGAACGGTTGCTGTGTTAGCACAAGCAATTTCAAAAACATTTATGAACCAACAACTTGTAAAAAATGCTGAAGCAACTAAACCTAATACAAATGATAGCAATGAGTTGTAAGAAATAGATTTTTCTCACTCTAACATTGCGTAAGGTATTGTCTCACTGCTATAATTCAAATAAGTTTAGCCTGAGAACTTTCACCTGTTATGAAAGTTAATATAATTTATTAGTATTTCCATACTAATAAAGGTTAAAGCCTCCAGCGTATGCCTATGATAAATTCAAAGGGCATAATTTCTACAACGACGTAGAATAAGCGCGGGAGGCGTATTTGATTAGGAGTGGACAAGAACATGAATCGAGAAGAACGTTTAAAACGACAAGAAAATATTCGAAATTTTTCTATCATTGCACATATCGATCACGGTAAATCAACATTAGCAGACCGTATTTTAGAAAAAACAAAATCCATTACAACACGCGAAATGAAAGCGCAATTGTTAGATTCTATGGATCTTGAGCGTGAACGAGGCATTACGATCAAATTAAATGCGGTTCAGCTAAAATATGTAGCAAAAAATGGTGAAACTTATACATTCCATTTGATCGACACACCAGGTCACGTCGATTTTACATATGAAGTTTCACGAAGCTTAGCGGCATGTGAAGGGGCAATTTTAGTTGTAGATGCCGCGCAAGGAATTGAGGCGCAAACACTTGCCAATGTTTATTTAGCCCTTGATAACGATTTAGAAATTTTACCAGTTATTAACAAAATTGATTTGCCAGCAGCAGATCCAGAACGTGTACGTCAAGAAGTAGAGGATGTAATCGGGCTAGATGCATCTGAAGCGGTACTAGCATCTGCAAAAGCGGGCATTGGTATTGAAGAAATTTTAGAACAAATTGTTGAAAAAGTACCAGCACCAACAGGGGATCCTGAGGCACCTCTGCAAGCATTAATTTTTGATTCAGTTTACGATGCCTATAAAGGGGTTATTATTTCCATTCGTATTGTAAATGGAACTGTTAAACCTGGCGATAAAATCCGTATGATGGCAACAGGTGCTGAGTTTGAGGTAATTGAAGTTGGAGTACATACGCCAAAATCAGTACCGCAAGCAGAACTTACTGTAGGTGATGTAGGCTATTTAACAGCATCGATTAAAAATGTAGGAGATACTCGAGTTGGGGATACAGTTACCTTTGCCAATCGTCCAGCAGAAGCACCACTTGAAGGATATCGAAAATTAAACCCAATGGTATATTGCGGTCTTTATCCAATTGATACAGCAAGATATAACGACTTACGAGAAGCATTAGAGAAGTTAGAACTAAATGATTCTGCTCTTCAATACGAACCAGAAACTTCTCAAGCGTTAGGTTTTGGTTTCCGTTGTGGGTTCTTAGGACTGCTTCATATGGAGATTATTCAAGAACGTATTGAACGTGAATTTAATATTGACTTAATTACAACTGCACCATCTGTAATTTATGATGTACATTTAACAGATGGGGAAGTAATCAAAGTCGACAACCCTTCAATGATGCCAGATCCACAAAAAATTGATCGCATTGAAGAACCTTATGTAAAAGCAACAATTATGGTGCCAAATGACTATGTTGGAGCTGTAATGGAGCTTTGCCAAATGAAACGTGGAAACTTTATGACGATGGATTACATTGATACAAGCCGTGTGAGTATTATTTATGAAATGCCATTATCTGAAATTGTTTATGATTTCTTTGATTACTTAAAATCAAATACAAAAGGTTATGCATCATTTGACTATGAGTTAATCGGTTACAAACCATCAAAGCTTGTGAAAATGGACATTTTATTAAATAGTGAGCAAGTGGACGCACTAAGCTTTATCGTTCACCGTGACTTTGCATACGAACGTGGTAAAGTAATCGTGGAGAAATTAAAGGAATTAATCCCACGTCAACAATTCGAAGTACCAATTCAAGCAGCGATTGGTCAAAAAATTGTTGCCCGTTCGACAATTAAAGCAATGCGTAAAAACGTTCTTGCAAAATGTTACGGTGGTGACATTTCGCGTAAACGAAAACTTCTTGATAAGCAAAAAGAAGGTAAAAAACGTATGAAGCAAGTCGGATCTGTAGAAGTTCCGCAAGAAGCGTTTATGGCTGTATTAAAAATGGATGATAGTAATAAAAAATCATAATTTGAAAATTGTCTCATCAACTTGGTGAGGCAATTTTTTATTACCCATTTTTTAGGTGACATGTAAAACAGTAATTTCCTATGAATGAAGGATGCAGGCTCTGTATAATAAGAATCTAAATTTCTGACAGGAGATTAATAGTTACCGACAAGAGATTGACGGTGACCGACAGAAATTTGACGGTTGAAATGTCGGTGATGAGAAGGCTAGTATAAAAGTAATAGGAGTGTAAGTGTACTATAGCTCAACACAAAAACCTGTTTCTAAGAATGTACTGTGTGCTAAAGACTATATGAAATAAACTATCTCATCATTTTAGTGAGACCATTTTATCCCGCATTAACGGGCAGTAAAGACTCCCACCTCAAGACTTAAGTAAAACAAAAAGGATAGGTGGGAGATCAACTGCTGGCATGCGCCCGATTGGTTCAACTAACAATCCGTGGGGGATGAAGAAACCCCCCACGGATTGAAGTTTCACTTTATAAATGTCTAAACAAATATATTAAGTACATCTTCTACTTAATACAGGAATATAGTAAAATAGTAATTGTAAAACCAAGTGAATAACTTAGCTTTACATAAAATGGTTTAAACAGTACTTCTTAAGAAAAAACAATAAAGGAGATGATAAAATGAGCAAAGGAAGAGTAAATATTCCCGAATGGTTTGAACTTGATGAACTGAGTGTAATAAATACAATAGTTTCTAAAGAAAATGAGACATATGGGACATTAATAGCTAGTGATAATTTTGAGCAAAATAAACCGTACAAACCTACTGTTAGACTGTATCTTATTCGACTCAATAATAATTTATTTGAAATTGAAAAAGAAATCGGTTCTTTTTCTTTTGAAACAAAAATTGAAGCAACTGAATTTTCAACAAACTTTCCACACTATTCAGCAGTGGATTTAGTTCATAATATACATAATAAGCAAGTTAAAATGGCATTATAATTTTATTTCAGAGGCATCCTTTTAAGATGTCTCTTTTTCTTTTATGGGGCAAAAATTGAAATTTTAAAATGAAGGAGTACAATAGAATAATGAAAAACTAAGGAGAAAGAAGGGAAAGTCGTGGCGCGAGGTGTCTATATACATATTCCTTTCTGTCATCAAATTTGTAATTACTGTGATTTTAACAAGGTGTTTTTTAAAAATCAGCCAGTTGATGAATATATTGAAGCAGTAGGAAAAGAAATCGAAATGGTTGTTCATGCGATGCCAGAACAATTTCAAAATATCGAAACAGTATTTTTAGGTGGAGGTACACCAACAGCTCTTTCTGCTAAGCAAATTTCAAGATTATTGTCTTTAATTCATCAATACCTCCCGACAACAAACTTAGTCGAATTTAGCTCAGAAGCAAATCCGGATGAGTTAACAACTAGCAAACTAGAGGCATTATATAATGGTGGAGTAAATCGATTAAGTATGGGAGTGCAATCCTTTGACCAAGACCTATTAAAAAAAATAGGCAGAACCCATACAAATGAACATGTGTATGAAACGATTGAAAAAGCAAAACAAGTAGGATTCAACAATATAAGTATCGATTTAATGTATGGTTTACCCGGTCAAACGATGGAACAATGGGAACAGACATTAGACAAAGCGATTCAGTTAAACCTGCCACATTATTCCGCATACTCATTAATAGTTGAACCGAAAACTATTTTTTATATTCAATATGCAAAAGGGAAGCTTAATTTACCGACGGAAGACCACGAGGCAGATATGTATGATCTCCTCATGAAGAGAATGGGAAAAAGCGGTTTACAACAGTATGAAATTAGTAATTTTGCGTTAGAAGGGTATCAATCAACACATAATAAAATTTATTGGGACAATGATGAATATGCTGGATTTGGAGCAGGGGCCCATGGTTATTTAAAAGGAGAAAGATATTCAAATTATGCACCAATCAAGAAATACATTGAGTCTTTAACCAACGCACAACGACCAATCCTTCAAACCCATAAAGTAACGTCTGAAGAGAAGCAGGAAGAACAAATGTTTTTAGGATTACGGAAAAACGAGGGTGTTTCTTTTGAAGAATTCAATAAAAAATTCGGGATTTCAATGCTGGATTTATACAGTGACACCATTGAACAGTTAGTTAACAATGGTTTGCTTAGTAAGGATGAACATGGCATTCGCTTAAGCAGAAAGGGAAGGTTTGTTGGCAATGACGTGTTTCAACAATTTTTAATGGGAGATTAGGGCGTTAGCGTTGACATAATATGAGAGATTTGATAATTTAAATTATAGTATTAGCACTCCTTAATGATGAGTGCTAACAGAGGTGATGACAATGCTTACAAATCGACAATTACAAATTTTGCAAGTAATCGTTGATGATTTTGTTATTTCAGCTCAACCAGTAGGGTCACGTCAAATTTCAAAAAAGGACAGCATTACATTTAGTCCTGCAACAATCCGAAACGAGATGGCCGATTTAGAGGAGTTGGGCTATTTAGAAAAAACCCATACTTCATCTGGTCGAATTCCATCTGAAAAAGGATATCGTTTTTATGTTGACCACTTGTTACAACCGAAAACAATGTCTTTAAAAGATGTTGGGTTAATTCAATCCATTTTTCAAAATCAGATTGTAGAAATGGAACAAGTAATTCGTGAATCTGCTAGCATTTTGTCTGATTTAACTTCTTATACAACGATATTACTTGGACCGAATGTAGGGAAACACCGCATAAAAAGATTTCAAATTGTCCCATTAACCGCACAAACTGCCGTTGCAATTATTGTCACGGATAATGGTCATGTTGAAAATCGTACATTTACATTACCAGATGGCTTTGATCCATCAGATATTGAAAAAACGGTTAATATATTGAATGAACGCTTAATAGGTGTTCCATTACTCGAGCTTCAAAGTAAATTAGAATTAGAAGCATTTAATGTATTAAGACAACACGTGCATACTGCTGATTCCATTTTACAATCATTGAAAAATGTAACATCAGTTCAAAATGAAGGTAAAATTTACTTCGGCGGTAAAACAAACATGTTGAATCAACCAGAGTTTCACGATTTAAATAAAGTCCGTGCCCTTTTAGAACTAATGGAAAAGGAAAGCCAAGTGATCTCACTGTTCCAACCAAGTGATACCGGTATCCATATTAGAATTGGATCGGAAAATAATCATTTAGCGATGGAAGACTTAAGTGTAATTACAGCAACCTATGCGATTGGCAAAGAACAAGAAGGATCGATTGCCATTATTGGACCAACCCGTATGGACTATCAAAGGGTCATTTCATTACTTGATATTATGAGTAGCGGGCTAACTCGTGTACTTTCAAATAAACAAAATGGTGGGCTATAAGGAGGATTCAAAGTGTCTGAAACGACAGAGAATAAAGAACAACTAGATAAAGTAACAGAGTCAACAAATGAAGAAGTAGTTGAAAATACATCCAACGAAGGTAATGTAGAATTATCAATGGAAGAGCAATTACAAGCTGAAATCACCGAATTAAAATCAAAATTAGAAGAAGAAGAAAATCGCTTCTTACGTCTAAGAGCAGATTACGATAATTTACGACGCAGAACACAACTAGATCGTGAAGCGGCGGAAAAGTACCGTGCACAAAAACTGCTTACAGATTTACTACCGGTACTGGATAATTTTGAACGTGCTCTACAAGTAGAAGTCACTTCAGAAGATGCTATTTCCTTACATAAAGGTATCGAAATGGTTTATAAAACATTAATTGATGCAACAAATGTTGAAGGATTAGAAGTCATTCCTGCAGAGGGTCAAAGCTTTGATCCAACTGTGCATCAAGCTGTAATGCAAGAATCAGACTCTGAAAAAGAATCTGGGATTGTTTTACGTGAACTTCAAAAAGGTTATAAATTAAAAGATCGTGTACTAAGACCTTCAATGGTTTCAGTAAACGAATAATATTTCATGTAAATAACACAATTTAAAGTGTTTTCAATAATAGGAGGCAAAATTTAACTATGAGTAAAATTATTGGTATTGACTTAGGAACAACAAACTCTTGTGTAGCTGTATTAGAAGGTGGGGAACCAAAAGTAATCCCAAATCCAGAAGGCAACCGCACAACTCCATCTGCAGTATCCTTTAAAAATGGTGAACGTCAAGTTGGGGAAGTAGCAAAACGCCAATCAATCACAAACCCTAATACGATTTTGTCTATTAAATCTAAAATTGGTACATCAGAAAAAGTACAAATTGAAGATAAAGAATATACTCCTCAAGAAGTATCAGCGATGATTTTACAATATTTAAAAGGCTATGCTGAAGATTATTTAGGTGAAAAAGTAACGAAAGCAGTTATTACTGTACCTGCATACTTCAACGATGCACAACGCCAAGCAACAAAAGACGCTGGTAAAATTGCAGGTCTTGAAGTTGAACGTATTATTAACGAACCAACTGCAGCAGCACTTGCTTATGGTTTAGATAAACAAGACGTTGATCAAAAAATCTTAGTATTCGACCTTGGTGGAGGTACATTCGACGTTTCCATCTTAGAACTTGGTGATGGTGTATTTGAAGTACTTGCAACTGCTGGGGATAACAAACTAGGTGGAGATGACTTTGACCAAAAAGTAATCGACTACTTAGTAGAAGAATTCAAAAAAGAAAATGCCATTGATTTATCAAAAGATAAAATGGCAATGCAACGTTTAAAAGATGCAGCTGAAAAAGCGAAGAAAGATTTATCAGGTGTAACATCTACTCAAATTTCATTACCATTCATTACTGCGGGTGCAGATGGCCCACTTCACTTAGAAGTAAACTTATCACGTGCGAAATTTGATGAGATTACACGTGATTTAGTAGAACGTACAATTATCCCAACTCGTCAAGCTCTATCAGATGCAGGACTTTCTGCTTCAGATCTTGATAAAGTGATTTTAGTAGGTGGTTCTACTCGTATTCCTGCAGTACAAGAAGCAGTGAAAAAAGAAACAAACCAAGAACCACACAGAGGCGTAAACCCTGACGAAGTAGTTGCAATGGGTGCAGCTGTTCAAGGTGGCGTATTAACTGGTGACGTTAAAGATATCGTATTACTTGACGTAACTCCACTTTCCCTTGGTATTGAAACAATGGGTGGCGTATTCACAAAATTAATCGAACGTAATACAACAATCCCAACGTCAAAATCGCAAGTATTCTCAACTGCAGCTGATAACCAACCAGCAGTAGATATTCACGTGCTTCAAGGTGAACGTCCAATGGCAGCAGATAACAAAACTTTAGGTCGCTTCCAACTTGCGGACATTCCACCAGCACCACGTGGAATCCCACAAATCGAAGTAACATTTGATATCGATAAAAACGGTATTGTGTCTGTAAAAGCAAAAGATTTAGGTACGCAAAAAGAACAAACAATCGTTATTCAATCGGATTCAGGTTTATCAGACGAAGAAATCGAACGTATGGTAAAAGATGCAGAAGCAAACGCTGAAGCAGATGCAAAACGCAAAGAAGAAGCAGAACTTCGTAACGAAGCAGACCAATTAGTGTTCCAAGTAGACAAAACAATTGCGGACCTAGGCGAGCAAATTACAGAAGATGAGAAAAAATCAGTAGAAGATGCAAAAGAAGAATTGAAAAAAGCATTAGAAGCTGGTGAAATTGAAGGAATTAAGTCTTCTAAAGAAAAACTAGAAGGTGTACTACAACCGTTAGTGATGAAAGTATACGAGCAAGCTGCAGCTGCTGCACAAGCAGCCCAAGGCGGAGCTGACGCAGGTCAAACAGCAGATAAAAAAGATGACGGCGTTGTAGATGCAGACTTTGAAGAAGTAAAAGACGATAAGTAATAAGAAAAGCGAAAGCGGTTCGTCCAGCTCTTAAGAAACTGGTCGACAAAAACGCCACATCGTGCTCCTGCGATTACTCGTCGCAAAGTTCCTTTGTGGCATTGTCGACACTCGTACATCCATGTGCATCGGAAACTTTCGACAAGCATGCTTGCATGCGCAGGAGGAAGTTGAAGTTTCGCAAAGAGCTAGCCGCTGTAGCTAGACAATAAGAAAAAGTCAAAGACCGTTTTTCGTCTTTGACTTTTTCATTGCACAGACTTAAGAAAAACTATGTTACAATATACGTTATGTATACAAGAGCGGAGTGTGAGTTATGAGTAAACGCGATTATTATGAGGTGCTTGGAGTTAGTAAATCTGCAGGCAAAGATGAAATAAAAAAGGCTTATCGTAAACTTTCCAAACAATACCATCCAGATTTAAATAAAGAACCTGGAGCCGATGAAAAATTTAAAGAAATAGCTGAAGCCTATGAAGTGTTGAGTGATGATAGTAAGCGTGCAAGTTACGATCAATTCGGTCATGAAGGGCCGAGTCAAGGTGGCTTTGGTGGAGCAGGTGGTTTCGGTGGCTTCGAAGACATTTTCAGCTCCTTCTTTGGTGGCGGTGGTCGTCGCTCCGATCCAAATGCACCACGAAAAGGTGATGACCTTCAATATCGTATGAACATTTCCTTTGAAGATGCCGTATTTGGAAAACAAACCGAAATTGAAATTCCAAAAGATGAAACATGTGATACTTGTCATGGCTCTGGTGCAAAACCAGGAACAAGTCCAAAAACATGTTCAACATGTAGTGGATCTGGTCAAATAAATCAAGCGGTTGACACACCATTTGGCCGCATGGTAAATCGTCGTACATGTAATACTTGTCGTGGTACTGGAAAGATCATTCCAGAGAAATGTTCAACTTGTCACGGTTCAGGTACTGTTCAAAAACGTAAGAAAATTAAAGTGACGATTCCAGCTGGGGTTGATGATGGCCAACAACTAAGAGTGTCTGGTCAAGGCGAACCAGGTATAAATGGTGGGCCAGCAGGGGACTTGTATATTGTCTTTAACGTTCGAGACCATGAATATTTTGAACGAGATGGCGACGATATCTACTACGAATTAAAATTAACATTCCCACAAGCAGCTTTAGGTGATGAAATCGAAGTACCTACAATTCATGGAAAAGTAAAATTGAAAATTCCAGCAGGTACTCAATCCGGTGCACAATTCCGCATTAAAGATAAAGGTGTAAAAAACGTACACGGCTATGGCACAGGACATCAATATGTCATTGTAAAAGTCGTAACACCATCAAAACTGACAGAGAAGCAAAAACAATTATTACGTGATTTTGCTGAAATAAGTGGCGATATTCCAGAAGAACAAAGTAGTTCATTATTCGATAAAATCAAAAAAACATTAAAAGGTGAATAGTTTTTCTTCATTCATTAAACTTCCGTATAAACGTGGGGAAAAAATGGGGTAAAATTAATCTCAAAATTAAGAGGAGCTGATTGCAAGTGAAATGGACGGAATTGTCAATTTTAACAACAAATGAAGCAGTTGAAGCAATTTCAAATATTTTACATGAAGCTGGAGCAAGTGGCGTTGTAATTGAAGATTCAACTGAAATAAATAAAGAAAGAATAGATCAATTTGGTGAAATCTATGCTTTAGATCCAAATGATTTTCCAACTAGTGGTGTTGTTGTAAAAGCTTATTTACCTGCTTCTAGCTTTTTAGCTGAAACTGTTGAAGAAATAAAGCTTGCAATTGCAAATCTAAGTAATTTTGATATTAATCTAGGTGAAAATCTCTTCACTACTTCTGAAGTCAATGAGGAAGATTGGGCGACTGCTTGGAAGCAATATTATCATCCAGTAAAAATATCTGAGCGTTTTACAATTGTACCAACATGGGAAGAATATACACCAGTAAGTACAGATGAATTAATTATTGAACTCGATCCAGGAATGGCCTTTGGTACAGGAACCCATCCAACAACTGTTATGTGTTTACAAGCATTAGAGAAGGTTGTAGGTGCAGGTGATACTGTTGTAGACGTTGGAACGGGTTCAGGTGTTTTATCCATTGCTGCAGCGATGTTAGGTGCTAAAAGTGTTCATGCATTAGATTTAGATATAGTGGCAGTAAACGCAGCAAAAGAAAATATCGAACATAATAAAGTACAGCATATTGCGGAAGTGTTTCATGGCAATTTATTAGATACAGTGAAGGAACCTGCTGATATTGTCGTAGCGAACATTCTTGCTGAAATTATTATGACGTTCACTGATGATGCTTTCTCTATTGTGAAACCAGGTGGATTATATGTTACGTCAGGTATTATTAGCGCAAAAAAAGAGGACGTAAAAGCGGCTCTAGAAAAATCCGGATTTATCATTAATGAAGTATTAATGATGGAAGATTGGGTTGCAATTATAGCCAAAAAACCAGAATGATACTGAATCAGTGATGGATGTTCATCTTCACTATTTCTTATAAGGGAGTTGTCCGTAGTAAGCTACCGTCAACTCCCTCTTTTTTTATTATTATTCTATCGAAAAGGTGTGCGTTACATGCAACGTTATTTTGTAGATGAACCATTTACGAATCAAAATGAACTAACAATCTCCGGTGAAAATGCAAAACATATTTTAAGAGTTATGCGAATGGAGGTGGGCGAGCCCATTGTCGTCGTACAACAAGGGACTGCTTACATCTGTGAGATTATTCAAACAGGACAAGATGTGATCGTCAAACAAACAGGAGAAACACTGTCTTCACCCGAAATGCCGATCCAGGTGACGATTGCCTGTGGATTACCAAAGGGCGATAAATTAGACCTAATTACACAAAAAGGCACAGAGTTAGGAATGTATGCATTGATTCCTTTTGCTGCGGAACGTTCTGTTGTGAAATGGGATGATAAAAAGGGTGAAAAAAAGACCGAGCGACTTCAAAAAATAGCAAAAGAAGCAGCTGAGCAATCCCATCGTACCTTAATTCCAGAAATTCATAATCCAATTACCTTTAAGCAATTACTTACAACTGTTTCCAATTACGATGCTATTTTTATAGCAGATGAAGAAGATGCTAAAAGTGACGTGCGCACAAGATTTGCGGACAAACTAAAAAAAGTGTATGATAATGAACTGAAGTCTATTTTATTAATTTTCGGTCCTGAAGGCGGTATTTCTCGTAAAGAGGCATCAAGCTTAATAGAAGCTGGTGGTCAAACAATGTCCCTTGGTCCTAGAATATTACGAGCAGAAACAGCGCCGTTATATGCGCTTGCTGCGATATCATACGAATTTGAATAAGAAGAGGTGTTCGCCAGTGTCAACGGTGGCTTTTCATACATTAGGCTGTAAAGTAAACCATTATGAAACAGAAGCAATTTGGCAGCTTTTTAAAGAACAAGGATATGAACGTACTGAATTTGATCATCAAGCGGACGTTTATGTCATCAATACATGTACTGTAACAAACACGGGCGATAAAAAATCCCGTCAAGTCATTCGTCGTGCAGTGCGTCAAAATCCCGATGCAGTTATTTGTGTAACCGGTTGTTATGCACAAACATCCCCTGCAGAAATTATGGCGATTCCTGGTGTTGATATCGTTGTTGGTACGCAAGATCGTCAAAAAATGCTAGGGTACATAGATCAATATCGCCAAGAACGTCAGCCAATTAATGCTGTTCGTAACATTATGAAAAATCGTGTTTACGAAGAATTAGATGTACCATATTTCACTGACCGTACTCGCGCGTCATTAAAAATCCAAGAAGGCTGTAACAACTTCTGTACATTTTGTATTATTCCATGGGCGCGCGGTTTAATGCGTTCACGTGACCCACAAGAAGTAATTAAACAAGCGCAAGCCCTAGTGGATGCTGGGTACCTTGAAATCGTCCTAACGGGTATTCATACAGGTGGATATGGACAAGATTTCAAAGATTATAATTTAGCGCAATTACTTCGTGACTTAGAAGCGAATGTAAAAGGTTTAAAACGTTTACGTATTTCATCAATTGAAGCGTCTCAAATAACAGATGAAGTCATTGAAGTATTAAAAAATTCAAATATTGTTGTACGTCATTTGCACATTCCAATTCAATCAGGTTCTGATACCGTGTTAAAGCGTATGCGTCGTAAATATACAATGGACTTCTTTGCGGAACGTCTTGAGCGCTTAAATGAGGCTTTACCGGATTTAGCCATTACTTCAGACGTCATTGTTGGCTTCCCAGGTGAAACAGAAGAAGAGTTTATGGAAACATATAACTTTATTGCAAAACATAAATTTGCAGAGCTTCATGTATTCCCATTCTCAAAACGTACAGGCACACCTGCAGCACGTATGGAAGACCAAGTAGACGAGGACGTGAAAAATGAGCGTGTTCATCGTTTATTAACGTTAAATGATCAGCTAGCAAAAGAATATGCTTCACGTTTTGATGGTGAAGTGTTAGAAGTTATTCCGGAAGAGCATTATAAAGAGGCTGACCAAGAAAATCTAATTGTTGGCTACACAGACAATTATTTACGTGTTGTTTTTGAAGGTACTGAAGAGATGATTGGAAAGTTAATTAAAGTTAAAATTACGAAAGCTGGATATCCGTATAATGAAGGGCAATTTGTTCGTGTATTGGATGCAGTAGAATTGTAAGATTGACGAAATAAATGCACCTAAGCATTAGTCGAAAGGCTAATGTTTGAGGTGCATTTTTCTATTGTTTAGATTTTGAAAATACGATGAATCTTTGTCCGGTATAGTTTAAAAGTACAAATAATATCATTCCGACAACCATCGATATATTGTCAATGATAGCTGTAGAATAATCGGATAATAGATAACTTACTATTTTTGCTGCCAAGTAATAAGCAACAAAATAACAGATTAAAATGTTTACGATAAATAAAATAACCTCCTGGAAACTTCGCTCTTTTTGTTTGAAGGTATAATATTTATTTAAAAAGTAGCTTACAATACTGCCGATAAAGTAATTCAAAAAGGAAGAAACCCAGTAGGATAAATGAAATAAGTTGTAAGCTAAAAACATGATTGATGTTCCGACTAATGTATTAATGATCCCGACTAATAGAAAACGAAAAAATGAAGAATTAATTGTCCATTTCATTATGATGTGTAGTCCGTTCTTTAATAATAAAATTTGGGCGATCTTTTATTTCTACATAAATTTTACCTATATAGATTCCGATGATTCCTAGTGAAATCATTAATGTACTACCAATGATTAACGTTAATAAAATGACCGTTGTAAATCCCTCTAATGAATACCCTAGAAAATATTGAATTAATACATAACTCCCTAATAAAAATGCAAATAATAAATAGATGCATCCAAAAAAGGTAACGATTTGTAAAGGAGCTGTAGAAAAGGAAGTGATATTATTTAGGGCGTAGAGTATAAGTGATTTTGTTGACCATTTACTATGACCAGTTACTCTAGTTTGAACGTCATATTTAACAAACGCTTGTTTAAACCCTAGCCAAAATGACAATGCGCGGAAAAATCGATTTTTTTCTTTTAGATTATTTAAAGCATTGACCACTTTACGATCTAATAATTTATAATCTGAAGAGTTTTCCAAATCGATATGTGTAAGCCTTGAAATTAGTTTATAAAAGGATTTCACAAAAAATTTATGCAGTGAAGATTCATTACCTCTAGAATTTTTTATCCCTTCCACGATATCGTAGCCTGCAAGCCAGAGCCTATACATTTCGATTAACGTAGAAGGAGAGTGTTGTAAATCTGAGTCCATGACAACGACACAATCACCAGAAGCATTTTTTAATCCGGCATTAATCGCAGCTTCTTTTCCGAAATTTCGAGTAAAATTTATTCCAATACAGCGTGCATCATTAATTTTTTTAATTTCGTTCCAAGTATGATCCGTTGACCCATCATTTATAAAGAGTAGCTCAAATGGAATGTTATTTGTATCGAGTAACTCTTTAAGTGTTTCGTAAACTAGATTTATGTTTTCTTCTTCGTTATAGGCTGGTAATATAATACTCATTTTTCCCATATCATTTTCCTCATTCGAAATTTATGACAATCGTATCTTCAATGATTTTCATCGATGATTGATTAGGCCATGTATTTAATGAATCAATTTCTTCTTTATGTTTCTCAATGAACTCTCGTATATTTCTTTTCACTTCATTTTTCAATCCAATTTCGTTGTTCATATAATAAACAAAGGTATTTGTATCGTATGCAATCGTTGAAGAGATCCCAACATTATGGGGTACTTTTTTATAGCGATCACGAACGGATAAATGATTTCTAAGGGTACCTTGTGTAATAATTTTGAGGTCTCCGTTGTAACCATCAAGGTGCCGTATATCATAAGCAATTTGTGTCATTAAAGCTTCGTTATGTTTATTGACATCTTCAAACTGTTCGTAATAAATATTCGTGATAATTACATTGTTGAAAGCGACGAGAAAAATACTAAAGGTAAATACAATGTTCAAACTCGTGATGGTAATGGACGTATGCTTAATGAATCGATCTAGTATAACAACACCGACTATAAATAAAAGTGCTAAATTTTGTTTCATTAAAATATGGTATTCAACACCTGGTGATATAAAGAAAATAATATGAGTGATATACGGTGTGAGAACGATAACAACGATTAAACCAATTACATTAATCAGATTTACCTTTTGAACGATGATATAGATAACGAACATGATGAAAAGCAGTATAAAATAAACTAAATTAAATTTTTCGAAAGTATTAACAAAATCTCCTGAATTAAAGAGAAACGATTTCATTTCATTCGAACTCGTTTCAAGCGAGCGCGTAATATGTTCAACGTTAATGTTTCCTGATTCATTAATCCCTTTATAGCTAGTTAATCCTTTTTCTGAATATTTTTCATACCATTTAAAATGAATGACATAGATGCCAAGTCCTATAAAGACCGAAGCAAAACTTTTTACATAAAAAGATAGTGGAAATTTGTTTTTGTCTAGCATATCGACAACGAATAATATTAATAATAGAGTTAATACAAGTGTTAAATTTGCTTGATAAGATCCAATTGAAACATAAATAGCTAAACTCGCGATGAGAATGGATATATAAGAATTGTTTATTTTTTTTATGAAAAAAATTGAAAGCACCGCTAGCAACGATGCAAGATGATAACCATCTGCTGTAAACATATAAGTTAAGATTCCAGCAACTGTTGGAAATGCCGTATATAAAATGGCTGTAAAACTAATTGCTAACTTTGAATGAATATCAAGTAACTCAACTAACAAAGTGACACTAAGGGCTAGATAGATGATAGACAGCAAGCCATTTACTAAATGGATATCAAAATAACTACTAATCCCTGCTAAGTAAGTCAATGTAAAACGGCCAGATCCACTCATATTTTGAGTAGAATAATAATTGTACATCGTGTCCCGGTTAACAAATCCATTTGTAATAATATATAAATGAACGAATAGCCCGGAAAAGAAAGTTATAAGAAATGTGAGTCTCATTCTTCTTGTTATTTTACGATCAAAATAACTTAATAACCGCTCCACTAAATTCGCCCCCAATTTACTATCTTTTTACACATTATAGCCAACCTTACACAATTGTATAAAATTCTCTTAATATAATATTTGCCTAGAAATGGATCATCTAAAAGGCTATATTTGAAATCCTTTTTAGAGTATAAATAAACTGTTTTTCAACAACTTAATGATGAAAGAGCAAAATAGTGTGAATTTTGTGGTTTTTGTCACGTGAATTGTTATCATGTATACTTAAAACTGTATTTTTAACTTAGAGAAAAAGGAGTAATATTATGACTCAAAATTATGCTGCATTAATTGACCATACATTATTAAAAGCAGAAACAACTCAAACGCAAATTGAAGCATTATGTGAAGAAGCAAAAAAATACGAATTTGCATCAGTTTGTGTCAATCCTACATGGGTAAATTTAAGTGCCCAATTATTAAAAGGTACAAATGTTAAGGTTTGTACGGTAATTGGCTTCCCACTTGGTGCTACAACTTCAAAAGTGAAAGCATTTGAAACAACGAATGCTATTGAAGAAGGTGCCGGGGAAATTGATATGGTCATCAATATTGGTGCTTTAAAAAATGGCGAATATGACTTCGTACGTGATGATATAAAGGCTGTAGTTGATGCGGCGAATGGAACATTAGTAAAAGTAATTATTGAAACATGTTTATTAACGGATGAAGAAAAAGTGAAGGCATGTGAACTTTCTGTCGAGGCTGGTGCAGATTTCGTAAAAACTTCTACTGGTTTTTCTACAGGTGGCGCTACCATTGAAGATGTAAAATTAATGCGTAATACGGTTGGTCCTAACGTAGGTGTTAAAGCTTCTGGTGGGGTACGAAGTCTTGAAGATATGAAAAATATGGTTGAAGCAGGAGCTACTCGTATCGGTGCAAGTTCGGGTGTAGCGATTATGAACGGATTAATTTCAGATTCAAACTATTAAATATAAATGTAATTTTTTCTATTGACTGTTTAAAAACAGTACGATATAATTCTTTAGTACACAAGTAACAATTAATTATTTGTGTATTGACGTGTGTTCGGAGGGAGGGAAAGAGAGATGTCAAAAACTGTCGTTAGAAAAAACGAATCGCTTGAAGATGCTCTTCGCCGCTTCAAACGTACTGTATCAAAAAGTGGTACAATTCAGGAAGTAAGAAAACGCGAATTTTACGAAAAGCCTAGCGTTAAACGTAAAAAGAAATCAGAAGCTGCACGTAAACGTAAGTGGTAATTTCCTAACAATCCCTACGTTCATAACACGCAATTTTATGATTCACTAAAAGCGAAAAAAACAATACCCTAGTATTTGTATTTATGCAAATACTAGGGTATTTTACATTTATAGGGTTCATCAACGAAAAGTGGGGATGACAAAAAATTATCTAACTAAGTTGTTGATTGGAGCTGCAGCCACGCCCCTAGGAAAGCGTCCAGCCAGAGCGGAAATTAACTCCAAGTTAGGGTGATGATTCATTTATAGCATATGTTTCATGAAATACATTTTACATATAAACAAATATTATTCTCAGAAATTTTGAAACCTTTTTCATCGTGATCCGTAAAAGTAGTATCAACAATTTTGAGGGGAGGCGAGGCAAAATGAAAAAAACATCGAGTATTAGCTGGATCTTAATTTGTTTGCTATCATTTACATTCATTTTTCCAAGTTTGACTGCCCATGCAAATAAAAATGTTTACCATATCCCACTTGAAGATGAAGTGGAAAAAGGTCTTTATGCTTTTTTACAACGGGCATTTGAGGAAGCGGTTACAGCAGATGCAAAAGCCATCATTTTGGAAATACATACACCCGGCGGATTTACGGATGCAGCTGAAGATATTGCGAAATTAATGGACAATACACCGGTTGAGATTATTGCGTTTATTAATTCGAAGGCTCATTCAGCGGGAGCATTTTTAGCGTTACATGCAGATAAAATTTATATGGTCCCCGATGGAACGATGGGTGCGGCTGCAATTATCGATAGTGCAGGAAATGCAGCAGATGAAAAAGCCAATAGTGCATGGATCACGACAATGAAAGTAGCTGCCGAATCCTCGAAACGTAAGCCAATTTACGCACAAGCGATGGCAGATAAAACCGTTAACCTTCCTGAATTACGAGCGCCAGAAGGAAAGCTTCTAACGTTATCTGCTTCAGAAGCGCTGGAAGTCGGTTATTCTGAGGGGACGGTTAAAACTTTAAGTGATGTGCTAGCGAGAATTGGGTTAGAAGATAGCGAAGTCATTTCAATTGAGCCGACATTTGCTGAAAAAATAGCCCGCTTCATAACGAATCCAATTGTTGTTACACTTTTATTGACAGTCGCAAGTCTAGGATTAATGATTGAGTTATTTTCCCCTGGTTTTGGTTGGCCTGGACTTACTGCTTTGACGGCATTTGCAGCATTTTTCTTTGGTCATATGGTAGCAGGATTAGCAGGATATGAATCTGTTTTAATTTTCGTTGTTGGATTAATTTTGCTTGTCTCAGAACTTTTTGTACCAGGTGGCATTGTCGGTATTATTGGTGGCGCATTCATGATCATTAGTTTATTATTTGCAGGAGAGAGTGTGGTTCACATGGCGTATTCAATTTTAATCGCACTGTTTATCGCTGTAATGGGAATGGTGGTACTAATGAAATTCTTTGGGAAAAATCTTCATGTCTTTAATAAATTGATTTTGAGAGACGCAACGACAACGGAAGAGGGCTATGTGTCGAATGTAAATCGAATTGAATTATTGGGAAAAATAGGTGAGACGATTACACCGCTACGCCCTGCAGGTACAGTTGTCGTAGGAAATGAACGAATCGATGTTGTTTCAGAAGGTAGTTATATTGATTCAAAGAAAAAAGTAGAAATAATCCAAGTTGAAGGTTCGCGCATCGTCGTGAGAGAAATGAAAGAAGGAGTGGAAAAAATATGATTTTTGATGCAGCAGCAATAAGTCTGATTATCGGGATTGTTCTCGTAATTATTGTCTTAGCAGTATTCTTTACATTCGTACCAGTAGCGCTATGGATTAGTGCCATTGCAGCAGGTGTAAAAGTAAGTATTTTCACATTAATCGGAATGAGATTACGTCGCGTAATTCCCGCACGAGTAGTTAATCCTTTGATTAAAGCGCACAAAGCAGGATTAGACGTAACAATTAACCAATTAGAATCGCATTATTTAGCAGGTGGTAATGTTGACCGTGTGATCAATGCATTAATTGCCGCACACCGCGCAAATATTGAATTACCATTTGAACGCTGCGCTGCGATTGACTTAGCAGGTCGTGATGTATTAGAAGCGGTGCAAATGTCTGTAAATCCAAAAGTAATTGAAACACCATTTATTGCTGGTATGGCAATGAACGGGATTGAAGTAAAAGCAAAAGCAAGAATTACTGTACGTGCAAACATTGAACGACTAGTTGGGGGTGCCGGGGAAGAAACAATTATTGCCCGTGTTGGGGAAGGGATTGTTTCGACAATCGGTAGTGCAGAAAGACATACAGATGTACTAGAAAACCCGGATAGGATTTCACAAACGGTTTTGTCAAAAGGTCTAGACTCAGGTACGGCATTTGAAATCTTATCCATTGACATTGCCGATGTAGATATCGGTAAAAATATCGGTGCAGAACTACAAATCGAGCAGGCACAAGCAGATAAAAATATTGCCCAGGCAAAAGCGGAAGAACGTCGCGCAATGGCTGTAGCACAAGAGCAAGAAATGGTTGCCCGCGTTCAAGAGATGAAGGCGAAAGTAGTCGAAGCAGAAGCAGAAGTGCCAATGGCCATTTCAGAAGCATTACGTTCTGGAAACTTTGGCATTATGGATTATATGAACTATAAAAATATCCAAGCAGACACTTCAATGCGTGACTCAATTGCAAAAGTAACAAATGACAAACCAGATGCACCACAAAAATAATGAAAAATAAACGGGGCTATCCAAAAAATAGTAAATTACGTAACGCTTAGGAAGTCAACTAAAGTTAGAAAACGCGGCCTACCACTGTAAGCCGCGCACTAAATCATGAAAGATAAGTTGGAGATACATTATGTGAGCGGACCTTTCACAAAGCACGAAGACAAGTCGTAAAGACACGGACAACGTGGCTTTGCGGCTTGTGTGCTAAGTCCGCTCACTACGTAACCCTTTTTTAAATTACTAATAAAAATAATAAAAGTAAAAATTTTATTATCTTATTTGTCTATTTAATTGGAGGCAGTTTACTGATTAGACAGCCTCTTTCACAAATATATTCACACACCTGACGAAGGGAGTGTATGAAGTTGGAAGGTATTATCATAATGGTCATCGCTCTGATTTTTAGTGCATTGTTCAAAGGAAACAAAAATGCCAAAAATCAAAAACCGATGCCCCCATTTAACAGTAAACCTCAGCAAACGTTCGAGACGCAGCGAGAGTTACCGAAAAGACGAACGTTGGAGGATTTTGCTAGTGAAATATTTGAACAATTAAATGAAAAAGCCAATCCTACAACAAGTCAGCCAGAAGTGAAAAAAGAAGTACCAAAGATCGCTGTTGAAAGAGTAGAAAAACCAATGGCAGCTCCTACTGCAAGAAAATCTTTAGATACCAATCGTACATCGAATCGGAATGTAATGAATACAACTCGTTCTGCTAAGAGAGACCCGATTGCAAGTAATGAAATCGGTAGCTATGTTCCTACAACACGAGATGCCTTAGTGCAAGCAATTATTACTTCTGAGATTTTAGGACCTCCAAAGGCAAAGCAACGGTAATTCAACCGATTATTAAACCTTTGTAACAATTAACTTTCTAATTGAAAATGATATCATGTCCCTTTTCGTATAAGCATATACTTTGCGAAAGGGGGCATTTTCTTTTGAAAAAATTATTTCAAAGCGATCCATTAATTGAATTAATAAACTGTCGCCAATTGAGATTAATTGGTACATATAAATTTTTAGAAGCTTCGGAAAAACATTGTGCATTTCTATATGAAAATTTTTCAATATTAATAAAAGCGGAGAAGGTACATATAGATGTGTTAAAAGAGGAAGAATTTATAATACATGTGGAAGATCTTCAAAGTCTAGAGATGAAAAGACAGGTGACGGATTATGAAAAAATTCGATAATCGCCCTGTTGAAATAAGGATGACAAAAAACAATGCGGCCAATGCATTTATTCAACATTTACATGCAAAAAAGGTCAAAATCAAAAATTTGACCCATTTAGAAAATGAAATCACGTTTGAAATTACTCGGAAAGACATTAAAGTGGTTCGTGAATCAAGAAAAAGATATCGGTTGAAAATAAAAATTCGCTATTTGCAAGTATCACGGATATTCCAAAAAAATAGTTGGACAGCTTTAGGCTTGCTCTTTTTAATTTTAATTCCAATTGTTGGTTCGCAATTTATTTGGAAAGTAAATGTGGAGGCCGAGACACCTGAATTACGAGTCGCTGTAGAAAAGGTAATCAATGAAAAATTAGCATTTGACCATCCAACATTAAAAGGACAAGTAAAATCGGACTTTGAAATACGACAAACGATTATGGAGCAGTTAAGAGACTTGTCATGGGTGCATATAATAAAAACAGGTAGTAGCATGACCATTGTGCCCCAACTTGCGCCGCTTACAGATACGAAAGAAAATAAACCAAAAGGGAAAAACCATTTAGTCGCTTCAAAAAGTGGAGTTGTTTCACATTTTGAAATCGCAAGTGGGGAACGTCGTGTATTACCTAACACCACTGTTTATACAGGGGATACACTCGTATCTGGTGTCATAACGGTTGGTGATAAATCAATCGTGATTGGTGCTGCTGGAGCAGTTTATGCAGACTACTGGCTGGAAACAGATTTTGAGATTCCAAGAAAAGTAAAATATATTTCAGCTAGTAATCGAGAGTGGATATTTGATTTCAAAATAAATAATGAAAAGGAGCAAGGAAAATCGTTTCAAAAAGTCGATTTACCAAAGTGGCTTTCAAGATTTATCGAAATCAAAAAGACTCAAAAGTACATCACGGTAACACAAGAGATTTCCGAAGAACAACTAGAATCATTCATTTTGCCTCTATTGCACGAAAAAATATTAAAATCTTTACCACCAAAAACAATTATAAAAAAGGAAAACATTTTGCACGTTACATTCGATGATGATAAAGTTAAAGGGAAAGTCCTATTTTTGGTAAATGAAAATATTGCAAAAAACTACCCTATTGTCCAAGGAGATTGATTATGTCAGAACAATTATCAGAATTACAAGTTGAAAATCCAAACGAAGCAGTTATGTTGCTTGGAATGAGTGATGCAAATTTAAAACTGATTGAAGAGACATTCCAGGTACGTATAATAACGCGTGGCGAAGTGATTCAAATTACAGGGGAAGACAAACAAAAGGAACAAGTTACAAGCCTTTTACAGGCATTACTTAAAGTAATTCGAAAAGGGATTAATATTGATTCGCGTGATGTATCGACAGCAATAGAAATGGTGAATAAAGGGACAATTGAATACTTTGCGGAATTATATGAAGAGGAAATTGCACGAAATTATAAAGGAAAGCCAATTCGAGCGAAAACAATAGGTCAACGCGAATACATAAAAGCGATTCGTCATAATGACCTAGTGTTTGGGATCGGGCCAGCTGGTACAGGGAAAACGTATTTAGCTGTTGTATTGGCGACACAAGCATTAAAAAATGGTCATGTAAAACGTATTGTTTTAACACGACCAGCTGTTGAAGCAGGGGAATCACTTGGATTTTTACCAGGTGATTTAAAAGAAAAGGTTGATCCGTACTTAAGACCACTTTATGATGCATTACATGATATTTATGGTCCTGAGCAAACGCAACGTTTAATTGAACGTGGTACGATTGAAATTGCACCTTTAGCATACATGCGTGGACGTACCCTGGATGATGCATTTGTTATATTAGACGAAGCGCAAAATACAACTCATGCTCAGATGAAAATGTTCCTAACTCGCTTAGGCTTTGGTTCAAAAATGGTGATTACAGGTGATAAATCGCAAATTGACTTACCAAAAAATACGGAATCAGGATTAATTGTTGCAGAACGAACATTAAAATATGTAAAAGATATTAATTTCCAAATATTGGAGGCTGGTGATGTAGTACGTCACCCACTTGTAGCAAAAATTATTCAAGCATATACAGATCAAGAATTGTAAAATCGATATTAAATTTGGGAAAATGTGTGCGAAATTAACACTCGTACGCATTTTTCTATTTCTATGGGGAAAACATAAAGTGAACTTTTCATTTTTCCATAGATAATTAGTTGAAGTTGTTTTGTGTATGTCAGTAGATAAATGCTATTTAGGTTAATTGGTAATATTTTTTTATATTCCTATGATTCGACAAATATTCACTTGATTTCTTATAATTTAAATAACATTCCATGAAATTATACTAATAAATTGGTAAACTAATATATATAGAAATTTTTGGGGGTGCGTAATGGGTAAGCACTATAAAAAAATTATGGAAATGATTAGTTTTCGAACTTTATTAATAATCGTATTAATTTTTACTGGATTGCTCCAATTTCTATTAATGCTTGGGAATGTTCGGGGTACAACATATGATATCCAAGCTTTTCAATTAGCACCTGAAACGATTCGTGCTGTAAAGACGGTAGAAGACACTGTGAAAACAGAACAAGAGCGAGATCATGCTGAAGAAAGCATTGAACCCGTTTATGTGTATAACGAAGAAACGGCAAAACATAGAGTAGCATTGGTAAATTCATTATTTGATATCGTGTCGGATGTACGGACGGAAGTAAAAGGAAAAGATGCCGAGGCTTCCATTGACAATCAAATTACACAACTACGAAATAAGCTAAAGGAAATTACAGATAGTCAGTCACAGCTTATCTTTACAAATAGCCAACTGCAATCTCTAATGACAGTATCTGATGCTTCCATACATAATGCGATGAAAATAGTTTCGGATTTAGTGGAAACGACTTTAAGCGATGCGATTCGAATCGAAGAAATAAATTTGAAAAGAAATGAAATTGAAACAAAAATTCGACAAGCGCCTAACTTGGATGTAGAGATATTAAATGCAGTAATTGTCATTGGACGTGCTGCGATTATCGAAACGGAAACATTAGATGAAACGAAAACAAAAGAATTAATTCATAAAGCACGTGAAGAAGTAGAGCCTACTCGTATATTACAAGGACAGATCATTGTACAAGAAGGAGAATTAATTAATCGGGAAGTCTATAGACAACTTGAATTATTGGGATTATTAAATAACCAAGCAACGATAAAACCAGTTGTCGGGTTAGCGATTTTTGTTCTATTACAAATGTCCTTCCTTTATATTTTATTTATTCGTTCTAAAATGGAATTAACGAAAAAACGGAATGCTGTACTTGTGACTGTCATCGTTTATGCTATGTCCATTATTTTAATGAAATTGTTAGGGCAATTAACGGATCAGTTTGATGTAACGATCGCATTTTTATATCCAACAGCATTAGCAACAATGCTTGTCCGATTATTAGCAAATGAAAGAGCAGCCACTTTAGTTACCGTCTTAACTGCTGCTTCTGCAGGTGTGATGTTCCATGAAGGATACGCGGCCGTTTTACAAATGGATATTGCACTATATATAATTTTTGGTGGTTTAGCAAGTATTTTCTTTATGCGAAGTATTGAAAAACGATCCCATTTATTGAAGGCTTGTGGTGTTGTATCAATCGTAAACATAGCTTTTATAGGATTTTATTTATTAATGTCACAGTCGGATTACGGATTGTCTGAGCAACTATTTTATGGTGTTGCGGGTATTACTTCCGGTATAGTTTCTGGGGCATTAACAATGGGATTATTACCATTCTTTGAATCAGCTTTTGGAATCTTGTCGACAATGAAATTAATTGAACTGTCTAACCCAAATCATCCTTTATTGAAAAAACTATTAACTGAAACACCAGGAACTTATCACCATAGTGTCATGGTTGCTAACTTAGCTGAAGCGGCATGTGAAGCAATTGGGGCAGATGGATTGCTAGCGCGGGTAGGATGTTATTATCATGATTTAGGGAAGACAAAGCGCCCGGCATTTTTCATTGAAAATCAAATGTCTGGTATTAACCCACATGATTCCTTGCCCCCTGAGAGAAGTGCCGAAATCATCATTGCCCATACGACAGATGGAGCGAAATTGTTAGAAAGTTATAAAATGCCTAAGGAAATTATTGATATTGCATTACAACATCATGGAACAAGTACGTTAAAGTTCTTTTTACATAAGGCAAAAGAAGAAGGTAAAGACATTGAAGAAAAGGCATTTATGTATCCTGGACCAAAACCACAAACAAAAGAAGCTGCAGTGATTAGTATCGCTGACAGTGTAGAAGCGGCAGTACGTTCTATGAAACAACCGAATGCAGAAAAAATTCAAAAACTTGTGTATTCGATTATACAAGGTCGTGTTCAAGAAAATCAATTTGATGAATGTGATGTTTCCATTAAAGAATTAAAGAAAATTGAAGTGGTTCTTTGTGAAACATTAAATGGTATTTTCCATTCACGGATTGAATACCCGAAAGATGAATAAGGAGGAAATCATGCTGAATATTGACTTTCTAGATGAAACAAATGAAGTAAAACAAGAACATACGGAACTTGTTGAAAAATTACTTCAGCATGCAGCAAATAAGTTAAATATTGAAGACGGAAGTGAGGTCTCAATTACTTTCGTCACAAATGAGGCAATTCATGAAATTAATCGTGAATATCGCGATAAAGACCAACCTACAGACGTTATTTCCTTTGCACTAGAGGAAATGGGGGAAGGGGAAGTAGAGATTATTGGAGAAGGTATTCCGAGAATTTTAGGCGATATTATTATCTCAACAGACCGTACAAAAGAGCAAGCTGCCGAATATGGGCATTCTTTTGAAAGAGAGCTAGGATTTTTAGCTGTTCATGGTTTTTTACATCTTTTAGGCTACGACCATATGACAGAAGAAGACGAAAAAGTTATGTTTGGCAAACAGGATGAAATTTTATCTTCGTTTGGCTTAGGTCGTGATCCAAGTGGACTTTCCTAAGCTCATCAAATCTTTTGGATATGCATTTTATGGCATCTTTACAGCATTAAAAGAACAGAATATGCGCATTCATATTATAAGTGCAATCATTGTCGTATTTGTTGGTTTTTTAACGGGCTTAAGTACGATCGAATGGCTATTTATAATTGTTGCCATTTCTTTAGTGATCGGCACTGAAATGGTGAATACTGCTATTGAAAGTGTCGTCAATTTAGCATCACCAACTTTTCATCCATTTGCAAAACAAGCAAAAGACGTAGCAGCAGGTGCGGTACTTGTTTTTGCCATATCAAGTGTTATAATCGGATTACTCATTTTTATACCAAAATGGTTATAAATAAGAAAAGCGGAGAACGCCCGTTTAGCTCCGACAACAACTGGAGGAAACCACAAGAGGACGCTTTTTGTCCTCGAAGGGGTTTTCGCAAGTTTAGAGGAGCTGGCGTTCGCAGCTAGCCCCTGTTTGCAGTTTAGAAAATTCAAATTTCTAATAAAGGATTAAAAGGAGTCGGATAGATATGACAATCGATATGAACAATTTAATTGAACAATCAAAAATTGCTCGAGAAAATGCATACGTACCTTATTCGAAATTTAAAGTAGGTGCAGCGCTTTTAGCAGAAGATGGAACAATTTATCAAGGTTGTAACATTGAAAACTCTAGCTATGGATTAGCGAATTGTGCAGAACGTACAGCCATTTTTAAAGCTGTATCAGAAGGAGTTAAAAAGTTTAAAGCATTAGCGGTCGTTGGGGATACACAAGGACCTTGTTCGCCGTGTGGTGCTTGTAGACAAGTAATTTCTGAGTTTTGCGCAAAAGATATGCCAGTATATTTAACAAATTTAAAAGGCGATACAAAACTAACGACAGTGGGCGAGCTTTTACCAGGTGCCTTTTCACCGGAGGATTTAAATTAATGCAAGAAAACACAAGCTTTAAATCAGGATTTATTTCAATTATCGGACGACCTAATGTAGGAAAGTCAACGTTTCTGAATCGAGTGATTGGTCAAAAAATTGCCATCATGTCCGACAAACCACAAACAACGCGAAACAAAATTCAAGGTGTTTTAACGCGTGATCAATCGCAACTCATTTTTATCGATACACCAGGAATTCATAAGCCGAAGCATAAACTTGGCGAATTTATGATCAAGGTTTCGAAAAATACGTTAAAAGAAGTGGACATTATTATGTTCATGGTGAATGCGGAACAGGCGATCGGTAAGGGTGATGAGTTTATTCTTGAATTACTAGAAGGAACGAAAACACCAGTATTTCTCGTAATTAATAAAATCGACCAAATTCATCCAGATGAACTAATTGGAATTATCGAATCGTATAAATCAAAATTTCCTTTTGCTGAAATAGTTCCAATTTCTGCGCTTCAAGGGAACAATGTAGACAGTTTATTACAGACAATTGAAAACTACTTACCAGCAGGTCCACAATATTACCCTGCAGATCAAGTAACAGATCACCCAGAACGTTTTATTATTTCAGAAATGATTCGTGAAAAAGTGCTTCATTTAACGCGCGAAGAAATTCCGCATTCCATCGCGGTAGTCATTGATAAAATTAAACGTGATGAAGAAAATGAAAATAAGATCCGTGTTCAAGCGACGATTATGGTGGAACGTGATTCACAAAAGGGGATTGTCATCGGAAAACGCGGTGCCTTGTTAAAAGAAGTTGGGATTCAAGCAAGAAAAGATATTGAAATGCTTCTCGGCTCAAAAATTTACCTTGAATTATGGGTGAAAGTACAAAAAGATTGGCGTAATAAATCCGCTCATTTACGCGACTTTGGGTATCGAGAAGACGAATACTAATAGAAAAGAAAGAATGCTTACGATGAGGTAAGTGTTCTTTTTTATGTATAATAGAAGATAGAACAATAGAAGGAAGTGCCTACGAATGTTAAATAAATGGGAAGGCATTGTATTAAAATCTCGTGCATACGGGGAATCCAATAAGATTGTTACATTACTAACAAGAGAAGCGGGCAAAGTGGCTGTTATGGCGCGTGGGGCAAAGAAACCAACTAGTCGTTTAGCAGGTGTGACACAAACATTTATGCATGGCATGTTTATTGTGCAAAGATCTTCTGGTATGGGAACCCTTCAGCAAGGGGAACATATTAGCTCGATGCGCCATATTCAAACAGATATTCTAACGACTGCTTATGCTAGTTATATGGTAGAACTTGTAGATCGATTAGTTGAAGAAGGTGGACCACAACCCTTTGCATTTGAAGTACTATTGCAGGCGATGAACGCATTAGAGGAAGAGTACGATCCAGAAGCAATTGTTCTATTTGTTGATTGGAAAATGCTCCCGTTTGCTGGGGTGCAACCGATATTGCATAAATGTGCTGCATGTGGGCAGGTAGAAGGTGAGTTTGCCTTTTCGTTTACTCAAGGTGGGTTTATATGTCATCGTTGTTTTCATGTAGATCCATATATTATTCGACTTTCCCCAAAGCAATTAAAGTTAATTCGGATGTTTTATTCTGTTCCAATTGACCAAGTGGGAAAATTAGAGCTAAAGCGTGAGACGAAACAATTTATTAAAAAAATTGTAACGACGATTTATGAGGAACAAACAGGCATTCGTCTTAAATCTCGCACTTTTATCGAACAGTTAGAACGAACGCCATTACTTATCCGTAAACAAAATGAAGAATAAGGTTAAAGTACTTTTCTTATTATTTCTAATACATCCTCTTTAAGAGCTTTCCAGAACAAGATTTCCGATTGTTCATCGAAAGCTTTTTCTTTTGTTAAGAAATAATTGTTGTATAAATAATCAATCGCGTTGTGGTGGAAATGAAGACGGTGGTTCATTTGTTGTAAATCGATGTTCAACTCCATATAGCCATCAATTAATGTTTGTAAGTCGCTAATGCGTTTTCGTAATTCATCGTAGATTTGTTGATGATATTGTCCGAGTTTATATTCAGGTTGAATTTGCTTTCGATGAGTGGTTAATTGTTCATTCATATGTTCAATGTTTCTATTAGCTGTTAATAAGATATGATGTTGCGTTTGATGGTCGGGTAATTCCTTATAAAGTAGAGTACGTGTAATTTCTAAAAACTTTTCAGCGTATGTAATTTCTACAGATTGTGACTGCTTATCTTGTTTAAAAAAAGCCTGTATGAACATCCGTATCACCCCTTTTTATTTTCATTATAATTGAAATATTCTAACAAATCACGAACAAAATGACCAAAATGAACAATATTGGGAAAAGGGTAATTTTTATGTGTGACTTTGGCTGAATTACGTGCGGGTTTGAAGACTTTACGTGCGATTTTAGCGAAAATACGTGCGACTTTTCAAAATCTAAAAAAGCTTATCTCGCTTGTGTGAAATAAGCTCATATTCATACTAAAATTGTAAATGCTTTTCGATATAGGCCTTAACTTCTGTAATCGGCATGCATCCAATTAAATGTGCTCCTGCGGTTATATTGCAAAGTAACATAATCCTCGTCGCAAATCCGAATGCATCTAAAAAAGAGCTTATCTCGCTTTAGCGAAATAAGCTCATAATCACACTAGAATTGTAAGTGTTTTTCGATATAGGCTTTAACTTCTGTAATAGGCATGCGAGTTTGCTCCATCGAATCGCGGTGGCGTACTGTTACTTGACCGTCTTCTTTTGAGTCAAAGTCGTATGTGATACAGAATGGTGTACCGATTTCGTCTTGGCGACGGTAGCGTTTTCCGATTGATTGTGATTCGTCATAATCTACTGGGAATGATTTGCGTAATTCAGCCCATACATTTGCTGCTTCATCACCCAATTTTTTAGATAATGGTAGAACTGCTGCTTTAAATGGTGCAAGGGCAGGGTGGAAGCGAAGTACTGTACGTGAATCGCCGCCTTCTAATTCTTCCTCATCGTAAGCGTCACATAAAAATGCTAACGTTACGCGGTCTGCTCCTAATGATGGTTCGATACAATATGGTACGTAACGCTCGTTTGTAATTGGATCGATGTAAGTGAAATCTTCTCCAGAGTGTTCCATATGTTGTTTTAAATCATAATCTGTGCGGTCAGCAATACCCCATAATTCGCCCCAGCCAAATGGGAAGCGGAATTCAATATCCGTTGTTGCATTTGAATAGTGGGATAGCTCATCTTCCTCATGATCACGTAAACGCATGCTATCTTCTTTCATGCCTAAGTTTAATAACCAGTTTTTACAGAAGTTTTTCCAGTATTCTTGCCACTGTAGATCTTCACCGGGCTTACAGAAGAATTCAAGTTCCATTTGTTCGAATTCACGCGTACGGAAAGTAAAGTTCCCAGGTGTAATTTCGTTACGGAACGATTTACCAACTTGTGCAATACCAAATGGCGTACGTTTGCGCATAGAACGTTGAACGTTTTTGAAGTTAACGAAAATCCCTTGTGCCGTTTCAGGACGTAGGAAGATTTCATTTGATGAACTCTCTGTCACACCTTGGAATGTTTTAAACATTAAGTTGAATTGGCGAATATCTGTAAAATCGTTTTTGCCACATTCAGGACAAGTTACTTCTAATTCTTCCATTTTTGCTTTCATTTGATCAAAGCTCATGCCATCGACAATAATTTCTTTGCCTGTTTTCTCTAATGACGCTTCTTCAATTAGTTTATCTGCGCGGTGACGAGCTTTACAAGATTTACAATCAATCATTGGGTCGTTGAAGTTGCCAACGTGACCAGAAGCAACCCAAGTACGAGGGTTCATTAAAATGGCTGCGTCAAGACCTACATTGTATTCTGATTCTTGAACGAATTTTTGCCACCATGCTTTTTTGACGTTGTTTTTTAATTCCACACCTAATGGGCCATAATCCCACGTATTTGCAAGACCACCGTAGATTTCAGAGCCTGGGAAGACGAAACCACGATGTTTTGCTAAGCTAACAATTGTTTCCATAGATTTTTGAGTCATTTTTATTACCTCCATTATTTTGAAAATATAAAAGCACCCGTCTCCGGGCTTTATAATGCCCGGGGACGAGTGCGTAGTTAACACCCGCGGTTCCACCCCGCTTGTCAAAACTGTTGGCAAGCGCTCGCACTCTGCGTCACTCGAATCATCCCAATCCTCACGAACACATAATGTTCGCTCCGGTTGTGCTGCTTCTCGTTCCTTGATTGACAAACGCTTTCAATCAGTTTTGAATACTGAAAAGCGTTTATCTGAATGCAAATTAAATACAAACAGTTTTAAACCTCTTTTATGAAAAATGGCTCCAGGGTGCCGTTTCGCTTTTCTGTGTAGGCTTTCACCATTCCTACTCGCTTTTGTTGAAAAGGTACTTATTTATCCTGTCATTGCCTATTATTAATTTCTATATGCTATTTTATGTGAAGGTTGTATCTGTGTCAATATTGTAGCATAGGGTAAATTTTTTCGCATTCATGAGCAAAATAGTATATAATAATTAAGTAATCAGTATAACATTATTTGAAGCGGGTGAGTCCAATAGAACTCAATAAACGTCAGGACACGATTCTGCAAATCGTCAAAGAGAATGGACCTATAACTGGAGAGCAAATTGCAGAACGTCTTAATTTGACTCGGGCTACTCTACGACCAGATTTAGCAATATTAACGATGGCAGGCTTTTTAGATGCAAGGCCTCGTGTTGGCTATTTTTACTCTGGCAAAAAGACGATGACATCAGTTACAGAGTCTATGATGAACTTAAAAGTGAAAGATTTTCAGTCTCTACCTGTTGTAGTTTCTGAAAATATGACTGTGTATGATGCAATTGTACATATGTTTTTAGAAGATGTAGGTACACTGTTTGTAGTAGATGAAAATTCAAATTTACAAGGGGTTTTATCTAGAAAAGATTTATTACGAACAAGTATTGGATCTCAAGATTTGAATACAATACCTGTACACATCATCATGACTAGAATGCCTAATATTGTATATTGTAAAAAAACTGATTCTTTAATCGTAGCTGCAAAAAAATTAATTGAAAGACAGGTTGACTCATTGCCAGTCATCCATGAGACAGATAAAGGTATTGAAATTGTTGGACGTCTTACGAAAACAAATATTACAAGAGCATTTATTTCTTTAGCAGAAACGCATGATTTATAAGGAGTGCTAATTTGAAAAGTTTAAAAGTATTTGTTGTCTCAGATTCAGTAGGTGAGACGGGAGAACAGGTGGTAAAAGCTGTTGTTGCCCAGTTTAGACCTAATTTCGAAAACACGATTATTCGAAGGTTTCCACATATTGATAGTGATGATCATATAAGCAATATTGTTGAAATAGCTAAAGCTCAAGACGCATTGATTGTATTTACTTTAGCAGAAGAAAAAATGAGGAAAAAGCTTGAAGAATGTTGTCTAAAGGAAAACATTCCTTCCATCGATTTATTAGGGCCAATGATTCAAGTCTTCCAAAAAAAGATTAACGAGAAGCCACTTGAAGAAGCAGGGCTTGTTCATAAATTGGATGAAGATTATTTTAAAAAAATCGAAGCAGTGGAATTTGCAGTGAAATACGATGATGGACGCGATCCAAGAGGCTTATTATTAGCTGATGTTATTTTAGTAGGTGTGTCTAGAACATCTAAAACACCACTTTCGCAATATTTAGCCCACAAAAGATATAAAGTTGCAAATGTACCACTTGTACCGGAGATTAACCCACCAGAAGAACTGTTTCTTGTCGATCCTAAAAAATGTTTTGGCTTAGTCATATCCCCTGAGAAACTGAATATGATTCGAAAAGAAAGATTAATCGCTCTAGGCTTAAATGATGACGCAATTTATGCAAAGCATGAGCGTATCGAGCAAGAAATCGCGCATTTTTATAAAGTCGTTCATCGAATTGGGTGTACTGTAATAGATGTGACAAATCGAGCAGTTGAAGAAACGGCGAATGATATAATAGAACGTATTGAACAAAATAAGTAAAGAATAGATTGCTCAAATTTTGGTAGCAAAATGATCCTTTTTTTGACAATCTAAGCTGATATGTAGTTAGAGCAGTAACTGCGTTTAGGCAAAGTTTTAAAAATGCCATCTCTATAAAGAAGTAGAGACGGTTTTTTTATGCTGAAAAATAGTAAGATATTCTCATTATGGTATATTTTTTTATTTTTTTATAAAAAAAGTGGAAAATTTGCTTATATTGTTTTATAATGAAAAAATTGTGGTAAAAATATAACTATGAGATGACGAGGATAAAAGAACTTTTTTTGTCGTAAAATAGAGGAATTATAAAATTTATCTCGAATTATGTAATAAGCAATAAAGCAACTGAAGTTGGTGATAAAGTGAACGGGAAAATACCTGAAGAAATGATTGAGCAAATACGTTCTCAAGTAGATATAGTAGATGTGATTAGTGATTACATGCAACTTACTAAAAAAGGACGTAACTGGTTTGGATTATGCCCATTTCACGGTGAAAATACACCATCCTTTTCAGTTTCACAAGATAAGCAGATCTTTCATTGCTTTGGTTGTAGCGCTGGTGGTAATGCCATTACTTTTGTCATGGATATGGAAAATATTCCATTTCCCAATGCAGTTGCCAAATTAGGAGAACGCATTGGCATTCATCTTGATATACAAAATGATAGTATAAACAACAGTTCGCAAAGCTATTCAAAAAAAGAAGAAAAAATGATTGAAGCCCATGAATTTGCTGCGGAATTTTATCATCATTTGTTGATGAATACGGAAGATGGTGAACAAGCGTTAAATTATCTTCTAAAAAGAGGATTTACAAAGGACCATATCGAAACGAATGGTATAGGTTGGTCTTTACCAGCTTGGGACACATTGTCAGTTTTGTTAAAAAGAAAAGGCTTTACATTAGAAGAAATGGCTGAATGCGGACTCATCATCCATAAGGAAAGTGACCATACTTACTTTGATCGCTTTAGAGGACGAGTGATGTTTCCAATTCGAGATGAAAATGGTAAAGTAATTGCCTTTTCAGGTCGAATAATTGATTCTCGTGATGAAGCGAAGTATTTAAATAGTCCAGAGTCACCGATTTTTCACAAAAGTCAAATTCTTTTTAATTTGGATAAAGCAAGAACTTCCATCCGAAAACAACGTCAAGTTATATTGATGGAAGGATTTATGGATGTTCTCGCAGCAAACCAAGCAGGTGTATACAATGCTGTAGCTACTATGGGTACATCTTTAACTCAGCAACATATCACAAAGTTAAAGCGCTTAAGTGAGCAAATTATTATTTGTTATGACGGTGATAATGCGGGTTGGGATGCAGCAAAGCGAGCTGCAGAAATGTTATATGCTGAATCATTAAAAGTCGACATTGCAGTTTTACCAGAAAAATTAGACCCTGATGAATATATTCGAAAATATAACGCAGAGTCCTTTATAAAGCAAATTTTAGAGAAGCCTCACGCATACATTGCTTTTATGATGATGTATGCAAGAAGAAATAAAAACTTCCAATTTGAAAATGATGTTTTGCAATACATTCAGGAAGTACTTGAACAACTCGTTGGCCGTTCGTCTCCAATAGAACGTGATTTATATATAAAACAACTTTCGAATGAAACCAATATTTCTGAAGAAGCAATTTATGCACAGTTTAGAAAATTAGATGGAAATAATGCAAAGAATTTTAAACGTACTGAACAAAGAAATCAACCTTTAACTATTGAATTACACCAACCAAAAACTCTAACTGCAACTGATAGAGCAGAACGATTACTGTTATCACATATGCTATTTGACCTTGAAATTGTCACAACAATTTTAAAAAGTGAAGATACTCAACCGTTCGCACGGGATGAATATAGGGCTGTATTTGTACGATTAATTGGTTTTTATGAAGAACATCAAACGGCCGATTATCAAAGGTTTTTAGAAATGATCGATGACCCTGCTTTAAGAAAACTTGTAATGGAAGCAGCCCTAGTTGATCGCGACCCAGACCATGCTCAAGCTGAAATTGCCGATTGTCTAAGGCATTTAAAAAAGCATCGGATAGAAGAACAAATTAAAAAATTGCAGCATGATTCACAAGAAGCTGAAAAAATGCATGAGCATAAACGCGCTCTTGAGATGGTACAACAGATTATTCAATTAAGGAAATCATTATCGGCGATTTAACCGATTCGTTTGTTTAAGGAGGAAGGTTTATGGCGGACAAGTCAGAACAATCAAAAGAAGTAGTAAATGGCCTTACAGTTGATGAAGTAAAAACAATTCTTCAAGAAAAGGCAAAAAAAGATAATGAAATTTCAATGACGGAAATTTCAAATAAACTCACACCATATGAATTGGAAAATGAGGAAATCTTTCATTTTGCAGAAGATATTGAAAAAAGTTTTGGTATTCAAGTAGAGGGTAAAGAAGAGTTTGAAGATGAAGTGCTTGCAAAACAAGAAGAAAATGAAGAAGCATTTGATTTAAATGACTTAAGTGTTCCTCCTGGTGTAAAAATCAATGACCCAGTACGTATGTATTTAAAGGAAATTGGTCGTGTAGATTTATTAACTGCAGAAGAAGAAATTAATCTGGCAGAACGAATCGAACAAGGTGATGAAGAAGCGCGTAAACGTCTTGCTGAGGCAAACCTGCGTTTAGTTGTTTCCATTGCAAAACGCTATGTTGGTCGTGGGATGTTATTTTTAGATTTAATCCAAGAAGGTAATATGGGTCTAATTAAAGCCGTTGAAAAATTTGATTACCGCAAAGGATTTAAATTTTCGACTTATGCAACTTGGTGGATTCGTCAAGCAATTACACGTGCTATTGCAGACCAAGCGCGTACAATTCGTATCCCAGTGCATATGGTTGAAACAATCAATAAATTAATTCGTGTTCAACGTCAATTATTACAAGATCTTGGGCGTGAACCATCTCCTGAGGAAATTGGAGAAGAAATGGATTTAACGCCTGAAAAAGTCCGTGAAATCTTAAAGATTGCGCAAGAGCCTGTGTCACTAGAAACGCCAATTGGTGAAGAGGATGATTCGCATTTAGGCGATTTTATAGAGGACCATGAAGCACAATCACCATCTGATCATGCTGCATATGAATTATTAAAAGAGCAACTTGAAGATGTTTTAGATACGTTAACGGACAGAGAAGAAAATGTACTTCGTCTACGCTTCGGTTTAGATGATGGTCGTACACGTACTTTAGAAGAGGTTGGAAAAGTATTTGGTGTAACACGTGAGCGTATACGTCAAATTGAAGCAAAAGCATTACGTAAACTTCGCCATCCATCTAGAAGTAAACGACTAAAAGATTTCTTAGAATAAATAACTAGAGGCGTCTCTTCGTATGAAGGGATGTCTTTTTATTATGTAATTTGTCATAATTCTTTTCATTGAAAATCATTTGGTCTATTACTTTCTATGCATGTGTTGAAGTATAGTTTAAGATAAAATAAATACATACATAATTAAACATTTTTGGAGAAAAGCGAATGCAAAATCCTCGGAAAAAAATTATTTTGAATGAAATCCTTTTTTGGAAACAAAATAAATTGTTACCAGAACAATACTGTGACTTTTTAATGACACTCTATTCGGAAGGCAATGAAATCGAAAGTGAAGAAGAAATTAGTCATAAAAAAGCAGTTAAAGCAAAAGAAAAACGGAATAACATCCTTTTAATTACTTCGTTATCACTTGTTGCGGTTGTTTTAATTGTATTATTATTTCTTATGACGGAAGCCGTTTGGATCATGGCTCTTATTACAGGCGTGGTTGCTTGTGCATTAACGGTAGGAGCATTTATCATCGCCAAAAAGAATGCACTATTAGCACCAATCCTACAAGTTCTATCTGCATTGCTTATCTTTGGGCTATCGGTAAAAGTAAGCCTAACTTATTTTGCAGATAATTTGCTCGTTTTATATTCATTATTAATTGCCAATTGTCTAATGTGGTTAATTACAGGGCTGAAAATAAAACTCATGTACTTTACAATATCTGGTGTCATTGGTCTCGTCATTTTAATTGGTTATCAAATTATTATTTGGACATAATTCTAATCTTTCCAATCTGTAAATGAGGTCACTATATTTCATGTTAACTAATTTTTCAACATTCGAAGGAATATATCTATTATGACGTTGAAAAATTTCCGACATAGGGGTGACCTAATGAACTTTGATTTAACGGAAGAACAAACCATGCTTTATAAAATGATTCGCGAATTTGCTGATGAAATTGTTGCTCCAGGCGCAATTGAAAGAGATCGGACCAAAACATTTCCTGTAGAAGTGTTTAAACAACTTTCTGAAATGGGTATTATGGGATTACCGTTCCCCGAAGAGTACGGTGGAGCCGGTGCCGATACCATAAGTTTTGCTATTGTGACGGAACAATTAAGTCGAGCATGTGCATCGACGGGCATTACTTATTCAGCCCATATTTCTTTAGGTGGAGCACCATTAGCGTTATTTGGAACGAAAGAGCAAAAGCAAAAGTATTTAGTCCCAATATGTACAGGGGATTCTTTTGGTGCATTCGGATTAACAGAGCCAAATGCAGGATCGGATGCTGGTGGGACAGAAACGAAGGCGGAACTGACAAAGGACTATTTTCTGATAAACGGCTCAAAAGTATTTATTACAAATGCTAGCTTTGCAAAACATGTCGCCTTAACTGCAATCACTGGAAAAAGCGATGGAAAGAAAGAAATAAGCGCTATTATTGTCCCAACGGATGCAGAAGGATTCACAATAAAAAGTGAATACGAAAAAATGGGTCTTAGTGCATCTAATACGACAGAATTAATTTTAGAAAATGTAAAAGTACCAAAAGATAATCTTTTAGGGAAGCGCGGACATGGTTTAAAGCAATTTCTAATTACTCTTGATGGGGGTAGAATTGGGATTGCTGCAATGGCTGTTGGAATTGCCCAAGCTGCCTACGAAAAAGCAATTGCTTATTCAAAACAAAGAAAACAATTCGGTAAAACATTATCTGAGTTCCAATCAACACAGTTCAAACTAGCTGAAATGGCTCTTAAAATTGAACTAGCTCGAAATATGGTTTATAAAGCGTCCTGGTTAAAAGATCAAGGAAGACCATTTAGTAAAGAAGCATCGATGGCAAAATTGTACGCATCTGAAATTGCTATGGAAGTTGCGGATGAGGCAATTCAAATTCATGGCGGTTATGGGTATATGAAAGAGTATGAAGTGGAAAGATATTTAAGGGACGCAAAGTTGTTGGAAATCGGAGAAGGTACTTCTGAAGTGCAAAAGCTGGTAATCGCGAGGCAAATATTACAAGATTGACTTATAATTGTCGATTTTGTGTCAAACCATGTAAAAGTTATGCTTTAGGTCTTTTCGTTTTTCAAATAATGCAGTACAATAATGATTGTTGACTAGATTCTATATTAATAGATGTAGAAAAATGAAACTAAAAGGGAGGGTAACCTATGAAAAACAATCCAATCATTCCTTATATTCTAATTATGGCATTCGGTATCGGACTTATCTTCTTCATGTCATTAGAAGGTGTAGGAAACCAAGAAGAAATCGCTGCAGAACACGGTGAAGGAGCTACTGAAGAAGGTGGCGAAACAGCTGGTGCAGCAGATGGTGAAGCTTTAGTAAGCTCTTGTATCGGTTGTCACGGTGGTGATTTAACTGGAGGTATGGGACCAAAAATTGCTGGTTTAGATGCTGAACATATCGTTGACGTATTAACAAACGGTATTGAAGGTACTCCAATGACACCAGGATTAAAAACTGGAGCAGAAGCAGAAGCGATTGCTGAGTATATTTCTTCATTAAAATAATAATTTCCCACAAATCCTTAGTTGTTTATCGCGACTAAGGATTTGTTTTTTTATATAATAGAAAATGAAAGAATATAGAAAAAGGCGGTACATGATGAACGCACAAAAATTATCGAAGCGATTAGAAACAGTTGCATCCTTTGTTCCTACAGGGGCAGTAGTTGCAGATATAGGAAGTGACCATGCTTATTTACCTTGTTATTTAATCCATCATAATATTGCAACAAAAGCAATAGCTGGAGAAGTGGTAAAGGGTCCTTATGAATCAGCAGTACGACAAGTAAAACTAGAGGGCTTAGAAGAAAAAATTACAGTACGATTAGCGGATGGTTTAAAGGCGATCGATCCAAGTGATCATGTAAATACCATCACAATCGCTGGGATGGGCGGGCCATTAATTGTTTCCATTTTAGAGAACGATTTAAATCGCTTAAAAAATGTAACGCGATTAATTTTACAACCAAATATTCACGCAAAAGTCATTCGGGAATGGGCGATGCAAAATGGCTGGGCTATCCTAGATGAAGTCATATTAGAAGAAGATGAAAAAATTTATGAAGTGCTCGTATTACAGCGTGGTGACATGACATTATCTGAAGAACAAATATTGTTAGGGCAACATTTACTAAACGAACGTTCTGAAGTGTTCGTAAAAAAATGGATAAGAGAAATTGAAAATTGGAGGCGTGTATTGACTTCGATCGAACAGGCAGAAGTAACTCAAGAAATTGCAGCTAAACGAGAGGAGCTACAACATCTAATTGCATTAGTAGAGGGGGCAATTCAGAATGAAAACAGCTAACGGACATGAAATTATTCAGCTCTTTGAAAGTTGGTCACCTAAAAAGATTGCGTGTATGGAAAATGATCCGATTGGGCTTGCAATTGGTACTTTAAATAAAGAAGTAACCAAAGTACTCGTCACTCTAGATGTAAACGAGGAAGTGGCTGACGAAGCGATTGAGAAAGGGTGCCAATTAATTATTGCCCACCACCCACCAATATTCCGTAAATTATCGAATCTTCGGACAGATACACCTGCTGGAAAATTATATGAAAAACTAATTAAAAATGATATTGCAGTCTATGCAGCCCATACAAACTTAGATGTTGCTGAAGGTGGCGTGAACGATTTATTAGCGGACGCTTTGGAACTTGTAGACCGTGAAATATTAGAAAAGACATATCATGAATATTTAATGAAGTTAGCGGTCTTTGTACCAGATGACTATGCAAAAAACGTCCGTTTAGCCCTTGCTAAAGCAGGTGCAGGGCATATTGGTAATTATGATTCATGTAGCTTTTCAACAAATGGACAAGGTCGTTTTAGAGCTTTAGAAGGTGCAGATCCATTCATCGGTGATATTGGGGAAATGGAAACAACTGATGAAGAAAAAATTGAAGTGGTGTTTCCACAATCCATTAAAAATAAAGTATTAAAAGCAATGTTAAATGCTCATCCATATGAAGAGCCAGCTTATGATATCTACACGTTAGCCGTAGAAACGAATGAAATGGGCTTAGGTCGTGTTGGTAAGTTGAAACAACCAATGACATTAGTGGAGTTCGCGGAGCACGTAAAAGCTGCTTTAAATGTGCCGTGCGTGCGTGTTGTTGGGGATATGAATAAAAAGGTCTCAAAAGTAGCAGTAGTTGGCGGGGATGGCAATAAATATATCCATGCAGCGAAGCGTTCCGGTGCAGATGTTTTTGTTACTGGAGATATGTACTTCCATGTGGCTCAAGATGCACAAAGTATTGGACTAAACATCGTTGACCCGGGGCATCACGTCGAAAAGGTGATGATTAAAGGGGTTGCAGAAAAAATGGATCAGCTTTGTCGAAATGAGAAATTGTCTGTTCAATTTATGCAATCTGAAATTGATACAGAGCCATTTCGATTTATTTAAAAGGAAGTGTTAATTTGGGTAATAATGGTAAGGTTTGGATAGTAATTGGGCTAGTTATCATGGTCATTGGGATTGGTCTATCAGTGCTCTTTTCAGTTATTTCGGATAAGAAAATCGATCAGCTTGTAGAACGTTGTGAAAATGATGGTGGAAAAGCCATTGTTGAAAAAAGTGGATTTATCATCACAACCTCCTTTAAATTCGAGTGTCAAAAATAATAAAAAGCAACTTGTCCAATTTTGACAAGTTGCTTTTTATGGATATTAATGTGATCGTTCTGCTTTTAATGATTCGTATTGCGCCACATCAAATTCTTTTTCTGATTTAGATACAACCACTGTTGCAAGACCGTTACCGATTAAGTTCGTTACAGCACGCGCTTCTGACATAAAGCGGTCAACACCGATTAATAGTGCAATCCCTTCAACAGGAATCATTGGGAATGCGGCTAATGTAGCGGCTAACGTAATGAAACCAGAACCTGTTACACCTGCTGCACCTTTAGAAGTAATCATTAAAATTCCTAAAAGAGTAAGAATTTGAATCCAAGTTAAATCAACACCGTAAGCTTGTGCAATGAATAATGCAGCCATTGATAAATAAATCGCAGTACCATCAAGGTTGAAGGAATAACCAGTTGGTACGACTAGACCTACTGTTTGTTTTGAACATCCGAATCTTTCTAATTTACGCATTAAAGATGGTAAAGCTGACTCAGATGAAGAAGTACCAATTACGATAAAAATTTCATCTTTAATATAAGCAATAAATTTGAAGATATTCACACCATAATATTTCGCAATTGACCCTAAAATAAATACGATAAATAAGAACATTGTAAGGTATACTGCAGCCATTAATAAACCTAAGTTACCTAATGATTTTAATCCAAAATTACCAATTGTATATGCCATCGCACCGAATGCACCAATTGGCGAGAAAATCATGACCATTCCAACAATTTTGAAGAAAATTTCTGATACTTGTTCAAAGAATGTAATGACTGGTCTAGATTTTTCACCTAGAGCAGCTGCAGCCATACCGAATAAAATAGCAGCGAATAATGTAGGTAATAGTTGTCCATTTGCTAAAGCACCTACAAAGTTGTCAGGAATAATACTTGCAATGAAAGCACCAATACTATGATCTGTTTCAGTAGCAGCTGATGTATATTTTGAAATATCCGTATCTCCTGCATGGGAAGTATCTAATCCATCACCAGCATTGATTAAAAGTGCTACCCCGATACCGATTGCTAGGGCGATTGTAGAAACAATTTCGAAGTAAAGTAATGCTTTACCTCCGATTTTCCCAACCTTTTTCATATCGCCCATGCCACCAATACCAATAACAACTGTTAAGAAGATAATTGGAGCAATTAACATTTTAATTAATTTAATAAATAAATCCGCTAATATTTTCAAGCTTGCCCCAAATTCTGGCCAAATAGCTCCTACAATAATACCTAAAATGATTGCAACTATCACTTGAAATGTTAAGTTTTTTAGTAGTTTCATATTCTCTCATCCTCCTTATTTGTAATGTAAGCAATCTATGTTATCGCTTTCACTTGAAAACTATAATAACTGATAATATTCTGAATATGCCGTTTAGTTTTTAAAGGTTTTATCGTTCATTTTGTTCAATGAAATGTGAAAACCATCACAAATGCTATTAAATCAATATTCTTGCTGTTATACTACTGTTAGAAAAAAGTTAGATTTTGTTATAGAACAAAATAAAGGGAAATGAAAAAGACCACCTTATTTTTTTAGGTAGCCTCTTTTTGTTCATTTTGTTCATAAAATATTAATAGGTTTGTTTATTAAGTTCGTGTAAAAGTTCTTTTAAATAATCGTTATTAATTTGATTTTCGTAGATGTCATAAATTGGTCGAAGTTGATCTTGCCATTGTTTTTTACTAAAATCGTCTAATTCATATAGATGAACGTTTGGATCAAGCTTTAAATGATTTAAGTTATCCTCGTTCATCTGTTCTGCTTGCTCAAATTGCCAATCCTGCATCTCTTCTAATGATTCCATAATAATGTTTTGCTTGTTTTCATCTAAACTATCCCAAAAGTCGTCATTAATCATGACGGCATAGCAAAGAATGCCGTGATTTGATAAAGTGATATGGTTTTCCATTGTGTGAAATTGTTTGGAATAGATGTTAGAAATTGTATTTTCTTGAGCATCTACATGATTATTTTGAAGATCATAATAAACATCACCAAAGGACGTTGCAACGGGCACTGCCTGTAGTAGGTTAAATTGTTGTTTGAGAATATTACTGACCATCATACGAACACGTTTCTTGTTAAAATCTTCTACGTTTATAATTGGAGAAGTGGATGCAATCTGTTTAAAGCCATTACTCCAAAACGTTAATCCTTTAATATTCATAGATTCAAGCTCACTTAGTAACGATTTACTAAGTGGTCCGTTTAGTACTTTTTTTAATTGGTCATTATTTTCAATTAAAAAAGGTAAATCCATGACTTGCCAATTTGGTAAGGAGCGCGTCACTTTAGAGAGAGTCGGTGCAATCATTTGGATTTCGTTTTCTAGAAGAGCTTCTAGTTCGGTTTCATCATTGTACAGCATTCCATTTGGGTAAATTTTAACGATAACCTGGCCATTACTTTTTTCCTCCACAAGCTCTGCGAATTTTTCAGCTGCCATTCCTTTTGGGGTATTTTCTGCAACTACGTGACTAAAATGAATTGTAATTTGATCATTAAGTCCTTTTTGTTCATCATCATAGGACATATCATTTAATGAAAAAATATTTTGACGGTATCCAATCAATCCGATTAATATTATGATGGTGATAAAAGAACCAGTTAAAAAAGATTTCATGTAATTTCACCGCAATTATATAATTTTTATATACATTATAAAACTTTATTCGAACAGGTTAAATCATTTTATTTGGAGGAGAAAAGTGAACAAACGAAAGCTTTCAATGAATGGCAAAATAATGTTTTTAACGTTTTTCATTATTGCCTTTTCTTTTCTAGTTGCAGGTACCTTTGTAATAGGTAGTGTATTAAAAGAACAAGAAGAAAATATTGGACAAGAAGCGATGCTAGTTGCTCGAACGGTGGCCAATCTTCCTGAAATCTTGCACATATTACAAACCGAAGAGATCGAATCAGCCTCCAAAAGAATCAATAGTATTGTAGAAGATATTCGATATATTAATAAAGCGGATTATATCGTTATTATGAATATGGATCGTGTCAAGCTATCTCATCCGTCTCAAAATGAAATGGGAAAAAAAAGCAATTCTACAGATATGGATGCTGCATTTGCTGAACATTATTATATATCTAAAGGTAAAGGTGAAAGGGGTATAACAATTCGGGCATTTGTACCAATTATGAATGAAACAAATGAGCAAATTGGCGTTACGTTAGTTGGATATACGTTACCTTCCTTTACACAAAGCTTTTTAGATTACCAAAAGGAAATTCTGATTACGATTTTACTATCAATATTATTTAGTGTTTGGGGTGCTCACACATTAGGTCGTCATATTAAAAAACAAATGTTTGGACTAGAGCCTCATGAAATCTCTAAAATGTACGTAGAACGAACAGAAACTTTTAACGCGATGCATGATGGAATTATTGCGGTGGATAAAGATTTAAACATAACAGTTTTCAACAAAATGGCTAGTGAAATTTTAGGGGTGGGGGATGATCCTTCCTTATATATAGGAAAAAACATTTATGACGTCATTCCGGATACAAGATTGCCAGAAATCTTTTTTTCTGGTCAACGAGTATTGGATCAGGAGCTATTTGTAAACAATCATAGTATTTTAAGTAATCGTGTTCCAATATTAGTAAATGGAAAAAAAGTAGGAGCAGTAGCTGTTTTTAAAGATTTAACGGCTTTTAAACAACTAGCAGAGGAACTTACCGGTGTCAAAGCCTTTGTACAAGCATTGCGAGTTCAAACGCATGAATACAAAAATAAACTGCATACAATTGCTGGTCTCCTACATTTAGGACACACAAAACAAGCGTTAGAATATCTTTCACAAGTGAAGGAAGAACATGATAGTGTCACAAAATTTTTAAATGAACGAATTTATAATGAAAATATTTCTGGCTTATTATTAAGTAAAATTAGCCGAGGAAAAGAACTAGGGATCACGGTTAATATTGATAAAGAAAGTCGGTTTACGAAATTTCCTGAAAAGCTTGACCATCATGATTTTGTTATCTTATTTGGTAATTTAATTGAAAATGCTTTTGATTCATTAATCGTTATAGATAAGGAAGAAAAAGAATTAACGATTTCCATTGATGATAATGATGGCGTTTTAGCGATTATGATAAGCGATAGTGGAATAGGCATGTCAGATGAAGTGAAGGCAAAGATATTCGAAAATGGCTTTTCGACAAAAGCAAAGGAAAATAGAGGAATCGGACTATATTTAGTAAATGAAATTGTTAATAAAGGAAATGGAACGATTGAAGTAATTAGCGAACAAAATAAAGGAACCACATTTTTAATCACATTCGAATTATAGAGAGGAGGGGACATGATGATTAAAGTCTTGCTTGTCGAAGATGATCCAATGGTAAGGGAAGTAAATCGTCAATTTATTGAGCGGGTTGAAGCATTTAAAGTGATAGATATGTGTAGCAATGGGGTACTAGGGTATAAAAAAATTGTTGAATTAAAACCGGATCTAGTCATTATGGATATTTTTATGCCCGAACAAGACGGTCTTCAAACCCTTCGACAAATACGAACAGATAATTTACCAGTAGACGTTATCACAGTAACGGCCGCGAATGATATGCAAACGATTCAACAAATATTACATCTAGGTGTTTACGATTATATTATGAAGCCCTTCACATTTGAAAGAATACAACAAACGCTTCTAAATTATTATCACTTTAAACAATTGTCTATAGGTGTTCAAGATGTGACCCAAGAAGAGTTAGATGAAATGATTCACCCTTATCGTGAAGTTGAAGAATCAACTAATAATGAAGTGCGTATGTCGATGGAATTACCAAAAGGATTTAACCGATCCACCTTGAATAAAGTGTTGAAGTTTTTGAAGGATTCCAAAGAAGGTGCTTCTGCCGATGACGTTGCAGCAGCCATTGGAGTTGCAAGAGTAACCGCAAGAAGATACTTAGACTTTTTAGAAAAGCAAAATTTCATAAAAGTAGATGTTCATTATGGTGGTGTCGGTAGGCCGATTAACCATTATTTTGTATAGGGTGAAAAAGGGGCTATCTAGTTAATGATAGCCCCTTAAACGTGTCTATCTTCAGCGCTTTTCTTAGTACACTTAAACACCTATTTGCATATGATAGCTTTTAGAACACTCTTCGTCTAAGTTGCGAGAAAGGAGATTAATATGCGCCCATCTAGTTTTAATCATATGCCGCATGGTCAACAATTCAACCAATTTCGTGGGCCAGGACCAGGTTTCGGTCGTCAAATGCCACCACCACCAGGCCGATTTCCACCTGGAATGATGCCTCATCAAATGCCACCACAAGGCTTCCATCAAGGTTTTCAACAGGGGCAGGGGCAACCGGGGCCACCAGGTTCTCAAGTCCCACCTAATGCACAATCACCTAAACTCGATTCATTTATGAACACTGCAAATAAATGGTTGGCAACAGCCCAAAGCTTCCAACCATTGATTCAACAAGCAACACCAATGCTTCAAAATTTACCGGCTTTATGGAAATTATATAAAGGATTTCAATCTGCACCAAAAACGAACGAAGCAGAACAAGGGTACGATGATTTTGAAGAAGATTATGAAGAAGACTATGAACCTGAGTATGAACCACCTAGACCACAAAGAAGAAAAAGAGAAAGACAACCAGATGTAAGACAAACTGAAAGTAGACAGAACAGATCAAATCGATCCACAAGTCCGCCACCTAACCGAAAACCAATAGCCCAAAGACCTTCCGTACCAAGAATTTTCCAGCCTCCTTATGATTTTGACTAATCTATTAAATCGATAAAAATTAATAAGGATGCTTTGTATAAACCGTGTCACTCCGTTATAATATTTCTATGGACACTAAAGGAGTTGACATGATGCAAGTCATTAAAATAAATCCACGAGGCTATTGCTACGGTGTTGTTGACGCGATGGTTATTGCGCGTAATGCCTCATTAGATAAATCACTACCAAAACCAATTTATATATTAGGAATGATCGTTCACAATAAACATGTAACGGATGCGTTTGAAAAAGAAGGGATTATTACATTAGACGGCGATAACCGTAAACATATTATTGAGCAAGTAGAAGAAGGTACTGTTATTTTTACAGCACACGGGGTTTCTCCAGAAATTCGTGAAATTGCTAAAAAGAAAGGCCTAGTTGCCATTGATGCAACATGTCCAGACGTAACAGTAACCCATGATTTAATCCGCGAAAAATCTGCGGAAGGCTACGATATTATTTATATTGGTAAAAAAGGACACCCAGAACCAGAAGGAGCGATTGGTGTTGCTCCAGACCATGTTCATTTAGTTCAAAATATTGAAGACGTTAATGAGCTAGAGTTAGAGAATGACAAACTATTAGTTACAAACCAAACGACGATGAGTCAATGGGATGTAAAGCATTTAATGGATCGTTTACAAGAAAAGTTCCCACATATTGAAGTGCATAGCGAGATTTGCCTTGCAACACAAGTGCGCCAGGAAGCCGTTGCTACTCAAGCAGGGGATGCTGAATTGTTAATCGTTGTAGGCGATCCTCGTTCAAATAACTCAAATCGCTTAACGCAAGTATCGGAAGAAATTGCAGGAACACCATCCTATCGAATTGCTGATTTATCAGAATTAAAACTTGAATGGTTAGAAGGGATTGAAAAAGTAGCGGTTACGGCAGGGGCTTCAACACCAACACCAATTGTGAAGGAAGTCATTACGTTTTTAGAGAAATTCGACCCAGCCGATCCATCTACCCACGAAATTACTAGAACGGTAACACTAGATAAAATTCTTCCAAAAATTAAAGAACCAAAACCAGTGGAGAAAATCTTACCAAACTAAATAGAATAAAATAGTAAAGCCAGGATGAATTGTCCTGGTTTTTCCTTTTATAAGGACACTATTACTGGGAAAGCTTTTTAGTTAGATGGTATTTAGAGAAGATTCGAATTAATTGGACAACTTCTAATGTAGGACATTACGAAAAAATCCCTTCTCTTTTAAGTTTCACTTTATTTTTCCATAATGGTACAATAGTAAAACATATTAGGAGGTACGAAAAATGTCGAAGTACACAGATTACGATTTTAAACCATTTTTAAGAGAGGCAATAGCAGAGCTTGGATTTATTGAACCGACACCGATTCAAAAAGAAATGATTCCTCTCATCTTAAAAGGGAAAAGTGCAATTGGACAAGCACATACTGGGACGGGAAAAACACACAGTTTCTTATTACCAATTGTTCAACGAATTAACGAAGGAAAACAAGAGGTGCAAGCGATTATTACATCGCCAACACGTGAACTGGCACAACAAATCTTTGATGCGTTAAACCAATTAATTGAAAACACTTCGATTCAAGCGAAATTATTTATTGGTGGGACAGATAAACAACGCTCAATTGATAAATTAAAAACTCAGCCACAAATTGTTGTAGGTACACCTGGACGAATTCGCGATTTAGTGAAAGAAAATGCTTTACTTGTTCATACTGCACCGATTCTTGTTGTCGATGAGGCAGATTTAGCGTTTGATATGGGATTCATCGAGGAAATTGATGGCTTTGCTTCTGTTATGCCAGAAAATCTTGAGATGTATGTATTCTCAGCAACGATTCCTGAAAAATTGAAACCGTTCTTGAAAAAATATATGGAATCTCCAGTCCATATTCATATGAATGATAAACGACCTGTTGCAGAAGGCATTGATTTTATTTTAGTGCCAGTCCGTTCAAAATCCCGCAATCGTCGCTTAAAGGAAGTCATTGAAGCGATCAATCCGTTTTTAGCGGTTATTTTTTGTAACACGAGAAAGAATGCAGAGGCAGTTGCTGCATACTTGGCGGAAGAAGGAATTCGTACAGGCCAAATTCATGGTGACCTAACTCCAAGAGATCGTAAAAAAATGATGAAACAAATTCGCGATTTAGAATTCCAATATATTGTGGCGACGGATTTAGCTGCGCGCGGAATTGATATTCAAGGGATTTCCCATGTGATTAACTATGAAATTCCAGAAGATCTTGAGTTCTTCATTCACCGTGTTGGACGTACTGCACGCGCGGGGAATAAAGGGACAGCCATTACATTATTCGAACCAGAAGATGAAGATGCAGTTGTTCGTGTAGAGAAAATGGGGATTCCATTCGTACAAAAAGATGTGAAAAATGGCGAGTGGATTGAACTGAAAGAACGTCATGCCCGTCAAAATCGCGTGAAGCAGGAAAATGAAATTGATCAAATTGCAAAATCACGTGTTCGTAAACCGAAAAAAGTAAAACCAGGTTATAAACGTGCGATGAAGTGGGAAATGGATGCAATTAAAAAGAAAGAGCGCAGAAAACGTAATCGTTCGAAGTAATAGGGAGGATTTTTGAGAATGTTAATCGGTTCACACGTTTCAATGAGTGGAAAGGACATGCTTTTAGCGTCAAGTAAAGAAGCCGCTTCCTATGGTGCATCTACTTTTATGATTTATACGGGTGCACCTCAAAACACTCGTCGTAAACCCATTGAGGAATTAAATATCATAGCTGGACTTGAGCATATGAAAGAGAATGGGCTTTCAAATATTATTGTCCATGCACCCTATATTATTAATATTGCCAATACAACAAAGCCAGAAACATTTGCCCTCGGTGTCGAGTTCTTACAAAAAGAAATCGAACGCACTGCTGCAATCGGTGCAACACAAATCGTATTACATCCAGGTGCACATGTAGGAGCCGGTGTTGATGCGGGAATCGCCAAAATCATTGAAGGGTTAAATGAAGTCCTTACGATAGAACACCCTGTTCAAATTGCATTAGAAACGATGGCTGGAAAAGGTTCGGAAGTTGGTAGGTCTTTTGAAGAACTTGCGCAAATTTTCGATGGCGTAACAAATAATGAACGTCTTTCTGTTTGTCTTGATACTTGCCATATCCATGATGCTGGTTATGATATTATTAACGATTTTGAGGGCGTACTCGAGCAATTTGATCAGTTGATTGGTATAGATCGAATTAAAGTAGTTCATGTAAATGATAGTAAAAATGTATGTGGTGCCGGAAAAGACCGTCATGAAAATATCGGTTTTGGTCATATCGGTTTTGAAGCGTTATACAACATCGTTCATCATGAAGCATTGATCGACGTACCAAAGATTTTAGAAACGCCTTGGGTTGGTACAGATGCGAAAAATAAACTCGCACCATACAAATATGAAATTGAAATGCTTCGTACAGGTCAATACAAACCGGAAGAAATCGATGCATTACGTGGTGAATAGGTAAGTTACAAAATAGTGTTAGGATGTTAATCTTGCATTCTAGTACTATTTTTTTCTATTTTCTAAGGGCTTCCATTTATACTATAATGAGTATAAAAAGGAGGAATTTATTTCGTGCAAAGGCAACTAAAACTATACATATTATCTATTTTATTTGTACTGATGAGTGGACTATTTACAATAGATGCACAGGCTAATAGCGCCATCGATAATACAGTGAAAAGTAATTTAGGAAATACGAATTACAGTGTATCCATTCGTGAATTAAGCTCAGGCAATTTACTCTATGAAAATAAAGGGAATAATCCAATCAAACCAGCATCTACTTTAAAACTATTAACGAGTGCTGCTGCGTTAGATATATTAGGAGAAAACTATACGTTCACAACGGAAGTGCTAACGGATGGAAAGGTAAAAGACGGTATACTTTATGGCAATCTTTATTTACGAGGTGAAGGAGATCCTACACTTCAAGTAAAGGATTTCGTTACATTTAGTTATACGTTAAAAAGTGGTGGCATCAAACAAGTGAATGGTAATATTTATGCCGATGATAGTTGGTTTACTGGGGCAAAATTAACACCTGGTATTGTCCCAGAGGATGAAACATACTATTATGCAGCGCCCATTACGGCCTTAACGCTATCCCCGAATGATGACTATGATGCGAGTACAGTTATCGTAACGGCAAATGGGTCTAAAGTGGGGGCTGCACCATCTATTTCAGCTGTACCAAATACAAGTGGATTACAACTCATTAACAATGCCAAAACGGTAGGAAAAGGTTCTAAAAACACTTTAAAAATTGTGAGAAAACACAATACAAATCAAGTTGTGATATCAGGGAATATTCCACTTGGTAGTAGTACAAAAGAATGGGCAACGATGCAGCATCCAACTTTAAGTACGTTATATTCATTTAAAAGTGCGTTAGTTACACAAGGAATTAAATTTAGTAAAGATTCAACAATCGGATATTTAAAAACACCACCAACTGCAGAATCGATTGCCGTCAAAAAATCACAAACGCTAAAACAATTAATGCCTAAGTTTTTGAAATTAAGTAATAATAGTATTGCAGATATATTAGTGAAAACATTAGGGAAGACTCAATATGATATCGGTGATTGGGAACATGGCCTAATCGTTTTAAATGAATATGGCGAATCGATTGGCTTAAATATGGAAAATTGGCAACTAGAAGACGGTTCAGGTATGTCACACAAAAATAAAGTATCAGCCAATGAGCAAACATTGCTTTTAGTGAATTTAAAACAAGCACCATTTTATCCAGTAATGTTATCGAGCTTGCCGGTAGCAGGGAATAGTGATCGACTCATTGGTGGAACGTTAAAAAATCGTTTTACACAAGCACCTTTTAGAGATAATATCGTGGCAAAAACAGGTAGTCTGGATGAAGTATCAACGCTAGCAGGCTATGCCAAGGGTAAGAGTGGCAAATGGGTTACGTTTAGTATTTTAGTAGAACATAAAAATAACCATTACCGCAATCAAATTGATACGATTGTAAAAAAAATCATTACAACCTATTAATCGAAAGCTCAAAATTCTTTTTAGTAGAATTTTGAGTTTTTTTGTTTTCATTAGATAAAATTTCAGTAAGAAGTGAACAATAAACATATCTCTATCCTTATAGGAGGTATGGATGAAAAGAATTAATTTATTAATTGTCATTATGCTGATATTATTCCCGGTACAAAAATTTCATGCAATATCAAATATAGAACAAGTTATCCAACATCAATTGGGCAATAACAGTATTAGTGTTTCACTTCGCACCATTGATACGGGTGAAATACTTTACGAAAAGAACGGCAATGTACCGATGAAACCTGCATCTACATTGAAGTTGTTGACGGCAGCTGCGGCGCTTGATATTCTCGGTTCCAATTATCGCTTTCATACAAAACTCTACATTGATGGGGAAGTGGTAGTGGATGAGCTGAAAGGGGATGTATACATTAAAGGAGAAGGAGACCCAACACTTCAAAAGCAAAATTTTGAAACCTTTGCGGCAGCATTAAAATTTTATGGTATTCGGAAAATTTCTGGTAATATTTATGGTGATGACTTTGCTTTTTCAGGGGATCAACTAACGCCAGGAATCGTAAGTTCAGATGAAAGCTATTACTACGCGGCAAGAACGTCAGCCATCACCATGTCTCCGGATAATGATTATGATGCGGGTACATTAATTATCGAGGCCATTCCAACAAAGATAGGTCAGGCACCGGATATTCGTGCAATCCCAAATCTAAGTGGGATGATGATCCAAAATAATGCGAGGACCGTTTCACCGAATGATAAAACAACCATTGAAATTAAACGGCAATATCAAACAAATACCATTATTGTCTCAGGGAACCTACCAGTAGGGGATCCATTTAAAGATTGGGTCACGTTACAGGATCCAACCATTAATACGTTACATGCCATCAAACAAACCTTTGAAGAAGAAGGGATTACGTTTTCTCCAAATGCAAACATTGAGCGAAAAAAGATCCCCAAAAATGCAATATTGCTCTATGCAAAACATTCAACAGCATTAAAAAACTTAATTAAGCCATTTTTAAAATTAAGTAACAATAGTATTGCAGATATTCTCGTAAAAACAATGGGAAAAGAAGTTTATGGAAAAGGTCAAACCGACTACGGGGTAAAGGCGCTCAAAATATATGGCCAATCGATGGGGTTAACAATGGATCAATGGTTTTTGGAAGATGGGTCGGGCATATCCCATAATAATCGATTGACCGCAAATGAACTTTCGCAATTATTAATTAAAGTACAGGATGAACCGAATTTCGAGACATTCTATACAAGCTTGCCGATTGGCGGGCAAGAGGATCGAATTGAAGGTGGTTCTCTAAGGAAAAGGTTTTTACTAGCGCCTTATAAAGATCGAATCATCGCCAAAACTGGCCATATTTCCGGTGTGTATACATTGGCTGGTTATGTAAATACAAAAAGTGGTCGAACACTAGCTTTTGCGATTTTAACGAACAATCAACCATCAAATAAAATTGATGAAATTGATGAAGTGTTAAAGAAAATCGTTACTCAATATTAGGAGAGGTTTACCGTATTAGTGGTAAACCTCATTTTTGTTTATACAAATCGTAATATTGAAGTAGTTTTTTTAATTTCTTTCTACCGATAATTTGCTCGACATCTCGTAAAAATGAATTTGGTATGCCCGTAATAATCCAAGTGATGTTTGCGCGGTGTACAAGAGGGCGTAAACTTCTAACTTCCTGTACAGACAAATGTACATCGTATTGTTTCGCATAGTTGACAATTTCCTTATCAGACATGGATAAAAAAGCTTCAATTAACTCAAATTGTTTCAAAGTTTCATCCTTTCACAATATAGTGAACTTATAATCAGTCAAAATTCCTTTACAAATAAATTTGAATCAACTATACTATCAAAATGTAAATCGTAATGATTATGAATTAGAAAGAAGCGATCGAATGAGTGAAACAATTATTGAAATGAAAAATGTTTCTTTCCAATATGAATACACACAAGTATTAAACAATATTTCATTTAAAGTGGAAAAAGGGGATTTTCTAGCCATACTTGGTCCGAATGGTTCAGGAAAATCAACTTTATTAAAAATTTTATTAGGACTTTTAAAGCCACTCGCTGGAGAAATTTCACTTTTTGGCCAACCAAGTGATACGTTTCGCCAAAGAGAATGGATTGGTTATGTTTCACAAAAGTCAAATGCCTTTAATTCGGGATTTCCGGCAACTGTGGAAGAAGTTGTCAAGAGCGGTTTGACGAAAAAAAGTGGTTTATTTAAACGACTACCAAACGATGCAAAACAACAAGTACAACAGGCATTAATGGCAGTTGGTATGGAACAGTTTAGCACGGCAAATATCGGGCAACTTTCTGGTGGTCAGCAACAACGTGTATTTATTGCCCGGGCATTAATTGCTAAGCCTAAAGTATTAGTTCTAGATGAACCGACAGTCGGGATTGATCATGAAAATGTTCAATCGTTTTATGATATGTTGGCATCACTAAACAAGGAACAAAATATAACAATTATTTTAGTAACCCATGACGTCGATACCGTATCCAATCGAGTAAGTCATGTTGCCTGTTTAAATCAAACGATTCATTTCCATGGATACAAACAAGAATTTGATTCCATTTCCCAAGAACAATTAGATAAGTGGCAAGGCCATGCAGTAAGAAAGATTCATTAAAGAGGAGAAGGCAAAATGATTGAAGCACTATTAAAATTTGAATTTTTACAAAATGCCTTTTTCTCAGGGCTTGTTATTGGGGTCATTGCACCGATGCTAGGGGTTTTTATCGTTGTTCGTCGAATGTCACTCATAGCGGATGCACTTTCCCATGTCACGTTAGCTGGGATAGCGGGAAGTTTATACTTAAGTCAAACGTTTACTGCATTCGCTTTATTGAATCCTATTTATCTAGGAATTGTCGCTTCTGTAAGTGGCTCCATTTTAATTGAAAGATTACGTAGTTTATATAAACATTATGAAGAGCTAGCGATCCCAATTATTATGTCGGGTGGAATTGGTCTTAGTGCGATTTTTATTTCATTAGCAAGTGGTTTTAACACGGATATTATGAGTTATTTATTCGGCTCTATTTCCGCTGTTTCTAGGCATGATTTATGGGTAGTCCTTACAATCGCCATTGTTGTGATTTTGTTTCTTTATGCATTCTTTAAAGAAATGTTTGTATTATCTTTTGATGAGGAATATGCAAAAGCAAGTGGGTTGCCTGCGAAATGGATTCATCTGTTATTCATGATTGTGGTTGCATTAGTGATTGCTGCAAGTATGCGGATTGTGGGGATTTTGCTTGTTTCATCGTTAATAACACTACCGGTTGCCGCAAGTATGCGAATTGCAAAAGGGTTTAAACAGACGATCATCTACTCGATTCTGTTTGGGGAAACTGCGGTCATTATTGGCTTAGTCAGTGCTTTTTATTTAGATTTACAACCAGGTGGGACAATTGTCATCACATCTATCTTCATTTTATTACTCGTCATTTTCGGGAAAAAAATCGCACTAAAAATGAAACAGAAAGGGTCTAATTTGAAGTGAATATAACACGAGCATGGGAAGTATTAAAAGATCACGGATATAAAAAAACGGATAAACGAGAATTAATATTAAATCTCTTTGAAGAAACGGATAAATATTTAACAGCTCGTGACCTATTATCTGTGTTAAAGAAGGATTTCCCTGGCATGAGCTTTGATACAATTTATCGAAATTTATCTACTTTTGTCGAGGTTGGAATTTTAGAAGAAACAGAATTAAATGGTGAGCGTAATTTCCGAATGCAATGTGAATCAGAACACCACCATCACCACTTTATTTGCATGGATTGTGGAAATGTAAAGGAAATACCGGTCTGCCCAATGGAAATGATTAACGAAAAACTCCCAGGTTGCACGATTGAATCGCATAAATTTGAGATTTATGGAAAATGTGCAAACTGCCAATAATTCCTTCAAAATGTAATGAAAAAACTAGGAACCCTAAAATTGATACCATTCTTTTTTGGAGTATGTTACATTTTTATTAAGTGAATAAGCTTGCAGGAAAAAGATGCTCATTGTAGCTTTTGGGGAATTCGGTGTGAGGCCGAAGCTGTATCCGCAACTGTATGTGCTAGTAAAAGGACAATGGACCATTAAATTGTTCGATATTAGCATAAGCCAGGTAACCAGTCTTTTTCTGTTCGTCACAAACCTCTTCGGAAATAAAGAGAATGTACGGCAAAATTGTTGTGAATATATATAGTATGTAAATATTCTTTTGACTACTGCCATCCATTCTAGGGTGGCTTTTTCTTTTGGCAAAAATACACGCGAAAGGAGTTGTGTATGGGAAAGGTTGTTTTTATTACTGGCGGTGTAAGAAGTGGCAAAAGTGCATTTGCAGAGCGGTATGCAATAGAACATATGTCAAGCACACGAAATTCATTAGTATATATTGCATCAGGTGTTGCTTTCGATCAAGAAATGGAACAAAGGATACAACGTCATCAACAAGATCGTTTAAGTTCCCCATATCAATGGAAAACCATTGAAGTTCGTGATGACTTTCATCCACAACTTATGACATTTACAGAAATGGATATTGTCTTATGGGATTGTATTACGACTTGGTTAAACAATGTATTGTTTAAGACGGAAAAATTACACGATGAAGAACGATTAAGTCGGATCAATACGTATATTATGGAGTTAAAAACCTATATAAAAAGATGGAAAGAAAATAAGGTTATTATCATGATCGTATCAAACGAAGTACTAGATGAGCCATCATCAAACTATGTAGAAGTAAATCTCTATCGCAAGTTACTTGGTGAGCTACATCAGTGGATTGTTGCAATGTGTGACGAAGCATATGAAATGGACTATCGTATTTTAAAACGTTGGAAATAGGGGGTGTCACAATGAAAAGTGGGCTAATCGGGTTGTTATTAACGTTCCAATTCTTCACATCCATTCCCGTAAGAAAACAGTTGCCGATGAATCGTCAAACAGTTACGGCAATGTATACGTTAATGCCTGTAATTGGTCTTCTTATGGGATTGACCATTGCATTCATCTTGTTCCTAAATGACCATTATTTCCAATTTTCCACTTTATTTTTAGCGATTATGATTGTAATAGCGAATATTGTGATGACAGGTGGCTTGCATTTAGATGGTTGGATTGATATGGGAGACGCCTATTTTTCCTACCAAGATCAAAAAAGAAGGTTAGAAATACTAGAAGATTCTAGAGTAGGTGCTTTTGGAGCAATTAGTTTAGTTGTTTTGTTGATTCTGAAAATTGCATTTATTTTTGAACTACTTAATAGTGGAAAAAAGGAATTGGTTATATATTTGGTTGTTGTGCCAATTCTTTGTCGCCTAAGTATGTTGCTCTATTTTTTAACGATGGAAAGTGTGAAGCAAAAAGGTTTAGCAGCCTATTTTAAATCTCAAGTAATCCATAAGAAGGTATGGCAAGCGGTTATTATTTATTCGATGATTCTACTAGCTGCACTCCTTTATTTTTCAATGCCGTATCTCTTCATTTTGTTTGGATCGATGGTAGGGATTGTTTTCCTTTATCGTATTTGGACAAAGAACCATTTTGGCGGGATGACAGGCGATTTATTAGGTGCGCTATATGAGGGAATGGAGTTATGTTTATGGGGAATTCTGTTGTTGTTCATTTAATCCGACACGAAAAGACACGAGCAAATTACGAGCGTAAGTATATTGGGTGGACGGATGAATCCATCGTGATGGAGAATAACCAGTTTACGATTCCTTTGCAACCGCAAATCGTTTATGGCAGTGATTTAAAGAGATGCATGGAGACGGCGAAATTATATTTCCCACAGGCAAGTTATCAATCCTATGAACAGCTACGTGAATTAAATTTCGGTGATTTTGAAATGAAAACCTATGATCAATTAAAAAACAACCCCATTTATCGAAAATGGATTGACTTTCCGCAACAAATTACAATTCCGAATGGTGAAAGTTTTCAAGATTTTTCCGATAGAGTATTAGATTGTTTTAAAGTCATCGTAACAAAACCATCTACTTATACATTTGTTGTCCACGGCGGTGTAATTAAAGTGTTATTAGCTACATTTGGTTCTAAAAATCAAGCTTTTCGAGAAACAGTCGCAAATCATCGCATGATCTATACATTAAAATGGTCTGAAGTTTCAAATTTGAAAGGAGGTCTTCCATGCGAATTATTATCGGTGGCGCCTATAATGGTAAAAGAGAATTTGTAAAAAAAATCCTTATCCATATTCCACAAAACCATCTTTACTATTATGAAGGGACACTACCAACGACCCAATTTTCTAAGGATGATTATCTTATTATTGGAAACTTCGAAAATATAATAAAAGCAATGGCACATTTAGATGAAATTGAAATAGCGGAAAGCATTATGGAAAAATTAAAAAGCTTTAATAGCTCAACCAACTTGATTTGCATTTGTACAGATATCGGTCGAGGCATTGTGCCATTAGAAGCAGAGCAAAGAAAAATACGTGATGCTTGTGGGAGGTTATATCAAAGGTTGTTTGAAGAGAGCGAAACGGTGGTACGTATTTGGTACGGAATACCACAATATATAAAGGGGAGTGTTGACAATGACACATTCTAAACTAAAATTAATGACATTAACCGCTTTAATTGCAGCACTTTGTGTAATTGGTAGTTTTATTAAAGTACCAGGGTTTATTACGACTGCTGCACTTGATTCAGCACCTGCATTTTTGAGTGTGGCATTTTTACCACCCATCTTTTCAGGAGTGGCTGGTGCTTTAGGTCATCTTGCCACGGCATTAACATCAGGGTTTCCACTCGGACCATTCCATTTTTTAATTGCTGCAGAAATGTTTATCATTGTATTTTTCTTTAACATTTTACATAAAAATGGTTTCACAATGTTCAAATGGGTATTTTTAGTTGTTGCAAATGGTATTCTTTCGCCATTCCCATTTTATTTTATTATTTCGCCCGCTTTTTATCTTTCCGCATTACCTAGTTTACTCGTCGCAACGATAATTAATGTTATAATAGTGATAGTGGTAATGCCAATGCTAAGTAAGGTATTGAGTAATCGAAAGGTAACACAAATATGAGAAATGCGATAAAAATTGATAAAGATCTTGTTGTCACAATTGATAATTCAGGATGTATCGGAGAAAAGGAACAAGATGTAGTAAAAGTGCCAAATGAATTGGCTGCTTATTACTCTGCTCGTGTGTCGATTTTAGAGCAATGGTGCGCGGGTGCACATCCAACACATTTGTTTTTAGCCAATTTTACGAACCAAGAAGCATGGCAAGACTATGAAAAGGGCTTTCGTAAAGTTTTTGCGGAGCTAGGTGAAAAAATGCCTCCGCTAAATGGTTCAACTGAATCAAACTTTGACTCACTACAATCAGGCCTTAGTTTGACCGTAATTGGAAAAGTTGTTTTTGAAGTAAATGAAGAAAATTGTGATTGGTTTATTGTTGGAAAGCCACTTGTAGGGGAAGAAGTAGTAAATCAACCAGAAGATGTGGCGAAATTAGAGGAATTACTGCTCTTAATAAAAATGAAAGTCATTAAACATGTGTGGCCAGTTGGTTCAAAAGGAATCAAAGCAGAGTGTAAAGAAATTTTTAAAAATAATGAAATTCAATGCAATTTGCCATTGGAAAAATCTGGTGGACCATCAACGTGTGTCATTGTAGCCGTTGATCGGGAACAATTGGATCAATTCCAAGATTCTATTACAGCGCCAATTGAAAAGTTGAAAATTTGCTAATAAAGTGAAACTTCAATGAGTGGGGGTTTTCTTCATCCCCCACCCATTGTTAGTTTAACCAATCGGGCTTTTACGGGCAGTTAATCTCCCACTTATCTTTTTCGCTTCACTAAAATCTTGAAGTGGGAGTCTTACTGCCCGTTAATGCGGGATAAATCTAATTAGGGGAGAGAAAACGATGTACACAGTAACGAATCGAATTAAAATGAAAAAAGGGATGGCACATAAAATGGCGCCAAATTTTACTAAACCAGGGCCATTACAAGAATTTAAAGGGTTTAATAAAGTAGAGGTAAACGTTAGCACGCAATTTGAAGATTATGATGAAATGAGTGTTGTAATGTTTTGGGAGACGTTAGAAGATTTTGCTGTGTGGCGTGAAAGTGATGCTTTTAAGGCAGCTCATAAAAGACCGGCAAATGGCGAACCAAATCCAGATAGCCCAGTAATTAGCAGTCAAATCATTGTAGCAGAAATTGTCTCATCCATATCTAAATAAAATTAGAAGCCATCTCGACTTTGAGATGGCTTCTAATTTTATATGTAGGATTTAAACTTGCTGGTTAACAAAGTTTTCTAAATATAAGAAGTATGCATTTTCACAGCTTTTTTTAATTATCTTAGAAAAAGAATCCGTTTTCAATTCTTGTATCGTCGCTTTAATAAACAATGCTTGATCTTCTAAAAACGACTGAATCTCATCTTCTGTTCGGTATTGAATATTAAAATAGCCCTGTTCTTTATTTTTTTCTGCCATATAGGATATGTTATATGTTTTCATCACATATAAGAACCATTCATTGAGCCCAGTTGCTAAATATAGGGCAGCTAAGAATAATAATTCGGGTGTCGCATCTTTTCGTTGTTTGATGCTTTGAAAATGACTGTCTTGGGTCACAGCTTGATAAATAATAAAGTTTGAACTATAAATAAGACTTTTATCAACCGATTGAATTAAAATATGATTTTTTTCATCCGGTTGCAATAATAACCATGCATTAAAGACAATGGCCCACGCGTCTTCTTTATGTAAAGCAGCTTCCTTCACGATATGATCGTAGCTTTCCATTTGTTCTGCTATTGATAAAAAGGTGTCCAAATGATGTTGTTCTATGTAAAAAAGACTATGATCAACGGAAAGATTTCGATACATCAGTACACACTCCTTTGGTAATAAGTTTATATATTTGTAAGAATTTAGATTCTATTACATAGTTTATCGAAATTAGACGAAGGTTGGCAATCGATATTTACAAAAAGTAGACAAAAGTAATGGTTTAATTATTATTTTTTAGGTTGATAACATTATTTTGATTCTAAAGATTTATAAAAGCCACCACGAGGGCGTGATGGCTTTTAAGAGTCCTTAAGTTCCTTTAAAATAGGATCGTTGTAGATTATTTTCTCCGTAATACGAGAAGTCATAATCCCTGCGATCATGGAACCACTAACGTTAAGTGCTGTGCATCCCATATTAATTAATGGTTCTACGGAAATTAATACTCCTGCAAGAGCGGCTGGTAAATCAACAGGTAAGGGATATCATTATTCCATCTTAAATTATCATGTAAGAATTCTTTTTCTTTCCAACATGTATTTGAAAAATTTTGTTACAATAAGATGACGAATTGTTTTTAGAAAGGAACAAATAATCTATGAAATCACCATATATTTTTAAACATTTACAGCCGGCTATTCAAAATGAAGAAAAAAAGCCAGCCATTTTTTTATTTCACGGATTAGGTAGTAATGAAGAGGACTTACTTCAATTAATTGAACCATTTAGAAGTCAATGTCATATCTTTAGCTTACGTGGGCCAATTACCCATTCACCAGGATATGCCTTTTATACATTTGAAGAAGAGGGAAAACCGACAAGAGAAATATTCGATAAAATGATCGTTCTAACGAAACAATTTATTGAAGAAGCGATCGAGCATTTTCATTTAGATGAAAAGAGACTATTTGTAATTGGCTTTAACCAAGGCGCAGTAGTAGCACAAACACTGGCCGTCGTATTAGCGGAAAAAATTCGTGGTACCGCTGTGTTAAGTGGCTTTTTACCTCAATTTGTGAAGACGGACTATAGAAAAGTGTTGTTAGAATCATCTAGAATCTTTATTTCTCATGGTGAATATGATTATGATTATCCAATTCGCTGGGCAGAAGAGAGTAAAGACTTCTTTATCGAGTTAGGAGCGGAAGTTACGTATAAGACGTATCTGGATGGACATGGCGTAACACCCGAAAACCTTCAAGATTTAATTACCTTTATTACAGAAGATTTAGTTGAGACAATAAACTAAAAAAGCGTTGTCTATAAGTTTTTCTAATGAAAAATGATAAAAATTCGCTTTACTAGTATATACTAATCGAGTTTCGAAAAAGGTTTACCTAGTGAGAGGACTAAGCACACAAGCCGCAAAGCCATGTTGTACATGTCTTTACGACTTGTCTTAGTGCTTTGTGAAAGGTCCTCTCACATATAGTAATGACTACTAAACTCTATGTATTTTTTCGCGGCTTACAGTGGTAGGTCGCGTCTTCCTAATTTAGTTAACTTTACTGGTGTTATTTCCTAATTTAAATTTAGAAACAAAAAATGTACATTTCACTGAAATGTACATTTTTAACTTTTAGGGAAGCTTTTTCTCTTATATAATAATCGAATCTAATAGTTTTTCCGCTTCCTTAATGGGCATAGGTTTGTGGAAATAGTATCCTTGGCCCGTTTTGCAGCCCATTTTTTGTAGCAATAAAAATTGTTCTAACGTTTCAATGCCTTCTGCAACAGCATGCATATTTAAATTTGTGGCAAGCTGGACAATCGTTTGTACGACTGCATGCATACTCGTATCGGATATGCCGTTAATGAAACTACGATCAATCTTAATTTCGGAAAATGGTAGTTGCTGCAAATAGCTTAAACTAGAGAAACCAACGCCGAAGTCATCAATCGAACTTTCATACCCACACTTTTTTAACTCAATTAAAATTTCTTTTGCTTTTTCATAGTCAAATAATTCTACACTTTCGGTTACTTCAATTTTTATATGTTCAGGGTTCACATCAAAAAGATTTACATATGAAATAAAATCGTCCACGAATGATTCCCGGTAAAAGTGGACAGGTGAAATGTTGACTGATATAGGAACTACCTTTAGACCTTTGCTTTTTCGTTCATGTTGAAATTGTAATACTTTTTTTAATACAATATTATCAACAGCACTTATTTTTCCTGTCTGTTCTGCAACGGGGATAAATTCAGCAGGAGAAACAGGTCCTAAAACAGGTGAGTACCATCTAGCGAGTGCTTCAAATCCTTCAATAGTAGCAGTAGATAAATTTACTTTTGGTTGTAAATTTATCGTAAATTCTTCGTTTTGTAATCCGTAGTTTAATTGATTTACGATATCTAACTCACGTTGAATTTGATAATCGGTTTCAACTTCAAAATAAGATAACGAGGTACCTTTTTGATTTCTCGACTTCGTAAGGGCAATATCAGCTCTTCGTACACTTTCATCAATAGAAATCGAGTGATCGAAGTTTGAAATACCAATTTTTAATGAAATAAAGAGCTCTCGATTTGCTATTGCAAAAGGTGTATTTGTAATATTTTGAAGATTTGAAATGAATTTATTTAAATCGTCAGCGGTTAATTGGATCGCAAGAATAAATGTTGAATTTGTAAAACGTCCATAAATCATTTCATTCGTGTCGTAGTTTTTTTCTAAACGATCAATCAGTTGACGGATTAAGTCATCTCCAATTTTCCTTCCGAATAAATCTACAATATTTGAATATTCACTAGGCTGAATTAATAAGATAGAACCCTTAATTTGCTCTTTTTCCCAATCGAATAAATGCGTGTAAAAATAATTGTAGTTTGGGATGCCAGTATTCATATCGTAATAAGCAAGGCGTTTTAACTGTTGCTTTTGTTCGACATATTTAATCGACAAAGCAATAATTGGAGAAAGCTTCTTTAAAAATTCTATATCTGATAAATTTAGTTCGGTTTTATTTTTTATGTATATCGTGAAATAACCAAGTAGACAATTTTCATTATTAAGAATTGGTTTTAGCCAGCAAGACGCTATAGCGTAATCGATTTGCTGATGGTTATTTGAGTCGAGTTCTTTTATATAAACTGCACTTTGATTGTAGCCAGTTGAAGATCCTACATCGATATGATGAATGGATTTTATAAAAGAAAGAGGGAGCGATCCACTCGCAATTGGTTCAAGTTCCCCATTTGCTTGTACAAAATGAATGGCACAATAAATATCTCGAATATAATATTTTTCCACCTGAGTTGTAATCAACTGCAGAATATCATTGATTTCTCCATTTTCAAGTTCCGTATATACTTCATGTTCTAATTTTGATAGCATTTTGTTCAACATTAGATCTGTAACATCTTTACAATGGAGGACTATAAATTGAGCTTGGCCTTTATAATCTTGAATGGGTTCACTGTTAATACTATTCCAAAAGGCTACACGATCTTTTCGATAATGGATTATGTTTAGTTCTACAGGAATATTATTCGATAGATGATAATGAAAATCAGCAAGTGTATCTTCATTTGTTTTCAAACCATTAAGAAGAGAAATCGATTCACCAATGATTTCCTCTCTTTTATATCCAGTTAATTTTGTGAAAGCATGATTAATAAAAACAATAGGATAATGTGTTTGATTTACATCAACAATGGCTACTCCCGCACGATACTGTTCACTAATGCTACAAAGAAAAGAAAATAACTGTTCCTTTGATAGGGGCATAGTTGAAAAATGCATGGTTTTTTCCCCCTGTAAGTTGATAATTTTGTAATTCATTATAACAAAATTAGTAGGTATTTAGCAGTACTATTTGAAAAATTTACTTCTATCTATTAACTCTAAAAGCAGATTTCACAATATTTTCGTTATAGATTGATATAGTAAGAAAAGAGTGAATGAAGGGCTTCTTTTCCCATCTCATCGACCAACAATTCATTATTTAGTGTCACTTGAACAGTAGTACTATCGGCTAAAATTTGCTGATCTACTATTTGAAAATGAATGACGACTTTCCCATTCTTCACAAGTTGATTTTTTACTTCATCAGTAAATTGGTAATGCTCAAACAAATTATCTTTCCAAGTTCCTTTTACAGTAAAATTATGTATGTTCTCTAAATTTTCATAATCCCATTGTACATCGCGTAAAATAGTTTTAAACAAATCATTAATAGTAAATACTTCATTCTCGTAATCTATTTCTATAGAGCGAATTTGATGCACGTCTAAAGAAGTGGCAGTTGCAGCCTTTTGTGCAGCAGAATCAATCCCAGATACCGCTTCTTTTAAGTCACCCAATTGATTATTACAACCAACTAAAAATAGAATACTTACGAATGGAAACAGAAGTGCTCTAAATTTTCGCATAACGATTACCTCCAATTTTGATTCACAATAACGTGTAGGAAGACACTTGTCATAGTTCATCTTATCGAAAATACTTTTTAATAAATAGAAGCTATTAATGATTTATTATGAATTTTTTGTAACAGGACAAGCTGCAACGTTGAAGTGTTATCCTTTTCTACAAGATAAAGGACTATTAGACGAAAGGAAGTAGAGATGAAAATTGATGATGAAGTGTTAGAGAAGCTAGGTGTTTATTTCGTGTATTTTGATATTTATAACATGTATGGGATTCCATTCGAGACATTTGTGGAAAGATATAATAAGGGGATTTTGGAGATATAATGGACAAGGCACCATGTTTACCACATGGTGCCTAATTTTTAGAAATTTTGTTTAATCCAATGATTTGCTTCGATCCAATTATTTACGCGGATCACATTACTTGGTATGGCTTTTCGATTGTATGGTGTATCAAATAATACGACAGGAATCTTTAATTCTTCTGCTAGCATAACCGCGTTGTCGTGTTTGTCTTCAAAAAACACTTCTACGCGATGTTTTTTTGCAGCTTCCAATTTATCGTGACTGCCAATTAACTCGATATGATGAAAGGGTACTTCATGCTCTTCAAACCATTTATGTGTAATGGATAGAACATTGGTATCTCGAGCTGAAATATAATAGAGTTCGTATTCATGTTGCCAACGCTCTAAAATAGATTTTGCATCTTTTGCAAGGTGACTAACTGAATACATATAAGCTTCATTTTCCTTAAACCATTTAAAAAATTCTTGACGATCAACAGGGTGAGGAAAAGCACTTAAAAAATCGTATTCGACCACATCATCTAATTGAATGTTCGTGTTGTATTGTTTATTGATATGTGGAATAAGCGTATCGGGTGTTGTGACTGTACCATCAATATCAATGCCAAACCGTGGCTTTTGCTCTAAGGTCATATAAAAACCTCCTAGTTTAGAGATTTTTCTTCTTTTGCTCGTTTTTCTTCCATTTCTTTTGCTATTTTATCGATTTCTAACTTCAGTTCTTCTACCATTGTTGCTTCAGGAACTTTACGTACTGTTTTCCCCTTCATAAATAACAATCCTTCTCCACGTGCCCCTGCAATGCCAATATCTGCTTCACGTGCTTCTCCTGGTCCATTTACCGCACAACCAAGAACCGCAACTTTAATTGGAACATTCAGTTTTGAAATATATTCTTCTACTTCATTGGCAATCGAGATTAAATCAATTTCAATGCGTCCGCAAGTAGGACAAGAGATTAATGTTGCCATGTTTGAAGCAAGTCCAAATGATTTCAGAAGCTCTCGTGCAACTTTCACTTCTTCTACTGGGTCAGCAGATAAAGAAATTCGTAAAGTATTCCCGATTCCTTTTGAAAGAATCGCACCTAGACCAGCAGCAGATTTTACAGTACCGGCAAATAATGTACCTGATTCTGTAATACCTAAATGAAGTGGATAATCAAATGCTTTGGCTGCTTTTTCATAGGCTTCAATTGCTAGGTTTACATCAGAAGCTTTCATAGAAACGATAATATCATGGAAATCCAAGTCTTCTAATATTTTAATATGATGAAGGGCAGATTCAACCATACCATCTGCAGTTGGATACCCGTACTTTTCTAAAATATGACGTTCTAATGATCCAGCATTTACCCCAATTCGTATTGGAATATTTTTTGCTTTCGCAGCATTTACAACCGCTTCCACTTTTTCACGACGACCGATATTCCCTGGATTAATACGAACTTTATCGATTCCATTTTCAATCGCCTTTAAAGCTAACTTATAGTCAAAATGTATATCCGCAACTAACGGAATATGGATACGTTTTTTAATATCAGCAATTGCATTTGCAGCGCGTTCATCTGGAACAGCTACACGTACAATTTGACAACCTGCTTCTTCTAAACGAAGGATTTCAGCTACCGTTGCTTCAACGTCATGTGTTTTTGTTGTACACATACTTTGGATAAATAGTTCGTTACTACCACCAATCGTTAAATTACCTACACGCACAGGACGTGTTTTTGAACGGTGAATAAGTTCACTCATGAAGATTCTCTCCTTTTATAAAGGTACGTTTTGAAATAATCGTACCATCACTTTAGTTATTTTATCAGTGTAGGTAAATAAGAACAAGGAAGAAACGCTATTTTTTACTTTTTACAATTTTGCACTCTTTTATCATAGATTGGAATTTTAATAAGTTCCCCTGGTACCATGGCTTGTTTTTTTAAATGCGGGTTTAACTCGTAAAATTGAGCCATTCTCTCAGGTAATGAAATATCTACCTCTGATGGATAAGCGGCAAATAAACTTTGAACGGAATCACCGGCTGTAGTAACAACAGAGACAGACGTGATCGTGATTTGTTGATTACATTGCAATTCCTCTTCATTAAATGCGGCTAATGGAACCGTACCTTCTGTTAAATCTATTTTAATAACAGCTGCTAGAAGAAAAAACACAACTGTAAATAGTAGAAATCTCAAAAAAATCCCTCCTTTCTCTCACTATATGAAGAGAAGGGGGATTCATGCCTATTATTTTTTTTGTATTTTAGGATATTTAGTCGTTGCGATAAATAATAGAGAAACAGTAATGACAATCCCTATTAGAGTAGAGAGTGTACCAGGTAGATGAATGAGTGAAAATACAATCGTTAGAAGAGTTGACCACGTAATCGTTAATGCTGCAGTTCGCCACATATGACGATATTCACCACGACGGCTTAGTATCTTTAATAGAAAGATTCCTACTAAAGCATATATACTAATCCGAATAAATAGAAGAAAAGTAGTAGTAACGGTTAGCAATAAGAGAGCAAATGGGTATAAAATCCATTGAATATCCTGAATATATTCTGACAATCCTTCTATATTAAGAGAGGTAGTTGATACACCTGTGAGAAATTGAATAAAAGAATATAGAGTGATAATTGCAATTAATAGAAATACATATTGTATTGTCTTCCCGATCGAAAGTAGACGATAACCCGCTAATTTTTTCGGATGGAATAGACTATCGATAAAAAGTTGTGAATGTTTGATCATAAATTCTCCTTTCGAATGTAGTTTAACACGAAAACATTTAAAGGAGATAGCGAAACTTCAATTAGTGAGGGAGCATTTCAGCGGGGTTTTTTGTTTTCCTCCTACCAATGAAACTTTTTACGATTTTTCCCGTAAATGTAGGTAAGACTTAAACAGGAGTTGTTAACTTTGGAAGTTATAGGTTGGATTATCATTATTGCTAGTTTTATCATTGCTTTTATTGGGCTAATCTATCCGATTATTCCATCCGTGCTTTTTATTTTACTAGGGTTTATTGTGTATGGTTTGTTTTTTTCCTTTACAGAATTAGGCTGGTTATTCTGGTCTATTGAAATATTATTTGTCGTACTGTTGTTTGCTGCCGATACCCTTTCAAACTTAATTGGTGTGAAAAAATTTGGTGGTACAAAAGCAGGTATGTGGGGAAGTACAATCGGTTTATTGATTGGACCATTTCTTATCCCCGTTGTCGGGATCTTAATTGGCCCATTTGTAGGAGCGGTCATAGGGGAATTAGTTGTGACAAAAGCAGAAGTAAAGCAAGCGCTAAAAGCTGGTGTTGGATCACTTGTCGGTTTTTTAACGTCAATCGTAACAAAAGGAACGATTCAAGCGATCATGATCATTATTTTCCTTTTCGCCATTTAACCGGTTTAATTTTAGAAGGAATTGAACAAAGTAGATAGGGGCGAATGTGAAGTCTTAAGCTTTTTCAATGACTACTAAAATATTCCGCCAAAAGACTGAATTGTAAATGTTGGAGTGTAAATTATTGAATGGTTTGACAAAGTTTGATAACCTAGAAATGTAATCAACATTACGCACTTATTTGAGGGAGGAAATTCACTATGGCTTACGAATTACCACAATTAACTTACGCATATGATGCATTAGAACCACACATCGATGCAAAAACTATGGAAATTCATCATTCAAAACATCACAATACGTATGTAACAAACTTAAATGCAGCAGTTGAAGGAACAGAATTTGCTGGTAAAGATTTACTAGAATTAATTTCAAACATCGACGCTCTTCCTGCTGACAAACAAACAGCAGTTCGTAATAACGGTGGTGGACATGCGAACCACACATTATTCTGGGAAATCTTAGCTCCAGGTGGATCAAACACTCCAACTGGTGAATTAGCGTCTGCAATCGATGCAAAATTCGGTAGCTTTGATGCATTCAAAGACGAGTTTGCAAAAGCAGCAACTGGCCGTTTCGGTTCTGGTTGGGCTTGGTTAGTTGTAGATGGTGGCGAAATCGCAATCACTTCAACACCAAACCAAGATTCACCTGTAATGGAAGGTAAAACACCAGTACTAGGTTTAGACGTTTGGGAGCACGCTTACTACTTAAACTATCAAAACCGTCGTCCAGACTACATCGGTGCATTCTGGAATGTAGTAAACTGGGATGTAGTAGAAGCTAAATTCCAAGCTGCAAAATAATCAATTTTATTAGCGCTTCAAAAGACAAAATTCACAATTGTGGATTTTGTCTTTTTTTCGTTTTCACATTTCACGAGCATAACATCAACATTGTCTGTGCAAATTAAGGATGATGGAGGTGAGCTATTGTGAATAAAGAAGAAAACAAAAAGTTCAAAAGTAAAAAATTAGATCGTGAAGAATATGGCCATGGTTTTGATCTCAGTCCAGATGATTTTGATGTAGTTGGTCAAAATCAAAATGCAAAAAGACAAAATCAAAATGAAAACAAAGGAAAACCGGATAACAAACATAATCCTTCCCGTTTAAATCAATAAGCACAAAAGAGTATTTGGTTAGTTTTGACTAGCCAAATACTTTTTATTTATGAAAGTAAAATTTTTGGCGTTTGAACAATGTTTAGTTATAGGCACTCTTTTCGCTTTTTTTGTGTATTTTCGCGTTTTTTTTCAGAAAAGTTCTATTCTTCTCCATTTTTTCTTAAATTGTTACGAGACGAAGAAAAGGGAGAGGAACTATGCAAATTGACGGCGTTTTTTCTGGTGGTGGCATCAAAGGGTTTGCATATGTTGGCGCTTTTCAAGTATTAGAAGAACAAGGGTTTCGCTTCAAAAGAGTGGCAGGAACAAGTGCAGGAGCTATATTCGCTTGTCTCATCGCTGCAGGTTACAATTCACAAGAGATTGAAGAAATGTTAGATGAACTTGATCTAAAATCACTTTTAGATCCTCCAAAACCAGCACGAAATTTGCCAATTATTAAATGGATTAATTTATATTTTCGGTTAGGTTTATATAAAGGGAGAAATTTAGAGAAATGGTTTTATAAAAAACTAGCCAAAAAAGGGATTTATACGTTTAACGATCTTCCAAAAGGTTCATTAAAATTGGTGACGTCGGATTTATCAAATGGCAAAATGATTGTTTTACCAGATGATTTACAAAGTTATGGTATTGACTGGCGGAAATTTTCAGTAGCAAAAGCACTAAGAATGAGTTGTGGGATTCCTTTTTTCTTTGAACCTATCTATTTAAAAGACCGAAAAGGAGATTGTGTATTTGTAGACGGAGGGGTATTAAGTAACTTTCCGTTGTGGATTTTTGATAATGGTCATAAAGAGCGTCCAATACTTGGATTGAAATTAAGTAGTCCTTTGGAAGAAATGGAGCCTCATAAAATTAAAAATGGATTGGATTTGTTTGATGCACTTTTTAAAACGATGAAAAATGCCCACGACCAACGATATATTTCAAGAAAACATGAAAAGAATATCATTTTTATCCCAGTAAAAAAGTATAGTACAACTCAATTCAGTATTAATCAAGAAGGGAAGCAGGAGTTAATTGAAATTGGAAGAGATCGTACGCAAAAGTTTTTAGAGCATTGGGATGGAAAGTAGGGAGCCGAATAAGAATAGGGATAAAATAAATAGTTTTCTCAAATACTTATTGTTAGAACATCATGAAGGAGTCGAAAACAGTGGCGAAAACACCGAAAGAAATTGCTGAAAAAATACTAGAAGATCATATGGTAGGAACAATGGCTACAATTGAAGGAAACAAACCTCATTCTAGATACATGACCTTTTTTAATGATCGCTTCACGCTCTATACGGTTACAAGTGACACGACACATAAAGTGGAGGAGTTATCAAAAAATCCGTATACCCATATTTTAATTGGTTATGATGGGAAAGGGTTTGGCGATTCTTTTTTAGAAATCGAAGGAAAAGTCGAAATATCATCGGATGATACGATGCGGGAAAAAGTTTGGAATAAATTTTTAAAACCTTGGTTTGAAGGACCAGACGATCCAAAGATGGTCATCTTAAAAGTAACACCTTCACAAATTCGATTAATGAATTCCAAAGGCGAGTCCCCTCAAATGGTGGATTTAAATTAAAAAATACCATGGTTCAGCCTTTGAACCATGGTGTTTTATTTTGTTTTCCTCCATAAAAAGAATAAAAAAATAGTTCTATCTTGTCCATTTTTTCTTACACTAGAATATAGGAATAGAATCGAGGTGGAAAGATTTGAAAAAGTGGGGAATTGCTGCAATTGTCATATTTATTATGTATTCGATTGGGATGTATTTTTATCTCTTCCATTGGGCTCAAAGTGGAGTACCCATCGTGTTAAAGGGAACCGTCGCAGATCCAGCTACGTTTATGTCCAAACAGGAATTAGTGTTGAGTGGAGAATATTCAAAAATTAGAAACTTTATGTTCTTTGTGATCACACCTCTAGAATGGCTCGTGTATTTACTTATTTTAGGTACAGGCCTTTCAAAGGTTTTTGAAAAATGGTCAGAAATTGGGTTGAAATGGAAAGTTATAAAAAATAGTGCGTATGTATTTTTCTTATATCTTTTTACGACCGTTCTTTTTTATCCGATTGACTATTATCGATATAGTTTAAGTAAAAAGTATGGAATCAGTACACAAGATTATTCTTCATGGATGAGAGATTATGTCATTGATTTTTGGGTCAATTTTATTACGACCTTAATTATCGTCATTGTACTTTATTGGCTCATCCAAATTAGTAAAAAAAGATGGTGGTTGTATGCTTGGCTACTAACGATACCATTTGCCATCTTTATGATGTATATCCAACCTGTCGTAATTGATCCACTCTATAATGAATTTTATCCGCTAAAAGACAAAGCGTTGGAAGAAAAAATATTATCACTAGCAGAGCAAGCCAATATCCCATCTGAACATGTTTTTGAAGTAAACATGGCTGAAAAAACAAATGCCATGAATGCGTATGTCACAGGAATTGGAGATAATTCAAGAATTGTCTTATGGGATACGACGTTAAATCAATTGACCGAAAGCGAAATTCTTTTCATCATGGCGCATGAGATGGGGCATTATGTACAAAAGCATATTTACATTGGTATGGCAGCTTATATTTTATCGACTTTATTCGGATTGTGGATCATAGCAAAAATAATGCCGTGGTTGATTCATCGATTTGGTGAAGCTTTGAAAATAGAAAAGATGACTGACATCCGTTCGCTGCCATTATTCTTGCTCCTCTTATCGTTAATGTTGTTTATTTCAAATCCGATTTCGAATTTTGTTTCGAGGTATCAAGAGACGAGAGCGGACGAGTATGCGATGGAGTTAACAAATAATCCAGAAGCGGCTGTGAGTAGTTTCCAAAACCTAGCGAAAACAGGATTAAGTGAAGTGAATCCACCTTTCATAGTAAAAATATTTAGATATACACATCCACCAATGCTTGAACGGATTAATACAGTAGCTGAATATACCCAAAAGAAAGAATAACATTGAGGAGCCGGATAGATTCGTCTGGCTCCTTTTAAATGTGAACAATTTTGAAGGCAGACAAGAAAAAAATTCAGAAAAAGCTTTTCTTCAAGGCGAAAAAGAAAAGAAAATGGCGATTATAGCGGGATGAAAACCGAACAAAAAGGGGAGTAGTAGAATATACTATAGTAAAATAGGGATGAGAAAATATACCTAGGGAATAAAGTCTATACATACCAATAGATAGGTGGTGAGCAACATGGATTTCTTCTTAGTAGCATTAACTTTTTGGTCGCTCGTAATCTTGTCACTGCTCCTTTTTATACATGGTTTATGGAAAAAATCGTGGCAATCACTGACTGTTAGTGGATTCGCATTTCTACTCCCAATGCTTTATTTTGCAATGGTCGAAAAGTTTTTTATCGCCTTCGCTCTATTACCTATAGTCCCGTTTTTATTGGCCTACCATATGAAGAAAAAAGAAATATAATCGAATTTAGCTAGCATCTCATTGTAGGGTGCTAGCTTTTCTAATTTAATGAGCATTCAGAAGTTCTCTCAGGATCTTTATTTTGAACAAGTGTTAGAAGAAGTTGAGAAGAAAAAAGAAGATTTACAAGAGTTATATTTACATAATTTAAAATTCGCTTTTAATCCAAACTTCAAATTAGTGAAGGAATCCTATTTATAATCAAGGCGGCGGGGAAACTCGTCGTTTTTTTGTGTTTGAATGGACTTTTTATCCCGCATTAACGGGCAGTAAAGACTCCCACCTCAAGACTTAAGTAAAACAAAAAGGATAGGTGGGAGATCAACTGCGCGTAAAAGCTCGATTGGTTCAACTAACAATCCGTGGGGGTTGGCTAAAGCCTGACCCAAATTAACTCTTTTAGTAGCTTAACTTAAATAGATAAAAATCCTTTTTCAGTACTCTTAACCTCGATGAAGGACAAAACTGCTGGGGAAAGTCGATGGAAGTGGTCTTCATAACTCTAATAAAGCTCAAAATCCTCAGAAAAATCATGTGAAATTTTACATATTGCGTTAACTCCAACGATACACAATCAAGAGTTGTAGCCACATACTTCGTTTCCAAATACATGCTACAAAAAAGACATGACAATCACTCGCCATGTCTTTCGTTATAACAAAATCATACTTAATCCAATCCCAATAATAATTGCACCAGTAGTTGCGACTAACCCTGGAATCATAAAGCTATGGTTTAAAATATATTTGCCGATTCGTGTCGTGCCTGTTTGGTCGAAGTTAATCGCGGCAACTACAGTTGGGTAATTCGGAATAAAGAAATAGCCGTTGACAGCTGGGAACATCGCAATCAAAAGGGCCGGATTTATTCCGAGTGTAATCCCGAGTGGCATTAACGTTCGTACTGTTGCAGCTTGGCTATATAATAAAATGGAGAGTACAAATAGCGCAATGGCAAATAACCATGGTGCGGCTGTGACTAAATTCGATACATTTTCCGTAATGAACTGTGAATTTCCGTTGAAGAACGTATCACCCATCCAAGCAATTCCGAAAATCGCTACGACTGCAGATGCTCCTGCTTTAAACACAGCTCCGGAAACTAATGTCTCAACATTTGTCTTACATAAAAGGATTATTAGTGCTGCTGCGGTAAGCATAATAATTTCAATCGTAACAGGCATCGCCATTCGAGTAAATTCACCCTCAATGACCCAACCAGGACGTAACCGCTCAATGGATCCAAAAAGAACAACGGAGAGGGCTGCTAATAAAAAGATTGCAACGGAAAGTTTTGAATTTTTAGTTATAACAAATTTTTGCTCTTCTTGTTTTAAGGTTGCAAGGCCTTCTTCTAATCGTTTTAAATAAATTGGATCTTCGGATAGCTCTTTTCCCATCTTACTCGATACAAATGCCGCAATCATACAAGCGATAAAAGTTGAAGGTATGCAAATCATTAAAATGTCTAATAATGTAATGTCAAAATCTGCTAATAGTGCGAGAAATGCAACTGTTGCCGCAGAGATTGGACTTGCGGTAATGGCTTGTTGTGATGCAATAACAGCGATGGACATCGGTCTTTCAGGTCGAACGCCAGATTCACGTGATACTTCTGCGATAACAGGTAAAACAGAATAAGCCACATGTCCTGTACCTGCACAAAAAGTAAAAACATACGTAACGATTGGTGCAATATATGTGATGTATTTAGGATTTTTCCTTAAAGCTTTTTCAGCTATATGGACGAGGTAATCCATTCCACCAGCCGCTTGTAGAGCTCCAGCTGCAGTAATTACGGCTAAAATCATTAGCATTACATCTATGGGAGCACTTGTAGGTTGTAATCGAAATACGAAAACAAATATGGCGAGTCCTAAGCCACCCATAACCCCTAAACCTAACCCGCCAATTCGAGCACCAATAACAATGCATGCAAGTAATATTATTAGTTGTATCCAAAACATATTTTTGCCCCTATTTTTTATTGATTTTTTTAGCGTTAGACAGAGTATTGCATATTGTATAAATAAATAACTTTCCCTTTGTATATTAACCAAAGTCTCAACTGTTCAATACAAAACAATCAATGTTTATAGGGGAAAAACGATGAATAAATTACTGTATTCCGGATTGGCGTGGCCTTATCTTAAAATGCCGAAGATTTCACTAATTAAAATTTTACATGATTAATCCAGTGCATAAGTAAACAGCGGTACACCAAATAAAGATAGCCGAACATTTTTGAAAGATGATTAATACTTTACCTGACTCGTCAAATTTTTTAAGGATCACTCCTGCAAAAGTTAATCCAAAAAACCAACACCAAGAAACAGCTATGCAAGTAATCGTAAATAAAACTTGCTCTGTTCCTTCGTATTTTAAAGCACTTGTCCCAATTACCCCTACTGTATCAAGGATGGCATGGGGATTTAAGAGGGAGACAGATAAAGCAAAAAGAATCTGTTTTGAAGTGGATAAGCTTTTAGTTTGATCGACTGTAGTAGGTTTTGATTTCCAAATCGAAAAGCCCATATAAATTAAAAACAACACACCACAAGCGATAAGACCAATTCTTAAACTTTCAAATTGTAAGACAATCAATGATAACCCAAAAATAGAAAGGCTAATAAGTAGGGTGTCGCACAATGAGGCGGTTATTGTCGCTGGCAGTGCTTTGAGAAAAGTTGGTTGTGATGCTCCTTGAGAAAAAACAAAGACGTTTTGTACGCCTAGGGGCAAAATTAATCCAAACGCTAATAAAACTCCATGAAATATTGCTTCCAACAAAAAGCCCTCCTTTTATTCAACAAAGCAATATTATACAATGAAATTAATACTTTATCATAAGTTGGTTGAATAGTTTATAAGTTTAATATAAAGATTAAATTGTAAAGGAATGATAACGAGAATGACCTTAATTTGCTTAGTTCGTCATGGTGAAACAGAGTGGAATGCACTCAAAAAAATTCAAGGTAGAGCAGATATCCCACTTAATAATGTAGGAGCACTCCAAGCCAATGCATGTAGAAGCTATCTAAGTGAATTTAAATGGGACGTGATCGTATCTAGTCCATTGAAACGTGCTAAGCAAACGGCAGAAATTATTAATGATGCTTTGAGTTTGAAATTACATGTCATGGATGATTTTATTGAAAGGAATTACGGGGAAATAGAAGGGTTAACATTAGAAGAGAGAGCCGTTATGTATCCAGATTTCCAATGTCCAAGTCAAGAAACCCTTGAGGAAGTTAAAAAACGTGTTATGAAAGGAATAAATGAACTTCAACGTTTACACCCAAACAAAAAGGTGATTGTTGTGGCACACGGTGGAGTGATTAATATTATTCTTTCTGTACTATCTAATGGAAGGATTGGCACAGGGAAAACGGGTTTATCGAACGGTTGTTTAAGTCATATACACTATCACGATGGTGTTTGGAGTGTGAAAAATTACAACCAAATATCGCATCTAACAACAGCTGTACGTTAAATTATTTTTTATTTATTGAAAGAAAATCATTAATAGATAGTAATATAATTGGATGTTTTTTTGGTGATATTCGACTTTTTCCTACAAAAACTATAAAGAAGTTCATATTTATAGTGCTAAAGTTGGTGTTCACTCTTTAAAATGCTACTTATTAAAAAGTGGCATTTTTTTATTTTAATCTGTAAAATAGAGGGAAGTATTACATGGAAAGGGTGGTTTTGGAAATTGATACACTCGAAAAATGTTGAAAATGATAAGCTCTTTGAGTGGTTATGTTCTATTAGCGTACAATTTAAATTTGCGTTTCTAATCACTGATCCGAATCACCAAATTCTTTACGGAAATAAAGCCTTTACACAATTAACAGGTTATTCTATTAAGGATGCCATCAATAAAAATATTCGCTTCCTAACTGGGAAGGATACAGATATAGAAAAATTTAATCAATTGTTAAATGGATTACAGGAAAATCAATTCGCCAAAGAAGAATTATTAACATACAAAAAAGATGGAACGAAAATTTGGAGCAACTTTTTAATTCAAGGGTTGTATGACGACAATGGAAAGCATCTTTATAATATTGCTACTGTAACAGACATTACTATTTCCGAAGAAGAAAATAGTATTGAAAAGTTTAACATTCAAAAGCTAGCTTATACCGATTATCTTTCAGGTTTAACAAATTATAATTATTTTATCGACAGATTCAATGAAAATATGAAACAACAAAAAAAGGGCTTCCTGTTAATCATTCAACCGGCTGAGTACATCAATTTTGTCGATTCATTTGGAAAACAACAATTAGCCTTATTGCAAAAAAAAATAGGTGATCGAATAGAAAAAACATTAGCACATTTAGAAACCATTGTTTCACGGGCTACAGAAGGATCGCTCATTGTTGCCGGTTTTTGCGAAGAACATTTAATTAAAGACAATGTCGAATTGCTATTAAAAATGACAAAAGAGCCAATGTTCCTAAATGAAATTGAGCTTTTTGTCTCCGTAAAAATTGGAGTTGTTTCAATTAGTTATTACAATGGTGATACCGACGATCTTGTTCGTCTTGCGGATATTGCTTTAAGTCAAACGAAAAAACAAGCAGGCAATTTAATTGTCTATTACAAAGATGAATTTGGTATTGAATTAAAGAAGCGTATGGAAATTCAAAATGAATTAATCCATGCAATACGAAATAAAGACATTACGATGTATCTTCAACCAAAAGTGAATATCGTTACAGGTAAAGTTGAAAGTTTTGAAGCTTTAGCACGGTGGTTTTCAGATAAGCTTGGCTTTGTACCACCTAATGTTTTTATTGAAATCGCAGAATCTATTGGGAAAATCCAAGAAGTTGATTTGTTAGTGGTTGAACAGGTATTAGCTTGGTTACGTTCTCGTAAAGAAAGAAACTTGAAGTTATATCAAATTTCAGTGAATATATCGCCAAGTCATTTCTACTTACCGAACTTTATTAAAGAGTTGCGATCAATTGTAAATGCGTATCAAATTGAACCAAGATATTTAAAAATAGAATTAACGGAAAATATTGGTTTAGTCGATATGCCAAGGGCGGTCGTGTTGTTAGAAGAGTTGAGAGGATACGGTTTCGAATCTTCTGTTGATGATTTTGGCATTGGCTTTTCATCTTTAAGTTATATCCATCAGCTCCCTGTGACGGAATTAAAAATTGATCGTAGTTTTATTAATCAAATACATGAAAAAGGCGGCAGTACCATTGTGCGCACAATTATTCAGTTGGCACATAACATGGGGATGATTGCCGTAGCAGAAGGAATAGAGACAGAAGAACAACTGGATGTAATTCGGAACTTATGTTGTTCCATTGCGCAAGGTTTTTACTTCTATAGACCAATGCCAATAGCTCAAATAGAAGAAATTTTAGAAAATGAATAATCAAATTGGACAGGACATAAAGCATGTTCTGTTTTTTTGTTCATCACTTTGTAAATTGTTTAATTGTATTAAACCCCATATAATGGAGGTAAGGGTACAGTGAGGAGTGTTTTTCATGAAGAGTTTAACACAAAACAAGCAACAATTATGGTTAGGGTTACTGTTATTGGTCCTTGGTAGTAATTTAATGCTTTACAGAACAGATTTTGGAGCTGAAATTTTAGTAAGCGGTGCAAGCAATGTAGCATTAGGTTCTTTGTTGGATTTAGTGATCATTGCCCCTATCTTATTTTTAGCTTGGAAAAAGAAAAAGAGTATTAAACTGTTTCTACTTTTAAGTGCGAGTGGATTAGTCTTATCAAGAGTATTAATTCCAATCGAATATTTAGAACCGTTTGTAGCCATTACGTGGGTTGGAATCGCAGTAGAGGTTGGTATATTAGCCCTTGAACTTTTATTATTGGTTACGCTTTTCCGTTACATGCCAAAAATAATCAAAGAAACAAAAGCTAGTTCATTACCAATTATTTTTTCATTCTCGAATGCTGTCGATCGCTTCGTACAAAAGCATCAACTGATTCACATTATATGTGCGGAAATGTTAATGTTTTATTATGCTGTTGCAAGTTGGAGAAAGAAACCTGTATTACAAGCAAATACAGTGACATTGCATAAAAATTCTAGTTACATCGCGTTTCAAGTTATGCTTATTCACGCGGTTGTAATCGAAACGTTAGGAATACATTGGTTTATCCATGAAAAATCTTTAATTTTATCAATCATTTTATTAATCTTAAATATATATACTGTTTTATTCCTTTTAGCGGATATTCAAGTTGTGCGATTAAATCCTGTTCTTCTGTGCGAGGATAAATTTTACCTTTCAATTGGATTAATGAAACGAATGGAAATCGAGTGGGATGAAATTGAAGAAGTTTATACTGAAGCAGAAATGATTAAACAAAAGCAAACAAAAGATACAATCGATTTTGTTGCAAAAGATTTTGATGAAGTCCATCCAAACGTCATTCTAAAACTAAAAAATCCTAAAGAGGCTACGTTAGCTTTTGGAATGAAAAAAACATATTCAAAGGTAGCGATTAAATTTGATGACCTGCAAAAATTTAACGAAGCATTAAGTAAATATCGACATGAATAATTCAAACAGAGGTAGGGAAGTTGGTCCTGCCTCTTTTTTGCGGGGTTTTACATATACTTATATTATTTCCTGAAATAGGATTATATAATAGAAATATCGATTGATGTGTCTAGGAAAGAGGAGAACTTTTTGAAGGAATTACTTGTACGTTTATTTTGCTTACTCGTATGTATTAGTTTAATTATTTTTCAACTAATCCAAGGTGCTGGTCATGTAACATTGTCTATTTTTCTCCTTACTATTATGTTATTGCTATATTTTCTACTCCCTCTTTTAAAACAAGCCTTGTCTAGTTATCTAATCATTTTATTCATCATCCCCTTGTTAACGCTTGTTTCAGTTAATTTAGTGTACGCATTACCACTATTCGCTTTCTTTCTATTAGAAGGGACGTTTCGATTAAAAGAAAGACAATTTTTTATTTTTCTCTGTACTTCTATAATCATTAGTCTTGCAATTACTATTTTACAATGGATTCCTATCTATAGTTTTCTTTTGTTGATCGCCATTCACGTTTGTTGCTATTTTCTCCATCAACATGTAGAACAACGCGAAATGAAAGATAGTCTATATGATCAATTATTGGCTGAGTTTCGTCAGTTGAAACGATTATCGGTGGAACAAGAGGAATTCGTGCGTGCAGAAGAGCGAACGAAAATAGCAAGAGATATCCATGATTCCGTGGGACATAAGCTAACCACCTTATTAATGCAACTCGAGATGCATTCGATTACAAATGATAGAGTCAATTTAGAAGATGTTAAACAGTTAGCGAGAGAAAGTTTAGAAGAGACCCGTTTTGCAGTTCGGCAATTAAAAACAGCAGAAACGACAGGCATTCAATCGGTACTCCATTTAATCCGTAAACTAGAAATGGAAAGTCGCCTACATATACGTTTTACGTTAGAAAAAGGAGTTTTGTCGTTACCAATATCAAATGAACAAAGCATTGTGTTGTACCGTGTATTACAAGAATGTTTAACGAATGCCATGAAACATAGTCATTCAAAAGAAGTCGACGTAATTATCGGAACTGACTCATTACAACAAATCGAATTTGAGGTAAAAAATAAACTTCTTTCTGATACTCCAATTATCTACGGGTTTGGTTTAACAAATATGGAAGAGCGGTTGCAAGAAATAGGTGGGAACTTGCGCATCATTCGGACTGCTCACGAATTTATCGTTAAAGGAACATTTTCTAAAAAGTTAAGTTAAACGGAGACTCTTTGAATCGATACACTGTTAAAGGAGTGACGTAAATGACAATTCGGATTTTACTTGTAGAAGATCAAGCGATTGTACGAAATGGTTTAAAAATGATTATTGAACAAGACCCACAATTTCAAATTGTAGCACAAGCGAGTAATGGACTTGAAGCGTTAGAAGAGTTAAATAAATATAGAGTCGATTTAGTATTAATGGATGTGCGAATGCCTAAAATGAATGGCATTGAAGCGACAAAGCGAATAAAGATAACTTATCCTGAATTGAAAATCATCATTTTAACAACATTTGATGATGAAGAATATGCGTATCAAACGTTAAAAGATGGAGCTAGTGGCTTTTTACTAAAATCTTCTGAGCCTCAAAAATTAATCGATTCCATACATAGTGTTTTAAATGGTGGACTCGTTTTACAAGAAGATGTAGCAGCGAAGTTAATGCCTAAATTACTTCAGCAAAGAGTGACAGTACAAAATGAAGCTCCGTTAATTCCATTAACAGATCGCGAACTGGATATTGTCAAATTAGTGGGGGAAGGAAAAACAAATAAGGAAATCGCCAATAGTTTGTTTTTATCAGTTGGGACAGTGAAAAATCACATCACTCATATCTTGCAGCAACTTGATTTACGAGATCGTACCCAATTAGCCATCTATGCAGTGAAAAATGGACTTGTATAAGGTGCCTGGCACGCAAACAATTCTGAATGTTCGGAATTGTACGAGTGCCAGGCACCGCTTTTATGACTTCAGTCACTTTATTTCGTGACGTCAGCTACTTCGAACTTTCTATAAAAATTGGTAAAGTATACATAGAAAGGATGGCGAAAAGATGATTGAAGTGGTGAATTTAACGAAGACCTTTAAAAAAGTTAATGCGGTAGATCAGGTGAACTTTTATATAGAACCGGGTGAAATTGTTGGGCTACTCGGACCAAATGGAGCTGGAAAATCGACGACGATTGCCATGCTTTCTACCTTAGTTCCCCCAACGAGTGGCGATGTATTACTGCAACAACAAAGTGTATTAAAAAATCCTGCTAGTCTAAGAAAAGTATTAGGAGTAGTTCCACAAGAAATTGCACTTTATGAAGAACTAACAGCAAGGGAAAACCTACTTTTTTTCGGAAACCTTTATAAAATGCAAAAAGATCAGCTAAAAAACAGAGTCGATACGGTATTACAGCAAATTGGGTTACAACATGAGTCCAAAAAAATTGTAAAACACTATTCTGGCGGGATGAAAAGACGATTAAATATTGGTGTTGCCATGCTACATGAACCCGATTATTTAATTATGGATGAACCAACAGTTGGGATTGATCCACAATCTCGTAATCATATTTTAGAAACAGTAAAAAAATTAAATACAGAGTCAAATAAAGCGATTATTTACACAAGCCACTACATGGAAGAGGTCGAGTATTTATGTAATCGCATTTATATTATGGATAAAGGTCGAATTATTGCTTCAGGAACGAAAGATGAAATTAAAGCTATACTTTCTTCTGAAAATACGATTCTAGTAAAATTAGAAAAACATTCGAATGATTTCCTTAGTGAGCTGATGAGTCAACCATTGCTTTCAAATATCAATGCGAAAGAAGCTGAAATATCTTTTACCGTTGCAAAAGGAATTAACTATTTACCAACCCTCCTCACATTATGCGAAATGCATCATGTCACTTTAAAAAGTTATGAAGTGAAAGAGCCAACCCTTGAAGATATTTTCCTACATTTAACTGGCCGTGCATTAAGGAACTAGGGGGAGTAAATATGTTTTTAGCTTTAATTCAAAAACAAATGAAAATTTTATTGCGAAGTCGTTCTGAATTATTAATGCTATTCGTGATGCCAATTATCCTTATTACAATTTTAAGTTTTGCACTTGGCTCATTAATGGAAGGCAATTCCGAAATGACAAAAGTCGAGTTAGCGATTGTTTTACATGATAACGAAGAAGAACAACTGAACGAGTTTCGTAAAGTAGCCAGTGAAACATTTCCAATCAATGATGAAATGGAAAAACAAATGAAACAGATGCTCCCCATTTCGATGCTTTTGGAGCAATTAACAAAAAGTGAAGAAATGAAAGAATTTATCCATGTAACCGAGCTTAAGCCAAATGAGTTTGAAAATGCCCGTAAAAGCGAAGAATTTTCTGCCATCATTGAGGTGCCAGAACATTTTACGGTGAATTTCTTAACTTCTATTTTTATGGAAGGGGATCAGCCAGCTTTCAATGTTTATGTAAATGAAAGTGAACCCATTACTTCTACAGTGGTGAAAAATATACTCGATTTTTATCAGCAACAATATACATTTTTCACGGCTTTAGCCAAGAACGGCTTTCTTTCAGATGAGATGACAGTACCAACGCCCGAAATAAAGTCAGAGATCCAAACAGTTGATACCGAAACAAAAATCAATTCGAGTATCTATTACACATTTAGTATGAGTGTTATGTTTATTTTATTTATTGCGGGCACCATTGCGGGTCAATCGTTTTTAGAAAAGAATATGCACATTTTTGATCGCATCCTTTTAGCTCGTATTCATCCACTTACGTACTTAGCTAGTATGATTGTTTCGACGGTCGTCATTGCATTTATCCAAGTAGCGATTTTGTTTGCATTTGCTTATTTTGCCTTTGGAATTTCCTTGAATCAATGGGGGTTAACGATTCTATTAACCTTACTTTTAGCAATTGTCGTTGGAGGAATTACGGCACTTCTTTCATCTATTAATTATCGCAGTAACTCGGCGAATGCTTCGAATATTTTTTCAAATGCACTTGTGTCAATTTTAGCTTTATTAGGTGGAAGCTTCTTTAATATTAGTGGCTTATCACCAGTCTTAGGGAAAATCGGTATGTGGACTCCGAACGGTGCAGCTTTAGATGGTTATTTGAAATTGGCTCAAAATGGCAGTTTATCGGATATTCAACATAATCTAATGAACCTAGCTGTGATGGCGATTGTTTTAATTGTTTGTGCGGTACTATTGTTCCCGAAACGAGGTGGAATTGCATGATAAATATTTTAAAAACAAAATTTGTATTACTCGCTCGAAATCCTGCAAGTTTCATTATTATCACCGTGATCATTTGCTTATTTGCCTATATTTTAGGTCTTGGGCAACAAGCAAAATTTCCAATTGCAGTTTTTACAGATTTGGAAGATCAACAAACGCAATTTTTTATGAAAGAATTAGGGAAAATGCCAAACAAAAGTTTTGAGCTATTTGAAGAGCGAGAGGCAATTGAAAAGGTTCGAAACGGAGATCGGGAAGTAGCCATTCACTTGAAAGAAGATGGTTTTGATTTAGTAATCGCACCAGATTATATGGATGCACCGCTTTTACAACATGAGGTATCCACCATTTATAGTAAAGTATCTCAAAAGCAAGCGATTATTCAAGCCTATCCAGTTGACAAGCAAAATGAAATTTCTGCCGTAATAGACGAAGCAGTTGCGAACCCTAGCTTTCATATTAACTATTCAAACTTTTCCAATGATGGGGCATTTATTTGGGATGCAAAATTGCATAGCTTATTTGGATTTACACTTTTTATGGTAATTTATACGGTGGCAAATGGAGTCAACCATATTGTGATGGAGAGAAGAAGTCATATATGGGATCGATTAATTGTGTCCTCCATACGAAAAAGTGAAATCTATATAGCAAACTTAGTTTATAGCTTTATTCTGGGGTATATACAAATTGCCATTGTGTTAGCAATCTTTTATTTCGGATTAGGTGTTGATTTTTATGGAGGGTTCTATCAATCATTAGTCATCGTCATTCCATATGTACTATGTATTGTTGCTTTATCAATCTTTATAGCATCAATTGCCACAACACCTGGGAAGTTTAATGCGTTTATCGTTGTCTTAGCGGTTCCATTTGCGATGTTGGGGGGCGCTTACTGGCCGTTAGAAATCGTCACAAGTGAAACGATTTTAGCATTATCTTATATTTCCCCAATTACTTATGGGATGGATCTCCTTTATGGCGTTACATTAAATGGTAGTTCCCTCACAGATTTAATCCGACCACTGGGCATGTTGCTTTTTATGACCGTTGTATTTATGGGTATTGGAATCAATGTAATGGAGAAAAAAGAAGTTCGGTAAGGGTGCGTCCGAAAAGTGATTTTCGAACGCACCCTTGCGACGAGGATAGTGGCAATTTATTGTTACTACCGCAGGAGCATAGATTTTTAGCGAAATTATATCATTATAAGTATAGCTGTCCAAAGTACAATACTTTCTGGACAGCTCCTTTTTTTGCGAAGTTTATTTAAATTAAACTTTTTTGAAACTGGAATGGATTGTCAACCGTCAAATGGTTAGATAAAAAGTTAGGGGTGCATAAATGTGTTTGTAACGGACTTGTTGTCACAAGACGACAAAGTTTCAGACCTGTTTGAAGAACTTGTAGAGGCACATGCTGAATCACTTATACAAGTTGCTTATTCGTATGTGAAAAATAAACAGATGGCTGAAGATATAGTGCAAGATGTGCTCATTAAAGCGTTTGAAAAGCAATCGCAATTTCGAGGGGATTCTTCATATAAAACGTATTTATACAAAATGACCATTAATCGAAGTTATGATTATTTAAGAAGCTGGTCATATCGCAATCATTTATTAACGAATAAATTTTCAAATCTTTTTGGTGTCCAAAAATCAGTGGATGATTTTGTCGTATTAGAAGATGAGCGAGCTGTCATTGGAAATGAAGTATTAAAGCTTGCGCCAAAATATCGCGAAGTCATTATCTTATTTTATTTTAAGGAGTTAAAAGTAGAAGAAATTGCAAATATCCTTGATTGCTCAATGAATACGGTTAAAACAAGGCTTAGTCGTGCAAGAAATATGTTAAAAGAACGATTAGGAGGGAAGCTAGATGAGTAAAGATCCAATTAAAGATAGTCTGCAATTTATTTTTACAGAAAACAACGTATATGATCACAGAACGAATCAACGGATTTTATATACAATGGCGAAACCTCACAAAAGAAAAAAGTTTCTTTTTATGCCGTTAGCGACTTCATTTTGTTTGCTATTAGGGTTAGGCATTTGGATTGCGACGATGTTACCAAGCACAAATCAAAATGCCAATACAGATACGGAACAATCAAGTATTCAACAACAAGATGATTTGGAAATGGGGACGGATGCACAAAAAATAGCAGATTTAGAGTTTCAAATTGGTGCCTTTGAAGATGAAAGAGCGTATTATCATGAAGTCATTGATCAACTTTTACCGAATCTATCCGATGAGGAAATGCTGGAGTTCGCAAAAAGTCATTTTTCTTATGAGTTTACGGTGAACCATGAACCGCTTCCAGCCACTGGACAAATGGAAGTGGCTGCAGGAGAAGTAACGGTCATGCTAAATTTTAAGATGGTACCACATTATAATGTATTATCTGAAGAATGGTATCAAAAAGGAATGATAAGTGGCGACTACTTTGCCCATATTGAAAAAGTAGAACCAGCGAATGGGGAAATGACCTATGCAGATGGAGCGAATGTGACTGCACAAGGTTATCGATTTGCCAATGCAGAAAGTGGCTCCAAAATTACACTTACGATTTCTGAAGAGTTGAAAGAAAGATTAGCTTTGAAGACATCCAAAATTGAAATCTTAGTTAAATAATGGGTTACCCGGGGATTCCAAAATGGAGTCCTCTTTTTAATGAGAAAAGAAATTCCAGGAACCATTTGTATATATATACCGTCAAAAAAATGATTGTTGTTCCAATTAACCTCTTTTTTTATATAGTACTCAAATGTTATACTAGAATGTATGGTTTTTATTAAAGAGAAGTAACATAACATGAACATTCAATGAATTTTTTAGACTTTAAAAAGGAGGATGCAGATGCGAAATAAGCCAAAAGTAAACCGTGCTTCTAGTGTAAAAGCGAAATATCGGGCAAGTCTCTCCTTCCGTATGAACGTATTATTCTTTTCGATTTTCCTTTTATTTTCACTTCTTATATTCCGTCTTGGATATTTACAAATCGTAAAAGGTGAAGATTATGTACGAGCAATTGAACGGACAGAAGAAATTGCGGTTAATACGAGTGTTCCTCGTGGTCGGATATTTGATCGATACGGCAGAATATTAGTCGACAATGAACCTGAAAATGCGATTACATATACAAAGATGCAAACAACCACTACGACCGAAATGCTTGAAATTGCAGAACAACTTGCAATGTTAATTGAGCAACCGATTGATCGGATCACACTTCGAGATAAACTAGATTTTTGGATACTAAAAAATAAAGAAACTGCCTATGCAAAAGTATCTAAGGATGATGAAACGAAAATAAGAGCAAATGAAGAATTAGAAGAAAAACAAGTACAGCAAGAAATTGACCGACTTGTTCGTGAACGAATTACTGACGAAGAGTTAAATCAATTAACGCCTTTCGAATTAGAAGTTCTAGCAATTTATCGAGAAATGGCATCAGGCTATAATTTATCTCCACAAATTATTAAAAGCGAAAATGTTACAGATATTGAATTTGCGCGGGTTTCAGAAAGATTATCCGATTTACCAGGAATTAATACAACAACCGATTGGAAACGAGTAAAACTCTCTTCTCTTGCTATATTAGGTAGAACGACTGTCCCGAGTAAAGGGATTCCGAAAACGAAATTAGATTTTTATTTAGCAAGGGACTACTCACGAAATGATCGTGTAGGTGAAAGTTATTTTGAAGCACAATATGAAGAACTACTGCAAGGACAAAAATCTGTTGTAAAAAATATTACGAATAAAAAAGGTGAAGTCATCGATACGCTCACGACTTATGCAGGAGAGCCTGGAAAAGACTTAGTGACAACGATTGATATTGAATTACAAGCTGAAGCGGATCGTATCGTTGAGGAAAAATTACTAAAGTTAAAAGCGAGAGGGCAAGCAAGTCTATTGGATCGCGCCTTTTTCGTGATGATGAATCCAAAAACGGGTGAAATCCTTTCGATGGTTGGGAAAAAAATCGAAAAGGATAAAGAAACAGGGAAACCGTATGTAGTGGATTATTCTTATGGTACCTTTACAACGGCATACGAAGCGGGTTCTACTGTTAAAGCTGCAACAGTTCTTATGGGGTACTCTGAAGACGTAATTAGCCCGGGTACTACACTCATTGACCAGCCGATTCGATTATATAGAACGGAACCAAAAAGTTCGATCTTTAACCGTAGTGGTGCAATTCGCATGAACGACTTAAAAGCATTAGAGCGTTCATCAAACTCCTATATGTTCCAAATTGCGATGAAAGTTGCGGGAACAAATTATACACCGAATATGGTATTTCGTATTCAAGACGATACACTACAAACGATGCGTAATCGATATGCACAGTTTGGTCTTGGTGTAAATACGGGTCTTGATTTGCCAAACGAATTTTCAGGTTTCCAAGGTGAGCTAACGGATACAGGGAAAATTTTAAACTTAGCGATCGGGCAGTTTGATACGTATACACCGATGCAGCTGGCACAATATATTTCAACGGTGGCAAATGGTGGGTATCGCATTCAACCACGTATGTTAAAAGAAATTCGTGATCCAAGTGAAGATGGTGAAACATTAGGACCGGTGATTGAAGAAGTAACACCAAGAATTTTAAACCGTATTGCGAATACGGATGATGAAATTGATCATGTGAAAAAAGGGTTACGTCAAGTATATGTAGGTCCTCAAGGTTCTGCCCGAGCATCCTTTGCGAATACACCGTATACTGCAGCTGGTAAAACCGGGACAGCCGAAGTGGTTTACTATGGCCCAATCCGTGAAGAGTTCGGAACATTCACCGTCAACTTAGCACATGTTGGATTTGCACCATACGACAATCCGGAAGTTGCCTATGCTGTGTTAATTCCTTGGGCAACAACAAACTTTAATATCCATTTAAACGAAGGAAATGAAATCGCCCGTGAAGTACTGGATGTGTATTTTAATTTAAAAGGAAAATATTCAACAGAAGGTCTATCATCGAGCTCGATTAAACAACAAATTTTACCACCTACAACAGGTGAGAAAATTGATGAAGACACAGAAGAACAAAAAGTAAATGAATAACTATAAGCAATACTCTGTAGCTAGATTCTACAGAGTATTTTTTTGTGAATAAAATTATAAATTTCCTTTTAAAGTTTTACTTTGTAAGCGACTATACATCAATTAACTAGAAAACTATGAACATTGTCTTGTAAATAACTATAGTCAACTCTATGAACATTACATCGCACATATTTACAATTTTAGACAACGCTTTACAATCTCTTTACATACCATTTATATGAAATCAACAAACTACCATTATAGTTTAACTTGTAAGACAAACTTACTATGAATTGATGGAGGAAATAAGAGATGAAAAAGTGGAAGTACTTAACGATGACAGCCGTTCTTGGCTCAGCACTACTATTAGGAGCTTGTGGATCTGAAACTGAATCAGAAGAAGCAACAAATGGTAGCCAAACAACTGAAACAGCAGCTGCAGGGGATGCACAATTAACTGGTTCAGTTTCAGGAGACGGTTCGTCGACAGTAGCACCAATTACAGAAGGTCTTGTTGAAGAATATGCAGGTACTCAACCAGATGTAAAAGTATCTGTTGGTGTTTCTGGTACAGGCGGTGGTTTTGAGAAATTTATCGCTGGTGAAACAGACTTCTCGAATGCATCACGTCCGATTAAAGATGAAGAAAAAGCGAAATTAGATGAAGCTGGAATTGAATATACAGAGTTTCAAGTTGCCTATGACGGTTTAACAGTTGTAGTTAATCCTGAGAATGACTGGGCTACAGAATTAACAGTCGATCAATTGAAAAAACTTTGGATTGAAGATGGTACAACAAAGAAATGGTCAGATATCGATCCATCTTGGCCAGCTGAAGAAATCGTATTTTATTCACCGGGTACTGACTCAGGCACTTACGATTACTTTGATGAAGTTATTTTAGATGGTTCGGATCTAGTAAAATCTGCAACATTATCAGAGGATGATAACGTATTAGTACAAGGTGTTGCGGCTGATAAAAATGCAATTGGATTCTTTGGATTTGCATATTACTTAGAAAACCAAAATAAATTAACGGCTGTAAAAGTTGATGGTGTAGAACCAACAAACGAAACAATCGAATCCGGAGAATATACGCCGCTTTCACGTCCACTATTCGTTTATGCGAAAAACAGTGCATTAAAAGATAACGAAGCATTCTATGATTTCATGAAGTTCACATTAGAAAATGCAGGTGAAATGGCTGAAACAGTTGGTTATGTAAAATTACCAGATGCGAAATATACAGAAGGCTTAACAGCATTAGAAGGCTTAAAATAATATTAATAGTTTAATAATGTGTGGGAATAACGCTCACTATAAGTGTATCCCACGCATTTTCTCACGTATATGAAGGGAGTTTACATTATGGCTTCTCAAGGTCTAGGGAAAGAGCAATCCATCCAAGACATGATTGCACAATCTCGAAACAAAAAGGGTAAAAAATTTATAGAAAAGCTAATGCCTATTCTTTTAATTATTACAGCATTAATTTCTGTCTTAACAACATTAGGTATTGTATTTACACTCATTTTTGAAACCTTTGAATTTTTTCAGAGAGTATCAATTACCGACTACTTATTCGGTACGGAATGGTTACCTTTCTCAGGAAGTGAACCACTTTATGGTGTTTTACCTTTAATATTAGGTACTTTAAAAGTATCTGTGATCGCTGCCTGTGTAGCAGTTCCATTAGGGATTGCGGCTGCTATTTATTTAAGTGAATATGCTTCCGATAAAACACGCCGAGTAATTAAACCGATTTTAGAAGTTTTAGCTGGTGTACCGACAATTGTATATGGTTTCTTTGCTTTAACATTTATTACACCACTACTTCAACAATTGATACCATCGCTGAAAATATTCAATGCATTAAGCCCCGGTATTGTAGTAGGTATTATGATTTTACCAATGATTGCGTCCTTATCAGAAGATGCAATGAGTTCTGTACCGAATTCAATCCGTGAAGGCGCTCTAGCATTAGGGTCTACTAAGCTAGAAGTTTCATTGAAAGTAGTGTTACCGGCAGCATTATCCGGGATTGTGTCTTCTGTTGTATTAGCCGTTTCACGTGCGATTGGGGAAACGATGATTGTATCTCTTGCTGGTGGAGCTACGCCAACATTTGATTTTGATGTCACGGGATCGATTCAAACAATGACTGCCTATATCGTTCAAGTATCATCTGGTGATGCTGGATATGGTACAACAATTTACTACTCGATTTATGCAGTTGGCTTTACACTATTTGTTTTCACATTACTAATGAATCTATTAGCACAATACATTTCGAAACGCTTCAGAGAGGAGTATTAAGATGAAATATATGAATGATACTGTTGTGATGAAGCGCATGAAGTCACGATTACAAGTAAATAAAGTTTGGAAAACGATTTTTATTATCGCAACATCAGTAGCTTTACTAGCCTTAATTGTTCTCCTTGTTCGGATTGTGACACAAGGCACAGGTTATTTAAACTGGGATTTCTTTAATAATTTTGGGTCACGCTTTGCTGAAAAAGCAGGGATAAAAGCAGCGTTAGTAGGTTCCATCTACCTTATGTTAGTAATCGCACCAGTTTCGATGATTCTAGGGGTAGGGACAGCGATTTATTTAGAAGAATATGCAAAGAAAAATAAATTTACAGATTTTATTCAAATGAACATTTCTAATTTAGCAGGTGTTCCTTCCATTGTTTTCGGTTTACTTGGATTAACAATTTTTGCTCGTATGCTGTTCTTAGGAAAAAGTATTTTAGCAGCTGGACTAACAATGAGTCTATTAATCTTGCCAGTCATTATTGTAGCTGCTCAAGAAGCCATTCGTGCAGTGCCAAAAGAGCAACGTGAAGCTTCTTATGGAATGGGGGCAACGAAATGGCAAACGATCACACGCGTTGTGTTACCAGCTGCCATTCCTGGTATTTTAACGGGAAGTATTCTTGCTTTATCCCGTGCAGTAGGGGAAACAGCTCCCCTTGTCGTACTAGGGATTCCTGTCATTCTACAATTTTTACCTGATGGATTATTAAGTGAGTTTACAACATTACCGCTACAAATTTATGACTGGGCAAAACGTCCTCAAGAAGAATTCCAGTTTGTTGCGGCTGCAGGGATTATTGTTCTGATGGTACTTCTTGTGATTATGAACTCTATTGCGATCTTTATCCGCAATAAATTCCAAAAACGATATTAAGGATGTGTCAAAGTGGTCGAGCTTATGATTAAAAACGAGGAAAATAAAACAGTTAAAACTTCTGCTCCATTTATCGGTGAAGGTCAAAAAGTTTTTGAGAAAAATACAGTGTTTCAATCGAAAAATTTCAATCTTTGGTATGGGGATCACCATGCATTAAAGGACATCAATTTAGATATTAAAGAAAACGAAGTAACGGCAATTATCGGTCCATCCGGTTGCGGGAAATCCACCTATATTAAAGCGCTCAATCGTATGGTCGAACTTGTGCCAATCGTAAAAACAAACGGCGAAGTCAATTACCGTGGACGTAATATTTTTGGTTCTGACTATGAAGTAGAGGAATTACGTACTCGTGTCGGGATGGTATTCCAAAAACCGAATCCATTCCCGAAATCAATTTACGATAATATCGCTTATGGTCCACGTATTCATGGGATTAAAAATAAAAAAATCCTAGATGAAATTGTTGAAAAATCATTACGTGGTGCAGCGATTTGGGATGAAGTGAAGGACCGTCTAAATCAAAATGCGTACGGCTTGTCTGGTGGTCAACAGCAACGTATTTGTATTGCACGATGCCTTGCAATTGAACCAGATGTCATTTTAATGGATGAACCTACTTCTGCTCTTGACCCAATTTCAACATTAAAAGTAGAAGAGCTTGTACAAGAATTAAAAGACAACTACTCCATCATTATCGTGACACATAACATGCAACAAGCTGCTCGTATTTCAGATAAAACGGCATTTTTCTTAAATGGTGAAGTAGTCGAATTTGATCATACCGATAAAATATTCTCAACTCCTCGTGACCAGCGTACAGAAGATTATATTTCAGGCAGATTCGGTTAAGAAGGAGATGTAAGAATGAGCGTTCGCGAACGTTATGAAAATGAGATTAATGCAGTGCAACAAAAGCTACTGCAACTTTGTAATCGAAGCATCGAAACGTTAGAAGCTTCCTTTACAGCGTTAATTAATAAAGATCTTGAAAAAGCTCAAGAAATTATTGACCGTGATGTGGAAATAAATAAACTCGAAGAAGCTATTAACGACCAAGTAATTAAGTTATTAACGAGACAACAACCCGTTGCAACAGATTTACGTCGTTTAATCGTCTTATTAAAAGCTGCGTCTGATATGGAACGAGTTGGGGATTATGCAGTTAATATTGCGAAAGAATGTCTTCATATCGGGAAGGAACGATTTATTACATCCATTGAATTGCTCGAAGATATGTGTTTTAAAACGACGATGATGCTACGCCAAATTGTCGAAGCATTTATCGAAGAAAATACAACAAAAGCAAAAGAAGTTGCAGAACTGGATGATCAAATCGATGAAATGTACGGCAGCATGATCAAACATTTAATGCGATTAAGTGCTGTTGCGCCAGAAAGTGTAGCGCAAATTACGAATTTATCCTTTATTTGTCGCTACGTGGAACGTTGTGCAGACCACGCGACAAACATTGCGGAGTATTTGCTCTATTTGAAAAAAGGTCAACGTTTTGAATTAAATAACTAGAAAACTTAGTCAATTCTAATTCACAGAAAATGTACATTTTAAGAAAGCGCGGCCTACCACTGTAAGCCGCGGAAAAATTACATAAAGTTTAGTAGCCATTACTACATGTGAGAGGACCTTTCACAAAAGCACAAAGACAAGTCGTAGAGCCAACTAGTTGGCTCTGCGGCTTGTGTGCTTAGTCCTCTCACTAAACAACATTTATCCAATTCTCCGTTAGTATATAGTAACATCAAAGATTTTGGACAATATTTAGCTTTTACACCGCACTTTTTCTTTTTATATTGAATAGTTGAAAAATTTATAATAAAATGATTTTATATTAATAGTAAAGCGATGATGAAAAAGAGTAGTATTATGGAATGCCATAGAGAGCTAGCGGTTGGTGAAAGCTAGTGCAGGCTATAATATGAATGGGCTTTCTAGCTCTAGTATTGAAATTTTGAGTAGATACTAGCGTTTGTTTACGTTACAACAGTTGAGTGGACTTATTGTGTTCTTTTTGCGTTAATCGCAAACACATTAAGTCAATGAAGGTGGCACCACGGCTTTTCCGTCCTTTTGTGATGGAAAGGCCTTTTTTTATTTTCATGTAGTCGATTATAAAACTCAACTACATGTGAGTGCATAGATGAGTCGAGTAGAGAAGGAGCGAGTTGAGATGGTTGTAAAAGTGAAACAATATGTTATTCATGAGGTACAAGGGGATATGATGACCCCAATTTCAATTTTTAGTAGTTTAAAAGGTAACAATAAAGTATTATTTGAGTCGTCCGCAAAACATGAAGAAAGTGGTAGATATTCCTTCATTGCGGTAAACCCAGTAGCTCAACTACAGGGAGATCAATCGAGCTACACGTATCAATTCAAGAAAGAGCATCCTCAAAATGGATCAGGATCGGTTCTACAAAAACTCCGAGAAATGATGCCGATTCAACATGTGCATTATCCATTTTCCTTTTTTGGTGGAGCGATTGGTCATTTTGGATATGATACCGCCTTTTATAATGAAAAAATCGGTGTCCCATTACAAGATGATTTAAATATGCCAGATGTGCATGTATTTTTCTATGATACATTTATTGTATTTGATCACTTACTACAAAAAATTGCCATTGTCGCAATTGATCTATTTGATACAGGACGAACAAAAGATGACATGTACAATCAAGTGAAGCAATTAGAAAATGAAATTACACAGGGGATTCCTTTTACTCTAGAAACAACAAAAACAGTTCAATTCCAACCAACAATTGAAAAAGAAGAGTTCATTCAAATGGTAGAAAAGGCCAAAGAACATATAGAGAAAGGGGATATTTTCCAAGTTGTACTTTCTCAACGTTTTGAAGCAAATTTCAAGGATGGGGACCCATTTAGCTTATACCGAAAACTTCGAACATCCAATCCATCTCCCTACATGTTTTATGTAGAATTTGATGATTATACGATTCTGGGCACTTCTCCTGAAAGTTTAGTAAAAGTAAATGATCGAATCGTGACAACGAATCCAATCGCAGGTACAAAACCTCGAGGTAAAACAAAAGAAGAGGACGAAAGACTAGAAAAAATACTAATAAACGACGAAAAAGAAATTGCTGAACATCGTATGTTAGTAGATTTAGGTCGTAATGATATCGGGCGAGTAAGTAAAGTTGGCACTGTTCAAGTTAGCAAATATATGACCGTGGAACGTTATAAACATGTGATGCATATTGTTTCTGAAGTGACGGGTGAACTACAGGATGATGTCCATGTGCTAGATGTTTTAACGTCTTGCTTACCTGCAGGAACAGTTTCGGGAGCACCGAAAATACGTGCCATGCAAATAATTAATCATCTTGAAAAAACAAAGCGCGGAGTATATGCTGGAGCGATCGGTTATATTTCAGTGAATGGCAATATGGACTTAGCCCTTGCCATTCGGACAATGATTGTTAAAGATGGTAAAGCCTATGTGCAGGCGGGTGCAGGCATTGTCTATGATTCCGTTGCTGAATCAGAATATGAAGAAACACTGAACAAAGCAAAAGCTCTTTTGGAGGTGCAACGATGATTTTATTAATTGATAACTATGATTCTTTCACACACAACCTATATCAGCAAATTGCAGGCCTTGGAAAAGATGTGCAAGTTGTGAGAAATGATGCGATGACAATTGATGAAATTCGTGCCCTAAACCCCGAAGCGATTGTACTATCACCAGGACCTGGTACCCCAATAGAGGCAGGGATTACAGTACAAGTTGTAAAAGAATTATATAAGGATTTTCCTATTTTAGGAATTTGCCTTGGTCATCAATCGATAGGGGAAGCATTTGGAGGCGAGATTGTTCGTGCAGAAAATATTATGCATGGAAAACTTTCCTCTTTAAAGTACGTGCAAAAAGGAATTTTTGAAGGCATGGATGGGGAACTAGAGGTGATGCGTTACCATTCACTAATTATTAAGCCATCTACTGTTCCTGAAGATTTTGAAGTACTCGCTTTATCTAGTGATGATGGGGAGATTATGGCAATCCAGCATAAGGAGTATCCTGTTTATGGTTTGCAGTTCCATCCAGAATCAATCGGTACAGAAGGCGGAACAAAACTAGTCGAAGCCTTTTTAGAAAGAGTATAAATAAAAGAAGGGTGCAATAAGAAAATGCATCCTTCTTTTTCTTGTTTGGCGAAGTGGATATAGGTCTTAATTGAAATTACATGCAAAATCAATCACCATTGCATGTAATACTAAATAAGTCGTATCTTTATTTCGGTAGGCCAATTTTCTTCGCTTTTACGAGAATCTATAAATATTTTTTTATTTCATTTTCAAATTTTAACGGTTTATCTGTTGGGGCGAAGCGTTTTACGACATTCCCTTGGCGATCGATTAAAAATTTTGTAAAGTTCCATTTTACGTTTTTCCCAAGGATTCCTTTTGTTTGCTCTGTTAAATATTTAAATAATGGGTGTGCATCTTCGCCATTTACTTTAACAATTTCATGCATCGGGAAAGTTACACCGTAAGATAGACGACACGCCTCTGCAGCATCTTCTGCTGAACTAAGCTCTTGTTTAAATTGATTTGATGGGAATCCAAGAATCTCAAGTCCTTGTTCGTTATACTTTTTATAGAGCTCTTCTAATTCATCAAATTGCCCGACTAAACCGCACTTTGTTGCCGTATTAACGACTAAAAGGACTTTTCCTTTATACTGTTCTAACGAATAAGGTTTTCCATTTTCATGCTTCACTTCAATGTCATAAATATTCATAGTAATCCCTCTTTTAACTTAGTATTGAAGATGATTTTCAAAAGCTGCTTTTCGATTTAGCATCATTAGTGTAACAGTTAGAGAGATTGTTGTAATTAAAAAAGCACTAATAAATCCAATGACACCACTCCACCCAAAATTGTTCCAGAAAATTCCTCCTGTTGTACCACCAATGCTTGAGCCGAAATAATAGGCGAATAAATAGAGGGAAGATGCTTGAGCTTTGTCTTTCGTTGCGCGGAAACTTACCCAACCACTTGCGATCGAATGGGATCCGAAAAAGCCAAACGTAAAAATAATAATGCCGACAATTTTGATGATTAAGCTTTCAGGTAATGTTAGGAGCGCACCTGTAAACATAATAAAAATTCCGGAAAACAATACTTTTTGACGCCCGAATTTATCCGAAAGACTACCAAACCATGCTGAACTAAATGTACCGACTAAATAAACGATAAAGATAGAGCCAACAATTCCGGCACTTAAATTATAAGGAGGACCTACTAATTTATAGCCAATATAATTATACAGTGTGACAAATGCCCCCATTAAAGTAAAGGCGATTCCGAATAAACAAACTAACCCCGGATCTTTTAAATGCGAAATTAAAGATTGCGTTAGAGACTTAATTTTAAGGGGGCGCGGATGGAAATGTTTCGACTCAGGCAATGCCCATACAAAATAAGCACTAACAACCAAACTTAATAATCCTAAAACAATCATCCCAATTTGCCAGCTAAATAGGTCGGTCATTGTTCCCATAATAATACGTCCTGCAAGCCCACCTACAGAATTTCCACTTATATACAATCCCATGGCAACACCTAAACTAGAAGGGTCAACTTCTTCTCCTAAATAGGCCATCGCAATTGCAGGGACGCCTGCAAAGACAAATCCTTGTGCCATTCGTAGTAATAACAGCATTTCAAAGGATGGTGAGAATGCAAGGGCAATTGTTAAAATTGATGCAGCAAAAATGGAAATCGTCATCAACCGTTTACGTCCCCACGCTTCCGATAAGGAACCAAAGAAGATTAAACTAACGGACAAAACGATTGTCGATAATGATAAAGATAAACTAGCGATTGCTGGTGAAACATGAAACTCCTCTGAAAACTGAGGTAACAATGGCTGTGTAATATATAAATTAGCAAAAATGATAAATCCTGCAGCAAACAATGCTAAATTTGCTAATTTAAATTCTTTTGTTCCTTTTTGTAAATAGGTCATTGTACAATCGCCTCTTTTTAAATTTGACATTTTTTTGAACATTATCAGTAAGTTTATTATAATAAGTAGTGTTATATAATGATAATTCATTGTTTTTATCTGCCATATAAAAATAAGTTATAAGGAGTTTCGATTATGGATTTTAATTCTTTCTATTATTTTGCAAAAGTGGCAAAGTACGAAAATATGTCACGTGCTGCAGAAGAGTTACATATCACTCAACCTGCTTTAAGCAAATCGATTTCTTCCTTAGAAGAAAATGTAGGGGCCATTTTGTTCGATCGGAATGGCCGTTCGTTAAAACTTAATCGTTACGGTAAGTTTTTTCTTGAACGAGTAGAGTATATTTTAAAGGAATACGAACGGGCAAAAGAGGACTTAGCCAATTTAGTTTCACCAGGACAGGGAGAAGTTTCAATTGGATTTATGCATACCCTTGGATTAGAAGTAATCCCATCCTTAATGACAAAGGTTAAGACCATTTATCCGAATATGAGATTTCAGCTAACACAAAGTAATTCAAGTGTGATTTTAAAAAAACTAGAAGTAGGAGAGCTAGACTTATGTCTCATATCTTCATTAGATACTAATCATCATGTGATATGGGAGAAATTGTGGGATGAAGAAATTTTTCTAATTGTCCCAAAAGATCATCCATTAAGTGAAAAAAAAGTTGTTTTTATTGAAGACTTTGCCCATGATCCATTTATTTCAATAAAAAAAGGAAACTCTTTACGTAGAACGGTAGATGAACTGTTTAAACAAGAAGGGTTGCAGCTAAATGTGGCTTTTGAAGGAGAAGAAATACATACTGTGGCTGGTTTAGTGGAAAGTGGGCTCGGTGTTTCTTTAATTCCTTACATAAAAGGATTAGAACAATATAAATTACATGTTTTAAAAGTGGGCTTACCAAACTGCAAGCGGGAGATCGGCTTAGCTTATTTGAAAGACCGATTTAAAAGTGCAGCAACCGAACAATTTGCAAATTTTATTCGTAACTATTTTTTAGAATCGTTGGCTAACGACAATAAGCTTTAATTGCATTTAGGTAAATTTAGAAGGGGTATCCTTTGTATCTGCACAAAAAAAGGAACCTTTCTTCTAAGGTCCCAGTTTTTCATTCTTTTTTCCCAGTCACAATATTGGCAATTTCCTCAATACTCATCGAGGAATTTAATTCGAATTGTCCAATTTGTATAGATTTCGCATATTCAGGTTGTGCTAAAAATAATTCCATCTCAACACTATTATTAATAACACCTAATTCTTTTATTTTTTGTGCTACATCAGCTGTAGTTAGCCCTGAATAAATATAGAGTGTGCCCGTGACAATTTCTTCTTTTTTAGTCTCTTTGGGTTTTTCTACCTGTTCTGAAGCTACCTCTTTTTGTGGGGCTTCATTTTGAGGTGGTTCTGGTGTTGACTTAGCTTGATCGAATTGTGCTAGTTGTTTATTTGCTTTTTCTAATTGTTGCTCTAATTCAAGTACTTTTTCTTTATATTGCCCATCCTTGTTTTCAGATGATGAGACAAAAGGAAGATTAAATTGATTGCCGATTGCCAACAAAGCACCAATTAAAAAACAGGCAATCCCGAAAGCTCGTACAGATGACTTTTTCATCGGTTGCCTCCATTTTGTAGTATGTCTAAAATTTGATCTTTCGTTAGAGTAGACATTTTACTTATTTCATCAATTGGATAGCCTTGTTTATTTAATTGAATAACTTGTGCCACTAAAATTTCATTAATTTGTTTATTTTGCACAGGCTTACTATTTGTTTTGGCTAGAGCAGCTTGTTTGTATGCTTCCTGTGATTTCTTTGTCGAGATAGGGGATTTTACTGTGAAATTTGGTTCGAGTAAAAGTTCTTCTTCAACAATTTTTAGACGTTTTTTTATGGAATTCGTTTCTTGATATATACTAATTGTAAATTCTTCAAAGTCTTGTTCCATTTTTTTGGATGTATCTTTCAGGAAAAAAGAAAGGATCATACATATAATACCGATAAAAATTAGAATAGTTGATAGCTCCAATGTTGTTCCTCCATAAAAGCATTTTATAATATTTTATCATAATGAAAGTTAATAATAAATGATGCTAGATTTTTTTTCGATATATGTTATAATGATTTAGTCGTATAAATCATGCTCAAAGATTAATTATCGATATAGAGTGGGAGGGTTAATAATGCGCGTAAACATTACTTTAGCTTGCACAGATTGTGGCGAACGTAACTACATTTCTAAAAAGAACAAACGTAACAATCCAGAGCGTCTTGAACTTAAAAAATATTGCTCTCGCGAGAAGAAAATCACTCTTCACCGTGAAACTAAGTAATAAGCATTTTGCCAAAACCACTTGTGGTTTTGGCTTTTTACTTATTTGATAAGGAATGGTGAATATGGATAAAAAAGAACTCCGTAACGGCATAAGATTAGCCTTAAGTCGTATGTCTGATGAACTGTATAAACAATCCTCATTATTAATTAAAAAACGATTATTAAATGAGCCTATTATAATAGAAGGAAATTCGATTGCTATTACGATTTCAACTGAAAGAGAAGTTGATACTATTGGGATTATTGAGTCACTTTGGGCCTTAGGTAAAAATGTATTAGTACCAAAGTGTATAGCTAAGACAAGGGCGATGGAATTTTATAAAATAGATAATTTTGACCAGTTGGAAACCGTTTATATGAACTTGCGTGAACCTGTTCTAGAATTGACTGAACAATTCTCTGCTGAACAAATAGACTGTATAATCGTGCCAGGAATCGTGTTTGATTATAGTGGATACAGAATTGGATATGGCGGCGGGTATTATGACCGCTATTTGGAACACTTTCAAGGGAATCTTGTTTCATTAGCTTTTGACATACAAATAGTGAATTCAGTGCCATATGAAGCACATGATCAACCAGTTAACTATATTATTACTGAAACGAACAGAATCGATTGTACTACAAAGCGAAAGGGGTAACTAAAAATGAAAACAATGAAGGATATATATGATTTATTAAAGCAATACGGTACATATATTTATACAAGAGATCGTATAGGTGATCTAATTTTAATGGAAGAAGAGATTCGTGAATTATATAAAGCTCGTGCCATTGAACCGAGAGAATTTCAGTCTGCCATGTTAATTATTCGACATGAAGCATCGAGATTAGAGAGAGAAGAAAAAAATGGTTAATTTACGTTAAAATGGGTAATGATTAGTTGAGAATAACGTCGAATTTTGTATATGTAAATAAATTGAATTATTGATCTAGAACGTTTAAAATTTTTAGGGTAGTTAAAATTTAAAGTGCCGATTGTACAGTGGAGAATTAATCCACTGTTTTCATTTGGGAACCTTTTTGTAAATGATACGTAAATAGTATGGAGTGTTTCTAAATAAATCACTTTTACTTTTAATTTTCTGCCTATTGATGTTATGTACAATTTTTATTGATTCTTAATCTAAAAAGGATTAAGATAATCTTTGTTTCTTATAAATATGGATTTATGATGGTAGAAATATTAAAAAAATACTTTAATTAGTATATTAAATTCAAGAAAGGATGTTAGGGATGAAGTCATTGAAGTGGCCTAAACATTCGATTTTAGCTATAGCAATTATAGCAACATGGATCAAAACCGTTATTGTATACTATACAAGTTTTGACATGGAAATTGAAAATGCAATGCAAAATTTTATCTTGATCATTAACCCACTTAGCTTTTTACTATTTATTTATGGCTTATCGTTATTCTTTAAATCAACGAAAGCACGAAATCGCTTTGTTATAACGATGAGTATTATTTTATCGTTCGTTCTATATGTGAATGTAGGATTCTATCGTTTCTATAACGATTTTATAACATTACCTGTATTGTTCCAAACTAGTAATTTCGGTGACTTAGGCACATCTGTAGGAGCAATTATCAATTGGCTTGATATTCTTTATTTTGTCGATATTATCATTTTGATTATTGCGGTAAAAATGATGCCAAAATTACAAGGTCAATTATCGATTCGTAAAGAATTCCGACGTGCTTATTTTGTGTTAGCAATGGCAATGTTATTCTTAAATTTAGGATTAGCTGAAACAGAACGCCCACAATTATTAACACGTGCATTTGACCGCGAATTACTTATTAAAAATATTGGAACATATAATTATCATTTATATGATATCTATGTACAATCAAAATCAAGTGCTCAACGTGCCCTAGCAGATGGTAGTGAACTTGTAGAAGTAGATAACTATGTTCAAGCAAATCAAGCTGCAACGAATGAAGAAATGTTCGGTAAGTATAATGGGCGCAATCTAATTGTTGTTTCTTTAGAGTCATTACAAAGCTTTGTTATTAATAATGAAATGAATGGGGAAGTCGTAACACCATTTTTAAACTCATTAACGAATGATCAAGATACGTATTATTTAAATGACTTTTATCACCAAACAGGGCTGGGAAAAACAAGTGACTCCGAATTTATCGTAGAAAATTCACTATTTGGATTAGGTCGTGGTGCAGTATTCTTTACACATGGTGGCAATACGTATAATTCAATGGCTGAAAAACTTGGTGAAAATGGCTACTTTACAAACGTAATGCATTCAAATAATGCATCTTTCTGGAATCGTGACATGATTTACAAATCGTTAAATATTGATAAATTTTACGATATTAATTCTTATGAAGTAACAGATGAAAACTCAGTTAACTGGGGTTTGAAAGATATACCATTCTTTGAACAATCTGCTGAATTAATGACACAGATGGAACAACCATTTTATTCTCGTATGATTACGTTAACAAATCATTTTCCATTTACATTGGATGAAGAAGATATTATGATCCCTGAATACAATTCGAATTCAGGTACGTTAAATCGTTATTTCCAAACAGTGCGTTATTTAGATGAATCGATTAAGATCTTCTTTGAAGAGTTAAAAGAAAAAGGTCTTTATGACAATTCAATTATTGTGATGTACGGTGACCATTATGGTATTTCAGAAAACCATAATAAAGCCATGGCCATGTACCTTAATAAAGAAGAGATTACGGCATATGATAGTGCTTTACTGCAATCAGTTCCGTTATTTATCCATGTACCAGGTTCTGGTGATGGTCAAGTAATTGACAAAACAGCTGGTCAAATTGATTTGCGTCCGACAATCTTACACCTTCTAGGGATTGATACATCGAATGACATGCAATTAGGAGAGGACATATTCTCAGAGGAGCATGAAAACTTTGTAATATTCCGTGATGGTCGATTTGTAACGGATGAATTAGTTTACGCTGGGGAAGTATGTTATGATCGTGCAACTGGTGTGGAGATAGGTATTGAGGTGTGTCAGCCATTTATTGATCGTGCTTCGACTGAACTTCAATATTCAGATGAAATTATAAATGGTGATTTACTTCGATTTTATGATGCGAAAACAGGGAATTTAAAACAAGGTGTATTAGAATAGATCAATATGAAAACGGTGGAGCGAAAATACTTCACCGTTTTTTCGCGTTGTTTATTAAAGTGAAAAGCAGAAAAAACGAGGTATCATAAAGATACCTCGTTTTCCTTTTTTGATTAGTGTAATTTTGGTGGATAACCTTGATGTAAGATTGTCATGATTACAAACCAACCAAGTACTGCTGCAGTAGCTAAACTAAATACTAAAGCAAGAATATTCTTTTCTTTAATTGCTTGGAATATATTTACTACTGCAAAAATTGCGATTAAAGCGAAAATAACCATTAATAAGTTCATTAATAAGACACTCCTTTCGACATTAGAAAATGAATGTCGATAAACAATATTCCTTCTTTATTGTAAAACACAGTTGTCCTTTTGTCGAGCAGAAATAAAAATAATATGTGAACAAAGAATGTAATTTTATTCTAGCCCATGTATAATATTGAAGAGGTGATTCCAAATGTTAAATGTAAAAACTTTTTGCCTAGGACCTGTCCAAACCAATTGCTATATAGTCAATAATAAAGAAAAAGATTGCTTAATTTTTGATCCAGGGGACGAAGCAAATAAACTTATTAAAGCAATCCGAACGAATCAATTAAAGCCAAAAGCAATATTTCTAACCCATACGCATTTTGATCATATTGGGGCCGTAGATCGCTTAAGAGAAGAATTTAATATTCCTTTATATGTTCATCAAAAAGAAGTAGAGTGGCTATCGGATCCGATGAAAAACGGCTCTGGAAAGTATAGAGAGCTGCCTGATTATATCATTGCAAAACCAAAGGAAGAGCATATTATCAAAAGTGAACAAACTTTTACTATAGAAGGATTTACTTTTAATGCCGTTTTTACACCAGGCCATTCCCCAGGTAGTATTTCTTATATTTTTGAACATGATGGATTTGCAATTGTGGGGGATACGTTATTTGAACAAAGTATAGGAAGAACAGATTTACTAGGTGGTTCTCTTGAAGTACTACTTAAATCCATCCACAATAAATTACTTGTGTTACCTGAGGATTTTATTATTTACCCAGGCCACGGTTCCTATACTACACCAGCAGCAGAAATGGATATGAATCCGTTTCTAAATGGGTTTTAACGAAATAGGAGAGTTGAACTTAGGCGTTCCTTTTTAATGGAACGTCTATTTTATTATTTAATGAAAGTTATTGAAGTGCTAATAAAGTGTACTGTGATTGACTCCTTACTATTGCAAAATAAAAAACATCGACTGGAAACTTCAGTCGATGTCATTTATTAATGGCCTGCACCAGGTACGTGGATAAATGTAGTATAATACGTGAATCCAGCGAAGAAAATTGTTAAATAAGCTCCGAAAATGTACATGTACATGCGTTCTGTTAGGTTTAAGAAGCCTAATAATAAAAATAATATTGTATTACCAACGAATAATAGCGAAACCTCGTACATATCACCTAAGTAGAACATAACAGCAAATATACCTGTCCAGAAAGCCATAACTTTATACATATTACTCATGAAGAATCCCTCCTTTTGCCATACGACACAATTATCTCAAATCTTATTATAAATGATTGTTAGCAATAATGTAAACTGCTACTTCAATTTTGTTTGTGACAAACAGGTGGAGATTATAATTTTGCAGTATCCGGTACGTTAATAGAGTACTGACAAAATTCACAATCATGAGCCATATTTTCAAATTGTGTAAATTCATTTTGTGAAAATAATGCATCCACTTGTCCTTTTAAATAGGATTCATGTAAGGCACAGACAGTTTCATTATTTGCAGATAATTGATTTTTAAACGGACAGTTATAAATAGTAAAGATAATTTTTCTACCGGTATCTGTCTGTTCAATTTTTGGAATATATCCTATCAAAGCTGCTGACTTCGACAAAATGTTTGTTTTTTCATCAAAATCAATGGAATGTTTCACTTTTTTTTCAGATTGAAGTAATTCATTAATTTGCTGAAAGCCATCTTCATAGCTAATTTTTTTTGCTGTTTCTAGTGCACTCGCTCCAAGTTGATCTATTAGTTGAATAGCCCACTTAATGAGATGGCTTTCCTCGCGTTTAGGGAAACTAAGTTCGATTCCTTGTTCATTTGCTTTATATACGCGTCCAGGTCGACCACCTTTACCAGATTTCACAAAATCTGCTGTAATGACTTTTATTTCAGATAACTTTGTTAAGTGCAATCTTGCTACGTTCGGGTGGATATTAAATTCATCGGCAATATCCTGAACTGTATACGTTTTCTTTTGCTGTAGCATGTATTCATAAATTAGAAAACGAGTTTCATCTGCTAATGTACTTGTAATTTTTAGTGGATGGATTGTCAATAAAATCACCTCTCAATTATTTTTAGCAACTTATACTAATTTTATCTTTTCTATAGTGGAAATGATAGTGGTATAAAAAACATTTTTCAATACAGGAAAAATTTTCAAAGTTAAAACATTAAATGAAAAAGAAGGAAAATCAAATATATTCATTACAATTGTAAATTTTGGCTTGCTTTTTATGAGCCAAAATTTTTTGTTTAAGTATTAGGTGCCAAACTTCAATTTACCATTATATACTTTCGTTAATCAGTTTGCGGTCAATAAAATACTACATGAAAGAGGTGTTTTCATTGGACATTGAATCGGTAGTAGAAAATAAAAGTATGCAATTATTATTAAAAGCAATTCATTTTGGTGCTTCGGATATTCATGTGTTACCAACAAACGAAAGTTACACAATCTATTTTCGTAAATATGGGAAGCTCTTTCCTGCTGGGAAAAGTCCCTTTGAATTAGGGGATCGGATGATTTCGTATTTTAAGTTTTTATCTGCTCTCGATATTAGTGAGAAACGTAAACCTCAAAGTGGATCATTTCAAAAAAACTTTCAAGAGAAAATGTTTGCATTTCGTATATCCACATTACCTTCTGTTTTTAAAAAAGAAAGCCTTGTGATTCGTTTAATGTTACAAAATTCACGTCATCCAATTGCTTCACTTTGTTATAACCAAACTTCAGCAGAGAAATTAATCCAACTCGTATCAAATCGGCAAGGACTACTGTTATTTTGCGGGGCAACTGGCTCAGGCAAAACGACGTCACTTTATTCCTTAGTCAATTATTGTAGTGATTCCCTTGCAAGACAGGTCATTTCCCTAGAAGATCCAGTCGAAAGTAACCAGTCCAAGCTATTGCAAATTCAAGTTAATGAAAGAGCTGGCGTAACGTATGCGACAGGGTTAAAAGCGATATTGAGACATTCGCCGGATGTAATTATGATTGGAGAAATACGAGATAAAGAAACTGCAAAAATTGCCATTGAAGCAGCACTTACGGGACATTTAGTATTATCGACGATTCACTCAAAAGATACTGTCAATTGTTTATATCGCTTAATGGATTTAGGAATTTCGATAGAGGAGATGAGACAAGCGCTTATTGGAATTGTTGCGCAATGCTTAATTCAGATAGAGCAAGAAGATGATAGAAAAGCTTTATTTGAAATTTTAAGCGACTTTAATTTAGTAGAAGCCATTTACTCTACTATGCGTGGCGACGAATATAGGCTACCGATTAAAGAAACATTGACATTTCAACTTTCTTCACTAGAGGTGAAAGAACCGAGTGTTACAACTATTTCATAAAATTAAACGTAAAATTGAATTGTCGAAATTAAGGGGCAAAGTAAAAGATATGTCTACCTTTTTAGGTAGAATTAGTATTTTACTCAAGGAAGGGTATACCTTTTCGGATTCCATTTCAATGTTACTACCTTATCACGTGGATCAAGTTCATTACTGGCACAATACCATTCAGGAAAAGTTAAGAAATGGGGAAGATGTAGTAGATATTTTAAAAGTATTCCCTATACCAAGTCATTATTTAATTGCGGTGAAGATAGCAGAAGAAAATGGGGAAATGGCAAGTGCGTTAGAACACGTTGCGAGACAAATAAATTTTAACGAGAAGATGCGTAAGAAGTTACTAAAACTATTAAGCTATCCTTTATTATTAATGGTAGTTTTAACAACTGTGTTTATTGCATTTCGAACATATTTTTTACCGAGTATACATTACATTGTTTCCTCCAGGCAAAATGAGGAATCATCTAACCTTCACTTATCAAGTTTTTTTCTTCACCTTCCTGATTATCTTTTTGCAACACTATGTCTAGTGGTACTCATTCTCTTCGTTTTTCTAATTTATTTCAAAAAATTAACAGTGGCACAACGATTAGATTTATTAACTAGAATACCAGTTATAAATTATTTTTATCGATTAATTATGACAAGGCAGCTATCCAATACATTGGGCAATTTATTAGTGAGTGGTCTGTCATTACAACAAGCTTTAAATATATTACAACGACAACAATTCAATCAATACTTAGCGCATGTCTCCTCAATACTTGAAAAACAGGTCATCTATGGAGACTCACTCTCTCAGGCAATTTCGAATATGTCCTACTTTTTTCAAAAATTTGAGGATTTTATCAAGCATGGTGAAAAAAGCGGTTACTTAGGAAGGGAGCTACTGATTTATTGTGAGTTATTAGATGAAAGGCTCCAATCCATAATCAAGACAAGTCTATCCATCATCCAACCTGCTCTATTTGTCATTATTGCAGTTTGCATAATAGCTGCCTATTTAAGTGTCTTACTTCCAATGTATGAATTAATTGAAATACTCTAACCGAGGTGAATGATCATTGAATAATTCAAAGGGGTTTACGTTAATTGAGATGTTAATTGTTTTACTCATCATTTCTGTTCTCATATTAATTACGATTCCGAATGTAACAAAGCATTTTGCCACAATTGATGAAAAGGGATGTGAAGCGTACGTTAACATGGTGCAGGGACAAGTTGAAGCTTATCGAATTGATCAAAAAAAATTCCCGACCTCTATAAATGAATTGGTCGAAGCTAGCTATTTAAAAGAGAATGAAACGACTTGTCCAAATGGAGACTTGGTAATCATTCAGGAAGATGGAAGTGTGGTAGTGGATGGAGATGGTGCAAAAGTTAGTGAAAATGTCAGTGGTCAATCATGAATCAATTAATACGAAATAATCACGGTTTTACATTACTTGAGATGTTACTTGTTCTTTCGATTTTAATCATCACAAGTTCCATTGTCTATCAATTTGCTATGAAAATTTCTGAAAAGCAGAGTGTGAATCAGTTTATTCAACAAGTTCAACTAGACATCCAACGAGTTCAAGCGCTTTCTTTAAGTGAGCCCCGACTAATCTACTTTTCTTTCAGTGATAGAAGTTATCAAGCTTATTATGAAAATACTCGCGAAAAAATAGTAGAAGGAAGCTATCCACCGGAAGTTCAATTAATAAAATTTAGTAATTTAAGAAAAATTACGGTTTTTTCAGGAGAGTTTTGGGAATTTGGAACAATACGATTTCATACCCCATTAGGTGAAAGACAAATTATTGTGAATATACAAAAAGGACGGATGAAAATTGTTGAACTATAAGGGAATAACCCTTGTTGAAACCTTACTGACATTAGTTATTCTATTCACAATTGCGTCTACCCTGATTCCTCTTTCCTACCGTATGTATAGTACTTTATATAATAAACAATTAGAGCTCTATGCTTCAGAAACTGCATACGAGGCAGCAAAAGTAATACTTCATGAAAATCATTTTAGCGGTGTAAATACAATCGATCATAATCAGTTTAATTGGGACTATGATGGCGAAAAAATTTGTGTTGAATTCAAAAATTTAAATGGGGAAAGGAAGAAATGTATCAGTCAAATTGGAGAAATCGAATAAATTCAAAAGGATACACATTCATTGAAGCGCTATTTCATTTTATCGTCTTTGCATTATTTCTTCACTTACTAATCTATACGTATAGCTGGATTAACCAAATGAATAATTCACTTTTAAATAACGAGCAAGTTTCGTGGGAATTGTTTGTTCAAGATATTCAACAGTATTTTGTGGATGTGAAAAGTCTCCATCTATATAAAAAAAAAGATGAAAAAATCGAAATTAAATATGTCGATTCAAATAAAATAAAGCAAATACAACGGTATGGTGATATTATTCGACTCCGAACAAACGATCAAGGATATGTACCTTTATTGATAGGAATCCAATCCACTGATTTCTCGTTAAATGGAAACTTGCTAACTATAACTGTTAAATTTACGAGTGGATTAGAAAGGGAGAGGACCTTTTATGTACCAGTATTTAATGAGTAACGAGGGTGGGAGCTATCTTGTGGCAATCATTTTGCTATTTGTAACGACCTTTTTTGTTTCTTATTATATTTTTTCGTTCGAAACGCAAATAAATGTATATAATTCGTTGGAATTCGCCAATGTTCGTGCTACGATAAACCTACTAGAGGAAATTGGAAGTAAGTAGGTTGATTTTTGGTAGTAAAGAAGGTGAAAGTGATGCGGAAGATATATTTAGTGGGCTTTATGGGATGTGGTAAAAGTGTGATCGGTAGAAGATTAAGCTACTTTTTAAAAATGCCCTATTATGATATGGATCATGAAATTGTACGTCAGCAAGGAATGTCTATTCCAGAAATATTCGAACGGTATGGTGAGGCGCATTTTAGAAATTTAGAAACGGAGTTTTTGCAAAATTTCCGTAATGAGGCATGCATTATTGCAACGGGTGGCGGTGTTGCGATGAAAGAAGAAAATCGAAGAATAATGCGTCGAACAGGGTTAGTATTTTTTTTAGATGCAACATTTGAAGATATATATGCCCGTATAAAAAATGATAAAAATCGACCGATTGTTCAACGTTCTACAAAAGAAGATCTTGAACAACTATTTTATACGAGAAGAAAATTTTACCGTGAATCTGGGCATATTCGAGTACTAACAGGTGGACGGACATTGAGACAAATCGTAGAATATATCGGATTTCAAGTGAAACGGTTGAAATGCGAATGATTTTAATTTATACATGTAAAACGTTCGGATTTTGCACTGTTTTAAAAAAAGATTGCCAACCCATTACAATTAATGTTAGGATATAGGCAAAAGAACAATAAAGATTTCAATTCAAATATCGTGCGGATGATTGTGCGGGGAGAGAACGTGAAGAGCGTCGCCGAAGGAGCAAGTAGTGATGAACTATGAATCTCTCAGGCAAAAAGACTCGTACAGGACGCATCTCTGGAGAGCGCTATTTATCTGGATTTTTTTATCTCTTGCATTCAGCGAATACGAGCGTGTTTGTATAACATGTGAAAAATCGTTTTTATTGCAGGAGGGATAATGATAGCCACCAAAGGGGAAAGCCAAGGAATTAGACGAAGAGTCTGTTATTTTGGTGTAACTTTCAGGTGCAAGGACAGGGATTCCTCAAACATGTAGAGGGATTCTTCTGTCCTTTTTTTGTTGTAAAGGAACCAAAATAATATATTCTGATGCGTTGTTCCTTAACCTTCTTATATTTTTAATGATTTGAATATTTGAAATTGCACGCTTTTAGTTAAATTTAAAGGGGGATATAAAATGACAAACCAATTAAAAAGAACACCACTTTTTGAAGAATATGCAAAGTATGGTGGAAAAACAATTGATTTTGGAGGCTGGGAATTACCAGTCCAATTTTCTTCAATCAAAGAAGAACATGATGCAGTGCGTAATCGTGCTGGACTTTTTGATGTATCCCATATGGGTGAAATCTTTGTAGAAGGTGCAGATGCCCTCAATTATCTACAAAACTTACTATCCAATGATATTTCAAAAATAGCCATTGGCGGCGCACAATATAACGCAATGTGTTATGAAAACGGTGGCGTTGTTGATGATCTTCTTGTTTACTATTTAAAAGAAAATAGCTATTTACTATGTGTGAATGCAGCGAATATTGAAAAAGACTTCGAGTGGATGAAGAAGCATGTTCAAGGTGACGTAACCGTTACGAACAAGTCAAATGAATATGCACAAATTGCACTACAAGGTCCACTTTCCGAAGAAATTCTACAAACATTAACAGATACGAATCTATCAGAAATAAAAACTTTTAAATTCATTGAAAATGTAAATGTAGGTGGACACGATGTATTGGTGTCTCGTACGGGTTATACAGGTGAAGATGGATTTGAATTATACGGTGCACCGGTAGCAATTATCGATCTTTGGAATAATATTCTAGATGCTGGTAAAGAAAAGGGTGTCGTTCCTGCTGGGTTAGGTGCACGTGATACATTACGCTTTGAAGCATGTCTACCTCTTTACGGTCAAGAATTATCACAAGATATTACGCCGCTTGAAGCAGGTATTGGCTTTGCCGTGAAGTTACAAAAGGAAAGCGACTTTATTGGTAAGGATGCATTGAAAGCACAAAAAGAAAATGGCTTACCTCGTAAAATTGTTGGCGTTGAAATGATTGATAAAGGAATCCCACGTCACGGATACAAAGTATTTAAAGACGGTGCAGAAATCGGGGAAATCACAACAGGCACACAATCACCTTTAACAAAACGTAATATTGGTTTAGCTTTAATTGATTCGAAGCTTACTGAGTTAGGGACAGAAGTAGAAATCGAAATCCGTAATAAAAAAGTAAAAGCAATCATAGTGGCAACACCTTTTTATAAACGCTCAAAATAAAAGAAAAGAGGGTATTTAAACATGAAACATCGATATCTTCCAATGACGGAAACTGATCAAAAAGAAATGTTAGAGACAATTGGTGTACAAAGTGTTGATGAATTATTTTCAGACATCCCTGAAAAAGTTCGTTTCCAAGGTTTATATAATATTCCAGCGGCGAAGTCAGAATCAGCATTATTAAAAGAATTAAAACAATTAGCGGCTAAAAATAAAGATACAGACACGAACGTATCTTTTTTAGGAGCTGGTATTTACAATCACTATAAACCAATTATTGTAGATCATGTCATTTCGCGTTCTGAGTTTTATACAGCTTATACACCATATCAACCAGAAATCTCTCAAGGGGAATTACAAGCAATTTTTGAATTCCAAACGATGATTGCTGAGCTTACAGGTATGGATTTAGCAAACTCGTCGATGTATGATGGCGGAACATCTCTAGCTGAAGCTGGTATGTTAGCAGCAGGTCATACGCGTCGTAGTAAAATTTTAGTTTCTGATGCTATTCATCCAGAATATCGTGATGTAGTTGCAACTTATGCATATGGTCAATCGATTGAAGTAGTAACAATTCCAACTAAAGACGGTGTGACGGACGTTGAATCTTTAAAAGAATTACTAGATGACAACACGGCTGCAGTAATGGTTCAATATCCAAACTTCTTTGGTCAAGTAGAAGACATTAAAACAATTGGTGAATTAGCACATGATGCAAAAAGCTTATTTGTTGTTTCTTCAAACCCACTTGCACTGGGCGTATTAACACCTCCAGGAAAACTTGGAGCAGACATCGTTGTAGGGGATGCACAACCATTTGGTATTCCTGAAAGCTTCGGTGGACCATACTGTGGATACTTTGCAACAACGACAAAATTAATGCGTAAAGTCCCTGGTCGATTAGTAGGTGAAACGGTTGACCAAGAAGGACGCCGTGGGTATGTTTTAACGTTACAAGCACGTGAACAGCATATTCGCCGTGAAAAAGCGACTTCAAATATTTGTTCGAACCAAGCATTACTTGCTCTTGCAGCTTCTGTTGCGATGACAGCACTTGGTAAAGCAGGTGTGCAAGAAATCGCAAAACAAAACATTGTAAAAACTCGTTTTGCAAAAAATGCCTTTGAGAAAGCAGGTTTTGTTGTACCATTCCAAGGAGCACACTTTAACGAAATCGTTGTAAAAACAAATAAATCTGTAACTGAAATGAATAAAGATTTATTAGAAAAGGGCATTATCGGTGGTTTTGATTTAGGCCGTGTATACCCTGAATTAGAAAACCATGCGTTAATTGCTGTTACTGAATTACGTACAAAAGAGGAAATTGAAGCACTAGTTGCAGAAATGGGGGCTCATAATGCATAACGAAAATCAATCTCTTATTTTTGAGTTATCTAAAGAAGGGCGAGTAGGTTATAGTTTACCAGATTTAGATGTACCAGATTTTGATCTGAATGAACTATTACCAGAAGGATATGTTCGCGAAGAAGCTGCGGAACTACCTGAAGTTTCAGAGCTTGATATTATGCGTCATTATACGGCACTATCTCGTCGTAATCATGGAGTAGATTCTGGGTTCTATCCTCTTGGTTCTTGTACAATGAAATATAATCCGAAAATCAATGAAAATGTTGCACGTCTTTCAGGGTTTGCAAATGTTCATCCATTACAAGATGAATCGACCATACAGGGTGCGATGGAATTACTATATGAATTACAAACCTCATTAGTTGAAATTACAGGTATGGATGAAGTGACATTACAACCAGCTGCTGGAGCGCATGGTGAATGGACTGCTTTAATGATGATTCGCGCATTCCATGAAGCAAATGGAGAAGGTCACCGTACGAAAGTAATCGTTCCTGACTCAGCACACGGTACAAACCCAGCAAGTGCAACTGTTGCTGGATTCGAAACAATCACAGTTAAATCAAATGAAGATGGACTAGTAGACTTAGATGATTTACGTCGTGTAGTTGGGGAAGATACAGCCGCTCTTATGCTTACGAACCCAAATACATTAGGTTTATTTGAAGAGAATATTTTAGAAATGGCTGAAATTATTCATAGTGTTGGTGGAAAAGTGTACTATGATGGTGCCAACCTGAATGCCGTAATGTCAAAAGCACGTCCTGGCGATATGGGCTTTGACTGCGTACATTTAAACTTACACAAAACATTTACTGGTCCGCACGGTGGTGGTGGTCCTGGTTCAGGTCCTGTAGGGGTAAAAGCTGACTTAATTCCATTCTTACCAAAACCAGTTCTAGTAAAAACAGAAGATGGATCATTCCATTTTGATTACAATCGTCCACAATCAATTGGACGTGTAAAACCTTTCTACGGGAACTTTGGTATTAATGTTCGTGCCTATACGTATATCCGCTCAATGGGCCCGGATGGATTAAAAGCAGTAACTGAATATGCTGTATTAAACGCAAACTATATGATGCGTCGTTTAGAAGCTTACTTCGATCTACCATATAACCGCCATTGTAAACATGAATTTGTTTTATCTGGTCGTCGTCAAAAGAAACTGGGTGTCCGCACTTTAGACATCGCAAAACGCTTGTTAGACTTCGGTTATCATCCACCAACAATTTACTTCCCATTAAATGTGGAAGAAGGAATGATGATCGAACCTACCGAAACAGAATCAAAAGAAACGTTAGATGCATTCTGTGACGCGATGATTCAAATTGCGAAAGAAACGGAAGAAAACCCTTCAATCGTTCAAGAAGCACCTCATACAACGGTTATAAGCCGTTTGGATGAAACACGTGCTGCTCGTACGCCAGTTCTACGATATACAAAAGTAGAAGCATAATTATGGAAGGCGCCTCTTAATGGGGGCGTCTTTTCTTTTCGAAAAAGGACAAGTTAATCAGGTTTTAATTTTCACAAGGCATTAATATAGTGACATGAGGGAGGGGAAAGGTGCTTAAAGAATTCATTAACTTTGATCGATTGATTACAGGTGAAATTATTAAGTATCTATTCTGGATAGGCGCTGCAATTTCCGTTTTGATGGGGATTATTGCGTTTTTAACGGGTATTGTTACAGGGGAGTTTTTAGGGGCCCTTTTTGGTCTTATATTCATCATAATTGGTCCGTTAATTGTACGAATCTATTGCGAAATTGCCATTGTGTTTTTTAAAATTTATGAAGTGTTAAAAGAGATCAACGAAAAATAAATTTAGAACTAAGGTATTGATTATTGAACGAAAAAAACTCATATATAAAAGAATGGTTTATTTTAATAGGAAGAAACTCATTTTTTTCTATCTTTTTCGACATAGCTCGACGCGTTTATTTTAAAAAAATGGCCTAAAAAAACAGATATATATATATTGAAAAATGGGTGGCTCAATTACTTTTGAGCCATCCCATTTTTTGATTGTCGTTTTAACGCAAAAGATATAGTAAGAATTTCTTATTATGCTTTTGATTTTACTTTACCAGTCCAAGATTTAAAGCCACCTTGTAATTGGTAAACTTGATTGTATCCCTTCTTTTTTAAGAAAAGAGCAGCACGAGCACTACGCCCGGAATTTTGGCAGTAAAGATAAACAGGTAGGTCAGAACGTATTTCTTTATAGCGTTGACGTAATTGTGTTGATGGCACGTTACGAGCACCTAAAATATGACCTGCTTCAAACTCTTTTACTTCACGAACATCGATTAGTTGAGCTTTTCGATATCCTTGAATAAATTCATCCTGAGTTAAATTCGTTACTGCTTTTTTAAGTCGTAGCATATTTACTAGAACGTATATGATAATTAGACCTAGTATAATAGCAATTGTATAAAGTACTTCCACTAACTATTTCCCCTTTCTATCTTCATATCCATTATAAAAGAGAAAGTAGCGATAGTCCAATGAGTTTGTTAAAATGGTAATTATGTTAAGGAGATGAAGTGATGAAAGCAAAATGGTATTTTATAAACTCTGGACCATGTAGTCCGTCATATAATATGGCGTTAGATGAAGCATTATTGGATCTACATAGTGAAGGCAAAATTCCTCCTGTTATTCGTTTTTATGAATGGAACCCAGCCACTCTTTCTATCGGTTATTTCCAAAGTGCACAAAAAGATATTGATTTAGATGCTGTTAAGGCTCAAGGTCTAGGTTTTGTAAGACGGCCAACTGGTGGACGAGCTGTGTTACACGAACATGAATTAACATATAGCATTATCGTGTCTGAACAATACACAAATATGCCAGCAACTGTCACGGAGGCCTATCGTGTTCTTAGTGAAGGGTTACTCGTTGGTTTCCAAAACTTAGGGTTAGATGCCTATTTTAGTGTGCCGGATACAGAGGAAAAACGAGCGGATTTAAAAAATCCAAAAAGCGCGGTTTGCTTTGATGCACCAAGCTGGTATGAACTTGTTGTAGAGGGGAAGAAAGTAGCGGGAAGTGCCCAAACACGTCAAAAAGGTGTTATTTTACAACATGGTGCCATTTTACTAGATCTTGATGATGAAAAACTATTATCCGTTTTTAAATTCTCATCCCCAGAAGTAAAAGAAAGAATGCGAAGAAAGCTACCACAAAAGGCTGTAGCGATTAATCAATTAACAGATAAAACGATTACGATCCCTCAATGTATAACGGCGTTTAGAAATGGGTTTGAGGGTGCGTTAGATATTGAGCTAGTGCCTTACGAGTTAACAGCTGAGCAACTTGAATATGTAAAACAGCTTGAAGAAACAAAATACTTGACAGATGAATGGAATTTTAGAAAATAGCAATTAGAACGTACGTTTCTAAAATGTGAAAATTTTTTTTAGAGTTGAAAATCTTATATTTTCAAGGTTTTGTGCCGTTTTGAAAAAATCAAGCCCTTGCAATGATATTTTTTATGAGGTAATCTTTTCTAGTAATTAAAATAAAAAACCATATCTAGTATTACGTACATGATTGATGCACAATATATTGTGTTATCGTATGATGTATGTGATACTAGATATATTATTGTAAGGGAGGCTGGCAGATGGTAATGACAAGTAAGACTCAAGCAACCATCCTCGTAGAACAACTTAACAAGGACATTGAGCAATTTCCTCAAGTTCATCCAATCACACCAGATATGAAAATCACCCATAAAGGTGTATCAAGACTGGTGATGATTGACCGCTATTCATTTAAGGATACTGAAAAGAAAACATTAAAGCCTGGCGATTTTGTCGTATTAACGGTGAAGGAAGATCCAAAATTTCCTGCGCGAGGATTAGGGTATGTGCAATCAATTGACTTTGAAGCGAAAAAGGCAGAAATCTTAATTGAGGAAGAATATCGACATGTACTTGATACGCAAACAGAACAAGAAACAGGCATTATTGTTCGCTCCTTAGATGTGATTGAAAAGCCTCTTGAAGTTTTCTATGAACAAATCGCAAAACGAAATGCTACTGGGTTAGCAGTTGTAGAAGAAACCGAAGAAAAAAGACAAGAATGGTTTAATAAATTTTATGAACAACTCGTTTCATTAAAATTTATTCCTGCTGGTCGAGTACTTTATGGTGCTGGATCAGAAACAGAAGTTACGTTCTTTAACTGTTACGTAATGCCATTTGTCCCGGACAGCCGAGAAGGAATCAGTGACCATCGTAAATCGGTAATGGAAATTATGAGCCGTGGTGGTGGAGTTGGTACGAATGGTTCAACCCTTCGTCCACGAAATACACTAGCGCGCGGTGTCAATGGGAAATCAAGTGGTTCTGTATCATGGCTTGATGACATTGCAAAACTGACGCATCTGGTTGAACAAGGTGGGTCAAGACGTGGTAAGAGAATAGTTTAATTGAGAGTGCCTCGTCTATAAAATACCTCGTGAACTGCTGGGAAGTCTTTTACTGAAATATTTTCACTTAGCAAAATAAGGGTGATAAATATGGAAGTTTATAATACAAAATAGAGTTTAACAATGCTTCTGACTAATTATGTGAGAATAAGTATTATAAATGCTCTACTAGCTACAACGTAACTGGAAACGGTAAGCGTGAATGCTTAAAAATAGTAGAGGGATAAAGATTATCAGCAGCCAAGTTCCTGTAAAATGGAGAAGGTTCAACGGCCATCGAAAGCACATGCAAGGCATCAAGGCATGGAAGCGAGTAGAGTAGGGATGAAGCCATTCCGAAGTGCGAGGGCATCTACAATGATGTAAGATATGGTCTCAACATCTATGGTGACATAGAGAGTAAGTGTAGCGAACTTACGCAAGAAATCGGCTCAAATGATTATGCTAGCAGATTGGCACCCAGATATAGTGGAATTCATCATTTCAAAAATGCAAAATCCACGTATTTTACGGTTCCTAATTGAAAATACGAATGAAGAGTTAATCTCATCACTCGCAAATGAAAAATTAAAATTTAAACCATTAACACAACAAGAAGAAGCAATGTATCAAAGCATTGTAAATTATAAAAACATTCCTGGTTACGGTGGATTTAGCGAAGCAATTATTAAAGACGCAGAAGGTAAACTTCGTGACGGTGGAACATATAGCGTTCATAATCCGGAGTTTTTAACAGGTGCAAATATATCTGTTACTTTAACAAAAGATTTCATGCAAGCGATTGAAAACGATGAAGATTATGAACTTCGATTCCCGGATGTTGCGAACTATACGCCTGAAGAAATGGCTATTTATAATGAAAAATGGCATGAAATAGGGGATGTTCGTGAGTGGGAAGCGCTTGGTCATAGAGTTCGCACATATCGCAAAATTAAAGCCCGTGAACTGTGGAATTTAATTAATATTTGTGCAACTTATGCTGCTGAACCAGGGATTTTCTTTATCGATAACGCGAACGACATGACCAATGCTCGTGCATATGGACAAAAGGTTGTAGCGACAAATCCGTGTGGTGGACTTCGCCTCACGTTAAAAATTGCGGGATAAAGCGGGAAGGCTGAGACGCTAATCCGAACCGAAGACTAATGGTAAAGCGTTAGTCAGGGGCAACGCATACTCGGTGATCCTACTTATGTAGACTATAATCCGGGCAAGAGACCGCAACACTTGAAAAAGTGAAGAGATATGCTGAACTACCTCTGCACAACCAAAAAAATTCCAAAAAAGCTAGGATTTAAGGGGTGTGAAGACATGCTTCATAGGAATAAGGATTACAATAAATGGAGCATGCTGAAATGAAAGGGTAGAACTAGAGGATAAAAAGCCTTTAGGATAACAAAATGGAACAACCACTTGCACCGTTTTCTGTTTGTAACTTAGCTGCGGTGAATTTAGCTAAGTTTGCAGAGAAGGACACAAAAACAGTAAACTATAATGCATTACGCGAAACGGTTCAAATCGGTGTGCGGATGCAAGATAACGTTATTAACTCAACTCCATACTTCTTAGAAGAAAATCGTAAACAAGCATTAGGGGAGCGTCGTGTCGGTCTTGGTGTGATGGGACTAGCAGACTTACTCATCTATTGTGAAAAAGAATATGGATCACCAGAAGGCAATAAACTAGTTGATAAAATCTTTGAAACGATCGCCGTTGCTGCGTATGAAACATCGATTGAGCTTGGTAAAGAGCGCGGAAGCTTCCCATTCTTACAAGGTGAGACAGAAGAAGAAACAAATCGCTTAAGACAAGCCTTTATCAATACAGGCTACATGCAAAAGATGCCTGAGCATGTACGTCAAGGAATTTTAGAAAATGGTATTCGTAACTCTCATTTATTAACTGTTGCACCAACGGGTAAACATATTGCCCCATACATTTGTAAAAATGTAGCGTAAACTTGGCTATATGCGGGAAACTCTGGCGTATCTTTTACTACCTAGCTTTGCCAGCTACTATAGGGTAAAAACGTAAAAGTGTTGGTTTTCGCCTACCAGACAATCCGCAGGGAAGTCGTGGCTGACCCCTCAACGACTACATGCCGAGCAACCATTTGAAAAAGACATTCTAAAATGGTTGATGATATAGTCTGACCCATATGGCGACATATGGAACGGGTACTAATAATCCCGTCCTCTATATAGAGAGTAACAAAAGTGAGTACTGGTACAATGGTCGGAGTTGCAACTGGGCTTGAGCCTTACTTCTCCTTCGTATATTACCGTTCAGGTCGACTTGGTAAGTTTATCGAAGTGAAGGCAGAAATCGTTCAAGAATATATCGATCGACATCCAGAAGTTGATGAGAACAATCTACCAAATTGGTTCATCTCTTCAATGGAATTATCGCCTGAAGCGCATGCAGATGTTCAGTGTGTGATTCAGCGTTGGGTCGATTCATCTATCTCAAAAACAGTGAATGCGCCTAAAGGTTATACGGTGGAGCAAGTTCAAAAAGTATATGAACGTCTATATAAAGGTGGAGCAAAAGGTGGTACGGTCTACGTGGATGGTAGCCGTGATTCACAGGTGCTTACATTAAAAGCGGAATCTTCCCATGATGAGCAATTAGCATTCGATGAAGTGTTAGAGGAAAAAGTGAATGGGAAAAATCCTGTAGTTTTAGTGGATACGATTGCCCCTCTAACAACTACAAACGTGACAATTGGTTCTGAAGTAGGGAATACTTGTCCGGTATGTCGACAAGGTACTGTAGAAGAACTAGGTGGTTGTAATACATGTACAAGCTGTGGTGCCCAACTAAAATGTGGATTATAAGTGTAAAATTCACTCGCCAGTTTTAAAGTAACCAAAAACTAGTCTCTATATCTTAACAATAAAACGCCAATTTCTAATTATCGGAAATTGGCGTTTTTGTATGTAAACTATGAAGCCCAAAAGTAGTCATAGCTATTTTTAATAATTAGCACAACTGTCATGACAATGAAAAGTAGACGAACAAAGGTAGTTCCTCGATTTAATGTAAATTTCGTACCGGAGAAAGCCCCTGCCATCATCGATACTCCCATAATTAAGCCGTAAGAAAAGACGACTTCCCCGAGAAACAAAAACAGAATGAGCGCGGAAATGTTACTAATAAAATTTAATAGCTTGGCATTTCCGGCAGCTTGTAAAAAATCAAAGCCCATAATTAGAAAGATAAGGATAATAAATGACCCCGTTCCAGGACCGAAAAAGCCATCATAAAAGCCGATCAATACTAAACTACCAAAAAAGATAATTCTTCGTTTCCACGTAAATGGTTTTCAATCTTCCAGTTGTCCGAAGTCTTTCTTATATAGTGTATAAAGAAGAACGATGACGAGCATGACGATAATTAGGGGACGTAAAATTTCCGAATCAATCAAATGGACGGTCCAAGCGCGGAACATGGAAAAAATAAAGACAAAGGGTAAAATGGGGCCGATTAGTTTAAAGTCAACTTTGCCTGCTTTAAAGAAGATTAAAGTACCTGTTAAATTTCCCATAGAAGCGGCTAGTTTGTTTGTTGCAATGGCTGTGGAAGGGGGGAGCCCCACTAATAATAGTGCCGGTAACGTAATCAAACCACCGCCACCCACCGTTGCATTAATGAATGCCCCGACAAACCCGAAGAAAACTAATAATAGAACTTTTATTAAATCTAGTTCCGTGCTGTAAACTCCCTAATTTCTGCGATATTATCGAATCTGTCGGGAGTTGTGCATGCGTGCTCAAAAAATTACGTTAAAAAAGCGTGCTTGGCTTGTACCAAACACGCTTTACATTAATCATGATGTAATTCCATTGCTAGCTCTGGATTTTTTTCAACTTCGTGGAGCTTATTAAAGGAAGCAATGGCTACTTCAACCATTTCGTCTTTCGGCTCTTTCGTTGTTAATAATTGTAACCATAAACCAGGGTAGCCAAAGTATTTTAAAACTGGAATATCGCGTAGTGCATTTGTCGCTTGAAGCACTTCAAAGGAAATACCAAGTACTACAGGAATTAATAAAATACGAATGACAATACGTAACCATAATGGATCGGTCGGGAAGAAGAAGTAAACGAACATTCCAATGATTACAGTGAATAAAATGAAACTGGAGCCGCAACGATAATGTAAGCGAGATTGTTTTTGGACATTGGCAACCGTTAACTCCATGCCCGCTTCATAACAATTGATTACTTTATGTTCCGCACCGTGATATTGGAAGACCCGTTTTATGATCGGTGTCATCGATATAAAATATAAATACACAAGGAGTAATATGAGCTTAAACCCTGTTTCTAGGAATATTTGAGGATATTTCCCTGTTACCCATGGAGAAAATAACTCTGCTAAAAAAACTGGAACTAAAGTGAAGACAAATTTACCAAATATAAATGATATAACCCCGACAACCGCGACACCAAGAATCATTTGTAGCTTTGACATTTCTGGGCCATCAACCTCTTCTTCACCTGGGTCAACATCATAACGTTCACTTGCAAATTGTAAATGTTTTGCTCCGAGACCTGAAGATTCAATTAATGCTATTACACCGCGAACAAAAGGAATTTTCTTTAGCTTTTGAAAAATTGGCTTTTTTGGTTTTTTAGCATAGTAATAATCTATTGAATCATCATTTCTGCGGACTGCTGTTACGGTATGGTCCTGTCCACCAAACATAACGCCTTCTAGAAGTGCTTGACCGCCATAAACAGGTGCTGAATTACTCAAATTATGTACACCACTCTCTCAAAATATAAAACTAATAGCTATACTATTGTACTAAATTTTATGCAAAACCTCTACATTTTCGCATAACGAAATTTATTTATGGGGAAACTAACATAAAAAAGAGGTGTTGTAAATGATTTATTTAGCTGTTGTGACGAGTATTTTTGCGTCGATTTTTCTAACCATTTCAATGAAAGTACTTTCACTATTCCATTTTGTTAAGTGGAGTCCAGTAGGCTATACAAAAAGGTTAGGTATTCTTGAAAATAGTCATTGGTCCATCAAGTGGTTATTCCTATTAATTATCGTGTTTCTCATTACATTGATCTTTTATTTAATTATGCAATATATCATTCTTGTTCCGCATTTTTTAACTTCATTAGTTATTGGCGCATTATTAGCTTTGATTATTGAGTGGTTTATTTTTGAATTACCAGCAGAGTTATCGTCTTTTAAAAAATTATCTATTCCTTTTATGGTAACGGTGATTGTCACTGCTCGATTCGTCTTCGAAACGGCTGCATATCATTATCGCGCTCATGCTGAACGAAATAAGTTGCCCTATAAAGACACTGTGATAAAATAAATAAGTGGTAATTTTTCGCTAATAAAGGAGAATAATGAATGAAGCTATTAGTATTAAATGGCCCCAATTTAAATCGGTTAGGTAAACGTGAGCCAGAAATCTATGGCAGCGAAACGTTGGAGGATGTGAAAGAAAAATGTACATCTCTCGCTTCGTCATTTCAAGCAACTTTGGATTTTAAGCAATCGAATCACGAGGGAGTACTAATCGATTGGATTCATGAAGCGGAGGATACTGGAGTGGATGGGATTATTTTTAATCCTGGTGCCTATACACATACAAGTATTGCGCTTAGGGACGCCATTGCAGCGGTAAATGTGCCTGTCATAGAAGTGCACATTTCCAATATACATAAGCGAGAAGCATTTCGTCATGAATCAAAACTTGCAGCAGAATGTGTAGGGCAAATTTGCGGGTTAGGTACATTTGGCTATGAGCTAGCCATTAGAAAGTTCTTAGAACAATAAAGAGAGGATCTTTGACATGTTAAAATTAGAAAAGTTGCGTAAAGCGTTAGTAGAAAATAATATCGATGGGCTACTGATTACAAATGAATTTAACCGTCGTTATATGACTGGCTTTACAGGTAGTGCGGGTGTAGTGATTGTATCGAAAGATGATTCGGTATTTATTACGGATTTTCGTTACACGGAGCAAGCTAAAAAACAAGTTCAAGATTTTCGAATTGTTCAACATGATGGTGTTCTTTACAAGGAAGTTGCGAATCAAGTAGAGAAAATGGGTATTAAAACATTAGGTTTCGAGAAAGATACAATGACTTATGGGACATATGAAACTTATAAATCCTTATTAAAAGCTGATTTAGTGCCGTTTTCTGGATTAATTGAAAAAATACGCTTGATTAAGACTGAACAAGAGATTAATATTATTAAGGTTGCATGTGAGATTGCAGATCAAGCATTTACTCATATTTTAAAGTTTATAAAACCAGGCTTGACTGAGCTTGAAGTATCGAATGAATTAGAATTTTTCATGCGAAAACTTGGGGCAACTTCATCCTCTTTTGACACAATCGTTGCAAGCGGCGTGCGTAGTGCCTTACCACACGGAGTTGCCACAGATAAAGTGATTGAAAAGGGTGATTTCGTCACACTTGATTTCGGTGCATTATATAATGGCTATGTCTCAGATATAACACGTACAATCGCAGTGGGGCAACCTTCTGAAAAACTGATCGACATGTACAACACTGTTTTAGAATCGCAACTTTTAGCGTTGGAAAAGGTTGGTCCTGGTATGACAGGCATTCAAGCAGATGCGGTAGCTCGTGATTATCTAACATCGAAGGGCTATGGTGAAGCGTTTGGACATTCAACTGGTCATGGAATTGGTTTAGAAGTTCATGAAGGTCCTGCACTTTCATTCCGTTCAGAAGCAGTTTTAGAACCAAATATGGTTGTAACAATCGAACCGGGTATTTATTTACCAGGCATAGGTGGCGTTCGTATTGAAGACGATATTATTATCACAGAAACAGGTAATGAAAAATTAACACATTCGACAAAAGAACTAATTATTTTATAATGGAGGAATATTCATGATTTCAGTAAACGATTTCCGTACTGGTCTTACAATTATGATTGATGGCCAATTATACCGTGTATTAGATTTCCAACACGTTAAACCAGGTAAAGGTGCAGCATTTGTACGTTCTAAATTACGTAACCTACGTAACGGAAACGTAACAGAAAAAACGTTCCGCGCAGGTGAAAAAGTAGAGAAGGCGCAAATCGATAACCGTAAAATGCAATATTTATATGCACAAGGTGATTCTCATGTGTTCATGGATATGGAATCATATGAACAAACAGAATTAGCAGGAGCGCAAATTGAAGAAGAGTTAAAATATCTTCTTGAAAATATGGAAGTTCACATTCAAACGTATCAAGGTGAAATGTTAGGAGTAGAACTACCAAACACGGTTGTATTAGAAGTAAAAGAAACAGAGCCAGGAATTAAAGGCGACACTGCTTCAGGTGGATCAAAACCTGCTACAATGGAAACAGGTTTAGTCGTTCAAGTACCATTCTTCGTTAATGAAGGCGATAAATTAATTATTAACACTACTGAAGGTTCATACGTTTCTCGTGCATAACCTGTAATGCACATTCAGTAAGCTTAATTAAATAGAAAATCTAAGTCATCTATCTTTAAGGTAGATGACTTTTTTATTTGGTGCTTGGTCTATTTAATGGACAAAGCTCATATATTGCCTTACACAAGGAGGCGTCGTAATGGAGTTACAGGACGTTTTGCGAGTAGCAGGGGTAGGGCTCATTATTGCTTTACTTCATGTTTTTTTTGAGCAAATCGGCAAAAAGGAATTTTCATTTTTTATATTTTTCATTGCATATCTTTATATCACAGCTGAACTAATTCGATTTTTACGGCTTTTCTTTGACGACATTCTTACATTCTTCCAATGGCTCAATTTAAACTAGGTAACACAAAATGAACTACTTAATGTATGCTGTCATCTTAATTTTACTTCTCATATTTATTAAAGAAACCATTCATAAACTACACGGACTATTTGTCATTATATTTTTCTTCGTACTATTATATTTTTTACTGTCGATGCTCGCTATTCCATTTATAGAGCAGCTACTTTCTTATGCTTCAACAGTGCCTTATGTACCTCAACTTGTGTACTCTGCACTATTTTATCAGATAGGGTTGTTTTTTCAGTCATTATTTGATGAAGAAGAATATGGAACATTTGGTGAACTTGTGATGTTTTCAGTCCGTATCGTACTGCTCATTTATTGGACTAGCGAATTTGCAAAAGTACTAACGAATTTCTCGTCAATTTTAGAAAAGCTTCAGTAAGGGGCTTTAAACAATGAATGAAATACTTAATATTTTTATCGACCCATTAAAACTAGCTGGACAATCAATCATTTTAATCATGACGTACACCATTGTTTTTTTAATACTCGAGGCATTCGTCCCAGCGTTTAAAAAATGGGGTGACACGTTATTTGTCATTGTTCTCGTCTTAACGCTTGGACAAACTGTGATGGATGCGTTCTCACTAATGTCTCAACTGGTCAATATAGCATCAGATTTCTTTTTAGCCGTAACACCGATTTTAACTTCCTTGCTTGTTGTTTTAAACGCGGTGTTTTCATTTATTGCATGGAGCCCAATTGTTCTCTTTATATTTGAAATGCTCATGCTACTTTGCAAAAAAATCTTAATACCTGCAGTAACGGTTGCACTTGTACTTGATTTTTGTACAAGGTTTATCCAAGATCTTAGCTTTTCAAAAGCATCTGATCTCATTCGTGGTACCGTGATGACCTTAATAACGGCATCACTTCTTGGGATGGTGACAGTTCTTTCATTTACCGGGGTTGCTTTTTTTACGATAGACCAAGCTATCGCAAGCCCAGTAAAAAAGGTAATTGAACAAACGATTCCAATTGTCGGTTCTCTTATTGTAGAAGGTTTCTCAATATTCCATAAATATCAATCTACTGCTACAACCATAGCTGGATTTAGTGCAATGACTGCTTTTTGGGTTGCTGCCTTTTTTCCAGCAGGGAAACTATTAATCCATGCCTTAACATTTAAGTTTTTAGCTGCAATTGTTGAACCGTTTACTGGTGGCACAGTAAGCGGATTGTTAGATGATGTTGGCAAATCTCTATTATTACTTTGTGCAGTTGCTATTCTTTTAGGAATTGCCTTTGTATTTATTTGGTTAATCCTGATGGTCATTATGCAACTAGGGGTGGGGAAAAGCTTTTGATCAAACTAATTGCGATTATATTAATAGGAAAATGTTTATTACTTCTGGCGGATGAAAAAGATGTATTAGTCTATGTAAAACTAGCAACCTTATTAATTTTTTTAACAACAATGTTAGATTTTCTTAAACTCTAAAGCATAGACTTGGGACTAGCTTCATACAATGTGTTGAAACGTTAAACTTGTTCAGTCAAGAGCAATGCAACAATGAAAAACACGTGACTACTGAACAAAAACTCCAATATAGTGAACGCCACTTGCGAACGAACTTATTTGAACATCGCAATTAGGCGTATTGAATGGAAGGGGGGCGCAGGGGGACGTGAGGTGGAAAAGAAATGGACAAAGCAAAAACTAATTTTTATTCCCATTGCAGTATTAGCGTTCATTGCGTACATTTCTGTAACGTTAAATGATCCAGTAAAAGAGCAATATGACACTTCTTCAGAAGAAGGCAGACTTGAACATACCTTAAGTCAAATACAAGGGGTTGGACAAGTAAAGGTATACTTTCATTATGATGGTAGTCAAGCAACGAAATCGAAGGATAGCTTGCTAGACTTTAGTACAAGTAATGAAAAACAGGCTGTATCAGGATTGCTCGTCGTTTCAGAGGGCGCTTCTGACCCAGCAATACAAAAGAAACTGTTAGAAACAATTAGTCGAGTAATGCAAATGCCTACTCACAGAATTATGATTGTACCGATGGAGAACAAAGGAGATGAACAATGAAGGTAAAAAGAAGAACAGTATGGTTATTAACGCTACTTAGTTTAGCAGCCGTCATTTCAGTGTACTATGTATTTGAGCCAAATCGTGATGTGGATTTATTAACGATTTTTACAGATGACACACTAAAAGAAACAACATTGACAGGTGTAAATGAGGAAGAGATTTTAAAAACGACTTCAGAAAGTTATTTATTTGATGAAATGCGAATGGAAATAAGCAATGAACGTAGCCAAATTCGTGATCAGTTAACGCAAAAAATTGCATCAGATCAATATAGTGCTGAAGAGAAAAATGAAGCTTATAATGAGATGAATGCTTTAATTGAACAAGAATCTTCTGAATCAATGCTAGAAATGTTAATTGAATCCCTTGGTTACTCAGATGCGTTAGTAAGAGTTGAGGGTGAGAAAGCATTAGTAACGGTATTAACGGACGAATTATCAAAACAACAAGCAAACGAAATCATTTATATTGTTCGTTCAGAACTAGAAGAAGTTAGCGATGTAACGGTAAATCCTCAATCGAACTACTATTAATTGGAAAACTATCTTCTAATATAATAAAAACGAAAATGTTATATAACAGAAATTGCGCAGTGCGTTCGTTTTTACAACGAAAGCACTGTTTTTTACATTATTTCTATAAAAATAAAAATTAATTATTTCAAAATGTTTCAAAAAATTATAAAATGGTACTTGTAGTTATAAAAAATAAGGGGTGTCTATATTGTTTAAAGTACAAGAATTAAGAGAAATTATTAAATTAGTAGATGGGTCAACAATTGACGAGTTTGTATATGAAAATGAAGGTGCAAAAATTAAATTAAAAAAGAGCAATGGTGTTTTAACAGAAGTAGTAGCTCCTAAAAAAGAAGTAGCCGCTCCTGTAGTACAACAAACTCCAGTTGCTGTAGCTGCTCCAGCGCCTAAAGCTGAAGAAGTAAAAGTAGAAGAAGTAAAAGCTACTCCAGTTAATGTAGATGATTCTTCATTACATAAAATTACATCTCCTATGGTTGGAACATTCTATCAAGCTCCATCACCAGATGCTCCAGCATATGTAAAAGTTGGCGATGTTGTTGGCGATGAATCAATCGTTTGTATCGTTGAAGCAATGAAATTATTCAACGAAATCGAAGCTGAAATCAAAGGTGAAATTGTTGAAGTACTAGTGAAAGACGGTCAATTAGTAGAATATGGTCAACCACTATTCTTAGTGAAACCTGAATAAGGAGTGCTTCAATCATGAAAAAAGTATTAATTGCAAACCGTGGTGAAATTGCAGTACGTATTATCCGTGCTTGTAAAGAACTAGGCATCGAAACAGTGGCAGTATATTCTGAAGCTGATCGTGATGCACTTCATGTTAAATTAGCTGACGAAGCTTATTGCATCGGCCCAAAATTATCAAAAGACTCATATCTTAGCTTCCCAGCTGTTCTAGGTGTAGCTGAAAAAACAGGTGTTGATGGAATTCACCCTGGATATGGTTTCTTAGCTGAAAACGCTGATTTTGCCGAAAGCTGTGAACGTGCAGGAATTAAATTTATTGGTCCATCTTCTGATTCTATTAAAATCATGGGTATTAAAGACGTTGCGCGTGATACGATGGAAGAAGCAGGAGTTCCTCTTGTTCCTGGTACTGGAATTGTTCCAGATATCGAAACAGGTAAAGAATGGGCAAACAAAATTGGTTACCCTGTAATTATTAAAGCTACTGCTGGTGGCGGTGGTAAAGGGATCCGTGTAGCTCGCACAGAAGAAGATCTTGTAAAAGGTATTGAGATTACGCAAAAAGAAGCTGCTGCAGCATTCGGTAACCCTGGTGTGTATTTAGAAAAATTCATTGAATACTTCCGTCACTGTGAAATTCAAGTATTAGCGGATGGTCACGGTAACGTAGTGCATTTAGGTGAACGTGATTGTACAGTTCAACGACGCATGCAAAAATTAGTAGAAGAAGCGCCATCTCCAGCATTATCTGAAGAAAGACGTGCAGAAATGGGTGCAGCAGCTGTTAAAGCGGCACAAGCTTGTAACTATGAAGGTGCAGGTACAATTGAATTTATCTATGATTACCAAGCAGATAAGTTCTACTTCATGGAAATGAACACGCGTATCCAAGTAGAACACCCAGTAACAGAAATGATTACAGGTGTTGACTTAGTTCAACAACAATTAAAAATCGCTTCTGGTGAGAAGTTACCATTTGCTCAAGAAGACATTAAAATTAATGGTTGGGCGATTGAATGCCGTATCAATGCTGAAAATGCATACAAAAACTTTATGCCTTCAGCTGGTACAGTAGATACGTACATTACACCAGGTGGATATGGCGTTCGTATTGACTCTGCTGTTTACGCAGGTTATACAATCCCACCATTCTACGATTCAATGGTAGCAAAACTAATTGTTCATGCCGATACACGTGAAGAAGCAATTGCTCGTATGAATCGTGCATTAAGCGAATTTGAAGTATCTGGTCCTGGAATCAACACAACAATTCCATTCCACCAAGCTTTAATGAACAACGAAGTATTCCAATCAGGGAAATTCAATACAAAATTCCTTGAAGAGAATGATATTTTAAACGTTAAAAAAGAATCAGTAACGAAATAATATTTACTAAAAGGGGCTTTCTCATTTTGAGAAGGTCTCTTTTTTTGTAAGTGTAAATAAATGAATCAATTACAAATTCCCATTATACTAAAGGAGAAAGGGGAGAGAAGATGGTACCAAAATTATCCGTTTTGGATTTAGCACCCGTTTTAGAAGGTGAAACACCTGCTAAATCTTTTATTTATAGCCGAGAATTAATTCAACATGTTGAAAAGCATGGGTATTACCGTTACTGGGTAGCTGAACATCATAATATGCAAGGGATTGCCAGTTCTGCGACTCCAATTTTAATGAGTTATTTACTTGGTGCGTCGACATCCATTCGAGTTGGTGCTGGAGGGATTATGTTACCGAATCATGCTCCTTTAGTAGTCGCCGAGCAGTTTGGAACACTTGAATCCATGTATCCAGGCCGAGTGGATTTAGGTTTGGGTCGAGCGCCAGGGTCAGATATGATGACAGCAAGAGCATTAAGACGTGACGAACGTGGCGCATATGAGTTTGACAGTTTAGTTGGCGAATTAATGGGTTATTTTAAAGATATTGATCGACCGGTGATTGCCGTGCCAGGGAAAGGATTAAATATTCCTATTTGGTTGCTGGGGTCAAGTTTATATAGTGCACAGTTAGCTGGGAAATTAGGTTTACCGTATTCCTTCGCCAGTCATTTTGCTCCAGATTTATTAGATGATGCGTTAAATACGTACAGAAGAAATTTTGTACCATCGGAAGTTTTGGACAAGCCTTATGTGATGATTGGGATCAATGCTGTCGTTGGGGAAACCGATGAAGAAGGTGAATTTTTAGCTAGTACACTGTTCCAACAGTTTTTAGGCATGATTCAAGGAAAACGAGGGAAAACACCCCCACCACGAAATATGAGTGATCTTTGGACGGAACATGAGAAAAATATTGTGATGCAACAATTAAAATTCACATTCTTTGGCTCACAACAAACTGTTTATGAAAAATTAGTGGAAGTAATAAGCAATCGAGATGTAGACGAAATCGTTGTAAATAGTGCAATTTATGATCAAGAGAAAAGAAAAAAATCGTATCAATTACTTGCTGAAGTTTGGAATCGTTAAATATTGTTTAAAAACACGTATTGTATCCTACCGAGTAACGAAAAATGTTGTATAATAAAATACAAATAGAAGTCTTTGTGAAATCTGTATTTTTTCCACAATTTTGCGAAGTAGAGAGGATGAAGAAGATGGCTGAGAAAGTAGCAAAAGCTTTCGTACAACCAACTCCTTCTGGTAAAGAAGAACTTGGTCAAATAGAGGTAGCGCCGGAAGTAATCGAAGTGATTGCTGGAATTGCCACAACAGAAATTGACGGAGTGGCAGCTACAAGAGGTAATTTTGCTTCAGGAGTTGCAGAACGCTTTGGAAAAAAAGTGCATTCAAAGGGTGTAAAGGCTGCAATATCGGAGGATGGGCAAATAGTCATTGATGTATACTGCTCCGTAAAATATGGCTATTCCATTCCAAAAGTGGCAAAAGAGGTTCAAACATCCATTAGACAAGCAATATTTAATATGACATCCATTGATACAAACGAAGTCAACGTTCATATTACCGCAATTCAGTTTGAACAACTAAAAGATGAAGAATAACAAACAATTCGCGTAAGCCCTTCCTTTATTCACTAGGAAGGGTTTTTCTTTTGAAATAGAAGTACTTAATTGTAAAAATGTTTCCTCCTTTTGTAGCGAATAATTTATGTGCATCCATCCAAACTAATGCCGTAATTTCAATTACAATCAAAAGGAGCGAAACAAATGGCAAATCAAAGAAAACACAATCCAGATGATCGATCAGACAATGTAGAAAAATTACAAGCGATTGTCCAAAATACGTTGCAAAATATGGAAGCAGCAGAAGAAACAATTGCAAATGCTGGACCTGAAGAAAGAGCAAAACTTGATGCGAAAAATGAACGAAGAAAACAAGCGATAGTAGGTTTAAGAGAAGAAATTAAGGATGAAGCTGCAAATCGAAAACGATACGAATGACAATAAGTATTAAATTATGGAGTATGTCATAGGGCATGCTCTTTTTTCTTGTAAACAAACAAGGGATTACTAGATGTTGTATATAATAAAATAGAGAGAGAAACTAGTAGGGGAGAGTTGCGGATGCAAAAGTATATATTATCTTTAGATCAAGGAACAACAAGCTCGCGAGCCATTCTATTTAATGAAGAAGGAACTATTGAACACATTGCCCAACGAGAATTTAAACAGTACTTTCCTCATTCAGGGTGGGTTGAGCATAATGCCAATGAAATTTGGAGTTCCATTCTGTCTGTCATTGCGATGGTATTATCCGAAAAAAATATTCAACCTGAACAAATTGCAGGGATCGGTATTACGAATCAACGAGAAACAACTGTCGTATGGGATAAAACAACCGGTGAACCGATTTACCATGCCATTGTTTGGCAATCAAGACAAACCGCAGACATTTGCCAGCAACTGATTGATGATGGGTATAGTGATTTATTTCGAGAAAAAACAGGTTTAATTGTAGATGCTTATTTTTCCGGAACAAAGGTGAAGTGGATATTAGATCATGTTCCGGGGGCACGTGAAAAAGCACAAAAAGGCGAATTATTATTCGGGACAATTGATACGTGGATTATATGGAAATTAACAACTGGTAAAGTGCATGTAACCGATTATTCCAACGCGTCAAGGACATTACTTTATAATATTTATGAATTGAAATGGGACGAGGAGCTTTTACAACTATTAAATATTCCTTCCTCCATGTTACCTCAAGTTCGACCATCATCGGAAATTTACGGATATGTTTCGAAAAAGCACTTCTTTGGTGTAGAAGTACCGATTGCAGGGATTGCAGGTGACCAACAAGCAGCTTTGTTTGGTCAAGCATGCTTTGAGTCCGGAATGGTGAAAAATACATATGGCACCGGTTGCTTTATGTTAATGAATACGGGAGAAAAGGCAGTTTGTTCTAATCATGGATTATTAACAACGATTGCCTGGGGAGTTGATGGGAAAGTCGAATATGCTCTTGAAGGAAGCATTTTTGTGGCGGGTTCTGCTATTCAATGGCTTCGTGATGGTTTACGGATGTTCCGAGATTCTTCTGAAAGTGAACGTTATGCAGAAAAAGTGAAAAGTACAGATGGTGTATATGTTGTTCCTGCCTTTGTCGGTCTCGGAACGCCTTATTGGGATAGTGATGTACGAGGAGCGGTGTTTGGGTTAACTCGAGGTACAACAAAGGAACATTTCATTCGAGCAACGTTAGAGTCATTGGCGTACCAAACAAAAGATGTATTAGATGCGATGGAAAAAGATTCAGAACTCTCTTTGAAATCGTTACGTGTCGATGGAGGCGTTGTGAAAAATAATTTATTAATGCAATTTCAATCAGATTTATTAGCTGTCCCCGTCGAACGTCCCGAAATTAATGAGACGACCGCGCTAGGTGCAGCTTATTTAGCGGGCCTTGCAGTTGGATTTTGGGAAAGTAAAGAGGAAATCGCACACCATTGGAAATTGCAACGAAAATTTGAGCCATCAATGGAACAAGATCAAAAAGAAGCGTTGTATAAAGGATGGCAAAAAGCAGTTCAGGCGGCACAAGTTTTTAAATAAAAATAGGCTATCCAGATCGTACTTCCTCTGGATAGCATACATATTAAGGAAAACCACTTCTCCAATAAGATCATGTCAATACAGACTGGATCCAGGAGTGCTAACTACAAACAGGTCAATCGAATTCTAGAAATAAACGGATTTTGTGTATTTTTTCACTTGTATTGTTTGAAGGAGTGTTAGAAAAGCTAAAATATGTTATTATAAAACTTAATGTTAAGAATGAAGGAGATTTAAATAATGAAACGACATGACGCGCGAGAAAAAGCGGTACAAGTACTGTTTCAGTTAGATAACACGCAGGATCTAACTTTAGAAGAGGCGATTGGACATATATTAAATGAAGACGAGTCTGATGCGTTCTTTGAGCAGTTAGTCCATGGTGTGACAAAACATCAACAGGAAATCGACGAAGCACTAGAAAAGAACTTAGAAAATTGGTCACTCGGCCGTCTACCAAAAATCGAAAGAACAGTATTGCGTTTAGCTGTTTATGAATTACAATATATGGAGGACGCACCAAATCGTGTTGTATTAAATGAAGCAATTGAGCTTTGTAAAACGTTTGGTGACGAAAAATCAAGCAAATTTGTAAATGGTGTTCTATCGAAATTTACACAACAATAGTCGTATGAAAGGAAGTAACAAAAATGGCGAGCAGCATTATTAGTGGAAATGAAATTGGTCAAGAAATTCGTAAATCAGTAGCAGAACAAGTAGTGCAATTAAAGGAAGAGGGAATCACGCCTGGTCTTGCAGTAATTTTAGTTGGGGATAATCCAGCTTCTCAAACGTATGTCCGCAACAAACAAAAATCATGTGAAGCAATCGGGATTTTTTCTGAATTAATTAAATTACCTGCAGAAGTGACAGAGGAAGAACTCCTTGACCAAATTCGTATCTTAAATAATCGACATGATATTCACGGAATTTTAGTTCAATTACCTTTACCAAAACATATTGATGAAGACAATGTAATCGCAACAATTTCACCTGAAAAAGATGTGGATGGTTTCTCACCTGTAAGTGTAGGGAAAATGATGTTAGGACAAGATACGTTCTTACCTTGTACTCCATTTGGCGTAATGAAACTATTAGAGTATTCTGGTATCGAAATTGCTGGGAAGCATGCTGTAGTCGTTGGACGTAGCCATATCGTTGGTAAGCCAATGGGACAACTGTTACTTCAAAAAGACGCGACTGTTACATATACACATTCCAAAACACCAGATTTACCTGCTATTACGAAACAAGCGGATATTTTAATCGCAGCAGTAGGTCGAGCTAATTTTATTTCAAAAGAACATATTAAACCTGGCGCGGTCGTAATTGATGTAGGTATTAATCGTGATGAAAACAATAAACTCACTGGAGACGTGAATTTTGCAGAAGTAGAGCCAATCGCTTCTCATATTACACCAGTTCCAGGAGGAGTAGGTCCAATGACAATTACAATGTTACTTTATAACACTGTACAATCTGCACAAAAACAATTGTCACAGGCCAAGTACATTCAAAACATGTAATATAAATTGAACCTTCAACAAGTGAGGAGATTCGATGTACAGGATCTGTCTCGTTTTCGCTTCACTATACCTTGAAGTGAACGTCTATGCCCACTTTGTGGGATAAAATGACAGAAGCTGTTTTTCTAAAAGCGGATCAAGCTTGTTAAATAGATGATCCGTAGAAAACACCATTCTTTGTTGGAACGAATGTGACAAAGGGTGTTTTCTAAAGAGAAACAGCTTTTCTATTGGACAAAAAGTTTATGATTACTAAGGAGTCCTTATAGATGACATCAACTTCGTATTTAACTGTAAAAGCTTTAACGAAATATATAAGAAGAAAATTTGATGCTGATCCACATTTACGTGAGGTTTATGTGAAAGGCGAGTTATCAAATGTAAAAAATCATCCGTCAGGGCACATTTACTTCACTTTAAAAGATGATGCTTCCCGAATTACGGCAGCGATGTTTCGCATGAATGCGAGTAAATTAAAGTTTAAACCTGAGGAAGGTATGCAAGTGTTCATCCGTGGTGAAGTCAGTGTGTATGAGGCTACAGGTGTTTACCAGCTTTATGTCCAAACGATGGAACCAGATGGAGTCGGAGGTCTTTTTGTGGCCTTTAATCAGCTAAAGGAAAAGTTGATGAATGAAGGGTTATTTAATCCGAATTTTAAACAGCCGATTCCGATTTTTCCAAAAACAGTCGGAGTATTAACTGCAACTTCAGGAGCGGCTATTCGGGATATTTGTACAACAATCTCAAGACGCTATCCATTAGTTGAAATTATCATCTATCCAACAGTTGTACAAGGTGAAAATGCAGCACCAAATATTGTAAAAAATATTCAACTAGCGAACAGACAACAACGATGTGACGTCTTAATAGTAGGGCGCGGTGGTGGATCTATTGAAGACTTATGGGCATTTAATGAAGAAATTGTTGCGCGGGCAATCTTTGAAAGTAAAATCCCTATTATTAGTGCGGTTGGACATGAGACAGATACGACAATAACTGATTTTGTTGCAGATTTACGCGCACCTACACCAACTGCAGCAGCAGAGTTAGCAGTGCCAAATCAACAAGAATTAGTGCAACGTATTTTAAAAAACCGATCTCAGCTTCACCAAATGGTGTCAACTAAATTAAATTTTGAACGAAATCGATTAACAAAACTTCGAAACGCTTATCCGTTAGCATCACCGGAGCGTCTTTATCGACCGTTTACAGAAAAATTAATTCAAATGGATATGCAGTTAGGAAGAGCGTCACAACTGTATTTAATGAAGAAAAATAATGAATTGCAACAATTAGATACCGCACTTAAACTAAATTCACCTAAAAATGCAATCCAATATTATCAAAATCAATTAGAACAAACGTCGAATCGCTTAACACGGTCCATCAATTCAGTGATTGATAAGCAGAAAGATTCATACGTGGCTGCGATTCGAACATTAGAAGCATTAAATCCATTGGCGATCATGACGAGAGGATATAGTGTGTCCTATAAAGAAGATAAAGTGATTAGATCTGCATCCCAATTAAAAATAGAAGATACAATTTCCATTCATTATCATGATGGAGAAGCAGAAGCGAAAATAACAAAACTTAGGATGAAGGAGTGAGGCAAGGCATGGAAAAACAACAAAATTTTGCTATCGCCATGACACAGCTAGAAGATATCGTCCGCAAACTAGAACAAGGTGATGTACCTTTAGAAGAAGCAATTGATTTATATAAAAAGGGGATGGAATTATCTCATTTTTGCCATGAAAAATTACAAAATGCAGAAAAGCAATTAATTTCAATTGTAAATGAAAATGGCGAAATACAGCGATTCGACCCAACAAATGGAGAGGACAACGAATGACCACTACATTAAAACAATTTATTAACGACAATTTGCCAAAACTTGAAGAAGAATTATATTCACTAGTAGAAAATATAAAAGCACCATCACAATTAAAAGAATCGATGCTCTATTCTTTAAAGGCTGGTGGAAAAAGAGTACGTCCACTTTTTGTATTAGCTGTCTGCAATATGTTTCATAATAATCAAAAAGAAGCTTATACTGTTGGGGCAGTGGTTGAAATGATCCATACATATTCACTTATTCATGACGATTTACCAAGTATGGATAATGATGACATGCGTCGTGGAAAACCAACGAATCATGTAATTTATGGAGATGCATTGGCAACATTAGCTGGAGATGCATTAAATACGTTAAGCTTTGGGATTCTCGCAAGAATGGAAAACATTACTCCAGAAAAAAGAATTGAATTAATCAATTTATTAAGTGTAGCTGCTGGAGCAGAAGGAATGGTTGGCGGTCAAGTACTTGATATGGATGGCGAAAAGCGCACCCTTAGCCTACCAGAATTAGAAAACGTTCATGTCAATAAAACAGGAGCGCTTCTACGTTTTAGTATTGAATCTGGTGCAGTGCTATCAGATGCAACGATGGAAGAACGTTTTGCTCTAGTTGAGTATGCGCATCATATTGGATTGGCATTCCAAATCCAAGATGACATCTTAGATATCGTTGGGACGACAGAAGAACTTGGGAAAACAGCTGGTAAGGACGTTGAAAGCCACAAGAGCACATATCCGGCCCTTTTAACATTAGAAGGTGCAAAGCAAAAACTAGAAGAACACTATCAATTTGCAATTGCCGCTTTAGGTAAAATTGATAAGAATACAATAATTTTACAAGAATTTGCACAATATATCGTAAAAAGACACAACTAATTTCGTAGGAAAAACTTTAGAATTAGTGTTTTCATTGTTATAATAGTAAGAACGTTTTAGTATAAGATAAGAAAAGTAGGTTAAGTTCGCTTTTATATTTTGTTCTAGTTTTCGCCGTGAGCCGCTTTCGCTTTTCTTATAAATTTGATGAAAAGGTGTGTGAGAGATGGATTTAACTAAAATTACTAGTCCATCCTTTTTAAAAAATATGAGCAAGAAAGAGCTTGAATCATTGGCTAATGATATTCGTTCTTTCCTTATTGAAAAGTGTTCAATTACTGGGGGACATATCGGCCCGAATTTAGGCGTCGTCGAATTAACAATAGCGCTCCATAAAGCCTTTAATAGTCCAAAAGATAAGTTTTTATGGGATGTAGGTCATCAAGCGTATGTTCATAAAATATTAACAGGTCGTGCAAGTCAATTTGATACATTGCGTCAGTTTAAAGGTTTAAGCGGATTCCCTAAAAGAATGGAAAGCGACCATGATGAATGGGAAACTGGTCATAGCTCAACCTCTCTTTCAGCTGCGATGGGAATGGCCATAGCTCGTGACATTAAACGCGATCGAAATTACGTGGTACCTATTATCGGGGATGGTGCTCTAACAGGTGGTATGGCATTAGAAGCGTTAAATCATATTGGTCATGAAAAAACGAATATGATTGTCATCTTAAATGATAATGAAATGTCCATTGCACCGAATGTAGGGGCACTGCATAGTATTTTAGGTCGTTTACGTACGGCTAAGGAATATTCAAAAGCCAAAGAAGAATTAGAATCATTAATGAAGAAAATCCCTGTACTTGGTGGAAAAGTAGCAAGTACGGCAGAACGTGTAAAAGATAGCTTGAAATATTTAGTTGTCTCTGGTGTATTTTTTGAGGAAATGGGCTTTAAGTATTTAGGACCAATTGATGGACACGATTTTGAAGCATTAGAAAAAACGTTAGATTATGCAAAAAAGGTTACAGGACCAGTTCTTGTTCATGTTATTACGAAAAAAGGAAAAGGCTATAAACCTGCTGAGGAAGATACTGTCGGCACTTGGCATGGTACGGGACCATATAAAATGGAAACGGGTGACTTTGTGAAAGGGACTGTAAAAGGACCTGCTTGGAGTAGCTTAGTATCTGAATCCGTTCGTAAATTAATGAAAAATGATAAACGAATTGTTGCCATTACTCCAGCAATGCCTGTCGGATCCAAAATGGAAGGGATCCAAAGAGATTTTCCAAATCGATTCTTTGATGTTGGGATCGCTGAACAACACGCAACAACGATGGCAGCTGGATTAGCAACACAAGGAATGAAACCATACCTTGCAATTTATTCAACATTTTTACAACGTGCCTATGATCAAGTATTACATGATATTGCACGACCAAATTTAAATGTTTTTATTGGAATTGATCGATCCGGTCTTGTTGGTGCCGATGGGGAGACCCATCAAGGTGTATTTGATATTGCCTTCCTTCGTCATATTCCAAACATCGTACTTATGATGCCTAAGGATGAAAATGAAGGTCAACATATGGTCAAAACAGCAATTGACTATAATGATGGACCAATTGCTTTACGTTATCCTCGTGGAAACGGAATTGGTGTTCCAATGGATGAAGAAATGAAATCGATTCCAATTGGTAGCTGGGAAGTACTAAAAGAAGGTGAAGATGTTGCAATTCTAACCTTTGGGACAACAATTCCAATGGCTATGCAGGCAGCCGATGAACTTTCAACACAAGGTATAAATGCAAAAGTAATTAACGCACGCTTTATTAAACCATTAGATGTAGATATGCTACATGATTTAATGGCAAAGAAAACACCAATACTAACAATTGAAGAAGCCATTTTACAAGGTGGCTTTGGTAGTGCGGTATTAGAATTTGCAAGTGAAAATCAATACAGCGATATCTTAATTGACCGTATGGGAATCCCCGATCAATTCATTGAACAAGGTAGCGTGGATTTATTATTAGACGAAATCCATTTAACAAAGGATGAAGCAGTTACACGTGCTCAAAATTTAGTACAAAGTAACAAAACAATAGGAAAGAAGTTCGTATGACAAAACAAATAAAAGAACGAGTGGACATTTTACTTGTTGAACGAGGTTTATGCGAGACGCGGGAAAAAGCGAAAAGGTCGATCATGGCAGGTTTAGTTTTTTCCAATGAAATCCGAATTGATAAAGCCGGAGAAAAAATTTCCGTTGATGCCCCTCTACAAGTAAAAGGATCTCAATTAAAATATGTAAGTCGTGGTGGCTTAAAACTGGAAAAAGCGCTTGAAGTATTTGATCTCTCTGTGAAAGACAAACTCATGTTAGATATTGGCTCCTCAACTGGAGGATTCACTGACTGTGCATTGCAAAATGGCGCAAAACATTGCTATGCATTAGATGTTGGCTCCAATCAATTAGCATGGAAAATTCGATCAGATGAGCGCGTAACGGTCATGGAAAAAACAAACTTTCGCTATTCAAAGCCAGAAGATTTTACGAACGGATTACCTGAATTTGCAACGATTGATGTTTCCTTTATTTCATTGTCATTGATTTTACCGGTATTAAAAACAATTTTAATTCCAGGTGGCGATGTGATGGCTTTAGTGAAACCACAATTTGAAGCAGGTAGGGAAAATGTTGGTAAAAAGGGAATTGTTCGGGACCCTAAAGTGCATTTAGATGTTCTTTTGGATACAGCAAAAATGGCATCGGATATTGGATTTATTGTCAAAAATGCATCCTATTCGCCAATAACAGGTGGAGAAGGAAATATTGAATTTTTATTCCATTTAGTTAATCCAATGTTGAATGAGGAAATCGAGCCGTTTACGAATTTTCAACAAGTAGTAGAAGACGCACATAATGAATTAAAATAATACTAGTGCATATTTTAAACATGATAAAAAGGGACTGTCCAAACAGTAAAAAATGTACAATTCAGTGGGATGAATCTGAATTGTACATTTTTGCTTTCGGAGTCTGTTGATTTCCGCTAGGTGAACGTTTTAGCGTGGGCACGGCTTCAGCTAATATAACCTATAATAAGAAAGCGAGGCCAACCACTGTAAGCCGCGTACTATATCTAGAAACTTTTGTAGGTATTCACAAATGTGAGCGGACCTTTCACTAAGCACTAAGACAAATCGTAAAGACACGTACAACGTGGCTTTGCGGCTTGTGTGCTAAGTCCGCTCACTACGCTAACCTTTTTTGAAACTCTGTTCGCATCTATTGATTGAGAAAATTTTTATCATTTCTAAAGCTGCTATTACACTTTATAAGTGCGTATCAGACACTCTCTTTTTATTTCAATTTCTGTGATTGTATTCGCTACTTTGCAAATAAGGATGTATGCATTTTGTTCTTTTTGGCGAAAAATGCGTTTTAATAATAGTATTTAAATTGAGATGATAGTATAATTATACATAAATATTCATTTGGGGTGAGATAGATTGAATAAAGGTCAACGTCATATGCGCATTCGTGAAATCATTACAAATAATGAAATTGAAACACAAGATGAACTAGTGGATCGTTTAAAACAAAATGGCTATAACATAACACAAGCAACAGTATCAAGAGATATTAAAGAATTACATTTAGTGAAAGTACCACTACAAGATGGTCGTTATAAATATAGTTTACCGGCAGATCAGCGTTTTAATCCGCTACAAAAACTTCAAAGAGCATTATCAGATTCATTTGTTAGCATTGATGGAGTATCGCATTTTTTAATGTTAAAATCTTTACCGGGTAACGGTAATGCGATTGCAGTTTTATTAGATCATTTAGAATGGCCGGAATTACTAGGAACGTTATCTGGTGACGATACGATTTTAATTATTTGTCGTAGAGACGAAGATCGAGAAGTCGTGAAACAACGTATCATAGATTTATTATAAGATTTACTTAAATAAGAGGTGGATTTCTTGTTAAAAGAGCTTAGTATTCGTAACTTTGCAATTATTGATGACTTGACGATTGATTTTTCGGAAGGGCTTACAGTGTTAACTGGTGAAACGGGAGCAGGGAAATCAATTATTATTGATGCAGTTCATTTACTAGCAGGGGGACGAGCATCCCATGAATTTGTTCGTCATGGTGCAAAAAAGGCTGAATTAACAGGTCTATTTGTTATTACAAATGAAAACCACCCAATCTTCGGAAAACTTGTGGAATCAGGAATCGACAGTGAAGAAGGAACCATTATTCTTCGACGAGACATTAATGAAAATGGGAAAAGTGTTTGTCGTGTGAATGGAAAACTTGTACCTTTAACGATTTTACGTGAGATTGGTGGCACATTAATTGATATACATGGCCAGCATGAAAGCCAAGAACTAATGGATGAAAAGCAGCATATCCACTTATTAGATTATTTTGCAAGCTCACAGTTACTTGATGTAAAAGAACGATACACGGAAAAATATCAAATGTATCGGGATTTTAAACGCGAGCTTGCTGCTATAAACTTAGATGAACAACGAATTGCACAAAGAATTGATCTTTATCAATTTCAAATAAAAGAAATTGAAGAAGCAAACCTTAAAATTAATGAAGAAGAAATGCTACAGGATGAACGTCGCCGGTTAGTCAACTTTCATAAAATTTTTGAACGTGTGAGTGTTGCCTACAATGCTATTTCTGGGGAACAAAAAGGTCTTGATTTTATCGGTGATGCTATGAATGCCTTAAGCGATATTGTGTCCTTAGATGACCAATTTAATGAACCGCAAGAAACCGTTGCAAATGCATTTTATGGGCTACAAGACGCGGCACATCAAATTAAAAATGTATTAGATGAACTTGAGTTCGAACCAGAGCGCTTAAATGAAGTGGAACAAAGATTACAATTGTATCAGACAATGAAACGAAAATATGGTTCCACGGTCGAGGAAATTTTGAATTACTTTGAAAAAATAAAAGAAGAATTATTAAAGCTACAAAATCATGATGAAGCCATTCAAAATAGTGAGAAAAAATTAGCAGAAATGGAAGCTACATTAGAGGTACTAGCAACAGAACTCACAGCAATCCGAAATAAAAGTGCATTGGATTTAGCGGATGCAATTATGGAACAATTACGTGATTTACATATGGAAAAAGCAAAGTTTATCGTTAATTTTGAAACGTTACATAGTTTTGATATGAATGGGAAAGACTATGTATCATTCTATATATCAACAAATGTCGGGGAACCGCCAAAATCTTTACCTAAAATTGCCTCAGGTGGAGAATTATCTCGTATTATGCTTGCATTAAAAACCATTTTTTCATCTTCCAATGGGGTTACATCCATTATTTTTGATGAGGTGGATACTGGGGTAAGTGGCCGTGTCGCACAAGCAATTGCTGAAAAAATTGCTGCCATCTCGATGCACTCTCAAGTTCTTTGCATATCCCATTTACCACAAGTGGCTGCGATGGCAGATCAACATTATTTAATTCGAAAACATGTCGAGCAAAATCGTACTTATACATCTGTTTCAAATATTGATGTAAGCTCTCGTATTGAAGAGGTGAGCCGAATGATGAGTGGTGCAGAAATTACCGATCTAACGTTGCAACATGCATCAGAGCTACTGAAACTTGCCAATGTACGAAAACATGAAATGAAGAGCATGTCCGTTTAAATAATGAAATGAGCGTTAAAAAATGTTAGACAACCAAAATTGAAGGAAGAGCAGTCTCGTATTTTGAGACTGCTTTTTTCAACAATTACTTGCCTTATGAAAAAAGTCACGACAAATATTTACCTCTCATTAATGCTGTACAACTGACACATAGTAAATGTACGAAACTTAAAGGAGGTGGACTATGAGATTTCATTTGCGTAACCTTTTGACGTTGCTTTTGCTTTCGATATTAATTTTAACGCCGAGTGCTTTTGCATCCGCGAAAAAATTAATACCGATGGGTGAGTCAATCGGAATACAGTTACAATTGCCATTTGTATACGTTGCACATGATGTTCTTTTACCGAATGGACAATGGCTTAAAAAGGGAGATGTCATCACTGAAGTAAACGGTGAAACGATTTCTTCAGTTGAAAAACTAAAGCAACAAATTGAAGCCAATGATTTAACGATTTCGGTTAAACAGAAATCCCAAGAAAAACGTGATATCTCTTTAACAAATGAACAGGCAAATAATATTTTGCCGTTTTTAAAGGATGAAACAGATGGTATAGGAACATTAACCTTTATAGATCCGGATTCAAAGCAATACGGCGCTTTAGGTCATCAAATTATTGATGGTGTATTAAATGAACCGCCAAATTTTCAAAATGGGTCAATTTTTTTAGCCTCCATAGAACAAATAAAGAAAAGTAGTCCTGGTAACCCTGGCTATAAAATTTCAGTAATTGAAAAAAACGACATTCGTCTAGGAAATATTAATTCAAATGAGTCATACGGAATATTTGGAAACTGGGAAAGCAATTTAAAAGACAGTTTGCGTAAACCAATTGATATTATGCACGAGGAAGATATCGAATTGGGAAGCGCAGAACTTTATACGGCCATTGAAGGCTCTGAAGTTGAAGCGTTTTCAATTGATATCATTAAAATTGAGGATAACTTTTTACAATTCATTGTAACGGATAAAGAATTATTAGATAAAACAGGCGGAATATTACAAGGGATGAGTGGTAGTCCAATCATACAAAAAGGACAATTTGTAGGTGCTGTTACCCATATGTTTGTCGAACAACCTTCAAAAGGTGCAGCGATTACGGTAACAGAAATGTTAAAGAAAAAGCCGAAATAAGGAGAAAAGGACTATACTGATTAAAAAGTATAGTCTTTTCTTTGTTTTTTTATTAAAATAATACATGGCAAAAGTATGTGTTATAATCATCACGCTTCAATACATAAAGAAACTTGTCGATTTAACATGAAAGTATCATACAACTTGATTATTTTTGGGATTAAAAAAGGTTTTTAAGAAGAAATGTCGAAAATACAATTGTCAAGTATCAGAAAACTGTGACATAAAATGGGAAGCGGACCTATATCAAGTTGAAAGCTTGTAGTTACGATAAAAGGGGGACTTTTTTTGACGAAAGTAAAAGTGGCAATTGCCGACGATAACCGAGATTTAGTAAGGACAATGGAACAATATTTTGAAAATCATTCAGACATTGAAGTAGTAGCAACTGCTCCAAATGGTAAACTTTGTATAAAAATGTTAGAAGAATTTCAACCAGATGTACTCCTTCTAGATATTATCATGCCGCATTTAGATGGCTTAGGTGTGCTTGAGGCGATGTATAGTGATGATCGCATGGCAAAGACACAAGTAATTATGTTAACTGCTTTTGGCCAAGAAGATGTCATGAAACAAGCCGTAACGTACGGAGCATCATACTTTATGTTAAAACCGTTTGAATTTGATCAGCTTGTACAGAAAATTTTACATTGTGCTGGACAAAAAACAGAAACTGTAAAAAGACAGAGCATCCTACAACCTGAAACACAAACAAAGGTGAACCAACGTCAACTGGATACGACAATTACAGCTATTATTAAAGAAATTGGTGTCCCAGCGCATATTAAAGGGTACTCGTACTTAAGAGAAGCGATTCAAATGGTTTATTATGATATTGAACTATTAGGTTCCGTTACAAAAATTTTATACCCAGAAATTGCGAAAAAATTCGGGACAACGCCTTCACGTGTTGAACGTGCCATCCGACATGCCATTGAAGTGGCATGGAACCGTGGAAACTACGAGTCGATTTCACAAATGTTTGGTTACACAGTTCACCATTTAAAATCCAAACCCACGAACTCGGAATTCATTGCGATGATTGCCGACAAAATTCGTATTGAGTTGGTTGCGTCTTAAGAGTTGATGCAAGTGGGTCTGTAAGAGATAAGGAACCAATAAACTTTGGGAAATTATTACTTAACATCAATTTATAAACCAATACACTTTTGAATAAACGACCAATGAATTATTTTATTCGTTGGTTGTTTTTTTTAAGTTTTTTCAGGTGTTTTCTACATTCCTTCTAGTATTTACTTCAATTCCTACCTCATGTAACAACTTGAACTATTTATCAGTAACATTAATTTCCGCACGCGCTGTAAATTTAATGTCATGAAGTAATCTTCTCCTCACTCCAACTAGATTAGTGTGGGCGATAAAAGTGACAATTGATCTAGTTAACGATGAAAAACAGTAAAGTGAACTAATCCATATACTACTTAGAAAAGAGGCGACGATAATTTCTAGGAGGATCAAAATGGACTTTTCAAAGCAATTCGAACAAATAAAGGGCTCGGTGGTAAATATCTGTGTTCTCAATAGTCCAAAAGAAAAGAAAGTTATTTCATCTGGCTCAGGTGTTGTTATTGGAGATGGCACTAAGATCATCACTTGCTCCCACTGTATAAAGCCTAATCTTTTAAATATTGCTAGATTCTCGGGAGAAGATAACGCTCGGGAATGTAAAATAACTTTCAATGATCCAATTAAAGATATTGCCATTTTAGAGGTAGACAAATCCCTTGGCAAAGGGGTTAGAATGGGTGATTCTTCTGCGGTGAAAATTGGGCAGGAAGCATTTGTAGTTGGATTTCCGTTAAATATAAAAAAAATAACAGCCCTTTCAGCAAATATAGCTGGATTTGAGCCGGTGGATGGATTTGAATTAATTAGAATCGATTCATCTATTAACCATGGTAATTCAGGTGGACCGTTATTCAATTCGGAGGGCGAATTAGTTGGGATAGTGAATGCAAAACATGGGGGATTATCTTATATTTTGACAGAAGTGCAACAGGCAAAGTCAAAAGAAATGGAGGTAATTGGTGGAACTAATCTAGTGAAATTTATTCAAATTTTGATAAAACAAATGCAAAGAAATTTGAATCTTGGTATTGGTTATGCTATCCCTATAAATACAGTAGTGAATAGTTTAAAATCATCAAATTTATTAATAAAGAGGAAATTATAACCTTTCAAACTTTAAGAAACTATCAAGCACGTCTATTTATTGGTTTTATATCTACTAATTAATGGAGGTGCTTTTTATGCATAAAAAAACAGAACAGCTAACGAATTGCTCTATCATCAACAATATGCTCAGAATGCATGGACATACTTGCAGACAAAATTCGTATTGAGTTGGTTGCGTCTCAATAGATTAATATAATATTCATATAAAAACATTTCTATTTAACAAGTGCAAAATCTTGTTAGTTAGAAGTGTTTTTTTATTTTTGCTAATAAGCATCTAAAATATATTCTCATTATTCGCTATACCAGAACTACCAAGGGATTAATGATTTTCTAATAGGCATTCTTTTTATTTTGTAATAGATAATTTGAATAATATAGTAAGAAACTAATTATGAGATTGATAGAGGGGGTGAAAGAATGAAAATCAATTGGAAAGTTCGTTTAAGACATCGCCAGTTTTGGATAGCTCTTGTTTCTGCATTAGCATTACTAGCAAACCAAGTAGCTGCAATCTTTGGAGTAGATGTAACCATCATTAGTTCTCAGATTCAGCAAACGTTAGAAACGGTCTTAATGATTCTTGCCTTGTTAGGTGTCATTATCGACCCTACTACTTCGGGGATGAAAGATAGTAATCAAGCACTCACATATAAAAAGCCGAGAAAAGAATAATACGAAACTCCATTAGAAATTTTTCTAATGGAGTTTAGAACATGGAGAAAAATATGGGAAAATAGATTTTAACAAAATTTGTATTGAATATGAGAAAGGTCTCTAAACAAAAGATGAAACTTTCGATATACTTAAAGAAGGGAGGGATTTGGGTGATTATTTTTACAAATGACTTTTTAGAGCTTTTTGAAGAAAACGGTAAAGTGTATATTCGAACTATTAAAAAAGGATTTCCGATAAAAGAATTAGATCGGATTTTAAGATCTTATCCACGAATTAAACTAACGAACTTTTCAATGTTGAAAAACGCACTAGGAAAAGAAGCGGATCGTTCAGAAATTGGTCTATGGCTTCCGAATATTGAAATTGAAATCGCAAATGATAAAATGTCGGCTTCTGTTTTTATTTATGCAACAATTGATGAAATCCGCGAAGACCAAGAAAAAATTATAGCCCAAATAAAAGAGATGCTTTCTCAATATAATATTGTTCATGGTATCACTGATATTGATTTGAACAAAATTGTCCCTGGTAAAGCTTGTTTAATCGCTCAAGGAACACCCCCAACTGCTGGTGAAGACGCAGTGTTAAAATATTTAGAGATTCCAGAAAGAAAACCCGAAATTCGTGAAGATGGAAAAGCGGATTATTTTGAAATGAACTTTATTTTTGAAATAAAAGAGGGAGATTGGTTAGGGGAAAAAATTCCACCTAAACCTGGTATAGAAGGTAAAAATGTACATGGTGAAGTTATTCCGGCACCATTTGGTAAAGATGCACAACTAAAATACGACAAACATTCTGCTCGCGAAGTTGAAGAAGATGGAAAAGTTGTATTATATGCAACCAATAGTGGTGTAGTCGAAAATAGACAAGGCTTAATTTCCGTCAATCGACATTTACCAATTGATGGAGATATTGGACTCGAAACCGGAAATATAAAATTTGATGGGTCTGTTACAATCAGAGGTACGGTTTCAAATGGCTTTTCTGTTATTGCAACAGGTGACATATCGATTGAGGATCCTGGTGGTGTTTCAGGAGCTAAACTCATAAAATCCACTGAAGGAGATATTTACATAAAAGGTGGCATTTTTGGGATGGGAGAAACGGAAATTGAAGCAGGTGGCAGTATTTTTGTAAAGCATGTTAATGATGCGAACCTGATGGCAAAAAAGGAAATTGTAATCGGTTCTTATTCTTTAGGTTCATATCTCGTTGCCAATACGATCTTAGTCGATGAACGAAAAGGTAAAATTATCGGCGGTAAAGCTGTGGCGAAAAATATGATTGTGACGGCTTATGCTGGAAACCATTTAGAAAGAAGAACAGAACTCATAATTGAAAGCTTAAGTAAGCATCAAGCTTATGAAATTATTCAAGAGAAGGCTTCATTATTAAAAGAAACACAAGAAGAAATTGTTCAAATCACGACAAAAATTAATCTTATAGGACAATATAAAGAGAAACTAAGTAATCAACAAGCTCAAGCTTTAAAATTATTAAAAGATGAAATAGAGAAAAAGAAAACTAATGCTGTCAAATTAGATCAAGAAATAAAAGAGTTAATGTACAATTTGAAAAATGTTGGAAAAGAGGAGATTGTCGTGAAAAAGGAAGCGCATCCGGGTACATTTATACAAATTGGCACAAAATCATCTTTACTTACTAAAGTGACTCAAGGGACATTTCTCTTAGAGTTTGGCGAGTTGAATGTGTAATGGCTCAGGGTATTCCGATATTTGCTCACCGTGGAGCTTCTGCACAGGCATTAGAAAATACCCTCGTCGCATTCGAGAAAGCAAGAGTACTTGGTGCAGATGGTATTGAGCTCGACATTCAGTGTACAAAAGACGATATTCTTGTTGTATTTCACGATTTAGATTTATTTCGACTGACTGGTAAAAAGAAACGAATTAATGAACTGACTTTTAGTGAATTATCTACCTACCCACTAGGTAAAAATTTATTGCGAAGATTTTCTAAAAACCGCATTCCGACGTTTCAGGAAGTTGTGGAGTGGGCGAATGTGCATCAAATGCCGTTAAACATTGAACTAAAGGAATCGTTAGTAGATAATATGAAACCAATTATTGACGTGTTACAACGTTTACAAATCCCAAGTGGTAGTCACTTCTCTTCTTTTCACGATTCACTCATACGAATTGTCAAAATGCAAAGACCAGATGTTGAAACGGCGTTCATCGTGACAAAGAAATTTAAGTGGGAAACGATGGAAGCATCGACCCATTTTGATGCAATCCATGCCAATAAAAGCTACTACAAATCACAAAACTTAGATGTTTGTCAAAATGCACAAAAAGGGATTCGATTTTACAATATAAATGGGTCTGAATCTTTTTTATCAAATCCACATCCTGCTGTTATTGGTTGGATTACAGATTTTCCGGACCGCCTAGCAAAAACAACTAAAAAGATTAAATGAAAACAGACGTTCAAAGTAGGAATGAAATACCTATCCATTGAACGTCTGTTATTTATTTTGAACCCTTTTGGAATTTTGGGGCTACTTTACCTTTTTTGCGGTCACGATGTAGTAAAAAACCAGCAAAAAAACCAAGTCCAATTACAAAGAAAATGACCCCAACAACAAATTGTAACCAAATCCACGGGAATGGGGAAATGAGCTTACCAAATAATGTATCCCTCATAAATTTTATTCCAGCACCAGCCATTAATGCAGGGATCAGCATAATGATAAACGCTAGCATTCTTGCCATCTTGTATCCTCCTTACAACTACTTTAATTTTACAATGGTGAAAAGGAAAGTCAAGGAAGGGTGGCAAATTACATAAGATAGAATAATAATTAATTTTCTTTAAATAAAAACAATCCCATCTCTATAGGTGTATGAATTGATTTAATAGTCCGAAAATTCTTAATTAATTTAAATCAGATAATAATAGTTGCTTCAAAACGAAATTGTAAGTATTGTAAAATTAGGTAAGTGCTTTATTAGAAATATAATGTTTTTTTTAGTTATTATTTTATCTATTGCAGAGAGAAAGCGTTTTCATTTGAAGGGAGATTGGACTCGTGGAAATTTTCAAGTATATGGAAAAGTATGATTATGAACAATTAGTATTTTGCCAGGACAAATCTTCAGGTTTAAAAGCAATTATTGCAATTCATGACACAACATTAGGACCTGCTCTTGGGGGTTCGAGAATGTGGACCTATGCGACAGAGGAACAGGCAATTGAAGATGCACTGCGACTTGCTCGCGGAATGACCTATAAAAACGCTGCAGCAGGATTAAATTTAGGTGGAGGAAAAACCGTTATTATCGGGGATCCTTTTAAAGATAAAAATGAAGAGATGTTTCGTGCTTTAGGACGATTTATTCAAGGTTTGAATGGTCGTTATATCACGGCAGAAGATGTTGGAACGACGGTTACAGATATGGACTTAATTCACGAAGAAACGGATTATGTAACAGGTATCTCACCTACATTCGGTTCTTCGGGTAATCCTTCACCAATTACCGCATATGGTGTGTACCTTGGAATGAAAGCGGCAGCAAAAGAAGCGTTCGGAGTAGATATTTTAGAAGGACGCACAATCGCAGTTCAAGGGCTTGGAAATGTAGCCTATACGCTATGCGAGTACCTTCATAAAGAAGGGGCAAAATTAATCGTGACAGACATTAATAAAAAAGCAGTCGATCGCGTCGTTCATGATTTCAATGCGATTGCTGTAGATCCGGATGACATTTATAAACAAGATGTCGATATTTTTTCTCCTTGTGCATTAGGGGCGATTATCAATGATGAGACAATCCCTCAATTAAAAGCAAAAGTAATTGCAGGGTCAGCCAATAACCAATTAAAAGATTCGAAACATGGCCAAATCATTCATGAACAAGGAATCGTTTACGCGCCGGATTATGTGATTAATGCGGGTGGCGTAATCAATGTAGCAGATGAGTTGTATGGATATAATCGTGAGCGTGCCATGAAACGAGTAGAAACGATTTATGACAGCATATTAAAAATCTTTGATATTTCAAAACGTGATAATATTCCGACGTATTTAGCTGCAAATCGTTTAGCTGAAGAACGAATTGAACGAGTTGCAAAATCAAGAAAGCAATTTTTACGAAATGGTAAAAATATTTTAAACGGTAGATAAGGGGAACTTACATGGTGGGAAGTAAAGAATATCTTTGCTTCCCTATTATTTCACTAAAGTAAGGGATGAAATAAACCTACTTTATTTAGGAGGGGTATGTTTGGCACGTGAATATGATTTAGTTATTCTTGGCGGTGGAACAGGTGGCTATGTAGCAGCAATACGTGCATCTCAACTGGGATTAAAAACAGCAATTGTTGAAAAAGAAAATCTTGGCGGAACTTGTTTGCATAAAGGATGTATCCCAAGTAAGGCATTACTACGAAGTGCCGAAATGTATCGGCAAGCAAAAGTTTCCTCGCAGTACGGAATTGATTTGTCGACAATCAAGTTAAATTTCCAAGCAGTTCAAAATCGAAAACAGTCCATTGTTGATACACTACATCAAGGTGTGAAGGGATTAATGAAAAAGGGGAAAATCGATGTTTTCTATGGGACAGGGCGTATTCTCGGACCTTCTATTTTCTCACCAATGCCTGGGACAATCTCCGTTGAAATGGAAGATGGATCGGACAATGAAATGCTTATTCCTAAAAATGTAATCATCGCCACAGGTTCACGTCCCCGACTTTTGGATGGCATTGAGATTGATGGTCAGACCATTATTACTTCAGATGAAGCATTACAATTCGAGCAATTGCCACAATCTATCATTATTGTTGGTGGTGGGGTAATCGGAATTGAATGGGCGTCCATGCTTGCTGATTTTGGGGTAAATGTAACGGTTCTTGAGTATGGAAATCGAATTTTACCAACCGAAGATCAAGAGATTGTAAACGAAATAGAAAAGCAACTAAAGAAACGGGGCATTCACATTATTACGGGTGCTCATATCCAGGTTGACTCGATCACTCGACATGAGGGTGTTCATCTATCAGCGAAAATTGGCAATGAATTGCAGACATTTTCTGCCGATAAAATGCTATTAGCTGTTGGACGGACAGGAAATATTGAGGGAATTGGCTTAGAAAATACTGAAATTCAAACGGAGTCAAACTTTATTAAAGTGAACGAAAATTATCAAACAAAAGAACAACATATATATGCGATTGGGGATTGCATTGGTGGGATGCAATTAGCTCACATTGCCTCCCATGAAGGAATGGCTGCAGTTGAACACATTGTTCATGGTAAAACAAAACCGATCCATTATACAAATGTAGCTAGATGTATTTATAGTTATCCAGAAGTTGCAAGTGTTGGATTAACTGAAGAACAAGCTAAAGAGCAAGGTTACGAAATCAAGGTAGGGAAGTTTCCATTTAAAGGGGTTGGAAAAGCATTAGTCTATGGGGATTCAGATGGATTTGTAAAAATAATCGCCCATAAAGAGACGAATGATTTATTAGGCGTTCATATGGTTGGGCCAAATGTGACAAACATGATTTCAGAGGCTGCTTTAGGAATGCTCCTTGATGCGACACCTTGGGAAATTGGTGAAACAATTCATCCCCACCCTTCCTTAAGTGAAGTAATCGGGGAGGCAGCAATGGCAGTAGATCATCAGGCGATTCATATTTAACAATTGTTTTTTAATAGATTAGATTAATACTTATTGTTGTCTAAGTAGATAACTGATCCATTGATTAGGATTGTGTGTATATGAGTAACTTATTTTCGCCATTCCAATAGTAGATTAAAGAATAGTAAACTTTCATTTCGAGATGAAGAATGGGGGATGAAATGTATGGCTAATGAAACGATACACCATGAAGAGCTAGGTTTGACAAATAATGAAGTTTTAAAAATGTATGAAACCATGTTAATGGCAAGAAGACTAGACGAAAGAATGTGGCTATTAAATCGAGCTGGGAAAATCCCTTTTGTTATTTCTTGCCAAGGACAAGAAGCCGCTCAAGTAGGTGCAGCGTTTGCCCTTGATCCAACGAAAGATTATATAGCACCCTATTACCGAGACATGGGCATTGTTTTACATTTTGGGATGACGCCAAAAGAATTAATGTTGTCTGCATTTGCGAAGGCAGAAGATCCAAACTCCGGCGGCAGACAAATGCCGGGACACTTTGGACAAAAGAAAAATCGAATTCTTTCTGGTTCTTCCCCAGTTGCTACCCAAGTCCCTCATGCAGTGGGTGTAGCATTGGCCGGTAAAATCCAAAATAAAGACTATCTTTCTTTTGTTACCTTAGGAGAAGGCTCAACCAACCAAGGTGATTTTCATGAAGGGGCGAACTTCGCAGGGGTTCATAAATTGCCTGTCATCATTATGGTAGAAAATAATCAATATGCCATATCAGTTCCGGTAGAACGCCAATTAGGATGTGCAAAAGTATCAGACCGTGCAATTGGCTACGGAATGCCAGGTGTGACAGTGGATGGGAAAAATCCGCTAGCAGTTTATAAAGTTGTCAAAGAAGCGGCAGATCGTGCACGAAACGGAGAAGGTCCGAGTTTAATAGAAACGGTCACATATCGATTGACAGCACATTCTTCAGATGATGACGATCGCCAATATCGTACAGCGGAAGACATAGCCGAGGGAAAAGCCAATGACCCAATTCATTTATTTGAAAAGTATTTAATAGAAACGAAAGTAGCGACAGAAGATTTATTACGTCAAATTAATGAAGATCTTATAAAAACAGTCAATGAAGCAACGGATTACGCAGAAAACGCTCCTTATGCAGAACCTGAGCATGCGCTGAAATATGTGTATGAGGAAGGAGGAGATGGAAAATGGCAGTAATATCGTACATTGAAGCCATTAATTTGGCCATGAAGGAAGAAATGGAAAGAGATGAACGAGTATTTATTTTAGGAGAAGATGTGGGTCGTAAAGGCGGTGTATTTAAAACAACGGCTGGCCTTTTTAATCAATTTGGAGATTATCGCGTTCTCGATACCCCTTTAGCAGAAAGTGCTATTGCAGGTGTTGCGATAGGGGCAGCGATGGTTGGGATGCGTCCTATTGCTGAAATGCAATTTGCGGATTTTATTATGCCTGCTGTCAATCAAATCGTATCCGAAGCAGCTAAAATGCGCTATCGCTCCAATAACGATTGGCATTGTCCATTGGTAGTCCGTGCGCCATTTGGTGGTGGGATTCATGGTGCCCTTTATCATTCCCAATCGGTTGAAGCTATGTTTGCCGGGACACCAGGCTTAAAGATCGTCATTCCATCCACTCCTTATGATGCGAAAGGGCTACTAAAGGCGGCAATCCGTGATGAAGATCCAGTTCTTTTCTTTGAGCATAAACGAGCCTATCGATTAATTAAAGGTGAAGTACCGGCAGAAGACTATTGTTTGCCAATTGGAAAAGCAGATGTGAAACGCCAAGGTGACGACATCACAGTTATTACGTACGGTTTAGCCGTTCATTTTGCCATCCAAGCAGCGGAAAGGCTTGCAGATGATGGAATCCAAGCACATATTTTAGATTTAAGAACTGTCTATCCATTAGATAAAGAAGCGATTTGTGAGGCAGCAAGTAAAACGGGGAAAGTACTACTCATCACAGAGGATAATAAAGAAGGTAGTATTATGAGCGAAGTGGCAGCCATTATTGCAGAACATTGCTTATTTGACCTTGATGCACCAATTCAACGTCTTGCTGGACCAGATGTACCTGCTATGCCATATGCACCAACAATGGAAAAGTTTTTCATGATTAACCCTGAAAAAATAGAACAAGCAATGAGATCATTAGCAGCTTTCTAAGTTAGAAGAGGAGGTACTTCATGACCATTCAATCGATTCAAATGCCTCAGTTGGGCGAAAGTGTTACAGAAGGTACAATTGAAAAATGGCTAGTACAACCAGGGGATAAAGTAAATAAATATGACCCGATAGCGGAAGTGGTGACAGATAAGGTAAATGCGGAAATCCCGTCTTCATTTACTGGGACAATCCATGAACTAATAGCTAAAGAAGGTGAAACGCTTTCTGTTGGTGCTATCGTATGTACGATGGAGGTTGTCGATGAAGGAAACCCTGCAGTAGTTGTCCAATCAAAAAATACAAATGTTAGTTCAGCTATTTTAAATGCGGGAAGATTGATAAAAGCAGAGCCAGTAAATAATACAAAAACAGAAATGGTTCAGTTACAATCAAATACACAAAAAAAGCGATACTCTCCAGCAGTTTTAAAATTAGCGCAGGATCATCAACTTGATTTACAACAAATTTCAGGTACCGGGTTAGAAGGTCGCATTACAAGAAAAGATGTATTGAATTTTATTGAAAATGGACAAAAAGCACAACCGCAGACACAAGAAAAAGAGATTCCATCAACAAATGTTCAAAGTGTAAGTGTATCCCGCACGAACGATCACCATTCCTATGAAAATCAAAGTGGTGATATAGAGATTCCAGTTACTTCCGTTAGACGTGCCATCGCCAACAATATGGTTAGAAGTAAACAGGAAGTACCTCATGCATGGATGATGATGGAGATTGATGTAACGGACTTGGTGAGCTATCGAAATAAAATTAAAAAGGAATTCAAAGCAAAGGAAGGGTTTAATTTAACTTACTTTGCATTTTTCATAAAAGCTATTGCAACTGCCTTAAAAGAGTATCCGATGATGAATTCTGTTTGGGCACAAGATAAAATCATCCAAAAGAAAGACATTAATATTTCCATTGCAGTTGCAACAGAAGATGCGTTATTTGTTCCAGTCATCAAAAATGCCGATGATAAATCAATCAAAGGAATCGCCAAAGAAATACATGAACTTACTCAACTTGTAAGGAATGGTAAATTACGTTCTGAACATATACAGGGTGGTACGTTTACGGTGAATAATACAGGTTCATTTGGTTCTGTCCAATCGATGGGAATTATTAATTATCCACAAGCTGCCATTGTACAGGTGGAATCAATTGTAAAAAGACCTGTTATTGTAAATGAAAATATGTTTGCTGCAAGGGACATGGTGAACTTATGTTTATCTTTAGATCATAGAATTTTAGATGGTTTGATTTGTGGGAAATTTCTAAATAGAGTGAAAAATATTCTCGAAAATGTAAACGAAGACACGATTTCTGTTTATTAATTATACGTGGGAAGCCTTGTAAAATAAGGCTTCCTTTAATTTTTTTCTTTATTGGTAATGTTATCTAGGGTAAAATAAAATTATATACGTAAAGGGGGCAGCTATTAAGCGAGAGTATGTCAAAACAAATGAAAGAAATTCAATTTCCATCTGCAAGTTATGATCAGTGGAAGGAAGAAGCAACAAAAGCATTAAAAGGGAAGCCATTTGAATCATTATTTACAAAAACACAAGAGGATATAACATTATCACCACTTTATACGCAAGAGATGTTAGTTGAAAAGTTAGGGGATCAACTTGAAAATCAAATTTCAACTATCCGATCATTAAAGGAAGCAGAAGGGTTTAACGTTGCTCAACAAATCTTTGGTGGGACAACTGAACAATTTTTTGCAAACTTACAGGATAGTGTAGATAAAGGAAATAATTATATTACAATTGATAGCCGTACAGCATTTGAATGGGATAACGAAAGTTTAGCAAAGCTTGCAAACATCTTAACAACGACTCCATTCAAACTAATTGTACAAAATGACAATGATCCAATCCTTGCTGTTTTCAATCAAATTGAAGAGAAACAAAATATAAAAGGTTTTATTATTTCTGAAAAACAATTTACATTAAATGGCTTTGAAAATGTCCGAACTTTCTGTGCAAATAGTGCTACATATCATTATGAAGGTGCGAATGCAGTTCAAGAATTAGCGATTACTTTAGCATTAGCTTCGAAGTTTGCCAATGAATCGAGTTTTGAAGAGGTTTCCAAGAAGTTTTTTGTCAACTTTGCGATTGATACACAATTCTTCGCAGAAATTGCAAAATTACGTGCGTTTAAAGTGCTTTGGAAAGCATTTGCAGCAGCATTTGGTGTCGACAATCCACAAGCGATTCCTGTACTAGCTGAAAACTCTTTACGCAGCTATTCAAAATTAGATGTGTATGTAAATTTACTACGCGCTGGTAATGAAGCATTTGCAGGAGTAATCGGTGGTGCAGATGTGATTACGGTACATCCACATGATGTATTGTCAAAGCCAACTGATCAATCAATCCGAATTGCGCGTAATGTGTTACTTGTATTAAAAGAAGAATCTCGTGTGGCTGAAGTATTGGATCCATCAGGTGGTTCTTATTTCATTGAGACGTTAACAGCGGAATATGTTGAAAAAGCATGGGATTTATTCAATCAAATTGAAGAAGCTGGTGGTTTTGATGCGTATGCAAGTGCTGGCACATTACAAGCGGATTTAGAAGAAGTGTACAATGCTCGTTTACAAGCAGTTGAAACGCGTAAGGAATCATTAATTGGTACAAATATTTATGCAAACCCAGTTGATGAACTTCCAACTGAAACAAATCCAATCCTTTCAGATGTAAAACGTTTAGCAGTTCCATTTGAGCAATTACGTGAACAGTTTAAATTAGCGCAAGCAAAAATCGGCGTTTTAACTTATGGAAAACTGAAGGATTTCAAACCACGTGCTGATTTTGTGGCTGGGTTCTTTGCTACTGCAGGGAATATCCCAGAACAATCTGGAGAATTACTTACGGTTGAATCCGCAACGCAATGGTTACAAAATGCAAACTATGATTATGTCATTGTTGCAGCAAAAGACGATGATGCAAAAGAGCTTGTACCAGCTTTACTTTCAAATAAACCTGAAAACGTAATTTTAGATGTAGCAGGTAAATTTAAAGAAGAACAAGACGAGTGGCAACAATCAGGCTTAAACGGATTTATCTTTGCAGGCCAAAATATTGTCAAAAAGCTAAATGAGGTTCTTGAAAGTGTGAAAGGGGTACAACAATGACGAAACCAAATTTTAAATCAGTAAATATTGGACAAGTATTACAAAATGAAAATCTTCAATCAACTCGTACATTCATGACAAATGAAGGTATTGAAGTGAATGAGTTCTATAATAAAGCGGACATTCAAGATGCAAAACATTTAAATGACGTTGCGGGAATCGCACCAAATACGCGCGGTCCATATCCAACGATGTATGTTGCTCGCCCTTGGACAGTACGTCAATATGCAGGCTTCTCAACTGCTGAAGAATCCAATGCATTTTATCGTCGTAATTTAGCAATGGGTCAAAAAGGTCTTTCTGTTGCCTTTGACTTAGCAACACACCGTGGTTATGACTCGGACCACCCTCGTGTAAAAGGGGATGTAGGGAAAGCTGGAGTTGCCATTGACTCGATTGAAGATATGAAAATTTTATTTGACGGTATTCCGTTAGATCAAATGTCTGTTTCGATGACGATGAACGGTGCGGTTTTACCGATTATGGCATTCTATATCGTTGCTGCTGAAGAGCAAGGTGTAACACCAGAAAAGCTTGCAGGAACAATTCAAAACGATATTTTAAAAGAGTACATGGTGCGTAATACGTACATTTATCCACCAGAAATGTCGATGAAAATTATTGCGGATATTTTTGAATACACAAGTAAGTTTATGCCGAAATTTAACTCGATTTCGATTTCGGGTTACCATATTCAAGAAGCAGGGGCAACAAATGATATCGAGTTAGCTTATACACTAGCAGATGGCCTTGAATACGTTCGTACAGGCTTAAAAGCTGGTATCGATATTGATTCATTTGCACCACGTCTTTCTTTCTTCTGGGCAATTGGAATGAACTACTATATGGAAGTTGCGAAAATGCGTGCAGCACGTCGTATTTGGGCTCAAATGATGAGTACCTTTAATCCGAAAAATCCAAAAGCATTAGCTTTACGTACGCACTCACAAACTTCTGGTTGGTCATTAACAGAGCAAGATCCATTCAACAACGTAACGCGTACATTAATCGAGGCAAATGCAGCGGCAATGGGACACACGCAATCCCTTCATACAAATGCACTTGATGAAGCCATTGCATTACCGACAGATTTCTCTGCTCGTATTGCTCGTAATACGCAATTATTCTTACAAGAAGAAACAGCTATGACGAAAGTAATCGATCCATGGGGTGGTTCTTACTACGTTGAAAAATTAACAGACGAACTAACTGAAAAAGCATGGGCGTTAATTCAAGAAATCGAAGAACTAGGCGGTATGGCAAAAGCGATTGAAACAGGCTTACCGAAGATGAAAGTTGAAGAATCAGCTGCAAAACGTCAAGCGAAAATTGACTCGAAATCTGAAACAATCGTTGGTGTAAATAAATATCTATTAGATGTAGAAGAACCAATTGATATTTTAGATATCGATAATACGTTAGTTCGTACAAAACAAATTGAACGTTTAAATAAATTAAAAGAAGACCGTAATGAAGAAGAAGTACAAAAGCATTTAGCTCGTCTTACACATGCAGCACAAACTGGTGAAGAAAACTTATTGGCAGTAGCAGTTGATGCAGCACGTGCTCGCGCATCTTTAGGAGAAATTTCAGATGCTATTGAAAATGTTTCTGGACGTCATAAAGCGGTTATTCGTTCAATTTCAGGTGTTTATTCTTCAAACTTCTCAGATGATGAATTAATTACTGAAGTAAAACAAATGACAGAAGAGTTCCTAGAAAACGAAGGACGTCGCCCACGTTTACTAGTAGCGAAAATGGGTCAAGATGGTCATGACCGTGGTGCTAAAGTTGTTGCAACAGGTTATGCCGATTTAGGCTTTGATGTGGATATTTCACCACTATTTATGACACCTGAAGAAGCTGCACAAATGGCTGTAGAAAATGACGTTCACTGTGTAGGTGTATCTTCATTAGCAGCTGGTCATAAAACGCTAGTTCCTGAACTTGTAGAGGAGCTAAAGAAATTAGGTCGGGAAGATATTATCGTCATCGTTGGCGGTGTAATTCCTGCTCAAGATTATGAGTACCTATATGAATCAGGTGCAGTTGCCATCTTTGGACCAGGAACAGTGATTCCAGTTTCAGCGATGAAAATTATTGAAGAAATCTACAAACGTTTAGGTTATGAGGAAGTGTCTGAATAATGGATGAGCGTCATTCAGTTCCAGACAATAGTGCCTTATTTGTGATGCCTGGAGTTGAAGGAGGTCATGATGGCATGAACATTCAACCAAAGAAATTCCGTAAAAAGAAACAACAACCGATTGATTTAAAGAAATTAGCAAGTGAAGTACGCCTTGGTGACCGTACTTCACTTTCAAAGGCAATTACGTTAATCGAAAGCTCCAATAATGACCATAAGGAACAAGCGCAACAACTGCTTCAGGAACTGCTTCCTTATACAGGGAATAGTATTCGCATTGGGATCACGGGTGTACCAGGAGCAGGGAAAAGTTCTTTTATTGAGGCATTCGGAACGATGCTTTGTAATATGGGGAAAAAGGTTGCCGTTCTTGCCATCGATCCAAGTTCTTCTCTATCTGGCGGTAGTATTTTAGGAGATAAGACTCGGATGGAGGAATTGAGCCGAAACAAACAAGCCTTTGTTCGGCCATCTCCAAGTGCAGGAACGCTCGGTGGAGTGCATAAAAAGTCACGCGAAACCATGTTACTTTGTGAGGCTGCAGGGTATGATGTGATCTTAATTGAAACAGTAGGTGTCGGTCAAAGTGAAACCTATGTGCGCGGGATGGTGGACTTTTTCTTACTTCTTGTATTAACTGGAGCAGGCGATGAGCTGCAAGGGATGAAAAAAGGCATTATGGAGCTAGCAGATGGTATTGTTGTACATAAAAGTGACGGAGATAATGTACGCAAAGCGAAAAAAACGGTTCGTGAATATATGCAAATTTTACATTTCCTTCAGCCATCAACACCAGGCTGGATGAGTCAAGCGCATCCAGCATCTTCACTGGAAAAAACAGGCCTAACAGAAATATGGGATATGATGTGTCAGTTTGAAAAAACAATCAAAGAGTCTTCCTATTGGGAGACGAGAAGGCTAGAGCAGACGAAAGATTGGTTCCATTCCATGATAATCGATCATTTAATTGATTCCTTCTTTAACAACAGTGACAAAAAAGTTCAAGTAAAATCCATTGAGGAAGCGATCCTACAAGGGAAGTTAACCGTTACACAAGGTGTTACGAAACTATTCCCTCAATAAAAATCATAGTTGATGAAATCAATTTGTATTCCAAAATCAATGGTGATAAAATCTCCCTAAATGATTGATATTTCACTTTATGTTAAAATGAGTAGTTGAAAGGAGCGATTAATAATGAATATGGATTACGATTTATTTATGGAAGAAATCAAAAGAACGGCTCGTGCAGAAATTGAAGGTGCAGGTTATGAACAATTGCGCACACCAGAAGAGGTAGAAGCGGCATTTGCTAGACCAGGAACTACACTTGTTATGGTGAATTCTGTATGTGGTTGTGCAGGTGGCATTGCTCGTCCTGCTGCTGCAAATGCAGTTCATTACGATAAACGTCCAGACCATTTAGTTACGGTATTTGCAGGTCAAGATAAAGAAGCAACAAATGCAGCACGCCATCTTTTTGGTGACAATCACATTCCATCTTCTCCATCATTTGTATTATTAAAAGATGGAAAAGTAGTGGCAGATATCGGTCGTCACGAAATTGAAGGACATGATCCAATGTCTGTAATTACGAATTTACAAGCGAACTTTGAAGAGTACTGTGAAGAAGTATAATTAAAAAAGACAGGTCCTTAAAGGAAACTTTAAGGACGTGTTCTTCTTTTAAAACGATTCTTTGAGGGAGGAAGTTCGTATAAAGAAGTTTAAAATCGGCTATCGAACGATTAAAACTGCGGTAGGTGCCTGTATTGCATTATTGATTGCTGAATATTTCGATTTACACTATTTTTCATCAGCTGCAATCTTAACGATTTTATGTATCCAACCTACAAAGAAGAAGTCGCTCAATGCGATTTATACGAGAATTGTAGCGAGTTTAATAGGGATGCTTTATGCCTTTCTAGCTTTAGAATTAGTTGGCTATAACCCAATTGTTCTTGGAATTATGTTATTAGTGTTTATACCAACGTTAGTATCATTCAAATTTACTGATGGATTTATTTCAAGTGTAGTTATTATTATGCACATCTATAATGAAGCGAATTTTACAGTCAGTCTATTGTTAAATGAGCTAGCACTGATGGCCATTGGATTTGGTACGGCGCTAGCAGTGAATATGTACATGGGTGATCTTCAAAAGGATTTGGATCAGTACTTGAAAAATATTGAGGAATTATACCGTTCGATATTTTCAGAAATCGTCAAATATTTGCGCAACGGTGATACTTCTTGGGATGGGAAAGAAATTATTGAAGCAGCGAACCTATTAAATAAAGCGAAATCAATTGCCTTCAAAGATGTTGAAAACCATCTCACTCGAAAAGAAAACCAATTTTACTTATATTTTGATATGCGGGAAAAACAATTGGAAATTATCGAAAGAGTACTACCAAAAATAACGACGCTACCTGTTATGGTACAACAAGCTGAACTAGTTGCAGATTTCATGGAAGAATTGGCGAATAATGTACATTCTGGAAACACTGCAAAAAAATTTAGAAGTAAATTAGAGGAAGTAAAAGAGGAATTTGCAACAATGCCATTACCAGAAAACCATGAAAAGTTTCTTGCGATGGCGTCACTATATCAGTTTATTGAAGAGATGGATAAATATTTGGTTATAAAACAGACGTTTAGAGGGATTAGACGCTAAGAAAAAAGGCGATTACTTTATGAACGTAATCGCAACAACTCTTAGAAAAATGATAGTCCAAATGCTAATGTTGAAATAACCATAATGGCAATCATACAATAAACAACGAATTTTTGAAATTTTTTGTTACTCATATTCTCGTACTCTCCTTCTTTTCTTAAGTTTAGTTTATCAAATTTGAAAAATATCTCAAGTACGTAGCGCAATATTCGTAAATTCGTTACAATAGATATGTACTATAACAGAAGGGGTGCAGTAATGGAGAAAGTAGATCATATTGGAATCGCAGTAAAAAACCTAGATGAACGTATAGCCTATTATACAGAAACGTTGGGACTGAAATTACTGAAAATTGAAGAAGTTCCTTCTCAACATGTTCGTGTTGCTTTTATTGATGCAGGCAATGTGAAGTTTGAGTTGTTAGAACCTACAAGTGAAGAAAGTGCGATTTATAAACATATTGAAAAACGTGGGGAAGGCATTCAACATGTAGCATTTGGTGTTACGGGGATACGTGAAAGAATGCAAGAACTAACTGAAAAAGGGATTCGTTTACTATCTGATGAACCTAAACCAGGTGCAGGTGGAGCAGAAGTAGCATTTTTACATCCAAAAGATTCTTTTGGAGTACTGTATGAATTATGTGATAAAAGTGGCAAAGGGGATAAATAGAGATGGATATGTTCGACAAAATTAATGAGATGTATGACCGAAAGCGTGAAATCGAACTTGGTGGTGGCGATGCACGTATTGAAAAGCAACATGAAAAAGGGAAGCTTACTGCACGTGAGCGTATTGAATTATTATTAGATGAAGGTACATTTGTAGAAATCAATCCATTTATTACGCATAGAACAACTGACTTTGGCATGGACAAACAAGTTGGACCTGGCGACGGGGTTGTAACAGGTTTCGGTAAAGTAAATGGACGAAACGTTTATTTATTTGCACAGGATTTCACTGTTTTTGGCGGTGCACTTGGGGAAATGCATGCGAAAAAAATTGCTGCTGTAATGGATTTAGCTGCGAAAAATGGCACACCATTTATCGGTATTAACGATTCAGGTGGTGCACGTATTCAAGAAGGCGTACTTTCATTAGATGGATACGGTCACATTTTCTATCGTAATGCTATTTATTCAGGGGTAATTCCACAAATTTCAGTTATTATGGGACCTTGTGCAGGCGGAGCAGTTTATTCACCAGCGATTACAGACTTTATTTTAATGGTTGATAAAACTTCACAAATGTTCATTACTGGTCCAAAAGTAATTGAAACTGTAACGGGAGAAAAAATTTCATCTGAAGACTTAGGTGGTTCAAAAGTACATAACTCGATAAGCGGGAATGCGCATTTCCGTGCACCATCTGAAGAAGAATCAATCGAACAAATTCGCAAACTATTAAGCTATTTACCACAAAGTAATAAAGAAAAAGCACCAAAATATCCAAAACCAGAAGGCGATGACTATCGTCCGGATATTATTGATTGCGTGCCAATCGAACCTACTAAATCATACGATGTTCGTAAAGTAGTAGAGCAGGTTGTAGATGAAGGTTCATTCATGGAAGTTCAACCTGAATTTGCGAAAAACATTGTCGTTGGTTTCGCACGTATTGCTGGAGAATCAGTTGGTTTAGTATGTAATCAACCAAAAGCTTTAGCAGGCGGATTAGATATTGATTCATCCGACAAAGCTTCACGTTTCATCCGTACTTGTGATGCATTTAACATTCCGATTATTACCTTTGAAGACGTATCTGGTTTCTTCCCAGGTGTAAAACAAGAACACGGTGGAATTATTCGTCATGGTGCGAAAATTTTATATGCATACTCAGAAGCAACAGTACCAAAAATTACGGTTATTCTTCGTAAAGCATACGGTGGCGCATATGTTGCATTAAACTCTAAATCAATTGGAGCAGATCTAGTATTCTCTTGGCCAAATGCTGAAATCGCAGTAATGGGTGCAGCAGGGGCAGCAAACATTATCTTTGCAGGAGATATTGCAAAATCAGAAGATCCAGAAGCAACACGTGCTGCGAAAATTGAGGAATATAAAGAAAAATTCGCGAATCCTTATGTAGCAGCATCTCGCGGTATGGTTGATGATGTAATCGATCCAAGAGAAACGCGTATTAAATTAATTCAAGGCTTAGACATGTTAAGTGGCAAAGAAGAATCAAGACCAGCGAAAAAGCACGGAAATATTCCTCTATAATTTTTAACATGAATAGATTAAACGAGTTGTCCAATGCATTAAATTGGGCAACTTTTTTTGGCTTCGCGGCTTGTGTTCTTAGTCCTCTCATGAAAAGCTCCTGTTTCAATCTTCAGTTAAGTAAATTATCGATTCGCAATGTAGTTTGGTTGTTTTCGCAAAGTTAGAGGCGTAAAATAAGTAAGTAACAAGCAAATAAGGGAGTTTTCAACTTGAATAGTCGTTTAGTAAATGAATTTTTAGAACTTGTACAAATTGATTCTGAAACAAAACATGAAGAGGTAATCGCCCCAATTTTAGTTAATAAATTAGAAGAAATGGGTTTTGACGTGTTGCAGGATGATGCCCATACTCGAAATGGTCACGGAGCAGGGAACATTATTGCAACATTAAAGGGGTCTCTCGATGTAGAGCCGATCTATTTCACTGTGCATATGGATACAGTCGTACCAGGTGCTGGAATTAAACCAGAAATCCGTGACGATGGGTATATTTATTCTGATGGCACAACGATTTTAGGTGCTGATGATAAAGCAGGGATAGCCGCTCTTTTTGAAATGGCACGCCGTTTAAAGGAACAAAACATTGAACATGGCACAATTCAATTCATTATTACAGCTGGGGAAGAAAGTGGCTTAGTTGGTGCAAAGGAATTAAATCCAGAACAGATCATTGCGAAGTATGGTTTTGCAGTTGATAGTGATGGGAAAGTAGGTGGCATTGTAACAGCTGCTCCATTCCAAGCAAAAATTGAAACGAAAATTTTCGGTAAAACAGCTCATGCAGGGGTAGCACCAGAAAAAGGGATATCTGCCATTACACTAGCTGCTAAAGCGATTGCGAAAATGAATCTAGGTCGAATTGATGAAGATACAACGGCGAATATTGGACGCTTTGAAGGTGGAAAAGCAACGAATATTGTTTGTGATGAAGTATATATTTTAGCGGAAGCACGCTCCATTTATAAAGAAAAATTAGATCAACAAGTAGCGCATATGAAAGAAACGTTTGAAAAAGTTTCACAAAATCTTGGAGGACATGCAGAAGTGGAAGTAAAACTAATGTATCCAGGTTTTTCGGTTACTGAGAAGGATAAAGTCGTACAAGTAGCAGTGGAAGCTGTACGTAATATTGGTCGTGATGTGGTCCTTGGTCAATCGGGTGGGGGAAGCGACGCCAATGTCATTTCGGGATTTGGTATTCCTACAGTAAATCTTTCAGTAGGTTATGAAGAAATTCATACTACCAATGAACGTATGCCAATTGAAGAATTAGAAAAATTAGCAGATTTATTAGTCGAAGTCGTAAAATGTTCTGCAAAATAAATTATTCTGTGAGGTAACGTCAATGACATTTGAAAAATCCATCATATTTCGCTGTGTCAATGAGGAATACGCGATTCCTGTTGAACAGGTCGTATCCATTGAAAAAATTGGCCGCATTACGCCCATCCCACATTTACCTAATTATTTATTAGGATTTACGCGCATGCGGGGAGAGCTTATTCCGGTTATTGATTTTAATCGCATTTTATACAATAAGCCGAGTGTTGGAGAGTTAAGCCGGATCATTGTTCTGAATACGGATATTGTGAACTACGGCTTAGTCGTGGATGAGGCGAAAGAAATATTGAATTTTGCGCCAAACGAAATTCAACAAGTAGGTCTTGTTAATTATTCGAAAACGAAATATTTTACTGCCGTAGCAAATTTGGAAAATCGAATGATTACTTGTGTTGAGCCAAAAATATTAGTCAATTCTCTCGAAGGTATTCGAGAGATTATCGCATATCTCCATAAGATGCTTGAAAATGAGAACAATGTGAATGCTTAAAAAGAAAGAAGCTAGTCGAAACGCTATCGATTAGCTTCTTGTTTTAATTCTTCTTCATGGAGATGTTTTTTTCGGAATTGATTCAAAAAACCATAGATACTTGGAATAAACATCATCATGGTAATGAGGGAGAGGGTAAACAATAAATTGCCTTCAACCCATGCTACATTTCCTAAGGCAAATCCTGTGCCAAGCCAGATGGATGTCCAAAAAAATGCCCCCATCACATTAAAACGGATAAAATTTTTATACGGGTAACTAGTAAAGCCGCATATAAAGGGTGTCATTGTGCGCATTAATGGAATAAATCGTGAAAATGTAATGGCTACCCGATCATAGTCAGATAAAAATTCACTGGCTTTGTCGATGGACGTTTGAGGAATTATTTTTAAAAACATGGCCTTGTCGGATGACACTTTACTAAACATTCGCCCAATGAAAAAGTTGTTACTATCGGCTAATGAAGTGGCGATGAAAAATAACAAAAACAAGATGAAAAAATTTAATTGATCGATGGCAGCGATTGTCCCACTAGCGAAAACGAGAGAATCCCCAGGTAGGAATGTTAAAATAACAAAGCCGGTTTTTCCAAAAACAATTAAAAACAAGATAAAATAAATATATAAACCCAATTTGTCAATGTAATAATAAAGTTCGGTATCAAGCATTCGTAAAAACTCAAAAATATCTGATAAACCCATGTACCTAACCCCTATCTGTACAGTGTATATATTAGTTTACTAAAATTATATTCAAAATATAAATAATTCACCTTTGTCAGTCTATCCAGAAAGTAAAAGTTCAATCATCAGTGAAGGAGTACGATAGTAAAATTGAAACTTTTTGCATGATTATCCGTATTCTAGTTATACGATTTACGGTAAACTTGAGAAAGGAAGGCGAGTGAATGAACAATAAGCTACTCTATCGTCCCATATTAAAACTTCCAAAAACTAAAGTAGAGAAAATAATGGATGCAATGGGTCTAGGTATATTTTTATTAGCCATATTATTTCTAATCGTAAACTGGGGTAATATACCAGAGGAAGTACCAGGTCATTTTAATGCTACTGGGGAAGTCGATCGCTGGGGTTCGAAGGTTGAAGTAATCATTTTACCGATTATCGGAACGTTTTTATTTATGTTGATGAGTGCCTTTGAAAAAGCACCTCATATGCATAATTATCCAAAACGAATAAACGAGACCAATGCATATCAGTTTTATACACAAAGTACAAGATTACTAAATGTTGTGAAAAATCTTTGCCTAGTAATGTTTGCTTTTCTTATTGTACAGATTGTTCGAGTTTCACTTGGTGACATTCAATCTCTTGGTTTACTGTTCCTTCCTGTTTTTTTAATTATTTTATTTGGAGTAATGATCAGTGGCATCTATAAACAATCAAAAATTAAATAATGGAGTACAAGTTTTTTTCGGTGGAGTTGTGGGTGCAACATTACGCTTTGTTATTCAAACAAGTGTAGGAACGTTACCTATGCTCTGGTTTGTAAATATTTTAGGTAGTTTTCTGTTAGGTAGTTTAAATGGCTATTATGAGCGAAACGACAGCAAGTTAAAACTATTTTTTACCACAGGAATGTTAGGAGCATTTACCACTTTTTCTACATTTTCAGAACAAGCAATTTATTTGCTAAAAGAAAATACGTTAGTTGGATTATTATTTGTTCTAGGCATGTCAGTTGCTAGTATTACAGCAGCACTTGTGGGATATTTATTGAATCGAGGTCGTAAACAATGGTAGGGTTAATGGTGGCACTAGGCGGAGGAGTTGGCGCTACCCTTCGTTATATCACGCAGGTCGGAATTCAAAAAGGGAATCTTCCTACATACTATGCAACAATCATTGTAAATTTACTTGGTTCACTACTACTAGGGATTGCCGCAAACTGGAGCATAGAAAATCAAACCGATCTTTCCTTTTTAACGATTGGCGTGCTCGGTGGTTTCACAACATTTTCAACCTTTTCCTTCGATGTTGTAAAATTAATTGACCAAAAACAATATGTAACCATGATGATTTATATCGTCACCAATTTACTAGGTGGGCTTCTTTTCTTTTGGCTTGGCTGGAATTTTTAAAATGATACAAATACATAAAATATCGTAATTTACTGACTCATCACATCATAATAAAGAATGAAGTCATTTTTCTACTAAATTACGTTGTAAACAAGAGTGGGAGGATCATATGAAACGAACAGGTGAAAAAGCTTTAAGTATCATATCCGTTGTTTTAAATGTTTTGGGTGTCGGAATATTAATATTAACTTTGCTCGGTAGTAAAATGTTAATGAATGATCCGATGTTTCAAACTGAATTAGAAAATTCCTTTTACGGTTCAGGTTTAACAGATGCCGACATTACACTTGGTGTGGACTATATGAATAATTTACTTCAATTTATTAGTAGCATCGGTTGGATATTTGTTCTATTAGGTGTCGTTGCAATTATTTTAGCGATTGTTGGCGCTGTGAAGGTAAATAGCAATGCGAAACTTGCGGGGATCTTATTTATTATTGCATGTGTCTTATCCGGCATCATTTCGCTATCCGGTATTTTATTGCTGATTGCGGCAATCATGTGCTTCGCTAGAAAACCTAAAACACCGAATACCGAAACCATCGTCCAAAGAGATGAGAATGGATATATTATAGAGTAACGATTTAAAGCAGTGCTAATGTTAGCACTGCTTTTACTTATAGTGTATGCCCTCAAGCTGTAAAAGTTTTTCTTTCACGTCTAGTCCACCACTATAACCAGTTAATGTACCGTTCTTTCCTAGTACGCGATGACATGGGATGGCAATTGCGACAGGGTTAGCCCCAATGGCAGTTCCTACCGCTCGTACTGCTTTCGGGTTTCCAATGAAGTTGGCAATATCGGAATAGCATTTGGATTGTCCAAATGGAATCGTACATAACGCATTCCAAACACTCATTTGAAAAGTAGTGCCTCGAATATCAAATGGAATCGTAAAATCGGTTAATCTGCCTTCGAAATACTCAATCAATTCTTTTTTATACCTTTCAAGTTGAGTGTCATCTTCAACTAGAACAGCATTAGGAAACTGTTTTTTACACCACTGCTCCATTTCTTCAAAGGATGAATGGTGTGTGCCTAAAAAGCATAGCCCATTTGCAGTGGCAGCTAAATACACTTGCCAGTCGTTATGGCTAAATAAAGTAGTATATACTTGATGATTCATTGTCATGTGAATGTCTCCAATTGTGGTAATGTTATAGTATCGTTCATTAAATACTTTATCATAGGAATATCTATTTAAGGGGAAAATAGTATATATATTTTTAAGGAGCACACGTAATGGGAAAGACAATTCAAGCACCTTCTATTTTGAAACAAGCATTAACAGTAAATAAAAAACCATTTCCCTGGTTAAAGGCATTTCTCGCTGGTATTGCAGCAGGGTTACCAATTTTTATTGGTTTACTTTTTGGTAGCTTAGAGTATGGACTAATTGCTGGGCTAGGTGGGTTTACATATCTTTATGTTTTTCCGATTCCGTATGCCTTATTGGCAAAAAAACTTTTTTGGGCAGTGATAGGTATTACAAGCAGTGTATTTCTAGGAACGATTTTAGCACCATATCCAATTATTGTAGCAATTGTAATGGGGCTTATTGGCGCAATAGCCGTTTTTATTTTTGGGGCATTTCGTTTCATTGGACCTTCTGCGATCTTTTTTGTTTTAATTTTTGCAATGTGTACGGGCATGTCGGTTGCGCCAGATGAAGCTTTTTTGCGGGCAGGACTTGCATTTTTAGGTGGTGCCCTTTCTTGGTTCATGGCAATGTCAGGTTATCTAGTGAACCCACATGGACCTGAAAAAAGGGTAGTGAAACGCTCCTTAGTTGAGCTTGCGGACTATTTGGATGCAATCGGAACAGCAAGTGAAAATGAGACACACAATCGCGTAATGGCTACGTTAAAAGAAGCAGGGCAAACTTTAGCGGAAGGGTATAATGCTTGGCGTACGTCAGAATTATTTAAGCGCCTTTATAGTGTCAATCACTATGCGAATAAAATATTTTTAATTGCCGCTGAACAATTAGCGGGTAATGGTAAAAAAGTGTCGAAACAATTAGGCGAATCGTTAAGAAATATTGCTCAACAATTAGACAACAAACAGGTTTCTGAGATTACTCTGACTCAACCAGATGAACTAGATGAAGTAAGTTCTTTAATAGGGGCAGAACTAATACATATAAAAGAGAGTTTATTGCGACCGAGCTCGCTTTCAAAAGAACAGCTACAATTTTCAACTCCAACAACGAAAAGAATATTGCTAGGTGCCTTTGATAAAAACTCCATCATACTCATCAACGCATTAAGATTTGGTATGTTTACAACTTTTGCTGCAATTATTGCTTACGAGTTTGATCTTAATCGTTCTTTTTGGGTTCCTCTATCCTGTGTGGCTGTTTTGTCAGGTGCAACCGTTGTTGCTACATTTCACCGCGCGATTCAAAGAAGTTTAGGGACTATTTTTGGCATTCTTTTAGCCAGTGTTATTTTAGCCTTCCATCCAGAGGGGCTATTGATTGCCTTGTTAGTCTTTTTATTAACGTTTATTACGGAATTATTTATTGTAAAAAACTATGGGCTAGCCGCGCTTTTTTTTACGCCAAGTGCATTAATTATGGCTGAAGCTGGTTCCACTTTAGATAATTCCGTTTATTATTTTGCTTCTACCCGTTTAATTGATGTATTGATCGGTGTTTCCATTGGATTATTAGGTGTATGGCTTGTGGGAAGAACATCTGCGTCTAGTCGATTACCCCACTTTATTTCAAAAACCATTCGTAGCCAAGCACAAGTTATGTTTGTATTGTTTTCAAATCAACCAATTTATCAAAACTATGGTAAAAATATCGAGTTTAACAAAATGGATACGAATTTAAAAAATTTAGTTACTTTGTATGATACGGCAACAGGTGAAATTCCTAAAGATGAAGAAGCTTTACAATACTATTGGCCGATTGTTCATTCATTAGAAGAGCTGGGCTTTCTATTAGATAAATGCGCTAGGTTAAGGGAGCGCCCATCATTTAATGACGAACAACTAGCTCAGTTGTTATTGCTATTTGAAACAATGGCAAATGCCGTCGAACGCAAAACAAAGTCTCAGTATAAAGCGATACCAGAAATGAAAGAATATCCAGCCATTTATTTTACATTAGAAGAACTGCAAAGACATTTAGTAAAGAACTAAATAATTAAATTTCTTTAAGCTTTTCCTATATAAAAATATTCGTGTATTTTATTTTTCCCTTTGAATAAATGATTTTAAATTAGGTAATGGTAATACTGTTATTGCGAAATTTTACCTAAAAAGTTCCTTAGTGTTGTACTTGGAACGTTTCAAATGGAGGAAATGGTATGTTAAGAATTGGGATTATTTTAGGAAGTACGAGAGAAGGAAGAGTAAGTCCTCAAGTAGGAGAATGGGTAAAAGATTTAGGAGATGGTCGAGGAGATGCCTCTTACGAAGTGATTGATATTGCGGAGTTCAGACTACCATTTTTAGGGGACCCAAATTATGATGCTTCAGGCGTATCTGGTTGGGCAGAAAAAGTAAATAATTGTGATGGCTTTGTGTTTATTGTTGCTGAGTATAATCATTCTATTACTGGGGCATTAAAGAATGCAATTGACCTACTTCGTGATGAGTGGGCAAATAAAGCCGCTGGAATTGTCAGCTACGGCTCAGTAGGTGGTGCACGTGCTACTGAACATTTGCGCGGAATATTAGGTGAAATTCAAATTGCTGATGTGCGGGTTCATCCAGCATTGTCCCTATTTACAGATTTTGAAAATGGCAATACATTAAAACCGAAAGATCAACAAATTCAATCGGTAAATGATATGTTAGATCAAGTCATTGCGTGGAGCGGCGCGTTAAAAACAGTTCGTACAAATAATTAAATAGAATTTGACGTAGATGATATTTGGATTAATGTCCGTTATCATCTTTTTTATTTCTATTCGTGTATTAAAATAGAAGAAAAGAAATAGATTGGAATGAAAACGATGGAGTTAAAAAATAATGTTGTAAAACTAAGACCGATGCAAAAAGAAGATATTAATGGGATTTTTGAAGTAGCAGCCTTTTCAGAAATTTGGACCTATATGTCAATTTCTGTAGATTGTAAGGAAGATGTAGAGAAATACGTAAATCAAGCATTGAGCTTAAAAGAAACAGGGACTGAACTGCCATTTGTAATTATCGATGCAAAAACAGATCGAATTATTGGGTCTACGAAATTAATGGATATACATACAGGGCATCAACGAGGAGAAATTGGTTTTACATGGTTAACGCCACAGTATTGGAAAACCGCAGTAAATACAAATTGCAAATATTTATTATTAAGTTATTGTTTTGAAGTCCTTGGCTGGCAGCGTGTACAAATTAAGACCGATCATGAAAACATACGCTCACAAAATGCTATTGAAAGAATTGGTGCAAAGAAAGAGGGTGTCTTACGTAATCATATGATTCGAAAAGATGGGACTACGAGACATACGGTTATGTTTAGTGTAACGAAAGAAGAATGGCCAGAAACAAAACGATATATGGAAAAACTTTTAAATAAGTAAGAACATCGGGAAATAATGTCACATTAGTTGTACGAGCATGCTTATAGTAGATAAGGCATATACTTTTCTTACAAGAATATTTCGTTTAAAGCATGGAGTATAAGAATTTTGTATCAATATTTTTATTACTAATATTACAAATAGAATAAAAATGAGTTAAATTTAGTACGCGATAATTCCATTTTCTTCTGACTATTGTAAAATTAACTATTAATACTATATGTGAGAGAAGGGGAAATAAAATGAATGAAACATCCAAACCGAAAAATGAGTTTCTTTCTTGGCTTGTAGCGATCTTTTTCGGAATCGTACTATCCTTTATATGTCGCGAATTTGTTTTTTCTCCCCTTATCGTAAAAGGTGCTTCGATGGTCCCTACTTACGAAAATAGTGATGTCATTATTATTAGTAAAATAAGTGATATTGATCGATTTGATCATGTTGTATTCCAATCTCCTTACGAGGATGAATATTATATTAAACGAGTGATTGGACTTCCTGGTGATACCGTTGAAATGAAGGAAGATATATTAATTATCAATGGAGAAGAGTACGATGAGCCTTATGTAAATCGAGATATTGAAAATCCATTTCAAAAAAGATTAACAGAAAATTTTACTTTAAAAGAACTGACAGGGGAAAGTCAAGTTCCAGATGGTTTTCTCTTTGTATTAGGTGATAATCGTCTAAGAAGTTCAGATAGCCGCCATTTCGGTTTGATTTCAGAGGAATCTATACTAGGTGAATCAAAATTACGTATTTATCCACTTAGTGACCTCCATTTATTTCGTGGGAAAGAAGAACTTAATTTAAATTAACTAGCCCGTGTCATGTCATTTAAGGTCGAATAGCAATACAAAAAGTGAGATCATCCTGATTTTTCAGGGAATCTCACTTTTTTATTTTATATTATGTTACCGTCGTCGGTGTTTCTTTCAACAGTGCTCTTTCTCGTCGTTTCATTTCGTTTCGTATTTCAGCCGTCCATACGCCCTCTTCTAAATGATTTGCAATTTCAATTAATTTTTCAATGTCAGAAAATGAATATTTTCGAATGCCAGTTTTTGAACGTTCCGGGAAAATCAGTTTCCTCGTTTCGTAATATCGAATTTGTCTTTCAGAAAGTCCAGTTAATTCACTAACGGTGCCGATGGAGATCACTTTTTTGTCTTTATAAGTACTGTTTAATGGCATATACAACACCTTCTTTCGAAAAATTCTGATAAATATTGATATTTTTAAGTATTTTACATTTATTTGAAGAATGTTACAAGGTGAAAAATGCATGCATGTTAAAAAACTTAACGCAAATTTAGATATATTTAGACAAAATATCATTACTTTAATGAAAATGTCGGAAATTAAAAATAATGTTAGAACATCTGACACACTTAATGTTATGTAAAACTTTCGTCACTATACTTATATAGAACTAGTTCAAAACTAGTAAATAGAAACGAGAACGAGGGGGTTTCATATGAAGTTTAAAAAATCGGTTGGATTACTTCTTTCAGGTGTCCTATCTATGGGGATTTTAGCAGCATGTTCTTCAGATTCAGGTTCTAGTTCCTCATCGACTGGAACAACACCGACGAGCACTGAACCAGCAGCAGAGGGGAGTAAGGTGATAAAAATTGCGACACAATCTCCTTTATCTGGTGGTTCGGCAATTATTGGGGAGGCAATTAAACTTGGCGCCCAAATGAAATTAGAAGAGGAAAAGGCAAAGTTTGAAGAATTAGGCTATACGCTACAATTAGAGCCGTATGATGATCAGGCGGACCCTAAAAAAGGTGTATCCAATGCAAACTTAATCGGTGCGGATGAGCAAATTTACGGTGTTATCGGCCACTATAACTCCGGTGTTGCGATTCCTTCATCTGAAGTTTATGAAAAATATAATATCGCAATGGTATCACCAGCAAACACAGCTGTAGAAGTGACAGAGCGCGGATTAAAAACTGTTAACCGTATCGTAGGACGCGATGATTTCCAAGGTCCTGCGGGGGCAGAATATGCGGTGAACGAATTAGGCGCGAAGAAAATCTTTGTTATCCAAGATAAAACAGCTTATGGTACTGGTTTAGCCGAAGCATTCATTAAGGCAGCAGAAGAAACTGGAGCTGAAATTGTAGGTAATGAAGGGATCACAATTGGTGAAAAAGACTTTAACGGTGTAATTAACCAAGTATTAAATAAGAAGCCAGACTTAGTATTCTTTGGCGGTTTATATGCTGAAGGTGGAATTATTATTAAACAAGCTCGTGATAAAGGGATTGATGTGCCATTCATGGGTGGAGACGGTATGGATTCATCTGGTTTAGTTGATATCGCAGGTGAAGCAGTGAAAAATACGTACATTACTTCCGTTGCGGGTGATAGTACAGCGACAGAGTCTGGTAAAAAGTTCATGGAAGATTATAAAGCGAAATTTAATAAAGATCCTGAAGGGTTCTCTGTATATGGATATGACTCAATGGGCGTATTCTTAACAGGATTAGAAGCTGCAATTACTGCAAATAACGGTGAACTTCCAGGAAAAGATAAAGTGGCTGAAGCGGTCCGTGCTGTAAAAGATTACAAAGGTGCCCTTACAGATGTTTCCTTCGATGAAAAAGGAGACAATATTAACGCGAAAATTTTCTTATATAAATTTGAAGAAGCTAGCTATCCTCCAGTACAAGTAGGAGAAGTGAGCCAATAAATGCATAGAAAATAGTGTTGGGATAAGCTCTCAACACTTTTTCTATACATATAGAAAAAGTGTTATTAAGTTTGATAGGGAGGGATACGATGCTTCAAGAAGTTTTACAGAGTTTACCTCAAGTATTAATCGATGGGCTTACTTTAGGTGCTGTATACGCAGTTGTTGCGCTTGGTTACACAATGGTTTATGGAATTTTACAATTAATTAACTTTGCCCATGGCGAAATTTTTATGTCGGGTGCATTTATTGGTACAGCATTCTTTATTTTAATTATGGGGACGAGCTGGGCAGCAGGAGTGCCACAAATTATTTTGTTAATTTTAGTACTGATCTTAACGGCAAGTATTACAGGACTAGTAGGGGTTGGAATGGAACGAGTAGCATATCGGCCATTGCGAAATGCCCCGCGACTAATTCCGCTAATTACGGCCATTGGGATATCTTTTATTCTGCAAGACCTTGTTCGCTTTATCGCAGAACTTTTTAATGGTAATTATATTGTGACAGGACCCTCACTATTTTCCGAACAGATTACATTAAAAACTTCTTCGATTTCAAGCGTTTTTTATGATGCGAGCTTTAAATCATCTTTTTTAATTGTGCTTGGTACGGCTATCGTGCTAATGATTGCTTTGGATTACTTCATTAATAAAACAAAATGGGGTACTGCCATGAGAGCGGTTGCCTTAGATCGAGAGACAGCCTCACTGATGTCCATTAATGTAAATAAAGTAATTTCGATTACATTCTTTATCGGTTCAGCATTAGGTGGCGCAACAGGCGTATTATTCGCAGTTCAATACGGAACAATCGACCCTTATATCGGATTTATTTTAGGATTAAAAGCCTTCATCGCAGCCGTTTTAGGAGGTATTGGAAATATCCGTGGGGCAATGCTTGGCGGAATGTTGTTAGGATTAATGGAGATGTTTGCTTCTGCAAATTTATCTTTGTTAACAGGTGGCGTATTTGGTGCGGAATATAAAGATGTATTTGCTTTTGCCATTTTAATATTAGTACTTATTTTCAAGCCAGAAGGTTTACTTGGAAAACCAACGGCAGAGAAAGTGTAGGTGACGAATATGAAGGAAAAACTAACAGCTTTTTATCAAAATAAATGGGCCCAAACTGTGTTTCTCGCATTATTTGTGATCGTCACTTCCGCAGCGCTGTATTTCTCTCAAAAATCCGTTGTTTCATTTTTATTATTACTATCTTCACTGTTAATATTGCATTTTATGAATTTGAAAAATGTAACGAAATGGATCGTAGCTCTCGGATTATTATTTGTTTTAATTCCATTTGCCTCAAGTGGCGGACCTGCTTTTCAATCGTATATGGAAGTCGCCACAATGGTAGGTATTTATATTTCAATGGCACTAGGGTTGAACATCGTTGTTGGGATGGCTGGTTTACTTGACTTAGGATTCGTTGCCTTTTTTGCAGTAGGAGCGTACACATATAGTATTTTTGCAACGAAACAAGCATCAAACTTTATGCCATTTGGAGAGTTTCCCCTTGGTGGCGAAAGTTTCTGGGGATTTTTAATCATTGGTGGAATCATGGCTGCTATTGCAGGAGTTCTAATTGGTGTCCCCGTTTTAAGGGTAAAGGGAGATTATTTGGCCATCGTTACATTAGGATTCGGGGAAATTATTCGAATCATTTTTAACAATGCAGACCGACCAATTAATTTCACAAATGGTGCGATGGGAATTGCCTCTGTTACACCGCCAGAAATTTTTGGAATTACATTATCTTTTCCAAATCAATTCTACTTTGTTACGTTGGTCATTTTAATGTTTACGATTTTTTCCGTTTTACGTTTGGAACACTCCAAATTAGGTAGGTCATGGAAAGCGGTTCGAGAAAATGAAATTGCAGCACAAGCAATGGGGATCCCATTAGTTCGTACTAAATTATTAGCCTTTGCTTTAGGCGCATCCTTTTCAGGAATTATGGGGGTCGTATTTGCTGCAAAACAAGCGTTTATTGACCCAACAAGTTTTACCTTGATGGAATCCTTTACAATTTTAGTAATGGTTGTACTTGGCGGAATGGGAAGTGTCCCAGGTGTTATTTTAGGTGCAGCTGTCGTGACGATTTTAAATCTACAAGTACTAACAGAATTAACAAACTGGCTAAATCAGTTAAGTTTATCAGGTACATTATCCATTCCAGATGCTTTATCACCTGCAAAAATGCAAAAGTTTATCTTTGGAGCTCTTCTAGTAGCCTTTGCATTATATCGTCCTAAAGGATTAATTCCAGCAAAAAATAAAATCTTTGATGCAAAGAAATTAAAAGAGGACCGTCCGCATCGAATGGATAACGATTCGGACCTAGATGCCATTCCAGTTGATCAAGACAAGGTACGAGTGTAAGGGGGGATAGCAATGGCAATATTAGAGGTAAAAGATATAACAAAGCAATTTGGAGGTTTAACAGCGAATAAAGACATTACAATGGATGTAGAAGAAGGCAAAATTACAGCCGTGATTGGTCCCAATGGTGCTGGAAAAACGACCTTCTTTAATATGATTACCGGTGTCTATCAACCAACATCAGGTGAAATCAAACTTGATGGTAAATCGTTAATTGGTTTACGACCCGATGAAGTGGCGAAAAAAGGGATATCGAGAACATTTCAAAACATCCGTCTCTTTGGTGAAATGTCTGTCATCGAAAATGTATTAGTTGGCATGCATACCCATTTAAAAACGAACTTACTCGGTATTTTTCTAAATTTGCCATTCACAAAACGAGAAGAAGCCAATGCGGAAAAGGAAGCATACCGATTACTAGAATATTTTGATTTACATCATTTATTAAATGAAAAGGCCAATAACTTAAGCTATGGCGCACAACGAAAGCTTGAAATTGCCCGTGCCCTCGCAACAAAACCTAAATTAATACTATTGGATGAACCTGCAGCTGGGATGAATCCAAAAGAAACAAAAGAGTTAACAGATATTATTAAAACGATGGGTCAACAATTCAATGTAACGGTTTTATTGATTGAACATGATATGAAACTCGTTATGGAAATTTCAGAACATATTGTCGTACTAGACCACGGCGAAAAAATAGCAGAAGGCAATCCGGAACAAATTCGAACAAATCCAAAAGTAATTGAAGCGTATTTAGGTTCAGCTGCTGTGCATTAGGGCATAAGGAGAGTGAGACAGATGACGGTTTTAGAAGTGAAAAATATTGAAACATATTATGGTGCAATTCAAGCTTTAAGAGGAATTAGTCTCGATGTAGCAGAAGGCGAAATCGTAACTTTAATAGGTAGTAATGGTGCCGGAAAGTCTACAACATTAAAATCGATTAGCGGACTAGCAAAAGTGAAATCTGGTAGCATTCATTATAAAGGAAAAGAAATTACAAATAAACCTCCCCATCAAACGACTCTATTAGGTGCAGCCCATGTACCTGAAGGGCGGAGAATTTTTGCCAACTTAACCGTAAAAGAAAATTTGTTAATGGGTGCTTTTTCGGTTAAAGGAAAAGATGTCATTGACGAGCGAATGGAATTTGTCTTTAGCTATTTTCCAAAATTAAAAGAGCGTTTTCATCAAAAGGGTGGGACGATGAGTGGTGGGGAACAACAAATGCTTGCCATTGGTCGTGCGTTAATGATGAAACCCGATTTACTTATGCTGGATGAACCTTCCATGGGACTAGCTCCGATTATTGTCGAACAAATTTTTGAAATCATCTTACAACTAAATGCAATGGGAATCACCATTTTACTTGTCGAACAAAACGCCTACCAAGCATTAAGTATCGCACACCGTGGTTACGTAATTCAAAATGGGACCATTGTATTAAGTGGGAAAGGCTCAGATCTTGTAGAAAATGAAGAGATCAAAGAAGCGTATTTAGCTTAGAAGAGTACGATCGTTTTGAGAGCATTTTAGTAATGTTGTGAATAAAGTGAAACTTCAATTAGTAGGGGTTTTCTTCATCCTCCACTGATTGTTAGTTGAACCAATCGGGCTTTTACGGGCAGTTGATCTCCCACTTATCCTTTTCGCTTCACTAAAATCTTGAAGTGGGAGTCTTGTACCTGTCGCTAAAGCTTTCGGTACAGATAAATTACTGCCCGTTAATGCGGGATAAATAACCTGATGAAGTGCCAATATGAAAAAAGAAAACTCGAAGGATAGCCTTCGAGTTTTTACCGTATTAATACACTTTATCCCCATTAAAAATCGAGTTTTTTACGACAACATAGTCCACTGTACGAATGGCATCTAATTTCGTACCACCAGCGTATGAAATCGAGGATTGTAAGTCTTGTTCCATTTCAGTTAAAGTATCCATTAACGATCCTTTAAACTCTACATACATTTTTTTACCTTCAACGTTTTTCTTCTCACCTTTTTGGAATTCCGACGCTGAACCAAAATATTCTTTATATGTTTGGCCATCTTTCGTAATCGTTTGACCAGGTGATTCCTCGTGACCAGCAAATAATGAACCGATCATGACCATGGAAGCGCCAAAGCGTACTGATTTTGCGATGTCTCCGTGTGTACGAATACCACCATCCGCAATAATTGGTTTTGTTGCAGCTTTTGCACACCAGCGAAGAGCAGCTAATTGCCATCCACCAGTACCAAAACCAGTTTTAATTTTTGTAATACATACTTTCCCAGGTCCAATGCCGACTTTCGTTGCATCGGCACCGGCATTCTCTAGTTCACGAACTGCTTCAGGAGTACCTACATTACCAGCAATAACAAAGCTTTGTGGTAAATGATATTTAATATGTTTAATCATTTCAATTACGGCATTTGAATGACCGTGTGCAATATCAATTGTAATAAATTCTGGAATTAAATCTTCAATAGCTAATTGTTCAATAAAGCCGTATTCTTCAGGTTTAACCCCAACAGAAATTGATGCAATTAAATTACGAGCGTGCATATCTTTAATAAATTCAGCACGTTTTTCTGGATTGAAACGGTGCATGATATAAAAGTAACCGTTTTCTGCTAATTTAATCGCAATCGATTCATCAATAATTGTCTGCATGTTAGCAGGAACGACTGGTAGCTTAAATTTATGTCCACCAAACATGATGGATGTGTCACATTCAGAACGACTGTTTACTATACATTTATTAGGAATTAGTTGAATATCTTCATAGTCAAATACGTTATCCATTTAAAAACACCTCAAAATCACGAATATTTTTTAAAAAGTTGGGCAAAATGTTCGCCCTTTGGTAATTTACCTTATTTTCGTAATGTTGTCAAAGGTTTATACGATTTTTTTAGTTTAACCTATAATAATGGAAATATAATAAGTTACCCACTTCGGAAAAAGGGGAAGTTGCATAAAAATATTTCTCTGTTGTCATATTAAACAACAAAGGAGATGACATTATGCCAAGAGAATCTGAAAATCAACATGTCGAAGCAACACCCCATATGGACGGACCGAAAGAAAGTATTATTAATGACCCTACCGCAACTGGAGGGGACGCGATGGGAGTATATACAGAAGCAAAACCTATTGTGGAATTTGGAATGGAAAAAAATCCGTTTAAATTTACACCGAAAGAAGATCCGATGATGAGTCGTTTTGAGAAATTAATGAAAGGAACAAAGAAGGAGTAAATATTTATTTGTGAGTAAATTTTTGGACCTATAGGAAATTTCTCCCGGGTTACGAGCGTCTTTTCACTGAAAACGAGCGACTTTCGTGAATTTACGAGCGATTTTCCCTAGGTTATGAGCGATTTTTCAAGAAATACGTGCACTTTTAACATTTGCAAGACATATGTACAAAAAGCTTCGTCCTACCTTCATAAACTAGATGAAGGAGGGAGCTAATCGATGCTTGATAAAATCAAATTATTAATTGGTCAGCCGATTGGCGTTGCATTTAAAAATGGGCTGAGCGTAGCAGGCGTATTATGCGATGCAGACGAAAATGAAATCTGTTTGATGGAATATTTATATCAAGCAAAATTTGTACAAAAGTACTATAATTACGAGTTAATTCAAGGTATTTATATATTCCCTAGTTGTGAAAACGATTTAATTAATTAAACGATAAAATCCCCTAAGAAAGAAGTATTTTCTTCAAGGGGATTTTATTGTTTATTTTCCTTTATATTCGAAAGCATAAATATGTGTCCGCGCTAAATTAATTATTTTATTGATAAATTCACCACGTGGTTCATGAAAATCATTTGTAATCCAATCCATAATGATTCCATAAAAGCCATAAGCGGTATACCGTTTAAAATAATCCATATCAACAGGAATATTATCAATTGTTTGAAATTCAAATTGTTCTTGATAGATTTTCAATATTGTTAATGGGAACTGTGTATGTAAGCCAGGTATCGTATCCTCATATTTTACAAGCTCAAAAAAATTCCGTGCGTCATAAATAAATTGAATAATATGAAAAGAAGGTTTACTCAATTTCGTTGTGTTTACATGTTGACCTTTTTCATATGGTTCACCGACTGAGGCTTCTAAATTCTGTAGCATCGTGGAGAGCAGATCTTGGGCTAAATGTTCTTTATCATGGAAGTGAACATAAAACGTACTTCGGTTATATTCAGCCAATTCTACAATATCTTTTACAGAAATAGAATGATATCCTTTTTCTTTTATTAGTTGAATAAAGGCTTGTTGTAAATGTTTTTTTGTTCTTTTTTGTCGTTGAGATTCGCGATGTTCTTCAATTGTCATAAAATTGCCTCCTAAAATAGACAAATTGTTCAAAAATGTCTATCTCTTCTACAAATGATACCGGATTAATGATTGTTTTAAATGTGAAGAAATTAGTACAATTAACTTGTAAACAAAGACAGTTTAATTTTCCACATCCATTTACAGGTAAAATAATTCTGTTTTTATTATAAAATGCGGGAGGTAATTTTAAATGGCTAAATTACAAGACAAAGTAGCAGTAATTACAGGTGGTGCTTCAGGAATTGGCGCTGCAACAGCAAAACTTTTTGTATCTGAAGGAGCAAAAGTTGTACTTGTTGACTTAAATGAAGAAAAAGGACAAGCATTTGCACAAGAGTTAACATCTCAAGGTGCAGAAGCTCTTTTTGTGAAAGCAAATATTACAAGTGAGGAAGAAGTTGCAAACGTTTTCAAAACAACAGTAGAAACATTTGGTAAAGTAGATGTAGTATTCAATAATGCGGGTATTGGACGTGTTCATTCATCACATGACTTAGAATACTCAGAATGGCGCAATACAGTAAACGTAGACTTAGATGGTGTTTTTTTAGTTGCACGAGAAGCTATTCGTGAATTCTTGAAAACAGGTGGCGGTACAATGGTCAACACGGCTTCGATGTATGGCTGGGTAGGTTCACCGGGTTCTGCAGCTTATAATGCAGCAAAAGGTGGAGTAATTAACTTAACTCGTTCTTTAGCATTAGAATATGCTGAGCAAAATATTCGCATCAACGCTCTATGCCCTGGCTTTATTGATACACCGATTATCCCGGAAGAGAGCAAGCAAGTTTTAGCTTCTATGACGCCAATGAAACGCCTTGGCCAATCAGAAGAAATGGCAAAAGCGGTATTGTTTATGGCTTCTGATGATTCATCATTTATGACAGGTAACACATTAACAGTTGACGGCGGGTATACGGCTCAATAAAATGGTGCCTGGCAACGCAAGCGATTCTAAAAATTTAATACAACTCTAAAAGCCCTACTAGGAGAAGGATTTCTCTTAGTGGGGCTTTATTTTATGAAAATATTACAAAGTTTACAAATATTACATTTATTTTCTATTTTTATATCATTATGTATAAATATGTAAATCGCTGGATAGTACTTAGTTCGTAATCATTTTTTGAGATTCATATTAAGGAGGACTAAGTATTGAAATCGAAAATTATTTTGATAATGTTATTCATCACATTCTTATTTACGACGATCACGACAAATGTAAGCGCAATGGAAATGGATCGTGCAGCCATGCATCCTGGAGAAGAAGAGAAGCACGTAATTATAAATGATTTAATCGATGCATTTTTCTTTGATGATGCGCTTTACCGGGAAATGATCTTTTATAAAACGGTAAAACCCCAAACTTACCAAGTACAAGATGGTGACAATTTATTTAGAATTGCCGTGAATAATAAAGTGGATTTAGTGGATTTAATGCGGTGGAATGAGAAATCGGACTTTACCATTCATCCAGGTGAAGAATTAATTATTAGAGGTGGTACGGCTGTCAACGAATCGTCTGCAATGGATTCGACTAATACAGAAGATGAAACGTTTGTAGCTACAAGTACACCGGAAGTAGAACTCAATGCAGAAAGTGAACCAAACTCTTCAGACGAGGAAATGATTGTAACGGCAACTGCTTATACCGCCTATTGTGAAGGGTGTTCAGGGACAACGAAGATCGGCATTGATTTACGGTCGAATCCAAATCAAAAAGTCATTGCGGTTGATCCAAGGGTGATACCATTAGGATCAAAAGTGTGGGTGGAAGGATATGGGGAAGCGATTGCGGGAGACACGGGTAGTGCGATAAAAGGAAATAAAATTGATGTATTCATACCATCCTATGACCAAGCAATGGAATGGGGCAGAAAATCGGTTAAACTAAAAATCTTAAATTAAATTATACTTGCTTTAGGATAGTAATTTCCTAGAGCTTTTTTTCAGTTCTAATCATAATTTCATAAACGAAGAAGGAAAATAGGACTATTTTATTTTTTGTTTGAAACAAATGTGGAATATTAACCGTAATACCTGTTATACATATGGAAGGGAGGTAAAAACATGAAATTTAAACATGCCCTTTTAGAGTATCGTCTTCGAAAGAGCCACAATGTGTTTGAGCCAATTTATTATTATGCGGATATTGATTTAGGGGAGGTTTTAGCAAGAAGAGAGTGCGAGTTTTTTGTTAAAGACGGCATAACGTATAAACAACTTTCCTCTAGCATTGAAGAGCAATTGTTTGTGATTTATGTAGAGAAATATGAAGAAGCGCCTCCTGAACATCAACAGTATAAAAAGGAGACAACTACTTTAGAAGTGAGGGAATTGAATACAAGAAGGGATCATCCACTCATCACTTCCATGAATTTTGATAATCATTTTGATATTTTAAGTTTGATAGGAAGTGTCTATACATATTTCGACGGAAAAGAGTGGGAACGTGATTCAGCGGAAATCGATGAAGACAGGTTAACGTATATTCTATATGTGACACTTGCAGGTTAAATCGTTTATGGGGGAGAAAAAATGCTAAAGAAAACAAAGAAAATGATGATGGGCGTAGTTTCTGCCACACTTGTGACGTCGCTTGCAGGTTGTGGCAGTGATCGTCCAGCCAAACCTACTGGCTATGATTGTGACGATTGGGAATGGGATAGCGATGCAGGAACATATTATTGCGATGATGATGATTCTACTCATTCGGGCGGCTACTATCATGGGGGCACGATGTACAAATCGAAAAAGGCTCTCCAAAGCAGCTCAGCCTATCAAACCTATTACTCTAATTACAAGTCTGGTATAGGTAGTGGAACAAAAGGTGGATTTGGTGGGTAAGATGGATTCTTTTATTCAAGAACGCCAGCAATTTTATCGTCAACTCGACGAATTTTGGCATGATTTATATCAAACAGAATATGCACTTTATGATATTAAAACAATATCGAAAACGTTAATGGGGGACATTAAGCAAGCAACGGAAAGAATAGGTCATATTTTTTATAAAACCGCTAATCTTTTACGTAATCTGGATGACGATACCTTATTACAATTAGGATTTCCAAAAGAAACATTGTCATTTATCCGCCTTCAAACAATCGCTATCGAAAGTGTCATTGCAAGGCTTGATTTAGTAGTCCTAGATAACAAAATTAAATTGCTTGAGATCAACAGTGATACACCGACATTTATTAAAGAAGCTTTTTATGTAAATGGGAAAGTGTGTGAAGAGTTTAGGTTAGATAATCCAAATGAAGGGTGCGAAGATCAACTCCGAAATGCGCTAAAGAAGGCGATCCAATTAGCAGCATTATCGATAGGAAAAAAAGAGCATGCACATGTAGTTTTTTCATCGCATGGAGATCACGATGAAGATCGCTATACAACCCACTATTTAAAACGATTAATAGAAATGAATAGTGAGTTTACTAGCTTAAGTGAATTACGTGTAGTGGAGAAAAATGTATATGAAAATGGTCAGCTAGTTCTACAACGTGGACTTTATGATAACCAAGGTAGGAAAGTTGATATTTTATATCGTCAAACTTATCCAATTGAACATTTAATTGATGACATCGATCCGATTTCAAAGGATAAAGTAGGGCAAATTCTCCTTCAGTTTGTAAAAAATCAAGAGCTAGCCATTCTAAATCCACCCTCTGCCTTTTTATTACAATCAAAATCGATTATGGCACTTATTTGGGGTTTATACGAATTAGAAAATTCTTTTTATAATGCAGAGGAACTAGAGTGGATTGGTCAATATTTTTTACCGACTTATTTAGATGAGGATGCCTTTATAGGACAAAAGTGTTTTGTGAAAAAGCCATCCTTTGGGCGTGAAGGTGACACGGTTGAAATTTATAGTGCAACAGGTGAAAAAGTGGATAAGACGCCCCTTCAAACTTATTTAGATACTTTACCAATCTATCAGGAATTTATCGCATTGCCGACAACCTCTGTAAAAACAGAAAGAGGAATGAAAGAAGTTCATTATATGTACGGCAGTTTTTTAGTAAATGGTGAAGCGAGTGCCTTTGCAATTCGTGCAGGGGGTCAAATTACCGACAATGAGTCCTACTTTTTACCAGTGGGCATAGAGAAAGAAGGAGACGAGTAATCATGGATTTAATCTCATTAGATAGTATTTTGCATTTTTTAGCTTATGTTGGAACAGGTTTAGTATTACTCATACTAGGGATCATCGCGTTTGCGTTTACAACGAAGTTTTCAGAATGGGAACTCATTAAGGCTGGAAATGTGGCAGTGGCATACAAACTATGGGGAAAAGTAATTGGTTTATCCATTACGATTTATACGGTTTGGAGTAACAGTGTAAGTTTACTAGATGCCTTTATTTGGGGACTTGTTGGAATTATTGCGCAAATCGTTGTGTACTTAATCATTGAATATGTATTAACGCCGAAAACGAATTTAGCGCAAAAAGTAGAGGAAGGCAATAAAGCAGTTGGATTTAGCTTATTTGCTGTAGGCATTGCGGTTGGTTTGATCGTGGCAGGGAGCTTAACTTATTAAAAAAACTTCAATCAGAGGGAATGTGAAAATCCCTTCTGGTTGAAGTTTTTTTATGCTCATTTAATCAATTCATAATAAAAATGTTAACAATTCTTACATGCAAAAGAAGGTGAGGTTCAACCATGCCCGACAAAGTATCTAAAATAACTATAGAAATTATCGAACAAAGGTATAAATCCAAATTCGACTAAAAATAAGTACAATCGCACTATCAGTAAACTTTAGTAATCCAATTATAGCAACATTTGGAAACGCTTTACTAAAAGACAGCAGCTTCAGAAATATGAAAAAACAGTCCATGTTAGCCATGTTGACATCGGAAAAATAATAAGTAAAATAAAAGTTAGATATTACATGTTACATTTTATAACATATTATGAATACATAAAGTAACGTGTAAATATATAGTTGAAGGGAGAAGGATGAATATGGAAGCAGTGCAAGTTCTAATGGATAACCTGTGGGTAGCAATTGGTGCAATTTTAGTATTTTTCATGTTAGGTGGTTTTATTTTACTCGAAGCAGGTTCCACAAGAATGAAAAACGCCGGTCATGTTGCTGGTAAAACAATTTTCACAGCAGGTATTGGTACTTTAGTATTCTGGGCTGTAGGATATGGTTTTATTTACGGTGAAGGAAATGCTTTTATCGGATTATCTAATTTCTTCTATGGTGATGCTTCAGCTGCAGATGGTGGTTTAACGCCAGCAGTTGATTTTTCTTTCCAAGTAATGTTTGCTTTAGTTTCATTAACAATTGCATTCGGCGGATTTGCTGAACGTGCAAAACTAGGTGCATATGTCATCTTCGCCGTACTCTTCTCGGCATTTATCTACCCAGTAGTCGCACATTGGATTTGGGGTGGCGGTTGGTTAGCAGAACATGGGAAACAAGATTTTGCTGGCTCAACAGTCGTTCACTTAACCGGCGCCATGGCAGCATTGGCAGCTACAATGATCTTAAAACCTCGTATTGGGAAATATAATAAAAATGGTACATCGAATAATCTAGCTGGTCATAACCAAGTTTATACAACTTTAGGTGTTCTCATCCTTTGGGTAGGTTGGTTTGGATTCAATGGTGCAAGTACTTTCGGTGTTTCAGATGGATTTTTAGGATATGTTATTTTAAATACACAATTAGCAGCAGCAGCAGGTGCGGTGGCAGCGATGTTCACGGCATGGGCTGTAACAGGTAAAGCAGATATTCCAACCACATTAAATGGTGCACTGGCAGGTTTAGTCGCAATTACTGCTTCATGTGGATTTGTAGCTCCATGGGCGGCAGTGATTATCGGTCTTGTCGGTGGTCTAATGGTCGTATTCAGCATGAAGTTATTCGATGGCTTAAAGTTAGACGACCCAATCGCAGCCCTATCTGTTCATGGTACGGTTGGTGTTTGGGGAACTCTTTCAAACGGTTTATTCGCATTACCAGCACTGTCTACGGATATTGACTGGGGTCAAGCAGGATTATTTTACGGCGGTGGCTGGGAACAATTGGGTGTTCAAACTTTAGGTGTTGTCGCATCTGGTATTTATGCATTTGTTGTTTCGTTTATTATTCTAAAAGTAATGGATAAAGTAATGGGCGGTCTTCGTGTGACAGAAGAAGAAGAAATTATGGGTCTAGACATAAGTGAGCACGGTAGCTACGGTTATCCAGAACAAATGGCACTAGAACAAGCGAAATTAACAACAGCAGCTACAAAAGAAAAATTTTCTTAAAAGCCGTATACTTAAAATCAAAAAGCCTCTGACATACAGAGGTTTTTTGATTAAAAGGACGTGTGAGTGTGGAAACATACGAAGCGATAAAACAATGGAAAGATGCGAATATTACTGCTTTTTTTAAAAGTAATCGTTCATTAAATGAATTCCACGATCAAATCATGCGAAAAGTATTTCAGGTCGCAAGCGATAAACTAAATCAGCCCCCACCTTGCGATTATGCGTGGTTTATTACCGGAAGCGGAGGCCGTTTCGAACAAGGACGAATTAGTGACCAAGATCATGGGATTGTATATGAACAGTCAACCGATGCAAACAATGAATATTTTATAAAACTAGGAGAAGAAATTTCATATGGTCTTGATGTTGTAGGATATCCCTATTGTACCGGTAATATTATGAGTTCGAATCCTATTTGGTGTAAATCCTTTGAGCATTGGAAGTTGCAGTTAGTGAACTGGATGGAAAAAGAAACATGGGAAACAATTCGGTATGTTCAAATCTTTTATGATGCAAGGGTTCTTGTTGGTAAAAGTAGTTTAATCGAACAATTAAAATCAACCATTTATCAATATCAGTTAGAACATCCAACACTCATTCGCGCTTTTATGACGAATATAAAACATATAAAAAATGGGATTGGTCCAATGGGGCAATTTTTAGTAGAACCATATGGAGGATATCAAGGATGCATTAATTTAAAATATACAGCATTTCTTCCTTATGTAAATTCAATTCGCCTTCTTTCGATTAAAGAAGGAATTTTTGAGACATCGACAATTGATCGGATATATCGTTTGATGGAGATGGAAAAATACCATGAATTGCTGCAAAATTGCACGGAATATTTCGAGGTGTTAACGAAGTACCGATTATCTTTAACCGAAGCGGAAGATTATGATGATACACATTACTTACATGTTAAACAATTAACAAAAGATGAACGGAAGGAATTGAAACGGATTTTACTAGAAGGAAAGCGGCTGCATGATGAAGTAAAGAAAAGATTTTAGATAGGTCGTTCGTCTAAAAGAGAAAAGGGGGTTGGAAATGGCGTTTGAACCATTTATGCAATTGTTCAGAGGAATACAGGGAAGATATTCTCAAGGCATTGGTGGTATTCAAAACTCCCATCAAATGGCTTATTTACGTCATCTTCAAAAAGAAATGAACAAACTAGATCCAATGAATGTTCCCCTAAATGAGTTGGATGTTGTCGTGTTTGATATTGAAACGACAGGCTTTTTTCCTGAAAAAGGTGAATCGATCCTCTCAATTGGGGCGGTAAAAATGAAAGGATCCTCCATCATAGAAGAACCTTATTATTCACTTGTATATTATGATCAACCAATCCCGAACAATATAGTGGAGTTAACTGGTATCACCAACGAGCAAGTATTACACGCCCCCCCAATTACTGATGTAATGATGAATTTTTTTCAGTTCGTTCAAAATTCAACGCTCGTTGCACACCATGCCTCCCATGAAAAACGGTTTATGCAATATATAAGTTTAAAACTATTTAAGACCCCGTTTAAACATCGCATTGTTGATACATCGTTTCTTTACAAAATAGCAGAGCCTCATCGTCATCATGTAGCGTTAGAACAAATTTGTTGTGATAATCAAATTCCAATACTAGATCGCCACAACGCTTTAGGTGATGCCAAAATGACGGCTCAATTATGGGCAATCTATGTAGAAAAGGTGCAAAAATTAGGGTGTGATACATTACAAGACGTCTATAATCATTTTGCTAGAATATGAGGAACCCGAACAGCTATAAATAAAAGTGCTTTCTAAATAGTGATATGCTCCCAATTAGGTAGACAGATGAAAAAAACCTACTTTTATCATTTCTATTAGTAATTCGAAAAAGTATTGCTTAGTGAGCGGACTTAGCACACAAGCCGCAAAGCCACGTGGTACGTGTCTTTACGACTTGTCTTCGTGCTTTGTGTAAGGTCCGCTCACATAGGATATCTCCAACTTATCTTTCGTGATTTAGTGCGCGGCTTACAGTGGTAGGCCGCGTTTTCTAACTTTAGTTGACTTTCTAAGCGTTGCGTAATTTAATAGTGGTTCGCTCGATGTTGAATTTTCATTACAATTAAGCAATTTATGGTGCAGAATATTATTAGTCATTCGATGCTAAGGTTGTTTTATTAAACGTCCTCTTTTGGTTTATTCTCTTACCCAACTTAACCCGATAGTCCCTTCACCCGTATGAACGGCAATGCAGGCGCTAATGGGCAAAATGAGAAAATGAATGGATGGGAACAGGTTTTGTAATTCTTCTTTCCACTCGGTCGCATCGGCTTCATTGTTACAATGGATTACTGCTACTTCATCAATCTTTGATAATTCAAGTTGTTGTCGTAAGTAATCCACAACAAAATTTTTAGCACGTTTGATCGTACGAACCTTTTCTAATAAACCGACACGTCCATTCTGAAAAGAAACAATGATCTTTAGATTTAAAAGATTGCCAATGAATGCAGCGATTCCTGGTACGCGTCCACTTTTATGCAGCTGTGTCAAATTGGCAGGAATGCCTGTTAATTCTGCTCGATCTGCCATCAGTTCGAGCGCTGTGACAATTTCTTCAACGCGTACCCCAGCTTGAAATAGGTGAATGCCCTTTTCTAACATTTTCATCATTGGATACGAAACGATTTTAGAATCAATGGCATAAAGGGGAAGACCAACTTCTTTAGCGGCATTCATAGAGCTTTCATACGTATTTGACAATAGTCTTGAAGGGTGTACCGCAATTGCGCATGTATATCCTTCATTTTTTAGTTGTTGATATAACTGAACCATTTCACCGTAGATGGGGGTTGAAGTGGATGGGAGTTTTTTAGATTTTCTCATTGTATTGTAAAATTCTGTTTGAGAAATATCCACCGTTTCTCGCAACGCCACACCATCAAAAATGATATTAATCGGAAAAATATAAATATTATATTTTTTAATAAACGTCTCATCAATCAATGCGGAAGTGTCCGTTACCCAAGCGATTTTTTCTGACATAACGTGATACTCCTTTACTAAGTCCAACACAATCCGTAGTATGGTATTTCTATTATTATATTCGCAAAAAAATGTGTCCATCACGTGACACTTGTCATGAAATACGCATCAAATTGCAATTTTATCTATAACTAAAATTTTTAAGTTAGTATAAGTGCACCGTTTTTGATTTCGTTATGTACATAAGCTATAGTAGTGTTACGAAAGTTTACTAAATTAGTAGGAAATCTAACGGATTGACGAAATTTAATTACTTAAGTAAACTAAGTTACAAAAAGTAACTAATGTTCGATCTAAAATATAGATAGGTGATGACATGATGCTTAAAAATAAAAACGACATTCTATTAAATAAAATGAAAGTAATACCTTTTAAAAATAATGAAAATTTATGTGTTGTAGGTCCAGTAAATTTACCTATAACTCAAGGAGATTTTCAAACTACTTTTCAATGGTATACATGGTTGAATCTTGACAAAAAATACGCTACAAAAGAACAAATTTTACAAGCAATTGTAAATGAAGATTTAGCATCCAAACAACAATCCTCTGTCTTAATTTATGGCGATTTTGAAAATGCGGATGATGCCATCATTCGAATGCATAGTATTTGTCATACGGGTGATATTTTTGGTAGTAAGCGTTGTGATTGTGGCTATCAATTACATGAATCAATGAAAATGATTGTAGATCATGGCTGTGGAGCAATCTTTTATTTAGCTAACCATGAAGGTCGTGGGATTGGACTATTTTCAAAATCATTAGCTTATATACTACAAGAAGAAGGCTATGATACAGTGGAGGCGAACAATGCATTAGGTTTTGCTGATGATACACGAAATTATGAAGAAGCCATTTCGATATTAGAGGCGCTACGTTCAAAACCAGTAAAACTAATTACAAATAATCCCCTCAAACTAAGAGCTTTAAAAGAGCATGGACTATTAGCGCATGAACATATTCCATTGTGGGGAGGACTAACGGAGACAAACCGTCATTATCTTGAAACAAAGGTACGGAAATCGGGTCATATCACAGAAAAGCAATTAATCGTTTAAGGAGTGCGCGGGTGAAATGAAGACAGATCGTGAGTATATGCAATTAGCATTAGATTTAGCTGCTTCCGCAAAGGGTCATACAAATCCCAACCCTGTTGTAGGAGCAGTTCTTGTAAAAAATGGCATCATTGTTGGAACGGGCCTTCATCGTAAAGCTGGGGAGCCTCATGCAGAAGTGCATGCTTTTAACATGGCAGGTAGTCATGCGGAAGGTGCAACCCTATACGTTACATTAGAACCGTGTTCGCATTATGGCAAAACCCCACCATGTGCGAATTTGGTCAAGGATTCGAAAGTCGCTCGTGTTGTTGTAGCGACAACGGATCCAAACCCGTCTGTAGCTGGTCGAGGGATCAATATCATAAGAGAAGCTGGTATTGAAGTTGAGGTAGGGCTATTAGAGTCAGAAGCGAGAAAGTTAAATGAACGTTTTATTCACAATATGCTCACAAGTAGACCCTTTGTTATTTCGAAATTTGCTATGACGTTAGATGGGAAAATTGCTACACATACAGGACACTCGAAATGGATAACTAGTGAAGCAGCTCGCTTAAAAGTCCATGAACTTCGACATGAAGTGGATGCAATCTTAGTTGGAATTGGGACAGTTTTAGCGGACAATCCGTCATTAACAACCCGTTTACCAGATCAAAAGGGCAAAAATCCAATTCGTATAATTTTAGATAGCGACCTAAACATTCCGTTAGAGTCTCAAGTTCTTCAAACGTCAGATGCACCAACGATCATTGTTTGTTCACTGGACAAGGATCATCCAAAAGCAACAAAACTAGTAGAAAAAGGCGTTCAGCTTCTATCTGTTTCTAAAAATGACAATGGTTTAAACTTAGAAGAAATGCTTGAGAAGCTATATGAAATGGGTATTACAGATTTATTAGTTGAAGGTGGCGCAGAAATAAATGCATCGTTTTTACGAGCAAACTTAATTAATAAATTTCAAGTATATATTGCTCCAAAAGTATTAGGTGGTCGTAAATCCAAATCGCCTTTTACAGGAACGGATGTCGATACGATGGATGAGGCGCTTCAACTTGATTTTGATTCGATTGAACAAGTTGGGGAAGATCTGCTCATTACCGCATATCCTAAAACGGGTGACAATAAATGATTTTAACTACTGATGTATGTATTGTTGGTGCTGGACCTGGGGGAGCGCTACTGGCTTATTTGCTAGCGAAACAAAATGTGTCTGTCATTTTACTCGAACGTCATAAACAAGTGGCAAAAGAATTTCGAGGAGAACATTTAAATGAAGAAGGAGAAAAGATATTAAAAAAATATGGCTTATTTTCCAAATTAGAGGAAATAGGACTCCTTCGAATGGAAACGTTAGAATATTGGGAAGATGGTAAACTGTTTAAAACAATTTACCCAGATTCGAAAATTGGCCATCTTGGTATTCATGTACCACAAGCACATTTATTATCGGTCATACTGGATGAAGCAAAACAATACGAAAACTTTACGTTAATGACTGGAACTAATTTTACCGACCTACTTCAAAATGAACAAGGCTGTTTTAAAGGTGTTATCGCTAATCAAGATGGTAAGGAAATAACGATTCAAAGTAAACTGGTCATCGGTGCAGATGGACGATATTCAACGGTTCGGAAAAAGGCGGGTATTGACGTAAAGTTGAGAAAACATGGCTATGATTTGCTTTGGGCTAAAATTCCAGCACCAGATGGTTGGGAGCCCTCCATTAAAATGGCCTTAATTGATGGGATGCAGCTTTCACTCTTTACCCAAGCAAAAGGCTATATTCAAATTGGATGGAATATTGAAGAGAATAGCTATCCGCAACTTCGAAAGCAGCCATTTACACTTTTTATTACCAAGCTGATTAAAGCCTTCCCGCAATTAGAACAAACTGTAAAAGAACATATTCAATCATGGAAAGACTTTGTACTGTTGGATGTTCATAGTAACTTTACAGAAACGTGGGGAAAAGATGGACTTGCTTTAATGGGCGATGCAGTTCATACGATGACACCTACAGGGGCATTTGGCTTAAACAGTGCGTTAATGGATGCAGACGCGTTATCAACTATTATTACGCGTGATCAGATTTCACAATTAGACTTAATTAGTTGTGAAATGCAACGGAAAAAAGAAGTACAACGATTACAGAAGATTCAAATTGAGAAAGAGCAAACGTTTGCGACTCAATTTGTCATCTATTCATAAGAAAGTAGGAGCAACGTGAGATTTGGCTTTGATATAGACGATACATTAATTAATTTAAGAGAACATGCTTTTCATATTTACAATAAAAAATTAAATCAAAATATTAGCTTAGAAATTTTCAATGAGCTAAAAACGGTCGAAATTCATGAAGCCTTTAGTTTAACGAGTGAACAAGGCGGTCAAATGTGGAATAGTCTTTTAGAAGAAATCTATTTTACAAATTGCCCGGCTTTTGAAGGAGCCATTGAATTTATTAATGAATTGCAAAAAGAAGGGCACGAGATTTTTTATATCACATCACGTCCGAAAAACTATTGCCCGCGCACTAGACAATGGGTAGTAGAGCAAGGATTCCCTGTTGTGGATGCAAACTTTTATTGTGGCATGCAAGACGACGAGAAAATTCATATCATTAAAGAATTAAAATTAGATTATTATTTCGATGATAAGCCTGCAGTGCTAAATACGTTAACGGATATTCCGACTAAAATTTATGTAAAAGATCAATCATATAATCAACACGTGAACATCCCAAGAGTAAAAAGCTGGGTTGATTTTAAACTACAATGAAGATAGACCAATGGAAAAAGAGAGTGCTCATAAAAAACGGGCACTCTCTTTTGGTGTTATCGTCCATCCTAAATTAAATCGTATACTTCCATTTTGAGGGACAATATAGAAAGTAAGTGTAGTAGATGAACAGAATAATTTAGGTAGCAAACTTGAAATTCCCCCTATTTTCATCAATGGTAAACGTTACGTATGTGCTCAAGCATGTAATTAAAAAAGCCAAGTGACCCAATAATATAAAATGACTAATGTGAACAGGACGGTCGGAGGGATTACAACGAGTGTCACTTTTATATATTGCCACCATGAAAATTTGATTTTCCCCTTTTTTAAAATATGCATCCACATTAGTGTTGCCAGCGTACCCATCGGAAGTAAAAGTGCTCCAATGTCACTTCCAATGACGTTTGCAAGATAGGCAACTTTTAACGAAAGCGGATCGAGCCCCATATTGGTTAACGTAATCGTCCCAACCATAAGAGCAGGGTGATTATTGAAAATATTGGATAAAATAGATAAGAGAACGCCCATTAGTACACTTGTATTTAATAAGCTTCCTTTTACCATGGGGCTCATGGTTGCGATTAGCCACTCTGTTAACCCAATATTCGTTAACCCAAAAATGAGTACATACATACTAAATGCAAAAACGATGATATACCAAGGTATTTTTTTGATCATATCTGTTGGGGGAATTTTTAAGTAAGCCCATCTCCAGCATAACAACACTAGAGAGCCTAAAACTGCCATTACAGAGAGAGGAATTGATAAATACGACGCTAAAAACAGACTGGCTCGAACAACGATAACAAATAGAAGGACATTTCGCATAAATTTATCGCGATTCTTCTTCGTTTTTTGTAAGGAGTTTTGTTTGATTGGATGGTAGGAAGAAAGGGACATTCCGGTTACTTTCATAGGTACAGTTTTAGGTAAAGATTTTTTAAAGTACACAAAGAGCAAACCAACGAGTAGAAGTAATCCAAGTGTTGAAGGAACAAACATCATTGCTGCTTGAGAGTATAAACTCATGTCTACAATTTTTAATGCAATTAAATTGACAATGTTACTGACCCCAATTGGCGCACTCGATGCAGTGGCAATTAAACCGCCAGATAATAAATAAGGGATTTTTTGATGGTTTTTTAAGCCCATGTTGTTTAAGAGCATAATGAGTATTGGTGTCGTGATTAAAATACTGCCGTCGTTGTTAAAGAGAAGCGTCATAAGAAAGCAGAGAAGGTTAACATACCAAAACAATCGAATACCTGAACCTTTTGCTGCTTCTGCCAATTTCTCTGCAACCCAATTAAAGAACCCAAAACTTTCTAACACAATAGCCATTACAATTGTGGAAATAATCGTAATTGCAGCATCACTAATGGTTTGTGTTATTTCAATTAAATTTGACACGGTCACAGTACCACAAAGGATAATAATTAAAGCACCGATTGTTGCAGGAATAGCTTCATTAACATTGCGAGGCCTCCAAAGGATAAATCCTAAGGTTACCAAAAAAGTGAGGATTGTTATTAGCGCTAATGGATGCATAGTATTCTCCCATTTCTTTTTGTAAGCATATTAAGTTTGTAAGTTTAAGTGATTGATAAAAATTGTCCCCCCACAAAAATTTTGTGATGCTGTATATATATAAATATGAAAAAAAGAGGAGCATTGTTAGTTTTTAACCTACTTTTATGAAAGGGAATAAAAAATAGGAGGGACTTTTAGAGAATTGCGAGGAGTTATAACATAAAAAAACTCCCAATACAAGATTGGGAGAAAGGAATTGATATTTGCATTAAACTTACGAAAGGGATGGAAGAAGACGAGCCGTTTCTAAACGGTTTCGAACCATAATTCCTAGCCACGCTGCAGCAACAGCTTTTAGAACGCCGACAAGAATAAATGGCGCCACTCCACCCATAAATGCTGCTGTCCATGAAAGATCCGCCACAATTTTTAACCATGTTGTTCCAAAGGCTAAAGTGATAACCATTCCAAATAAATTTGCAATAATAGCATGGGCATAAGTAGTGCCTAACTTATCCATATATAAGCCCATTAAGAATGCTTGTACTAAAAATCCAATAATGTAACCACCAGTAGGTCCTACTAAAATGCCAAGACCGCCTGAGAATTGTGAGAAGACTGGTAAACCAGCAGCACCTAGTAAAATATATAAAAGTACTGATAAAGTTCCGTATTTTGTCCCTAAAATTGTTACAATCAATCCTATGGCCAATGTTTGACCAGTAATTGGCACCCCTAATGGAAGTGGAATTGAAATTTGTGCAAGTACGGCAATAATGGCAGCGCTAAAAGCCGTTACAACATAAGCATATGTTTTTGTTTTCATAAATTTTTACCCCCTTTGCGTCAACCTTAGAAAGAAAAAGGTTTACAGAAGGAGAATATTATATTTTCATACTTTTGTCAATATTGTTATTTAGTACTTACATTTAAAGTTAATATTTATCATTTTTGTGTTAAAATTTGTGTAATTTGGTTGAATAGTATTTTGAAGGAGGGGTTAATGATGGCTCGTATTATTTTTCATGTCGATCTGAATAGTTTCTACGCTTCGGTTGAACAAGCCTATAACCCTGAATTAAAAGGAAAGCCCATCGCCATTGCAGGAAATCCAAAAGAACGTCGAGGAATCATTGTGACGAGTTCTTACGAAGCGCGAGCAAAGGGAATTTATACGACGATGAATGTAAGTGAAGCGAGGCGAAAATGTCCTGATATCATTTTATTACCTCCTGATTTTCCTAAATATCGCCAAGCATCAAAAGCAATGTTTACCATTTTACGGAGCTATACAGATTTAGTAGAACCTGTTTCAATTGACGAAGGGTATATGGATGTGACAAATAATTCATCGGATCAGCATCCAATCGACCTTGCAAAGGAGATCCAACTACGAATCTATAACGAGCTCGATTTACCATGCTCTATTGGGATTGCACCGAATAAATTTTTAGCAAAAACCGCTTCAGACATGAAAAAACCAATGGGCATTACGATACTGCGAAAACGCGATGTACCTGATAAACTATGGCCATTACCGGTGATTGAAATGCATGGAGTAGGCGAAAGTACGGCTAAAAAACTAGCTTCTTTAAAAATCCATACAATTGGCGAATTAGCCCACATTGAAGAGCGTGTAATACAGCAAGCGCTTGGTAAAAATGGAGTGCGTCTAAAAGCACGAGCGAACGGTCAAGATAGTCGAGTAGTTGATCCAAATGCAATTTATGAAACAAAAAGTGTTGGGAATTCTATGACACTTCCGGTTGATGAAACGGATATGAAAACATTAGAGAAAACCTTTGAAAAATTAGCAGGAAAAGTGGCAGAACGACTCGATGTGAAAAAACTCTGTGGCTCAACAATTAGCATTCAAATTCGCGATGCATCCTGGCATAATCATACGCGAAGTAAAACATTTCAAAATCCTATTTATCATCAGAATGTTATTTTTGAAGAGGCGCTAAAGCTGTTCCGCAAAGCTTGGGATGGGGAACCGATTCGTTTGTTAGGGATTACGGTTTCCAATGTCATCGATCGAAAACAATCTGTAGAACAACTGTCTATATTTAATTTCGAAGACTATGCAAAACAAGAGCCAATCTATGAGCTGATTGATCAAATCGAACGAAAATTTGGAAAAGGGGCAATCCAAAAAGGTATTGAACTCGACAAAAAGCAAAGTTTCGCATCAAAAACCAGTTTTAGCAAAGATTTTTTTGAAGATTTAAAGGAATAGGGCGACTTAAACCTAATTAAGAGAACGCGAACGAACGGAGGCACAATATGCAACTACAATTTTTAGGTACAGGGGCGGGTATGCCTTCTAAGGAACGAAATACAAGTGCTCTTGCATTAAAATTACTAGAAGAGCGCGGGACAATTTGGCTTTTTGATTGTGGAGAGGCAACACAGCACCAAATTTTACATACAACTATTCGACCTCGTAAAATTGAGAAAATTTTTATTACCCATTTACATGGGGACCATATTTTTGGACTACCGGGCTTGTTAAGTTCACGTTCTTTTCTTGGAGGGGAAGAAACACTTACACTATACGGTCCAAAAGGATTAAAAGAATGGATTGAAACATCATTTGCCATTTCGAAAACGCATATTACGTATCCAATCGAATATGTGGAGGTTCAGACAGGCATTGTATTTGAAGATGACCAATTTATTGTATTAGCGAACGAACTAGAACATGTGATTCCTTGCTTCGGTTATAGGGTAGAACAAAAACCGTTACCTGGTGAATTGCTAATGGAAAAAACAAAAGAATATCATGTACCAAAAGGACCGTTACTTGGGAAGTTGAAAAATGGGGAAGACATTACATTAGAAGATGGAACGATTGTCTATAGCAAAGATGTTACTGCACCACCTAAAAAAGGATTCACCGTTACAATTTTAGGTGATACAAAATATTGTGAGGGAGCAAAGCAGTTGAGTAAAGATGCAGATCTTGTTGTGCATGAAGCAACATTTGATCATGCAACCACCCATCTTGCAGCGAATTATGGTCACTCAACAAATGTAGAGGCAGCCTTGATAGCGAAAAACTCAAATGCGAAAAATTTAATATTAAATCATATTAGTGCGCGATTTTTACTATCAGATTTACAAAAGTTGCTAGAGGAAACAAAGAGTACTTTTAGTAATGCCTTCATAGCAAACGACTTTTCCCATTATACATGGAAAAACGGAATATTATATGAAGAATAGTTTAATAATTATGCAATCATGAAAACGTCTTAAATTGGGGCGTTTTTTTATGTTGAAAAACTATTAGAAAAATAATAAAATTATGTCAAAATTTTGAAAATATAATGTTTGAGTCTGCAATAATTTTCAGAAAAAATTAATTTTTTACTTTGTTATTTTCCAGATTAAGCTAAAATAGGATAAAGTGAAACTTCAATCAGTGGGGGTTTTCTTCATCCCCCACTGATTGTTAGTTGAACCAATCGGGCTTTTACGGGCAGTTGATCTCTCACTTATCTTTTTCGCTTCACTAAAATCTTGAAGTGAGAGTCTTGTACCTGACGCTAAAGCTTTCGGTACAGATAAATTACTGCCCGTTGATGCGGGATAAATAGAAATTATCTTAGGGGGCATTTGGGTGTTTAAAACGATAAAGTGGAAAATGATGTTACCAATCTTGGTGGCGGTAATCCTAATCATTGGAGGGTTTGCAACTTACATTTATGTATCCACTAGTAAAAGCGTTCAAGAACAAGGAGATAGTTTAGTCCAATCCATTACACTCGGTTTAGAAGGAGCCATTTTATCAAGAGATGTTTCTGAGCAAATTATGGAACAGGAAATGATCGCTGAATCTGTTCTAATCTCTTGGATTCTCGCAAATGGTGGAACGCATGAAGATTTAAAAGCATTAGCCGAACGAGGTGGTATTGATGAAATTTGGAGTACAGATTCAGAAGGAAATACAACTTTAACATCTATTGCACCAGAAGTAGAGTTTAACTTTGGGTCAGACCCGAACGGCCAAGCGTATGAATATATGAAATTAATTACCGGTGAAGCGGACACGATTGTTCAAGCTGCACAAACTCGAGATATTGATGACCTTTTTTATAAATTTGTAGGTGTTAGTAGCTGGAACCCGGAGACACCACAAATTATTCAAGTGGGTCGTAATGGACAAAAGCTATTAGACTTAGAAGCACAAATTGGAAAAGAATATTATATGAATCAATTAAATAGTCACTTGGATGAAACTGTATTGTATGCAGCAGTTGTCGATGAAAAGGCAAATATCGTCGCATCCACTTCAGAACAATCTCTCGAAGACATTGGTTTTGCAACTTCTGCATTCTCATCTAGTAAATTATCGAAATTTTCTGGTGAATTTGATGGTAAAATGGTTATGAATTATGTTCAACCACTTTCAAATGGTACATTTTTAGCTATTTCAATTTCAAACGAAGTACTAAGTTCCATTACAATCGGTACAATAGTGGCAGCCATTTTAGCGGTCATTATTATTATGTTAATTATTAACTGGACGATATCCCAACAAATTAAACGCATTTCAACAGTGCGTGATGCCCTTCAAGAGATTAGTGAAGGAGAGGCGGATTTAACAAAACGAATTAATCTTGAGTCAAGTGATGAAATTGGCCAACTGGTGATTGCCTCCAATGGAATGATGGATAATTTCCAATCGATCATGCAGGAGTTAAAAACTAAAGCTGAGGTCATTCATGATGCAACGAAGGGAATTCAACAAATTACAAATCAAACAAACAAAGCGGCCCAGCAAATTAAAAATGAATCTACAAATGTTGTAAATGATGCCATAACGCAATATCAAAGTACAGAGGATTGTGCAAATGCGATGGAAGAACTTGCAAAAGGCATACAAAATATTACTTCATCCATTATGGAAATTGCTCATTTTTCAAATCAAACAGAACAAAATGCTATTGGTGGTCAACAGACAATTGATAATTTACTTGAACAATTATCTAATCTTCACGATAAAACACTCCATTCTGTTGAAAGTAGTAAGTCGTTAGTGAAACTTTCTAATCGTATTGGTGAATTTACGGCTGTTATTACGGGTATTTCTGATCAAACGAACTTACTTGCATTAAATGCATCAATTGAAGCTGCTCGTGCTGGAGAGTTCGGTAAAGGCTTTGCGGTAGTAGCAGAAGAAGTAAGAAAATTAGCAGAAGAATCTAGAATTGCCGCGGATCATATTTCTTCCGTTGTGATCGATGTTCAACGTGAAACAGAAGGAATTGTACACGCAATTTCAAAAACGTCCGATGTTTTAGATGATGGACGTAATATCGCAAATCGAGCACAAAAAACATTTAGTGAAATTACGCAAGGGATAAAAGTGATTGCACAACAAGTCGATAACGTATCAGCAGCATCGGAAGAAATGGCCGCAAGTACAGAAGAAATTACAGCATCATTAGAAGGGGTTGCATTAGTTTCTGAGAACTCTTCGAAATTAGCGCAATCAATGGCTCATCATAGCGAAAGACAACTTTCTCAAATGGAAGAGATGTCCCATTCAGTCGAATCACTATACGATATTTCTAACGAGTTGCAACAAACGACTGGGAAATATAATATCTAAATCTTCTATATAAAGAACTATAATTTTGAAATAATCAAATAGACTATTTAGAAAAACGTAGATTAAGCGAGTATATTTATTGTATGATAGAGAATAGGGAGGGGAAATATCATGAATCCACCGAAAATGAGTCCTGCCGTATTACGATTACTTGTGATATTCCCGAATGTGTTAAGTTATATATTGTTAATTGGTGTTATTATTTATATCACAACGAATTTTTCAGGATTAAAAGCAGCTGAGGCACTTAACTTTTGGCTAATACTTGCTGCCGTTCTGGGTCCAATGGCAATTTATACAACATATTCAATCGTCAAAAGAATACGAGCGGGAGTATTATAGAACAAAAAATAAATGCGTGCAGAGTTGTTGAAAAACAATTCGCACGCGTTTTTATTTTCAATATTTATTCCCTTAAAAGCTATGAAATAATCTTCGCTAACAGTTACATAGAATGACAATGAATCACTTTTTTATAGCGAATAAAAGTATTATTGTGTTGAGTTGTGTAAAAATATGCTGAAAAAAATAGTTCTAAAAGCACTTTTTCGACAAAGTAAAATAGTAAAAAATGAGATTTCCTAGGAAATAATTCAGTTAATAAAGAATATTCAATCAATTCAGCATTTATATAAAATACTATCCTATCATTCTCCCTTTGCTAATTCTCTTGATCTCGCTTCTGCACTTTTAATACAAGCGAAAATTGCTTCATTAAAACGATTACTTTCCAAAGCGCGTATACCTGCCTCAGTCGTTCCACCTGGGCTCGTCACTTTTTTTCGCAGTACATCTGGTTCTTCTTTTACAGATTTCAGCATTGCGGCAGAACCAGCAATCGTTTGAACCATTAACTGACGAACGACTTCTTTCGATAACCCAAATTCCGTTCCGACCGATTCCCATGCTTCTAATAAATAATATAAATAGGCTGGACCGCTACCAGATAGTGCAGTAACAGCATGTAATTTATCTTCATCCACTTCAATGACAATGCCCACTGCTTCAAGCATTTGTAGGTAAAGTGCTTTATGAACTTGACTAACTTGATTGTTAAAGGCAATACCGCTAGCAGACATCCCGATTGTAGCCGATGTATTTGGCATGACACGAGCGATTGGGCGGCTTCCTAATCCTTCTTCAATTGTTTCAATGGCAATGCCAGCGACAACGGACAATACCGCTGTTTCAGGGCCAATATAGTCTTTCACATCCTCCATTGCAGCTTTTACATCTTTTGGTTTAATCGCGAGGATGAGTAAGTCCATCGAAAAAATGTCTTCTTTATTCTCTAAAATATTCACACCATATTTCTGATGTAACAGTGCAAGTCTTTCGCTATTTGACCGATTTGTGACATATATATGCTCAGCTGGGACAACCTCTTCTTCAACCCAACCATGAATTAACGCTTCTGCCATTGATCCTGCCCCAAGAAATAATATTTTTTGCATGTGATTCCCTCCGTTTAATAGATGTTTATGTAAATATTGTGTAACTATTCGAATGACAAATAAAAAAGCGCTCTCGTCCTTAAATATTAAGGACGAAAACGCATTGAGTTTCCGCGGTACCACCTTAGTTTGCCGATTAATTGGGCACAACTTTCACACTCATTATCGCTGAGAGGGACGGCTATGTTTTCATAGCAGCTCCGAAGTAGGTTCAATGAAATTAGTGGGCTATGCTACTCACACCAAAGTGTAGCACTCTCTTAAACCGTGAAATCATTTACTTGGCTTCATCATCGCGTTATTATTATCATTTATGTCTCGACTAAAATAGTGTACGAGACTTTTCACTAAATGGAGATAAAAAATTTTGAATTATGAAAATTATATGCACACTTTTACAATCTGTCAACAGTAGGTGGATGACGTTTTAGAAAAAAAAGGGTAAAATGGGTGAATAGTGATTCATTATAAGAGTATAATTTTGATTTGCGATTTTGGATATTCGGATAAAGTGAAACTTCAATTCGTGGGGGGGTTTCTTCATCCCCCACGGATTGTTAGTTGAACCAATCGGACTTTTACGGGCAGTTGATTTCCCACTTATCTTTTTCGCTTCACTAAAATCTTGAAGTGGGAGTCTTGTACCTGTCGTTAAAGCTTTCGGTACAGATAAATTACTGCCCGTTAATGCGGGATAAAAATGATACCTAAGAATGCTAAACGTTTTTCGAAAGATTTAAGGAGGATTTACAGTGAATGTACACAAAATTGCATTACCTACACCATATCCAATAGGGGATGTGAATGCTTTTTTAGTAAAGGGTGATGCACTTTCTTTATTTGATGCTGGTCCAAAAACCCAAGAGGCTTATGAAGCACTTAAATGGAGCATTCATGAAGCAGGTTATGAAATGAAAGATATTGAACAAGTCATTTTAACCCATCATCATCCGGATCATGCTGGGTGGGTGGATGCCTTTCCAAATGCTGAAATACTAGGGCATGAGTATGTCGATCATTGGTTAAGAAAAACAGATGAATTTTTATCTTACCGTTATGATTTTTACAAGGAACAATTAATGTTACAAGGTGTGCCGCTACATTATATTGAAAAAATTGTTCAGGCAAAAGATGAAATCGAATTATTTGGTACAATCCCATTGACTAAATTTATTCAAGATGGCGATGAGATACCGGGTCATCCGGGACTAAAGGCGATTTATACACCGGGGCATGCTCAGAGTCATTTAATCTTTTTAGATGAATCGTCAAATGAAGTCATTGGTGGGGATATTTTATTAGAGCATGTTGACCCAAATCCACTTGTCGAACCACCTATTGATTTATCTAAAAAACGTCCGAAATCACTTGTACAATATCATCAGTCCTTGCAATTGCTTCAACAGCTAAATATTCGAAAAATTTATACAGGTCATGGTAATGATATTATTCGTATTGATCAGTTAATTGAAAATCGAATAGCTAAAGATAAACATCGATCAAACCAAGTGTTAGAACTATTAACAAAGCCAAAAACTGTAATGGAACTGACAACCGAATTGTATGCACAAGTATTCAAATCCCAACTAGGCTTAACATTGTCTAAAACAATTGGCTATTTAGATTGTTTAGAACAAGAGGGCAAAGTTCAATTAAAAGTTGTCGACGGTGTCCAAGTTTATTGGCGGTAACATATGGAATAAAGAAACCCCATAGCTAGGTGGGTGAACCAAAGCTATGGGGCTAATATTTTTACTGTGATAGGGTATATCCAATGGTTTTAAAGTGTTTGATTGATTTAGTCAGTCATTGTAAGAGTTGCATTATTAGGCGTTCGCTAATGCTTTGACAGTCATTAAAGGACCAAAGAATTCGTAATGAATGTTTTCGTTTGCTACATTTAAGTCTTTTGCAATTGAAATCACTGATTCCATAAATGGTGCTGGACCACAAACGTAAACTTCTGTATTTGGTTGGATGTATGGTGCTAAGTCTTCTTTTGTTACATAGCCTTGTGCATCCGAATAGTGAACTCTGTATGTGCCGTTTAATTCGTTAATTTTCTTTTCAATTTGCTCTTTGAAAGCAACAGATTGCTCGTTGCGTGCAGATTGATAGAATGTTACATTGCGACCAAGCTCCATTGTTTGAAGCATTGCATTTAATGGAGTTACTCCAATACCACCACTTACGAATAATACAGGGTTGTTTCCTTCTTGTAATGTGAAATCACCTGCTGGAGCACTTAATTCTACTGTATCGCCTTCATTTACTTCGTTATGAAGGAACGTTGATACAACACCTGCTGGACTGTTTTCGTCTTCACGTTTAACAGAGATCACATATTCGTTATTGTTTGATGGTTGAGAAACTGTGTAATGACGGTTTGCATAATACTGAGATCCTGTAGGTTTTACACGTACTGTAATGTATTGACCTGCTTCGAAATCAGGTAATGGTTGTCCATCTTCTGGTGTGAAATAGAATGAAGTAACTTGTTCGTTTTCCACCACTTTTTTCGCCACTTTAAATGGTTTAAATAAACGCCATCCACCATTTTCTTCTGCTTTTTGGTATAAGTCTTCCTCAACAGAGATGAATACATCAGCGATCACACCATAAGCTTCTGCCCATGCATTGATAATATCATCAGTTGCTGCATCGCCAAGTACTTCTTTAATAGCACCTAGTAAGTTTTCCCCAACGATTGGGTAATGTTCTGGTAAAATCCCTAGAGCACGGTGTTTATGTGCAATTAGCATAACTGCTGGAACAATTGCTTGTAAGTTATCAATATGAGCAGCTGCTGCATATACAGAATTTGCAAGGGCTGTTTGTTGACGTCCTTGGTTTTGGTTAACATGGTTGAAGTAGTTTAATAAATCAGGGTTTTTAGAAAGCATGTTTTTGTAGAAAGTTTTTGTGATTGTTACGCCATGTTGTTCTAATACTGGTACAGTTGATTTGATAATGTCGATTGTTTGTTGTGATAACATTTAAATCACGTCCTTTTGATTATTTGAAATTTAAGATAACGCTTACAAAAATAACTATAAGCTGGAAAAAGAATAAAAGCAATATGAAAAATACATGTTTAACAAAATGGACACAAATGTAGTATTTCAAATACATCTTTTAATAACTTTTTGTTCATCAGGATAAATTTTGGAGTTAGAACAGTATCTAGCGTAAGCCTCGAGATCGCTTTCGCTTTTCTTTGTTGATTGTGTGAAATTTCAATGTCTATATAAAAATAATGGAATAAAAATGTTATAATAAAAAAAGAAAGTGTGGTGTGCAATATGCGCTTAACTCTATATACTGACTACTCGTTGCGTGTATTACTTTATCTTGGTATAAAAGGTCAAGATCGATTATCAACAATACAAGAGATTGCAGATACTTATCATATATCAAAAAACCATTTAATGAAGGTTACATATGATCTTGGACAACTAGGGTTAATCGAAACAATTCGTGGCCGTGGCGGTGGAATTCGATTAAATCAAAACCCAGAAGATATTAATATTGGCCAAGTTGTGCGACATACAGAAGAAGATTTCCATATCGTTGAGTGTTTCGATAATGACAATAATATGTGCAAAATTTCTCCGGTTTGTCAGTTGAAATTTGCTCTAAATGAAGCATTAAATGCCTATTTACAAGTGTTGGATCGCTATACATTAGCCGATTTCCTATTGTCAAAAGATGATATGTTTAAAATACTTGGTATAAAATAAGTATCTGAGTGACTCAAAATGAATATGAGTCACTTTTTTTATGCACGCTCTTATATATGTTAACAATTTGCACAATATAACTTTTAGTATGAACATGATAGAAAGGAATATACGTTTTCATGATAGATAAAACGATATTTATTACAGGGGCTACAAGTGGTATTGGACGCGTTATGACGGAAAATTGTTTGAAAAAGGGCTATACCGTATACGCAACCGGCAGAAACGAATCAGAATTGAACGCATTAAAACAACTTGGTGCGAATATTTTCAAAGCGGATTTATCCAATGTAGACGAGATCGAAAACGTTTGTGGTCAGCTTCCTATTATTAATGTAGCCATTTTAAATGCTGGGGTCGGAATATTTCAAAATGCATTTGACCTATTAGATGAAGAAATTGATGCAATGATTGATGTAAACATACGTGCACCCTTTTATTTAACGAAAAGAATTTCAACAAAGATGATGGAACAACAATTTGGTCATCTAATTTTTATTGGATCTCAGGCAGGAAAGGTAGCTACCAAAAAAGCGAGTGTTTATGCAGCGACGAAGCATGCCATTACAGGCTATACGAATGGACTTAGAATGGAACTAGCTCCCTTTAATATTGACGTTACAACGGTGTATCCAGGACCAATCGATACGCCATTTTTACAAAAAGCAGATGCTACAAACACGTACCGAAAGTCCATGGAACGATTTTTATTAAACCCGGAAAAGGTTGCAAATGAAGTGATGAAAACTATTGATAAACCAGTAAGGGAAGTAAATTTACCACGTATTATGTCATTAACAAGCAAACTTTATGCGGTAGCTCCAAGATGGGTGGAAAAGCTTGGAAGCGGTTTCTTTAATAAAAAATAATACATAAACGAGGGAACAGAAAGCGCATATCGTTCCTAAGTGTAAAACAATGAATTTTTTTATAAAAATACACTTGTATTTATTTTTATTCCATGGTACTATTCGTGTATAAACTTTTAACTTGATGAATAAAAATACATAAATGAACATCGGAGGCTTTCAATATTATGGCAAATAAAAAAGTAGTTTTAGCATATTCAGGCGGTCTTGATACATCTGTAGCAATTCCTTGGTTAAAGGAACAAGGTTGGGACGTAATTGCTGTGTGTTTAGATGTTGGTGAAGGAAAAGACCTTGAATTCATTAAAAATAAAGCACTTCAAGTAGGTGCAGTGGAATCATACATGATCGACGCAAAAGATGAGTTTGCTGAAGATTATGCATTAATTTCTCTACAAGGACACACTTGGTATGAACAAAAATATCCATTAGTGTCGGCTTTATCTCGTCCATTAATTTCTAAAAAATTAGTTGAAATTGCAAACGAAACAAATGCGGATGCTGTAGCGCACGGTTGTACTGGTAAAGGGAATGACCAAGTTCGTTTCGAAGTTTCAATTAAAGCATTAAATCCAGATTTAGAAGTATTAGCTCCAGTACGTGAGTGGGGTTGGAGCCGTGATGAGGAAATCGAATACGCTGCAAAACACGGTGTTCCAATTCCAGCGACAATCGATTCACCATTCTCAATTGACCAAAACTTATGGGGTCGTGCAAATGAAGCAGGCGTAATGGAAGATCCATGGGTAGCACCACCAGAAGAAGCATACGGTTTAACGGTTTCTGTAGAAAATGCTCCTGATGCTGCAGAATATGTAGAAATCGAGTTTGTAGAAGGTAAACCAGTTTCATTAAATGGTGAAGAAATGAAACTTGCAGACTTAATTCAAGAATTAAATAAAGTTGCAGGTGCTCACGGTGTAGGACGTATCGACCACGTAGAAAACCGTCTAGTTGGTATTAAATCTCGTGAAGTGTACGAAATTCCAGGAGCAAAAGTACTTTTAACTGCTCATAAAGAATTAGAAGATATTACATTAGTTAAAGAGCTAGCTCATTTCAAACCAATTATTGAACACAAATTATCTGAAATTATATATAACGGTTTATGGTTCAACCCAATCCGTACTGCACTAGAAGCATTCTTAAAAGAAACACAAAAGTACGTAAACGGTACAGTTCGTGTAAAACTTTACAAAGGTCATGCAATTGTTGAAGGACGTAAATCGCCAAATTCTTTATACTCTGAAGAATTAGCAACTTACTCAAAAGCAGACCAATTCAACCATGCATCTGCTGTAGGATTTATCGAGTTATGGGGACTTCCAACAGTAGTAGCTTCAGAAGTAGCGAAACAACAACCAGTTGGAACTAAAAAATAAAGTGAAACTTCAATCAGTGGGGTATTGAATCTCCACTGATTGGTAGCATAAGGTAAGGTGTGTCGTATGACAAAATTATGGGGTGGACGTTTCCAAAAGTCAGCAGAAAGTTGGGTTGATGAATTTGGAGCTTCCATTGGTTTTGATCAACAATTAGTAATGGAAGATATCGAAGGCAGTGTTGCACACGTAACAATGTTAGGTGCTCAAGGAATTTTATCATCTACAGAGGTAGAGCAAATTCTAGGAGGCTTAGCTGAGCTGAAAATTAAAGCAGAGGCTGGAGAGCTCGAGTTTAGTGTGGCGAACGAAGACATCCATTTAAATTTAGAAAAAATGTTAACGGATATTATAGGTCCAGTAGGAGGGAAACTTCATACTGGTCGTAGCCGTAATGACCAGGTTGCAACAGACGTGCACTTATTTTTGAAAAAGCGTGTCGTTGAAGTTGTCGAATTAATCGAAACTTTCCAAAGAACGATTATCGGTCAGGCAGAGCAACATGTTGAAACAATTGCTCCTGGCTATACGCATTTACAACGTGCACAACCAATTAGCTTTGCCCATCATTTAATGGCGTATTTCTGGATGCTAGAGCGTGACAAAGAACGTTTTAATGAATCCATGAAACGTATCGACATCCTACCATTAGGTGCAGGTGCAATGGCTGGCACGACTTTCCCGATTGATCGTGAAAAATCAGCGGAATTACTTGGCTTTAGTAAAGTTTATTTAAATTCCATGGATGCTGTGAGTGATCGTGATTTTGTAGTCGAGTTCCTTGCTAACTCATCTTTATTAATGACACATTTATCACGTTTTGCTGAAGAAATTATCATTTGGTCAACAGATGAATTTAAGTTCATTGAGTTAGATGATGCCTTTTCAACAGGTTCATCCATAATGCCTCAAAAGAAAAACCCAGATATGGCAGAACTAATTCGTGGCAAGACTGGTCGCGTATATGGAAACCTAATGGGCTTGTTAACAGTATTAAAGGGGACGCCTTTAACGTATAACAAAGATATGCAGGAAGATAAAGAAGGTATGTTTGATACGGTTCAAACGATTCTTGGTGCATTAAAAATCTTTGAAGGTATGGTTCGTACGATGACGGTAAATACTAAACGTCTTCATACAGCTGTTCACAGTGATTTCTCTAACGCAACAGAACTTGCGGATTACTTGGCAACAAAAGGTATGCCATTCCGTGAAGCGCATGAAGTTACAGGGAAACTTGTATTCACGTGTATTCAACGTGGGATCTTCTTACTCGATTTACCACTTGAAGATATGAAAAAAGAAAGCGAGCTTTTAGACAGTGACGTATATGATGTGTTAAAACCTGAAGCGGCAGTTCGTCGTCGCCATTCACTAGGTGGCACAGGATTTGATCAAGTGCGTTTACAAATCGAAAAAGCAAAAAGCTTAGTTTAATAAAGGGCTTTAACCTAAAATTTAGGATTTAGCATAGATGCTATCTATTAATGTTGTACAGAGATACACAATAGAAGTCGCCTTTTATTCATTAGCCAGAGGGTAAGTGGATAAAAGAACAACTTTATTTAGAATCCATGCCATTGGGTAACATAAAGTTACATAAACCCGTCTCGGGGTCGCGAGGCGGGTTTTTATGTTTACACAACTTTCGAACGAGTTATGAACACGATAAATATTTCCTGATAACGAATTTCTTCTATTGTTAATATATACATACGTCATTTCCGAATAACCTCCTTTGTTCAGAAAACACTAACGAAAAGGAGGTCATGTTGTGAAAGGGAAAATTGTAGTTTCCGCCATGCTTATACTAAGTACAGTTGTAGTCGGAAAAATTTTGACGACTCCTCCAAGTGAAGAAACGGTAACTGCACAGGAGCTTGAACAAAAGCCTACTCCTGCTTATGCTAAATGGGGAAGGCTAGCAATGCAAGAAGTAATGGCGAAGTATCCATCAGCAGATGTTATTGATTATTTACACATCGGTCGTGAAACTGGATCTGTTACTTCTGTAGAAAAATTTAAATTATGGTTACGAGCAGAAGACAATCGGGAATTCGGTGTGTTTGTCGACATTACCTTTAATAATCAAACAGAGGAAGTTGTAAATATTCAATATACTGAATCAACAAACTAAATAGGTAATCCCCTCTATTTGGAACCATCTGTCGAATGGCGAATATATTATTTAAGTAGTACAAATCATCTTTGGTTTGTACTACTTTTATTTTTTTTATTCTTATTGTTTTGCAATCGTAGCATAATAAGGCAGTTATTTTTAATAAACTAGGCCTTTGACATTTCATTCTAGTTAAAAAGCACATATATTGAGCAAGACAATACAAATAGGAGGTTTATGTCGATATGAATCAAGAACTACTTAGTCACTTAGTAGGTCAGGTAATTAGAGTCGACCGTGGTGGCCCACATTCGGCTGTAGGTAGATTGTTATATGCAGGTTCAGATTTCTTTGTAATAATGACGAAAAAAGACGGTGTTGTAATTTATAAAACGCATCACGTAAAAAGTATTACACATGATTCAAAAGATGGAATGGATGATGATAGAGGTCCAGACAATCTTGAAGCGTTTAACAAACCTGATTTCTTATCAGTGATTAGTCAATTTTGCAAACGTTGGGTAAAAATTAACCCAGAAAAATTAGAAGGTGTACTGGATGAAGTAAATGACGATTATATTACAATCATCAACAAAGAAGAAATCATTCATGTTTCCGTATTCCACATCCGCAATATGAGCACTGGAATGGGAGTAGGAAACAATGACAATGAAGAAAACAACGAAGATAATAACAACAATGATGGAAACGGCAGAAGAAGACGTCGTAGATAAGCTCACAAAACCTTCTTTTATTAAATGAACTCTTTAAGTAGATAGGAGGGGGAATTTGAACAAGATATTTAGTCAATTCAAACAAGAAACTATAAAAGTGGACTTAGCAGGCAAATCATACTTCAGGGGATCGTTAATCGATTCAAGCAAAGAGATACTTGTACTATTTGATGGTAAAGATTTTATTTACATTCCAATGATACATGTTGAAAATATTACAGTTGCTCAAAATGAAGGCGAAAATATACAGATGCCTTTAACCCTACCAAGTTTTCTTGAAGCCGACAATCAAAAAGAGTTAACATTAGACGAGATGCTCACACAATCTCAAGGGATTTATACCGAAATTTATGTCGCAAATAGGCAACCAATACATGGACTCATTGATACTGTTATGAGTGATTATTTTATTTTCCACTCACCGATTTATAAAACAATATACATCTCAAAACAACATTTAAAATGGTTAATCCCTTATCCAGAGCAAAAAAAACCATATGACCATTCAACAGTCGATTTGCAAATGGGATCAAAAAATTCCAGAGTAAGTCACTTTGAAGCGCTAATTGCTAGTATGGTGAACAAACTTGTCATTTTTAATCTTGGTGAACATACACATCACATTGGAAAATTAGTTCAAATCCATGGTAAGATGGTTGAACTTCGGACGGCAAGAGGAAATACAGTGCTTCTTAACATTCAACATATTAAATCTTTGCATGAAGTGTAACCGAGGATCATTTTATATGTATACTTTAAACTAGTAGCACTATGAACTTCATGTAGTGCTACTTTTTAACGTAAAAAGTACTTGTGAACAGACAAGTGCTTATTTTTTTGTAAAAATTTTCATAGCCAGTGAGTCATATTCGGAACATAATCGTCTATATAAGTGGAGGTGAACTATTTGGCATTCATTTTTGAACAACAATATGACTTACATAGTGATCGTATTTATCAATACATATATTTTCTCGTAGGACATGCTGAACTAGCAGAAGATTTAACGCAAGAGACATTTATAAAAGCCATTCAATCTCAACATACCTTTCGAAATGATGCGAGTACGTTAACGTGGTTAATGAAAATTGCACGGAACCTCACCTATGATTACTATCGCAGAAAAAGAATCATTTCCTTTTTACCTTTTACAGCAAAATATGATACGAAAGAGGAGTCCTTTACACCAGAAAAATGGCTCGAACAAAATGAGGAGTCAAAGCGATTATATGAGGCACTCCAAAAAGTGAAAATGGACTATCGCGAGGCCATTGTGTTACGAAAGATTGAGGGGTTAACGATTAAAGAGACCGCAAAAATATTAGGATGGAACGAATCGAAAGTAAAAAATTGTACGGAACGTGGGATGAAAGCGTTAAGACAACTTTTAGGAGGAGGGGACGAAGATGAATGATTTAGATGAGCAATTAAAGGGCATATTGCGATCAGAGCGTTCCAAAAGTATGAAAGAGCATACGAAGCAAATGATCCAACAAAAGGTAGAACGTAAGAAAAGAACTTCCAATTGGACATATCGTGCGATTTCCGTAAGTGCATGTGCAATCTTCATCGTCTTACTTGCTACATTCTTCGTATCGCCAACCATTAATAATCAACAAGATACTTTATCTTTTGGTGAAATCGATCCAGGTACAAACATTCAAAAAGTCATAGTATTAGAAAATCAGCAACCAAATCGAAATTTAAATTTAACTTCTCCTTTTTATTTTATGAAACGAACATCGACAGACCAACAATTGTTTCATGGTATTATGTCGATTCTTCTAAATGCAAAAGCAAATGCGGTTCCTTGGGATGGCGCAATAGAAGAGCAGTACGCTATAAAGGATCTTCATTTTGTTTTTGACAATGGGAGTGAGCTTTATTTAAAACAGGCTTCAGAAGGGGACGTACCGAACCACATAAATTACTTATATGATCCTGTCGCAAAAACGAAATATGCACTGTCTTTAGAAGAATGGGAACAGATGATAGATTTATCGGATACCATTTGGTCACAAAAACAAATTAGTAAAGGCAAATGGATCCGAATTGCCGTTTATTTTGTAGTATTTATTTTCCTTGCAAGGTTTATGGATAAGAAAGAAAAATCAATGTATGATGAGGAAGAGCAAGTACCACGGTTTATTCATGTAATCGGAAGCATCATTGGCGTTATATTCATTAATTTTTTAGACAATATTATTGGGACAGTACATTTTGGTTATATATTGCTCACATTTATGATCCTTATTACCATATACTCAATTCTTGGAAGTTGGTACAAAGAACAACCAATAAGTTGGCGATTGATATTCCTTAATAATATGTTAATCGTTACTTTTTTTGTACTATGTGTCTATGGATAAAACTAAAAGAGGTAAATGTACAATCCAGTGAAAATTTGAATACACCAGTAGTATGATATAAATTAAGAAAACGCGGCCTACCACTGTAAGCCGCGTACTAAATCATGAAAGAGTAGTAAGATTTATTCTATGTGAGCGGACCTTACACAAAGCCGGTGACAATGCCACATCGTGTGGCATTGTCACCATGACCAACATCGTGTTGGCCCCTAAGACAAGTCGTAAAGACACGGACAACGTGGCTTTGCGGCTTGTGTGCTTAGTCCGCTCACTAGGTCAACCTTTTTTGAAACTTCATGAGTATATATTAGTATAGAAGGTTAAAAAGAACTTATTAGACAATCCTATAGATTCTTATCCTCGAATTTGCCCATTGCCATGGATAAAGTATTTCGTTGACGTTAATGCAGGTAACCCCATTGGACCGCGTGCATGTAATTTTTGTGTACTGATTCCGATTTCAGCCCCGTAGCCATATTCAAAACCGTCTGTAAAACGTGTCGATGCGTTATGGTAAACCGCCGCAGCGTCAACGCCTGTTAAGAAAGTTTGTGCTGCAATGGCATCTTCCGTAATAATGGCTTCTGAGTGATTAGTGCCGTAAATATTAATGTGTTCAATCGCCTCCATTACATTTTCAACAATTTTCACACTCATTGTTAAGCTTAAAAACTCTGTTGCATAATCTTCCTCTGTTGCAAGAGTCGCAGCAGGTGATACCGAACAAACGCTTTCGTCCCCAATAATTTTTATATCTAGTGTATTCAATTCATTTAATAATTTTTCACCATTACCTTCAAACCAATTACGTTGAATTAATAAACTTTCCATCGCATTACATACAGAAGGACGCTGTGTTTTGGCATTAATAATAATTTTTGTCGCCATTTCATAGTTTGCTGTTTCATCCACATACACATGGCAATTTCCTGCACCCGTTTCTAAAACCGGAACGGACGATTCGCGAACGACTAAATCAATTAATGCTTTTCCTCCACGTGGAATTAACACATCTAAATATTCATTTAAATTGAATAGTTCCTTTGCTGTTTCATGGGAAGTATCTTCTATTAATTGCACCGCTTCTAATGGAAGATTCGTTTTTGCTAATGCACGATGAATTGTCGCAACGAGCTCCATATTAGAATGTTTTGCGGATGAACTTCCTCGTAAAATGACTGCATTACCTGTTTTTAAACTAAGTGTAGCTGCATCGATTGTTACATTTGGACGCGCTTCATAAATCATGCCGATTACACCAATTGGCACACGACGTTTTTCAATAAGCAATCCATTGTCCTTTGTCGTGGATTCTAAAAGCTCGCCAACTGGATCTTCTAGAGCGATTAATTCTTTAATTGCATCAGCCATGGCTTGGATGCGTGTTTCGTTTAGCATAATCCGGTCTAATGTAGAATCAGGTAAACCTTTTTCTTTTCCATTGACTAAATCCTTTTTATTTTCTTCAATGATTTTGTTTTGATCTTCAATTAGTTGAGCTGAAATTTTTAATAGGGCATCATTTTTTTCTTCCGTTGTTTTCACATTCATGACGTAACTTGCTTGCTTGGCTAGTTTCCCTTTTACTCGAACTTCACTTTCTGTCGCTATGTTTGTCATAATCATTTCCTCCAATGTATAGTAAATTATTAAGCTTTTACCCATTTGTCGCGATGAATGACTTCGATGGATTTGACTGCAATCTCATCGGAACGTTTCCCAAGGGCATGTGCCAATTCTTCACTGGAATACATCACCTCACCGCGCCCTAAGAGATTTGTATCATCATAAACTTCTACAACATCACCTTTAGTAAATTCTCCTTCGATTTCATAGATGCCTGCTGGTAAGAGACTTTTTCCATTTGAAAGGATTGCCTGTTTTGCGCCTTCATCGATATAAAGTTTTCCAGAGACTTCGGTAATGTTAATCCATTGCTTTTGATTTGGTAAAATACCTAAATTGTCACAAGATACATAGGTTCCATCCCCGTGACCTTCTAAAATATCAACCAATTTATTCGCGCCATGACCAGTTCCAATAAATACTTTTACCCCCGATTGAAGGGCAGTGCGGGCAGCGAGTAACTTCGATTGCATGCCTCCAGTTCCAACTTTAGAGCCAGCGCCTGAAGCGAACTGTAACATTTCTTCTGTAATTTCAGAAATATGGTCGATTCGTTTGGCATCTGGGTTTTTCATCGGGTTGTCATCATATAACCCATTGATATCTGTTAAAATAATCAAATTGTCCGCATGTACTAGGCCACTCACTAATGCTGATAACATGTCATTATCTCCAAATGTAAGCTCCGTCACGGATACCGTATCGTTCTCGTTAATAATCGGAATAATATTACGCTCTAATAATTCTGTAAACGTGGCATAGGCATTTTTATAACGATCTTTTTTCGAAAAGTCCGTGCGTGTCAGTAATATTTGCGCGGCCGTTAGTTGATGTGCATGAAATTGTTCGGAATAATATTGAATTAATAAACTTTGGCCAACTGCTGCGGCTGCTTGTTTTCCTTTTAATGTGACAGGTCGAGAAGGGTAGCCGAGCTTTCGAAATCCTGCAGCTACAGCGCCTGATGAGACGAGTAGCACGTCATGGCCTTGATGCTTTAACGTCGCAAGTGCCTGTATATGATCTTGTAATTTGTCGTGATCTATTTCGCCTTTTGAATTGGTCAATGAACTACTACCAATTTTTACAACGATTCGTTTTTTTTCCATCATATATCCCCCTAGAAAGTTGAGGTACAAAATAAAAAAGCCTTTCTCACCCTATAATTAGGGCGAAAAAGGCTACTTTTCCGTGGTACCACCTAGATTGGATTGAATAGTCAATCCCACTCTTTCTCATAACGCTTGAGTCTGCGTCTAGTTTTGCTAGAAGCTGGCGAAGTAGGTTCTGTGAGCCTGTTTGTACGATGCCTTGCAGCCGATGAACATCGCTCTCTTGTCAAAAGGGGAATCACATACTATTCTTCGTTACGCTAATTGTTAATTTTCATTTAATATGCAATAAAATTGGATATTTGTCAATAGAGTTGTAAGAATGTTCGAAAATATACGAAAAGATAGAGATAGAATTGTATATCGAGTTTACAATGTGAATGGTCTTATTATGTTTCATCTTATTTGTCCATACTAACTACGAAATTTGATTACTTATTTTGGAGGGACCGTTCATATGAGAAAAGTCGCAATCATCACAGGTGCAGGTAGTGGGTTAGGACAGGCAACAGCTGTTAGATTAGCACAAGAGGATGTAAATATTGTAGTGGTAGATGTGAGTGAAAAGGGTGGAAATGAAACTGTTGAAATGGTGAAAAAAATAGGGGTAGATGCTATTTTCATCAAGGCAGATGTTTCAAAAAAAGAAGAAGTGAAAAATTATGTTGATCAAACTGTTGAGCACTTTGGTAAAATTGATTACTTCTTTAATAATGCCGGGATATCAGGTAGCGGGAAGTTTTTCTTAGAGACGACAACAGATGAAATTGACCAAATTGTAGGGATTAATTTAATGGGTGCTCTATATGGGATGCGTTATGTAGCAGAGGTCATGTTGAAAAATGGTGGAGGGGCGATTGTCAATACCGCTTCAAGTGCAGGCGTAATTGGACAAGATTCCGTTGTCACGTATGCGGCGACGAAACACGGCATTGTAGGAATGACAAAAAGTATGGTAGCGGAATACGCAAAAAATGGCTTACGGGTAAATGCCATTGCACCTGGGCCAACTGAAACGCCAATGGTTAAGTCGTTTTATGAAGCGAACCCAGCGATGAAAGAAAATGCCACAAGAGGGATTCCTCAAAAACGATTAGGAACTCCAGAAGAGGTAGCAGAACTTGTCACATTTTTACTAACTTCCAAAGCAGAGTATATTAATGGAGAAGTGATTCGAATTGATGGCGGATTTACGAATACAAAATAGTAGGGTAAATATGCAATCATTTCCAAAGAAAAAGCCGTTCACATTTTTAAGTGAACGGCTTCTTACGTTTTATGCAGCTAATGTTAATGTTGTGTAAGAAATGATTGCTGGTTTGTCTGTCGCTTTTAGAGCTTTTTCAGCTTCTTCTTTTGTATCGAATTGGAACATACGGTAAGTGTCTTTTTCAAATATTGTTAGTACCCACATGGTGGTCGCCTCCGGAAAATTTATTTTTTTATCATCAATACAAGGGTTGTTAGCTTCACATTTCATATTTAACTCGTTATTTTGTATAGGAAAGAATAGCAGATCCTTTGACACTAGCCAGTTTTTTATTTGCTTCACTTTTGCTAATAAATTCAAAACTACGCCAATTGTTTTTTTCAAAGATTGTCACTACCCACATTTTCATTCTCTCCTCAAATTTGTACTTTTTGTTATATAACACAAAACGATATTTCATCTTTGTTTCATCTGTGTTATATATCAACTTGAGACCATTGTACACCTAAAAAAATGAAAATGATATAGTTCGTGAATGATTTCACATATTGTTCATAATGAACACGATTACATAATGTTTTACAAATTTTTCACAAATAAAAGCTAAAAAAATTCTTTATCGAATCGAAATATGTCTCTTCATTTTGCAAAAGAACCCTATAACCGTGCCGTTCACTGCAATAGTATAAACTTTCAAATTTACATAATACTACATAATACCGTGAATGAATTTTGGAGGATTTTTATGCCAGAGCTATTATTAATCGCATTACGATCCGCGATAGCTTTTCTTTTTTTACTTGTCTTAACAAGGATCATGGGCAAAAAACAACTTTCACATTTAACTTTTTTTGATTATGTAGTAGGCATTACAGTTGGATCGATTGCAGCAACCATATCTATCGATAAAAATATTCAACTAGTAGATGGGCTAGCAGCTCTGTTAGTTTGGGGGATAGCACCAATAATCCTCAGCTATTTAGGATTAAAATCAAGAAAATTAATCAAATTAACAGATGGAAAACCCTCCATTCTCATTCGTAATGGAAACGTATTTGAAGAGATCATGAAGGAAAATAAAATTACCATAGACGAATTGATGATGTTATTAAGAGAAGAAGGTATTTTTAAATTGGAAGATGTTGAAATGGCCATTCTTGAGACAAATGGTGAATTAAGTGTAATGAAAAAATCAGATGTTGAACCGATCACGCCGCGTATGCTCGGATTAAAAGTAATGTTTGAACATGCGCCGAGTTTATTAATCATGGATGGGCATGTCTTAACTAGAAACCTAGAAATCGCTGGCTATACCGAGAACTGGCTTCAAGAGGAATTAAAGAAATTTGGAGCGATGTCAGTTCATGACGTGTTTTTAGCGCAAATAGATGCACAAGGAAAGCTATATGTTGACTTGTATTCAGATAAAAATAAGAAGGGTATGTAGTATAAAAAAGGAGAAGAGGTCTTGCATGAAAGTAGCGGCAATTCAAATGCGAACAATATCAGGACAAATTGAAAAAAATCAAAAAAATGGTGAAAAATTCGTCCTGGATGCGATTCATAAAGGGGCACAACTAATTGTTTTACCTGAGCTATGGTCAACAGGCTATCATTTATCTAAAGAAAGTTTCATGAAGTTGCAACCGAAAACGAAAGAGATTGTGGAACGATTTTGTGACATGGCCAAAAAATATGAAGTGGTCCTCGTCGTACCGTTTATTGATAAGCAAGATGCAGATCTGTTTATTGCACTGGCAGTCATTGAAAAAACAGGGGAAGTGTTGCAAGTTTATCATAAATCCTTTCTTTGGAATAAAGAGAAGCTCTATTTTCAACCAGGAGAACTACGATTTGAACCAATTCAAACGTCAGTTGGTAAGTTAGGAACGCTCATTTGTTATGATATGGAGTTTCCTGAAACAAGCCGAATTTTAGCTTTAGCAGGGGCAGAGCTCATTATCATTCCATCCATTTTTAGTTTTTCATCCGAAAAAAGATGGGACGTACAACTCCCTGCAAGAGCTGTCGATAACACGGTTTTTGTATTAGGGGTCAATGCAGTGGGTGAAAATAGCTTTGGGAAATCGAAATTAATTCATCCAAAAGGGGTAATTGTTCGTGAAGCTGCACGTTTAAAAGAAGAAATTCTTCTATGTGATATAAACCTACAAGATATAAAGCAAGTTCGAAAAAACATCCCTTATTTGCACGATTTAGACCCTGTGTTATATCCACATCACATGAAATAAATATTCTGTGAAGGACAAGCATATATTGGTGGAAATCGCACTTTGGTGGTGACTTCATGCATCAATTGGTCCTAGATCGAGGATTATTATTAACGGACATGGAAATCATGTTTAAAGGGAAAACGTTAAAATTACGCCGAGTTTTAATTGATACAGGTTCAGCGAGTACCTTAATTTCTGCAGATGTAGCAGCGACGATTGGTATTGTAGGAGAAGATAAAGATCCTGTGTATCGAATATGCGGAATTGGCGGTTACGAGTTAGTCTATTCAAAACAGGTCGATTCAATCAAAATAGGCGACAAAATCATTTATAATTTGCCGATTGAAGTCGGTGCAATGGATTATGGCTTCGATTTAGATGGAATCCTTGGAATGAATGGGTTAAAGCAATTCAAGGCGATGATTGATATTGAAAATCTATCATTAAAGTACAAGTTCTAGCGTAGATGTCCAGAAAGCACTACACTTTTTAGACATCTACGCTCTTAACGATAAACTATCGCTAAAAATTTTTGCTCCTGCGGTAGTAACAATAAATTGTCACTATCCTCGTCGCAAAGGAGACGTCCCAAAATAAATTTTCGGACGTTTCCTTTTTTGAGCAAATAGGGAATAACTTTCTTTTTTTTAATGATAAAATACGAATGTGGTAGAAATTTTCTTGTTTAAGGAGAGATAGAGATGGAGTATATTCGAGTCACATCGATTGATGATCCACTATTTGGGCGTATGCATCAATTACTAGGAAAAGTGTTTCCACCTGAAGAAGTTTTAGAGTTTGAACTATGGAAGGGACCTCTTGAAGATCCAAGTATTCGTGTATTTGTAGCAGTTCATGAAGAAGAAGTGGTGGGGGCAACCGAATATCGTTATTATCCACAGTGGAATATTGCCATGACGGACTTTACGATTATTGGTCAACCGGGGTTATCTATTGGGCGCTTTTTAGCAAAAAATCGCGAAAAAGACTTGCAAGAGCTTGCCCATGCCAATGGAAAAGTATTATTTGGGATGTTTGCTGAAATTTATGATCCTTATGAACGAGAAGATTTCGATTTTGGTGGCGTGAAGCCGATGAACCCATTTGTCCGTCGAGAAGTGTTATCACACCTAGGATATAAACGAATCAATTTTCCATATGTCCACCCATCTTGGAAAAATGATGGTGAAGCCGTAAAAGGACTCGATTTTTGTTTTTTACCAACAGATGAGCAAATTACAGACATACCAACGGACTTAGTCACAAGTTTCTTAAAGGATTACTATGCGGTGCTACCAAACAAGCCAGCTGAATGGATCCAAATGATTTCAGAGTTAGAAGCAAAAGAGACAGTAGAATTACTTCCGTTATAAGGTGAAAACGCTTTGAGTGGTCAAAGCGTTTTTAATTTTGTCTTTGGCCAAAATCGTTATTGAGCTAAAATTTGCAATATTCGTATGAATAGATGATGTTTTATTTCGAGTTTTAAAGTAAAATGGAAGAGTAACTTTTTTTATATAATACATACGAAAAAGTAGACTTATTTTTTCGAATATTCATTTAATAAATTGGAGGCTATACCATGTTAGACATTACGACACAATTAACAACGAACCCAAAAGAAAAGCCAGCTCCTGACCAATTAGGTTTTGGCCATTATTTCACTGACCATATGTTTGTTTTAGATTATACAGAAGGCATTGGCTGGCATGATGGACGTATTATTCCGTACCAACCGATTTCTTTAGAGCCTTCCGCAATGATTTTCCATTATGGACAATCGGTATTTGAAGGATTAAAAGCTTATGTAACAGTGGATAACGATATTTTATTATTCCGTGCAGACCGCAACTTTGCCCGTTTAAATAATTCAAATGATCGTATGTGTATTCCAAAAATTGATGAAGAATATGCACTTGAAGCATTAAAGCAATTAGTAAATGTAGACCGTGAGTGGGTTCCAAGTGCACCAGGTACTTCTTTATATATCCGTCCATTTATTATTGCGACAGAGCAGCATTTAGGTGTGCATCCTGCGAAAAACTATAAATTTATCATCATTATGTCTCCATCTGGTTCCTACTATAAAGAAGGAATTAATCCAGTAAAAATTATGGTAGAAGAACAATTTGTTCGTGCTGTAAAAGGCGGTACTGGTGAAGCAAAAACAGGTGGAAACTATGCAAGTGCTTTAAAAGGGCAAGAAATTGCAGACAGAGAAGGTTACTCTCAAACGTTATGGTTAGACGGTAGAGAAAACCGTTATGTAGAAGAAGTAGGAAGCATGAACATCTTCTTTAAAATCAATGGTACAGTGGTAACGCCAGAATTAAACGGAAGTATTTTACCAGGTATTACACGTGATTCAATGATTAACGTATTAAGATCTAAAAATATCCAAGTTGAAGAGCGTCGAATTTCCATTGAGGAAGTAGTAGAGGCTCACCGCAATGGTATGTTAGAAGAAGTGTTCGGTACAGGGACAGCTGCCGTAATTTCTCCAGTAGGTGAGTTAAAATATTTAGACGAACACATGAGCATTAATAAAGGTGAAATTGGTGAGGTTTCACAAATGCTTTATGATACACTAACGGGCATCCAAACAGGCAAAATTGAAGATACGTTTGGTTGGACAATTCGATTATAAGAATAAAAATCGCAACTGCTGATTAAAGTAGTTGCGATTTTTTTATGTACGTAAATAAAATTCTAAAACTCGTACATGAGCAGAACTAAAAATGTCATCTTGCAGCCCTAGTTCATATGATAAGGAGGTGATTGACTGAAAGGAGTATATAATGGGGGAATTACTTTCTTTATTGCTTTTAGGATTTGTAGTAAGTCTTGATAGTTTTACAGTAGGATTAACTTATGGAATGCGAAAAGTTACGATTCCTTTTAAATCATTAATCATTATTTCAACATGTACATTTCTTGTGTTATTGCTTGCGATGATCATTGGTACGATTATTGAACAGTTTATTTCTCATGAAGCTGCAGAAAGACTTGGCGGGATTATACTAATTGGGATAGGCATTTGGGTTCTTTACCAGTTTTTCACTTCACAAAAAGCTAAATTAGAAGACCAATTAGATTACAAAGTTATTAAATTTGAAATTAAATCATTCGCAATCATCATTAAAATCCTTAAAAAGCCTATGGAAGCGGATTTTAATCGATCCGGCAATATAAATAGTATGGAAGCATTATTTTTGGGCTTAGCTTTATCGCTAGACTCATTTGGAGCAGGAGTTGGGGCAGCTTTAATCGACTTACCACCAATTTTATTTTCTATTGTGATTACGATTTCTTGTACCATTTTTGTTATAGCAGGTATTAAAATTGGAAAGATGTTAACGAATATTGAATGGATGAAAAATCTCACATTGCTACCTGGAATTGCGTTAATATTAATTGGTATTTTTAAATTGTAAAGTTATAGTTAATAGTAAGCGTAAATTACAACAATCAACCATTTTTTAAAATTAAACTTAAATCTGCTGAATAAGGCTCCCTTTTGATTGATCTTTCTTCAAAAGGGAGTCTCTTAATTTATCGTGGAATCTAGGCATGTGACGTATTTTTACTCAAAGCTAGAGAATTATATAATGCTGTTGGAAAATATTATATATAGAATTTTGGGCATCACTAAATTATATTTAAGATAAATGAAGTGAACGAAAAAAGTTGTTCCTCATTTGAAAAAGGCAAATCTATTGAAAAATAGAGACGCAATGTCACAGATCTACGGGTTCACTATGATGGCTGGGCTACCAAATGAAGCAATTGGAGGGACGTTTTATGTCTAATTTAAATGCAAAAGTAAAAAATGTAATTACAACAGGTGTAGTTGCGGCAACTTTGGCATTAGGGTCAACACAAGCATTTGCGAGTGAGGAAAATCTTGATCAAGTACAAGAAGTAGTCGAACAGGAAGCTGTAGAAGGAGTAACAACTGTTTCTACTGAGGAAGAATCTAGAAACGATGAGGTTGAAACAGATTTACCTATAACTGAGGAAACTGAATCTACGATAGAGGAAGAATCCTCTGAAGTACAGGAAACTAATGAGAATACCGTGAAAGAATCTGGTGAAGAAGAGACAGTTGTAGAGGAACCGTCTTTATTACCAGGGGACTTTTTCTATTTCCTAAAACAGTTTGCTGAAAATATAAAACTAGCACTAACATTTGATGATCAAAAAGAGGCAGACTTGCTATTATCCTTAACAGAAGAACGTATAGCTGAAGCAAAAGCACTATTTGCTGCGGGCGAAGAGGATTTAGCGAAGGAAACTTTAGAAAAGGCAATCGAACAACAAATTTTAGCTCTTGATCAAGTAGAGGATGTTGAATCTACAGAAGAAATTGAAACAGAAGAATCTACTGGGACAACTGAAGAAGCAATAGAAACAGATGAATCAGTTCTAGAAGATAGTACTGAAGAAGCTGAGGAAAATGAGGAAGTAGCGACAAAAGAAGATACAGAACGTGCAGCACTGATTGCTAAGTTCTCAGCTAATATTCTAGCTCTGCAGGCGGTTCTTGACAAAGTTAGCAATCCAACAGCAAAAGAAGCGATTGCTAAAAATATTGAAAAAGCCCAAGAAAAGCTAGACAAAAAAGTAACGAAAAAGTTAGCACAATTAGAGAAGAAGCAACAAAAGAAACAAGTGGAAACGACAGAAACAGATGTTGAAACAAATACAGAAAAGCGTGAAACAACAAGTACTGAAACTGTAACTACTACTGAGAATGTTTCAAAAGAAGATGTGGTGGTTGAGGAAGTAACGAAAGAAAATTCGCTTTCCAAAACATCAGCAGTTGTTGAAACGAAACCGACAGCTAAAGAACAAAAACCTTCAGTAGCGCCAGTTCAAAAAACTGAAGTTAAACAGACGCAAACGACAACAAAACAAATAGAACAAGTGAATAAAGGTGAAGAGCAGAAAACTGAGCAAGCTGTGAAACAACAAGAAAAAGCAGCAGAAAAGCAAGTACAAGCTGAGTTAAAACAAGCCGAAGCTCAAGAAAATCGTATTCAAAAGCAACAACAGCAAGCTGAAAAACAAGCGGTTAAACAAGAGCAAAAAAATGAGAATAAACAGCAAAACGGACAAAATGCATCAAATAAAAATGAAAACAAAGGAAAAGGAAACAAAGAGTAAATTTTTTTCCCTCATTGGACCACTTCTCTCTTTTTGAAGTGACCCCTAAAAGTTAGACACGGTTATTTCATTAGGCAACTTTCTCAAAATGGGTTCGGTATTGTACCGGACTCATTTTTAATTTTGCCT